>CAWBXZ010000013.1:0-358578 GCA_963792855.1 uncultured beta proteobacterium | reverse complement strand
ACGCTTGCTTGAGCAGGTGCACCAGGCCATTCGACGCCTGCATTACAGCCGCCGGACTGAGGAGGCATATGTCGGGTGGATAAAGAAGTTTTTATATTGGAGCGGGAAACGCCACCCGGCAACGCTTGGTGCGTCGGAGGTCAGCGCGTTTCTCAGCTATCTCGCCACGGAACGCAATGTGGCGGCAGCCACGCGGTAACTGCGCCACTTCGCTTAACTTTCGCTTCGCGAAAGTTCGCAGCCTGCACCGCAACAAGCTTCGCGTGTTGTCAAGCGCTTGCGGCACTGCTGTTTCTGTACCGACAAGTACTGGGCCTGGAGTTGGGGTGGTTTGACGATCTGGTTCGTGCAAAACGTCCGGTGCGCTTGCCGGTGGTGCTGTCGACACAGGCGACGACGTCATTACTGGAGCAGTTGCAGGGCCAGCACTGGTTAATGGCGAGCCTTCTTTACGGTGCGGGCTTGCGGCTGATGGAGTGTCTGCGTTTGCGCGTGAAGGATGTGGACTTTGCCTACCGGCAAATCCTGGTGCGCGATGGCAAGGGGCGTAAGGACCGGGTAACGATGTTCCCCAGAGAGTACGGTACAGCCGATGCAGCAACAACTCGGTCACGCGAAGAAACTGCACGATTTCGATCCCGCAGGGATATGGCGAGACGCACCTGCCTTACGCTTTGGCGCGCGGTATTTGCGGGCCGGATTCGAGTCGGGTTGGCAGTATGTGTTCCCGTCCACGAAGCGCTGGGCCAACCCGGATGACGGTGTGATCAGGCGCCATCACCTCGATGATTCAGTGCTGGCTCGCGCGCTGAAGGAGGCAAGGCGCCGGGCAGGAATCGGCAGAGCCTGTTCAGCGCGCATGTGTTACGCCACTCTTTCGCGACCCATTTGTTGCAGTCCGGCTACGACATCAGGACGGTGCAGGAATTGCTCGGCCACGCCGACGTCAGTACCACCATGATCTACACCCGCGTGCTCAACCGCAGCAGCAGGGGCGTGTGCGTGGAGAGCAGGAGCAGGAGCCCCAGTCATGGGGATGCGACAGCGCAGACGCGCATTGAGACTGCGGATATTCCCGACGCATGTCGCCTGCGTCGGGGTCGCACCTACAGACTGCGTCTGCAGGCAACTGCTCCGCCCTATGCCGGATCGAGCCCCCTGGACACGCACTGGCCGGTGGTTGTTGCTCGAGTACGTAGACGCTTGGCCTCGGCAATTCTGTCTTCGACATCTTCCGGCAGTAACAGTTTGTCTTCCTGCAGTTTCTTCGCGGCTTCGGCAACCTTGGCCACGTAACCGGCGTGATTGCCGTAGAGTTCCTCGAGCGAGGGGCGCGGGTCGTTGCTGGCTTCCGCTTCGGCCTTTGTTTTCGGCAGCGAGATAGTCGAGCCGAGCAGGTCGCACAGGTCCGGTCCGCCGAATTCGGGGGTACGGGTATTCCATCCGAGCAGCGTCGCCGTCGGCGCTTCGACGAACGGGTGGCGTATGCCGGCGATTTCGTTGCCAATGTTGTCGACCTGCGGCACGGTGACCTTGTGCCTGGCGATGACCTCGGGCAGCAGCAGGTCGATGACGCCGCGGTTGAAACGAACGCGCGGGCCGAAGTCGCGATCACCCGAGCCGTTGTGCAGCCCCTTGTATTCGAGACCGGGAATGGCCGGCAGCAGCAGTGCGTCGGGCTCGACCAGCGTCTGGTCGGCGATGCGCGGCACGCGCATGGCCGGCGGCTCGGCGTCGTCTTTCACCCCATTGTTCCAGTGCCACGACCAGCGCCCGCAGCATCGGGCCGGAGTGCACCGGGTTGGAGGGATACACGCACTGCCGGTCGCCGATGCCGCGGATGCGGCGCCTCGCCCTTGTAGCCGCCGTGCTGCAAGCTCGACAACAGGTAGCGGCGCACTTTGCTCGATTCGCTGAAGTCCATGGTCGCGCCTTCGCTGGCGCCGGTGAGCGAGGCGCGGAACTATCTGCCAGTACTCGTTGGACGTGTCGGTGTGGATGATCTTCCGGTCGAACAGCGGGCGTTTGAGGATGCCCATCCGGAAACCGCAGGAAGGGATTGACTCGCACCGAATACTGGCGCGGAAGTTGACATCCGGCACGTAGCGTTCACGGTGCTGTTGCGAATAAGGGTTGGGCTGGGCGAAGCGGTAGTTCAGAAACAGTTTGTGTGCCCCGGCAACGTGAATGTGCATGCCGTCGCACGCCATGCGATCTGCCTCGTCAACGTTGAATCCCTGATAGGTGAAGTCGCGCAGGTACATGCCGCTGGAGGAAATGCCCTGGCAGAGCGCATGTGTCAGGCCCGGCACCGGGTTGGGGTTACCGGCGCTGTCCTTTTCGTTGTTGCGCAAGACGAGATGAAGTCGCGCGTGGTGGCGTAACCCAGACCCATCACCGGCGAGTCGGTGGCGACTAGAGGGTGATAGTTGCGGTTATTGAGAAACCCGCCCTTGACGCAGATGTGACGGTTAGACGGGGTACCGGGCCAGCCGTCGGGACAATCGGCAAAGGCCCAGTTTTCGTCCGGTACCGGCGCGCCGCGCGGATCTCCGGGCCGCTCGGATCGGGCGAGTCGCTGGCGAGCATAAAGAACTGCGCCCGTGCCTGCTCTTTGTCACTGGAGACGGCAGGGTAGGACTTGAAAGCGTCCCCGCCGGATAGCGGCAGCGAGGTCGGATTCCCGCCGCCGAAATTACGGTCGGAGAACTCGGTGAGGATGAGCTTCTCCAGCGCTTTGCCGTCTTCCATTGCGATCGGAAAGTCGACGGTGAGCCGGTTGTCGCCGGGCTGAATGTCCGCGCCCCAGGCCGACCCATCGCCATGACGTGGCCGCGACGCATGATGAATCCGTTGCCGAAATCCTCCGGGGCCATCGGGTCGTTGCGGTTGGCGTTCGCCGGGGTGTCGTGCATGCCGCCGAAAGAGATCTTGTTGCCACGGTTATTGACTTCGAAGAACAGCATGCCGCTGCTTTTCTGCATGTCCACGGGCTTGAGAATCACCATGTCGGCGGAAAACTCGACGCGGCCGCTGAAGTTCACCGGCGCGCGCTTGACGTCGGTGATGGTCTTGTTGCGTTTGTGCTCGGGGTCGACTTCGAAATACGCCCGGCCAGTGAGTTTTTCGTAGGCGCCTGCATCGCCGAAGGACTGCCCGCCGGCGACGATTTCGCGTTTCTCGATTTCGAGGCGCGTCAGTTCGGCCTGTGCCGGTGCAACGGCCACCATGAAAGCGAGCAGTGCGAGGAGGTGATGTGTTGTTCTCATGAATGGGAGTCTTTCAGGAAGCAGCGGAATGAAACGAAGCGCGCAGTCTGAAGCACTGGCGTACAGCGTGCAAGGTGTGACCCCGATCGCGGTGTTTGGTTGCGCCCGGCGTATACAGGGCGCGCATGGCCTGGCTGCCTTGGTGCGCCCGCATGGGCCGGCGTCGTTCGTTACCGTCGGTGAATCGCGGCTGGCGCTTTTCGCGTGAACGCCGCAACGCCTTCGGCGTAGTCATCGGTGCGCCCGAGTTCGCGCTGAAATGCCGATTCGGTGGCGAGCTGCTGTTCGAGGGCCTGTTGCTCGGCGGCGTAGATTGCCTGTTTGGTCCGCGCGTAACCCCGGGTCGGCCCGCTGGCGAGTTTCGCACCGAGTTCTGCAACCGCCGGTATCAGCGCGTCGTCTTCCACGCAACGCCAGATCAGCCCCCATTCCTGTGCCTGCCGGGCGGGCAGCGGCTCGCCCAGCAAGGCCAGGCCCATGGCGCGCGGCGCCCCCACGCTGCGGGTGAGGAAGAAGGTCCCGCCGGCATCGGGCACGAGCCCGAGTTTGCTGAACGCCTGGATGAAGCGCGCCGATTCGGCAGCGATGACGAGGTCGCACGCAAGCGCGATGCTGGCCCCGGCGCCGGCGGCAACGCCGTTGATGGCGCCGATCACCGGTTTTTCGAGCGAACGCAACCCCAGCACCAGCGGGTGGTAGTTGGCCTCCAGCGAGGCGCCGAGATCCGGTTTTTCGCCGCTGCTGCGCTTGCGCTCGCCAAGATCCTGTCCGGCGCAAAACGCCCGGCCTGCGCCGGTCAGCACCATGACGCGAATCGCATCGTCGTCACGAATCGTCGCGAGCGCGCGGCGCAGTTCGGCATGCATCTGCGCCGTGAAGCTGTTCAGCCGCTCCGGCCGGTTCAGGGTCACCGTGGCAACCGCGCCGGCGATGTCCAGCCGGATCTGCTCGAAATCATCGTTCATGAAGGCGTCCGCTTCTGTTGTGTTGAGTTGTACTCAGCCCCGCAAGGCGAGGGCATCGATGCGAATACTATAATCGACACTCGATCGCGCGAAGGCTCCCATGCCGTGCCGGTCGTGCCTGACCAACCCAGTGAACCCCGGACGATCAGATGCCATGCTACGAAATTGACGGACTTCGCCCGGTGGTGGATGCCACCGCCTTCGTGCATCCGAGCGCGGTGCTGATCGGCGATGTCATCGTCGGTGCCCGTTGCTATATCGGGCCGGTGTGCAGCCTGCGCGGCGATTTTGGCAGGCTGGTTCTGGAGGAAGGTTCGAATTTCCAGGATACCTGCGTGATGCATGGTTTTCCCGGTACCGACACGGTGGTCGAGCGCGACGGGCATATCGGCCACGGCGCGGTGCTGCACGGTTGTCACATCGGGCGCAACGCCCTGATCGGCATGAACGCCGTTGTGATGGATAACGCCCGGGTTGGCGAGTCCGCGATTGTCGCCGCCAGCGCTTTCGTGAAGGCCGGCATGGAGGTGCCCGCCAGGGTGCTGGTCGCGGGCGTGCCGGCCAAGGTGATTCGACCGCTGAGCGAGGAGGAAATGCAGTGGAAGGTGGAGGTTACCCGGACCTATCAGACTCTGACGGTGCGCAGCCTGAACACCATGCGCGAGGTTGCGCCGCTCGGGGAAGTCGAGCCCGGCCGCAAACGGCTTGAATTTCCCGCAAACGTGAAGCCGCTGATCGATACGAAAGCGCCCGGTGGCCAATCTGCCAGCCGCGGCAAGACCGGCGGGTAGGCGATCCGCAGCGGGTTTTTTTCTCAGGCCTTGGCGGCCTGCCAGCGATCCAGAATGTCGCGCGCGCCGTTGGTCTTCGGGTTCATCGCTTCGTCGTGCCCCGGTTGCTTGCAGGTGAGTTCGACGACATAGCCGTTCGGATCACGAAAATAGATCGAGTGAATGAAACCGTGATCGCTGACGCCGCGCGTCTCCATGCCGGCGTCCTTGCCTTTTTTCAGCATGGCGTGCATGGTTTTTTCGTCGACTTCGAGCGCGGTGTGCAGGTCGAAGTCGTGCTGGTCCTTGAATTCGAACGGCATGTCGGGTGATTCGAAGAAGGCGAGGTGCGATCCGTCGGCCATTTGATAAAAGGTGTGCAGCGTCCGCGTCGCGCGTCCGCTTTTGGTCTCGTTGATCTCCAGTGCGCCGACCAGAGGCAGGCCGAGAAAGTCCTCATAGAACTTGCGGGTTTCGCCCGAGTCGCGGCAACGTACCGCGTGATGATGCAGTCCCTTGATTTCCATATTCATTGTCTCCTGTGTTTCGCCGGTGGCACCGCGGCCGGGGCTGCGCAGCCCGGTGTCATACGGGTGCGACGGTGTATCCTTGCCATGCCTGCGGATGCCTTTCTGAACCCGGCCGGGCGTCAAAGTTCGATGATACTGCGACGGGCAGATCTTCGAATGGGCGTAATCGCGTGTCAGCCGGAACCCGTTCCGCGCGTTAGTGGTCACAGGGCATGTTCAATCAACGGGAGGTCTGTCCGATATGTCTTTTTCAGCACGCGCAATGCGGTTTCATATCCTGCCACTGATCGCGGCTTTGGCCGGGTTGGCGATGGCCCAGCCGGCGAGTGCCGGTTTTTACACGCGCGAAGAAGTGCGACCCATGCTGGTCAAGGCAGATGCGAACCGCGACGGCTATCTGAGCCGCCCGGAATTGCGCGCCGAGGATCCCGCAATGCTGCGCGGTTTCGATCGTGCGGACGTCGATCGCAACGGCAAGCTGGACCTTGGCGAGTTCGAGATCCTGTTAATCAGCCTGTAGCCGTATCTGGCTTTACGCGACGGTGCGGTGCTGCGCCCGGCGTTGCATTCAGGCCTTCGGGGCGCTGCGTCGCAGCCACCAGTCATCGAGGCTGAGTTTGCCCGGCCCGCTCAGGATCAGCGGCACCAGCATGACCAGATACATCAACGGCAGTTTGAAGCCGTTGTAGCAGACGTTGTAGCCATTGCCGGCATGCACGCTGGCCCAGGCGACGGCCGTCAGGATAAACAGCGAGATGCCGAAAAAGCGGGTAGCGAAGCCGAGGGCGAGGGCGACAGCGCCGAGCAGCTCGCTCCACGTCGCCAGCAGCCAGTTCAACTCGACCGGCAACACGCTGAACGGCAAGGGAAAGTCGCTTTGAACGTGGCCGAACCAGTTGTTCCCGCGAAATTTTGTCAGACCGGCTTCGCCATATTCCCAGGCGAGCAGCAAGCGAATTCCCAGCAGGCCGAACAGTTCTCCGCCGCGGTTGACGAATAGCCGCAGCCGGTGATGCAAAGCGGGTGTGGTCGGGGCGGTTGATTCCATCGTGATTCTCCGTTTCGCTACCCGTGCGGCCCGGAGAGCAGTGCAGTCTGGATGAGCGCACTCGCAACCGGGTCATGCGGGTTGATTCGAACTCTGTTCTCACGCACCGGTGCTGAACGCCGTGCGGTGATTGTTGGCCGGGCAGCGGATCTTTTCGGCATCCGGGATGATTATGGTCTCACGCCGACGAGGCTTTTGTTTACAGACCTTGTGACGCGCCGCTCGGGTGGCCGTGGGAGTAGAATATGCACTCCCGCTTTCCAATGGTGACAACGACGATGGAACCAGCGCCCCAAATCCGTGACGCCCTGCATCTGAAGACCGTGCACGTGTCCTGCCCGCACGATTGTCCGGACGCGTGCTCGATGCGCGTGACCGTTGACACGCGCTCCGGCCGGGCGATCGAGGTCAAGGGCGATCCCACCCATCCGGTCACCCGCGGCTACCTGTGCAACAAGGTCAACAACTACCTCGATCTGGTCTACAACGACCGGCGCGTACTCTATCCGCATCGCCGCGTGGGGGCCAAAGGCCCGGGCGCCAAGTGGCAGCGCATCGGCTGGGACGAGGCGCTGGACGAGATCGCCACGCGCCTGAAGCGCATCATCGCCGAAGACGGGCCGGAGGCGGTGCTGCCGTTTTCCTATTCCGGCACCCTCGGCTTTCTCGGCTTTCTCGGCATGGGCGAGCGGTTTTTCAATCGCATGGGCGCGTGCCGGCTCGAACGCACGATTTGCACCGCTGCCGGCGCGGCGGCCGAGATGTTCACCACCGGCCGGGTGGGTGACGCCAATATCGAAGACCTGCCGGACATGAAAGTGGTGCTGCTGTGGGGCACCAATCTGGTGACGACCGGCGTGCACGCCATGCCGTTTGTCAACGAAGCGCGGGCGAACGGTGCAAGGATCATTGCCATCGATCCGCGCGTGACGCGAACCACGGCGTTTGCCGACTGGCACATCCAGCCGCGGCCGGGCACCGACGCGGCGCTGGCACTTGGCATGATGAAAGTCATCGTCGATCGGGGTCTGCACGATGTTGAGTTTCTGAAGGCGCACACGGTTGGCTGGGAACGCCTGATCGATGAACGTCTTGGTGATTACACGCTGGACGCTGTCGAGCGCATCACCGGCGTTGCGGCTGCCGACGTAGAAAAGCTGGCCTTGCTGTATGCATCGACGAAGCAGTCGTTTATCCGGGTGAACTGGGGTATCCAGCGCCACGACAACGGCGGCTCGATGACGCGGGCGATCAAGCTGCTGCCGGCGATGACCGGGGCCATGGCGGGCAAGGGCGGAGTGTGCATGTCCTCGGGCGGCGAGATGCGCGCGATCGACATGGCAAAATTCCAGCGCACCGATTTGCTGGCCGGGCGCAATCCGCGCACCTTCAACATGATCCAGCTGGGCAAGGTGCTCAACGAGGCGCAACCGCCGGTGCGGGCGCTGTTCGTATGGAACTCGGACCCGGCCAACTGCGTGCCCGACACCGTGGATGCGCGCAGGGGCATGGCGCGCGAGGATTTGTTCACCGTCGTGCACGATACCTTCTTTACCGACAGCGCGGACTATGCCGACATCCTGCTGCCGGCCGATACCGCGCTCGAGCGCACGGATTTGCTGGCCGCTTACGGCAGTTACTATTTCGGACTGTCGCAACCGGCGATCGAAAAACTCGGCGAGAGCCTCGATAACGGCGAGCTGTTCCGGCGGCTCGCGCGCAAGATGGGTTACGACGAGCCGTGCTTCTCGCAAACCGACGAAGAGATGCTCGAAGAAATCATCGACCCGGATTTCAATCCGCTGTTCGAAGGCGTAACGATGGAACTGCTCAGGGAGCGGGGCTGGGCCCGGGCGGCGGTGGATTCGCCGCGGCGCAAGGGCGTGAATTCCGGCAAGTGGGCGACGCCATCGGGCAAGATCGAGATCTATTCCGAAGCCATGGCGCAAAAGGGACTCGATCCCTTGCCGGCGTACTTGCCGGAGGCCGAGGGCCTGGCAAACAGCGAAGCGGTGTCGCGTTACCCGTTGCAGGTCATCAGCGCGGCGACGCATTATTTCATCGGCGCGAGTTTCCAGCACGTGCCGCGGCTGCAGGAAATGCTGTCGCGACCGACCATCGAAATCAGCCCGGAGGATGCGCGCGCGCGCGGCATTGCGTCGGGTGACTTCTGCCGCTTGTACAACGATCGCGGCGAATCCTTTGGTTACGCGCACATTGTCGAGGGCTTGCTGCCGGGCGTCATCGGCGCGCCGAAACAGCTGCAGGGCTCGCACATGAAAAATGGCGTCAACGTCAATGCACTGACCAGCCAGCGCGAGGCCGACATGGGCCGTGGCCCGGTGTTCTATTCAACGCTTGCAGAGGTGGAAAAAGCCGGCTGAGACGGGATGCCCGCGTTGCGCGGGTTCGCAAGCGTTCAGATTTTTCCTTCAGATTTCATCAGGGTGTCATGACAGCAACGATTATTGACGGGCGCGCCGTTTCGGAAACGATGCGCACAAAGATGCGATCGCGCGTGGAGTCGCTTGGATTGCGGGGCCTGCGCCCGGGACTGGCGGTGATCCTGGTTGGCGAAGACGCGGCATCGCAGGTGTATGTGCGAAACAAGGCCAAGGCGTGCGTCGACGTCGGTATGCACTCGGAGGTGTTTCGTTACGACGAATCCACAGCCGAAGCGGTCGTCCTGGCGAAAATCGCCGAACTCAATGAAGATCCGCGCATTCACGGCATTCTCGTGCAACTGCCGTTGCCGGCGCACATCGACAACAGGAAGGTGCTGGAGGCGATTTCGCCGGACAAGGACGTTGACGGGTTTCATGTACACAACGTCGGTTCCCTGGTCACCGGTCAGAGCGACTTCCCGCCATGCACGCCGCACGGGGTCATGGCCTTGCTGGATCATTACGGCATTCCCATCGAGGGTTGCAACGCAGTGGTCATCGGCAGAAGCAATATCGTCGGCAAGCCAATGGCGCTGATGCTGCTCGCGCGCAGTGCAACCGTGACCATTTGCACCTCGAAGACCCGTGACCTGTCACTGTTTACGAAGACGGCAGACATCGTGGTGGCGGCGGTTGGCAAGGCGGGTCTGGTCACGGCTGACATGATCAAGGAGGGCGCCGCGGTGATCGATGTCGGCATGAACCGCTTGCCGAGCGGAAAACTCGCCGGCGATGTCGATTTCGAGAACGTGCGGGAAAAGGCCGGTTACATCACGCCGGTGCCGGGTGGCGTCGGGCCGATGACCATCACCATGCTGCTTGCCAATACGCTGAAAGCGGCGGAACTCGCTGCCGAAGCGGCGCTTACCGAGCGCCGTGCGAGCGCATGATTTTCTTCAGGTGACCTGACATGTTGTTCGCCGATCGCAACGATGCTGCTGAAAAGCTGGCCGACGCGCTGGCGCAGTACAAGAACAGCAATCCGCTGATTCTCGGCATTCCGCGCGGCGCGGTGCCAATGGCCTGCATCGTCGCGAAACGACTCGGCGGCGACGTCGACGTCGTGCTGGTGCGCAAGCTTCGCGCGCCGGGCAACCCCGAGTACGCCATCGGTTCGGTGGACGAATCGGGCTGGTCCTATATCAGTCCCGCCGCGGCTGCGGCGGGCGCGGACGAGGCGTACATCGCCCGTGAGAAAGCCGCACAACTGCAAACAATCAAGCAACGCCGCGCGCTTTATACGGCGCATCGGGCGCCGATCGATCCGCAGGGAAGACTGGTCATCGTGGTGGATGACGGCCTGGCGACCGGATCCACGATGATCGCGGCATTACACGCCCTGCGCGCCCGGGCGCCGCAGAAGCTGGTTTGCGCGGTACCCGTTGCGCCGCCGGAAACGCTCGATCGGGTTCGCGCCAGTTGCGACGAGGTCGTGTGTCTCGATGCGCCGGAATATTTTCATGCGGTCGGGCAGTTCTACCGTGATTTCGCGCAAGTGACCGACGACGAAGTCGTCAGACTGCTCACTCCTTGAAATAGCGGCTGAACCAGGCGCCTGCCTGGCTTGCGACCTGATCGAGCGTGCCCGGTTGCTCGAAGCGTTCGGTTGCGCCGGGAATGACTTGCAGCTGCTTTTCGCATTGCATTTTCGCGAACGCGCCGCGGCTGACCGCGATTGCGGAGGAATCGCGGCCGCCGACGAGCAAGAGTGTTGGCGCTTTCACGCCGGACAGTGCCTCTGCTCCGGCCAGGTCCGGCCGGCCGCCACGCACGACCACGGCCTTGACCTCCCCGATGCGGGCAGCGCAGCGCAGTGCCGCGGCGGCACCGGTGTCGACGCCGAAATAGCCAATGGCATGCACGGGTTGGTTCGCCTGCGTGCAGATCCAGTTGCTTGCCAGTTCGAGCCGGTCGGCGAGCAGGTCGACGTTAAAGCGATTGCCGTGGCGTGAATCCTCAACCGGCGTCAGCAGATCGAATAACAGCGTGGCGAGCGCCTGTTTGTGCAAGCCAGCGGCGATGGCCTTGTTTTGCGGGCTATGGCGGCTGGCGCCACCGCCGTGCACGAATAAAACGAGCCCGGATGCGTTTTCCGGAGTCGTCAGCTCGCCCTCGAGGCGGCCGACTTCAAGCGGAATGCTGACAGGGGAAACGACCGGCTGGATCAATTCGGGCTCGACTTACTTGATGCTGGCCGGGCGGGCGCCGGTCATGACCGGATTGATGACGATGGGCGCGCGCTGGTTGCCGAACTGGCCGGTGAATTTCTCGAATCGGCCGGGTACCGGCGTGTCGCAATTGAGGCAGCGGCCCTCCGCGGACACGCGGTAGAGCAGGATGCGATGCCAGTCGCGGGTGATCAATGCATCGCCGCAGTGCTTGCATGAGGTGGTTCCGCCGGCGGTGTCGTGTACGTTGCCGGTGTAGACGTAATTGAGTCCCTCCGCACGCGCAATGGCGCAGGCGCGCGTGAGCGTTTCCGCGGGCGTCGGGCCGGTGTCGCGCATCTTCCATTCCGGATGGAATGCCGTGAAATGCAGCGGAACGTCCGCGCCCAGTTCACGGTAGATCCACTGCGACATGCGCAGCAGTTCATCGTCGGAGTCGTTTTTTCCCGGAATCAGCAAGGTGGTGATTTCAAGCCAGACACCGGTTTCGTTGCGCAGGAATTTCAGCGTGTCCAGGACCGGTTGCAGCCGCGCGCCGGTGAGGCGGAAGTAGAAATCGTCGGTGAATGCCTTGAGGTCAACATTCGCGGCATCCATGGCCGCGAAGAACTCCCGGCGCGGCGCGTCGTGAATGTAGCCTGCCGTCACGGCGACCGTGCGGATATCCTGATCGCGGCAGGCCTCGGCGATATCGATCGCGTACTCGGCGAAAATCACCGGGTCGTTGTAGGTGAAGGCGATACTGCGCGAACCGGTTTGCCTGGCGGCCGCAACAATCTGTTGCGGGGTCGCCTGGTCCGCCAGCCGGTCCATGCTTTTCGATTTCGAGATGTCCCAGTTCTGGCAGAACTTGCATGCGAGGTTGCATCCGGCGGTGCCGAACGAAAGCACCCGGGAGCCGGGATAAAAATGATTCAAGGGCTTTTTTTCGATCGGGTCGACGCAGAACCCGGACGAGCGCCCGTAGGTCGTCAGGATCATTTCATCACCGGCGCGCTGGCGCACGAAGCAGGCGCCGCGCTGGCCTTCGTGCAGGCGGCAATCGCGCGGACACAGATCGCATTGCATGCGCCCGTCTTCGAGAAGGTGCCACCAGCGGCCGCGATATTCCGCCGGGTCGGCGCGGCGATCAGCCGTTTGGGTAGTCGTTGCCATGTTCATTCTTCGGTCCATTTGCAGACGTAATAGCGGAACAGCCGTACCTCGTCGGACCAGAAATCCGCGGCCAGTCCGGCCTTGCGCTTCAGCTCGGTGAGAAACTGCTCCGGCTCGGGCAGGCTCTCCCATACCTGGGGCAGAAAGGTACCGCGGTTGTTGCCATGCTGGAGTATGACACCGTCGACGCCGGGGCGAAGCTGACCAAGCGCATCCGCTTCGTCCTGCACACTGAAGGGGGTGAGCGGCGAGAGCAGTGACACCTCTATTGTCGTCTCGTTGTATTCATCCGCGCGCAGGGGCGAAAAGCGCGGATCACGGAACGCGGCGGCCTGGGCGTTGTGTCTGACATCTTCGAGCAGACTACGGTGCGCCTGCAGACTGCCGATACAGCCGCGCAGCCGGCCTTCCAGCTTCAGCGTGACAAAGCTGGCGCCGGGCTCGGAAAGAAACGCTTCGCTTGCGCGACATTCCAGCATCAGGCCGAAGCGGCCGGCGATGGCGGCGCGGGCGATGCGCAGCAGGACTTCGCCTTGTCTGTCATCGGCGAACGTCACGGAAGAATCCGTTGGAGAGAAATCAGCTTGTGCGGTCATTAAAGCAGAACGATGCGTAGCCAACGACGCGTGATTTATCGCCGGCGGTGTCGCCGGAATTGCGCAGGTCGAGCAGGTGCGGTTGCAGTCCGCGGGCGCGGGCAGCGATAAGCAGGCCATTGATGGGCGTGGCGCCGCAGGCTTGCTGGTGATCCAGCCGCGGTTGCAGCCGCAATATCGTTTCGGCGGTGAACTCGTCCTTCGCGCATGCGTTGGGGTAGGGCAGGTAGTGGGACAAGTCGGAACTGATGACAATGAGTGTTTCTTTTCCGCCCCACAGCAAATCAAGCACCTGTGCGACCTGTTCCGCCGGCGTGTCGCCGACCGCGAACGGCACCAGTTTGAACGCGCCAAGCACGCTTTGCAGGAAAGGCAGCTGGACTTCGAGCGAGTGCTCGAGGGCGTGCGCCTCGTCGCTGGCGACGACCTGGGGAAGGCCGCTGACGGCCGCCACTGCGTCCTGGTCAATGGCTACCGCTCCGAGCGGCGTCGCGAATCGGGTGGCCGCCGGCAATGCCATGCCTCGCAGGCGCACGCGGTGCGCCGGGCCGAGCAGGACCACGCGCTCGACCACGCCCTTGAGCGCGGCGACGCGCGCATAAGCGGACGCCGCAATGGGGCCGGAATAGACGTAGCCCGCGTGCGGCACGATCAATACCTTCGGCAGCGGGTCGCCGTCAGCAACCGGCTGTGCTGCGCTCAGGTAGGAGGCGACATCGCGGCGCAGCTCGTCCGCTCCCAGAGGGTAGAACGATCCGGCCACGGCGGGCGGTCTTGTGTGCTGTATGGTCATGTCGCGTTGGTCCCGAACGGGGAAAAGCACCGCCGCTCGTGAGAACCGGCGTGACTGCCCGGGAAGCTATCTGGCTGCCATTGTTGCGATAGTCGCAAGCGAGGCGCGTACCTGCGGGCACCCCGTCTGACTTCACGGCATATCCCTGTCCCGATGTGAACACCAGACTTCGAGGAAGGCCGGTGTAAAGTTGTTTCCATACCCTTCAAGTATAGGTGGTCCGCCGGTGTTTCAAGCCTCGAAACTCTTTTCCGGTCTTTGAGTTGCTGCGCGATCCGGTTATATTACTGACTCACTGGTCAGTTACATGGCAATGGTACATCCCCGGCAAGACCGCCGCTGGACGCGTCGCAAGGAGGCGCGCCCGGCGGAACTCATATCCGCAGCCCTGGACTTGTTTGTCGAGCGCGGCTTCTCCGCGACCCGGCTCGAGGACGTTGCCGCGCGGGCCGGTGTCAGCAAAGGCACCTTGTACCTGTATTTTCCCAGCAAGGAAGACCTGTTCAAGGCAGTCGTTCGGGGCGGCATCGTGCCGGCGATCGAGCGCGCCGAGAAGCGTCTCGAGGACCATCGCGGCGGTGCCGGCGAATTGATCCGGGACCTTGTCATGGGGTGGTGGGTGTCGGTCGGCAATACGCGGCTTGGCGGCATCCCGAAGCTGATGATCTCCGAATCCGGAAATTTTCCCGAACTTGCCCAGTTTTATTACGACGAGGTCATCAGCCGCGGCCACCGCCTGATGGCGGCGGTAGTACAGCGCGGCATCGACAGCGGCGAGTTCATCGCGGTCGATGTCGAGTACGTGATGAGGCTGGTCATTGCACCCTTGTGGCTGCTGACGGTCTGGCGATTTTCGTTCGATCAGTGTGACAGCTGCAAGCTCGATCCGGTGACCTACCTCGACACGCATCTCGAACTGATATTGCGCGGACTGCGGAAGTCGCCTGCAGCAGCGACGGCGAGCCGGCAACACGCAAAGGACGGAAACATATCGGCCTTGAAGTTTGCGGGCGCGGCGGCAGGCAATGCAGGCAATAAACGATGATCCGCGGCCTGATCTTGCTGACCGCATGTCTCGGCACCCCCGTACTGGCGGCGGATTTGATGGATGTTTATCGCCTGGCCGAACAGAACGACACGCAGTTGGCAGCCGCCAGGGCCGATTACCTTGCGATGCAGGAACGCGTGCCGCAGGCAAGGGCAGGACGGTATCCAGATGCCGGGGTTCGTGCCCCGCGTGTGGGGCTTGGCACCACCGGGCGATACTATTCGGCGCACACGAATCCGCTGCCATACGACGCAGCGGGCGCGATCAGGCCGCAGTTTGCACCGTTGGCCCTGCCGCAGTGACACCAACGGCCGGCGGCGGATAGCAGAAGAAAATGTGCCGGTTCAGTAAATCAGTAAACAAGGTAATTCAGAAAACAAATGGCGAAGTAACAGCAAGCAACGGAGGAAGACAGAAATGACAATTCGAACGATCGCCGCGCTGGCGGCGATGCTGACCGCCGCCCCGGCGCTGGCGATAGACCTGATGGACATATACGGGCAGGCGCAGGTCAACGATGCGAGCTACGCGGCGGCCAAGGCGCAATACCTGGCGCAGCAAGAGCGCGTGCCCCAGGCCAGGGCCGGGCTATTGCCGGACATCAACTTCGAAGCCGGCTACAACTACAACGACGTAGACGTGCAATACGACCAGCCCACCTTCAACTCGGGGCGTCGCGACTACAACGCCTACAACTACGGGATCAACCTGAGTCAGCCGCTCTACCGGCGCCAGAACATGCTCGGCGTAGACCAGGCCTACCTCCAGATCGCGCAAGCGGCCACGGAGCTCGATCTGGCCGGCCAGGACCTGGTGCTTCGCACCGCGCAAGCCTACTTTGACATCCTGCTCGCGCGTTTCAACCTGAGCACGGTGCGCTCGCAAAAGACCGCGGTGCGCGAGCAGCTCGAGCAAGCCAAGCGCAACTTCGTGGTGGGCACGGCCACCATCACCGACCAGCGCGAAGCGCAGGCGCGCTACGACCTCGTGGTCGCGCAAGAGCTCGGTGCCGAGAACGAGCTGCGTGTTGCCACCGAAGCGGTGCAGGTGCTCATTGGCCAGCCGCTGCAAGGCGAAGTAGCCGGACTGCGCCCCGGGGTCAGTCTCAGCCCGCCCAGTCCCGCCGACATCAACGCCTGGGCGGAGCAATCCTTGCAAAGCGCGTTGCAGGTGCTGCGTGCCCAGCAAACGCTCGAGATTGCGCAAACGGAAGTCAAGCGCCAGCGCGCCGGGCACCAGCCCACGCTCGACCTGGTGGGCTCGCTCTCGCGCACGGACCAGGAATCATCGGCCTTCGGGGTGGGTTCGGACACCAACAGCGGCGTCATCGGGCTGCAATTCAACCTGCCGCTGTATCAGGGCGGGGCGATCAGCTCGCGCACGCGCGAAGCCGTTGCGGGGCAGGAGCGCGCGGCGCAGGAGCTCGAGCAGGCGCGCCGGCAGGTGGCACAGGCCGCGCGCGAAGCCTATCTCGGGGTGACCAGCGGCATTGCCCAGGTCGGGGCGTTCCAGCAAGCGGTCGCCTCGACGCGGCTGCAGCTCGAATCGACCAAGCTGGGCCAGCAGGTGGGGGTGCGAACGGCGGTGGACGTGCTCAATGCCGAGCAGCAGCTCGTCATTGCGCAGCGTGATCTGGCGCAGGCGGTGTACAACACGATACTGAGCCAGTTGCGCCTGCAGGCCGCGGTGGGCAGCCTTGCCGAAGCCGATTTGCAGGACGTCAACCGTTTGCTCGAGCAATAAGGTCTTGCGGATTCGATGGTAAAAGTTGTCTTCCCGAGTGGCTTTGCGTTGAAGCCGGTGCACCGGCGGATCTTCGCGGCCATGCCAGCGCAGGGCGCCAAATGGCTGTGTGCAGGGGCGATTGTTGTCCTCCTGGCGAGCGCCTGCACGCGCGAAGAGACGCCGCCTGCACCGTTGCGGGCGGTGAACGTCGTGCGCGTCAGTCCCGGCCAACAGGTCGAAGAGGTTGCGTATTCGGGGGAGATAAGGCCGCGTTACGAGACGGCGCTCGGCTTTCGCGTCGGCGGCAAGATTGTCGAACGATTCGTCGACATTGGCGATGTGGTCAAGGCGGGCACGGCGCTCGCCAGACTCGATCCGGAGGACCAGAAACTCAATTCGCAGGCGGTGCGCTCGCGGCTTGTGGCGGCCGATGCCGCCTACAAGCAGGTCAAGGGGGACTATGAGCGTTACAAGGACCTTTACGAGAAGAGGTTCATCAGCCGTGCGGAGTTCGACCGGCGGCGCACCGATTACGAGGTCGCCGAGGCGCAACTGGCCCAGGTGCGCGCCGAGCTGGCGGTGACGGAGAATCAGGCGAACTACACGCGTTTGCGCGCCGATCATGCCGGCGTCGTTACGGCAATCGAGGCCGAAGTCGGTCAGGTGGTTGCCGCCGGGCAAACCGTTTTGCGGGTTGCCCGCACATCGGAGAAGGAAGTCGCCATCAGCGTGCCCGAGAGAAAACTTGGCGAGCTGAATGCCGCGACGGAGATTGTCATCACGCTTTGGGCCAAACCCGATCGCGAGTTTCGGGGGCGGGTTCGCGAGGTCAGTCCGGTTGCCGACCCGGTGACCCGCACCTACGCGGTGCGCATCGCCATGATCGAAGCGGATGAAAGTGTCGGTCTCGGGATGACCGCGAACGTCTATCTGCAAGGCATTGCGGGTGGCCGCATGGTGCAATTGCCGGCTACGGCAATCTTCCAGCAAGGGGAGGGGGCTGCCGTATGGCGAGTCGATCCGGCCACGGGTGGCGTCAGTGCGCTTCCGGTGGAAGTCGTGCGTTACTTCGAGGACAAGGTGGCGGTGACCGGCGCGCTTGCGGATGGCGACATGGTCGTACGTGCCGGGGTTCACAAGTTGTTCGAAGGCGAGTCGGTTCGCGTGCTTGACGGAGTCGGGCCGTGAAACGGTTCAACCTGTCGGAATGGGCGCTGGAGCACCAGTCTCTGGTGCTTTTTTTTATGCTGGCGCTGGGCGCATCCGGCATTTATGCCTACTTCAATCTCGGTCAGGCAGAAGATCCCGAGTTCACGGTGAAGGTGATGGTGGTGCGCACGATGTGGCCGGGCGCTTCGCCGGACGAAGTCGAGCAACAGGTCACCGAGCGCCTCGAAAAGAAGCTGCAGGAAACGCCGTACCTCGATTTCATTCGCAGTTACTCGCGTAACGGTGAATCGGTTCTGCTGATTCAACTGAGCGACACGACACCACCCGCCGAGGTGAAAGACCTCTGGTACCAGGTTCGAAAGAAGGTATCCGACATCCGTCATACCTTGCCGCAGGGCGTCGTCGGGCCTTTCTTCAACGACGAGTTCGGGGACGTTTTCGGAAACCTCTATGCGTTTACGGCCGACGGATTCAGCTACGCGGAACTGAAAGATTACGTCGAGGCGGTGCGCCGGGAGATATTGCGGGTTCCGAACGTGGCCAAGGCCGACATCATCGGTGCGCAGGACGAGAAGATTTACGTCGAGTTCTCGCATCGCAAGCTGTCCACGCTGGGGGTCAGCCCCGAACAGATCATGGCGGTCTTGCAACAGCAAAACGCGATGACGCCGGCTGGTGTCATCGACACCAGTGCCGACCGCATGCATCTGCGCGTGTCCGGAGCGTTCGGCTCCGTGGAGAGCATCCGCGAAATCGGAATTCAGGCCAATGACAGGTTGTTCCGGCTGGGAGACATCGCGCGCGTGTACCGCGGTTATGTTGATCCGCCCGTAACCAAAGTCCGTTATATGGGGCACGAAGCCATCGTGCTGGCGGTGTCGATGGCGGGCGGCGGTGACATCCTCGAGCTGGGCGAGGACCTGCAGGCGGCTTTCCGGGAAATCGAAGCCGATCTGCCCGTCGGCATCGAGGTGCACCAGTTCGCCAACCAGCCGCAGGTGGTGAAACGCTCGGTCAGGGAATTCATGAAGACGCTGGCCGAGGCCATCATTATTGTTCTGGCGGTCAGTTTTTTCAGTCTCGGATTTCGCACCGGGCTTGTGGTGGCGCTATCCATTCCGCTGGTTCTGGCAGTGACCTTTCTGATGATGATGCTCTACGGCATCGACTTCCAGCGCATATCGCTGGGTGCGCTCATCATCGCGCTGGGATTGCTGGTCGACGACGCCATCATTGCCGTGGAAATGATGTCGACGAAGATGGAGCAGGGCTGGGAACGTGTTCGCGCCGCGAGTTTCGTCTATACCTCGACGGCGTTTCCGATGTTGACGGGGACGCTGATTACGGCGGCCGGATTCATGCCGGTCGGCTTCGCAAAGTCATCTGCCGGCGAGTACACCTTCTCGATTTTTGCGGTGGTGACCATTGCACTGCTGGTTTCCTGGGTCGTTGCCGTCGTGTTCACCCCCTACCTGGGGTTCAAGCTGCTTCCCGATTACGGCTCGGTTTCCGGGCACGATCCCGACATTTACCAGAAACCCTTTTACCGGCGTTTTCGCGGGCTCGTGACCTGGTGCGTCATGCGCAGAAAGACCGTACTGGTGGCGACAGGCGCTGTGTTCGCCTTGTCGATTTACGGTTTCCAGTTCGTGCAGAACCAGTTTTTTCCTTCATCCAACCGGCCCGAGTTGATGGTCGATTTGTGGTTGCCGCAGGGTGCGTCCTTCGAGGCAACGGAAAACGTAGCGAAACGGCTCGAGGAAAAACTGCAGGGAGATGCGGATATCGAAAACTACGTTGCCTATATTGGCGCCGGCAGCCCGCGTTTTTATCTGGCGATCGACCAACAGCTCAACCATACGAATTTCGCGCAGTTTGTGGTTTTGACGAAGGACAACGACGCGCGCGACCGGGTTGCCGCGCGGCTTGAAGACACGCTGGAGAACGAGTTCACGCTGCTGCGCAGCCGTGTGAACCGTCTCGAGAACGGTCCGCCCGTCGGCTATCCGATCCAGTTCCGCGTCAGCGGCAGCGACATTCCTTCGCTGCGGCGCATTGCCAATGACGTGTCGGTGATCATGCGCGCGGACCCGAATACCGTGAACGTGCATCTGGACTGGAACGAGCAGGTCAAGAGTATTCGGCTCGACGTGGACCAGAACAAGGCACGCGCCATTGGCGTTTCCAGCCAGAGCCTTGCCAACGTGCTCAATTCGATACTGAGTGGCTTGGCGATTACGCAGTATCGCGAAAACGACGAATTGATCGAAGTCGTTGCGCGGGCCGAACGGGCCGAGCGCATCGACCCGGGAAGTCTTGCGCAGGTCAATGTTCCGACCTCGAGCGGCAAGTGGGTTCCGCTCTCCCAGGTTGCCTATATCGAGTACGGGTTCGAGGAGGGCATAATCTGGCGGCGCAACCGTCAGGCGACGGTAACGGTTCGCGCCGACATACGCGGTGACGTACAGGCACCCGTGATTTCGCAAAGGATCGACCCGCAACTGGACCGCTTGCGTGCCGAACTGCCGCCGCGTTACCGGATCGAAATGGGCGGTGCGATCGAGGAGAGCGCCAAGGGACAGCAATCGATCATCGACGTCATGCCGTTCATGCTGCTTACGGTTCTGACGCTGCTGATGCTGCAACTGAAAAGCATGCAGCGCACGTTTATCGTCCTGTTGACCGCGCCGCTGGGACTCATCGGTGTGGCGATCATCCTGCTGACCTGGAACGTGCCTTTCGGCTTCGTGGCAAACCTTGGCGTGATCGCCTTGTTCGGGATGATCATGCGCAACTCGATTATCCTGATCGACCAGATCGAGCAGGATATTGCGGCCGGGCACAGTCAGTGGGAGGCGGTCATAGAGGCGACGGTGCGCAGGTTCCGGCCTATCGTGCTGACTGCGCTGACGGCGACACTTGCGATGATTCCCATTGTCCATCGGCAGCGATTTCTGGGGGCCAATGGCAGTGGCGATCATGGGCGGACTGGTGTCGGCGACGGCATTGACGCTGCTGTTCCTGCCCGCCTTGTACGCTGCCTGGTTTCGCGTGCCGCGACCCTGACCCCGGGGTGCGCCCGCCTGTCGTTTTCTGAAACGTTATTTCCCGCCAGCGAGAGACGCAGTGCCGCAACGAAAAGGATTCGACCAGTTTCTCGAGGCGGGTGTCGTCGACGAACCACGCGAATGGACCTGTGATGACCTCGCCGGCCCGCAGGCCAGAGCGCAATCCGGCCAGTCCGGTTTCAGATTGCTGACAGCGGGTGACGAAGCGTTTCTGGCGCGCGCTTTCCTGATTGCACGCGCACGCAGAACGCTCGATCTGCAGTATTACCTGTTCAGGGGCGATGCCTCCGGCGCATTGCTCTCGGCGACCATCCTGCAAGCGGCCGACCGTGGCGTGCGGGTTCGCCTGCTGGTCGATGGCTGGCCGCTGATCTGGCGCGATTCGCAATCGGCGTTGCTCAATACGCACCCGAACGTCGAGATTCGCCTGTTCAATCCCGTCAGGGGGTATGCCGGCGGTGCGATTGCCGGGTTGGCCGGCATGCTCGCCAGTGTGCGGCGCCTCAACCGGCGCATGCACAACAAGGTGTTCATCAGCGACGGCCGCATTGTCGTCATCGGCGGTCGCAACCTGGCCGACCGGTATTTCGGCATCAGCGCGGACTTCGGATTCCGCGACATGGATGCGCTTTGCACCGGCGCACTGGTTTCGGACATCGCAGCCAGTTTCGATGCGTACTGGAACAGCGACAGTACCCGGACATTGCGCTCCGTTGGTGTCAGGAACCGTTCCGCGGCCGAGTTTGCCCGGTTTCGCAACCGGCTGGCCCAGCTTGGGAAACGCCGGCGGATTGCCGAATTCGAGAATCAGCTGGCACGAACGCGCCTGGCGGCGAGTTTTGCCCGTGGAGAGCTGGAATGGGAGTGGGGCCGGGCGCACCTTATTGTGGATCCGCCAGAGAAGATCGCCGATGCGTTCTCCCGCAGCCCTTCGCCGCTCGAGCAGCTTGTCGAACTGGCGCAGTCCGCATCGCGTGAACTGCTGATGGTGTCTCCCTATTTTGTTCCGGGCGAGCGCGGCATGGCGGTGCTCGCGGACTTGCGCGCACGCGGTATCCGGGTGCTGCTGGTAACAAATTCGCTTGCCTCAACCGACGTTGTCGCGGTCCACTCGGCGTATCGACGCTACCGGCAGCGGTTGCTGGAGATCGGCGTGGAGATACGCGAGGTGAAGCCCTTCGCGACCGGAGAAGGGCCGCGGGCGCACCTGTTCGGCCACGGGCGCGGCAGCTTGCATGCGAAGGCCTACGTGTTCGATCGCAGGCACGTTGTCATCGGCTCGCTCAACCTTGATCCGCGATCGATGAATCTGAACACCGAAATCGGCGTGCTGGTTTCGAGCGAGGCTTTTGCCGGGCAGGTGCGCGAGTGCGTCAATGTGCTCGCCTCGCCCGACTACAGTTATCGCGTGCGGCTGGACAGCGACTCCGGCGGCCTTGTCTGGGATGAACAGGGACGCGGTGACAGGGAACGGTTTGTGCACGAACCGTTGGCCGGCTGGTGGCGGCGTGCCGTTGTTTCTTTTTTTTCCTGGCTGCCTATTGAAGACCAACTCTGAGGGCTTGCATGTACTGCGGTACGGAACTGCTCGCCATGATTGCGGTTGCGCTTCGCGCCGGTCTGGTTCCGATACCCGTTAGACTGTCGCACTCGCAATCCGTAAGCACATGATGAACCGTTCCGAAATCGTCGACCGTATCCTGGGCCTGGGTCTGGTGCTGCTGGTCCTTGCAGGCTGTTTCATCATTCTGCGGCCGTTCCTGACCGCCATCGTGTGGGCCGCGATTCTGACCTTTTCGACCTGGCCGGTATACGCGCGGTTGAAGGACGCCCTTGGCGGGCGGCGCACGCTGGCTGCCTCGATCATGACGATGGCGATTGGTGTCTTGCTGATAGCGCCGTTCGTCATCGTAGTGGCAGCCCTTGCCGATAACTCGGTGCTGGTGGTGACGGCGGCACGCAGCGCCATCGATCATGGCTTGCCAGATCCGCCGCTGTGGCTGTCGCAATTGCCGCTCGTGGGCGGGAGCATGAACGAGTACTGGCGCAGCTTCGTCCACGATGGCAGCGCGCTGGTTGAGGAGGCGCGCAAGTTGCTGCCGACACTGCGCAGTATTTCACTGGTGGTCGGCGAAGCCCTTGGCGTGGGTCTGGTCCAACTCGGGTTGAGTGTGTTTCTGGCGTTTTTCCTGTTTCGCGAAGGCGAGGCGGTGGCTGCGCAGTTGCGCGACGTCGGATCGCGGCTGGCCGGCGAGCGGGCACAGCGCATGTTCGAAGTCGCGGGTGGTACCGTCATCAGCGTTGTTTACGGCATCATCGGCACCGCGCTCGCACAGGGGCTTCTGGCCGGAATAGGCCTCGCGCTCGCCGGCGTTCCGGCGGCGCCGCTGCTCGGGCTTGCTGTTTTTTTCCTGTCGATCGTGCCGGTGGGGCCGCCGCTGGTATGGGTGTCGGCGACGGTGTGGCTGTTGCTGAATGACTCTGTGGGATGGGGAATCTTCATGGGGTTGTGGGGTTTCTTCGTCATCAGCGGGGTCGACAACATCATCAAGCCGTGGCTGATCAGCCGCGGCAGCCGCCTGCCGTTCGCAACCGTGCTGCTGGGTGTGGCCGGAGGCGCCTTGTCTTTCGGGTTTATCGGTGTGTTCATCGGACCGACCCTGCTGGCGGTAGGCACACGTATGCTGCGCGAATGGACAGCAGTCAACAGTGATGGTGAAACAGCGGCCTGACCCCGTCAGTGCGGTCAGGCACGAAACGGGCGGCGCCATGGGACAACGAACAGGAGGACTTCGCGCAGTGAAAACGCTGGAAAAAAGTGGATCGGTAAGTATCGGGCTGCGACTTGCGTACGGCGGCCTCGCATTGGCGTTTGCCGCGGCACTCGCCTCGCTCGGCGTCGCGCAAGATGCGCGCGCCGCGCAAGCGCCGTGTGCAATTGCGTCGGCCCATCCGCTGGCAACCAATGCCGGTTGCGAGATACTGGCGCAGGGCGGCAACGCATTCGATGCGGCGGTCGCGGTGACCGCCGCGCTTGCGGTTGTCGAGCCCTACTCATCCGGTTTGGGCGGCGGCGGCTTTTACCTGCTGCATCGGGCCAACGATGGTTTCCAGGTGTTCATCGACGCCCGCGAAACGGCGCCGGCACAGGCCGAGGCGTCGAAATTTCTTGATGCGGATGGCAATCCGATTGCGGATCTTTCGCGGCGCGGCGCAACGGCGGCCGGCATTCCCGGCATCCCGGCTGCTCTCGAACACCTCACGCAACGCTATGGCAGCCTGTCACTGAATCAAACCCTCGCGCCGGCGACGCGGCTCGCACAGCAGGGCTTCGAGGCCGATGCGCGTTACGTCCGCGCATCGGGCTGGGTGGCCGATGTGCTGAAGCGCGACCAGGCAACCGCGGCCATTTTCCTGCGCGATGGCCGGCCGGCACAACCTGGCGAGATGATCCGGCAACAACAGCTGGCTGAGACACTGCGGGCGATCGCCGCGGAAGGCAGCCGCGCCTTCTATAACGGCCCGATTGCCGAGGAGATGGTGCGATCGGTTCGTGCCAACGGCGGTTTCTGGACCATCGGCGACCTTGCGGGCTATCGCGTGGTGGAGCGCGAACCGCTGCGTTTTCGCTATCGCGGCGCCCGCATCACGACGGCGCCACTGCCTTCGTCTGGCGGTCTCGTGATGGCCCAGACGCTGCAGATTCTCGATGCGCTCGACGCCGACGCCTTGCCGGCGGACACGCGCTTGCACGTCACCATCGAAGCGATGCGCCGCGCCTACAACGATCGCGCGCGCTTTATGGGCGACGCGGATTTCGTCGATGTGCCGGTAGCACGGCTGGCTTCGCCCGCCTACGCAAGGCAGCGTGCACAAGGCATAGACCTGGCGCGCGCGACGCCGAGCGCCGACTTGCCGTCGATTTATGATGCTGCCGAGGAGGGCGAGGAGACGACGCATTTCTCCATCGTTGATGGCGATGGCAACCGGGTGGCTGCAACCTTGTCCGTGAATGGACCGTTTGGTGCCGGCCTGGTAGCCGGCGGTACCGGTGTTTTACTCAACAACCATATGGACGATTTCGCAATCGCGCTGGCTGCCCCCAATCTTTACAAACTGGTAGGAAACGCCGCCAACGCGATCGAACCGGGGAAGCGCCCGCTGTCGTCGATGTCGCCGACTTTCGTCGAGGATGAACGCGGTGTGCTGGTGTTGGGCACTCCGGGCGGTTCGCGGATTATCAGCATGGTCATGATTGGCATCATTGACTACATGGGCAGCGAGCAGGTCGACGTGCAACGCATCGTTGGCCTGCCGCGCTACCACCATCAGTACTTGCCCGACCGGATCCAGGTCGAGCCAGGCGTATTCAGCGACTCGTGGATTGCGGCACTAACGCGCCGGGGCCACACCGTGGAGGTGTACCGGCGCAAGTGGGGCAACATGCAGGCGGTGTTTGTCGATGCAAGATCGGGGAATCGCGAAGTGGCCAGCGATCCGCGTGGACGGGAAGGCGTGGTGTTTTGACCACTGGCCCGCAACGCGACGACGCGGCAAGGCATGCGCCTGGCATGGACGGCGCTTGCCCGCGTGGCGCATGTGGCGGTGTTTTGCGGAACGTGAACAATTGCCGGATAGGTTCTAGAATAGGCACAAATGAAAACGACATTTCTGGATTTTGAGCAGTCGGTCGCCGAGCTGGAAGGAAAGATCGAGCAGCTGCGCTATGGTCAGAGCGATTCCGCTGTCGATATTTCAGCCGAGATCGAGCGTCTGCAAAAGAAAAGCGCGTCCCTGACCAAGGACGTTTACGCCAAGTTGTCTTCCTGGCAGATATCGCAGGTCGCGCGTCACCCGCAGCGGCCCTATACGCTCGACTACATCACTGCGTTGTTCCCCGATTTCGAGGAGTTGCACGGCGATCGCGCGTTCGCCGACGATCCTTCCATTGTTGGCGGCCTGGCGCGTTTCGGTGGCCAGTCGGTGATGGTGATCGGTCATCAGAAGGGGCGCGACACCAAGGAAAAGCTGTTCCGAAATTTCGGCATGCCCAAACCCGAAGGCTACCGAAAGGCGTTGCGGCTGATGCGCCTGGCCGAGCGGTTCTCGATACCGGTTCTCACTTTCGTTGATACGCCTGGCGCCTATCCGGGTGTTGGTGCGGAGGAGCGCGGCCAATCCGAGGCAATCGGCCGCAATTTGTTTGCGATGGCCGAGTTGCGCGTTCCCGTTATTGTGACGATTATCGGCGAAGGGGGCTCCGGGGGCGCGCTGGCGATTGCGGTTGGCGATCTGACGCAGATGCTGCAGTACTCGATCTATTCCGTGATTTCGCCCGAGGGGTGTGCCTCGATTCTCTGGAAGAGCGCAGAGAAGGCATCAACCGCCGCGGAGGCGCTCGGGATTACCGCCAGCCGGTTGAAGTCGCTTGGCCTGATTGACAAGATCATCAACGAACCCCTGGGCGGCGCCCATCGGGATCAGGAGGCGATGATGCAGATCATGAAGAAGTCATTGCAGGACGCCATGAAGGCATTGAAAGGCAAGCCGATCGACGACTTGCTCGAAAAGCGTTTCGAGAGGTTGCTCGGATACGGCAAGTTCAACGGCGGTGACTGACCCGCAGGGAAAACCCCGCAGACTACCCCGCCAAGGCGGGGTATTTTGTTTGTGGCAGCGTTCGCGCCGCCGTCATGACTGACGTCGTTGCGCGTACCAGGCAAGTGCTCGATGCCCATGCGCTGAGAGGCTGCAGCGTGTGCGTGGGCCTGAGCGGCGGGCTCGACTCGGTGGTCCTGTTGCACGTGATGGCTGGTCTGGCGAAGCCGTTCGACCTGCGTCTGAGTGCGGTGCATGTCAACCATGGACTGCACCCGCGCGCCGCGCAGTGGGCCGCGTTCTGCGCCCGCTTGTGCCAGCAGCTTGACGTGCCGTTGTCGGTGGCGCAGGTGACCGTCGCGCCGTCCTCCGGACTCGGCACCGAGGCGGCGGCGAGGGAGCAGCGATATGCCGTGTATGCCGGCCTGAAAGCGGATTACCTGCTGCTGGCACATCACCAGGATGATCAGGCTGAAACGTTCCTGCTGCAGTTATTGCGCGGTGCCGGCGCGAAAGGGCTTGGCGCGATGCCGGTGTTGCGGTCCCTTGGCGCCAGTGGTCCGGCGCTGTTGCGCCCGTTTCTGACGCTGACGCGCGCGCAACTTGCCGGATTCGCCGGTTCGAATGCCTTGAACTGGATCGAAGACGATTCGAATGCCGAACTGGATTACGACCGGAATTTCCTGCGCCACAAGGTTCTGCCGGTGATCGCAGAGCGCTTTCCGGCTTACCGGACAACGCTGTCGCGGACCAGCCGCAACCTGGCGGACGCGGCGGAACTCAGCGAGATTCTTGGCCGGCAGGATCTGGCGGCGGTACGGGCTGGAGACGCCATTGCGCTCGAACATGTCCGGTCGTGGCCTGCCCCGCGGGCATACAACGTATTACGCAGCCTGATTGCGGATCTGGGATACCCGCCGCCACGCCGCGCGATGCTGCGCGAAGCCCTGCGCCAGGCCTTCGCGGCAAGGCGGGACGCGCAGGTGAGAGTGGACATTGGCGATTTCAGCCTGCGCCGCCACCGCGGCAACCTGCATGTCGTCAGGAATCTCGAGGTGCCGGCGGGATGGCGCGCGCAATGGCGCGGGGCGGATCGCCAGCCGCTGCCGGCAGGCCTCGGTGAATTGCGTTTTCGACGCGCGACCGGCAGCGGTTTGTCCGCGCAGAAGCTGCAACAAGCCGCCGTCAGCGTCGCCTTTCGCGGCGGTGGCGAGCGCATGGCGCTGGCGGCCAACCGGCCGCACCGTTGCCTGCGAAAGCTGTATCAGGAGGCCAATGTCGCACCGTGGATGCGCGAACGAACGCCGTTGCTGCTCTGTGGTGAACGGCTGGCATTCGTGCCGGGTCTGGGTGCCGCCGCGGAATTCCAGGCCGGGCCGGACGAGGCTTCCTGGACGGTGGAATGGGTGACCGGCTGAACTGATGCGGGCGTGATGTGCCGAGGGACCCCCGGCGCACAGTCTCTGACGGCAGCGCCGTTGCAATGGCGTGGGTCGCTGCCGCGTTGTCGCCCAAGGATTCATTCCTTTGATCAAGTGAAAATGCTATCCTTCTGAAATTTTTACGAAACCCCAAAAAAAGCGGAGCACCAATGGCTGTTGAACGTACCTTGTCCATCATCAAACCAGACGCCGTCGCGAAGAACGCGATCGGGCAGATCCTGTCGCGCTTCGAAGCCGCAGGCCTGAAAATCGTCGCCCTGCGCATGGCGCTGCTGTCGGAAGCGGAGGCCGCCGGGTTTTACGCAGTGCACAAGGACCGGCCTTTTTTCAAGGACCTTATCAAGTTCATGACATCTGGCCCGGTGTCGATACAAGTGCTGGAAGGCGAAAGCGCCATCCAGAAAAATCGCGACCTGATGGGCGCTACCGATCCGAAGAAAGCAGACAAGGGCACGATACGCGCAGATTTTGCGGACAGCATTGACGCCAATGCCGTGCATGGTTCCGACTCGCCGGAAAACGCCGCGATCGAAATCGCCTATTTCTTCCCGACCATGAACGTGTATTCACGCTGATGATGGTAAACCTGCTCGACCTGGACGCGCGCGCACTGACTGCTTTTTTCGCCGAGCTGGGCGAAAAACCGTTTCGCGCGCGACAGGTCCTGCGCTGGATACATCAGAACGGAGTGACGGACTTCGCGTGCATGACGGATCTGTCAAAGTCTTTGCGCGACAAGCTCACGGCGCAGACCGTCATCGAGATTCCGCATCAGGTGTCAGGCTCGGAAGCGAGCGACGGTACGCGCAAGTGGTTATTGTCCGCAGGTGAGGGTAATGCGGTCGAAACGGTTTTCATTCCCGAAGCCAATCGCGGCACCCTGTGTATTTCGTCGCAGGTCGGCTGTGCGCTCGAGTGTGCTTTTTGCGCGACCGGCCGCCAGGGATTCAACCGCAACCTGTCCACCGCCGAAATCGTCGGCCAACTTTGGTGGGCGGTGCGCGCGCTGGGCGCGCAGCCGGAGCAAACCCGGCTGGGGCGAGAGGACACCGCACGTCCGGTCAGCAACGTCGTGCTGATGGGGATGGGGGAACCGCTGGCGAACTTCAACAACGTCGTTCGCGCCATGCGCATCATGCTCGACGACAATGCCTATGGACTGTCGCGGCGGCGCCTGACGCTGTCGACCTCGGGCATTGTTCCGGCAATCGACAGGTTGCGCGAAGAATGCCCGGTAGCGCTGGCGATTTCATTGCATGCGCCCAACGATGCGTTACGCGACCAGCTCGTGCCGATCAACAAAAAATACCCGCTGCGCGAATTACTCGCCGCTTGCCAGCGTTACGTGGATTCGTCCCTGGGTGACGACATTGCGGATGCCAAATGGCAGCGCAAGGGCGCACCCAGGGACTTCGTGACCTTCGAGTACATCATGCTCGACGGTGTCAACGACAGCGCCGGGCATGCCCGTGAGCTGGTGGCGTTGACGCGGGACGTGCCTTGCAAGTTCAATCTCATACCGTTCAACGCGTTCTCCGACTCCGGATTTTCCCGGTCGCCCGAGGCGCGCGTGCGCGCATTCCAGGAAATACTCGTCGATTCGGGAATGGTGGCCACGGTGCGCAAGACCCGCGGAGACGATATCGACGGCGCCTGCGGGCAATTGGCGGGACGCGTGCGCGACCGGCGTACGCGCCGCAGCGACCGTGAGAGCCATACGGTGCAATGGATGGCGGAGCGTGGCGCATGATCCGGGTTCTTGCACTGCTCGCGCTGGCGTTGTTGCTTGGCGCTTGCGCCCAGAACAGGAATCCCGCTTCGTACGAGACCGGCGCCGAAGAACCGACCGAACTCAGCCGGGCGCGGATCCATACCGAACTGGCGATTGCCTACTACGGGGCAGGACAGTACAACGTAGCGATGGAGGAAGTACAGATTGCTCTGGCTGCGGATGACAAATACCTGCCGGCGATCAACCAGCTCGGACTGATTCACCTGGCGCTGGGACAGACCGACAAGGCGCAGGAAGTGATGCAGCGTGCGATACGTCTCGACCCGAACGATCCGTCCATCAACAACAATTACGGCATGTTGCTTTGTTCGAAGGGTCAGGCGGCTGAAGCCATGCGTTACTTCGACAAGGCGTTGAGCGATCCGCTGTACCGCACGCCGGAGTTTGCGTACGTCAACGCCGGCGTATGCATGAAGAATGAAGGTAATTACCTGCAGGCGGAACAGTTCCTGCGGCGCGCGCTGGCGTTGGCGCCCGATCAGCCGCAAGCCTTGTACCATCTGGCGGATCTGCAGTTCAGGAACGCGGAATACGAAAGCGCCGAGGTCTTCATCACGCGCCATTTACAGGGTGTGGTGGCCGGCCCTGATGCGCTGTGGCTCGCCGCGCGAATCGAATACAAACTGGGAAAGATGGTCGCCGTGGAATCATACGGCGCGCAACTCAACCGGCGCTTTCCCGCGTCTGAGCAAACGCGCGCGTTCAACATGGGGCAGTTTTGATGAACGACGCCGCCGAGGCGCAGAAGGAACCGGTTGATTCGGCCGGCGCCATGCTGCACGACGAACGTCGGCGGCAGAGCCTCAGTGTGGGTGACGTGTCGCGCCACCTCAAGCTGTCGATACGTCAGGTCGAAGCGCTCGAGCGCGACGACTACCAGGGATTCGGCAGCCCGGTATTTGTTCACGGTTTTCTGCGCAATTACGCAAAGCTGCTGGGGCTCGATGCCGCATTGCTGATCAGTGCCGCCGATCGCAAGCTGGTCTCCGCGGCCCGCAAGCCCGAGCCGGCGGCCCATCACGGTATCGACGTGCCACTCGAAGAACCGGGTGACCGGGAGCAGAAAAGCGTGATGCCGCTTTTTCTGGCTGCGGCGATTCTGGTCGCAGGCGTGGCGGCCTGGATGCTGATGCATCAAGAGGAACCGGCACCCGCTGGCGGTGTACCGGGGGACATGATCTCCTCGCAATCTCCGGATGGCGGTGCTGCCGGTCCCGATGCCGGAACCGACGATGTTGTGCCGTTAACGGAGCCAGGCGCCGATATTGTTCCCGAACCCGAGCCGGCCGCCGTGAGTGCGCCGCGCGCTGCGGCCAAAGCCGGTGTTTCGGCCAGCAACGTTTCGCAAGTTGAGCCGGGCCGTTTGCAGCTCGGATTTCGCGAAGAGTCGTGGGTGGAAGTCACCGACAGGTACGGAGAGGTCATTTTCGCCGAACTCGTCCCCCAGGGCGTGGCGCGGTTGATAACCGGTTCGCCGCCGCTCACGGTAATAATCGGGAATGCGGGAGGGGTTGACCTCGTATATAACGGCAAGCCGATCAATCTGTCCCTGCATACCAGGGTCGATGTCGCGCGGCTGACACTCGAATAGCGGTAACGGCGATGGCAGCACAACTCCCGGTTCGGCGTAACACGACTGCGGTACGTGTCGGCAACGTGGTGATTGGCGGCACGGAGCCGGTCGTCGTTCAGTCGATGACCAATACCGATACGGCCGACCTGGACGCCACGCTCGCCCAGGTGGAAGCCCTGTTCGCGGCCGGGTCGGAAATGGTCCGCATAACCGTCAATTCGGCGGAGGCCGCCGCCGCGGTCGCGCCCTTGCGGCAAAGGTTGAACGACAAGGGCATCCATGGACCGTTGGTCGGAGACTTTCACTTCAACGGCCATCGACTGTTGTCGCAGTTTCCCGAGTGCGCGGCCGCACTCGACAAATACCGGATCAATCCGGGCAACGTAGGCAAGGGCGCCAAGCGCGATGAGCAATTCGCGACGATGATTCAGGCCGCCTGCGAGTATCAGAAACCGGTTCGCATCGGCGTAAACTGGGGAAGCCTGGATCAGCAGCTGCTGGCGCGGATGATGGATGAGAACGCGGCCCGGGCACAACCGGCTGAAGCCGATGAAGTGATGCGCGAGGCCCTGGTGGTGTCAGCACTGGAAAGTGCGCAGCAGGCAGAGGACCTCGGATTGGGGCGCGATCGCATCGTCCTGTCGTGCAAGGTGAGCGACGTGCAGGATCTCATTGTCGTGTATCGCCGCCTGGCGCAGCGCTGCGACTATCCGCTGCACCTGGGGCTGACCGAGGCAGGTATGGGCAGCAAGGGCATCGTCGCATCCACGGCGGCGATGGCAGTGTTGCTCCAGGAAGGCATTGGCGACACGATCCGGGTTTCGCTGACACCGGACCCCGGAGGCGACCGCACGCGGGAAGTGACCGTTGCGCAGGAAATCCTGCAGACGATGGGGTTGCGTTCGTTCGCACCACTGGTGATTGCCTGTCCCGGTTGCGGCCGCACATCGAGTACCTATTTTCAGGAACTGGCGGGCGAGATCCAGGCTTATCTGCGCAGTCAGATGACGCACTGGCGCGCCGTTTATCCGGGCGTTGAGGAAATGCGTGTTGCGGTGATGGGCTGCGTGGTGAACGGGCCGGGCGAAAGCCGCCATGCCGATATCGGCATCAGCCTGCCGGGCTCGGGCGAGCGCCCGGTCGCTCCGGTTTTCATCGATGGTGAAAAAGCGGTGACGCTCAAGGGTGAGCGCATAGCCCAGGAGTTTCAGGTGCTCGTCGAGCAATACGTGCAACGCCGGTTTGGCGCGAACGCAAGGCAGACTCAAGAGACTGCTCGCGAACAACAGATACCGGGCTGAGCCCAGCTCCTTCACAGAATACGACCGCCAGAGTAGTCAGCATGCAAGCCATCCAAGCAGTTCGCGGAATGAACGACGTATTGCCGGACCAGACCCCGCTGTGGGAGTTCTTCGAGCAAACGGTGCGCGGCTGGCTCGGTAGTTATGGCTATCGAAACATCCGCATGCCGGTGCTGGAAAAAACGGAGCTGTTCGTTCGTTCGATCGGCGAAGTCACCGATATTGTCGAGAAGGAGATGTATACCTTCATCGACCAGCTCAACGGCGAGAGCCTGACATTGCGTCCGGAAGGCACCGCATCATGCGTGCGCGCGGCGATCCAGCACAATCTTTTGTACAACGGTCCGTGCCGGGTGTTCTACTGGGGGCCGATGTTTCGCCATGAGCGTCCCCAGAAGGGCCGGTTTCGCCAGTTCCATCAGGTCGGCGTGGAGGCGCTGGGATTCGGGGGGCCGGAGGTCGATGCCGAGCACATGATCATGGGGGCACGGCTGTGGAAGGAACTCGGGCTCGATGACATCCGTCTCGAGATCAATTCGCTGGGCAGCAGCGATTCACGGGCGCGATACCGCTCGCGGCTTATCGAGTATCTCGAATCACGCATCGACGAACTCGATGAGGATTCCCGGCGCCGCTTGCATACCAATCCGCTGCGCGTTCTCGACAGCAAGAACCCGGCAATGCAGGGCGTTGTCGAACAGGCGCCGCGGCTGCAGGACGATCTTGACGAAGCGTCGCTGGCTTCGTTCGATCAGTTGCAGTCGTTGTTGCGTGCCGCTGGTGTCGGGTACACCATCAATCCGCGACTGGTGCGCGGACTCGACTACTACAATGACGCGGTTTACGAATGGACCACGACGAGGCTGGGCGCGCAAGGCACCGTATGTGCCGGCGGAAGGTATGATGGGCTGTTTACGCAAATCGGCGGCAAACCATCGGCTGCCTGCGGTTTCGCGATGGGCATCGAACGGCTTCTGGCATTGATTGAAGAGGCCGGCCGTACGCCCTGTGCGCAGGTTCCCGATGTTTACGTGGTGCATGCCGGAGAAGCGGCGAGCCGCTACGCATGGAAGGTGGCCGAAACACTGCGTGACCACCGCCTGGCAGTTGTCCTGCATTGCGGCGGCGGCAGTTTCAAGTCGCAGATGAAGCGCGCCGATGGCAGCGGTGCGCGCTATGCCGCAATCATCGGGGACGATGAGGCGCACGGCGAGGTCGTGTCGGTCAAGCCGTTGCGTGTCAGCGGGCAGCAGCAGAAGCTGTCTGTCGACAAGGCCGTCGAACTGTTTCGCACTTCCGGGCAGTGATGGCGGGATTGCCCGGAAGTGCCGGCTTGAAAAATAAGCGGGAAGTACCGGAATTCAAATCATGGATATGGAAAGTTAGGTAATGGCTACTTACGACCTGGAAGAGCAGGAACAGATTGATACGCTGAAGCAGTTCTGGCGTGACTATGGGCGGCTTGTCATCGCCGCGGCAGTGGCATTCATTGTCGGTGTTGGCGGAACGCAGGGATGGAAGCACTACAAGCGCACGCAGGCAGCGGAAGCATCGCAGCAATTCGTCAAGCTCGAGCAAGCGGTTGCGAAAGGGGATGTGAACGAGATTCGCACCGTGGCAGGCGAAATCGTCGCCAACTATTCGGGCACGCCTTACGCGGCGATGTCTGCGATGGTGGTCGCCGGGACCGAGCGCCAGGCGGGAGATCTCGATGCCGCGGCGGAGCGGCTCCAATGGGCTGTCGAGAACGCGAAAAGCGATGAACTAAAAGGCTTGGCGCGCTTGCGCCTGGCGGCCGTGTTGCTGGATCAGGCGCAATACGATGCGGCTCTGAAGCAGCTTGACGGCACGCCGGGCGATGCTTTTGCCGGCCTGTATGCGGATTTGCGCGGTGATGTGCTGGTTGCCCAGGGCAAAGCGGCCGAGGCCCGGGCGCAATACCAGCAGGCGTTGGAGAAGTCGTCCGAGAACAGCGCCTGGCGCGATGTCGTGCAGATCAAACTGGACGCGCTGAGCGCTAATTGATGCCAGGCAGACTGGCCTTCGCAGTCTCTTTGCTGGTTGTGCTGCTGGCCGGCTGCGCGGCCAAGGGCGTCGAGCCGTCTCCGTTGCCGGAGTTCACCCCGACTGTGGAGGCGCGCATCGCGTGGAAGGCGTCCGTCGGCATATCCGGCGGTTTCATGTTCTCGCCTGTCGTTATCGAGAACAGGGTCTGTGCTGCCAGCGGCAAGGGGCGGCTGACCTGCTACGACGGCGACAGGGGCAGGCGTCAGTGGTCCAGTCAGCCGGGTGTTACGGTTTCGGGCGGTGTCGGCACCGCCGAAAACATGATCCTGATTGGCACCAACAAGGCCGAAGTGCTCGCCTATGGGCCCAACGGCGTTTTGCTGTGGCGTTCAAAAGTGTCGACTGAAGTGCTCAGTGCACCGATCGGCTCCGGCTCGACAGTGGTGGTTCGTACCGGCGACAGCAAGGTGTTCGGCCTCGATGCCCGGGATGGGCGGCGACTCTGGGAATACGAGTCTCCCCCGCAGTCGCTTGTTTTGCGTGCCAATCCGCGCATGGTGATTGCCGATGGCAGCGCCGTCATCGGCGGTTTCCCGGGAGGGAGGCTGACCAAGCTCGACATGCGCGACGGGAGTCTGTTGTGGGATATTCCGATTGCGACACCGCGCGGAGACAACGAACTCGAACGCATGGTGGACATCGCGGGTACGCCGCTGCTGGAAGAGGGTGTCGTCTGCGCAGTGGCCTTTCAGGGGCGAATCGGCTGCTACGACACGCAAAAAGGAGAGCAGATCTGGGCTCGCAGCGCGTCGAGCGCGGGCAGCATCGTCGCTGATACGCGTAATCTCTACTACACCGAAGCCGACGGTGCGGTTGTCGCTTACGACAAGGGTTCCGGCGCCAGTATCTGGCGCCAGGAGCAGTTACTCCACCGTCGCGTGACAGCACCCGTTGTCGTCGGCGACTGGCTGGTGGTCGGCGACTACCAGGGTTACGTGCATGTTATGTCGCGTGAGGACGGGGCGTTTGTGGCGAGAATGGCTACGGACGGCAGCGCGATCGTTACCGCTCCGGTGGCACAGCAGGAGCGTGCCGTCGTCCAGACCGAGACGGGTGGGCTGTACGTTATCGCTTTCAAGCGCCCGTCCTGAGATGTCAGCCAAGGCGCTGCCCGGTCTGCGCGCGGTCATCGAAGGGTGTGCATAGCCATGCGGCCCACCGTGGTTCTGGTCGGACGGCCTAACGTCGGCAAATCAACGCTGTTCAACCGGTTGACCCGGTCGCGATCGGCGCTGGTGTCCGACACGCCGGGATTGACCCGCGATCGCCACTACGGTCACGCCAGGGCCGGTGACAGGAAATTCATCGTTGTCGATACGGGCGGGCTCGAACCCGCGTCGGACCACGGTCTGAGCCGGGCAATGGCAGGGCAGACGATGCAGGCGGTCGATGAGGGCGATGCCATCCTGTTCATGGTCGATGTCCGTGACGGCCTTGCGCCGCAGGACCGGATTATCGCCGAGCAATTGAGACGCACCGGACGCAAAGTCTGGCTGGTGGCCAACAAGGCCGAAGGCATGAATGCCGGTATCGTCTCGGCGGAATTCCATGAACTCGGGCTGGGCGAGCCGATCACGATTTCAGCGGCTCATGGCGAAGGCGTCCGCGAGTTGATGGACCACGTGCTCTTGCCGTTTACGCCGGAATCCGAGTCGGCAGAAGACAAAGCCGATCACCCCAGAATCGCGGTGGTCGGCAGGCCAAATGTCGGCAAGTCCACGCTGGTCAACGCCCTTCTGGGCGAAAACCGCATGATTGCGTTCGATGAGCCTGGAACAACCCGCGATTCGATCCATGTCGAATTCGAGCGCAGCGGGCGCACTTACACGGTCATCGATACCGCCGGGGTGCGAAAGCGCGGACGGGTACACGAGATCGCGGAAAAGTTTTCCGTGGTGAAGACCCTGCAGGCGATTGAAGACGCCAACGTGGCTATTCTGGTGCTCGACGCGACGCAGGAAGTTGCCGACCAGGACGCAAGTATCGCCGGTTTCATCCTGGAGGCGGGCCGGGCACTCGTTGTCGCCATAAACAAGTGGGACGCAGTCGACGCCCAGGGGCGGGAACGGATTCGCCGCGAATATGAGCGTAAGCTCGGGTTTCTCGACTTCGCCGTGGTCCGCAGGATCTCGGCCGCCTCCGGTACCGGAGTTGACGGACTGATCCGGGCGGTCGATGGGGCATTCAAGGCGGCCATGTCGCGCCTGCCGACCCCGAAACTGACCCGCGTTCTGGAGGAGGCTACGCAGAAACAGGCGCCGCCGCGGCGCGGTTACCGGCGCCCGAAGATGCGCTATGCGCACCAGGGAGGGGTCAATCCGCCGCTCATCGTGATTCACGGCAACTCCCTGGAAGACATATCGGATGACTACCGCCGCTACCTTGAAAGGGCCTTCATGCAGGCTTTCGAGCTGCGCGGCACCCCGGTCAGGGTGGCCTTCAAGCAGGGCGTCAATCCGTATGCAGACCGCAAGCGCGGGCGCCGGGGATAACGGCTTTGGGATGGTATTGGCGACCGGAATCCAGTACAGTAGCCGTCGGCAAAGATCAAAAAACCGGCAATAAGTAAAAAACAAGGAGCAGCCATGAGCGCAAAAGGGCAAATGTTACAAGACCCGTTCCTGAATACGCTGCGCAAAGAGCATGTGCCCGTGTCGATTTATCTCGTGAACGGAATCAAGTTGCAGGGGCAGATAGAATCTTTCGACCAGTATGTGGTACTGCTCAAGAACACGGTCACCCAGATGGTCTACAAGCATGCGATCTCGACAGTGGTGCCGGCCCGGGCGGTCAACCTCGCGGTCGATCAGGGAACTGCCGACTGACATCAGGAGTCGTAAGCAGCAGTGACCATTTTGTTGACGGCAAGGTACAACCAGAGTTGATGGCCGAATGCGGCCGGTTGACCCGGAGCCGCCCCACCTTCTGATGCTGGAACGCGCGAGCGGCGGAGACCGTGCCATCGTAGTGGCGCTTGACCTGCGCGATCCCGACTACTCGGAAAGCGTCGAGGAGATGCTGCGCCTTGCCGACAGCGCCGGCGTTCGGGTGCTTGAGGTTCTCAAGGGCCGCCGGCAGCGCCCGGATGCCGCCACCTTTGCCGGCAAGGGCAAGGTCGAGGAATTGTCCGCCCTGGTGTCCAGCCTGCAGGCCAACCTGGTGATTTTCAACCACGACCTGTCCCCGGCCCAGCAGCGGAATCTCGAGCAGCGCACCAATGTCAGGGTGGTCGACCGCACCAGCCTGATTCTCGATATTTTCGCCCAGCGAGCCCGAAGCCACGAAGGCAAGTTGCAAGTCGAACTGGCGCAACTTGACCACCTTGCGACACGCCTGGTTCGAGGCTGGACTCACCTCGAGCGGCAAAAAGGGGGTATCGGCTTGCGCGGCCCCGGTGAAACGCAGCTGGAAACCGACCGGCGCTTGCTTGCAAAAAGGGTAAGGGTATTGCGAAGCAAGCTCGCCGCGGTTGGCCGCCAACGCCAGACGCAGCGCCGTGCGCGCTCTCGCGGCAACGCGATGTCCGTCTCGCTGGTGGGATACACCAATGCCGGCAAATCGACATTGTTCAACCGGCTCACGCGCGGCGACGCGTACGCGGCCGACCAGTTGTTTGCAACCCTGGATACCACTTCCCGGCGGCTGGGCACGACGGGCAACAGGACGATCGTTCTGTCTGATACGGTCGGTTTCATCAGGGACTTGCCGCACACGCTGGTTGCGGCATTTCGCGCAACACTGGAAGAAACGGCGAGAGCAGATCTCCTGCTGCACGTCGTCGATGCGGCAAGCCCGGTTCGTGATTCGCAAATCGAGCAGGTCAACAAGGTTCTGGCCGATATTGGTGCCGACGGTGTTCCCCAGATCATCGTCTATAACAAGATTGATCTGGCCGGTTTGTCACCCGGGGTCGAGAGAGACGCGTGTGGTAAAATCCGCGCCGTCCGTGTGAGTGCGGCCAGTGGGGCCGGGATTGCCGAATTGCGCGCACTCTACAATGAGTTTCAAAGTGCCAGTGCGCCGGTAGCATCGCTCGCGTTGGCGTGAATCCAGCAGTTTTCCCGAATCGAGAACTCAACTTATGTCAATGAATGATCCGCAATGGGGGCGCCGAGGTAGCGAAGGGCCTCCTGACCTGGACGAGTTGTGGCGCCGCTTCAACCAGAAGCTGAATTCGCTGTTCGGCGGTCGCGGTGGCCGCGGCGGCGGAAAGGGCGCTGGTGCAGGCCGTCCGGCAGGTGGTTTCGGCGTGATCGTGATTCTGATCCTGCTGATATGGGCCGCGAGTGGAATTTACATTGTCGATGCGAGTGAGCGTGGGGTCGTGTTGCGCTTCGGAAAGTATCTGGAGACGAATTTGCCCGGGCCGCACTGGCACATCCCGTGGCCACTCGAAAACGTTGAAATTGTCAACGTTTCGGAAGTGCACACCGTGGAGGTTGGCTATCGCAACAACGTTCGCACCAAGGTGCCGTCGGAGTCGCTGATGCTGACCGACGACGAGAATATCGTCGATCTGCAATTCGCGGTGCAGTACATCCGCGCCAACCCGGAAGATTATCTGTTTTACGACCGCCATCCGGATGAGACGGTCAAACAGGTGGCCGAGTCGGCGATACGCGAAATTGTCGGCAAGAGCAAAATGGATTTCGTCCTGTACGAGGGGCGCGAAGAGATCGCCGTTAATGCGCGGGTGTTGATGCAAAGGGTCCTGGACCGGTATCGAACAGGCATTACCGTCAGCCAGGTGACGATGCAAAATGCGCAGCCGCCCGAAGAAGTGCAGGCGGCGTTCGATGACGCGGTAAAGGCGAATCAGGACCGGGAACGGCAGAAGAATGAAGGTCAGGCGTACTTCAACGACGTCGTGCCAAAGGCGCAGGGTACGGCCGCGCGTCTGGAACAGGAAGCAGAAGCCTACAAGCAGCGTGTGGTGGCCGCGGCCCAGGGTGAGGCTTCGCGTTTCGAACAGATTCTGACCGAGTACCGCAAGGCGCCACGCGTGACGCGCGACCGTTTGTATCTGGACGCAATGCAAGAAGTGTTGTCGAACACCACGAAGGTGGTCATCGACCAGAAGGCGAACAGCAACCTGCTGTTCCTGCCGCTGGACAAATTGATGCAGGCGGCAGCCGCAACCGTCGAGATTCCGAACACGGGCGTCGGCGAGGCCAGCGGAACGAGCACGAGCATGCCCAGTGAAAGCAGCCGCACGCGCGAGGCTTTCCGCAGTCGTAACCGGGAGACGAGATGAAAGCGTCAGTAACAGTTGTCTTGATCGCAATTGTCGTTGCGCTCGTCGTGGCCAGCATGTCGTTGTTCACGGTTGATCAGCGACAGCAGGCGATTGTCTTCAGGCTTGGTGAGGTCGTCAGCATCAAGACCGAACCCGGGTTGTACTGGAAGCTTCCGCTGATCGAGGACGTCCGGTACTTCGACATCCGCATACATACCGTCGATACGGAAGAGCCGGAGCGTTTTCTTACCTCGGAGAAGAAGAACGTACTCGTCGACTCGTACGTGAAATGGCGCATCTCGTCGGTGGAACAGTATTACGTCAGTGTCGGCGGAGACGAGCGGCGTGCGCGCGACCGGCTGAACAAGACGGTTAATGACAGCCTGCGGGCCGAATTCGGCAAGCGCACGGTGTATCAGGTGATTTCCGGAGAGCGCGATGAAATCATCGAGTTGATGCGCGAGAAGGTTGACGACGATGCGCGCAAGATCGGCGTCGAGGTTCTCGACGTCAGACTCAAGCGCGTCGACCTGACGAAGGAAATCAGTGACGCTGTCTATCGCCGGATGGAAGCCGAGCGCAAGCGGGTTGCGAACGAGTTGAGGTCGACGGGTTTCGCGGAATCGGAAAAGATCAGGGCCGATGCGGACCGCGAACGCGAGGTGATCATCGCCAAGGCGTATCGCGACGCGCAACAGGTCAAGGGCTCGGGCGATGCGCAGGCTTCGGCCATTTATGCGCGCGCTTTCACGCGCGATCCGGAGTTTTACGCCTATTATCGGAGCCTTGACGCGTATCGGGAGACTTTCAGGAACAAAGGCGATCTGCTGATCCTCGAGCCTGACTCGGATTTCTTCAAGTACATGCAAACCCCGCGTGGCCGGTGATCGTGGATCATCGGTGTGCGCGACGGGTCCGGGTGCCGACGCCTAGGCGCAGAACGTAATGGAGGCTTACTGGGGGAGTCTGCTCGCGGCGTTTGCCCTCATGCTGGTGCTCGAAGGGCTGCTTCCGTTTCTTTCCCCCGGGGGCTGGCGTGCTCTTTTCCGGCGCTTCCTCGAACTCACGGATGGACAAATCCGCTTCGTCGGCCTGACGTCCATGATCCTGGGCTTGCTGCTGCTCCTGTTGACGACCTAGCCGCTGACCGATTATTGAAGACGATAGACGTTTGCTCAAAAGTGCTGCCGGTAGGCGGCCGCGAAGATACCCATGACGCAGAAGTGGCTGCTGCCCGAATACATTGACGATATCCTGCCCGGCGAGGCCTGGCGGATAGAGAGTCTGCGCCGGCGCGTACTCGACCTGTTCGTGGTCAGCGGCTACGAACTGGTCATGCCGCCGCTGGTGGAGTACCTCGATTCATTGCTCACCGGCTCAGGTCATGATCTCGGTTTGCGCACCTTCAAACTGGTCGATCAACTGTCTGGCCGAACGCTCGGCTTGCGGGCGGACATCACGCCACAGGCGTCGCGCATCGATGCGCACCTTCTCAACCGCCAGGGCATTACCCGCTTGTGTTACTCCGGTAGCGTGGTTCATACGCTGCCCTCGGGCATCCTGAAAACGCGTGAGCCGCTGCAAATCGGCGCTGAAATTTATGGACACGCCGGCGTCGAAAGCGACGTCGAAATCCAGCTTCTGATGCTGCGTGCACTGGCCCTCGCCGGTGTCGATAACGTGCATCTGGACCTGGGGCATGTGGCGATCTTTCGTTCGATCATCCAGTGGGCACGGATCGACCGTGAGTCCGAGGCGGAGTTGTTTCGCGTGCTTCAGGCCAAGGATGTGCCGGCGCTGCACGCGCTGACCAAGCCTTTGCCGGAAGACGCGCGCGCTGCGCTGCGGGCTCTGCCGGAACTGTATGGCGGCGTTGAGGTGCTGAATGTCGCGCGCGGCAAGTTGCCGAAATTTCCGCAGCTCGCGGGCTGCCTCGACACGCTCGACTTTCTCGCCGAACAGCTATCGGACGACGTCGGTGAATTGTGCGTTGACCTGGCGGAGTTGCGCGGTTATCACTATCACAGCGGTGCGGTATTCGCTGCCTACGTGCCGGGCCGCACGGATGCGATTGCCAGAGGCGGACGCTATGACGAGATTGGCAAGGCCTTCGGCCGCGCGCGCCCGGCAACCGGATTCAGTATCGACTTGCGCGACCTGGCCGGCTTGCAGGAAGACAACGCCGCGGGCAATCGCATCATGGCGCCCTACCGGCGTGACGACGGGGCGCTGCAGGCGGCGATACAGTCTTTGCGCGAGGAGGGCAATATCGTGATTACCGATTTGCCCGGGCACGAGTCCAACAGGAAAGAGTTGGGCTGCGAGCGGGAGCTCGTTTTTCGCGACGGCGCCTGGCAAGTCGTAGCGTGCGAGCGCTAGGGCGTCGCAATCAATCGTTCAGTCACTCACCAGTTGAGATCAGGAAAAGATGGCAAGCAACGTTGTGGTAGTGGGCACCCAGTGGGGTGACGAGGGCAAGGGCAAGGTAGTCGACTGGTTGACCGAACATGCCCATGGTGTTGTGCGCTTTCAGGGCGGACACAACGCCGGGCACACCCTGGTCATTGGCACGGTAAAAACGGTTTTGCACCTTATTCCTTCGGGAATATTGCACGCGAACGTGCACTGCTACATTGGTAATGGCGTCGTCGTTTCGCCGCACGCGCTCCTCGAAGAAGTCGATACGCTCAAGCGCGCCGGGGTGGACGTCGACGGCAGAATCAGTGTGAGCGAAGCGTGCCCCGTCATCCTGCCATCGCACATTGCGCTCGACCGCGCGCGTGAAACGGCCAAGGGCGAGGGGAAGATCGGCACTACCGGCAGGGGCATCGGCCCGGCGTACGAAGACAAGGCGGCGCGCCGCGGCCTCCGGTTGCAGGATCTGTTTTTCCGGGAACGGCTGGCAGCGAAGCTGGGCGAAGTGCTCGACTTCCACAATTTCGTGCTGAAGGACTATTTTTCCGCCGATACGGTTGATTTTCAGCAAACGCTGGAAGAGCTGCTGAAACTGGCCGAGCGTATACGGCCGATGCTCGGCGACGTGCCGCGCATGTTGTTCGATGCCAACGCCCGCGGCGAGAATCTCCTGTTCGAAGGCGCCCAGGGAACACTGCTCGATATTGACCACGGGACCTACCCGTTTGTAACGTCGAGTAACTGTGTCGCGGGTGCGGCTTCCGCCGGCTGTGGCGTCGGTCCACAGATGCTGCACTACGTGCTGGGCATCACCAAAGCCTACACGACGCGGGTTGGCGGCGGGCCGTTTCCAACCGAGCTGGAGAACGAGATCGGCCGCCATCTGGCCACGCGTGGCAATGAGTTTGGCGCTACTACCGGGCGTGCCCGCCGTTGCGGCTGGTTCGATGCGGCTGCTTTACGCCGGTCCATCCAGATCAACGGTGTGTCCGGTCTGTGCGTCACCAAGCTCGACGTGCTCGACGGCGTTGAAACGCTGCAGATCGGCGTGGGTTACCGGCGTGGCGAGGAACGACTCGATATTCTGCCTGTGGGCGCGGAGTCACTGGCGCAGTGCGAGCCGGAGTATGAGGAAATACCCGGCTGGTCCGAGAGCACGGTGGGTGTGCGCGACTACGACGGGTTACCGGAGAACGCGAGGCGCTATCTGCGGCGCATCGAGGAAATCTGCGGCGTGCCGATCGACCTGATATCTACCGGCCCGGACCGGGAGGAGACCATTGTTTTGAGGCATCCGTTCAAAGCCAATGATTGAATTCGGCCGCTGTCAGCCCCGGGACCGGTGCGAGAGCCTACCGGTTTGTTGATGAGGGCCATTTCAGGGCCGGTCAGCTTCGACCTGATTGGTTTCGACCTGATCGGTTTCGACCCGATTGGTTTCGACCGGATCAGGCATGGTGCCGAGAAGAGGACTCGAACCTCCACAGTGTTGCCACTACTGGCACCTGAAGCCAGCGCGTCTACCAATTCCGCCATCTCGGCACGGAGGGCGCAGAATGTAACGGTCGCCGCCGAAGTTGTCAACGAGCCCGGCTGCGGGAAACGTCGCGCGGGCGCGTCGCCAATGCCGTCACATACGTCAGATATTGCCTGAATGAAGCGCACAAGGAAAAACGATTCGACTTCTCGCGACGCGAAAGCAGTGTCGGTGCGTGATCGCGACCCCTTCCTGGATCGCGAGCGCCAGCGTTATGCCGAGCCGCTTCCGAGCCGGGAATTTATCCTCCAGACGCTGGAAGGACTCGGCGTGCCGGTGACCGAGGCGCGGCTACTGCGCCTGCTCGAGATCAGGCCGGATGAAGAGAAACTGATGGCGCGGCGGCTGGCGGCGATGGAGCGCGATGGACAACTCATCCGCAACCGCAGGAATGCGATCTGCGTTGTCGACAAGATTGATCTGGTTTCGGGCCGTGTGCAGGGGCATCCCGACGGTTTCGGTTTTCTGATTCCGGATGACGGCGGCGATGACCTGTTCCTCGGCACGGCCCAGATGGCCGGAGTGCTCCACGGCGACCGGGTTCTCGCCCGGCCCGGCGGAACCGGGCCCCGCGGCGCGCGCGAGGCGGCCATCGTCGAGGTTCTGGAGCGTGCCAATCAGACCCTCGTCGGGCGCTACACGGAGAAGCGTGGCATCGGAGTCGTTGTCCCGGAGCAAAGGCGTATCAGCCAGGACCTGCTGGTACCGGCAAAGGCGCGCGGGGGCGCGAAGCCAGGGCAGGTCGTGGTGGCCGAAATCGTCGAACAGCCAAGCCGGCACGCGCAGCCCATCGGCCGCATTGTCGAGGTTCTCGGCGATTACGCCGACCCTGGCATGGAGATCGAGATTGCGCTGCGCAAGCACCAGCTGCCGCACCAGTTCGGGCGCGAGGTCCAGGCGCACACGGCGAAGCTTCCCGGAAGCGTGACCGCGGGCGAACTCGGGGGGCGCACCGATATTCGCCACCTGACGCTGGTCACCATCGACGACGAAACGGCGCGCGACTTTGACGATGCCGTGTATTGCGAACCGCATCGTGGCGGTTACCGGTTGTGGGTGGCCATCGCGGACGTCAGCCATTACGTCAAGGCCGGGGATGCCCTGGACAAGGAAGCGAGATTACGGGGTAACTCGGTCTATTTTCCGCGCCGGGTCATTCCCATGCTGCCCGAAGCCCTGTCCAACGAGCTATGTTCGCTTAATCCCGATGTGGACCGCCTGTGCATGGTTTGCGAGATGGAGATCGGCGCCAAGGGGCAGCTCAAACGCTACCAGTTCTACCCGGGCGTGATGCATTCGAAAGCCAGGTTGACCTATACGGCGGTTGCCGAGGCGCTGGCGCATCCCACCGGCAAGGCGACGCGGCCGATCAAGGCGCTGCTGCCGCATTTGCAGCATCTCAACGGACTGTATGAAGTGCTGGCACAGGCGCGCAGCCGGCGCGGTGCCATCGAGTTCGAAACGATTCAAACCAAAATGCACTTCGACGATCACGGCAAGATCGACCGGATTACGCCGGTCGTGCGTAATGTCGCGCACCGCATCATCGAGGAGTGCATGTTGTGCGCCAACGTCAGTGCCTCCGATTTTCTGCAAACGCGTGAGCACCCGTTGTTGTACCGTGTCCATGAGGGTCCGACACCCGAGAAACTGCTGGCCCTGCGTCAGTTCCTCGGTGAATTCGGGCTGCAGCTGTCCGGCGGAGATGAGCCGCGAGCCAGTGACTACGCCGATCTGCTGGTCAAGATCCGACAGCGGCCGGATGCCCAGCTGTTACAGACAGTGTTGCTCAGATCGTTGCAGCAAGCGGTCTACAGTCCGAAAAACGAGGGGCATTTCGGCCTGGCCTACGAGTCGTACACGCATTTCACGTCGCCGATACGCCGCTACCCGGACCTGTTGATTCATCGTTCGATCAAGGCGGTGCTGGCATCGAAGCAGTATTCGCCCGGTGACTGGCATGATGTCGCGCGCCATTGCTCCGAGACCGAGCGCCGCGCGGACGAGGCAACGCGTGACGTCGAGTCCTGGCTCAAGAGCTATTACATGCAGGATCGTATCGGAGAAAGTTTTGAAGGCACGATCAGCTCGGTGACCGGTTTCGGCGTTTTCGTGGCCCTCGATAGCGTCTATGTGGAGGGTCTGGTTCATATTTCGGAGCTTGGCTCGGATTATTTCCATTTCGACGCAGCGCGCCACCAGTTGCTGGGCGAGCGCACCGGCACTCGCTACCGGCTGGGAGACCGTGTCACGGTGGAGCTGGTCAGGGTCGACCTCGAACAGGCACGCATTGATTTCACGCTGGCGGGAGAACCGCCGCGCACGGGCCGCCGGCGACGCCGTTGATGCCGGCCCACGAAGCCGTTTACGGGTTTCACGCGGTGACCGCGCGCATCCGGCACCGGGCCGATTCCGTCATTCGCATTCTGGTGGATCGCAACCGGCACGACCCGCGCCTGAAGCGCTTGCTGCTCACCGCCAGTGAGCGGGGCGTAGCGATTGAAACCGCAACCGGCGAGCAACTGGACCAGGCCGCCGGCACCCGGGGGCATCAGGGTGTGGTCGCACTGGTCAACCCGCAATTGCGGGCGCGAACGCTCGATGACGTTCTCGAAACGATCGACGAATCGGCCCTGGTGCTGGTTCTTGACGGCGTACAGGACCCGCACAACCTGGGCGCCTGCCTGCGGGTAGCCGATGCCCTCGGAGCGCACGCGGTGCTGGCGCCGAAGGACCGTGCCGTTGGCATTACCGCCACTGTTGAAAAAGTCGCCTCGGGCGCGGCGCAGACCGTTCCCTACATCGTCGTGACGAACCTCTCCCGCGCGCTGAAGGACATGAATACGCACGGGATCTGGACCATTGGTGCCGCCGGGGAGGCGGAGCGGCCGCTGGCCGCCTGCGACCTGACACGCCCGGTGGCGCTGGTGATGGGTGCGGAAGGCGAGGGTTTGCGGCGCCTGACACGCCGCACCTGTGACGAGCTGATATCGATTCCGATGTTGGGGACCGTTGAAAGCCTGAATGTGTCCGTTGCCGCAGGCATTTGCCTGTATGAAGCAAGGCGTCAGAGACAATCGGCCGGGACATCGTCCTTGCAACCGTAAGCCATTGACGATCCGGAAAATTGCTTGAGCATGGGCGGCGGCCCATGCTAGACTTCGCGCCCAATTCCGGGGCTGATTCTCAGCCGCGGAATAATTCGCACGCCCGCGCACAGATGGGTGCCCGCAAATAGCGGGTTCCTGCGGGCGGAGGCTAAACCCAGACTGGAGAAATTTATGTCCGTTACGATGCGGGAAATGCTCGAAGCGGGGGTGCACTTCGGGCATCAGACCCGATTCTGGAATCCCCGGATGGCCCCTTTCATATTTGGCCACCGCAACAAAATTCACATCATCAATCTCGAGAAGACCCTGGAGATGTACCAGGAGGCTGCCAAGTTCGCGCGCCAGCTCGCCGCCAACAAGGGCACGATCCTGTTTGTCGGTACCAAGCGCCAGGCGCGAGAAATCATTCGCGAGGAGGCTACCCGCGCGTCTTCGCCGTTTGTCGATTACCGGTGGCTGGGCGGGATGCTGACCAACTTCAAGACGGTCAAGCAGTCCATCAAGCGCTTGCGGGACATGGAGCAGATGGTGGAAGACGGCACCATGGACAAATTGTCCAAGAAGGAAAGCCTCACCTACCAGCGGGAGATGGCCAAGCTTGACCGAAGCCTCGGCGGAATCAAGACGATGAACGGCCTGCCTGACGCGTTGTTCATTATCGACGTCGGGTTCCAGAAAATCGCGGTCGAGGAAGCAAACAAGCTGGGTATTCCGATTATCGGCGTCGTCGATACGAATCATTCTCCGGAAGGCGTGGACTATGTCATTCCCGGCAACGACGATGCGAGTCGCGCGGTGCGGCTTTACGCGCGGGGCATCGCGGACGCCGTCCTCGAAGGGCGCTCGCAGGTCGTCAACGAAATCGTCAACGATGAATTCGTCGAGGTGGACAGTTCCGAGGAACAGGCCACAGCCTGATTCACCGAGGCGGGAAATAAAGGGGCCTCGGCCCCTTTATTTTTGAGTTTTTCGAGAGAACATTGATATTTTTGCCGCCGGCACACCCGGCGGCCAGGAACTACAAGGAGTCGGCTGTTATGGCGGAAATCACCGCGAGCATGGTGAAGGAATTGAGGGAACGCACCGGAATGGGCATGATGGAGTGCAAGAAGGCCCTGTCCGAGGTTGGGGGCGACATGAAGCAAGCCGAGGATTTGCTGCGGATCAAGAGCGGCGCCAAGGCGAACAAGGTGGCGGGACGCGTCGCGGCGGAAGGGGCGATTGGCGTTCATGTCAGCGCGGATTCGAAACTGGGCGCGATGGTCGAAGTAAATTGCGAAACCGACTTCGTTGCCAAGGACGGCAATTTTGCCGAGTTCGTCAACAATGTCGCTGAACTCGTTGCAAGCTCGGGCGTTACCGATGTTGACAAGCTTCTGGAGAAGAAGCTCGGGGCGGGTGAGACCGTTGAGGAAAAACGCCAGGCGCTGGTTGCGAAACTTGGCGAGAACATCACGATTCGTCGTGCGGCGTTGCACCGTGCCGAGGGCAAGCTTGCGCACTACCTGCACGGTATTCGCATAGGCGTGCTGGTCGACGTTGGCGGCGGCGACGAAACGCTGGGGAAAGATCTGGCGATGCATATTGCGGCGTCCAGGCCGGTCGCAGTTTCGCGCGAGCAGGTGGCGCCGGAGATCATCGAGCGCGAGCGCGACATCGCCAAGGCGCGCGCCCTCGAAGAGGGCAAGCCGGAAAATATCGTCGAGAAAATTGTCGAGGGCAGCGTCCGGAAATTCCTGTCAGAGATCACCCTGCACGGACAGCCTTTCGTGAAAGACGACAAAATGACTGTAGAGAAGCTGCTCGCGTCGAAGAACGCAAGGGTCGCGGCTTTCAGCCTGTTCGTTGTCGGTGAAGGCATTGAGAAGAAAACGACCGATTTTGCGGCGGAAGTTGCGGCTCAGACGGCGCAAGCACGCTGAGTTGCGCGCGGAGACCACCGGACAACGGCGATGATGATTCCATGAAGCCCGTCTACAAGCGGATCCTCCTGAAACTGTCCGGCGAGGCCCTGATGGGCGACGACGCTTACGGGATCAACCGCGACACGATTGACCGTATCGTTTCGGAGATCAAGGAAGTCATCGAGCTCGACGTCGAGGTTGGCATCGTCATCGGTGGCGGCAATATTTTCCGTGGTGTGGCGCCGGGGGCAGCCGGCATGGACCGGGCTACCGCCGATTACATGGGCATGCTTGCAACCGTCATGAACGCGCTCGCGTTGCAGGATGCAATGCGGCGTGTCAAGTTGCGCAGCCGCGTGCTCTCGGCACTGACCATACAGCAGGTGGCAGAGCCTTATATTCGGGGCAGGGCGATACGCTATCTCGAGGAGAAGCGAGTCGTGATCTTTGCCGCCGGCACGGGAAATCCTTTCTTCACGACCGACACGGCCGCCGCCCTGAGAGGGATGGAAATGAACGTGGATGTGGTGTTGAAGGCCACGAAAGTCGACGGCGTCTACACTGACGATCCCAAGACACACCCCGACGCCATGCGGTTCCAGAAAATCAGCTTTGACGAAGCGATCGCGAAGCAGCTGAGAGTAATGGACGCGACGGCACTGACGCTGTGCAGGGATCAGAAACTTCCTATCTGTGTTTTTAGTATATTCAAGCCGGGTGCCTTGAAGCGGGTCGTTGTCGGGGGGGATGAAGGCACTCTGGTGCACAGCTAGTCGAGGAGAAAGTCATGTCAGACGTATCGATTGTCAAGCGGAACGCGGACCAGAAAATGGGCAAGACGGTGGACGCGTTGAATGCCGACTTGCATAAAGTCCGGACCGGACGCGCTCACACGGGCATACTCGACCATTTGCAGGTCGATTACTACGGTAATCCAACGCCTCTGAACCAGGTTGCGAATGTCAGTGTTCTCGACGCGAGAACCCTTGGTGTTGCACCGTGGGAGAAGAATATGGTGGCTGCGGTCGAGAAAGCGATCAGGGATTCCGACCTGGGACTGAATCCGGCGGCAGTGGGTGAAGTCGTGCGGGTGCCGATGCCAGCGCTGACCGAGGAACGGCGCAAGGATCTCATCAAGGTCGTCAAGCGCGAAGCAGAGAATGCCCGCGTGGCCGTAAGAAACATCCGGCGCGACGCAAATCACGAACTGAAGGAACTGGTGAAGTCGAAAGCCATATCGGAGGACGATGAACGCCGGGCGCAGGACGAAGTTCAGAAGATGACCGATCGTCATGTTGCGGAAATTGACAAGGCGCTTGCCGATAAGGAAGCGGACCTGATGGCCGTCTGACCCTGGTGTTTTCTTCGACCACCACCTCCGTCCCCGAAATTCGCAGCGTGCCGCGCCATGTGGCGGTGATCATGGACGGCAACGGACGCTGGGCCAGGAAAAGGTTTCTGCCCAGAGTCGCCGGTCACCGCCGGGGACTTGAAACCGTGCGAACGACCGTCAGTTCATGTGCGGAACTCGGGGTCGAATACCTGACACTGTTCGCGTTTTCGAGCGAGAACTGGCGCCGGCCGAAAGAGGAAGTTTCATTCCTGATGGAGTTGTTCGTGCACGCGCTCGAGCAGGAAGTTGCGAAACTCCATGGCAACAATATCCGCTTGAAAGTGATTGGCGACCGGCGCGGACTGGATCAACGCCTGATCGAACTCATTTCGCAGGGAGAAGATCAGACCGCCTCCAATACCGGACTGACGCTCACCATCGCGGCCAACTATGGCGGGCGCTGGGACGTCATGCAGGCAGTTAACCGAATGGTGAGTGACCATCCTGACAGGGCCGGTGACTATACGGAACGGGACCTGGCGCCGTATCTGGCGTTGAATTACGCGCCCGAACCGGACCTGTTCATCCGTACCGGCGGCGAACAACGAATAAGCAATTTTCTGCTTTGGCAACTTGCGTATACCGAAATGTTCTTTACCGAGCAGCTGTGGCCGGATTTCAATTCGGAGTCGCTTGCCGGGGCATTTGAATCGTATCGTTCGCGCGAGCGAAGATTTGGCCGTACCAGCGATCAGGTGACCGGGTCGCCGCAGCGTGAATTGCCTGAAATCCCGCCGGTGCGCTGATCAACGTGCGGACGGAGCCAAGACATGCTTAAGCAGAGATTGCTGACGGTTGCCGTGATCTTGCCGTTGTTCCTGGCGATGCTGTTTCTGGCGCCCAACGCGGTCTGGGGTGCGGCACTGGCGATCGCGATAACGGCCGCGGCGTTCGAATGGGCGAGGTTGGCCGGTTGGGCGCAGACAGGGCGTACGGTTTTCGCGACCGTGGTTGCGATTTCCTGCGTGGCACTGCTGCTGCTTTCCGTTCTCATGCCGCAAGCCCTGTTCGACAGGCGTTTGCTGTTTCCGCTGTGCCTGCTGGCAACGCTGTTCTGGGTCTTGCTGGCGCCGGCGGCCTTGCATTTCCAGTGGCGGCTGCGGCAACCAGTGACCGGCTCTGTTACCGGTTGGCTGGTTCTGGTGCCGGCTTGGCTGGCGGCGACGATATTGCAGCGCGAGCCAGTGTTGTTGCTGTTGCTGCTCGGGGGCGTCTGGATTGCGGATACGGCGGCGTATTTTGCCGGCAGGCGTTTCGGCAGTCACAAGCTGGCGCCGCGGGTCAGCCCGGGAAAAACCGTTGAGGGGCTGATCGGCGCCTATCTGGCAGTGCTGATCTATGCGGTGATTGTGTTGCGACTTTTCCGCCCGGAGGCAGAGTTCACGGCATACCTTGCATTGCTGGTGTTCGGATTTATCTTGACCTCGCTCAGCGTCGAGGGCGACCTGTTCGAATCGTGGTTCAAGCGCCAGGCGGGCGCCAAGGACAGCGGCGACCTGCTGCCAGGTCATGGCGGCCTACTCGACCGGATAGACAGCGTAACGGCCACCATGCCGTTCGCGGTGCTGTTCTTTGCCGGGGTGCTTGCCGGATGACATCGTCACGGGCCGCTTGCGTAGCGGTACTTGGTTCTACCGGAAGTATTGGCGTCAATACGCTTTCGGTCATCGCCCGACATCCACAGAGGTTCGAGGTGTTTGCCCTGGCTGCCAACAGCGACGTCGAGACGATGTTTGCGCAATGCGCAACGTTCAAGCCCCGCTACGCCGTGCTCGCGAACGAGTCTGCCGCGGCGCGTCTCGAGTCGCGCATACGTGACGCAGGTCTCGATTGCGTGGTCATGGGCGGTGCTGCGGCGCTGGAAGATGTTGCGGCCCGGCCCGAGGTTGATGCGGTCATGGCGGCCATCGTCGGCGCAGCGGGACTGGCATCGACGCTGGCCGCGGCCAAAGCCGGCAAGAAGATCATGCTGGCGAACAAGGAATCGATGGTCATGGCGGGACCATTGCTGATCGATACGGCGCGCGCGAGTGGCGCCGTGCTGTTGCCGATCGACAGCGAACACAACGCGATATTTCAGGCGTTGCCACCGGACTATGCGCGCAATATGAGCGGGGCCGGCGTGCGCCGGCTGATACTGACGGCCTCAGGCGGCCCGTTTTTGCATGCTTCGGCCGAAGTGCTCGCCAGCGCGACGCCCGATCAGGCGTGCGCGCACCCGAAATGGTCGATGGGGCGCAAGATTTCGGTCGATTCGGCGACGCTGATGAACAAGGGTCTGGAAGTCATCGAGGCCCATTACCTGTTCGGTGCGAACCCCGACCAGATCGATGTGGTCATACACCCGCAGAGTATTGTGCATTCGATGGTGGAATATGTTGACGGGTCGGTGATCGCTCAAATGGGAAATCCGGATATGCGCACGCCTATTGCGCACGCACTGGCCTACCCCCAGCGGGTCGAGGCGGGCGTGAAGAGGCTGGATCTCGCGAACGCCGGACGGCTTGAATTTACCGCGCCGGATTGCGAACGGTTTCCCTGCCTGCGGCTGGCCTACCAGGCGTTAAGGGCCGGCGCCAGTGCGCCGGTGTACCTGAATGCGGCCAACGAAGTCGCGGTGGACCGGTTTCTCAAGCATGAAATTTCGTTCAATGCCATCGCGGCGATCGTGGAGAAGGTCGTCGATGAGCTGCCGTCGCTGCCGGTCCAGTCGATTGAGCAGATTCTTGCGGCGGATGGCTCAGCGCGTGCTGCGGCGTCCGAGTTGGCGCGCAGCGAATCGGGGTTGGCGCAGCCTCGCGCAGCAGGGGGAGTGGGACACTGATGGAGCTGGTTTCTACTCTGGCCGCTTTCGTTCTGGCGCTCGGCATTCTGATCGTTTTCCACGAGTTCGGGCACTACCTGGTTGCCAGGCTGGCTGGCGTCAAGGTTCTGCGCTTCTCCGTCGGGTTCGGGATGCCGTTGCTGAAAAAGCGATTCGGCCGTGACCAAACCGAGTGGGTTCTGGCCGCATTCCCGTTTGGCGGTTACGTCAAGATGCTGGACGAGCGGGAAGGCGAGGTCGATCCGGCAGAACGGCACCGCGCGTTCAACCGCCAGTCGGTGTGGCGCCGCATCGCCATCGTTGCGGCCGGACCGATTGCCAACTTTCTCCTGGCGATTCTGCTCTACTGGATACTGTTTGTTTCGGGTGTGCCCGGTTTGAAGCCGGTTCTGGGTGAGCCGCCGGCGAACACGCCGGCAGCGACCGCGCAATTGCACTCTGGTGATCTCATTCTCAAGGTTAACGAGGTGCCTGTCGAAACATGGCAAGCGCTTCGATGGGAACTGCTCGACCACGCGGTGCAGAAGAACGTCGTCAGGCTCGAAATTCTCAATGAACAGGACCAGATGCGTTTCGTCAGTCTCGACCTGAGCGGGATTGGCCCGGAAGAACTCGACGCCGGATTGCTGAAAGAGATCGGCATTGTCGGCTTTGACGCGCCGATCGCCCCGGTGATCGGTGATGTTCTTGAGGGCGACCCGGCGAGTCGGGACGGCCTTCGCAGTGGCGATGTGATAGAAGCAGTCGCTGACAAACCGGTGCTGCAATGGTCAGAGGTCGTCGAGGCGGTCCGGGCAGCGCCCGGGCAAGCGCTCGCATTTGACGTATTGCGCGACGGCGTGCCGGTCAGGATAACGGTGGTAACGGACTCGGTCACCGACGGCGACACGACGATCGGCAGAATCGGTGCCGGCCCGCAGATCGACGAGCAACGGCTGGAACGCCTGCTGGTCCAGGTGCGTTATCCGGTTGGCGAGGCCCTCTACCGCGCCACGCTGAAGATGTCCGAGGTGTCGGTTTTTACCTTGCGTATGCTGGGACGCATGATCGTGGGAGACGTTTCACTGAAGAATCTGTCCGGCCCGATTACCATCGCCGACTACGCGGGGCAATCGGCGAAAGTGGGTTGGCTCGCCTACCTCAACTTCCTCGCGCTGATCAGCATCAGCCTCGGTGTGCTCAATCTGTTACCCGTGCCGGTGCTCGATGGCGGGCACCTGATGTACTACCTGGTCGAGATCGGAAAGGGGAGTCCCGTTTCGGAACGCGCTCTGGAGTTGGGCCAGCGTGTCGGACTTGTGCTGTTGTTTACACTGATGGCATTTGCAATTTATAACGATCTGGGCCGGCTGGCCTCCGGTTGACAGAGAAAAATGAAGCGTGCCTTGGCCCTCATCCTGTGGGCGTTCATCCTTGCGGGACCCGTTTATGCCTTTGACCCATTCGTGGTCGAAGACATCCGGGTCGAGGGTATCCAGCGCACCGACGCCGGAACGGTGTTCACCTATCTTCCGGTCAAGGTGGGCGAGACGATGGACAAGGCGCGAGCCAGCGAGGCGATCAAGGCGCTGTTCGAGACCGGTTTCTTCAATGACGTGCGCCTGGACAGAAGCGGTAACGTGCTAGTCGTGATTGTCCAGGAGCGGCCTGCCATTGCAGATATCAAGGTCAGCGGTTCGAAACAGTTTCCCGCAAAGCAACTCGAAGAAGGCCTGCGCCAGGTAGGCCTTAAGGAATCACGGATATTCGACCGTGCCCTGCTCAACAAGGCAGAGCAGGAGATCAAGAGCCAGTACATCAGCGCTGGCAGGTACGGTGTCGAGGTTGAAACGACGGTTACGCCTCTGGAGCGTAACCGGGTCGCGCTCAGCTTCTCGATTTTCGAAGGGCGAGTAGCCAAGATCAGGGAGATCAACTTCGTCGGCAACGAGATCTTCGATGATGCGACCTTGCTCGACGAGTTCACTCTCACCACCCCGGGCCTGATGACCTGGTACACCGATTCCGACCAGTACTCAAAGCCGAAACTCCAGGCCGACCTGGAGAGCTTGCGCACGTATTACCTGAATCGAGGGTATATCGAGTTTTCCATCCTCTCGACACAGGTTTCGATATCGCCGGACAAAGAGAACATCTACATCACCATCAATGTGACAGAAGGCGATAGATACACGATAAAGAGCATTGCGCTCGCCGGCGATCTGGTTGTTCCCGCCGAGGAATTGAACGCAATGGTCAAAGTCGTCCCCGGCGAAGTCTTTTCCAGAGAAGATCTGACAGAGACAACCAAGTTGATATCCGACCGCCTGGGTGACGAGGGCTACGCATTTGCGGCGGTCAACGCGGTGCCGGAACTCGATCGGGAAAACAGGGAAGTGGCATTTACTTTGTACGTTGACCCCGGAAGGCGTGTTTACGTTCGGCGCATCAACATCTCGGGAAACGTATCCACGCGCGACGAAGTCATTCGCCGTGAATTACGTCAGCTCGAGAGTGCATGGTACTCGACGAAGAAGCTGAACCGGTCGCGCCAGCGGGTCGACGGCCTGGGATTCTTTTCCGAGGTTCAGATCGACACGCCTCCGGTGCCTGGCACCTCCGACCAGGTAGATGTCAATATCAAGGTGAGTGAGCGTTCCACCGGCAGCCTGAATTTCGGCATTGGGTATTCGACGACTGAAAACGTCGTCGTCACCGCATCCCTGGCGCAGCAGAACATCATGGGTACCGGGAATGCGCTGTCGTTTACGATCAACTCCGGTAGCGTTAACCAAATCTACGCGTTGGCCTACAACAACCCGTATTACACCGACGACGGAGTGAGCAGGGGCTTCGATCTTTACCGGCGCGACCTTGATTCGTCAAGCCTTGATGTAGCACCGTACACGACCAATACCACCGGTCTCGGCGTTCGCTTCGGCGTGCCCGTAACCGAGTTCGATCGAATCAACTATGGATTGGCCTACGAAAAGACGGAAATCGGCGTGTTCGACGAAAGTCCGCCGCGCTACATCGACTTCGTAAACGAATTCGGTGACATCACCGATGCGTATCCGCTGACGGTGGGCTGGTCGCGCGACAAGCGTGACAGCGTAATCTATACGACTTCCGGCACCATTCAACGCCTCAACGGAGAAGTCAGCGTTCCGCTCGGTGATTTGTCCTATTACAGGTTGACATATCAGCTTCAATGGTATTATCCGCTGTCGAAGAAATTCACGGTGCTCACGGAAGCAAGGGTCGGGTACGCTGACGGTTACGACAACCAGTCTTTGCCTTTCTACAAGAATTTCTATGCCGGCGGCGTCAATACGGTCAGAGGTTATGCCACGGCGACACTGGGGCCCAAGGATTTGAACGGCGATGCGCTTGGCGGATCACGTCAGGTGATCGGAACGATGGAGTTGCTGTTCCCGATCCCCGGCATGGACAAGGACCGGTCAGCGAGGCTGGCGGCTTTCGTGGATGGCGGTATGGTAGGTGAGACTTATGACTACATATTTTCCGAGATCCGGTATTCAACCGGGCTGGCTTTCAGTTGGTTTTCACCGGTTGGCCCGCTTCGCATAAGTTTTGCCTGGCCGCTAAACGACCAGCCGGAGGACGATACGGAGCGGATTCAGTTCACACTTGGCAGCATGTTCTGAAACGCGGGAAAGCCGGGGCCATTTACACATGCTTAAGGAGACATTGACTGTGAGAACGTTGTTGCTGGCTTTTGCGACGCTGTTTTTTTTCGCGAATAGCCTTGTAGCGGTTGCGCAGGAAATCAAGATTGGATTTGTCAGCACGGAGCGGGTGTTCCGCGAAGCCGCTCCCGCTGTCCGGGCGTTGAAGAAGCTGGAAAAGGAGTTTGCGCCGCGCGAGGAGGAAATCAAGAAACTCGGTGAGGAAGCGCGTGCGATTCAGGCGCAACTCGAGAAAGAAGGCATGACGATGAGCGCATCGCAGCGGCGGGACCGCGAAACGGAACTGGGGCGGCTGTCGCGTGAACGACAGAGGCTGGAACGCGAATTCCGCGAAGAGCTGAATCTTCGCAAGAACGAGGAACTCGCAGCGGTATTGCAGAGTGCAAACCTGGTCATCAAGGAGATCGCGGAAAAAGAGAAGTACGACCTGATTCTGCAAGAAGCGGTTTACCGCAGCCCCAGGCTGGACATTACTGAAAAGGTGATCAAGGCGCTTGCGGACAAGTAGCAAGCTGTTGTTTGAAAAGAACGCCCGCTTACTCCGGCGTTAGGCAAAGCGGTCACAATGACCTCGCGTTCTCGCAAGTCGTATTCGCTTTCGGAGCTTGCCAGCCGGTTCGGCGGCGAGGTTGTCGGCGGCGCATCGACGCAGGTTTCACAAATTGCTCCCCTGGGTTCGGCTCAAGCGGGGGACATCACCTTCGTCGCCAACGCGCGCTATCAGCGCGAACTCGACAAGACCCGCGCCAGTGCGGTCATTGTCGGACCGGACCTGAGCGATGCGACCACCATTGCCCGTATCGTCAGCGACAACCCCTACGCTTATTACGCAAAGGTATGCGCGTTGCTTAATCCTCAGGAAGGTCGCGCAACCGGCGTGCACGAACGCGCGAGCGTTTCTGCGACGGCACGCCTGGGCGAGGGAGTGAGTGTTGGTCCAGGCGCTGTCATCGATGACGGGGCCGAGATTGGAGCGGGTGCACGGATCGGAGCGGGCAGCTATGTTGGCCGGAATACGCGAATCGGCGCTGGCACGCTGCTTCATGCCAACGTGACTTTCTACGACGAATGCATCATCGGCGAGCGTGGCATCGTTCATTCGGGGGCAGTCATTGGCGCCGACGGATTCGGCATGGCGATGGATGAAGGACGCTGGTTGAAGATCCCGCAGATCGGCCGGGTGGTGATAGGGGCGGACGTGGAGATTGGTGCGAACACGACCATTGACCGAGGCGCGCTCGAAGATACGGTCATCGAAGACGATGTGAAGTTGGATAACCAGGTCCAGATAGGTCACAACTGCCGCATCGGAGCGCACACGGCCATTGCCGGATGCGTTGGTATCGCCGGCAGCGCGCTCATCGGGCGCTACTGCCGGATTGGCGGAGCGGCGATGATTCACGGCCATATCGAGATTGTGGACAACGTGGAGATTTCAGGAGGGACGCTGGTTCCGAAATCCATTCACAAGCCAGGCAAGTACACTGCCGTCTTTCCCATGACCGGGCATCGGGAGTGGTCCATAAATGCTTCGCTGGTCCGGCAGCTCAGGGAACTGCGCGATCGCATCCGGGCTTTGGAAAACGACGGCGAGGGTGGTAAACAGTGACGCGACGAGGCACAACAGGGAAGGGATGATGGCAGACGACAAGATGGACATTCAGGAGATCATGCGCTTGCTTCCGCACCGCTACCCGTTCCTGTTGCTTGATCGCGTGGTGTCCTGCGATCCGGGCAAGGAACTTGTTGCGCTAAAGAACGTGACCGTGAACGAGCCGTTTTTCAACGGCCATTTTCCCAACTTCGCGGTGATGCCGGGCGTGTTGATTGTTGAGGCAATGGCCCAGGCGTCGGCGTTGTTGGCTTTCAAGACGTTTGACATCACCCGGGACGATAGCAATGTGTTCTATTTCGTAGGAATCGACGACGCGAGATTCAAGAAACCCGTGACGCCTGGCGACCAATTGATAATCAAGGCGCAGATTCTGCGCAGCATCAGGGGAATCTGGAAATTTACCGGTCAGGCCTACGTGGACGAGAAGCTGGTGTCGGAAGCGTCACTGATGTGCACGATGCGCAACGTATGATTCACGAAACTGCAATTGTGCATGCGGGTGCAAAGCTCGCTGACGATGTGCAGATCGGTCCGTATTCGATCATCGGGGAACACGTCGAGATCGGAGAAGGGAGCACGCTTGGCGCGCACGTCATCATCAGTGGGCGCACGAGCATCGGGCGTAGAAACCGCATTTTTCACCACGTATCGCTGGGTGAAGTTCCACAGGACAAGAAATACGCCGGTGAGCCGACCCGACTCGAGATCGGCGACGACAATGTTATTCGTGAGTTTTGCACGTTCAATACAGGCACTGCACAGGATCTCGGCTATACGCGCCTTGGTGACAGAAACTGGATCATGGCTTACGTTCATCTGGCGCACGACTGCGTGGTGGGCAATGACACGATACTCGCGAATTGCGTTCAGCTGGCGGGGCATGTCGAAATCGGCGATTTTGCGATCCTCGGCGGATTTACCGGGGTGCACCAGTTTTGCAGGGTGGGGGCGCACGCGATTACCGGTGTCGGATCGGTGGTTTTGGCAGACGTCCCGCCTTTCGTCATTGCAATGGGAAATACCGCTGTGCCGCACGGCATTAACAGCGAAGGACTGAAACGCCGTGGCTTTTCGCCAGATGTCATCAAGGAGATTCGCCGTGCCTACAAGAGCCTGTACAGGGCGGGGTTGAAGCTGGATGAAGCGCGCCAGGCCATCGAGCAACAGGCGCAGACCTGCGCGGAACTGGGTTTGCTTTCCGGTTTTCTGGCGACAACTACGCAGCGAAGCATTATTCGCTGACCTGGTGTGAGCACATCCGCCCCTCGAGAGTTGCGTGTCGCGATGCTGGCGGGCGAGGCTTCCGGTGATCTGCTTGGAAGCCATTTGCTGCAAGCGCTCAAGGCGCGTTTCCCGCGAATAAGCGCATTCGGTATCGGCGGACCGAAAATGCAGGCCGCGGGGCTCGATGTCTGGTACCCGATGGAACAGTTGGCGGTGCGCGGGTATGTCGAAGTGGTGCGTAGCCTGCCCAAACTATTGCGCCTGCGCCGCGAACTCAAGCACCGCCTGCTGCGCGAACGTCCCGATGTGTTTATCGGCATCGACGCACCGGATTTCAATCTGGCATTGGAGAAGAGCCTGAAATCCGCCGGGATTACCACCATTCACTACGTCAGCCCGTCGATCTGGGCCTGGCGCGGAGAGCGGATTCACCAAATCAAGCGGGCCGTGGACAAGGTGCTTGCCTTGTTTCCGTTCGAAGTTCCGATTTACGAGCGAGCGGGTGTTCCCGTGGCTTACGTTGGCCATCCGCTGGCGGACAAGTTACCCGAGTATCCTGACCATCGGGGCACGCGAGAGCGGCTCAAGGTTCCGCCAGAGGCAAGCGTAGTTGCCTTGTTGCCGGGAAGTCGTCAAAGCGAGGTCAGGCAGATGTCGAAACTGATGATCGAGACGGCGCTCCTGATCCGCGAGCAGGTGCCAGACGTGCATTTTCTGGTTCCACTGGTGAGCCGCGAAACACGGCTTATTTTCGAAGGCGTTCTTTACCGCCAGGAGGCGGAGGGACTGCCTTTGACCATTCTTTTTGGCCACGCACATGAGGCGATGATCGCGGCGGACACCGCCCTGGTTGCCTCCGGCACGGCGACACTGGAAGCAGCCTTGTTGAAATGCGCCATGGTCGTCACCTACACGATGCCGGCGGCATCGGCGTGGATCATGCGGCGCAAAGCCTATCTGCCTTACGTCGGGCTTCCGAATATCATCGCCGGCGAGTTCATCGTTCCGGAACTGTTGCAAGAGGATGCGCTGCCCGAGAATCTCGCCCAGGCCGTTTGCAACCTGCTTCGAAACCCGCGATTGCGCGCGCGCCTTCAGGAGCGCTTTCAGGCAATGCATGCGGAACTGCGCCAGGGAACCGCGGAGCGTGCGGTTGACGCGATTGTGCCGCTGCTCGACGGTGCCGGGTGACGAACACTGCTGAACTGCCTTGCGGCGTCGACGAGGCCGGACGCGGGCCGCTCGCGGGCGCTGTGTTTGCCGGCTGCGTCATCCTCGATCCGGCGCGGCCAATCGACGGACTGACGGATTCCAAGAAACTCTCCGCGCGGCAGCGGGAAGAACTTGCCGCGATCATTCAGTCGCGCGCCCTCGCATGGTCGGTCGCCTCGGCCAGTGTCGAAGAAGTGGACCGCCTGAACATTCTCTGGGCAAGCATGCTGGCGATGAAGCGAGCGGTGGAAACCCTCAGCCTCGCGCCAACACGGGTGCTGATCGATGGCAATCGATGTCCCGAACTCGCTTACCCGGCGCAGGCAATCGTCAGAGGCGATGCATCGGTTCCGGAGATCTCCGCTGCCTCGATCCTGGCGAAGGTCTCGCGTGATGCGCACATGCTGCAATTGCACCGGCAGTATCCAGACTACGGTTTCGACAAGCACAAGGGTTATCCCACCAGGGAGCACATTCGGGCCTTGCAGACCCACGGTGCCAGTCCCGTGCACCGGCGCAGTTTCGGACCGGTCCGTGTGGCGATACTCGAGGCGGAAGGGAAAGCCGGAACAGGCGCGCCGGATTAATACGGGTTTTGCACAAAAAAAAGGCTGCACGACCGGCGGTGAGGCAGTAATGCCACCGGCGCGTCGACCAAAGTTGGGTTAACAGGCCTTAGTAGATGTTGCGCTTCAGGTTGGCCTGATGGAGGATCACAGTGGCGAGTTCCTCAATGGAGCGCGTGGTTGTGTCGAGGACGGGGATATTCTCCTGACGCATGAGTGTTTCTGCGGCGCGCACTTCGTGTTCGCAGTTTTCCAGTGATGCGTAGCGGCTCCCCGGGCGCCTCTCATTACGAATGCGCTGCAGTCGCTCCGGCCGGATCGTCAGGCCGAACAGCTTGTCGCGAAGTCCATCCAGCGAACCCGGCAGCTGCATGACTTCGAAATCCTCGGGGATCAGTGGGTAATTGGCAGCGCGAATGCCGTACTGCAATCCGAGATAAAGGCAAGTGGGCGTCTTGCCGCTGCGGGACACGCCAACCAGGATGATGTCGGCTATCTTCAGGTCTTTCGTTGACTGGCCGTCGTCCGATGCGAGCGCGTAGTTCACTGCTTCCATGCGGCTGTAGTATCTGTTGTTGCTCGCACTGTGCGAGCGGCCGACCGTGTGGGACGACTTCACGCCCAGTTCGGCTTCCATCGGGGCAATGAATACCTGAAAGCAGTCCAGATAGAGCGAGTCGGCCTGTTGTACGATTGCGGACAGCTCGGTATTGACCAGCGTGCTGAAGACCAGAGGCCGGGCGCCGTCGGCGAGGCCGGTCTGATTAATGCGTGCAACGGTCTCCCATGCCTTTTCCTCGGTATCGACGAAAGGCACTGTAACCTCAGTAAACTTAACGTCATCGAACTGCGTAAGAAGGCTGTGCCCGAGCATTTCTGCGGTAATGCCGGTGCGGTCGGAAATGAAGAAGGCGGTACAGTTCATGGGCATAATGCTGTGCTGCAAGATGATGCATCAGTCGGTAAAATAACACCTTTTCGTGCGCAATACTGCACACTGCCATAACGAAAGCGGCCATGAGTGACGAGCAATACGTAATTCCGTTTGAGCAACTGCGCATGACTGACGTGGAACAGGTCGGCGGCAAGAATGCGTCCCTGGGGGAGATGATCAGTCAGCTATCCAGCGTTGGCGTGCGCGTACCCGGGGGCTTCGCCACTACCGCCAGTGCTTTTCGCGATTTCCTCGAGGAATCGGGCCTGACGGCGAAGATTGACGCCGCGCTTGGCAAACTGGATACGGATGATCTGGCGGCGCTGGCCAGAACCGGAAACCAGATCCGCCAGTGGATTGTCGAAGCGCCGTTCACGCCGCGTTTGCTTGACGAAATCCGGACAGCCTATGGTGCGCTGGTCGACGGTGGCGCGGATGACGTCTCGTTTGCAGTGCGTTCGTCGGCGACTGCGGAGGACCTTCCCGATGCCTCGTTCGCGGGGCAACAGGAAAGTTATCTAAATATTCATGGCCTCGAAAACGTCCTCGAGGCGATCAAACACGTCTTCGCCTCCTTGTACAACGACAGGGCCATTTCGTACCGCGTACACAAGGGGTTCGAGCATTCGAATGTCGCATTGTCGGCGGGCGTGCAACGCATGGTCCGCTCCGACCTGGGCGCCAGCGGCGTCATGTTCACGCTCGATACCGAATCGGGGTTCGACAAGGTGGTGTTCATCACGTCGGCCTACGGACTCGGTGAAACCGTCGTGCAGGGGCAGGTCAATCCGGACGAGTTCTATGTTTACAAACCTGCGCTTGAAGCCGGCAAGCCGGCGATTCTGCGCCGCACGATGGGCAGCAAGGCACTGCGCATGGAATTTACCGAGGAGAACGCGGCGGGCCGGTCCACCCGTACCATCGATGTGCCCGAGGCGGAGCGCAACCGGTTTTCAATCAGCGATGCCGAGGTCGCCGAGCTGGCGCTGCATGCAATGCGCATCGAGAAGCACTACGGCCGCCCGATGGACATCGAGTGGGGACGCGACGGCCAGGACGGCAAGCTCTACGTTCTCCAGGCACGTCCCGAAACGGTCAAGACACAGGAAGACGGGGCAACCATGCAGGAGCGGTTTCGCCTCAAAAAGCGCGGCGACGTCCTTGTCGAAGGCCGAGCGATCGGCAACAAGATCGGTACCGGAACGGTGCGCCTGGTCAAGGATGCCAGCGAGATGCATCGCGTACTCGCCGGAGACGTGCTGGTAACCGACATGACGGATCCGGACTGGGAGCCGGTGATGAAGAAGGCCGCAGCCATCGTTACCAATCGCGGCGGGCGCACCTGCCATGCTGCGATCATTGCGCGGGAACTCGGGATTCCGGCGGTGGTGGGCAGCGGCAACGCGACCGACACCCTGGCCGAGGGCGGGCACGTCACCGTGTCATGCGCCGAGGGGGACACGGGTTTCGTTTACAAGGGGATACTCGACGTCGAGGTGCTGCATCTGCAGCTGGACAAACTGCCGAAGATCCCCGTGAAAATCGCCATGAACGTCGGCAATCCCGAACTGGCTTTTGACTTTCAGCGGTTGCCGAACGCCGGCATTGGGCTGGCACGGCTGGAATTCATCATTGCACGCATGATCGGCGTGCACCCGAAAGCAGCGCTGGCATATCCGAAATTGCCGGCGGACGTCAAGGCTGCTGTCGAACGACAGTCATGCGGTTATGCCGATCCGGTCTCGTTCTACGTGGACAAACTGGCGGAGGGGATTTCCACTCTCGGAGCCGCCTTTTTCCCGAAACCTGTCATCGTCCGTCTGTCGGATTTCAAGTCCAATGAGTACTCGAGCCTCATTGGCGGCAAGCTCTACGAACCCGAAGAGGAAAACCCGATGCTCGGCTTTCGCGGCGCTTCGCGCTATATCGCCAGCAGTTTCCGCGACTGTTTCGAACTTGAGTGCCGCGCCCTCAGCCGGGTGCGTGACGAAATGGGCCTGACGAACATCGAAATCATGGTTCCGTTCGTGCGAACCGTCGATGAGGCAAGGCAGGTGGTCGAACTGCTCGCACAGCATGGCCTGGAGCGCGGCAAGAACGGTTTGCGCATCATCATGATGTGCGAGATCCCGGCCAATGCACTGCTTGCCGACGATTTCCTGCAATACTTCGATGGTTTTTCGATCGGATCGAACGACATGACGCAACTTACGCTGGGGCTTGACCGGGATTCCGGCATCGTCGCCGGGCAGTTCGACGAGCGCAACCCCGCGGTCAAGAAGATGCTTCACATGGCGATCGAGGCCTGCCGGCGCAACAAGAAGTATGTCGGCATATGCGGCCAGGGGCCTTCGGATCATCCCGACCTGGCCGAGTGGCTGGTCGAGGAAGGCATCGAAACGGTTTCCCTGAATCCCGATACGGTCGTCGATACGTGGCTTTATATCGGCAAGCATTTCGGCTCGAAAGCGGCCGCCTGATACGGTTTTGGAGTAAATTGCCAGGCGGGGGCGCCGCCCGCCCTGTCGCCGGGCAGCGCTTTGCGTTATCATTCGGCGGGCCAAATGAATAAGTAGCGCATGACCAAATATATCTTTGTCACTGGCGGTGTCGTTTCCTCCCTCGGCAAAGGTATCGCTTCCGCTTCACTCGCTGCGATTCTGGAGTCCCGCGGCATCAATCTCACGATGCTCAAGCTCGATCCCTACATCAACGTCGATCCGGGAACGATGAGCCCATTCCAGCATGGCGAGGTGTTCGTCACTGACGATGGCGCAGAGACTGACCTCGATCTGGGACACTACGAGCGTTTCGTCAACGTCAGGATGTCGAAGCGCAATAACTTCACCACCGGCCAGATCTACGAGAGCGTCATCCGCAAGGAAAGACGGGGGGATTATCTCGGCGGCACGGTGCAGGTCATTCCCCACATCACCGACGAGATCAAGCATTTCATACGCATGGGTGCGGGAGATGCCGACGTGGCGCTGGTAGAAATCGGCGGTACGGTCGGCGACATCGAGTCGCTGCCGTTTCTTGAAGCTGCGCGGCAGATGAGCATTCAGCAAGGGCGCGACAACGCCTGCTTCATTCATCTCACCCTGGTACCGTACATACCATCGGCCGGAGAGATCAAGACCAAGCCCACCCAGCACTCTGTGAAGGAATTGCGCGAAATCGGTATCCAGCCGGATGTGTTGCTGTGCCGGGCGGACCGCGAGATCCCCGATCACGAACGCAGCAAGATTGCGCTGTTTACCAACGTGCCCGAGGAAGCGGTGATATCGGCAGTCGACGTCGATTGTATCTACAAGATTCCTGGCCTGCTGCATGCGCAGCATCTCGACGACATCGTCTTGAAGCGGCTCAATCTGGAAGCGCCCGAAGCCGATCTGTCGGTCTGGGAGCGTCTCGTGTATCGCCTGGAGAACCCGGAATACACGGTCGATGTTGCCCTGGTAGGCAAATACGTCGACTTGACGGAATCCTACAAATCGCTTTCCGAGGCGCTGGTGCACGCCGGTATTCACTGTGGCGCCCGAATCAATATTCACTACATGGATTCGGAGGATATCGATCGTGACGGTATCGCTCCGCTGGCCGACATGGATGCCATACTGGTTCCGGGCGGTTTTGGCGAACGCGGCGTCGAAGGCAAGATAAAGGCGATCCGCTACGCCCGCGAGAATAACGTGCCTTTCCTCGGCATTTGTCTCGGAATGCAGCTTGCGGTTGTTGAGTTTGCGCGCCACGTAGCCAGCCTCGAGGGCGCACACAGCTCCGAATTCGATCCGAAGTCGCGTTACCCGGTGGTCGGGCTGATTACGGAGTGGATGTCAAGCGATGGCCGCCGCGAAGCGCGTGACGCGGGTTCTGACCTTGGAGGAACGATGCGGCTTGGTGGTCAGGAAGCGCTGTTGTTGCCGGAAACAAAAGCGAGAGAAATCTATCAGGCGGAGCGTGTAACCGAGCGGCACCGCCACCGCTACGAAGTCAACAACCAGTTCCTTCCGGTACTCAAGGAAGCCGGGTTGAAGGTGGCAGCCATGTCGCCCCGCGAAGGACTGTGCGAAATGATCGAGTTGCCGAACCATCCCTGGTTCGTGGCGTGCCAGTTCCATCCGGAGTTCACCTCCACGCCGCGCAACGGGCATGTCTTGTTCAACGCCTTCATTCGTGCCGCCCGGGAATTCCGCCTCAAGCGCTGCGGCACGGATGCGCCGCAAGCGCAGTTGCAAAAGCTGGCGTGACAGTCATCCTCTTCGTGCGGCATGCCGATAGCGTTTCAACGGCAATGGAAGCGAGGGGATGCGACCGCGCAGATGCGCACCGTGTTCGATCCAGACCAGGTGTCCGGAAAAAGGGAAACCCATTGTGAATCTGTGCGGTTTTGAAGTAGGGCTTGACCGGCCGCTGTTCCTGATTGCAGGGGCGTGTCGGAGCGCGGAGCAGGGGCCCCGTGGCACACGGGGATGCGACCGCGTAGATGCGCACCGTGTTCGATCCAGACCAGGTGTCCGGAAAGAGGGAAACCCATCGTGAATCTGTGCGGTTTTGAAGTAGGGCTTGACCGGCCGCTGTTCCTGATTGCAGGGGCGTGTCGGAGCGCGGAGCAGGGGCCCCGTGGCACACGGGGATGCGACCGCGTAGATGCGCCGCGGGTCCGGGAAGAGGGAAACCCATCGTGAATCTTTGTGGTTTTGAAGTAGGGCTTGACCGGCCGCTGTTCCTGATTGCAGGACCCTGCGTCATCGAATCGCGCGATTTCGTTTTTGACGTTGCCGGTCAGTTGAAGGAAATCGCCGGATCGCTGGGCATGCCGTTCATTTTCAAGGCGTCATACGACAAGGCAAACCGCAGTTCCGGAAAGTCGTTTCGCGGCATCGGCATGGAGAAGGGCCTTGAGACCTTGTCTGACATTCGCCGGGAACTGAACGTGCCGGTGCTGACCGACGTCCATACCGAGGCGGAGGTGCCAGCGGTTGCGAAGGCAGTCGATGTGCTGCAGACACCGGCTTTTCTCTGCCGTCAAACCGATTTCATTCGCGCGGTCGCGCAGTCTGGCAAGCCTGTCAACATCAAGAAGGGGCAGTTCCTGTCGCCGCACGAAATGAAAAACGTCGTCGACAAGGCGCGCGAAGCCGGCGGCGGCGACAATATCATGGTGTGTGAGCGCGGCGCGTCGTTCGGCTACAACAATCTCGTATCCGACATGCGGTCGCTTGCCATCATGCGCGAGACCGGTTGCCCTGTCGTGTTTGACGCGACACACTCCGTACAATTACCGGGCGGCAAGGGCGAGGCAAGCGGAGGGCAGCGCGAGTTTGTCCCGGTACTGGCGCGCGCGGCTGTCGCCAGCGGCGTTGCGGGCGTGTTCATGGAGACGCATCCGGACCCGGCGCGCGCCCTCTCGGACGGTCCGAACGCGTGGCCGTTGCAGCATATGAGAACGCTGCTTGAAACGCTGAAGGCAATTGATGAAACGGTGAAACGCCACCCGTTCGAAGAAGACCTGGTTTAGAGAAAGATCTGATTACCGCTGGCTGAACAGCGAGGGAACAAAGGAAAATAATGAGTTCTATTGTCGATATTGTTGCTCGGGAAATTCTGGATTCACGCGGTAATCCCACGGTTGAGGCGGACGTCCTGCTGGAGTCGGGCATCAGCGGCCGTGCGGCAGTACCTTCCGGAGCATCAACCGGCAGCCGCGAGGCTGTGGAACTGCGCGACGGCGATGCGGGCCGCTACGGCGGCAAGGGTGTTCTCAAGGCAATCGAGCATATCAACACCGAAATCTGCGAAGCGATAGTCGGGCTGGACGCCATTGAACAGGCGTTCATTGACCAGACGCTGATCGATCTCGACGGCACGGAGAACAAGTCGCGGCTCGGTGCAAATGCGCTCCTGTCTGTATCGCTGGCCGTGGCAAAGGCGGCCGGCGACGAATCCGGGCTTCCGCTCTACCGTTACCTCGGCGGGGCGGGGCGGATGCAACTGCCAGTGCCGATGATGAATGTCATTAACGGCGGGGCCCATGCCAACAACAGCCTGGACATGCAGGAGTTCATGATCATTCCGGTCGGCGCCGAGAGCTTTCGTGAGGCGTTGCGCTGCGGTGCGGAGATTTTCCAGACACTGCGTAAACTGATCGACTCCAGGGGCATGCCGACGACCGTCGGCGACGAAGGTGGATTTGCGCCCAGCCTGCCGAACAACGAAGCAGCGTTGCAGTTCATTCTCGAGGCAATTGAGGCCGCCGGTTACACGCCGGGTTCCCAGGTCGCACTCGGCCTGGATTGCGCCAGTTCCGAGTTTTTCAAGGATGGCAAATATCATCTGGCATCCGAGGGCCTTGCGCTCGACGCATCCGCATTTGCGGACTATCTCGGCGCCTGGGTCGAAAAATATCCGATCATTTCCATCGAAGACGGGATGGCCGAGGGCGACTGGGAGGGGTGGAAGGTCCTGACGGGCAAGCTTGGTCAGAAAGTCCAGCTGGTGGGCGATGACCTGTTCGTGACCAATACGCGCATTCTGTCCGAGGGGATCAGCCAGAAGGTCGCCAATTCGATTCTTATCAAGATCAACCAGATCGGCACGCTGACGGAAACATTTGCTGCCATCGAAATGGCCAAGCGCGCCGGTTACACCGCGGTCGTTTCGCACCGCTCCGGTGAAACCGAAGACACGTTCATCGCGGACCTTGCGGTTGCGAGCAATGCTTTGCAGATCAAGACCGGCTCACTGTCGCGTTCGGATCGGCTTGCGAAATATAACCAGTTGCTGCGCATCGAGGAAGACCTCGGTGATTCGGCAAGTTATGCGGGGCGCGATGCTTTCTATAACCTTCGCTGAATGCGTTCGCTCGCGATTACCCTGAGTTTGTTGCTCGTCGCTATCCAGTACCCGCTGTGGTTTGGCAAGGGAGGCTGGTTGCGTGTTCGCCAACTCGATCAACAACTCGAGGAGCAACGCGCGCAGAACGACAAACTGGCGCTTCGTAACGCCGCGCTCAATGCGGAAGTTCTGGATCTCAAAACCGGCCTCGAGGCGATCGAGGAGCGCGCCCGCGCCGAACTCGGCATGATCAAGCCGAACGAAATTTTCTTTCAGGTTCTCGACCCGAATCCGGCCGGTGTGCCGCCGGAGCGTTAGTTTTTCGCAGTCAGCCCTGCCGCTCTGCCGAGCGCAATTCAGCCAGGGTGTTGAAGTTGGCGAAGGCGTCGGGCTGATCGTCAAACGCGACCCGGGCAACTTTCAGATCGGCATACCAGGCGTCTATTTTTCTTCCGCCGGCATCGAGGAATCGGGCCAGGTGCGGCAATAACGCGCGGCGTGCCAGGCAGAATACCGGGTGCGGCTGGTTTCCCGTCCATGCGACCGCCACGTCGGCTGCCGCTCCCCGTAACCCTGCTTGCATTCTGTCAGCGAGATCGCTGGGGATGAAGGGTGAATCGCAGGGTGCCGTCAGCACCAGTTCGTGAGAGGCCTCGGACAGCGCGCTGTGCAAACCGGCAAGCGGTCCGGCGTAATCGGGCACCAGATCCGTAATGACCCTATATCCGAAGGCGGCATAGCGTTGGGCGTTCTGGTTGGCGTTGACCAGAATTTCCGCAACCTGTGGTTCCATTCGTTCGATCACGCATTCAACCAGCGTACGCCCCCGAAACGGCAGCAAGCCCTTGTCGACGCCGCCCATGCGTCGCCCCAGGCCGCCAGCCAGCACAACGCCGCTGATCAGGCCCCCGGGGTCAGTCGATGAAGCGTTCATGACCCGTGAATACCAGAAAGTGCTTGCCCTTGGCGCGTCCGATCATGGTGAGTCCGACCTTGTTCGCGATTTCCCAGCCCATCCGCGTCAGCCCCGAGCGCGATACCAATATCGGTATTTGCATTTGCGCACACTTGATCACCATTTCGGAAGTCAGCCGCCCGGTGGTGTAGAAGACCTTGTCTTCGCCTGAAACGTCTTCCAGCCACATCAGTCCGGCAATCGCGTCAACCGCGTTGTGCCGGCCGACGTCCTCAATGAAATAGAGAATTTCCTTGCCGCGCGCAAGCGCGCATCCATGCACGGCGCCCGCCTGTTTGTAGACGGTCTCGCGCTGACGAACCACCTCCAGCAATTCGTACAGGCCCGCCGCGTCCATTGTTGCACCGGCCGGCAGGCGCAGCCGGTCGATCTCGTCCATCAGGCTGCCGAACACCGTACCCTGGCCGCACCCGGTCGTAACGGTACGTTTGCGCAGGCGTTTCGCGACATCTTTGCGCGGTGCGTCCGTAGTGACAGCGCAGGCGGCGGTTTCCCAGTCAACCTGAACCGAGACGAGGTTGGCTGCAGCGGGCACCAGGCGCTGGTTACGCAGGTATCCTATGCTGAGTGCCTCCGGCGCCTGACCGAGTGTCATCAACGTAACGATTTCCCGCTTGTCGAGGTAAATGGTCAGAGGGTGTTCGCCGGCGATGGGTGTGCTGACGGTTTCGCCACGTTCGTTGCGGGCATCGACGGCATAGGTCGCGGGGCGCGCGGCTTCGGTCATTTTCAGCGCTGGGGGTGCTGCAGTATGCTTGTCGCTGTGTCGATGTGCGGACATTGCAGTATTGTGTCTGGATATGGACAGGATTATCGCAGACGATGACGCGTATTGAAGCTTCGTTTTGTTTTCGGCGGCCGGACAAGGGCCGAATCCATGACGGCTGCCTGCGGATGAGCGGTTCGCATGTTCCATAGGTTTCTGTCCGAATCGCGGCTGCCCTGTGCGCAGACATGACGAGGTGTGAATGGATGCAGCGGTAAAACGACGCGGCAAACCGAAAGGTCGGCAGATCGATTCGGGAGCGTTGTCGCGCGTGCGGCGTTTGCTGGGGGACAGGCCGCGCCGCCGGGATCTGCTGATTGAATTCCTGCACCTCGTCCAGGACGAATTCGGACACCTGTCTGCGGCGCACCTGCGCGCGCTGGCAAGTGAAATGCGCATATCAATGGCCGAGGTGTTCGAGGTTGCAAGTTTTTATCATCATTTCGACGTTGTAAAAGAGGGAGCAGCCTCGCCGCCGGCAATTACGGTCAGGGTATGCGACTCGCTGGCGTGTGAGATGGCAGGAGCACAGGCGCTGCTGGACAAGCTGCCCGGTGTGCTCGGCAATGAGGTGCGCGTCATTGCCGCGCCCTGCGTTGGCCGCTGCGCGGCGGCGCCGGTCGCTGTGGTGCATCAGAACCCGATCGAACAGGCAACGGTCGATGCTGTTACGACGGCTGTGCAATCGGACCAGACGGTGTGCAATGTCAAACCCTACATTGCCTATCGCGAGTACCGCAGGAAGGGCGGCTATAGCCTGCTCGCGCGTTGCCTCGCGGGGCGGATCGCTCGTGAGCAGTTGTTCGGAATCATGGACGATGCCGGTTTGCGCGGGCTTGGCGGTGCCGGATTTCCGGCGGGGCGAAAGTGGCGCATCGTCTGGGGTGAACCAGCGCCGCGTTTGATGGCCGTGAACATCGACGAAGGGGAACCCGGAACCTTCAAGGACCGGTACTTTCTCGAGCATGACCCGCACCGGTTCATCGAAGGCGCGATGATTGCCGCATGGGCGGCCGGATGTTCGGAAGTCTACGTCTACTTGCGCGATGAATACGCCGGTTGCCGCGCCATCCTTGAAAAGGAACTGGCAGCGCTTGCGGAAAATCCGCCCTGTGCGATCCCGACGATTCACCTGCGGCGTGGGGCAGGGGCCTACATTTGCGGCGAGGAGTCGGCGATGATCGAGTCGATCGAGGGCAAACGGGGCATGCCCAGGTTGCGTCCGCCATACGTCGCGCAGGCCGGTCTGTTCGGCCGTCCCACCCTCGAGCACAACATGGAAACCTGTTACTGGGTGCGCGATATCGTGGAGAAGGGTGCTGACTGGTTTTCCGGATACGGAAGGCGCGGGCGTAAAGGCTTGCGTTCATTCTCGGTGTCGGGACGAGTGAACAAACCGGGCGTGCACATCGCCCCGGCCGGTATCAGCGTGCGGGAACTGATTGACGAGTACTGCGAAGGGATGCTCGATGGGCATTCCCTATACGCTTATCTCCCGGGCGGCGCCTCGGGCGGGATTCTGCCGGCGTCGCTGGATGATGTTGCGCTGGACTTCGACACCCTGGCGCCTTACGGTTGCTTCATAGGTTCGGCAGCCGTGATCGTCCTGTCCGAGCACGACAAGGCATACGCCGCTGCGTACAACATGATGCGTTTTTTTCACGATGAGTCCTGCGGACAGTGCACACCCTGCCGCGTGGGTACGGCCAAGGCGCTGACGTTGATGAAAGGCGATCAATGGAACCGGCAACTGCTGGAAGAACTGTCGGGAGTAATGACGGATGCTTCGATTTGCGGTCTCGGGCAGGCGGCACCCAATCCGGTGCGCAGTGTTCTCAGGTATTTCGGCGACGAGTTGAAATGAGACAGGCAACCGGAAACAGACGCGTTCGTTGCAACGGATCCGGATGAAACAGGAATGAGTTCGCCAGCATCACAGTCAAAGGACAGCGCGCCGGGCGTCGAGTTTCAACTTGACGGCGTGCCGGTACGTGCCGAGGCGGACGAGACGATTCTCCAGGCGGCCCTGCGCAACGGCATCGAGATACCCCATCTGTGTTACAAGCCCGGCTATCGTGCCGATGGCAACTGCCGCGCCTGCGTGGTCGAGATCGACGGCGAACGCACACTTGGCGCTTCCTGTTGCCGTTTCCCGAAGGACGGAATGCAGGTCAGGAGCGACAGCGCGCGTGCCAGGCATTCGCAGAAACTCGTCGTGGAGATGTTGCTTGCCGACATGCCGGAGAAACCTTGCACGCCTGATTCGGAACTCGACCGGTGGGCCACTGCGCTCGGGATCGACCGCCCGAGGTTTGACCGGCGCGAACGGGTGGAGGCGGACCTTTCGCACCCGGCGATGGCGGTCAATCTCGACGCCTGTATCCAGTGCACGCGATGCGTACGGGCCTGCCGTGAAGAGCAGATGAACGACGTGATCGGTTACGCCTACAGGGGCGGCCAGTCGAAGATCGTCTTCGATTTCGATGATGCAATGGGAGATTCCACCTGTGTCGCCTGCGGCGAGTGCGTTCAGGCGTGCCCGACGGGTGCACTCGCGCCGGCACGCGAGGCGGCGTTGCAAGGTGAAGACAGCAAAGTCGATTCGGTCTGCCCGTATTGCGGGGTTGGCTGCCAGATCACCTATCACGTCAAGGACAACCGGATCCAATGGGTGGAAGGGCGCGATGGCCCGGCCAACCGCGGCCGGCTGTGCGTGAAAGGGCGTTACGGTTTTGACTATGCCCACCACAGGCATCGGTTGACCACACCGCTGATTCGCAAAGCCGGCGTGCCCAAGGGCGGTGACTTCAGCATCGATCCGGACAAGCTTCACCAGGCGTTCCGCAAGGCGACCTGGGAGGAGGCGCTCGATGCGGCTGCCGGGAAGTTGCGCGAGATTCGCGACAAGAACGGCAGCGGGGCACTGGCGGGATTCGGCTCGGCCAAATGCAGCAACGAGGAAGCCTATCTGTTCCAGAAACTGGTGCGCACCGGTTTTGGCGGCAACAACGTCGATCACTGCACGCGGCTGTGTCACGCTTCATCGGTTGCGGCACTGCTCGAAGGGATTGGTTCGGGCGCCGTTTCCAACCCGGTCAGCGACGCGCTGTTGGCCGAAGTCATTATCGTTATCGGTTCCAATACGACCAACAACCATCCGGTGGCGGCAACGTGGATGAAGAACGCGGTAGCGGCGGGCGCGAAGCTGATCGTGTGTGACCCGCATCGCTCCGAAATGGCGCGGCACGCGACACACCACCTGCAATTCAAACCCGACACCGACGTTGCCTTGCTCAATGCGATGTTGCATGTCATCGTCGACGAGGATCTGGTCGACGCCGAGTTCATTCGTCAACGCACCTCCAATTTCGAGGCGTTGGCGCAGAATGTCAGCGCCTACAGTCCGGAAGACATGGAACCGGTGTGCGGCATTCCGGCAGCGACGATTCGTGAAGTTGCCAGACTGTACGCGACGTCGAAGGCATCAATGATTTTCTGGGGCATGGGTATTTCCCAGCATGTGCACGGCACCGACAATGCACGCTGCCTCATTGCCCTTGCGCTCGCCACCGGTCAGATCGGCCGTCCCGGCACCGGCTTGCATCCGCTGCGAGGCCAGAACAATGTGCAAGGCGCTTCGGATGCCGGACTGATTCCGATGGTGTTCCCCGACTATCAGCGCGTTGACGATCCGCAAGTGCGTTCGAAATTCGAAAAATTGTGGAACCACGAACTCGATGGCGAGCCTGGCCTCACTGTCGTGGAGATCGTCAATGCTGCGAAGAAGGGCGAGATCAAGGGCATGTACATCATGGGTGAGAATCCCGCCATGTCGGATCCGGATCTGAACCATGCGCGCGCGGCGCTGGCAAATCTCGACTGGCTGGTTGTCCAGGATATCTTCCTGACCGAAACAGCCTGCCTCGCCGATGTGGTGCTGCCCGCGGCTGCCTGGCCAGAGAAAAGCGGCACGGTGACCAACACCGATCGCATGGTTCAGATCGGACATCAGGCATTGCAGCCGCCGGGCATGGCCCGACCCGATCTGGAACTGATTCAGGAGATGGCACGGCGGCTCGGACTGGACTGGAATTACGCCGGTCCGCAGGACGTGTTCGAGGAAATGCGCTCAGCGATGCCGTCCATTGCGGGCATCACGTGGGAGCGCCTGGAAGCGGATACTGCGGTGACCTATCCGTGCGAGATGGAGGGCGACGCGGGAGAGCCGGTGGTATTCCGCGATCGTTTTCCGACCAGCGACGGGCGTGCGAGGTTTGTTCCTGCCGGCATCATTCCGGCCGCCGAGCGTCCTGACAAGCGCTACCCGCTGGTGCTGATCACCGGCCGCCAGCTCGAGCACTGGCACACCGGTGCGATCACGCGGCGCTCAGGCGTGCTCGATGCGATCGAACCTGAACCAACGGCATCGATGCACCCGCTCGATCTCGATGCCCTCAATGCGAGGCCGGGCGAAGTGATTACCGTTGCCTCGCGCCGCGGCAGTATTTCACTGTATGCCAGATCGGATGATGGTGTGCCGCGGGGCACCGTGTTCATTCCGTTTGCATACTATGAGGCGGCTGCCAACCGGCTGACGAATCCGGTGCTCGATCCGGATGGCAAGATACCCGAGTTCAAATACTGCGCGGTAAAGGTCAGCAAAGGCGGAAAGCCGCCTCGTCAGAGCAGTTTTGGCGGTGGCAAGACCGCCGGCGACATGCTCGTTGAGCCGTGACGGCAGCACAGCCCGGCGCAGGCGCCGGGTTGTTCAGTCGGGTATGAAGCGCAACGCAACGCCGTTATTGCAATAGCGCAGACCTGTCGGTTGCGGGCCATCGTCGAAAACGTGGCCGTGGTGACCACCGCACCTGGCGCAGTGGTACTCGGTGCGTTCCATGAACAGCTTGCGGTCCGTTTTCGTCCCGAAAGCGTTGTCGATACACGTATAGAAACTCGGCCAGCCGGTCCCGCTGTCAAACTTCATGTCGGAAGTAAACAGCGGTTGGCCGCACCCGGCGCACACGAACGTGCCTTTGCGGTGTTCGTCGTTGAGTGGACTGGTAAAACTGCGTTCCGTGCCTTCCTTGCGCAGCACCTGGTACTGCTCCTTGCTCAGGCATCCGCGCCACTCGTCGTCGGTTTTTTCGATCCTGTCGGTCATAAACGCGCGTCCGTGTCGGGTTTCTGATTCGCTTGGATGCCGTGCCCGGGCCAATGTTCCCGTCGAGGCAAAAAAGCGCGTGTTACCGGTCCGCCGGGTTTCTAGATCAGGCCCTCGAGCAGCTGCACGTCGACGACCGTGCCTGCCTCCAGACGGCCGGTTTCCGTCGGCAATACGATGAAGCAATGCGCCTGACTCATCGAAGACAAAATCCCGGAACCCTGGTCGCCCGTCGGCCTGACGGTCCACTCACCCTTGTCGCTGCGTGAAAGAATGCCGCGCTGGAATTCCGTGCGTCCCGGCGCCTTCTTTACGGGCTCGGTACAAACGACCTTCATGGTCGGCAGCGGTTTGGGCTCGGTCTGTCCCTGCAAGGTTGCCAATGCCTCACGCACGAACTGGTAGAACGTGACCATGACGGCAACCGGGTTGCCGGGCAGGCCGAAGAAGTGCGCCTGGCCGATCTTTCCGTAGGCCATCGGCCGCCCGGGTTTCATGGCGATCTTCCAGAACAGTACTTCACCCAGCCGTTCGAGGATCTGCTTGACGAAATCGGCTTCGCCGACCGAAACGCCGCCGCTGGTGATGATCACGTCTGCGGCGGCAGAGGCTTGCGCAAAGGCTTCCTCGATCGCTTCCGGCGTATCGCGGATCACGCCCATATCGAGCACTTCACAACCCATGCGCATCAGCATGCCGTAGATCGTGTAACGGTTGCTGTCGTAGATCTGGCCGGGGCCGAGGGGCTGTCCGACGCCGACGAGTTCGTCGCCAGTGGAAAAAAACGCGACGCGCAGCTTGCGGTATACGGATACTTCGCCAATGCCGAGGGAAGCCAGCAATCCGAGTTCTGCCGGCCGCACGAGATGGCCTTTTTTCAGGGCAGGCTCGCCCTTGCGCAGGTCTTCGCCCGCTTTTCGGGTATTGGTGCCAGCGGCAGGCACTGCGGTCACGGAAACCTTGTCGCCGTCGACTGTTGCGCGCTCCTGCATGATGACCGTGTCGCAGCCCTCGGGAACGACGGCCCCGGTCATGATGCGAACCGTCTGGCCTGGACCGGCCTTGCCTTCGAACGGTTTGCCGGCGAAGGCGGTGCCGATGATTTTCAGTGTCGCTTCAGAATCGGGCTTGAGGTCTGCGAATCGCACCGCATAGCCGTCCATAGCCGAGTTGTCATGTTGCGGAACATTGACCGGCGAGATCACGTCTTCCGAAAGCACGCGCCCGAGGGCATCGCGGATGTGCAATCGTTCGACTGTGGCAACCGGTTCCAGAACAGCGCGGATATACTCGCGCGCCTTTGCGACCGGCATTGAATTGGGATCGTAGTCGTCCGCGCAGGACAGTTGTTGCAGTGTTTTGGCCGATGACATGGGTGGTTATCTCTTGCTGCGGGTTTGATTGGGCGGCCAGCGAAGATCGTATCTCGTTCGTTACGATTCAGCCGCCGATGTAGGACATCTCCACCTTGCGCTGCTTTGTGGTTTCAGCCGTGCGCACTTCCGAGTAGTTGTCGGTCCGCGCGCGCCACAGGTTCCCGATAACGTCCGAAATCTGTTCGTCCGAAGCGCCCGTGCGTAACAGCATGCGCAGATCGGTTCCGCGGGTGGCAAACAGGCAGGTGTACACAGAGCCTTCGGCCGACAGTCGCGCGCGCGTGCAGTCGCGGCAAAACGCCTGCGTGACGGACGAAATGAATCCGATTTCTCCCGACCCGTCTACGTAGCGCCAGCGCTCGGCGACTTCACCAGAGTAGTTCGGCTCGGCCGGTTCGATCGGGAATGCCTGATTGATTTTCTCGACCAGTTCCCGGGACGGGACAACGTGCGCCATCTGCCAGCCATTGGTGTGGCCCACGTCCATGAACTCGATGAACCTGACGATATGGCCCGTTCCCTTGAAGTAGCGGGCCATTTCGACCGCGGCATCGTCGTTGACGCCGCGTTTGACAACCATGTTGACCTTGATCGGATTGAGTCCGACCCGGTCTGCTTCCTCGATGCCGGCAAGTACTTTGGCAACAGGAAAATCGACGTCGTTCATCGCGCGGAAAACCGTGTCATCAAGAGAATCCAGACTGACGGTGACACGCTTCAGACCGGCATCTTTCAATAACTGCGCCTTTTGTTTGAGCAGCGACGCATTGGTTGTCAGGGTCAGATCGAGTGCCGGATCCTGCGCCAGCATTTCGATCAGCCGTTCGAGTTGCCGGCGCACCAGTGGCTCGCCGCCGGTAATTCGCACTTTCTCGATGCCATGATCCTTGAAAATATTGACCAGGCGATTGATCTCGTCGAACGAAAGCAACTGGCTGCGTTCCAGGAACTGGAAGTCGCGGCCGTAAACTTCTTTGGGCATGCAGTAAGTGCAACGGAAGTTGCAGCGATCCGTCACCGAGATGCGCAGGTCGCGCAGATGGCGCCCGCGCGTGTCCGCAGTGGCAGACCGCGTGGCCGAAGCGCTGGATTCATTGTGACTCATGTCGTTGTGCCGGGTGTAAAGTGCTCTTCGGATAGAGCGCCGGCGAAAACCCGATTGCGGGACAGCGACCCGGCGCAGCGCAGGCATTATATCTGAATGAACACAACGGTGTTGTTTCCCCTGGCCGGTTGCGTCCGTACGCAAGGTTCACAAACCGTCATGCGCTGGCGTTTCGAATCGTTCTCGCGGACCCGCGACGATACTCTGGGTTATAGTGCAGTGGGCAAATTCTCAGAGATGACGATGCAACAACCTGCTTTTGAATTGGCTGTGGTCATGCAAAAGCGTGCCATCGACAACCGGTGGCAGTCGGAAGTCTGGGAACCGGTAGCGGTTCTGGACGATGCCCGCTGCGAAGTGGGAGCGGGGAGAATGGCCGCGGACAATGAATTCGAGCGCTGGGTGTTTCGCGGATTGCGCCTGCAGTTGCGCCGTGAAGAAGCGGAGGGTTACTACCTGAATATATCCACGCAGAAACCAAGGGTATTCGTCATGTGGCAGATCGAGAATGATTGCGCGGTCCCGCAGCAGGTCAGTGCCAGTTACAACGATGCGTGCACATGGCTGGATGCCGGCGAACAGGTCGACTCCGTTGCCATGCCGCCAGAACTCTACAGCCACGTCAGTGCATTCGCGCGCGACCATTATCGCCCGCAACCGAAGAAGCGCATTCGTCCCCGTTCTTTCCAGTCGAAAGATCAGCCGCCGCGCTCGCGCAGATAACAGAGCCAACGGCCGGTAACGAAACAGAATGCCTCGTTCGGAAAAAGAAGGGCTGCTATCGCGCTGGTCGCGCCTCAAGCGCGAATCCGGCGCGAACGCCGCTGCACCCGGCAAGCGGCCGACAACACCTGAAGTTGCGGCACCGCCAGCCGATGTTTCTGCCAGAGATGCGGTGGGCGCAGACGCCGGGAGCAACGCCCTGCCGGAACTGCCTTCGCTCGAGTCATTGACGCCAGATTCGGACTTTCAGGCGTTCATGGACCCGCGCGTGGAAGATGGCGTGCGCCGCGCCGCGTTGAAAACCCTGTTTCGAAGTCCGGGTTTCAACGTCACCGACGGTCTGGACGAGTATGCGGGGGATTATTCGAAACTGGAGACACTCGCCCCTGCGATGGTAGCGGCGCTCAGGCACACGCAACGCACGCTGTTTGGCACGCAGGGCGAGTCTGGCGACCACGGGGCCGCCCGGTCCGACGCCATCCCTTCCGAGGGCATGCAATCGACCGGCGAAAACCGTAACGACGTGAGCCACGGCGACGAACAACGTGACGGCAGGGATCCGTGTGCCGGCGAAACGCGCGGTGAAAGCACGCGCCGCGCGCACAGCACGAACGCTGCGGAAGACGACCGTGCTGGCGGCAACGCAGGCGAGAGGGCCCGATCCGGGGGAGATTTCCGGTGGCGAAGCGGCAGGAGAGCGCACCGGGCCGGAATGGCACAAAGTGGCCGCACCGGTATCCGCACCCCCAACGCGGTCGGTCCAGCGGACATCACCGGCGGGCGAATGGCAGCACACGGACAATGACGGGCAAGCTGGAAGCAACCGGGATGAATGACGCACACGCAAAGAAGGGTATCGGCAACAAATCCATCAAGTTGTGCAACTGTAACCGCAGCATGCCGCTCGATGCGACGAAACTCGGCAGCGCCCTTGGACTGAGCCAGCCCGTCAAGATTTACGACGCCTTGTGCCGGCGCCAGGCTGGCGCGTTTCGCGATTCGCTGAACGACAAGGATGTGATCGTTGCGTGCACGCAGGAAGCGCAATTGTTCTCCGAACTCGCAACCGAGCAGCAATCGGACACCGGGTTGCGTTTCGTCAACATTCGTGAAGCAGCGGGGTGGTCGGCGCAACAGGACCAGGTCACTCCGAAAGTCGCGGCCCTGCTGGCCGCGGCCAGCCTCCCCGAGCCCGAACCGGTGGCATCGGTCGATTATCAGTCCTCAGGCGAGATCCTGGTTATCGGCCCGTCGGCTGTTGCATTGGACTGGGGCCGGCGGCTGTCCGATGGCAGCGTCGGGCAACTCAGTGTCAGTGTGCTGATCACGCGACGGGAAGGGGGAGAACTGCCGGTCGATCGGAACTATCCGGTGTGGTCGGGTGAGCCGTTGCGCGTATCCGGATTTCTCGGCGCCTTTGATGTGCATTGGCGGCAGGAAAATCCCATCGACCTGGACATTTGCACCCGCTGTAACGCCTGCATCGACCGGTGCCCGCAAGCGGCAATCGATTTTCTGTATCAGATCGATCCGGACCGTTGTGACGGGCATCGCAAGTGCGTCGATGCCTGTGCCGGGATTGGCGCCATCGACTTCGGCCGGGAACCGGTAAAACGCGCGGAGCGTTTCGACCTGGTATTCGATCTTTCCGCGCAACCGTTGATCCGCGTCGCCGATCTGCCACAGGGATACGCTGCACCGGGCAATGACCCGCTCGAGCAGGCGCTGGCCGCAGCGCGTCTGGTACAACTCGTCGGCGAGTTTGAAAAGCCGCGGTTCACCCGTTATCAGGAAAAGATTTGCGCGCACGGCCGGTCCGGACGCAGTGGCTGCAATCGATGCATCGATGTCTGTTCCACGGGCGCCATCAAGAGCGAAGGAGATCGCGTCGTCGTCGACGCCCATGTCTGTGCCGGTTGCGGCGGTTGCGCAACGGTGTGCCCGACGGGGGCGATGCGCTACGAATATGCACGCGTGCCCGATGTCGGCACGCGCCTGAAGACGCTGCTGTCAACCTACCATGGAGCCGGCGGCAAGAATGCCTGCCTTTTGCTGCATGACGCCGGAGAAGGCGCTTTACTGGTCAGTTCTCTGGGAAGACACGCCGTACGCGGAGGCCGCGGCTTGCCGGCGCGAGTGATTCCGGTGGCCGTGTTCCACGCTGCGTCGATCGGCATCGACATCCTGCTCGGCGCCATTGCCTATGGCGCCAGTCAGGTGATGGTTCTGGCCGGCAGTTGCCGCGTCGAGGGTTATCTGGAGGCCATCGAAGCGCAAATGGAGATTGCGCAACGCATTGTCAACGAAATGGGCTATGGCGGAGAGCATTTCCGGCTGCTGCAAGTGGACGATGCGCCGGCTCTGGAACGTGAGCTGTGGAACCTGACCCCGGCGGTCTCCGTTGCCGAGACGGCCGCTTTCAATCTGTCGCCCGAGAAGCGCACAAGCCTCGACTTCGCGATCGATCATCTGTCACGGCATGCCCCGCGTCCGACGGATCAGATCGCACTGCCCGTTGGCGCGCCGTTCGGGTCGGTCACGGTCAACCGCGATACCTGCACCGTGTGCATGGCTTGTGTCAGCGCCTGTCCCGCATCGGCGCTACAGGACGCGCCCCAGGCGCCACAACTGCGGTTCGTCGAGCGCAACTGCGTGCAGTGCGGCTTGTGCGTCAATACATGTCCCGAAGACGCGATTGGTCTGCAGCCCCGTCTGTTGCTTACCGGACAGGCGAAACTGCCGGTAGTGCTGAATGAAGCCGAACCTTTTGACTGTATCCGTTGCGGCAAGCCATTCGGCACACGGCGCATGGTTGACAACATGCTTGCGAAGCTGGGACAGCATTCGATGTTCGCCGCCGAGGGTGCGTTGAAACGCCTGCAAATGTGCGGTGAATGCCGGGTCATCGACATGGTTGCGTCGACCGACGAGACTTCCATCTTCGACTATACGGATTCCGACAAGGCGGTTCCCGGTCGAAGCGGCACGGGCAACAGCGGAGGCAAATGAGTACGGCGACGCACGGATCCCTGACCGGAGTTGATCCCGCAGAGCAGGCGCGTGCCGACTTCTATGCCTTGCTCTCACGCTTGTTTGCGTCACCCGCCGACGCCGACTTGCTGCGCGGTATTGCATCCGCGCCGGTCCCGGAAAGTCAGTCGCAGGGCGAACGTGCCGGTGATTTCATCCAGGCGTGGCGCGAACTTGTCGCGTTGGCGGCGACAACCGACGAGGTCTCAGTGGCCGATGAATACAACGAACTTTTCGTTGGCAGCGGGCGAGCCGAGATCTCGCTCTACATTGGCGCATTCACTGCGCGCAGCAGCGTGGACACGCCGTTGGTGGCTTTGCGCACCTGGCTCGCTGCGCGAGGCCTGCAAAGGCAAAGCGGGGTGCACGAACCGGAAGATCACGTCGCCATCCTGTTCGAAATCATGCGCTATCTGATCGCCGAGGCGCGCAGCGGCATCGATGAACAGAAAATTTTCTTCGACACGTTCCTGTGGCATGGGGGCGAATTGTTGTGCGACGCAATATCGACGCATTCGCGCGCGCAGTTCTATCGGCCGGTGGCAAGATTCGCGAAAAGTTTTTTGTTCGTTGAACATGACGCGTTCGACATGTGACAATAGGCTTGGTGCGCAATACAAATAACCTTGATGGCGGTAACGTCATTGGCGATTGAGTTTCTGGCTTGAATCGCGAGTCCCCGGTTGTGCGGTCCGGAGATTGCGGATTCGGTAGAGGAGGAGCAGCATGGCAAAAGACGACGTGTCGGCATCCCGCCGCGGATTTCTGGTTTCTGCGGGTGCCGCAGGTGTTGCAGCGGCGGCAGCCGTGGTTGGTTCGGTAATGCCGGAAGCCACGGAGGGCGTCAAAGAGACCGGTGCGGCGACCAACGGCGGCTACAAGGTCTCAGAGCACGTCAACAAGTATTACCGCACTGCGCGGGTCTAGGGAAGGGAATGGCGATGCTGCTGACCAGAAAGTCCGGCCGTGCGGTTGCTCCTGCGGCGCGAATCTCCCGAAACGTTGCCGGGGTGCTCGGCAAGACAATCGACCGGCGTACCTTTCTGAAGCGCTCGGGTGTCACACTGGGCGTCGGCGCGGTCGCGTCACAGTTGCCGTATTCGATGGTCGGCAAGGCGCAGGCGGAGGCAGCGCCGGCAGCGGCCGGGGAAGTGACCGTCAAGCGCACCGTTTGCTCGCACTGCTCGGTGGGTTGCGCAATCGACGCCGTGGTTCAAAACGGCGTCTGGGTGCGTCAGGAGCCGGTCTTCGATTCCCCCATCAATCTCGGTTCGCACTGCGCCAAAGGTGCTGCGGTACGCGAGCACGGAATCACGCACGACTCGCATCGGCTCAAGTACCCGATGAAGCTGGAAAACGGCAAGTGGAAAAAGGTTTCCTGGGACCAGGCTTACCAGGAAATATCGGAAAAACTGCTCGCGATCCGAGAAGAAAGTGGTCCCGACGCCTTGTTCGTCCTCGGCTCGTCCAAGCACAACAACGAGCAGTCCTACCTGATGCGCAAATGGATCTCGCTGTGGGGTTCGAACAACGTCGATCATCAGGCGCGAATCTGCCACTCGACCACGGTAGCCGGTATTGCCAATACCTGGGGCTACGGCGCCATGACCAACTCCTACAACGACGAGCAGAACTCCAAGTGCCTGTTCTTCCTCGGGTCGAACGCCGCCGAGGCGCACCCGGTGTCGATGCTGCATACGCTGCATGCAAAGGAAAACGGTGCCAAGGTCATCGTCGCGGACCCCCGGTTCACGCGCACCGCCGCCAAGGCCGACAAGTATGTCCGCCTGCGCTCGGGAACGGACGTAGCCTTCCTGTTCGGCCTGCTTTATCACATCTTCAAGAACGGCTGGGAAGACAAGGAATACATTCGCCAGCGCGTCTACGGCATGGACAAGGTCAGGAAAGAGGTCATGGCGAGGTATACGCCGGCGGTGGTCGAAGACGTGACCGGCGTGCCCGAGCAGGAAATGTATGACACCGCCAAAATGCTGTCGGACAACCGGCCGGGATTCATCATCTGGGCGATGGGCCAGACCCAGCATACCAATGGCAATGCCGTCACCCGGGCCAGTGCGATATTGATGCTGGCGCTCGGCAATGCCGGCATTACCGGCGGGGGCACCAACATCTACCGCGGACACGATAATGTCCAGGGCGCGACCGATGTCGGCCCCAATGCGAATTCGCTGCCGGCCTACTACGGATTGTCAGAGGGCGCCTGGAAGCACTGGGCCGGCGTCTGGAATGTCGATTTCGACTGGCTGAAAGGCCGATTCGTCGACGAGGACATGATGGGCAAGGACGGCATCACCGTGTCGCGCTGGGCGGACGGTGTGCTGGAGGCGAGCGAGAACATCGATCAGAAGACCAGCCTGCGCGCCGTGGTGTTCTGGGGCCATGCGCCAAATTCACAAACGCGCGGCGTTGATCAGATCGAGGCGATGAAGAAGCTCGATCTGATGGTGGTGATCGATCCGTATCCTTCAGCATCGGCCTCGATGTTCGCCATGGTGCGCAAGGACGGCGCCTACCTGCTGCCGGCCTCTACACAGTTCGAGACCTACGGCAGTATCACCGCGTCCAATCGCTCGATTCAGTGGCGCGAGCAGGTCATCGAGCCGCTGTTCGAATCGCGCACCGATCACATGATCATGTACCAGCTCGCCGAGAAGCTCGGCTTCAGCGATCAACTGGTCGGAAAGAACGGCGGCAAGCAGAACGTCAAACTCGTTGCAGGCAAGGGCGGATTGCCCGAACCGGACCTCGAAGACGTGCTGCGCGAGATCAACAGCGGCACCTGGACCATCGGTTACACGGGGCAGACCCCGGAGCGACTGAAGGCGCACATGCGCAACATGCACGTGTTCAACGCGCGCACGCTGCGCGCTGCCGGTGGCAAGGACAAGGAAACGGGTTACGACCTGACGGGGGATTATTTCGGTCTGCCGTGGCCGTGCTGGGGCACGGACAAGGTCAAGCATCCGGGTACGCCCAACCTCTACGACACTTCGAAACACGTCATGGACGGAGGGTGCACCTTCCGGGCCCGCTACGGCGTCGAGCGCGACGGCGTCGATCTGCTGGCCGGCGATGGTTCGCACTCGGTAGGAAGCGAAATCACCACCGGTTATCCGGAGTTCGATCACGCCTTGCTCAAGAAGCTGGGCTGGTGGAACGACCTGACGCCGGAGGAAAAAAAGCAAGCCGAGGGGAAAAACTGGAAAACCGATATGTCGGGCGGCATTCAGAGAGTGGCGCTGAAGCACGCGTGCGTACCTTACGGCAACGCCCGTGCTCGCGCCGTGGTGTGGAATTTCCCCGACGATGTTCCGATGCACCGCGAGCCGCTGTACAGTTCGCGTCCGGATCTGGTGGCGAAGTGGCCGACCCACGACGACGTCAAGTCGCTGTACCGGCTGCCGACCCTGTTCAAGTCGATCCAGGATAAGAGCGTTGCTGACAAGCTGCACGAGACCTATCCGCTGACTCTGACCAGCGGACGTCTGGTCGAATACGAAGGCGGCGGCGAAGAGACGCGCTCGAACCCGTGGCTTGCGGAGTTGCAACAGGAGAACTTTGTCGAAATCCATCCCAAGGCGGCCGCTGACCGGGGCGTGCGCAACGACGAATACGTGTGGCTGACGACCCCGGTAGGGACGCGGCTCAAGGTCAAGGCGCTGATCACCGAGCGGGTAGGTCCCGACACCGTCTTCGTGCCATTTCATTTTTCCGGATGGTGGCAGGGCAAGGACATGCTCGAGCACTACCCCGACGGCAGTGCGCCTATTATCCGTGGCGAGGCGATCAATACCGGGGGCACGTACGGTTACGACGTCGTTACGATGATGCAGGAAACCAAGACATCGCTGTGCCAGGTGGAACCGGCATAGGGCCGGGGTGCGCGGAAAAAGCTCAAGGAGATCTGGCAAATGGCAAGAATGAAATTTCTGTGTGACGCGGAACGCTGTATCGAATGCAACGGCTGTGTCACCGCGTGCAAGAACGAACACGAAGTACCCTGGGGCATTAACCGCCGCCGGGTCGTTACCATCAACGACGGGCAGGTCGGTGCTGAAAAATCGATGTCGGTGGCGTGCATGCACTGCTCGGATGCGCCGTGCATGGCGGTGTGTCCGGTCGATTGTTTCTACAAGACGGAAGACGGCGTCGTCTTGCACGACAAGGACCTGTGCATCGGCTGCGGCTACTGCTTTTATGCGTGTCCGTTTGGCGCGCCGCAATTTCCGGCATCCAATGCGAGCGCGCCGGACGGCCGCTCGACAGACTGGTTCGGAGCGCGTGGCAAGATGGACAAGTGCACCTTCTGCGCGGGCGGCCCGGAAGAGAACGGCAGCGAAGAGGAATTCGCGAAGTACGGGCGCAACCGCCTGTCGGAAGGGAAATTGCCGATCTGCGCGGAAATGTGCTCGACCAAGGCATTGCTTGGCGGCGATGGAGACGTACTGGCCGATATCTATCGAGAGCGCGTGACGGTGCGGGGCAAGGGCGCGGAAGTCTGGGGTTGGGGCACGGCGTATGGCAAACCTGACCAACCGTCCGATGCCGGATCGTCCGACAGGAAAGTGGAGCAATAATCGTGAGGCGGATCGGTTTTCTGGTCGGTGTCGCACTCGCCGCGGGTTTCCAGGCCGGATGCGGCGAGTTTCCGCAGCAAGCGCAGTACGAGGGCGGCAAGTACGCCGGCAAGCCGGATACGCCGGTATGGCATGGCGAGGCGTTCGACGGCAAGCGTGAAAACTGGGAACGGGAAATCAAGCGGCGCAACAAACTGCAAAGCGAATATATGCGGCCGGGGGGTGCCTGAGGATGGTGCGCACACTTTTGTTTTCGCTCTGGCTGGGTGTATGCAGCGCGCTAGGCGGTGCGGCGACGATTGCGGTTGCCGATGACGCCGCCGTTGCCACGGATTCCGCGCAGCAACAGGCGAAACGGCAAGCGGAGCAACCGATGAACAATGCGCCCGTGTGGCGCGCGGTGCGCTCGGGCGCGGCGCATTCGACACAGGCGACGGGACGCGAGGCCGGGGTGCTGATCCAGTCGGCAGGCGAAACCTGGCGGCAGATTCGCAATGGGCCGATTACGCTGATTGGCGGGCTGTTGCTGATCCTGGTTCCGATCGCGATAGGTTTGTTCTACACGTGGAAAGGCCCGTTGAAGTTGCACGGCCAGCCGACCGGCAAGCTGGTGCAGCGCTTCAGCAACTGGGAACGGGCTATTCACTGGTCGACGGCGGTCGCATTTGTCGTGCTTGCCGTTACTGGCGTGCTGCTGCTGTTTGGAAAACACATCCTGATCCCGGTGATCGGGCACGCGGGTTTCGCCTGGTTTGCGACGATAGCCAAGAACGTGCACAACATCGTCGGACCGCTGTTCATCTTCTGTGTGGCCTGCATGTTTGCCGTGTTCGTGCGCGACAACATTTGGCACGGTATCGATTGGGAATGGCTGAAGAAAGCGCCGCAGGTGCTCAGCGGCAAAGCGCACGTTCCGTCTGGCAAGTACAACGCAGCGGAAAAAGGCTGGTTCTGGGGCGGCGTTGCGCTGCTCGGACTGGTGGTTGGAATATCGGGCCTGATACTCAATTTTCCGAATTTCGAGCAAACGCGTTTCACCATGCAGATCGCCAACATCGTTCATGGCGTCGGCGCTTTGCTGTTCGTTGCGGCATCACTCGGGCACATCTACATGGGCACCATCGGTACCGAAGGGGCCTACAAGGCGATGCGCACGGGATACGTTGACGAGACGTGGGCCAAAGAGCATCACGAACTGTGGCTCAAAGAGGTCAAGTCCTGACACTGCAGTCGTTGCATAAGCGGTAGCGTCAAAGAAGGCGCGCACCGCGACCGGCCAACAGGGCGCGGTTCCCGAAGCGCGGCCGACAGCTTTGCCTGGCGGCCCTGCCAATTCCGGCTGTGATGAATTGCCGCCCCGGCGTATTCTGCGATAATGCAAACCGATATGTTAGTTTGGATATAACGGGGGCGATGACCTGTCCCGGGTCCCATTTCCGAAGGAATAAGGCTATGTGTCGCGTTTGGCGTTTGCTGGCAATCATCGTCGTTTGTGCCGGGGTACTGGTCGGCACCGGGAACAACGCGCTGGCGCGCGATCTCAGACTGGCAACGACAACCAGCACTGACAATTCCGGCCTGCTCACGCATCTCTTGCCGCTATTTGAGGCGGCGCACGGAATCAAGGTGGCGGTGATCAGCGTCGGGACCGGCAAGGCGCTAAAGCTCGGCGAAAACGGCGATGTCGACGTGATTCTTGTGCACAGCCGGCCGGACGAGGATCGCTTTATCGAACAAGGACACGGCGTCAACCGGCGCGACGTCATGTATAACGACTTCGTCATTGTCGGTCCGCTTGACGATCCGGCGGCCTTGCGCGGAGGGCGCGACGCGATCAAGGCATTTGGCAAGATCATGGATGCCCGGGCGGTGTTCGTTTCCCGTGGCGACGATTCGGGCACCCACAAAATGGAATTGCGTTACTGGGCGGCGCTAGGCAAGCAGCCTGCCGGGAATGCGGCGTATCGCTCAGCCGGCAGGGGCATGGGCGAAGTGCTGTTAATGGCGTCCGAGCTGCGCGCCTACGCGCTCACCGACCGGGCAACTTATTACGCGATGCAAGACAAAGTAGACCTGGAGATCCTGGTGCAGGGCGACGCGCGCCTGTTCAATCCGTATGGCGTGATGGCCGTGAATCCGGCAAAGTATCCCGATATCCGCTTCGACGAAGCCATGCGCTTCATCGACTGGCTGACCTCCGCACAAGGCCAGCAGGCCATCAGCGAGTTCAGGGTCAACGGCAAACAGTTGTTCTTTCCCAGTGCCGCGCCCTAGCATCAAGTGGAACTGATCGAAACCACGCGGCAGGCACTGCGACTTCTTTTCTCAGGCGACACCGAGTTGTGGCGCATCGTCTGGGTGTCGCTGAAGATTTCCGTCGGCGCCCTGTTGCTGATGTCACCAGTGGCGATCGCCGCCGGCTATTTACTCGCCACGCACCGGTTTCCGGGCAGGCGCATCATCATCGTGATCACCCAGGCGTTGTTCGCGTTTCCAACGGTCGTGGTAGGCCTGCTGCTTTACATGCTTTTGTCGAGACAGGGTCCGTTGGGATCGCTGCACCTGTTGTTTACCCAGACAGCGATGATGATCGGCCAGATGCTGATCGCGGCCCCCATCCTTGTGGCGTTTACACTCTCGGCGGTGCAGGGGGCAGACGCACGCGTACGCGAAACAGCGATCGTTCTGGGCGCCGGCAGATTGCGTACTGCCCTTACCGTTCTGGGTGAAGTCCGCTTCGGCGTGATGGCGGCGTTGTTCAACGGATTCGGACGCGTGATCTCGGAAGTCGGATGCGCGCTGATGGTTGGCGGTAACATTGCCGGAATGACACGCAACATGCCGACTGCGATTGCGCTGGAGACCACCAAAGGCGAATTCGCGCAGGGCGTGGCGCTCGGCATCGTGTTGATGGCGCTCGCGCTGGGAGTCAATTTTGCGATGTCATGGGCCCAGGGGGCAGGAGCGCATCCGCAATGAACATGTTGTCCGCAGTTGCCGCGTCAGTGCGTAACGAGGCAAGCGCCGGCGATTCGCATGGCGTTGTGGTTGCCTGCCGCGGATTGAAACGAAGAATCGGTGCGCAGGTGATACTCGATGTCGACCGGCTGGTCCTCGCGCGCGGGCGCATCTATCTGCTGTCCGGCCCGAATGGTGCCGGCAAGACAACATTGTTGCGCGTTCTCGCAGGACTGGAGCACGCGAGCTGTTCGGAATTTCAATTTGACGGCAAGACAATCGATCTCGCGCAGTATCCGGAGAATGTGCGCCGGCAGATCGGTTTCGTGCATCACCAACCGCTGCTTTTCTCGACGTCCGTCCAAGCGAACATTGCGTTTGGTCTGCGAGCGGCAGGGGTTGCACGTGCCGAGACGAAGCGGCGCACCGCCGACGCCATTGAATGGTCCGGCATCGGCGGCCTTGTCAACCGCCCGCCACGGGCACTGTCGGCGGGGGAAAAACAGCGTGTCGCACTGGCTCGCGCTCATGCGCTCGACCCCGTGTTGTATCTTCTTGACGAGCCCACCGCCAACCTGGATGAAAACGGCAGGGAACTGGTCACCCGGTTGATTGACGCGATTGCCGCCGAAGGGCGCACGTTGCTGATTGCGTGTCACGATCGCGACCTGCTCGGGCTGCCAGGTGTGGTTCGGCTGCACATGATGCAAGGGCGCCTGGAACTTCTGAAATGACGGAAATCCTGGTATGAAAGTGTTCGGATTTGCCGGTTATTCCGGCAGCGGCAAGACGACCCTGATCGAGAACGTGATTCCGGTTCTGATAGAGCAGGGTGTGCGCGTCTCGCTGATCAAGCACGCGCACCATGCTTTCGACGTCGACCAGCCGGGCAAGGATTCCTACCGGCATCGGCAAGCGGGCGCGACCGAAGTGATGCTTACGTCTGCGAGCCGATGGGTCCTGATGCATGAAATCGTCGGCCAGCCCGAGCCGGAATTGCCGCAGCAGCTGCGGCGTATGTCGCCTTGTGACATCGTGCTCGTCGAGGGCTTCAAGAAACAGCCGATTCCGAAGCTGGAAATTCATCGCAAGGCGCACGGCGCGCCGTTTCTGTTTCCGGACGACCCGCATATTGTCGCCATCGCCTCGGATGAGGCAATCGATACCGCAATGCCGCAGTTTGCTCTGGACGACTACCAGACCATCGCCGCCTTCGTTCTCACGAATGCCGCACAATTCGATCCCGATTCGCAGGAGTAAAATTACCGTATGAAACCGAACGAAACGCAAACAGCAACCGTCAAGGTGCTCTATTTCGCACGATTGCGCGAAGCGCTCGGGAAAGGCGAGGAAGAGCTTGTGCTGCCAGAGGGTGTGGATACCGTAGGGGCTCTCGCCGGATTTCTGCGCGACAGGGGCGGTGTGTGGGCCACGGAACTCGGCACCGGCAAAGCCGTGCGGGTGGCGGTCAATCAGGACATGGCGGCGCCGGAAACGCGCATCAGGGGCGGCGAGGAGATCGCTTTCTTTCCGCCGGTCACGGGAGGCTGATCGCATGCCGGTACGGGTGCAGCACGAGGATTTCGACGTCGGCGCGGAGATCGCGAAACTGCGCGCAGGCAACCCGGGAGTCGGTGCGGTCGCGAGCTTTGTCGGTATCGTGCGCGATCTCAATGAAGGCGACGCGGTCGCGACGCTGACGCTTGAACACTATCCGGGAATGACGGAGAAGTCACTGGAAGAAATCGTGGCGCAGGCACAGCAGCGTTGGGATATTTACGATGCACTGGTGGTGCATCGGGTCGGCACGCTCAAGCCCCTCGAGCAGATCGTTCTCGTGGTGGTGACCAGCGCACATCGCGGAGAGTCCTTCAAGGCCTGTGAGTTCCTGATGGATTACCTCAAGACGCGGGCGCCGTTCTGGAAGAAGGAAGTGACGCCGGAAGGGGCGCGGTGGGTCGATGCGCGCGCCAGCGACGATGCCGCTGCCGACCGCTGGTCGTGAATGTGACGGAGGCGCGTGTGGGAGATTCGAGACCGGTGTACGCATCTGAGGAATCGACACTCAAGCCGCAATTGCGCATCAGCTTCCGCAAGTCGATCGCGATGGGGCCCGGGAAGGCTGATCTTCTCGATGCCATCTCCGAAAGCGGATCGATCTCGGCGGCGGCGCGCAAACTGGGAATGTCCTACCGACGGGCGTGGTTGCTGGTCGACACCATGAACGCGAGTTTCAAGTCGCCACTGGTGGAAACGCTGACTGGCGGAGCGCAGGGTGGCGGCGCGCGGGTGACCGACCTGGGCCATGACGTAGTCAGACGCTACAGGGCGATGGAAAAGAAGGCTTGTGCCAGTGTGGCGCGCGAAATGGGGCAGTTTTCCGACCTGATGCGTTGACGCGCACGGCCGGAAATCACATTAATTCAATAGCTTGCTCAACGGTGTGTCATAAGCCGGCAGCGAGGCTTGACGATTATCGCTATATCCGTTTAAATACAGCGAAGGTCTGGCAACACGTAAGTGCATGAAACCGCAGATCGAGGAGAACGTAGTACCGGGAACGGACGGGATGGAACGCCCCGTCTCTCACCTTTTCGAGTATTGACGCGGCGCTTCAAACCGAAGCGCCGTTTTTTTGCACACCGCTCTTGTTGACTGTGCCCTGAACCCGGTGCAATAGCGCTATATTCGGTCAGATCACACGGTGCCACATCCTTTGCGAAATCCGATGCATTCCGCAGTTTCCCGTCGCCACAATCCGGCTTGCCGAAAATCGTGAACCTCACCTCGGAAGCGGTGCTCATTCCCTTGTTCCTGAGCTTAAAAGTCGCCGGATGGGCAACGTTTGCTGCGACCGTCGGCGGTATTCTGGCTGCCTGGCTGGTGGCGAAGTTTCGTTTCCCGGGAAGGGAGCTGGTCGACGCCCTGATGACACTGCCGATGGTGATGCCACCAACGGTACTGGGATACTACCTGCTGGTGCTGATAGGCCGGCGCGGCATCATTGGCGAGTGGCTGGACAGGGAACTCGGGATCACTCTGGTGTTTACATGGCAGGGTGCGGTCATCGCCGCAGCGGTCGTGGCTTTCCCGCTGGTTTACAAGGCTGCGCGCGCCGCATTCGAGGGTGTCGAGCGCGAGTTCGAGCAGGCGGCGCGTGTGCTGGGGAAATCCGAGTGGCACGTGTTCGTGCGAGTGACCTTGCCGCTCGCGTGGCGCGGCATCCTGGCTGGCGCGATGCTGGCGTTTGCGCGTGCTTTGGGTGAATTCGGAGCCACTCTGATGGTGGCGGGAAGCTTGCCCGGGCGCACCCAGACGTTGTCGATTGCCGTCTATGAAGCGGTGCAGGCGGGAAACGACGAGGTCGCCAACTTTCTCGTCATCGTTACCTCTGTCGTGTGCGTGCTGATCCTGGTGGCTTCCGGACACTTTCTGAAGCCACGATACGCCGCCGGTTGAACTAGCGTGCGCATCGAGGTCAATATCCGCAAGACGCTGCGTTCGGGATCGCAGGCGTTTCAACTGGACGTCGCTTTTGTTTGCGAGGACGATCTCAACGTGATTTTCGGTGCTTCGGGTGCCGGCAAGAGCATTACCCTCAAAGCGATTGCCGGTCTTGAGCAACCGGACGAAGGAAGGATTGCGGTTGACGGTCGCGTGCTGTTCGACTCAGCGGCCGGAATCGACGTTCCCACGCGAGAGCGCAATGTGGGTTACCTGTTCCAGGACTATGCCCTGTTTCCACACCTGAACGTGGAAGAAAATGTCGCATTCGCAGAGACCTCCTGGTGGCGGCGCCGGCCGAACGAGAACGTGAGGCGCCGGGTGCGCGACCTGCTGGAACTGTTCGAGATCGCTGAACTGGCCGAAAGCCACCCCTGGCAGTTGTCGGGCGGCCAACGGCAGAGAGTGGGGCTGGCGCGAGCGCTGTTGCGCAAACCCGGTATCCTGCTGCTCGACGAACCGTTCGCCGCGCTCGACCCGTTGCTTCGCATTCGCATGCGCCAGGAACTGCTCAATACCCAATGGCTGTTCAAGGTACCGCTGCTGGTGATTACGCATGATCCGCAGGACGTCGCGGCGCTCGCGGAACGCCTTCTGCTGATGCGCAAGGGCCGCGTACAAAGCACGGTCGACCTGAAAGGACAACCTTATCGGGACGCGCTGGGCAATCCGGTACGAGGCATGATCCGCAAAATGCTGATGGAAGCGTCGGGCGTTGCCGCCGAAGGAAGACAGGCAGATGAAACACACGATGGCGATTAGCATTCGCATCGCACCGCAGATGCGAATGACGTTGGACAGGGCAGCGGCCGTTCCCGACTGGTGCGGAAAGTACCGATGCGCGCGGTGATTAAATGCCTGTTGGCGGCAATGGCGCTGTTGGCACTTCCCGGCAACGCCAATGCTGCCGATTTGATTGTTTCCGCGGCCGCCAGCCTGACGAATGCCTTCACGGAAATTGGCAAGGCATTCGAACAGGCGCACCCGGGCACGAAGGTGGCGCTGAATTTCGCCGGTTCCGGGCAATTGTTGCAGCAGATTGCGCGCGGAGCGCCGGTCGATGTGTTTGCCAGCGCCGACCAGGAAACCATGCGCCGCGCTGAACAGAAGAAACTGGTTCTGAGCGGCAGCCGGCGTGACTTTGCGCGCAATGCGCTTGTGCTGATCGCGCCGGCCGATTCGTCTCTCGATATCCGGCGCTTGAGCGACTTGCGCATGTCAAGGATCGAGCGCATCGCCATCAGCAACCCCGCCAGCGTTCCGGCAGGACATTATTCGCAACTTGCCTTGCAGGCGGCCGAACTTTGGGAAGTGCTGGCGCCAAAGATCATCAATACGCAGCACGTCCGGCAAAGTCTGGATTACGTGGCTCGCGGGGAGGTCGACGCCGGTTTCGTGTATGCAACCGACGCCCGTGTCATACCGGGAAAAGTGCGAGTGCTGATGGAAGTCGCCACAACCGAGCCGATTGCCTACCCGATCGCGGTTGTCAGCGACACGCGCCGCGCCGATACGGCCAGACGGTTTGTGGAGTTCGTCGATTCTCCGCGCGGCAGAGAGATTCTTCAGCGATACGGGTTTCGCGCGCCTTGAGATTTGCCCGGGACCTATAATCGAAAGTGGCTTCGTAGACAGGGGAGTGGCATGCCATACACAGGATTCCTCGCGGTAGGTATCGGCGCGACGCTGGGCGCGTGGATACGCTGGTGGCTTGGAATAGGGCTCAACACCGTTCTGCCCAATCTGCCATTGGGCACTCTGGTGGCGAACCTGGCCGGCGGGTTTCTGATTGGCGTGGCCGTCGAGTTTTTCTCGCAGCACGCGGAACTTCCTCTGGAAATGCGGCTGTTGGTCATTACCGGTTTTCTCGGCGGCATGACGACATTCTCGAGTTTTTCCGCAGAAGCCGTCTTGCTGCTGAATGCTGCGCGCTATGGATGGATGGTGTTGTTGCTGTCGACCCATGTCATCGGTTCAATCGTCATGACGATACTCGGCATGCTGGCTTTCCGCGCTCTGAACTAGGGCCTGTTAACGCATGTGTGATCGGCGCGTCGACCACATGTGTTAACAGGCCCTGGACACCCGATTACACTCTCCCGAGCAAGGTCCGCTTCAATGAATCGAATTCTCTCTGGTATTGTCGTTCCGGTCATGCTGGTTTTGTTGCCGGCTTGCGGATTGAAGGAGATCAGCAGGCAGGCAGACAGCGTTGAAAATGTCGCCGTGATCAAAGGCAAGGTTGACGTTCAGAGCGCGCAGCCGGGGCCTGTCGTTGTGCTCCGATTCGAAGTCAGGAACGAGGTTTTCACGCTCGAGAACCAAATCATTGCCTCCGGCGCGGGCAATTACGAGTTCACGGTCGAACCCGGTGTATACCTCGTCGCCGCATTTATCGATGTCAATCACGATGGCCGTTTCCAGCGCGGGCAGGAACACGGGAATTTCAGTACCGATCCGCTCACCTTTCGCGTTGGAGAGCGGCAAACGGTTGAACTGGAGACGATCGTCATTCGCGGCGACCCGCCGGAACTCGCCGATGATCAGGGGGCGATAATCGCCGAATCGGAGATCAACAGGAATATCGGCGCAGTCGTCTCGCTCGATGATCCCCTGTTCAGTCGCGACAACTATTCGATGGGCATGTGGCGCCCCCTGGATTTTCTCCAGTCGGTGGGAGGAGGGCTGTTGTTTCTGCAGGACTACGACGCTTCCAGGGTGCCAGTCATATTCGTCCATGGCATTGCCGGTGGGCCGACCGATCTGCGCGCGCTCATCGAAAGCCTCGATGCGAAAAAATTTCAGCCTTGGGTTCTCTATTATCCAAGCGGCGTGCGCCTGGACATGATCAGTGATTACATGGTCAAAGCCGTGACCGATTTGCAAAACCGGTACGCCTTCGAACGGTTTGACGTGATCGCCCACAGCATGGGCGGTCTCGTTGTACGCTCCTTCGTCAAGAAGTACGTTGAAAGGTTTCCAATGCGCGAAAGCCACATCGGTCTTGTCATGACCGTCAACAGTCCAATGGGCGGCATGGCGAGCGCGTCGTCGGGAGTGGATTTGTCACCGGTGGTCGTGCCGGCATGGCGCGATGTCGCGACAGGCAGCGAGTTCCTGCGAGACCTGCACGAGTGGGACTGGCCCGGGCAGATACCGTATTACCTCGTGTTTTCGCATGAAGCGGAAAGTGGCGATGACGGCGTTGTGACTGTAGAGAGTCAGATACCGTTCAAGCTGCAGTCCGAAGCATTGCGAATGTACGGTTTTACGAACAGCCACGTTGGCACATTGACCGATCCTTCGTTCATCACGTTGTTCGGGGAGATTCTCGACTAGAGCCGGAAGTGCGCCGCTGAAGATACGTCTTGCGCGGGAGTCCGCGGTTCGCAGCGGAATCCGGCGCGGCGGCTGCCAGCTGTCTGAAGTCCGGCTCCGATGTATGATGCACATGAGAGCTTCAGAAAACGAGCGCAAGGCACAACTGCAAGGATCAGGAACATGAAAGACGAATCAGCACAACTGAAAGGCCAACAGGACACGACGGGAATCTTTACCTACCTGAAAGCCTCGGCAGAATCATCGCTTTACCGCAACGGCAAGGTGCTTACCCGGCGTGACAAGGACGGCAGCGATGACGGCTGGCAGGGCGTGGACCGGGAGCAGCGGGAAATGCCCGTATACAATGCCCGTCGGCTCGAGGGCGCGGACCGCCGGACCATCATCACCAATGGGTTCGAATTGCTGACGCGGCCGCTTCCCGCTGGCGGCGTCGATTTTTTCAATCAGGAACAGGTCGTCAGGGATTACTACAAGCACTGTGCCGAAGTCGTCCAGGAGTACACGGGCGCGCATGCCTTCGCTTTCGACCATAACGTCCGCTCGGCATCGGGGAAGCAAAGCAAGCGGCGGATTACCGGGGGCCAGCAGGTGCAGGGGCCGGCGCACATGGTGCACGGCGATTACACCCTGACCAGTGCACCGCAGCGCCTGCGCGATCTCACCGGACCACCGACGTCGAATGACACGCTGCGGGCGGTGCTGGGAGAAGGGCGGTCACTGATCGACGCGAAAATCGCCGAGCGCGCGCTCGCCAGTGGTGGCCGGTTTGCCATCATCAACGTATGGCGCAATATTGCGGATGAGCCGGTTGCGACCCATCCGCTCGCCCTGTGCGATGCCGATTGCGTGCAGCCCGAGGACCTGGTGGTATTCGAAATCCACTATCAGGACCGCATCGGCGAGAACTATTTCGCCAAATACTCCCCGCGCCACCGGTGGTTTTATTATCCGCAGGTCACGCGGGATGAGGCATTGCTGATCAAGCAATGGGACTCGGAGGGGAAGCTCGCGCGGACCAAGGGTGCCGAAGGCGATGCCGGCGGCGGGGATCAGGCGCCTTGCACGTTCAGCTTCCACAGTGCGTTCGAAGATCCGGCAACGCCGCCGGATGCACCGGACCGCTGGAGTATCGAAGTGCGCTGCATGGTTGTTTACGACTGAGTATCCCTGCTCGCATTTCCCATCGACGGAATAGGCGTGGCGGTGCGTGTGCGTCGAGCGCCGGTGAGGGAATCGTGAAGCTCGATATGGATCATTCATGATCGGATTCTGCATTAATCTGTGGAAACTGGCGTGCGCCGTCGTGCACGCGCTGCGGACAGACCGGGACTTTCGTGGGCTGATGGCGGTGATGCTTGCGCTGCTCGCCGGCGCAACCTACTTCTACGCAACAATCGAAGGATGGGGCATTGTTGATGCGTTCTACTTCAGTGTCATGACAATGTCGACGACCGGTTATGGCGATCTTGCCCCTACTTCGTCGCTTTCCAAAATGTTCACCGTCGTTTTTTCACTATTGAGCATCGGTGTTTTTGCGGCGGTTGCCAGCAAGATCGTTGTTGCGGTACTGGCTCGCCGGCGCGACAAGGAGAGCAGCCCTGGGAAAGGCGCGAAAGCCGATGTCGGCAAGTTGTGAACCGTCCCGTATCGCTGCCAGTTCTGTCGTAGCGGCGACGGATCAATGAGCGGGGCGCATTCCCGAGGAGACGGCAAGAAACCGGCATCAACGTGCCGGTCCCTGCAGTGTTTCACTGTATGACGAACGGGCTCAGTCAGCCGGCCCGTTCCCAGGTCAACACACCGGTGACGTGTTCGCCGCCAATCATCATTGGCGTTGTTTGCAAGACAAGTTTTCCGTCCCTGAATGTGAAATAACGCCGCTGCTCTGTGCCGACCCAGTTGGGCAGCAAGGCCTGGGTAACGGTATGAATGACGACTTGTTCGCGTTCGTCGATTCTGTAGCGCCCGTAGTAGGCCTGATAACTCTCGAACGCCATGCGGGTTTCGCTGTCGCTTCCGGCTTTTCTGTCGGCGGTCTTGAAGTGCTTGCGCTGACCCTGCGCCAACTGTGCGGCCATGTTGCCGTGCGAGTCGTAGATGAGGATGCCCTGCGGCGCACTGCCGTAAGGAGACTCTGCCGGCGAACCGTCCCCCGAACGAAATTCGGTGGAAACCAGATACCAGGTACCGACCAGATCGTTGCTGGGGACGCTAGACACCCGGCGAGGAAATCGCTGTGGCCGCGGTGAAGTCGTTCAGCGCCGTGGCCGTGTCCTTGCCGCTTCGGGAGAAGACGAACCCTTCGTAGCCTTTTGCGGCGACATCATTGCAGATGGCCCGGTAACGCGTCATTCCTCCGGCGTAGGGCATGAATACGCGGGGCTTTCCCGGAATGTTGGCACCGAGATACCACGAGTGTTTCACCTGCGGCAGCAAGGTTGCGTTGGCTGCCTCGTTAACATGTTGAACCCATTTTTCCGTCGCTTCCGGAAGTGCTTCGCAGCGGTCGATGCCGTGCTCGCGCATGTGGCGGATGCAGTCAGTGATCCATTCGACGTGCTGCTCGATCGCCACCGGCATGTTGCACAGCACCGACGGACTGCCGGGTCCGGTGATCGTGAACAGGTTGGGAAAGCCTGGCACCTGCAGGCCGAGATAGGTCTTCGGGCCGGCTTTCCAGAAGTCGCGCAGCGTTACGCCATCCCGGCCCTCGATGTTCAGGCGCAACAGCGTGCCGGTGAGCGCATCGAATCCGGTTGCAAAGACGATGACGTCCAGATCGTAATCGTGATCGCGCGTCTTGATGCCGGTCGGCGTGATGCGTTCGATCGGGTCGGCACGCAGGTTGACCAGTGTCACATTGTCGCGGTTGAAGGTCTCGAAGTAATTGGTATCGATCGGCGGGCGCTTGGCGGCGTAGGGGTGATCGATATCGGCGAGCGCTTCGGCGGTTTCCGGATCCTTGACGATGCTGCGGATCTTGCTCTTGAGAAACTCGGCCGCGGTGTCGTTGGCGGCCTTGTTGGCCAGCAGGTCCTGGAACGCGGCACGGAATTGCAGACCGCCTTTCTCCCAGGCGGCATCGTAAACCGCCTGACGCTTCTGCGGATCGAGCTCGAACACCTTGCGTTCGGAAATGCGAAACGGGTGGCCGTTGGGCGTGGACTGGACAATCTCGCGGATTTCGTCGTGATGTTCGCGCACGTACTGTTTGAACTCATCACTCAACGGGGCGTTGCGCGCCGGCACACTGTAATTCGCAGTGCGCTGGAACACCGTCAGGTGCGCCGCCGTCCGGGCAATCACCGGAGCGGCCTGGATGCCGGTTGAACCGGTGCCGATCTGACCCACACGTTTTCCGGCAAAGTCGACGCCTTGGTGCGGCCACTGTCCGGTGTGATACCACTCACCCCTGAAATCCCGCAACCCCGGAATGTCGGGAACGTTGGCCGACGAGATACAGCCAACGGCGGTTATCAGGTATTTCGTCCGGTAGCGCCGTCCGCTTTCCGTTTCGACATCCCACAGGTTGGCTGTCTCGTCGTAGCGGGCGGCCGTGACCAGTGTGCCGAACTCGATGTCGCGCTTCAGATCGAATCTGTCAGCGACATGGTTCAGGTAGCGAAGGATCTCGGGCGGTTCGGGATAGCGTTCGGACCATTCCCACTCCTCGAGCAGTTCCCTGGAGAAAAAGTAGCAATAGGAATGGCTCTCCGAGTCGCAACGCGCGCCCGGATAGCGGTTCCAGTACCAGGTTCCGCCGACGCCGTTGCCTTTTTCCAGCACCTTGACCGACAGGCCGAGTCTTGTCGCGCAAACAGAGGAGTTGATACAAACCGGAAAATCCGGCGCCAATGATCAATGCATCCACTGCAGTGACTGCTTTGCTGGTATTGCCGTGTTGCTCACTGTGTTGAGTGCTCATGGATCGGTGATCTTTGCTGACCTGGGAATGTAACCGTACCACGCCGCAAAGGATAACCCCGATTCGGGAAGGGGTCCCAGGCCTGATGCGGCTGGCGGCGTCATTCGCGACGGGGTTAAACTCGTTCGACAGAGGATGCGCGCAGCAGGCGATCCTGCCGCCAGGCCAGGGAACACGGGTGCGCGCGGGGGCGATTGCGAATGGCAAAATGCGGCCGGGGGCGACAATCATGTCAGTACAACAAATCGTTGCAGACCGGGAAGGCCGTCGCAAGGTACTCGAATTGACGCGCTGGCACCGACTGCACGGAAAGCATTACGTGGAGGAAGAGTCGCCGGAGGCCATTGCAACGCACGTTGCCGTGCTGGCCGGCACGGCAAAGGCGTAGGCCGCACGCATGGACCTTCGCGCCTGGAGCAGCGGGGACGCGAATCGGTGGCCGCGCATTGCCGGCGCGGGATGCACCTATTTTGCGTTGGTGTTCGGTGCCGGTTTCGTGCTCGGTACCTTGCGGGTATTGCTCGTTGTCCCCGCAGTTGGAGAGCGCGTCGCGGAACTGGGTGAAACACCGCTGATGCTGCTGGTGGTTTTTTTCGCGGCCCGCTGGATCGTTCACCGGTTCCGGATTGCCGGCCGCAGCGCCCGGATTTACGCCGGTTTGACGGGCCTGGCCTTGCTGCTGCTGGCCGAGTGGGGTGTCGTCCTGTTCGTTCGCAACGAATCGGTCACGGAATATGCCGCCGGCCGTGATCCGGTCGCTGCAACGGTTTACGTCGCTTCACTGGTGCTGTTCGCGGTGATGCCCGCACTCGTTCGCACGACCGCTGCCAGCCTTCAGCGGACTCGCTGAGCCGGTCTGCCGGTTCACGTTCCAGCGAGCCGGTTCCAGACGCTGCGTGCCGCGTCGATGGTTTCCGATGCCGTGAGGCCGACCGGGCCGACGCCGTCGGACACCAGTGCGTCCGCGGCCAGGCCGTGTACGTGTACGCCGGCCAGCAGTGCGCTGTGCGGCGGCGCGCCTTGCGCCAGCAGCGCGCCGAGGATCCCTGACAGTACGTCACCCATGCCGGCGCTCGCCATGCCGGGATTCCCGCTGGTATTGATGCACCAGGTGCCCTCGGGCAGCGCGCAGACGCTGCCGCAGCCTTTCAGTACCACCGACGCATCGAACTCGGCGGCGAGGTCCTGTGCCGCGGCCACACGGTCGTCCTGTATTGCCGAGGTTTCCACGCCCAGCAAGCGCGCCGCTTCCGCCGGGTGTGGGGTCAACAGCGTTGGCTGGTGTCGCTGCTGCAAGGCGGCTTTCAGTCCTTTCGATGCAGCCAGGAGATTCAGTGCATCTGCATCGAGCACAATCGGCGCATCAATGCGCAGAGCCTTGGACAGTGCGTGCAGTGCCGCGTCCGACTGTCCCAACCCGGGGCCGATCACGGCTGCGCCAACACCCTCGCGCTCGAGCAGTTCCTCGACGCTGCGCAGCATCAGGTCGGGCTGAACGAAATCGACCGGCGGTCCCTCGCCCAGCAGGCCGACAAGTACCCGGCCGGCACCAAGTTTGAGTGCCGAGCGACCGGCCAATAGTGCCGCTCCGACCATGCCATGGGCACCGCCAATAACCAGAACGTCGCCGAAACGGCCCTTGTGGCTGTTCCGGGCGCGCGCCGGCAGTGCCGAGGCGATGACTTCGTCGCCGATCACGTATCCGTGGCCGCCGGGCAGGGGTGGTGTTTCCAGACCGAGCGTTTCGAGATGAATTTCCCCGGCGTGGTCCGGGCCGTCGCGCGTGAGCAGGCCGGCTTTCAGCCCGAGAAAGGTAACGGTCCGGCTCGCGCGTACCGCAACACCCATTACCTTGCCGCTGTCTGCCTCCAGCCCCGAGGGGACGTCGATTGCCACAACGGGACGGCCGGATTGATTCAGTTCATTCACCAGTGTGGCGTGACGCATGTCCAGATCGCGCTGCAGGCCGATTCCGAACAGGCCGTCGATGGCCAACTGCCAATCGAATCCGGCGGGAATGGTATTCGACACGGTGCCACCCGCCTCGTGCCAGGCGTCGTGGGCGGCCTTTGCATCGTCTTTCAGCTTCGCGGCATCGCCTGTGAATACGAGCTGCACATCGAACCACCACTGCTTGAGGTGGCGTGCTGCGACAAACGCGTCGCCGCCGTTGTTGCCGGGGCCGGCGAGCACCAGGATGCGGCGCGCGTGTTGCGGCACGGTGCCGCGCACGAGTTCGGCGGTGGCGAGGCCGGCGCGCTCCATCAGCGGGGGCGGCGGGTCCTGGGAAAAAGCCCATTGCTCTATCTGGCGTATGTGCTCGACCAGAAATACCGGTATTGTTTGCATGCGGTCAGTGTAGCTTACTGCCGCTTCGCCGCGAACCGGGCCGGGCGGTGCGACGATACTTGTGCCGTTCACGGCCAGGCAATGACGTTTGCGCCGCTCGTGGCATGGTAACGCGCGCTGTGTGTCGTTTTTTTTCTGGCGATCGCCACGCCAATCGCGCCACAGTCTGATGGCATTTTGCACGTCGGCTATAATTTCTCTTTAGTCACGTCCCGCCCGCTACATGCCCGAGTTTCTATGCCTGCGCGGTTCCAACGCGCTCTCGGACTTCCGCCGCCGCAAGCTTCTTTCTGCCCTGCAAGACGCCTTACCTTCCGTTACCGGTTTATCGGCGGAGTTCTGGCATTTTGCCGAGTTGGAGCACGCGTTGTCCGAGCGGCATCAGCGTGTGCTCGAACGGGTCCTGACTTACGGGCCGAGTGCCGCGGCAGTCAATACCGCACCGCAGATGCGGCTGGTCATTCCCCGCTTCGGCACCATTTCGCCGTGGTCGTCGAAGGCAACGGATATCGCTCATGCCTGCGGCCTGACACCGGTGCGGCGCATCGAACGCGGTGTTGCCTGGTATGTCCACGTTGCTGGCGGCGAGCCGCTGACCGAGGCGCAAGCCGCCCCGTTGTTGCCGCTGATCCACGACCGCATGACCGAAACCGTGGTCGATTCGCTGCAACTCGCCGGTGAACTGTTCCACCATTACCAGCCCCGGCCGCTGACTACGGTAACCGTGACCGAAGGCAGCACGGATGCCGGCGTTACGGCGCTGGAAAAGGCCAATCGCGACATGGGGCTGGCGCTGTCGGTCGACGAAATCGACTATCTGGTGGACAACTTCCGCCGCATCGGCCGCGACCCGACCGATGTCGAACTGATGATGTTCGCCCAGGCAAACTCGGAGCACTGCCGGCACAAGATTTTCAATGCCGACTGGGTAATCGACGGTGCTGCGCAGGAACGAACCCTGTTCGACATGATTCGCGAGACACACCGGCGCAGTCCTGACGGCACCGTGGTGGCTTATTCGGACAATTCCGCGATCATGCAGGGTGCCACGGTCAAGCGCTTTCGTCCCGATGCCGGCGGTGTGTACGGCAGCCGCGAGGAATCGACCCACATCCTGATGAAGGTCGAAACGCACAACCATCCGACGGCGATTTCGCCGTTCCCGGGCGCTGCGACCGGCTCGGGCGGCGAGATACGTGACGAAGGCGCGACCGGACGCGGTTCCAGGCCGAAGGCCGGCCTGAACGGGTTCAGCGTGTCCCATCTGCGGATTCCGGAATTTGGCCAGCCCTGGGAAGAGCAGGACATCGGCAAGCCGGAGCGCATCGCCTCGGCGCTGTCCATCATGCTGGAAGGGCCGATCGGGGGCGCGTCTTTCAATAACGAGTTCGGCCGGCCCAACCTGTTCGGTTACTTCCGCACCTACGAGCAGGCCGTTGGCGGCGTTGTCCGCGGCTACCACAAGCCCATCATGATCGCCGGCGGCGTTGGCAACATCGCCGCCGACCAGTCGTTCAAGGTCGACTTCGATGCCGGCACGCTCATTGTGCAACTCGGCGGCCCGGGAATGTTGATCGGCATGGGCGGCGGGGCAGCGTCGAGTATGGCGACCGGTGCCAATACCGCTGACCTCGATTTCGATTCGGTGCAGCGCGGCAATGCCGAGATGCAACGGCGTTGCCAGGAAGTCATCGATCGCTGCTGGGCAATGGGCGACTCCAATCCGATCCTGTCGATCCACGATGTCGGTGCAGGCGGCCTGTCCAACGCGCTGCCGGAACTGGTCGACGGTGCCGCTTGCGGTGCGCGCATCAACCTGCGCGATATTCCCTCGGAAGAACCCGGCATGACCCCCATGCAGGTATGGAGCAACGAGGCGCAGGAGCGTTATATGCTCGCCGTCGCACCGGAGCGGTTCGAAACGTTCAAGGCGCTGTGCGAGCGCGAGCGCTGTCCGCACGCGGTGCTCGGTGTCGCGACCGACGACGGGCGCCTGCAGGTCAGCGACCCGCTGTTCGGCAATCATCCGGTGGATGTCGACCTGGCCGTCATTCTCGGAAAGCCGCCGAAGATGACGCGGCAGGTGTCACGTCAGAAGACGCGGTTGAAAAAGCTCGAATTCAGCGGTGTCACCATCGCCGAAGCGGCGCACCGGGTACTGCGTTTCCCGGCGGTTGCCGACAAGACCTTCCTCGTCTCGATTGCCGACCGCAGTGTCGGCGGGCTGTGTTCTCGCGACGCCTTCGTCGGGCCCTGGCAGGTGCCGGTTGCCGACGTTGCCGTGACGCTGATGGGTTTCGACGCCGTGCGCGGCGAGGCTTTCACCATGGGCGAGCGTACGCCGCTGGCGGTGATCGACGGACCGGCATCGGGCCGTATGGCGATCGGAGAGGCCATCACCAATATCGCTGCCGCTTCGATTGAACGGCTCGGTGACGTCAAGCTCTCGGCCAACTGGATGGCACCGGCCGGCTACCGCGGCGAAGACGCCGTCTTGTACGACACGGTGCGTGCCGTCGGCATGGACTTGTGCCCCGAACTCGGTATCAGCATACCGGTGGGCAAGGATTCGATGTCGATGCGCACGGCCTGGTCGGAGGACGGAAGCGCCAAGGAAGTGGTCGCACCCGTGTCGCTGATCGTGTCGGCATTCGCGCCGGTCAGCGATGCGCGGCGCACCTTGACGCCCTGTCTTGTAGCGGACGAACAGACATCGCTGCTGGTGGTCGATCTTGCGTCAGGCAAACGCCGGCTAGGCGGATCGGTGCTGGCGCAGGCGTATTCGCAGACCGGCAACGAGGCCCCGGATGTCGAATCGCCGGCAAAGCTGCGGGCATTCTTCGGCGTCATCCAGCAACTCAATGCGGCAGGGCAGTTGCTCGCGTATCACGACCGTTCCGACGGCGGATTGTTCGTCACGCTGGCGGAAATGATGTTTGCCTCGCATGTGGGCGTCAGCGTCGATGTCGGGCCATGCCGTGACGATGACGACGTGCTTGCAGCGCTGTTTTCCGAGGAACTCGGCGCGGTGGTGCAGGTGGCAAACGATGCGCTCGAAAGTGTGATGTCGGCATTCGCGCAGGCGGGACTTTCTGCGGATACGCAGGTGATCGGTTCGCCGAATCGTTGCGGAAAACTCATCATCGAAGCACGCGGCAAGGCAGTGTACGAGGCGCTGGGTACCGAACTGCAACGCGTCTGGTCGGAGACGACGTTCCACATGCAGCGACTGCGCGACAATCCCGAATGCGCGCAGCAGGAATACGATCGCATTCTTGACGCGGCCGATCCCGGTCTGCACGCCAGTCTTTCGTTCGAACCCGGCGAGGACATCAGCGCGCCGTTCGTATCGACCGGTGTCCGGCCGGCCATCGCCATCCTGCGCGAGCAGGGCGTCAACGGCCAGATCGAAATGGCGGCGGCGTTCGACCGTGCCGGCTTTCGCGCCGTGGACGTGCACATGACCGACATCATTGCCGGGCGCATCAGTCTGGCGGACTTCAAGGGGATCGCCGCCTGCGGGGGTTTTTCCTATGGTGACGTCCTCGGCGCGGGAGAAGGCTGGGCCAAGTCGATCCTGTTCAACGAGCGCGCGCGCGGCGAGTTCGAAATGTTCTTCGCGCGCGACGATTCGTTTGCACTGGGCGTGTGCAATGGTTGCCAGATGATGTCGAACCTGCACGAGATCATTCCCGGGTCCGATCACTGGCCGCATTTCGTGCGCAACCGGTCGGAGCAGTTCGAGGCGCGCTTCGTCATGACCGAAATTGTGAGCAGTCCGTCGATTCTGTTTTCCGGTATGGAGGGCTCGCGCTTTCCGGTGGCGACCGCGCATGGTGAAGGGTATGCCGAATTTGCGTCGAACAAACAGCTGGCAGCCGCCAGACCGTTCGTGTCGCTGCGCTATGTCGACAATTACGGCGAGCCGACGCAGCGTTACCCGTTCAATCCGAACGGTTCGCCCGACGGGATCACAGGGCTGACGTCCAGAGACGGCCGTTTTACGATCCTGATGCCGCACCCGGAGCGGGTCTTCCGCAGTCTGCAGAATTCATGGCGCCCGCGCGACTGGGGGGAAGACGGACCATGGATGCGCATGTTCCGCAATGCGCGCGCCTGGGTTGGCTGACCTAAACCTGCCGTTGCGCGTGGCGTCTGGACAAGGATAAAAAAATGCGCGGCAGTGGCCGCGCATTTTTCACTTTGCTGCTGACAATTGCTTATTGCGATTCGAGCGAACCCATTTTCTCGATCTCGGCCTCGGCGCGCAGTCGCGTGATCAGATCGTCGCGCGATCTGGTGAGCATGTCCTTGCGCAATTGTTCCTCGACCTCTTCGTAGGCGGGGAATTCCGCTGCCCGCATGCCAAGCACCTCGATGACGTGATAACCATAGTCGGACTTGACCGGCTTTGACGTCGTGCCGCCATCGGCCAGGGAGATCACTGCGTCCGCAAACGGTTTGACATAGCGCCCGGCCTCCGCCCAGCCAAGATCTCCGCCGTTCTCCCGTGATCCGGTATCGCTGGAAAACTCGACGGCGAGTGCGGTGAAGTCCGCGCCTTCACCGAGTTGTTTGATGATGTCGTTGGCTGTGGCTTCATCGTCAACCAGAATATGCCGCACGTGATACTGCTTTTCGCCCGTTTTCTCGTTTTGCGCCTTGATGCGCTCGTATTCGGCGCGCTTGGCTTCATCGGTCGGCTCGAGTTCCAGAATCAGTTCGTTGAACAGCAGGGAAATCATCAGTTGCTGCTCCATGGCGTCCAGCTGTGCCTTGTACGTCTCGCTTTCGTTCATTTTGCGGCGTTCCGCCTCCTGAACGAGCACTTCGCGCGTGATCATGATCTCGCGCAGTTCCTCGCGAAACGCGGGCGTGTCCTCCTGGCCCTGCGAGGTCTGGCTGGTCAGCAGCAGATCGAAACGCGACTTGGGGACGGCAACGCCGTTCACGGTCGCGATGGCCTCTCCGTCAGCGGCCATTGCCGCGGTGGAAAATACTGCGGCGAGCGTCAGCGCGGCAACGAGCGGGATCGTGTGGGTCAATTTCCGGGACATAGGGCTTCCTTAAGCGTGAGGGAAAATCAGGGTGCGAAAATGAAAATAGAGGTCGGTCAAAGGTTTTCTGCGGTCAGCCGCCATTGCCGGGCAGGCTGGCGGGAGTATCGTCCGGCGCGTCTTTCTGTACGTCAAGTTCATCCGGCGTGAAGGCACGAATCGCCAGCGCATGAATTCTGCCGGGCATGAGGTCACCCACGGCCTGATAGACCATGCGATGTCGAGCGAGCATGTTTTTTCCTTCAAAACGCTCTGACACGATAACGAGTTGAAAGTGCCCGCCGCCGCTTTCCATCGCGCCGGCGTGCCCGGCGTGCTCGTGACTGTCATCGAACACTTCGAGCGCTTGCGGATCGAGATCATCCAGACGTTGCCGGATCAGCGTTGCGGTATCCATCAGGGCAGAACCATCATGGAAAAACCATCATGGAAAAACCATGGTGAAGGGTTTGACGCTGACGGTTGCGAACACGCCGGTGGTCACGTAGGGGTCGTCATCTATCCATGCGCGGGCGTCTTCCAGGGAGTCGAATTCGGCGACGATGAGACTGCCGCTGACGCCGGCCGGACCGGGATCCGGGCTGTCGATGGCCGGGAAGGGCCCGGCGACGATGACGCGCCCCGCGTCGACCAGCGCCTCCATGCGTTTCAAATGCGCTGGCCGCGCCTGAGTTCGGCGTTCCTGGCTGTCCGGAGCGTCTTCGGCGATGATCGCGTACAGCATCAGTTATCTTCCTCCGGCCCGCTTTCGATATAGCGCGAAAGTATCAATGCCTGGCCGATGGCAAATGCCAGTAACAGACCCATGCCGCCAAAGAGCTTGAAGTTTACCCAGGCGTCCGTCGAGAAATTGAATGCCACGTACAGGTTGGCGATACCCATGAAAGCGAAGAAAACGCTCCAGCTGATGTTTACCCGCTTCCACACCGGATCAGGCAGGGTCATTTGCGCGCTCATCATTGCACGCATCAGGTTCTTTCCGAACAACAACTCGGAGACCAGCAACGCGCCGGCGAACGCCCAATACAGAACGGTTGGCTTCCATTTGATGAAAGTTTCGTCGTGCAGCAGCAATGTGGCGCCGCCGAAGACAACGATGATCCCGAGATTGATCAGCAGCATTTTCTCGATCTTGCCGCGCCGGAACCAGGACCATCCGGCCTGCACCACCGTTGCGGCAATCGCCACCGCGGTGGCGACATAGATGTCGGACACCTTGAAGGCGATGAAAAAGATCAGCACGGGGAAAATTTCGAACAGGAATTTCACAGCGGCTTTCCGGGCATGGTGCATATCTCGGCCGGCCGGGCGCGCTCCGTTTCAGAGAGGCGCTCGCCGGCAGACCGCGCATTATGGCGGCTCGGTTGTCGGGTGTCCATCGGACCCCGGCACGGGTGATAAGATTCCCGCCTGTCTTTCAACCACCTGGGGGAATCACCATGGCGCTGGTCAAACTGGCCAACTACGCAGACGCCTCGCCTGAAGCGCGCGCTGTTTTTGACGACATCATGAAAACGCGCGGAACCGATTACGTCAACCATATCTGGCGGGCGCTGGCGGCGCACCCCCCGATGATGAAGCGGTTCTGGAGCCAGATGAAGGAGATCATGGTCAAACCTTCGCGGCTCGATCCGCTGACCAAGGAACTGATCTACCTGGCGGTGAGTATTACGAACGACTGCACCTATTGCATCAATACCCACACGGCGGCGGCGCGAAAGAAAGGGCTGGATGACGAAATTCTCGGCGAGCTGAATGAAATCGTCGCACTTGCCAATGCCGGTAACCGTCTGACGTCAGGCCTGCAGGTCGAGGTCGATGAAGTCGTTCAGCAAAAGCACAAGTACACCAAATGGAAGGTGCCGCGTTCGGCGCGGGTGAAGAAAGCGAAATCCGTAGTGAGCCGCAAGCGTCAGACCGGGACGGTCGGCACTGCTCGCGCGTCGCGACGCAAGTCGGGACGCTGAGCCCCACCGGGAGTCTAGCGATGTCGGAGACATTGGGATTTGATCTGAAAGGCAGGGCGGTTGTCATTACCGGCGCCGGACGCGGTATCGGAAAATCCATTGCCGAGGCCTGTGCCGAAGCGGGAGCGGATGTATTTCTCGGCAGCCGGCATCCGGACGAGTGTGAGCAAGTGGCGGCGCTCTGTCGCGAGCGCGGCGTGAAAGCCGGCTCAGCCATGTTGGATGTGCGCGATCTGGCAAGTATCCGGGCCTTTGTCGACAAGGCGATTGCCGATTTCGGGCGCATTGATGTGCTGGTCAACAACGTCGGCCTGACCATCGTCAAACCGGCGTTCGAATTGACCGAAGCGGAATTCGATGAAGTGAGTGCGGTCAACTTCAAGGCGCCGTTCTTTGCGTCGACACTGGTGGCCCGGGGAATGGTCGAGCGCGGGATCAAAGGCTGCATCGTCAACATCAGCAGCCAGGTCGGACACGTTGGCGGGCCGCTGCGCGCCGCTTATGCCGGATCCAAGGGAGGGTTGAATTCGCTGACGCGCTCCTTTGCCGCCGAGTGGGCGGCGCACGGCATACGTGTGGTCGGCGTGTCACCGACCTTTACGCGCACCGAGATGATGGAGCAGTCGGCGCGCAACCCGGAATTTCGCAAAAACTTCGAGAAAATTCCGCTCGGGCGCCCCGGTGAGCCGGAAGAGGTGGCGGCAGCCGTTGTCTATCTCGCCAGCGATGCGGGACGGTTTGTCACGGGACACACGCTGCTGGTTGACGGTGGTTTCACCATCGTCTGAAACCCCTCTGCAATCGAACAGTCTGATCAGGTCAGACCGGTGATCCTTGCATGACAGGTGCCCGGGATGCCTTGCGCAGCCGTTTCAGTTGCCGGCGGTTCCTGCGCACGCCGGTGGCGCGCGAGACGATTGAATCCATCCTGGCGACGGCACAGCGCACGCCATCGTGGTGCAACACCCAGCCATGGGAGATTGTTCTGCTGTCGGGTGACGAAACCGTCCGCCTTCGCGACAAACTGTTCGCGCATGCGAAAAGCGGTGCGCGCGCAAATCCGGATTTTGCATTCCCGCCGCAGTATGCAGGTGTCTATCGCGATCGCCGTAAAACCTGTGGTGTGCAGTGGTATCAGTCGCTGGGAATTGGCAGGGAAAATCGCGCCGCGGCTGCCGAACTGGCATTGGAGAATTTTCGATTTTTCGAAGCGCCGCATGTGCTGTTCATCACAACGCCGGAGTCACTCGGTGTATACGGGGCCATTGACTGCGGCCTGTACGTCTCGAGCTTCATCCTCGCAGCGCGTGAGCACGGTATCGACAGCATCCCGCAGGCAGCGCTGGCGAGTTATCCGGATTGGCTGCGCGCGTATTTTCAACTGCCCGCGCAGCGCAAATTCGTCTGTGGCATTGCGTTTGGTTACGGCGATACCGCCCATCCGGTCAACAACACTCGCACCGAACGCGCGGATATCGCCGGCGTAGTCGACTGGCGCGGTTGACAGTTGATCATGTCAGCGTGCCGTAGCGGCGGCCTGTTCGGGGCAGCGCGCGCGCACTGCGTCGCGGAAGATTTGCGCCAGGCGTCTTGCGCCCGGGCGAACCGACTCCGGATCGGCAAACATCAGGTACAGATTGCTGTAGCGATCGGCGCCGTCCCGAAAAGGCAGCGCCTTGAGTTGCCCCGATTCGAGTTCCTCCTGAATACTCTCCGCCGGGTACCAGGCGAATCCGAGCCCCATTCGCGCCGCGCGGATCGACGTCGCCTTGGTTGACACGGTCCAGCGCTGCTCGGCGATCAGGCCGAGTTGACGTGTGTCCTGTTCGCCGGTCTCGCGCACGATCAGATGGCGGTGGGCTCGCAGGTCGGACAGCGTCAGTGGTCTGTCCAGTGCGTGCAGTGGGTGCTTCGGACTGGCCGCCGGGATGAAGTGCACCTGCATCAGCGCCTCGCCGAGGAAGCCCGGCGGGATGGTCGGGCCGATGGCCAGGTCGACGCGATGCTGCAACAAGGCCTCGCTGGTGCCGCCCAGAACCGATTCGTGGAGCTGGATGCGCGTCTGGGGATGCTCGTCAGCGAAAGACGCCAGACACTCCAGCAGCAACCAGGTCGGGAAGGTAATTTCGACCGCGAGTTTGATTTCCGACTCCCAGCCCAGCGCCAGTTCCGCAGCCATCCTTTCGACACGCTCGGCTTCCTCGATCAACCGCTTGCCGCGCCGATAGAGTGCTCGCCCGGCATCGGTGAGCACCGCTTTTCGTCCCTCGAGGGTAAAGACCTCGACGCCGGTGAGCTTCTGGATCTGCTGGATGGCGTAGCTCAGGGTCGACTGGCTCTTGTGCAGTTGCGCCGCAGCCCTTGCGTAACCATCGGATTCCACGACCCTGACCAGCGTATTCCACTGATCCAGTGTGATTCTTGGTCCCGACATATTTCGAAGAATTCGATTAAATTATCCGAAATTGTCTGCTTTTCAATCGATCATTTCAATGTTTAAACTGCTGTCACTTTCAATCAAGGAGGCAACATGAACCAGACGGCGACCAATGTGAGTGATCTTGCAGGGCGGATCCTGATCGCGTCACTTTTTCTGATGGCGGGTGTTGGAAAACTCGGTAGCGGATATACCGCCACGCAAGGCTACATGGAGGCGATGGGTGTACCCGGTGCGCTGTTGCCCGCGGTCATTGCGCTGGAAATCGGTGGCGCCGTTCTGGTAATCGCCGGGTTCTGGACGCGAACCGCCGCGCTGGCGCTGGCTGCGTTCACGCTCGTGAGTGCGCTTCTGTTTCATGCGGACTTCTCGGAGCAACTGCAGCAGATCATGTTTCTGAAGAACTTCGCGATTGCCGGCGGCTTCTTGTTCCTTGCGATCAAAGGCGCCGGCGCATGGAGCATTGACGCGCGTCGCGCCTGAATGCGCGACGGTTTTGAACCCATGCACCGCATTAGCACTCAATGGTGCAGTCACTGATCTTAGGAGATGAAAACCATGGCAAGCAGGACAATTCAACGCGTTATCGATTCGGTTGCCACTTCCGACGGGGCCGGCGTCAAGCTGCGCCGCAGCGTCGGATCATCGCAGTTGCTGCGTCACGATCCTTTCCTGATGCTCGATGAGTTCTATTCGGACAACCCGGATGACTATATCGCCGGCTTCCCGTCGCATCCGCATCGCGGCTTCGAAACGGTGACCTATATGCTCGACGGCCACATGCGGCATGAGGACAGCGCCGGTAACCGCGGTGATCTGGGGCCCGGCGACGTGCAGTGGATGAGCGCCGCGCGCGGCATCATTCACTCTGAAATGCCGCAACAGACCGAGGGGCGCATGCGCGGATTCCAGTTGTGGATCAATCTTCCCGCGAAGGAAAAGATGGGCGACCCCGGCTACCGGGACATTCCTGCGGCCGACATTCCGAGGGTGACGCTGGACAATGGCGGCGAGGCGCGAGTGATTGCCGGCACGCTCGTTCAGGTCAGCGGACAGACGAAGGGGCCGGTGCAGGCTGTCACCACCGATCCGTTGTACCTTGACGTGCATCTTCCGGCAGGGGCAGAGTTCGAGACGCCGATCACGCCCGGTTACAACGCCTTCATCTACCTTTACGAAGGCGATGCCAGCGTGGGCGAAGACGGACAGGCGCTCAAGCGCGGCACGGCGGGCCTGCTCTCCGACGGCGGCGCATTGCGGGTAACGGCAGGAGAGGCCGGAGCGCGCTTCCTGTTGCTCGCCGGCAAGCCGTTGAACGAACCGATCGTGCAATATGGACCTTTCGTGATGAATACGCGCGAGGAAATCGAGCAGGCAGTCCATGATTATCAATCTGGCAAACTCACATTGAGCAGGGAACAAGCGCAGCAGATGAAGGTGTTTCCGGCGTCCTGAGGTTTTTCGGGCGCCATCACTGGACAGGAACAAGCCGATGAAACTCGAAGATCTGGAAAAATTCGCGGATGCCTGGAATCGGCACGACATCGACACCCTGATGTCCTACATGACGGAAGACTGCGAGTTCTTCCTCGGTAGCGGCGAGAGCGCTAGCGGAGACAGGTTCGAAGGCTATGCTGCGGTGAAGAAAGCGTTCGAACGCGTCTGGAAAGATTTGCCGGATGTGGCGTTTCGCAACGCGCGGCACTTCCTTTCCGGAGACCGGGGTTGCTCCGAATGGACGCTGGTGGCGACACATCCGAACGGCTCGAAGATCGAGCTGGACGGTTGCGATCTGTTCACGTTCGTTGGCGACAGGATCAGGATCAAGAACAGCTATCTCAAGAATCGCAAACGCCCGGACTGAAGCGGGATTTCCTTCGGCACTGCCTGTCAGGCCGGGGCGAGGCGGTAGACCCGTGCGGCCGTGTCATGGAACAGCGCCGCACGCTCGTCAACTGAACAGGTTTCCGTCATGCGTTTGAATGCGTTCCAGAGGACACCGTAGGAACAGGAAAGCCGGTCCACCGGGAAGTTGCTCTCGAACATGCAGCGTTTGACGCCAAATTTCCCGATACAAAAATGACAATACGGCATCCACGCGGCAGCGAGCTGTTCCGAGGATGGCGGTTTGTCGTTTGCATGCCAGCCGAAACCGCATAGCTTCATGGCCAGCCCACCGAGTTTGACTGAAACGTTTTCGCATTCGGCAAGTTCGCTGATGTTGTTCTTCCATTGCGTGAACACCTGATCGCGCTTTCCGGCATATGGTCCGATGCCAAGCGGCCCGCCGACATGATCGAGGACGATGCTGGTATTCGGAAAAGCGCGCGCCAGTGCCGTGAGCTCCGGAATCTGCGGGTGATAAAGCCAGGCGTCGAAGCTCAAGCCGTGTCGTTCGAGGCTGGCAAAGCCTTGCCGGAAGTGTTTGTCTGACAGCAAGCCGGCGGGTGGATGCGTATGTGAATTGCGCACTCTGCCGCTGGGGTCCCATCCACTGGCGTGTCGAATGCCGCGGAAGCGGCCTCCGCCGGCTTCGATGTGCGCTGCCAGTACGGCGTTGACCGCTGCGCCCAGCGTGAGGTCGGCGAAACCGATGACGCCGGCGGCGACCTTCGTACCGGACGGTGAAGCGGCATCACTCTGTTCGGCAAGCCTGCGTACGTACTCCGTCTCGCCCACGGGTCTGAGGTGCGCCGGGCCGGTCGTCCGGTACATCGAAAGGCATTCGACGAAGATCGACTGGACGATGTTGTGACCGCTTGCCGCATCCCGCAGAAAATCGTCCGCAACGTAGCGGCTGTCAGGATGCTCCCAAAGGTGATGATGCGCGTCGATGATCGGCAGGCCGGGGTCGAGCGCGTCCTCCTGAAGCAGCGAGTGCCATTGGGCGTTACCCGGCGCGGCCATTCAGAAATACCGGTGTGTCAAAGTTCGACCGGTTCGATCCAGTTGTGCAGGGCAAGCCCTCCGTCAACCGCAACCGTGGTGCCGGTCACGTAGGCGGAGAAGCGATCACACAGCAGCGCCACTGCCATGCCGGCGATGTCCTCAGGCGTGCCGAGGCGCCGCAGACTGGTGCTCCTTGTCAGGCGCTCGATGCCGGCACCGGCGGCATCGAAACCGCCACCGGGGATGGCGCCTGGCGCAATGGCGTTCACGCGGATACCGTGCGGACCGAACGCTTTGGCGAGTTCCTTGACGGTCATGGTCTGGCCGGCCTTGGCGGCACTGTAGTGGGGCAGGTTGCGCGGTGTCTGGGCGTGCAGGGACGTGATAATGAGCATGCGGCCCTTGACGCCGTTCGCAATCATCTGCCGGCCTGCCTCGCGCCCGAGGACGAACCCGGCGCGCAGATTCACGGCCAGCATCCGGTCCCAGGTTTCGTCGGATACGTCGAGAACGTGATCGGCTTCGCGACGTGGCGGGCTGGCGCTGTGCACCAGGATCGACAAGGTGCCCAGCCGTTTCCCCGCCTCGGCGAGCAGGTCGGCTGGGCCATTTGCCATCGCCAGATCGGCCCCGACAAAACTGACGTCATGGCCGTCTCCTGAGAGGCGGTCAGCGACCTTGTTGCCGGCTTCCGCGTTCGAGTCGGAAAGCACCACGCGCGCGCCTTCACGGGCCAGCGCGATTGCAATGCCGCGGCCGATGCCGGAGGCGGTTCCGGTGACCAGTGCAGTGTCGCCTTGCAGCAGCGGATTTGCCATGTTTCAGTTTCTCCTGGCCGTTCGAAAACGGCGCATCAGGCGAACTTCGCCTGTTGTTGCCGGTGCTGTGCCTGGCCCCACGTCTTTTCCCAGTCCTGTCCGAGAAAATCGAGTTCGTCACCGCCTCGCTCGAAGAACCGGTTAGGCAGCTGAAACATGCCCAGCAGCAATACGCCTTCGGGTCCGGCCCAGGCATCGTGGCGGCTCCCGGCGGGGCGCCAGACAAAATTGCCGGCAGTGCAACTGCCTTCGCCGCAGTCGAGACTCCCGGCAAGGATCCATGACTGTTCGATTTCGGCGTGTTCGTGGTCGGGCAGTTTTGCACCCGGCGCCATTTTCATCAGCATCGTCAGCAGGCCGGACGATTTGTCCACCAGCAGCGTCTTGGTTTCAATGCCGTCGAAGCGTGACTTTTGCCACGGCAGCGATTCCACGTTGACGAAACGCGATGCCAATGGCGGCAACTTGCCGTGTTCGTTAACACCCGGTGTGACAGCGCTCATCCGTTTGTCTCCTGTCTGATTCGTTTTACAGCCAATCCTTCATCCATTGCCGGTAATCGCCATCGCGCATGACGCGTTGCATCAGTTCCGGCGACGCGACACCTTCGAGCGTGTCGGGGGACTGTCCGTCGCGCAACTTCGAAAGTGCATCAAATACGGCTTTGACAGCCGCCATGAAGGGCTGATGGCCCTGCAGGCAGATTCTGACGCCTTTCGAAGCCAGCCAGGGTTTGTCGAACAGATCCTTCCCGGCGCCACCGAGAATCAGTGGTGCCGTGACCGCATTCGCTATCCTGTCGAGATCGGCGCGAGTCTTCACCCCGGTCAGGAAGATGGCGTCGACGCCCGCGTCTTCGTAAGCCCTGGCGCGTGCAATGGCGTCATCGATACCGGTGATCGAAGCCGCGCCCGTGCGCCCGGCGATAACCAGTTCCGCATCCTTGCGTGCCGCCAGCGCTGCGCGCATCTTGCCCACGCCTTCTTCGAGCGAGAGCAACTGCGCCTTGCCGTGGCTTCCGAATGGCGCGGGCAGATCGGTGTCTTCGATCGACAGGCCGGCGACACCGGCGGTTTCCAGTTCCTCGACGGTGCGCATGACATTGAGCGCGTTGCCGTAGCCATGATCGGCGTCACATAGCAGCGGCAGCGAACCGGCGCGGCAGATGCGCCGCGCCTGTTCGGCAAACTCCGTCAGGGTCAGAACGATGAGGTCCGGGGCGCCGAGAACCGCGAGCGAGGCGACCGAGCCGGCAAACATGCCCACCTCGAAACCGAGTTCTTCGGCGATGCGCGCGGAAATCGGGTCGAACACGGAACCCGGGTAGACGCACTGTTTGCCTTCGAGCACGCGTCTCAAGGCTTCGCGGCGTTGGGTCGGAGCAGTTGTGTTCATGCGTGCCGTGTTTCCTTACACAGCCACGCCAAGCAAACGGGCCAGTTCGGGAAAATCCTGTGCGACGAAATCGTGGTGCGGATTGGGTTCGGGGCTCGGCGGCGGTTCGTGGCCCCATTCCTCCGGACGATGGACGAATGCGGTCTTGAAGCCGCAGTTCTTCGCGGCGTCGAGATCGAAGTTATGGCAGGCGACCATGCAGCATTCGGAAGGGTCCAGTTGCAGGAATTTCGCGCAAGTCAGATAGGATTCGGGCAGCACCTTGTACTTGCCGATGGCTTCGCAGGAGATCACCGCATCCCAGCACAAGCCGTTGGCGCGCGCCGTGTCGATGATGATGCGAAAGCTCAGCAAGGTGAAGGACACGCACAGGTATTTCTCGCGCAGCTTCGGCAGCACCGCCGGGAAATCGGGCCAGCAGGCAAGGTTGTGCAGGGCGTCCCAGGCAATGCTGTGCAGATCCTCCGGGTTGAAGGCTTCCAGGCCGTGTTCCCTTGCCAGTGATTGCAGTTCCTCGCGGTGCACGTCGTCAAAATTCTTTGAGGCGGGCTGTTTTTCCCCGTGATTGAGCATCGCCTGTAGCGTGCGGCGGCGGTATGCGTTGGCGAGGCTGGCCCAGTCTTTCTCGACTTTGTGTTTTTGGCCCGCTTGCGCGAACGCGTTGCGAAAACCGGTGTGCCAGTCGAGTATCGTCCCGCCGGTATCGAAGGCGAGTGCCTTGATGGTCATATGTTTCCTCCAGTGTCAGGCCGTGCTTGGTGGCCCAGGCGTAAAACCCCAAAACGTCCACCGCGGAGAACGCGGAGGGCGCAATGGAAATCCACAACCTTTGAACGCGCAATCACATTTCCTAATCCTGCATGTCACGCGCCGCGAACTGCGTGACCCGGCGTCTCCGTCCGAATTCGAGGATCTCTGCGTCCATTGCGTTCTCCGCGGTGCGCGTTTGCCGTTGTGTTCCATCCCGTACCATCGCCGGGCGAACCCGGCGCGCGAGCGCATCACTGCGCGAAGATCTCCGTCAGGAATGTCTTCAGTTCCAACCAGCTCTGCTTGTCGACCGATTCGTTGTAAGCGAGCGGCAAGCCGTATTTCTCGCCGTTCGCCGTTGCCTCCGGGTTGGTAAATCCATGCAGCGCGCCGGGATAGCCGATGAACCGGAAGTCGGCCTTCGCATTCGCCATTTCCTTGTTGAATGCGTCGACCTGATCCTGCGGAATCAGTACATCGTCATCGCCGTGCAGTACCAGAATCCTTGCCTTGATCGCTCCCGGTCTGGCCTGTGCGCGCGTCGAGAGGTTGCCGTGGAAGCTTGCCACGCCTTTGAGGTCCATGCCCCGGCGCGCCATTTCCAGCACCACGGCACCGCCAAAGCAATAGCCTATGGCCGCAGTCCGGGTTGCATCGGTATCGGGCCGCGCTTCCATGACGCTTCTCGCCGCGGCAAAACGGGCGACGGCCTCGTCCATGTTATCCAGCACTTCGGTCATCAGCCTGCCGGCCTCATCGGGGTGGCGTGCCGTCTTGGCGTTGCCGTACATGTCCACGGCAAAGCCGGTATACCCCAGCTCGGCCAGCATGCGGGCACGCGAGCACACGTAATCAGTCCGTCCCCACCATTCGTGCACCACCAGAACGCCGGGGCGAGGGCCCGGTTGGTTCGCATCCCACGCGACGTAGCCCTTGAGGCTGACGCCGTTGGCCAGGTAGTCGACCTGTTCGGTCTGGATGTCTTTCCCTTTCGGCGATGTCATGGTCTCCGTCTCCGTCTGTCGTCAGGCATTGCGCGCAACAGCCTGCACGCACGGGCGGTGCGGGCGGCATTCGCCGAGCGCGACGTGTTCATCTGAATTGCGCATCACCGTCGCGTTCGATTTGCGCCACGAGGTTGACTTCCCAGTCGAGGTATCCCTGCATGGCTTCGCGCACGGACGATGCCTGTTCGTAGGGTTTGTACCAGATGTCGTTCGCTTCCGTCGTCGACATTTCAGCGCCACTGGCGGCGGTGAACCCGGCATCGATCCAGGCCCGGGTGCCGCCATCGAGCACGAGACCTTCCTTCGCCGGCTGGCGCTGCGCGAGGTCAGCGGCCACGTAATGCGCGAGGACACCGTCCGGCGATGTCAATATCAAGGTCCTGTGTGCCGGAAGTGCGTCCAGCGCCTGATCGAGCCGCGAGCGCACCGCCCACAGCGCGCCGGGGATATGCTGCCTGCGGTATTCGAGGCTGGTGGCGAAATCAAGTATCGCGACGTCGCCTTGCGCGAGGCGGCGCTTCAGATCGTTTGCCGACAGCGCAGGGGCTTTCCGGAAATCCAGCAGGCCGGGCACCGGCGGACCGCTTTCCAGTTTGCCGTCCAGCGCATTGCGCAGCACATAGACCTCGTCCCAGCCCATCTGGCGCAGCCATGACGCAGTCATCATCGCGCGCACGCCGTCGTTGTCGACAAGCACGAGCCGGGCATGGCGGGTGGCGACGTACTCGTCGGTTGCCTGCACCAGTTGCCCGCCCGGGGCATGGCGGCTGCCGGGCATATGACCGGCAGCGTATTCGTCGGGCGTGCGCACGTCGAGGACGTACAGGGTGCGTTCACTGCTTTGCGCGCGCCATTGTTCGAGTTGCGCATGACCGCACTCGCGAACGCCGAACCGTTGCGCGACCCGTGCCGCTGCGGTTTTGGCATTCGCCAGGCCTGCTGCCCCCGGCGCTGCGGAATGTGCGTTTTCGCCGCTGGCGGGCTGGTAGCCGGCCAGCTGCCAGCCCATGGTGCCGTCCTTGAGTGCGACCACGCGGTTCGGTATGCCGGCGTTAATGAGCGACTGCGCGCCGATGATACTGCGGGTGCGTCCGGCGCAGTTCACGACCACCAGGGTATCGGGATCGGGTGCGGCGTCGAATACGCGGTAAACGAGCTCGGCGCCGGGACAGTCGATGCCGCCGGGAATGCTGATGTTGCGGAATTCTTCCATCGGCCGGCTGTCGAGAATCACCATGTTCTCACCCGATTTCTGTTTTTCGGCCAGTTGCTGTGCGCTGATCCGCGGCGTGTCATAACGGTGTTCGACGTATTCGCCGAATGCCTTGCTGACGACGTTCACGCCCGAGAACACTTCGAATCCGGCCGCGCGCCAGGCGGCGACGCCGCCCGACATGACCGAAACATCCGAGTATCCGAAGCCGGAGAGCTTGCCGGCGGCGGCGCGTGCCATGCCTTCGTCTTCGCCATCGCACAGGACGAGGCGCGTATTGCGCCGGGGTATCAGGTCAGCAACCCGGAGTTCGAGGTGGCTCAGCGGGATGCAGCAGGCGAACAGCAGATGGTCGTGAAAATACACGCCTTGTTCACGCACATCCACCAGTGCCATTTCGTTGCCGTCACGCAGCATCGCCTTGACATCCTGCGGTGAAACGGTTCGCTGCGCCGTCATTTCGACTCCCCGCAGTTACGCTGCTTGCCTGCTGCCGCTGCGCGCATCGCGAATGTCGGTGTGAGGCGGATAGTAATGCCAGGAGTGATCGCGCTCGTTGTAATACTGGCGCTTGAACAGCTGCGGAATCGCCAGGCCGTACATGTGAAAATTCAGCATGGGTGCGCCGCCGGGAATATCCAGCGAATGCAGGTCGTCGGGCATAAAGCCGACGCCGCTGCCCTGGCGCACGACGGTCTTGCCGGTTTCGGCGACGCCGCCATCTTCCGTGCGTTTGTAAAGACGATTCGGTTCTTCACCGTGCACGCCGACAATGACCGCCCAGGTGGTGTGATTGTGCGGCGCGTTGACGTAGCGCCGGTTGGTGGAGTTGGCATAGAGGGCGAATCGGTGGTCGTCGTCTTCGGAGAGCAGATACAGGCAGGAAGGATTACCGGCGGCCTCCGCAGGCGGCGGAAAATCTTCAATTGGGAACAAATCGGTCTTTGCGGCGAGTTTCATCAACTCGTTCTTGATCGCTCCGAGCGCGTCCGGATTCACGCCCTGCGCGGACTCGATTTCCCTGACCCGGTCGACTGTCTCGGCAATCGCCTTCTGGCGTTGCTTGAATCTCGTTTCCTGAGCGGCAGTTTGCATTCGTGGCCTCGTCGATCAAATGGCGTCGGTGGGCAGCACCAGTATCGCGCGCCGACCACACTCGCCGTTATGGTTCATGCCTGTTGCGGGCACCCTGATCCAGCGCCACCGCGGAGGCTTCGTCCAACCCGATGGAACGGGTTTCGCTCCCGGTGGCGCTGTACACACGGGCAATGATACCGCCGCGCAAGGGGTGCTGTCCCGAGTCGCGGCTAGAATGGGGCCGGAAGTCGTTTTTGCCTTCGCAAGACGGTTTGCACCGTCTGCACGGACACGAATGGTCCCGGCCGGGCAGTTTATTACGCAATCGACGGAACGAACGCGGAGCAAAGCGAAATGGGTAATGCCAAACCCCTGTTGATCGGTGACCGATGGGTCAGCGGGACTGATGCGATGCTGGAGTCGGTCAATCCGGCCTCCGGACAAAGGAATTACGAGGTCTGTGCAGCCACCGGGCGTGAGGTCGCAGAGGCCGTCGAAACGGCGCGCCAGGCGGCTGATGTGAAATCCTGGCATCAGATGCTGCCGCACGCGCGGGGCCGGTTGTTGTCGAATCTGGCGGACGTGATTGAATCGCGGGCCGATACGTTTGCCCACGCCCAGATGCAGGAAAACGGCAAGGTGCTGCGCGAATGCCGCGCGCAGGCCAACGCGGCAGCCGCTATTTTTCGCTACTACGCTGCGGTTTGTGAAACCGTCCACGACACAGTGACACCGGCGCGCGGAAATTATTTCTCCATGACCGTGCACGAACCTTATGGCGTGGTGGCGGCGATCACACCGTGGAATTCACCGCTAACCATGGAGGCGCAGAAAGTGGCGCCAGCCATTGCCGCCGGCAACGCTGTGATACTCAAACCGTCGGAAATCACGCCGTCACCGGCACTCGAACTTGGAAAGGCAGCGCTCGAGGCCGGTCTGCCGCCCGGGATATTGAACGTGTTGCCCGGGACCGGGGCAGAAGCGGGCGATGCCCTGGTGCGCCACCCGCACGTGCGTTTCGTGTCGTTCACCGGAGGCACCGGGAGCGGGCGCCGCATCGCCGCCGTGGCAGCTGAAAAACTGATGCCGGTCGCACTCGAACTGGGTGGCAAGTCGCCTCATATCGTGTTTGCGGATGCGGACATCGACGCGGCCGTGGCGGCGGTAGCCGACGGCATTTTCGAAGGGAGCGGGCAGTCCTGCGTTGCCGGATCACGGCTATTCGTTGAGCGCGGCGTTTATGACACGGTGCTGGACGCGGTGGTGGCCCGTGCGCAGTCGCTGAAGATCGACCTTCCCGATGCGACCGGCGCGCAACTTGGACCACTCGCGTCCTTTGCGCATCGCGATCGTGTTGCGCGTTTTGTGAGTACGGCACGCGAGGAGGGCGGTCAGATCGTCACCGGCGGTGCGCCGCCGCCGTTCGAGAAACTCTCGGCTGGCGCCTTCTACTCGCCGACCATCGTCACCGGGCTCGCCAACTCCGCCACGGTTTGCCAGCAGGAAATATTCGGCCCGGTGCTGTGCGTGCTGCCGTTCGACGACGAAGAGGATCTGATCGGACAGGCAAACGACACCGCCTACGGTCTCGCCGCCGGCGTGTGGACTGCCGATTATCAGCGTGCCTGGCGGATAGCGCGGCGCCTGGAGGCCGGTACCGTATGGATCAATACCTACAAGCAATTGTCGATTGCGACGCCGTTCGGCGGATTCAAGGACAGTGGCATCGGACGCGAGAAAGGCGTTGGCGGCTTGCGTTTGTACCAGCAGCAAAAGGGCGTGTATTTCGGCGTGTAGCTGCGCCGCAAGATTCCTCGCCGTCCGTCTTCACCAACGGTTTTCTGCGTCCCGGTTTCGGCGCGGCTGGAGTCAGCGGCCTTTGGGGGCGGGGAAAGTCGCATTCCCGACTCCGTCATCAAGAGACGATACGCATGCGGTACATGAAGCAATTCGTCTCGATAAATATGCCATTGGGATGAAATCAGTCTCGGCATGACGGCCGTGCTGTCGCCCATCCGTTTCCAGTCCGCACGATATCGAGCCCGCACTGATTTCTGCAGTGACCCCCGCAATCTCGCGGAGCGGGGCGTTTCGCCGGCTGACCGCCATCGCGGGCCGATTTCATGCTTTATCGACGTCAAACGGCGACCGGAATCTGGCCACGGATACCCGTTTTTTTGTGTCGAAAACTCGGCAATCCGTAATGACGATTCGTCGCTTAGGCCGCGCCGATCAACGCCTCCTGCCGTTTGTCCGCCGAATTGATTCGCTTGTCGGGCAACGCTGGCGTCCCGAAAGGGAGCCGTTAAATAATGCCCCTGAACCCGATACCGGGCCGAATCAGACATTGAAGATGAAACGGGACACACAAGTGCGAGGGACTAAAGAAAATTCACGCGCAACCGGCGGGTTCAGCGTCATCGAACTGCTGATTGTGATGGCGGTTGCGGGCATCCTGATGGCCATCGGCATGCCGTCGTTTGTCGACTTTACCCGTGACGTACGTGCGGGGTCGATGATGAGCACGCTTACCGCCGACATTCAGTCGGCACGCAGCGAGGCCGTCAAGCGTAACGCGCGCATCCTGTTTTGCGCACGCGCCACCGCGACCAGTAACAGTTGCACAGGCGCGCCTGGTGCAAATGTGTGGATGAACGGCTGGCTGGTTTGTTACGACCGCGACAGCGACGGCGCATGCGATGCGTCGACCGCCGCCGAGCCCAATCCGATTACGGCGCAGGGAGCGATTCAGGCACCGTTGGCGATAGTCGGCCCGGCGGCCAATCTGATCATGTTTCCGACGGGAAGTGCCAGCGCCGGGTCGGTGTTCACCGTGACCGGCGGCACGTCGGTGACCCGGACTGCAACCATTCAGCCGTCAGGCAGCGTTGTCACGGCGAAATCGGGAGGATATTAAGCGATGAACACGCTACGGATCAGGAACGCCGGCAGAAACGCAAGCGCGGTCGCAGGCTTCACGCTGCTCGAAGTGTTGATCACCATGTTCGTCATCGCGCTGGCGCTGCTCGGCACCGCCGGTTTGCAGGCGTACGCGATGAAGGTCTCTCAAAGCGGCCAGTTGCGCACCGAGGCGGTGATTCTCGGTCTCGATTTGCTCGAACGTATCGAAGCCAACAACCCCGGGGCCATTGGCGGCAACTACGCGGTCGATCCCCTTCCGACCGCGGCGCCAAGCGATTGCTACGCCGTTTTGTGCACCCCGGCGGATCTGGCCACCTATGACCTGGTGCAGTTTGGCACCCAGCTTGGTGCCACATTGCCTTCGGGCACGGCGACCGTCGCGAGGGCCGCTGCCGGTGCCAACCTCTGGACGTACACGATCCAGATCAACTGGGTGGAGCGGATAACGCGCGGGTCAACTACGGCTACGACCACTGCCGGCACCACCACTGTCTCGGGAGGCGGGCAGACCGAGTCATTCAGCTACACGGTCAACCGTACGATTTACGACCGGGATGTCGTCCTCTAGAAATGACTGAGAGCTACATTGTGAACTTCGAAAAAGCAAGCAGCTTGCGCAGCGGAATTCACTCTCGCCAGAGTGGATTCAGCATCGTCGAGATGATGGTGGCGATGACTGTCACATTGTTCATTATCGGGGCGCTCATCACTGTCGTGATTGGCAGCAGTTCGACCAACCGCACGCGGGACGTTTCGACCGACCTGCAGACCAACGGGCGTTACGCACTGGAACAGATCAAGAACGATTTGTTGCACTCGGGGTACCTCGGTATCAGCAGTCTGTTCTGGCCTGACGAGCCGATCACCACCACTAGTTCGCATCCGGCGCCAATCGTCGTGGCCAACGCTTGCGACACCACGACCGTCGGGCAGTTGTCGCAACGGATATGGGGTGCCAATGATGCCAATCCGTTTTCGGCCACCTGTATTCCTGCCGCCAATTACCTTGCCGGCGACATCCTGATGATACGCGCGCTTGACCCGAATCCAGTCGCCGCGCCGTTCAGCGCCACCCGTGTTTACTATCACTCGGCGTATGAAGGCGGGCAACCGTTTGTCGGTCCGACGCCGCCGGATTTCACGGCAACGAGCAAGCAGCCGCCCTACGTCGATTACGAACTGGAAGAAACGGTGTACTACGTCAGCCCGTTCACGAATAACGCGGCGGAGAACCCGCAGGTCCCGGCGCTGTATCGCACGCGCCTCGGCAATGGCCCGGCGATGATCCCCGAACTGGTCGCCAGCGGCGTGGAAAATCTCCAGATCCGCTATGGCGTGTTCCAGGCCAACTCCTCGGTGCGCTACATGTCGGCGGCCGAGATGGCGCCGGCCGATTGGGACATCGTGCAGTCGGTGCAGATCTGGCTGCTGATGCGCTCGGCGCGCCCCGACCCCGGTTACCAGAACAACAACACCTACACGATGGGCACGCAGAACATCGTGGTGAATGACAATTTCCGTCGCCTGCTTCTGCGCAGCGTGATCGAGTTACGTAATTAGGAGAGCACACCATGATGTATTTTTCCAATCAGACCGCTTCCATGCATCGCCAGACGGGCAGCTCGCTGGTCGTGAGCATGATCATGCTCGTGGTGCTGATGCTGATGGGCGTTGGCGCCATCGTGGTGTCGAATACCCAGTACCGCATGGCGGGCAACTTCCAGTTCCAGAACCAGGCGATGGCAGCGGCCGAAAGCGCGTTGTCGCAGGCTGAGCTGTGGGTATTGGCAAATGTCGCCAATCCGGAATTATCGGCCCGTGTCGCGGGGGGGCATTACCCGCTCGGCACCGGCCCGGACCCCTACACGATGGCCTGGACCGATACGACTTCGGAGAGAGTCGGCGGTCTCGACAGCCAGCGCTACATCATCGAAGTGTTGGGCGCCAATCGTTATTTGCCGGCAAGCAGCGTCAAGACTTGCCCCGGCTATACGCTCTCGGGCCCGTGCTCGAGGGTGAATGTGTATCGCATCACCGCACGTGGAAGCAGCGCGAGAGGCTCGGTGAAGATCGTGCAAACGATTTTCACGGTTCAGGTGAGCCTGTAAGTAAAGCAGTAGCAGTTTCAAAGGGAGAATGTCATGAAACCGAGCAACCTTGTCGCCACCGTCCTCGCAGCAGTGCTGGGGTTCGCGGTGGCCGCGGCGTCGTACGCGGCGCCGCCTTTCGATCCGCAGAAGCAGCCGTTCGGCAACTTGCCGCCGCTGGTGCTGACCGGATTCAATTTGTCGGGCACGGCCGGCACACAGAAACTGTTCCAGGCCTGGTTCGACGGGAATAACTGGGCCGGCGATATGTTGGCCTATCCGGTGTTGCCCAGCGGATCCGCCGATGTGCCCGGCCGTCTGTGGAGCGCGGACGAAGCATTCAACCGCAAGCAGGGTTGCGGCACGGCAACTGACAAGCCGACCGCGACGACGAACTGGTTTGATACGGGGCGCATAGTGGTCACGCGCAGCAGTACCGGGCTGAACAAGCCGTTTCGCTGGGCAAGCATCGGTGCCGGGCATCAGGCCGCGATCGGCGACGAGAAAACGCTCAACTTCGTTCGCGGTGACCGCAGCAACGAAAAAGAAAACCTGGTCGTCGATGGCAGTTACGACCCGGCCGCGCCGGATCCGGCCTTGATCCAGTATGCGTGCGGTTCCGCGAGTGGCACATACCGGGCGCGTAACAGCATCATGGGCGACGTCATTCACGGCAAGTCCGTTTATGTGGCCGCACCGCCCGCGGACTACACCTTCGACAAGTACCAGGAATTCAAGACCGACCTGGCGAACCGTCCGCCGCGGGTGTACGTCGGTGCCAACGACGGCATGGTGCACGCCTTCGATGCGCTGACCGGCGACGAAGTGTGGGCCTATATCCCGTCGATGGTGATTCCCGAGTTGAAGAACCTGACCGCGAGCCCCTATTACCACCGCTATCTGGTTGACGGCGGAATGACGGCGGCCGACGTCAAGACGGGGACCTCCGGGACCAAGAGCGACTGGCACACCGTGATGGTCGGTGGGTTGGGCGCCGGCGGCAAGGGACTGTTCGCGCTCGACGTAACGGACGCGACCGCGTTCAACGAAACCTTCGCGGCCGCGAAGATCATGTGGGAGATCACGCCGTTATCCGCTGGTTTCGGTGACCTAGGCTACACCTACAGCGATCCGCTGATCGTGCGTCTGAACACGGATCAGTGGGCGGTGATGTCGGCAACGGTTACAACTCCGCGTCCGGCAAGGCGGTGCTGTATCTCATCGACATCAAGAACGGCAGCCTGATCAAGAAGCTCGACGCCGGTGCCGGCAATGCCGCCAGCCCGAACGGCCTGTCGTCGCCCGCTGCAGTCGATACCAACTTCGACGGCAAGGCGATCTCGTCTATGCGGGGACATCGACGGCCAGCTGTGGAAGTTCGACCTCAGCGATCCCGTCGCCGGCAACTGGGCGGACCGGCTGGTCCGCTTTACGACACCGGCGGCCTGGCGATCGTCGGTGCGCCGGATGTCGCCGCCCATCCGATCAGCGGCTACATGGTGTATTTCGGTACCGGCCGGCTGTTCGACAAGGCGGACACGCTCGACGCGACCGTGGTGAACTATGCCTACGGTATCTGGGACGGCGCGCCGGCCATCAACAACAAGATCCTGGAGCAGACGCTGACCGAAAAAGCGTTTGGTTCCATTCGGGTGCGGGTAACCCAGGGGCTGCCGATCAACTGGAACGACGCAACCGATCCCAGCACGAAGCCTCTGCATTACGGCTGGCGCACGAAGCTGCCTGCGGGCGAGCGTGTGCTCAGTCCCGGTTTCGTGCGCGACGCACGTTACCATTTCACGTCGGTCAATCCGATGGTCAAGAACACCAATCCGCCCGACGGGGAGAACTGGCTCAACGAACTCGAATACCTGAGCGGCGGTGTCGGTCCAAAACTGATTTTCGACCTGAACGCGGACGGCCAGCTCAACGATGCCGATCGTGTGCAATCGGCGGTAACCCGGTGACGGGCCCGAGCGGCATTCCGGTATCGATCTATCAAGGATCCGGTTTGCTGTCGCCGCCGGTGCTGGCGTTGCTGAACGCGGAATTGTCGACGACCATCTTCAACGACAACCCCTACCACGCGCCGAACGAACAGCCGGCGGATCCGCCGGCGCCGGACCTTGAACCGGGTGTGGCCGGCGGTCACTTCGACCTCGACATCTACAACCATGCGGCTTCCATAAAACACATCCACGAGTACGATGACAAGTACAACGTGACCGGGGCCAGTTTCATCGCACCGAGTGACCCGAACGTGGCCATCTCGAAGTTGATCACGGACAAGAACACCCCGTTCAAGATCCTCATCCAGAACCAGGCGTTCAACCCCGCGGTGTTGTGGAGTTATGGCGGCCTGCCGTACCAGAAAATCGTGGACATGGAGGAGTACACCACCGCAGGACTGGACGTGGCGAGCCTGCCGACGTTCACCCGCAACACGGTGAATACCTTGCGCTTCAACATGCCCAAGGACGCATTCGCGGTAAAGGACTGGGCGGGCAACGGCGACTTCCGGGTTGGACTGCACCCGACGGAAACCGGTTGTACCAAGGGGGGTGGTGGCAGTGGCAGTTTGTCTGGACCTGGCACAACCGGTGCCATCGTTACCAGTGACGGGCACTCGCTGCACCGCAATGGCTCGCTCAGCATCCAGTTGATCAAGGCCAGTACTCCCGATGAGGCGATCGAGATGGCTTCCGCCAAGGGCGATCCTCTCTTCGGGTACCGGGTCAAGGTCGACAAGCGCCATGACTTCCTGCTGGTCGAGTGGACGGTGTTCTGGCACAACAAGGAAACCAGTTGCTACGGCACGGCCACCTGGCACAAGGACCCGCCCCCGGAACCGCCCGGCGATCCCGGAAAAGCGGTCGCGCCTAAGCCGGGCGCGCTCGATCCGCCCTGGGGTGATCTCGGTGAAGTCACGAACGTGTCGGTCAACGTCGTGGACGACCCGGACGAGGATGACAGCAAGTACACCATACGCATCACCGAGACGACGTATTCCACCGGCACCAAGGTGATCAAGGAAGAGTACATGCGGTCAGGCAAGGTCAAGAAGACCGTGATCACCATCATTCCGCCTTCGGCGAGCGGGTCGCCGGCAACGGTGGCGGGGACGGGTGGCATCAGCCAGGCGCTGGGCGTGTCCAGCACCCTGACGGGTTACCAGCAGACGCGCAATTCCGGCAAGCTGGGGCGGGTGAGCTGGCACGAACTGTTCACGCCGTAACAAAAGGGAAACGGGGGCATCCGCCCCCGTTTTTCAATAAATCAGGGCGGCATCAGTATTGCATGGGCGATAACGCTGGCAGTCAAGGTGCCGGTAGCACCAACCAGGAGTCACAGCAGCATGAGACGCACAAGGGCAGGCAGGGGGTTTACCTTGATCGAGCTGATGATCGCAATGGCGGTCATCGGCATCCTCACGGCGATTGCGTGGCCCTCGTACCAGAACTACATCATCCGGTCGAGCCGCCAGGCGGCACAGACCGAACTGCTGCAACTCGCCAACCAGCAGGAAAAGGTCTATCTCAATTCGAACAGCTACGCGGTGAGCATTACCGGGGCCTACAACGGCCGCGCGGACGGTGGGCTGGGCAAGGCCACCGGCAGGACCGACGACGGCAAATACAATTTGACGATTACACCCAACGCCACGCCCACGCAAACCTTCCTCATTACCGCGACGCCGGTGGTCGGAAGCACCCAGGATGGCGACGGGGCGATCACGATCTCCTCGGATGGGACCCGTCTGCACAACGGGAACGCCTGGTAGGTTGATGCGAACGTAGATCGCAATGACCGCAAAACCATCCTGGCTCAGCGTCAGGCCCGTTTGCGATGTCGCGGGCCGACAAGGCTTTGGAGAGAGCCGGCGATCTCGACAGCCAGGGTTGCATCATCGAAGTGTTGGGCGCCAATCGTTATCTGCCGGCAAGCAGCGTCAAGACTTGCCCCGGCTATACGTTCTCGGGCCCGTGCTCGAATGTGAATGTGTATCAAATTACCGCGTGCGGAACCGGCGCCCGGGGCTAGATGAAGTTTGTTCAGTTGATCCTCACCGTCGCGGTGAGCCTGTAAGTCATGCAGTAGTCGAAACCTTAAAGGAAGACAGCCATGTGCACTAAATTTGTGGCGACTATTTTCGCCACATTGTTGGGGTTCACCGTAGCCGCAGCATCGCACGCGGCGCCACCTTTCGATCCGCAGAAACAGCCGTTCGGCAACTTGCCGCCGCTGGTGCTGACCGGATTCAATTTGTCGGGCACGGCCGGCACACAGAAAGTGTTCCAGGCCTGGTTCGACGGGAATAGCTGGGCCGGCGATGTGCTGGCTTATCCGGTCACGGCCGGTGGGTCTGCCGACGTAACCAACCGGTTGTGGAGCGCGGCCGAGGTATTCAAGAGCAAGCAGGGTTGCGGCACGGCAACCGACGAGTCCACCGCGACGACGAACTGGTTCGATACGGGGCGCATAGTGGTCACGCGCAGCAGTACCGGGCTGAACAAGCCGTTTCGCTGGGCAAGCATCGGTGCCGGACATCAGGCCGCGATCGGGGACGAGAAAACGCTCAACTTCGTTCGCGGTGACCGCAGCAACGAAAAAGAAAACCTGGTCGTCGATGGCAGTTACGACCCGGCCGCGCCGGATCCGGCCTTGATCCAGTATGCGTGCGGTTCCGCGAGTGGCACATACCGGGCGCGTAACAGCATCATGGGCGACGTCGTCCATGGAAAGACGGTCTATATCGCAGCCCCCCCGGCGGACTACACCTTCGACAAGTACCAGGAATTCAAGACCGACCTGGCGAACCGTCCGCCGCGGGTGTACGTCGGTGCCAACGACGGCATGGTGCACGCCTTCGACGCGCTGACCGGCGACGAAGTATGGGCCTATATCCCGTCGATGGTGATTCCCGAGTTGAAGAATCTGATCAAGAGCCCGTATCTACCACCGCTACATGGTGGATGGTGGCCTGACGGCGGCCGACGTCAAGACGGGGACCTCCGGGACCAAGAGCGACTGGCACACCGTGATGGTCGGTGGGTTGGGCGCCGGCGGCAAGGGACTGTTCGCGCTCGACGTAACGGACGCGACCGCGTTCAACGAAACCTTCGCGGCCGCGAAGATCATGTGGGAGATCACGCCGTTATCCGCTGGTTTCGGTGACCTAGGCTACACCTACAGCGATCCGCTGATCGTGCGTCTGAACACGGGTCAGTGGGCGGTTCTTGTCGGCAACGGTTACAACTCCGCGTCCGGCAAGGCGGTGCTGTATCTCATCGACATCAAGAACGGCAGCCTGATCAAGAAGCTCGATGCCGGTGCCGGCAATGCCGCCAGCCCGAACGGGCTGTCGTCGCCCGCGGCGGTCGATACCAACTTTGACGGCAAGGCGGATATCGTCTATGCGGGTGACATCGACGGCCAGCTGTGGAAGTTCGACATCAGCGATCCCGTTGCCGGCAACTGGGCGGATGGCGGCTCGCTTTACGACACCGGCGGCCTGGCGATTGTCGGTGCGCCGGATGTCGCCGCCCATCCGATCAGCGGCTACATGGTGTATTTCGGTACCGGCCGGCTGTTCGACAAGGCGGACACGCTCGACGCGACCGTGGTGAACTATGCCTACGGTATCTGGGACGGCGCGCCGGCCATCAACAACAAGATCCTGGAGCAGACGCTGACCGAAAAAGCGTTTGGTTCCATTCGGGTGCGGGTAACCCAGGGGCTGCCGATCAACTGGAACGACGCAACCGATCCCAGCACGAAGCCTCTGCATTACGGCTGGCGCACGAAGCTGCCTGCGGGCGAGCGTGTGCTCAGTCCCGGTTTCGTGCGCGACGCGCGTTACCACTTCACTTCGGTCAACCCGGTTATCACACATACCAACCCGCCCGACGGGGAGAACTGGCTCAACGAACTCGAATACCTGAGCGGCGGTGTCGGTCCAAAACTGATTTTCGACCTGAACGCGGACGGCCTGCTCAACGATGCCGATCGCATCCAGTCCGGCGGCAACCCGGTGGCTGGCCCGGCTGGAATAACGGTGTCGATCTACCAGGGCGCCGGGCTGTTGTCGCCGCCGGTGCTGGCCTTGCTGAACGCGGAGTTGTCGACGACCATCTTCAACGACAACCCCTACCACGCGCCGAACGAACAGCCGGCCGACCCGCCGCCACCGATCATCGACCCCGGCGTGTCGGGCGGGCACTTCGACCTGGATATATACAATTGGGAAAAGTCGCAGGAGCACACGCACGAATACGATGACAAGTACAACGTGACCGGTGCCAGCTTCATCGCACCGAGCCTGCCCGATCGGCGGTCTCGACGCTGATTACGGACAAGAACACGCCGTTCAAGATCCTGATCGCCAATCAGGCGTTTTCGCCGGCGGTGGAATGGAGCTATGGCGGCCTGCCGTACCAGAAAATCGTCGACATGACCGAGTACACCACGACCGGACTGACCCTGGCGAGCCTGCCGACTTTCACCCGCAATACGGTCAATACCTTGCGCTTCAACATGCCCAAGGACGCCTTCTCGGTGAAGAACTGGGCCGGCACCTCGCCACCGGACAATCGTGTCGGGTTGCATCCGACCGAGACCGGCTGTACCAAAGGCGGGGGCGGCAGTGGCGGTTTGACCGGTCCAACGACAACGGGTGCGGTCTATACCGGGGACGGGCATTCTCTGCACCGCAACGGCTCGCTCACGTTCCAGCTGATCAAGGCGAGTACCCCCGATAGCGCCATCCAGCTTGCTTCCGCGAAAGGCGATCCCGCGTTCGGATACAGGGTCAAGGTCGGCGATCGCAAGAGCTTTCTGCTGGCCGAATGGACGGTGTTCTGGCACAACAAGGTCACCAGTTGCTATGGCCTGGCAACCTGGCACAAGAATCCTGGACCGGATACCAGCCCGCCGGGAAATGTCGTTGCACCGACCCCGGGCACGCTCGACCCGCCCTGGGGCGATCTTGGCAAGGTCGTCAACGTGTCGACCAAGGTGGTGGACGATCCAAACCAGAGCGACGCCAAGTTCACCATCCGCATCACCGAGACGACCTACTCGACCGGCACCAAGGTGATCAAGGAGGAGTACATGGAGGGAACCAAGGTCAAGAAGACCGTGATCACCATCATTCCGCCGGCGGCCGGGCGGCCAGCCCTCGGTAGCGGGAAGCGGCGGAATCTCCCAGGCGCTGGGCGTGTCCAGCACCCTGACGGGTTACCAGCAGACGCGCAATTCCGGCAAGCTGGGGCGGGTGAGCTGGCACGAACTGTTCACGCCGTAACAAAAGGGAAACGGGGGCATCCGCCCCCGTTTTTCAAGCAGGATCAGGGCGGCATCAGTATTGCATGGGCGATAACGCTGGCAGTCACGGTGCCGGTAGCACTAACCAGGAGTCACAGCAGCATGAGACGCACAAGGGCAGGCAGGGGTTTTACGTTGATCGAGCTGATGATCGCAATGGCGGTCATCGGCATCCTCACGGCGATTGCGTGGCCCTCGTACCAGAACTACATCATCCGGTCGAGCCGCCAGGCGGCACAGACCGAACTGCTGCAACTCGCCAACCAGCAGGAGAAAATCTATCTCAATGCGAACAGCTACGCGGTGAGCATTACCGGGGCCTACAACGGCCGCGCGGACGGCGGGCTGGGCAAGGCCACCGGCAGGACCGACGACGGCAAATACAATTTGACGATTACACCCAACGCCACGCCCACGCAAACCTTCCTCATCACCGCGACGCCGGTGGTCGGAAGCACCCAGGATGGCGACGGCGCGATCACGATCTCCTCGGACGGGACCCGTCTCCATGGTGGCGCCGCGTGGTAGGACAGGGGAAGCGCCGGTTGCGTTACCCGTTGAGTAGTCCGGCCTGAATCGACCGCAAGCTAATTTCAGACGGCGCGCCGGATCATGGCGCGCCGTTTTTCTTTGCCGGAATTCATTTCCCGGGCCCGGCCAGAGACAGAGGTACGTGCCAGCGTGGCCGGCAGCCTCTGCGATACCGCCGTATTCGAACCCTGCAACAACTGAATCGCCGGTCGGCCGGCTCCGTGTCATCGCACTGGCAGCGCTTGCCGCGATGATTGCGGCCGCAGGCAAGGACCGCGAAGCGTCGCCCGGGTGAGCAAAGGCTACAACCGGGGGACGGCGGAATGCCATTCGGTTGTGCGCGGTGCCGTTCACCAACAGGCGAGACCGTGACCGGAGCAGTTCGGGAGCGAGCCGGTTCGGGTTGGAACCGGTGACTGAAATCGGAACGAAAAAGGGCGGGTTATCGGATGCATGTGTTTTCCGCGAAATGCCGTGCTCCAACGGCGATTGCGCTGGCTTGTCGACGACGAGAGGTTCGTGCTGCCGGGTAAGCAGCCCGGCAGCAGCCGGCTTGCTCGCGGAGGACGAGTGGCGTCCAACGACCGGCAAGCGCCTTTCCGGCATTTTCCGGGGAGTGCAGCGAGCCGTCTCCCGAAGTTCGACGTATCCCGCTGCCCGGTACTTCGGCCCCCGATATTCTGTCCGTGCCCGGCGGTAACCGCATCGTCAGCGTGGCCCCAGGGAGGGCGGGAGCGCGTGTCCTGGCTACCGGTCGGACAATCCGCACGGTAAATGTCTGAAAACGGATTGCCTGCGCTGACCGGCCGGGATGCCACGCGCGCGCGGCCCATCGTTGACGGCTGCCCGGCAGGAACGGCTGGCCGGTGGTGTGACAACTGGCTGCCGGACGTGTCTGACGCGCTGGTCTGCTCGTCAGCCAAATCCGCTGCCAACATCCGGTGAACCGCAGGCCGGCGAACGCCGGTCCAAACCGTGACACAGCGGGTAGCGGTCATTGCCAGACCGCAGTGGGTCTGGCGGGGTGCGAAATTTCTTCCCGCTCATTGTGAACGCCGATGGCATTGCGTCCTCGCGTGCCCGGGTAGAAGCCTGCGTTGCCCGGATACGGGGCTTTGGCCGCCGATCGCTTCCCGTCCGGGTGCGCACGCCGTCAGGTGCTGGCGGGTGGTGCAGCGGGCACCCGGTGGTCCGTCTCGCGCTGGTGTAAGTGGCGCAGGCAGACCGACGGCATTGCGATGCGGCCGCAGTGGCAGTCTATGATGTGGCGGCAGATCCGGTCCAGTACGGGTGCCATGGGATCCGCTGGCTGGTACCTGTGGACCGGCCGTCCCCTCGCGGCGGAATGATTCATGCCGTTTCCGCTTGCGGCCTTCCCGGGTGGTCCGGCTGCCCGTCCCCTGTTGCCGGCGCGGCCCTTCCGGAAGGGCGGCGCGGAAGCCGCCGTGCGGTACCGGCCCCGCCTGCGGGTTGCCATTGTCGGGTGCTGGCGAGAATGGCCCCTTACGAAAGCCCTGAGAGCCCGCCTGCGGGCCTGGCGTGAAAGAAGCCCGGGAAGGGGTGGCCAACCCGCGTTGTGCCGCCAGGGCGGCTCTGAGGGCAAAAAAAACGGAGTTATATACTTGACACACGCAGATAACAGGAGGATAGTAAAGCCATAGGAGACGAGCACATGGCCAACGCAATCCACACCGAACCCCGCTTTAATGATGAAAACGCAGCACGCGAACATCTTGAGTCGATCCGTTGGCCGAACGGTCCTGTCTGCCCGCATTGCGGCGGCGTAGAGCGCAATAGCAAGCTGCAAGGCGAATCACATCGTCCAGGCCTGTACTTCTGCGGCGATTGCCGTAGCCAGTTCACCGTCACCGTTGGCACCGTATTCGAGCGTTCCAAGGTTCCCCTTCACAAGTGGGTTTATGCCACGCACCTGATCTGCGCCAGCAAGAAAGGCATCAGCAGCAAGCAGCTTGAGCGCATGCTTGGCGTGACCTACAAGACTGCATGGTTCATGACGCACCGCATCCGTGAAGCCATGACCACGACACCGACCGGCCAGCTTGGTGGCTCAGGCAAGACCGTTGAAGCCGACGAAACCTTCTGGGGTAACAACAAGAAGGTCAAGGGCACCAAGGGCCGTGGCTATCACCACAAGATGAAGGTTGTTTCACTGGTCGAGCGTGATGGCAAGGCCCGTTCGTTCCATGTGCCAGCCGTCAATGCCAAGACCCTCGCACCGATCCTGCGTGAACAGGTCTCCAAAAAGACCGCTCTCATGACCGACGAATTTAGCAGCTATACCAAAGTTGGCCGTGAATTCAGCGAACATGGCGTGGTGCGCCATTCGGCCAAGGAATATGCGCGTGGCAATGTGCACACCAACACGGTTGAAGGCTACTTCTCCATTCTCAAGCGCGGACTCATCGGCACGTTCCACCATGTCAGCGAGCAACACTTGCAGCGCTACGTGAACGAGTTCGACTTCCGCTACAACAATCGCCAGTCGCTTGGTGTGTCAGACAGCCAGCGTGCTGAAGTCGTCCTCAAGGGCATCAGCGGCAAGCGGTTGACTTACCGTTCCCCTGAAAGCCAAAGGCAAACCCACAGATAAAACATGAGCGTCTTTGACAATCCGCTCCAATGGGAGCGTGTCACAAAACTAGACGCGGCAAAACGACAATTAGATTGCGCCCTCAAATTATGGTTTGAAGACGGGGACATTGTCTCAATTCACACCCTTGTCGGTGCCGCGTATCACATCGCAAATGACATTCACAAAAAGCGAGGTGGGAAAGATATTCTGTTCAACCCCGACATCGTCGCCGAGGATTACAAAGAAGAATTTCGAAAAGCGTTGCGAAAAGACTTCATGTTCTTCAAGCATGCTGACAGGGATGCGGACTCAGATACGATGTTCCCTCCGTTTATCACTTTGCTTTTCGTCTTCGTCGCGATTGAAACGCTCCGAAGCATCCAAAATGGGAAAATGACTGCCATGCAGATGGCTTTTACTTTTTGGGTCGTCGTTTTCGCGCCGGATCTGATTAGCGATAATGACATGGAGGCGCTTTTTGATTCCCGCCCCGTCGAATATCAAACCTTTGTTCGCGGACTGAAGAAGCGCGAATTTCTCGAACATGCTTTGGACGGATTCGCTCAACACGCTGAAAGCCCCAGTAAAACCTAAATGATGAAAACCAAACCTGAACAACCTGACCAGGCACCCCCTGAGGACGATGTCCTGCGACGGCTGCTGAACACACCACCGCAGCCGTTCACGCCGAAACCGGCACCCAAGAAGAAGGCCCGCAAGAAGGCCAAGTAGCCGCACCCGATCTGCGACTATTGGAGCGGATCACTCTTTGCGTTTCTCAGGTACATAACTCCGAAAAAAAAGCCCCCGCCGGAGCGGGGGCAAGTTTGCGGCTTGCGAGATCAGGATCGGAATTACTTGTCTTTCCCGTTTTTCTTGTGATTCTTGTGCTTGTGCTTCTTCACTTTCTTCGGCTTGACGGCGCGCGGATCGAGGTCGTGGCGCTCGTACCAGTTCAGCGTTTTCTGCGTCGGCAGGCGGAACACCCGCAGAATGCCGGATCCGGCGAATTCCTTGCCGTCCATCGTGCGGCCCTTCAGCGTAGCGCTCATGTCGCCTTCGACGAGATTCGCACGATCGGGCCGGAAGAAGCACACGAGGTCTTTTTCGTGGTCCCTGATACCGTCGAGCTTGACCCGCTTGCCGTTCTTCTTGCACTTGAGCAGGCTGTCTTCGTCGCCCGTGGCGCCGAATGTCAGGCTCTTCAGGTCGACGTCTTCCACTGCGTTGAAACCTTCCATCGAGTGGATCGCGACCGGAATAGTCTTCTTGCCGTTGTAGACACCCAGTTCGGCATCTTCGTCATACTCGCGGTCGTGTTTTCCGTGTTTGTGCCCGATTGCAAGGTCGTGATCATGACGGTCATGACATCCGGATCACTCGCGCCGGTATCAGGCAGCCTCGCCGACTTCGCCCGTGTCACCAGCATCGCCGACGTCACCAGCGTCGCCCGTACCACCGGTATCACCGGCAGTACCAGCGCCACCCGCATCGCCGCCTGTGCTGCCAGCGTCAGACGGAAGCGGGTGTAACGCCCATCAGCGACAGTTCATAGGCGCCGCCCGGCTGCGGTGCCAGGAACGACGGGTGCACTTCGTAGTTGGTCCACATGAAGCGCATCGCCGGTCCGACCGCGATGTAATAGCGGCCGTCGGCGCTGAGGGGTTGCAGGTCGATGCGAGGATCGCAAGCCACGGTGAAGTCCGTGATACATGCGCTGCCTTCGGTCGGCGGGTAGGCGTCGTCATTCGAATCGAGCAGGTTTCCGACCGAGTCGTAGAAGTAAAGAATGGCGTCGAAGCTGCCATTTGCGTTCAACGTGATGACGGGCACATCACCCGCCTTGCCATCGAACGCATATATATCAATGTCGGCGGTCGTCGCTTCGCCGGCGGTGCCGAGGCGCGCCGTCACGCTTGCACCGCCATCGGGCGAGATGACAAGCGCCTGTGCGTCGACCTGCGTATCGTTCCGTTCGACTTCCGGCGCCGCGCCGACCATCGCAGGCGAGCAGAGCAGGGAAGCGAAAAAACCGCCCGCCACCACCCGTTTCAATTGCTGGTTGAATCGCGATTTCATGATTACTAACTCCCTTTGTGTAAGACGTATGTTTCACACCACGCTTGGTGTTGTGAATGCGTTCTACAGGCGCAAGGACCGTACCGTGTGACGCGCAGCGTCCGTCGAGAAATCGTCAACCGCCAACGGCAATCGGAACAGAAACTTGTCGGCGTTTTTTAAAGCCGAAGGTTGTCACCCCGATGCGGCCACGCAGCGGCACGTTGCGCAATTTGCGCAGGCACTGCGAAACCATCCGATGTAGTCGAAAAATCGTGTGAGAAATGTCCGCTCGTGCGGGAATCGAACAGGATTTGCGGAAGGAATTTTCACACCATCTGTCAGCCCTTTCAGACGCCGTCCGGGAGGCAGGACAGCAGTCGTCGCGGAGCAGAACAGGTGTTGGAAACCGGGGTCTTGCGGTCGTGTACATTTCCGCCAAACCGGTCCAAGCGGTGATGTTTCGCGACGAGCCAGCACTGCTGCACGCGTGACGAACACGCGCAGCGTGTTATGGAGCGCAGCACGAGCGAATTGTCCGAAATGCTGCACGGGCTGCGTTGTGTGCAAGGCGAGCCAATGTTTCCTGCGCTGGCACTTGCTGTGTCATCTTGCCGGGGACGGTGTTGCTCTCGAGCCCCGAAAACCTGTTTCGCCATTCGTCCGGCGTGCAGGGCCAATGGCGGCGACTGCCCGCGTCGCGCCAGGCCGTTCACGCGAGACCGCAAAACCGGTAACGTGGTCGCTTTGAAACACCGGAACGGGAAGTCGGAATGAATCAGACAATCGCTGGATTTATCGGCCTTGGCGTCATGGGCGAACCAATGTGCCGTAACCTGCGCCTGCGCAGTGGCAACCGGGTGCTGGCATTCGACCTGAACCCCGAACCATTGCAGCGCCTTGCCGCCGACGGCGTCGAGGCGGCGCAAACGGCCGCTGCAGTGGCGCGAGGAAGTGATGTCGTATTCGTGTCGATGCCGTCGGGGACGGAACTCATGCGCGTTGGCGCAAGGCAAGGATGGATTGCTGGCGCATGCCCGTCCCGGCCAGATCATCGTCGACCTCGGAACTTCTCCGGTATCGCTCACGCGGCGAACTGGCTGCGGCCTTCGACAAGCGTGGCGCCGCTTACCTCGATGCACCGGTGGCGCGTACCCGGCAGGCGGCGGAGAGCGGCACACTCGCAGTGATGGTCGGGGGCGATGCCAGAACGCTGGAAACCGTGCGGCCCTTGATGGCGTGCTTCGCGTCGGACATCACGCACTGCGGCGGCGCCGGCAGCGGGCAGGTCACCAAGATTCTCAACAACATGGTGCTGTTCCAGACGGTCACGGCGCTTTCGGAAGCGTATGCCATTGCACGCGCTGCGGACGTCGATCCCGAGGTGTTGTTCGACGCGCTGTCGAAAGGGTCGGCGGACAGCTTTGCGTTGCGTAATCACGGCATGAAGGCGATCCTGCCGCGACAGTTTCCGTTGCGTGCGTTCTCGGTGCGCTATGCGAAAAAAGACCTGGAATACGCGCTCGATCTGGCCGCCGACGGTGGTGTCGAGGCCGAGGGTGCGCGCAACGTACTGCGCCTGTTCGAGCAGGCAATCGACGCGGGTGCGGGTGACGAGTATTTCCCCGTGGTGAGCCGCTTGCTCAATCGGGAGATCTAGCCCGCGTATGCAACGAAGACGGTCAAGGGTGCCATGCGTTTGCGAAGCGAATCCTTCGGGGAAGACGCAGGCTAGGGTAGCGGCGTTCGCGGTTCGAGAAACAGGTTGGCCAGTGTCGCGAGGACGTTGATCAACGCCAGCAGCATCAACACCGCTCTCGAGTGCTTGAACGACAAGGCCGCAAACCCGGCTGCCGCGCCCAGTTGCAGGCACTTGGCCAGTGCAACACCGGGCAAGATTCCCATCTCCGTTGCCAGCCAGCGAACCAGCATGTTCCTTTCGACATTGATGCCGATGCCGGTCATGAAGAAAAGGGTGGAGGCGAAATCGAAGAATGCGGTGACCAGCAGAATGAGCCACATCAAGCGGTGCACGCGCAAGGACCTGAAGAGGTTGTCCTTGAGGGGGATCTGTTCGCCGAGAATCTGCATGGTCACCCGGTCTGACGTTTCAGCAGCCTGCAGCGAGGCCGCAGGATGGCCGTTGCGACAACGACCATTGCTGCGGTGTGCCGATACGGCATGACAGGGCGTTGCGTTTTCGCTGCCGAGTCTTTCCCAGCAGCGCCTTGTCCTTGGTGATCAACCAGTCGGCGTTGCCGGCAGCGGCGAGTGCGAGGAATTTCACATCGTCGGGGTCGGAGCACCAGGGCAGGGCTGCGGCCGGTCGGTAACAGAGGTTTTCGAGAAAGCAACTGAGGCGGTCAACTTCACCGAGCATGGCCGCTTGTGTTCCCTGATCGAGGGCGAAACGTTCGTAACCCAGAACGCGCACCAGTTCGTCGCGGCAGGCGGCATCGATGATGATGTCGACCGCGCCGTCCCGTCTCGCGTGTTTCAGACCGGCTACGCCGGGGTCGTCGAAAAACAGCCAATCGAGCCAGACGTTCGAATCGAGGACCAGCCGCATCGGCACTACCGGGCAAGCAACGCAAGGGGAAGCCGCAGACGCGATGCCGCGATAACCGGGTCCGCCGGGCGGATATGCTCGACGGTGCCGAGGCGCGGCATGTCGAGCAAGGCGTCGAGCGTCGCCAGATTCTCGGGTTGGCGCTGCATTTGCGGATCGATCTGGTTGGCGACCCAGCCAATGCATTCGAGTTGCCGGCTGCGTATCGCCTCGGCGGTCAGCAAGGCGTGATTGATACAGCCCAGGCGCATGCCAACCACCATGACCACGGGCAGCGCCAGGTGGCAGGCAAGGTCGGCAGTATCGAATCCGTCGCCAATCGGTACGCGAAAGCCGCCCACGCCCTCGACAACGACAACGTCCGCGATTGCTGCGAGTTGCCGGTAGCAGTCAACGATGTGCGAGGGATCGATGGTTCGCCGCTCCTCGGCTGCCGCGATGTGCGGCGCGATCGGGTCGGTAAACAGGTAGGGATTGACGATATCGCGGTCGGCCGCGACGCTGGAGGCCGCAACCAGCGCTTCGACATCGTCGTTGGTCAGCCCGGCTTCGCCATGTGATGCACCGGCGGCCACCGGCTTCATGCCGATGGCCGTGAGGCCTTTGCCGCGCAAGGCGTGGAGCAGCGCCGAGGCGATCAGCGTTTTGCCGATTTCGGTATCGGTGCCGGTGACGAAGCAGCCGCGGGTCATCGCCGCATTATCCCTGATCGGCTATCGTCCGACAGCGGCTTCGGCGCGATGCAGTGCCGCAACCAGGCGGTCGATCTGTGCTTCGGTGTGCGCCGCGGAAAACGACAACCGCAAGCGCGCCGTGCCGGCCGGCACCGTTGGCGGGCGTATGGCGGGTACCCACAGGCCTTCGGCCAGCAGCGCGTCGGCGACGCGCAACGCTTCTTCGTTTCCGCCGATGACAAGCGGCTGAATGGCAGTTTCGGAATCGAGCAGAACCCAGCGTTTGGGGCGAAGCGTGCCGCGAAACCGGGCGATGAGTTTTTTCAGATGGGCGCGCCTGTCGTCGCCCTGTTCCATCAGGCGCAGCGCCTCGACAACGCTCGCCGCCAGCGCCGGCGGCGCGGCAGTGGTGAAGATGTAGGTGCGTCCTTTTTGCAGCAACCATTCGATCAGGCCGGCCGATCCGGCGACGAAGGCGCCGGCCACACCGGCCGCCTTGCCCAGGGTTGCCATGTAGGCCACCGGGGAAGAAGAGGGCCGCTGCAAACCATCGTCTTGCGAGTCGATGCCGAAGTGCGAAAGCGTTCCCCGTCCATGCGTGCCGAGTACGCCGAATCCGTGCGCATCATCGACGACCAGCATCGCTTCGTGTGTTTGGCACAGTTCCAGCAGTTCGGGCAGCGGCGCAATGTCGCCATCCATGCTGAACACGGCGTCGGTCACGACCAGCTTGCGCCGGGCTTCGCTGCGCGCCAGTTGTTCCGCCAATGCGCGAACATCCCGGTGCGCGTAGCGGTGGATCGTGGCGCGTGACAAACGGCAGGCATCGATCAGTGAAGCGTGGTTGAGTTCATCCGAAAACACCGCATCGCCGCGACCGCACAGCGCCGTAATCAGGGCAAGGTTGGCCATATAGCCGGTCGAGAAGGTCAACGCCCGCTCCGTGCCGGTGAAGCGGGCCAGCCGCACCTCCAGGTCCTCGTGCAACCTGTGGTGGCCGCTGATCAGGTGCGACGCACCCGATCCCGTGCCATGTTCTCTTGCGGCGCGACCCAGTGCTTCGGCAATGTCGGGATGCGCTGCGAGGCCGAGGTAGTCGTTGCTGCAAAAGGCAGTGACGGCCTTGCCGTCTACCGTCAGTTCCGGTCCGCAGGCGGAGTCTGCGACCTTGCGCCGGCGCAACAGACCCTGCGCACGCAGGGCGGCGAGATCGCGTTCGAAATCGAAAGCCGTCATCTCATGCCAGGGTGGTTTCGAGCGCTTGCCGGGCGCCGTCAATCAGTTGCTCGACGTCCGTATCGCGCAGTACGTAAGGCGGCATGAAGTACACGGTATTGCCGATGGGACGCAGCAGCACGCCGCGCTCGAGCGCGGCGAGATGATAACGCCGGGAAAACGCCGGATCGTCGGTGTCGACGTCAAAGGCCGTGATCATGCCGGTCTGGCGCAGATGGGATACGCGCGGGTGCGCGCTCAGTGGTTGCGCGGCATCGAGTATTGACCGGGCGCGTTCGCGGTTGGCTGCCAGCACGTCCTGCTGTTCGAACAGGTCGAGTACCGCGAGGGCCGCGCGGCAGGCCAGTGCATTGCCGGTGTAGGAATGCGAATGCAGGAAGCCGCGGGTGAACTCGTCCGAGTAGAAGGCCCGGTAGATTTCGTCGCGGCACATGACGACTGACAGGGGCAGGTAGCCGCCGGTGATGCCTTTGGAGAGGCTCATGAAATCGGGCGTGATGCCTGCCGCTTCGTGCGCGAAGAAAGTGCCGGTGCGGCCGAAACCGACAGCGATTTCGTCGGCGATCAGGTGGACGCCGTGGCGGTCGCAGGCCGCGCGCGCAAGCCGCAGGTATTCGGGGTCGTGCATGGCCATCCGATTGGCACACTGCACCAGTGGTTCGACGATGACCGCGGCAATATCGTCGGCGTGCGCCGCGAGGTGTCGCTCCAGTTGCCCTGCCGCGCGTACCGCGACGTCTTTGGCAGACTCGCCAGGCTCCGCGTTGCGCCAGTCGGGGCTGGGCACGGTGCTGCTCTCGCGCAGCAGCGGCGCGTAGGCGTCGCGAAACAACGCGACGTCGGACACCGAAAGCGCGCCCAGCGTTTCGCCGTGATAGCCGCCGGCAACCGTGACGAAGCCTGTCTTGCGAGGCTGTCCGCAGTTGCGCCAGTAGTGCATGCTCATCTTCAATGCGATCTCGACGGCGGAGGAGCCATCGGATGCGTAAAAGCAGTGCCCGAGACGCTGCCCGGTGAGTGCACCCAGGCGTTCCGAGAGTTCGATGACCGGTTCGTGGGTGAAGCCGGCGAGGATCACGTGTTCCAGACGATCCAGTTGGTCACGCAAGGCGGCATTGATGCTTGCGTTGCTGTGGCCAAACAGGTTGACCCACCAGGAACTGATCGCATCGAGGTAACGCCGCCCGTCGGCATCCATCAGCCACGCGCCTTCTCCGCGAAGCACCGGCAGCGGCGGAAACGTTTCGTGAACCTTCATCTGGGTACACGGGTGCCACACGGCGGCGAGCGTGCGATCGATCAGGTCGCGGTTGGACCCGGAGCCGCGTTTCGTATTTCGTGATTTTCTGCTGGACGTTGCCATGGATCGCTGGTTCGTTAATGATTCGCCGCCGGGCGCATCCTGCACGTTGCCACGTGGAGAAGAACCCCACTCGGGATGGCGTGAATCAGAAGCGTTCGTTCTCGCCCAGATAGCGCCATTGACCGAGCGGCAGTTTGCCGAGTTTGACGCTGCCGATACGCACGCGCTTGAGACCGGTGACCTTGAGACCGACCAGCTCGCACATGCGCCGGATCTGCCGCTTGCGGCCTTCGCGCAAGACGAATCGCAACTGGTCTTCGTTGAGCCAGGACACCTTGGCCGGTTTGAGCGGTTTGCCGTCCAGGATCAGGCCGTGGTTGAGCCGATTCAAGTCCTGATCACTGAGCTTTCCTTCGACGCGGACCAGGTACTCCTTTTCGATGCGCGAATCCTGTCCGATGAGATGTTTGGCGATGCGTCCGTCCTGTGTGAGAACCAGTAAGCCCGTGGAATCGATGTCGAGCCGACCGGCAGGCGCGAGGCCCTTCAGGTGCTGGCGTTCGAAACGGATTGGCGAGACGTCATCGGAATTTCGGTTCTCCGGTATGACCAGCGCAATCGCCGGGCGATAGCCGTCCTCGGCCTGGCCGGAGACATAGCCAACCGGCTTGTTGATCAGGACGGTGACCTTCTGTATGGCGGCACTGCGCTTGTCGAGTGTGATCTGCGCCGATGGATCGGCGCGGCTACCGAGTTCCTCGACCTTGCGCCCGTCGACGTAGACCCAGCCGCGTGCGATGTAATCATCGGCTTCGCGACGCGAGCACATGCCGCGCTCTGACATCAGTTTGGAAATGCGCACGCCCTCGTTGCCATGCAGGCTCTTCGCCGGGCTTTCGGTATTGTCTGCCTGCCGGTTTTGCGAGCCGCTGTCGCCGCCGGCCGGAGCCGCGCCGGCGGCGCCCTTGTCCCTCGGGCGCCGCCAAGGCGAGGACGGTCTGGCCGGCGGTGTAGGCACGTTCAGGCGGTTTCCAGCAATTCGCGCAGAACGTAGGGCAGGATGCCGCCGTGCCGGAAGTAATCGATCTCGATCGCGGTGTCGATACGCAGCAGTAACGTGACTTCCTTGCGGGAGCCGTCCTTGCGCGTGATGACGAGCTTGATGTCCTGTTGCGGCTTGAGCGAATCGAGGCCGACGATGTCAAAGGTTTCATCGCCCTTGATACCCAGCGAAGCGGCCGAATCCTTGCCCTTGAACTGCAGCGGGAGCACACCCATGCCGACCAGGTTGGAGCGGTGGATGCGCTCGAAGCTGCGTGCAACCACGGCCTTGACCCCCAGTAACTGGGTGCCCTTGGCGGCCCAGTCGCGCGACGATCCGGTGCCGTATTCCTCGCCACCGAAGACCACCGTCGGTGTTTCGGCTTCGACATAGCGCATCGCCGCATCGTAAATCGACATCTTTTCGCCGTCCGGCTGGTGCAAGGTCCAGCCGCCTTCGACGCGCGTGCCGTCGGAATTGGCCGGCAGCATCAGGTTCTTGATGCGCACGTTGGCGAAGGTGCCGCGCATCATCACTTCATGATTGCCGCGCCGCGCGCCGTAGCTGTTGAAATCGGCCTTGTTTACTCCGTTGGCGATCAGGTACTGGCCTGCCGGGGACGTTTCCTTGATGGCACCGGCCGGCGAGATGTGATCGGTTGTGACCGAGTCGCCGAAGATGCCAAGCGCCCGGGCGCCCCTGATGTCACCGACACGGCCCGGACGCATGCCGAAGCCGCTGAAGAAAGGCGGCTGTGCGATGTAGGTCGACGCCGGCCAGTTGTAGACCTCGCCAGCCGATGACGGAACGTCCTTCCACAGGGGGGTGGCATTCGCCAGGTCCTTGTAGAGTCTGCGGAATGTCTTGGCGTCGGTTGCGAACCTGAGCGCGTCCGCGACTTCCTGCGGTTGGGGCCACACATCACCCAGGTACACCGGCTTGCCGTCCTTGCCGGTGCCGAGCGGCTCGGTCATGAGGTCCTTGAGCACGGTTCCGGCGATCGCGTAGGCGACAACCAGAGGAGGACTGGCGAGGAAATTCGCGCGGATGTTGGCATGAATGCGTGCCTCGAAATTGCGGTTGCCCGACAGGACGGCGGCGCACACCAGGTCGTTCTGCGTGATTGCTTCCTCGATCGGTGCCGCCAGCGGGCCGGCGTTGCCGATGCAGGTCGTGCAACCGTATCCGGCCAGGTAAAAGCCGAGTTTTTCCAGTGACGGCAGCAGTCCGGCTTTCTTGAGGTATTCGGTGACGACACGGGAACCGGGTGCGAGCGAAGTCTTGATATGTTTCTTGACCGTGAGGCCTTTTTCGGCGGCTTTCTTCGCCAGCAGGCCAGCAGCGATCAGCACGCTCGGATTCGAGGTATTGGTGCAAGAGGTGATGGCCGCGATCAGGACGTCGCCCGAACCAATGTCGATGCCGTCGCTGGTCTTGAACCGCTTCGGCAGGTCGGCGCCGTCTCTGGCGAAACCGCCGTCTGCCGCCGGGGCCGAGTACAGTTTCGTGACGGTCGACTTGAGCTTGCCGATCTGGATGCGGTCTTGCGGACGCTTGGGACCGGCGAGCGAAGGCTCGACGCTGGACAGATCCAGTTCCAGCGTCTGCGTGTACTGGAGTTCGCCGGCGCGCGGCATACCGAACAGTTCCTGGGCCTTGAAGTAGGCTTCAAACGCAGAGACTTCGTCGTCACTGCGACCGGTATAGCGCATGAAATCGACGGTCTTTTCGTCAACCGGGAAAAAACCCATGGTGGCGCCGTACTCGGGTGCCATGTTGGCGATGGTGGCGCGGTCGGTGACTGCAAGGCTGGCGGCACCGTCGCCGAAGAATTCGACGAATTTGCCGACCACTTTCGCCTTGCGCAACATTTCGGTAATGGTCAGCACGAGATCGGTCGCTGTCACGCCCCAGCGCAAGCTGCCCTTGAGATTGACGCCGACAACATCCGGCGTCAGGAAGTAGACCGGCTGGCCGAGCATGCCGGCTTCAGCCTCGATGCCGCCGACGCCCCAGCCAACGACACCGATGCCATTGATCATGGTGGTGTGCGAATCGGTCCCCACGAGCGTGTCGGGGTAATAGACGCCATCCTTCTTGTGCACGCCGCGGGCCAGGTATTCGAGGTTGACCTGGTGCACGATGCCGATGCCGGGCGGCACGACCTTGAAGGTGTCAAAGGCCTGCATGCCCCATTTCATGAACTGGTAGCGCTCCTTGTTGCGGTGAAACTCCAGTTTCATGTTCAGGTCGAGCGCGTCCCTGGTTCCGTAGTTGTCGATCTGCACCGAGTGGTCGACAACCAGATCGACCGGCACCAGCGGTTCGATGACCTTCGGGTCCTTGAACATGACCTCGGCCACGCTGCGCATGGCCGCCAGGTCCGCGAGCAGCGGCACGCCGGTGAAGTCCTGCAGCACAATGCGCGACACCACGAACGGAATTTCGTCGGTGCGTTTCGCGTTCGGCTTCCATCCGGCGAGTTGCCGGATGTGTTCTTCGGTCACTTTCTTGCCGTCGCAGTTGCGCAACACCGATTCGAGCACGATTCGTATCGATACCGGCAACGACGAGATCTTGCCGATGCCGGCCTTTTCAAGCGCCGGCAACGAATAGAACTTGCCTTTCTTGCCGCTTGTCGGCGTAAAGGATTGAAACGTCTTGAACAGGTTATGACTCATTTAGGTGTCCTTGTTGAACAGAACCGGCGCCTGAACCGCTTTATACGCGCCTCGAAAACAAACGCTTGCCAGATAATCAGGGACATTCACCGAGGTAGCGTCCCTCAACCGTGGAGCTGACCTCCGTACGGCCGTACAGCGGCGGTGAATAATTCTTCACCACTTCGCCACGGTAGGCAGTGTGCAGATCACCGCTCAGCAATCCGTTGGTCGTGACCGTGGAATTACCCTGTTGGCACACTGAGCGGATGCTGATCTTGCCGTCTGCGGTCCCGGTATGCGATTCCGAACAACCGGTTTGCGCAACACCGCCGCCTGCCATTGCGGCGATGTCGTCGCTTCCGGCATCGATGCAGACCTTCGATGTTTGCGGACTCTGACCGCTAACGGTTACGGTGATCTCCCATTCGCCGGTTTTGCGCGCGCCGTCGCCGCCAGCGACCGACAGGGTGGATACGGTGATCAAAACAGCCAGAGCACTCAGGCGAAGCAGATGCCGCATGGGATTTACTCCATTGACCCGTTAGATCAAATGACAAACAGGTCGACGAACTCGTTGACCGGGGTCGCGGCCAGTTTCTTCTCGTCCATGCACAGGTCGAGAATGGTCTTTTGCTGCTTCGCCGGGAAACGGCGCGCCAGATTGGTCTTGAACTTCTCGACCAGTACCGGCATGCCTTCCTTGCGGCGGCGCTTGTGTCCGATCGGATATTCGCAGACGAATTCCCCGAGCTTCTTGCCGTCCTTGAACTCGACCATCAGTGCGTTGGCAATCGAGCGTTTTTCCGGATCGTGATAGTCCTTCGTGAACTGCTTGTCCTCGACACAGACAATCTTGTCGCGCAGCTTGTCGATGCGCGGATCGGAGGCAATGACGTCTTCGTAATCCGAAGCGGTCAGGCGCCCGAAGATGATCGGCACGGCCACCATGTACTGGATGCAGTGATCGCGGTCGGCCGGATTGTTCAGCGGGCCCTTCTTGTCGATGATGCGGATGCACGCTTCGTGAGTGCGAATGGTGATCTTCTTGATGTCCTCGGGTTTGCGCCCGGCTTTTGCCAGCTGTTGATGGATGTCCATGGCGCACTCGACCGCCGTTTGTGAGTGAAACTCGGCGGGGAAGGAGATCTTGAACAGCACGTTTTCCATCACGTAACTGCCGTACGGGCGCTGGAACTCGAACGGTTTGCCCTTGAACAGCACGTCGTAGAAACCCCAGCCTTTGGCGGAGAGCACGGACGGGTAGCCCATCTCGCCGGTTTTTGTCATCAGCGCCAGACGTACCGCGCGACTGGTCGCGTCGCCGGCTGCCCAGCTCTTGCGCGAACCGGTGTTGGGTGCATGGCGGTAGGTGCGCAGCGACTGACCATCGACCCAGGCCAGCGACACCGCGTCGATGATTTCGTCTTTGGACAATCCCAGCATGTTCGCAATCACCGCGGTAGAGGCGACTTTCACCAGCACCACGTGGTCCAGCCCGACCTTGTTGAAACTGTTCTCCAGCGCGATACAGCCCTGTATTTCATGAGCCTTGATCATGCCGGTGAGCACATCCTGCATGGTAAGTGGTTTCTTGCCGGCGGCGACGGCATTGCGCGACAGCCAGTCCGCGGTGGCGAGGATGCCGCCGAGATTGTCCGATGGATGGCCCCATTCGGCCGCCAGCCAGGTGTCGTTGAAGTCAAGCCAGCGGATCATGGCGCCGATGTTGAATGCCGCCTGAACCGGATCGAGCTGAAACTGCGTGCCGGGAACCTTTGCGCCGTTCGGGACAACTGTGCCGGGCACGATAGGGCCGAGCAGCTTGGTGCAAGCCGGGTACTCGAGGGCTTCCAGCCCGCAACCGAGCGTATCCATCAGGCAATAGCGGGCAGTCTCGTACGCCTGTTTGCTGGAGATGCTGGCCTTGGCGGCATAGTTGGCGATATCCACCAGAACCTTGTCGGGTTTCGGGCGAACGTTGGAGATATGAGCGGACATTTAACGTTGTTTCCTGATAAAGGATAAAGAAAGTGAATTGGTTTGCGTAACGCCTGCAGATGCGGTCTTCAGCTCTTGCGCTTCTCGATCGGGTGCCATTTCTGGTTTTCCGGACCGGTGTAATTGGCGCTCGGCCGGATGATCTTGCCGTCCTGGCGCTGCTCGATGACGTGAGCGGCCCATCCCGAGGTGCGGGCAATCACGAAAATCGGGGTGAACATGGCGGTCGGAATGCCCATCTGGCTGTAACTCACTGCCGAGAACCAGTCGAGATTGGCGAACATTTTCTTCTCTTCCCACATCACCGTTTCGATGCGCTCGGCGATGTCGAACAGGTTCATGTTGCCGGTGTCGTGGCACAAGCGGCGAGACACTTCCTTGATGACGTTGTTGCGCGGGTCGGCAATGGTATAGACAGGATGGCCGAATCCGATGACGATTTCCTTGTTGGCGATGCGTGCCTTGATGTCGGCTTCGGCTTCGGCCGGCGTGTGATAACGCTGCTGGATCTCGTAAGCGACCTCGTTGGCGCCGCCGTGCTTGGGTCCGCGCAAGGCGCCGATGGCGCCGGTGATGGACGAATACATATCGGAGGCGGTGCCGGCAATGACGCGCCCGGTAAAGGTCGATGCGTTGAATTCATGCTCGGCGTAGAGAATCAACGAGGTATGCATGGCGCGCTCCCATAGCTCGGAAGGCTCTTCGCCGTGCAGCATGTGCAGAAAATGACCGCCAATGGAATCGTCGTCCGTCTCGGTTTCGATGCGCCGGCCATTATGGCTCCAGTGATACCAGTACAGCAGCATCGAACCGAACGAGGCCATCAAGCGGTCGGCGATGTCGCGCGCACCCTGCACGTTGTGGTTGTCCTTCTCCGGAAGCGTTGTGCCAAGTGCCGAGCAGCCGGTGCGCAGCACATCCATCGGATGCGCCGCTGCCGGCAACCATTCGAGTACCGCCTTGACGTTGGCGGGCAGGCCGCGCATTGCCTTGAGCTTGAGCTTGTAGTTCAGCAACTCGGCGCGGGTGGGGAGCTTGTCGTGAATAAGGAGATAGGCAATCTCCTCGAACTCGGCGTCCTCGGCGAAATCAAGAATGTCGTAACCGCGATAGTGAAGATCGTTGCCGGTGCGCCCGACGGTGCAAAGTGCGGTATTGCCGGCCGGTACGCCGGAAAGTGCTACGGACTTCTTCGGTTTGGGCTTGGCCTGCTCGGCAGTCTTCATGATTGCTTTTCCTTTGCGAAGAGTTCGTCGAGCTTTTGCTCGAATTTGTGGTAATCCAGGTAATCGTAAAGTTCGTCGCGGGTTTGCATCGTGTCGACCACGCTTTTCTGCGTGCCTTCCTTTCGCAGCGTCTGGTAGACGTTCAGCGCGGCCTTGTTCATGGCGCGGAATGCCGACAGCGGATACAGCACCAGCGAGACATTGACCGATCGCAGTTCGTCTACGGTAAACAAGGGCGTGTGGCCGAATTCAGTGATGTTGGCGAGGATCGGTACTTTAACCGCTTCCGCGAATTTCTTGTACATCGACAACTCGGTCATCGCTTCCGGAAAAATCATGTCCGCGCCCGCTTCGACGCAGGCGCCAGCGCGCTCGATAGCGGCATCCAGCCCTTCAACCGCCAGCGCGTCAGTGCGCGCCATGATAACGAAGCCCGGATCGGTACGGGCGTCGGCGGCAGCCTTGATGCGGTCCACCATTTCACTTTTCGAAACGATTTCCTTGCCGGGGCGGTGGCCGCAGCGTTTGCTCTGTACCTGGTCCTCGATGTGCATGGCGCCGGCACCGAACTTGATCAGGGATTTCACCGTGCGCGCGATGTTGAAGGCGCCGCCAAACCCGGTGTCGACATCGACCAGCAGCGGCAATGCGCATACGTCGGTGATGCGGCGCACGTCGGTAAGCACGTCGTCGAGCGAGGAAATGCCCAGGTCGGGAAGACCGAGCGAGCCCGCGGCAACGCCGCCGCCGGACAGGTAGATGGCCTTGTAACCGGTGCGTTCGGCAAGCCGTGCATGGTAGGCGTTGATGGCACCGATGACTTGCAGTGGTTTTTCTTCAGCGACCGCATCGCGGAATTTCTGGCCTTGCGATTCAATTGATGTCATGTCGAACAGTCCTCAGGGTTTTGCATTGTGACCGCGAGTCAAAGGTCGATGCCTTGCCGGGCACCGAGCGTTGGAAAATCTCTCGGAAAGAACGCCTGCTCGGCGTTGCCGGGAATGGTCGCGCCAGTGGCACGGGCGCGCTTGAGCAAATCCCAGAAATAGCGATAGCTCGCGCGGTCGTGCATTTCGCCATTGTGGGAGATTGGCCCCCAGTCGGCGGCCTGCGCCGCCAGCAGTATTTCGCAGGCGCGCGCCAGTTCACTGGCGCCGGGGCGCATCGATTCCACGATGGGTTCGATCTGCGAAGGATGAATGCTGTACATGCGCAGGTAACCGAACTCCTGCCGGGCGATTCGCGCATCTTCGCGCGGCACGGCCGGATCGTCGAATACCAGGCAGGGGTTGTGCGTCGGCACCAGACCGTTGGCAAGTGCGGCGGCAGCCACCTCGGCCTTGGCACGTGCTATGAGGCGGTGCTGGAACTGCCCCGGAGAGCGCATCGCAGAGGCCGGCACGGCGCCGCGATGATCGCTGACGAAATCGAGCAGGCCAAACACCAGTGCCTGCAAGCCGGGGATGGCGGCAATGTCGAAAATCTCGCGCAGTGCGCTTTGTGTTTCGATCAGGATGTGCACCGGCGGCGTTGCCGTACCGGTACTCGCCGCGCGGCTCTGGATGTAGTCGACCGCCTTCGCCGCGTCATCGCGCGACACGGGTTTGGGAACGGTGATGTAGGCGATGTTCGCGCCGGCCCCGCCAATCAGGATGTCGACATCCTGTTTCCAGGCGGCGTGCAGCGGGTCGTGGATACGTACGCCGGCACGCTTCGCCGTGTTTTCCGGCGCGTTGAGCAAACGTGCAACCATCGACGCATGGGTGCGCTCTTCGCCCGCGGGCGCGCCGTCTTCGCAGTCGCAGGTGACGTCGAACACCGCACCGATCTCCGCCTGGAGCGCGAACGCCTTGCGGATGAACTTTTCGTTGCCGGCAAAGTGTTCGCACGCGGGCAGGGCGGGGAGCGCCTTCTCCGCCTGAAACAGAACCGTGTCCGGGTGTTGCATGGTGGCCTTGCCGTTCAGCCAACCAGATGCTTGATGGCGTCGCGCTCCTCTTCGAGTTCCTTGAGCGTGAGGTTCATCCTTTCGCGGCTGAACGCGTCGATTTCCAGGTCCTTGACCATCTCGTACTTGCCGTTTTTGCAGGTAACCGGGAAGCCGTAGATGATGCCCTCGGGAATCCCGTACGAGCCGTCCGAAGGAATGCCCATGGTCGTCCATTTGCCGTTGGTGCCAAGAACCCAGTCGCGCACATGATCGATGGCGGCATTGGCAGCCGATGCGGCCGAAGACAAACCGCGCGCCTCGATGATGGCGGCGCCGCGCTTGCCGACGGTGGGAATGAACGTGTCACGATACCAGGCCTGGTCGTTCACCGCGGCGGGTGCGGGCTGGCCGGCGATGGAAGCGAAGCGGTAATCGGGGTACATGGTCGGGGAGTGGTTGCCCCAGACGACGAGTTTCTCGATCGAGTCCACCGGTTTGCCGGTTTTCGCGGAGAGTTGCGACAGGGCGCGGTTGTGGTCGAGGCGCAACATCGCGGTAAAGTTCGCGGCCGGCAGGTCCGGGGCGCTTTTCATCGCGATATAGGCATTGGTATTGGCGGGATTCCCAACGACAAGGACTTTCACGGCGCGGCTGGCAACGTCGTTCAGCGCCTTGCCCTGGACAGTGAAAATTGCGCCGTTGGCCTCCAGCAGGTCCTTGCGCTCCATGCCTTTGCTGCGCGGCCGTGCGCCAACCAGCAAGGCGATATCGGCGTCCTTGAACGCGACTTTGGGATCGTCCGACTGGACGACACCGGCGAGCAGCGGGAAGGCGCAGTCGTCGAGTTCCATCACGACACCTTTCAGCGCGTTGAGGGCCGGGGTGATTTCCAGCAACTGCAGAATGACCGGTTGGTCGGGTCCGAGCATTTCCCCGGAGGCAATACGAAACAACAGGCTATAGCCAATCTGACCGGCAGCACCGGTCACCGCAACACGAACGGGGGTCTTCATTTCTACTCGCTCCCTTGGTGAAGTTTTTCCGATAACGGACTCGCGCATTGAGTCGCGGCGGGATTCTCGCCTGTCAGGTCTTAAGCGCCAAGCCGACAACTTGCATAAGGCCGGCGAGATACTAATGAAGGGGGGGTATGCTGTCAATAATTCTTATATAAGACATAAGAGACATCTTTTGATGGACGCGTTTGTTTTTTTAGGCTTAGAATCGCTGTCCATATGAAAGCTGCAACCGCAAGTGCGCCGGCGTATCAGCCTTTGTATCGGCAGATCAAGTACTTGATCACCGAGTCGCTGGTCTCCGGCGAATGGCGTCCAGGACAACCGATCCCCAGCGAGATCGAGCTTGCGCATCGCTACAGCGTGAGCCAGGGGACCGTGCGCAAGGCAATCACCGAACTCGCCGACCAGAAGCTGCTCGTGCGCCATCAGGGCAAGGGCACATTCGTCGCCTCTCACTCGGAGGAGCGCACCCGCTTTCCGTTTCTGCGCATACGGCCAGATACCGGCGATGTGAAATCCCTGACGGCGTCCTTGCTGGATTTCTGGCGCATCAAGCTCGATCCCAGATCGGCGGCGGAGTTGCAGCAGGACGTGGGAGCCAGCGGCTGGCTCATCCGTCGTTTGCTTTCTCCTGCCGGCACGCCAGCCGTATACGAGGAGATCCGCCTGCCCAGTTCCCTGTTCGAAAGCGTTTCCGAGTCGATCATCGAGAAGTATGACTGCATGCTCTACAGCATGTACGAGTCGGCTTTCGATGTTCGCATCGTCCGTGTCGAGGAACGTCTCAAGGCGCAGGAGGCTGAAGGTGAGGTGGCTTCGCGGTTGAATGTCGAGGGCGGTTTTCCGTTGCTGGTCATCGATCGCGTTGCTTATACCTACGGCGACCGGCCGGTGGAACTGCGGCGCAGCTACTGCAACACGCGAGAGCACCACTACCGAAACCGTATCCTCTAGCGCCCAGACGCTCCGGCCAAGATAACAAGGACCAACAAGCCATGCCTCAGAGTCACCGCCCAAAGTATCTGAACCTTGTGCAGATCCGGCTGCCGCTGCCGGGCCTGGTATCGATTCTTCACCGGATCAGCGGATTCGGCATGTTCGCATTTGCCTGGGCCATGTTGTGGCTGCTGCAGTCGAGCCTGCAATCGCCGGAAGGCTACGCGCAGGCGGCCGGCTTTACCCAGAGCTGGTTCGGCAAGCTGTTCCTCATCGGTATCGGCTGGGCGTTCATGCATCACCTTTTCGCCGGCTTGCGTTTTCTGCTGCTTGACGCGCATGTCGGCACGGAACTGCAAAGCGCGCGCCGCTCGAGCGGCCTGGTGCTGGCACTGGGCATTTTGGGAACGTTGGTTCTGGGAGTGACTCTATGGTAACGAGGGTGGTCACCGGCGCCCACTACGGGCTGAAGGACTGGCTGGTTCAACGGGTTTCGGCGTTGATCATGGCGACGTACTCGGTGCTGTTTGTCGGCGCCATGCTGGTTTGCACTCCGGCCGACTATGAAGAATGGCGCGCCGTGTTTTCACCACAGTGGATGCGTCTCGCAACGCTGTTGTTCTTTCTCAGCCTGTTCTGGCACGCATGGATCGGCATGCGTGACATTCTCATGGATTACGTGAGTTCGACTGCCGCACGTCTTGGATTGCAGGTCGTCGTGATATTGCTGCTCGTGGCTTACGCGGCATGGGCAGTACAAATTCTCTGGAGTATCTGAATGACGCTTGCGGTAAGGAAGTTCGATGCAGTGATTGTCGGTGCCGGCGGTGCGGGAATGCGTGCATCCCTGCAGCTGGCCGAAGCGGGATTCAAGGTTGCTGTCCTGTCCAAGGTGTTTCCGACACGGTCGCACACGGTAGCGGCGCAGGGCGGCATCGGCGCGGCACTTGGCAACATGGGCGAGGACAGCTGGCACTGGCACATGTACGACACGGTCAAGGGATCCGACTGGCTTGGCGATCAGGACACCATCGAGTTCATGTGCCGCGAGGCGCCCCGCAGCGTGATCGAGCTCGAGCATTTCGGCATGCCGTTCGATCGCAACGAAAATGGCACGGTGTATCAACGTCCGTTCGGCGGGCACATGCAGAATTTCGGTGCCGGACCGGCGGTGCAGCGCTCATGCTGCGCGGCCGACCGGACCGGCCATGCCATGCTGCACACGCTTTATCAGCGCAACGTTCGCGCAAATACCCACTTCTTTGTCGAATGGATGGCGCTGGACCTGATCCGGGACGCCGAAGGGCAGGTCGTTGGCTTGACCGCGATGGAAATGGAATCCGGCGAGTCGGTCGTGTTCCATGCGCGTGCGGTATTGTTTGCCACGGGTGGCGCCGGCCGCGTTTTCGCCTCCAGCACCAACGCCTACATCAATACCGGTGACGGTCTCGGCATGGCGGCTCGAGCCGGCGTTCCGCTCGAGGACATGGAGTTCTGGCAGTTTCACCCGACCGGGGTCGCCGGCGCGGGGGTATTGATCACCGAAGGCGTGCGCGGTGAGGGTGGTTACCTGTTGAACAAGGACGGCGAGCGTTTCATGGAGCGCTATGCGCCAAATGCCAAGGACCTGGCTTCACGCGACGTCGTTTCACGGGCGATGGCAACCGAAATCAAGGAAGGGCGAGGCTGTGGCGCAGACGCCGACCACGTTCTTTTGAAACTCGATCACCTGGGCGAGGAACTGATCGAGAGCAAGTTGCCGGGCATTCGCGAGATTGCCCGCAAGTTCGCCAACGTCGATCCGGTGCGCGACCCGATTCCGGTGGTTCCGACCTGCCATTACATGATGGGAGGCATTCCGACCAACTACCGTGGCGAAGTGGTCGCTCCCAGCGGGGGTGATCCCGAGGCTGTCGTTCCGGGTTTTTACGCGGCTGGTGAGTGCGCCTGCGCCTCGGTACACGGCGCCAACCGGCTGGGGACCAATTCGCTCACCGACTTGCTGGTATTCGGCAAGGCTTCAGGTGATTCGATGATCCGTTTTCTGGGAGAGAACCCGACGCACAAGGATCTTCCCGCCGACGCGACCGACATGACCCGCGAACGGCTGGCACGTCTGGACAGTCGGGAAAACGGCGAAAGCGTGCATGAGGTTGGCGCGCGAATTGCGCCGGACCATGCAACAGCATTGCGGCGTATTCCGGTTTCCGGACCTGCTCGAAGAGGGCGTGCGCAAGATCAAGGAAGTGAAGGAACGTGTCTCACGCCTGCAGATCGGGGACAAGAGCCGTACCTTCAACACCGCCAGGGTGGAAGCGCTGGAAGTCGAGAATCTGATCGAGGTTGCGGTCGCGTCCCTGGTTTCGGCTGAAGCGCGCAAGGAGAGCCGGGGCGCGCACGACCGTTCCGATTTTCCGAAGCGCGACGACGCGAACTGGATCAAGCATACGCTGTGGTACCGGGAGGAAAGCCGGCTCGAATACAAGCCGGTCCACATGAAGCCCCTGACTGCGCAGTCCATCGAGCCCAAAGTGCGGACCTACTGAGCGGGTTGGCACACCGAAGACGTCAAGGAAGACACAACCATGCTTTTCAGAATCTACCGTTTCGATCCGGACAAGGACGCCAAGCCCTACATGAAGGAATACGACATCGAGTTGCAGCCGACCGACCGGATGCTGCTCGATGCGCTGATCCGGATCAAGGCGGTTGACGATTCACTGTCCCTGCGCCGTTCCTGCCGGGAGGGCGTGTGTGGCTCGGACGCGATGAACATCAACGGCAAGAACGGGCTTGCCTGCATCACGAAACTGTCTGACCTGAAGAGCCCGGTTGAGCTGCGGCCGTTGCCGGGATTGCCGGTCATTCGCGATCTGGTCGTGGATATGTCCCAGTTCTTCAAGCAGTACCACTCGATAACCCCATATCTCGTCAATAACGACGCGCCGCCCGATGCCGAGCGTATGCAGTCGCCAGCGCAAAGAGCGGAACTCGACGGGCTGTACGAGTGCATACTGTGCGCGTGCTGCTCGACGTCGTGCCCGTCGTTCTGGTGGAACCCGGACAAGTTTGTCGGGCCGGCGGGTTTGCTGCAGGCCTACCGTTTTCTGGCAGATAGTCGCGACCAGGCAACCGGCGAGCGCCTGGACAACCTCGAGGATCCGTACCGGCTGTTTCGCTGCCACTCGATCATGAATTGCGTCGATGTCTGCCCGAAAGGGCTCAATCCAACCAGGGCAATCGGCAAGATCAAGGAAATGCTTGTCAAGCGCATGGTTTAGGCGGGCATGAGTGAAATCGACCGGGTACGCTGGCATTGCAGACGCGGGCTGCTGGAACTCGACCTGGTGTTGAATCATTTTGTAGAGAAACACTATCAGCGGTTGACGCCCGACCAGAAGGTCGCGCTGAAAAGGCTGCTCGACCTGCCCGACAACGATTTATGGGACCTCGTTATCGGGCGCGCCCGCATCGACGATGCCGGCTGCGAGGAGATCGTCGGCATGCTGCGGTAGGGGCGCGACGTTACGGTCGTCGCGCAGACGGGTTGGTGGGACGGTAATTGCTAGTGGTCGGCGCGTCGCATGGTTACGGAACCCGGGCCGGGGAATCAGTAAACAGATCAGAAACAAGGCAGACAAGAAAGCACATTATGGCAAAACAAGACAGCGCAACAATGACATTTGCAGACGGTTCAACCGGAGGCGATTTTCCCGTGCTTTCCGGGACGATCGGTCCGCAAGCGGTGGACATTCGCTCAATGCTCGGAACGACCGGCAAGGTGACCTATGACCCGGGATTCCTTTCGACGGCGAGTTGCCGCTCCTCGATTACGTTCATCGACGGGGACAATGGCGTGCTGCTCTATCGCGGTTATCCGATCGAGCAACTGGCGGAGAAGTGCGATTTTCTCGAGGTCTGCTATCTGCTGCTCAACGGTGAATTGCCCAATGCGGCACAGAAGGAAAAGTTCGACAGCACGGTCATGCGCCACACGATGGTGCATGACCAGATCAACAACTTTTTCCGGGGCTTCCGGCGCGATGCCCACCCGATGGCCGTCATGGTCGGGACAGTCGGCGCCTTGTCGGCCTTTTATCACGATTCCCTCGATCTGAACGACGAATCGCATCGCCAGATATCGTCATTCAGGCTGATCGCGAAAATTCCGACGCTGGCGGCCATGGCGTACAAGTACACCATCGGCCAACCGTTCGTTTATCCCCTGAATTCGCTTTCGTATTCGGCGAATTTCATGCGCATGCTGTTCGCGGTTCCGGCGGAGGAGTACAAACTCAACGACGTGCTGGTACGCGCGCTCGACCGCATCTTCATTCTCCATGCCGACCATGAACAGAATGCCTCGACATCAACGGTAAGGCTGGCCGGTTCATCAGGCGCTAATCCGTTTGCCTGTATTGCCGCGGGCATCGCGTGTTTGTGGGGACCGGCGCATGGCGGCGCCAATGAGGCCTGTCTCGACATGCTTGAAGAAATCGGCGACGTGTCCCGGGTTGGCGAATACATCAAGAAGGCCAAGGATAAGGACGATGTTTTCAGACTGATGGGATTCGGCCATCGCGTCTACAAGAACTATGACCCGCGCGCCAAACTGATGCGCGAAACCTGCCACGAGGTGCTTGGCGAGCTCGGCCTGCAGAACGATCGCCTGTTCAAACTGGCGATGGAGCTCGAGCGCATCGCGCTGGAGGACGAGTATTTCGTCGAGCGCAAGCTCTATCCCAACGTCGATTTCTATTCGGGAATCGTGCAACGCGCGATGGGTATTCCCAACAACATGTTCACCTGCATTTTCGCCCTGGCGCGAACGGTCGGATGGTTGGCGCAGTGGAATGAAATGATTGCCGATCCCGAACAACGAATCGGCCGGCCCCGGCAGCTATACACCGGCGCAGCGCTTCGCAACGTCCAGCCCATGTCCGGGCGCAGTTGATCCAACCCATGAGTGAATCGGGCCACCGGCTCCGGGAGAGCATGCCATGATGAAACAGTTCCAGAGCAACTCCTATCTGTACGGCGCGAATGCGCCGTTCGTCGAAGAGCTCTACGAGGCCTATCTCGACGACCCGGAAACGGTCGCTCCCGAATGGCGCCGCTATTTCGATCAACTGCAACAGGAAGATTCCGGGCGCGACGTGGCACACGCGCCGGTGATCGAGTCGTTTATCAGGCTGGCAAAGAGCAAGAGCGGCGCTGCCGCGGCGATGGCCGGCAATCAGGCGCTCACCCAGGAAAAGAAACAGGTATCGGTGCTGCAAATGATCAACGCGTACCGCTTCCTGGGTGTGCGTAACGCCGACGTGGATCCGCTCAAGCGTTTCGACAAGCCAACGATTCAGGAACTCGATCCGGCCTTCTATGGTCTTGGCGAGACGGACATGGACCAGACGTTTAACAGCGGTTCCCTGGTCGGTCCGGAACAGATGGCCTTGCGCGATATCCTGCGCGCCGTGCGCGAAACCTATTGCGGGTCGATCGGTGCAGAGTACATGTATATCAGCGACGTGCAGCAGAAGCGCTGGATACAGGCACGCCTCGAAGGCCCGCGTTCACAACCGAATTTCCCCAACGATCTGAAAATCCATCTGCTCGAGCGCGTCACCGCTGCCGAGACGCTGGAAAAATATCTGCATACGCGCTACGTCGGACAGAAGCGGTTTTCCCTCGAGGGCGGGGAAAGCGTCATCGTCTCGCTCGATCACCTGTTGCAGCGGGCCGGCTCCGCCGGGGTGCAGGAAGCCGTCATCGGCATGGCGCACCGGGGCAGGCTCAATGTCCTGGTTAACACGCTTGGCAAGATGCCCAAGGACCTGTTCTCCGAGTTCGAGGGCAAGCGCGTGGAGCAACTCCCGGCGGGCGACGTGAAATATCACCAGGGTTTCTCATCGGACATCATGACGCCCGGCGGGCCGATGCATGTGTCGCTTGCGTTCAATCCTTCGCATCTCGAGATCGTCAACCCGGTTGTAGAGGGCTCGGTGCGAGCCAGGCAACACCGGCGCAAGGACCGCGACGGAAAACAGGTATTGCCGATTCTGCTCCACGGCGATGCCGCCTTCGCCGGCCAGGGCGTTGTCATGGAGACGCTCAACCTGTCGCAAACGCGCGGATACGGCACTGGCGGGACGGTACACGTGATCGTCAACAATCAGATCGGCTTCACGGTTTCCGACCTGCGCGATGTGCGCTCGACGCTGTATTGCACCGATATCGCCAAGATGATCGACGCGCCGGTATTTCACGTCAACGGAGATGATCCCGAAGCGGTGGCGTTTGTCACGGAGATCGCGCTCGACTATCGCATGGAGTTTGCCAAGGACGTGGTGATCGACCTCGTTTGCTTCCGCAAGCTGGGGCACAACGAGCAGGACGAGCCGATGGTGACCCAACCGTGGATGTATAGCCTGATACGCAAGCACGAGGGCACCCGCAAGCTGTACGCGGACAAGCTGCAGAAGCAGGGCGTTATCGGCGACACGGAAGCAGATGACATGATCCGCGTTTATCGCGAAGCGCTGGACGCCGGTTACCACACCAACAAGACGATACTGTCCAACTTCAAGCCCCCGTATACGGCAAACTGGGCGCCGTTTCTCAACATTCCCTGGACCTACAAGGCGCCGACCGGCGTTCCGATTGAAACGCTCAAGGCGCTGTCCGAGCGGCTCACCTCGATTCCTTCAGGATTCAAGCTGCACCCCCGGGTCGAGAAAATCATCGGCGACCGGCGTGCAATGGGTCAGGGCAAGATTCCGCTCGACTGGGGCATGGCCGAGAGCCTGGCGTATGCATCCTTGCTCAAGGATGGCTATCCGATACGCATCTCAGGGCAGGATTCCGGCCGCGGCACTTTTTTTCACCGCCATGCGGTATTGCATGACCAGAACCGCCAGAAAGGCGAAGAAGGCACCTTCCTGCCGCTGCGCAACATTACCGAAGGACAGCCGGACTTCACCGTCATCGACTCGATTCTGTCCGAGGAGGCGGTGCTCGGATTCGAGTACGGCTACGCCACGGCCGAACCGAACGAACTGGTGATCTGGGAGGCACAATTTGGTGACTTCGCCAACGGCGCGCAGGTGGTGATCGATCAGTTCATCGCTTCGGGAGAAGTGAAATGGGGGCGCATCTGCGGCCTGGTAATGATGCTGCCGCACGGCTATGAGGGTCAGGGGCCGGAACACTCGTCGGCCCGCATCGAGCGATATTTGCAGCTGTGTGCGGACTACAACATGCAGATCTGCATACCGACGACACCGGCCCAGATGTTCCATGTTCTGCGCCGCCAGATGGTGCGGCCGTACCGCAAGCCGCTGATCATCATCAGTCCCAAGAGCCTGCTGCGTCACAAGGAGTCGGTGTCCTCGCTTGCCGAACTGGCAGAGGGGGAGTATCAGCCCGTGATTTCGGACTCGGAATTGCCAGATGCGTCCAAAGCCAAAAGGGTGGTGTTTTGCAGCGGCAAGATCTATTTCGAACTGGCAGCGGCCCGGAGGGAAAGAGGCGCTGATGACGTCGCCATCGTCCGTCTCGAGCAGTTGTATCCGTTCCCTCACGAGGCGTTCAAGGACCAGATCAGCAGCTACAAGGACGCCAAGGAAATCGTCTGGTGCCAGGAAGAGCCGGGTAATCAGGGCGCCTGGCATCGAATTCAGCATTACATCGAGCGGCATCTGCTGCCGCACCAGAAACTCAGTTACGCACTGCGCGCCTCGTCGGCTTCGCCCGCCGGCGGCTATGTCGCGCTGCATAACCAGCGGCAGAAGGCCGTCATCGACGCGGCCCTCGGCACGCGGTGGCTGAGTGTGGCGCCACATTCATTCGCGCGTAGTTAGCGGTCTAACGGGAAGGAAAGCATGGTAGTCCAAGTGAAAGTGCCAGCGTTGTCCGAATCGGTGTCGGAGGCAACATTGCTTTCGTGGCACAAGAAGCAAGGCGAATTCGTCAAGCGTGACGAAAATCTGATCGACATCGAGACCGACAAGGTGGTACTGGAACTTCCAGCACCGGAGTCGGGTGTGCTTACGAGAATCGTCAAGAAGGATGGCGACGCAGTGGTCGCCAATGAAGTGATCGCCGAAATCGACACCGAGGCAAAAGGTCAGGCAACGGCCGCGGCATCTGCAGAGCAGCCGGCAAAAGAGACGGCTCCGTCTTCGGCGCCGGCACCGTCCGCCGTTGCGTCCGACACGGTGGTCGTCATGCCGGCGGCGCGCAAGATTGCCGCCGACAAGGGCATCGATGCGGCGTCGCTGAAGGGAACGGGGCGCGGCGGACGCGTTACCAAGGAAGACGTTCTGGCAGCCGGGCAAGCGACGCCGGCACCACATTCACAGCCCAGGCCCGCCAGCCGGGCGCCATCGCCAGTCAACATCGATCAGGTTCTCGGGGACAGGCCGGAGCAACGCGTTCCGATGTCGCGGTTGCGCAAGCGGGTGGCCGAACGCTTGCTGGAATCGCAATCCAATGCCGCAATCCTCACCACGTTCAACGAAGTGAACATGCAACCGGTCATGGATTTGCGCCAGAAGTACCGTGAGCGATTCGAGAAAGAACACGGCGTCAAGCTGGGGTTTATGTCGTTTTTCGTCAAGGCAACGGTTGCGGCCCTGAAGAAGTTTCCGGTGGTGAACGCATCGGTCGATGGCGACGACATCGTCTACCACGGATTCTTCGACATCGGCATGGCGGTGGGCAGTCCGCGCGGTCTCGTGGTGCCGATCGTGCGTAATGCAGATCAGATGACGTTTGCGGATATCGAGAAGCAAATCGCAGATTTCGGCAAACGCGCCCAGGACGGAAAACTGACAATCGAAGAACTGACCGGTGGCACATTCTCGATCTCCAACGGGGGGGTGTTCGGATCAATGCTGTCGACGCCGATCATCAATCCGCCACAGTCGGCCATCCTCGGAGTTCACGCCACCAAAGAGCGCGCCGTCGTCGAGAACGGGCAAGTCGTGGTGAGACCGATGAACTATCTGGCGCTTTCCTACGACCATCGCATTATCGACGGACGGGAAGCGGTGCTGTTTCTGGTGGCAATCAAGGATGCTCTCGAAGACCCCTCACGGCTGTTGCTCGATCTTTGACGCCGCGCGAGGGGGTTCTCCGGGTCCTCTGGCTCGCGACGCGGGCCGGGATGACAGGGCGTAATGACTGACTGGGTTGGGACATGACAAAAGCATTTGACGTAGCTGTGATTGGTGCAGGGCCGGGCGGGTATGTCGCGGCGATCCGGGCTGCCCAGCTGGGACTGAACACGGTCTGTATCGATGAGTTCAAGTCCGAAGACGGGAAAGCCAGCCTTGGGGGTACTTGCCTTAACGTTGGCTGCATTCCCTCGAAGGCACTGCTTGAGTCCTCGGAGAATTACGAACGGGCACTGCACAAGTTCGGTGAGCACGGCATCAGGGTGAAGGAGGTATCGCTGGACGTTGCGGCGATGCTGGCGCGAAAAGACAAGATCGTGCAACAGTTCACCAGCGGTATCGGCCTGCTGTTCAAGAAGAACAAGGTAACGTCAATACACGGACACGGCCGCCTGACGGGCGGGGGCGAGTCCTACCAGATCGAGGTCAGCAACGGCGACCGCCGTGAGACCGTCAGCGCGAAACACGTAGTGATCGCAACCGGGTCGTTGCCGAGACAGATTCCGGGGCTGGCGGTCGATAATGTTCGTGTGTGTGACAACACCGGCGCACTGTCGCTGAAGGAAGTGCCCGGCAAACTCGGCGTCATCGGTGCCGGCGTGATCGGCCTGGAAATGGGCAGTGTCTGGAAGCGGCTCGGGTCCGAGGTCACCATCCTGGAGGCGTTGCCGACATTTCTGGGTGCCGCCGATGAAGGGGTGTCGAAAGAGGCGTGGCGCATTTTTACCAAGAGCGTCGGCCTGGATATCAAGCTGGGGTGCAAGATCGGCGCAGTCAAGGCCGGAAAAAAATCCGTCTCGGTGCAGTTCGAACACGAGGGCACGGCGACCAAGGCAGAATTCGACCGTCTGGTCGTGGCGGTCGGCAGGGTGCCGAACACGCATGGACTCGGCCTGGAGGCAGTCGGCGTCAAGGCGGATGCGCGTGGCTTCATTGAAGTCGATGAGCGCAACCGGACCGTCGCACGGAACATCTACGCCATCGGCGATGTGGTGCGGGGTCCGATGCTGGCGCACAAATCTTCGGAGGAAGGCGTGGCGGTGGCGGAGACGATCGCCGGCCAGCACGGGCATGTCAACCTCGAGCACATCCCCTGGGTGATCTACACCGCGCCTGAAATTGCCTGGGTCGGACGCACCGAACAGCAACTGAAGGCCGACGGTGTGGCGTATCGCAGCGGACAGTTCCCGTTCATCGTCAGCGGCCGGGCGCGTGCACTTGGCGAAACGGCCGGATTCGTGAAGATGCTTGCCGATGCGCGTTCCGACCGGATTCTCGGCGTACACATTCTCGGACCTTTTGCTTCCGAACTCATTTCGGAAGCTGTCGTGGCGATGGAGTTCGGTGCGACTGCGGAAGACATCGCGCGCATCGTCCATGCGCATCCTTCCTTGTCCGAAGCGCTGCACGAAGCAGCACTGGGTGTAGACAAGCGGTTCCTGAGCCTCTAGGGCCCGCTCCGAGATGGCAACAGGCTCGCCAGAGGCGGCGGAGAAGAAACCGTTTCTGGTCCACGCACAAGCCGCTGCACAGCGCCATGGCTACCAGCTCGACACGGCGCAACGGCGTGCCAGTGAAGAACTGGACCGTCTGTTCCGGCAACTGACCGGCGCAAGGCGCAGTAACGGCCTGCTCCGGCAATTATTGCGTCGCGAACGCACGGTGCGCGGAATCTACCTCTGGGGCGGGGTCGGGCGCGGAAAGACCTTCCTTATGGATGTTTTTTTCGAATCCATTGCGCTCGAAAAGAAGTTACGCCTGCACTTTCACCGTTTCATGCAACGTATTCATCACCGCTTGCGTGATCTGCAGGGAGAGACCGATCCGCTGCGGATCGTAGGTGCCGAGTTAGCGACGCAGGCGCGGCTGATTTGTCTGGACGAATTTCACGTCACGGATATCGGCGACGCGATGATCATGCGTGTTCTGCTCGAATCGCTGTTTGCCGAAGGAGTGGTGCTGGTCACCACGGCCAATCTCCCTCCGGACTCGTTGTATGAACACGGGTTGCAACGAGCACGCTTCCTGCCCGCGATCGACCTGCTCAAGCGAAACCTGCGTGTTGTCGAGCTCGATTCCGGCACCGATTACCGGCTCGTGTCGCTTGAAAAGGCGGGCGTATTTCATCCAACCGCGGATGCGCAGTCGGAACAGTCGATGCTGACAACGTTCATGGACGTGAGCGGTGAACCGGGCATGTGCGGGCAGTCGATCGAGGTTGAAGGACGGGAAATTGAAACCAGACGCGTCAACCAGGGCGTTGCATGGTTCGATTTCGACAAGATTTGCGATGGCCCGCGCAGCAGGAATGACTATATCGAGCTGTCGAAACGCTTCCACACGGTGTTGATTTCGGGTGTGCCCGTTTTTGGCCCCGAGAACGACAATGCGCGGCGTCGCTTTACCTGGCTGGTCGATGAATTCTACGATCGGCGCGTGAAACTCGTTCTGTCGGCGCAGGCGAATCTGCCTGACGTATTCGCAAAAGCCCTGGGCGGCGCCGAGTCCGATCGCACCAGCTCGCGACTGATTGAAATGCAGGCGCGGCGTTATCTCGGCGAGGCGCATTTGCCATAGCCGTTCAGCCGGTCGAACGGCACGAAACGGCAGTCGATGCGGGTATTATTGGGGATGTACAGAGCGCCGGGGTGTCCAGGCTGCATGTGAAGGAAGTCCGTGCGGCGGTTTTTCGCGGATCGGGCGTGCTGATGCCGGGCAGTCGCGATCGGAGCGCGTTCGCATGCCGGCTGCGAATCAATGACCAAGCGGGAGGGGAACAGCTACGATGAAAGCGTATCGAATTTTCGAAGAAGACGGCAAGGTCGCCAGCCGGTTTGTCGATATGAAGCGTGAGGAACTCGATCCGGGAGACGTGACCGTCAAGGTGGCCTACTCGAGTGTTAATTTCAAGGATGCGCTGGCGGCGACGGGAGCAGGAAAAATCATTCGCCGTTTTCCCTGTAATGGGGGAATCGATTTGTCGGGCACGGTGGAAGAGTCGAACGACCCGCGTTTCAAGCCGGGCGACGAAGTGATCGCCACCAGTTACGACATCGGCGTATCGCATGACGGCGGCTACGCCCAGTTTTGCCGTGTTCCCGCTGACTGGGTCGTGCCGATGCCGACGGGTCTCGATCTGCATTCGGCAATGGTGCTGGGCACGGCCGGGTTTACGGCCGGACTTGCCGTCGCGCGGATGGAGCATGACGGGCTCAAGCCCGATAACGGGCCCGTCATCGTGACCGGCGCAACCGGCGGCGTCGGCAGCGTCGCGGTGGACATCCTGTCAGCGAGCGGCTACCACGTCGTCGCGCTGACCGGCAAGGAGGCGCAGGCCGACTATCTCAAGCAACTGGGTGCGGCCGAAGTGATGCTGCGTTCCAGTCTCGATTTGTCGAAGATCAGGCCGCTCGGCAAGGAAACATGGGCAGGTGCCGTCGACAATCTTGGCGGTGATGTGCTGTCGTGGATTGCAAGCACGATGAAGGTCGGTGGCGCTCTGGCATCGATCGGACTCGCGGCCAGCCACGAGTTCAAGACAACCGTCATGCCGTTTATCCTGCGTGGCGTCAGTCTGCTGGGCATTGATTCGGTCAATGCGGCGATGGATGTGCGCAAGCAGGTCTGGCAGCGGCTCGCGACCGACCTTAAGCCGCGTCATCTCGATACGATGGGCGCAACTGTCGAATTTGCTGACCTGCCCGGTGTATTCGATAACGTTCTCAAGGCCAGGGCCAGGGGACGTACCGTTGTCAGGATCGGTGGATAGCAACGAGCAGGCAACCAAGTGATCCAGGGGGAGTCATCCTGATGGTGCAAAAGTATCAGCAGTTCTATCGCCGATCGATTGAGGATCGCGACGCATTCTGGACGGAACAGGCAGCACTGATCGAATGGAACAAACCGTTTGATCAGGTTCTGGAATACAGCAATCCTCCGTTTGCGCGCTGGTTCGTGGGCGGGGAGACGAACCTGTGCCACAACGCGATCGACCGGCATCTGAAAGTCCGCGGCGACCAGCCGGCGCTGGTTTATATCTCGACCGAAACCGGTGCTGAGAAAACCTATACCTACGCCGAACTGCACAAGGAAGTGATGCGATGTGCTGCGGTACTGCGCGGCCTGGGGGTGGGCAAGGGTGATGTCGTGCTGATCTACATGCCGATGATCCCGGAAGCGATATTCGCGATGCTGGCCAGCGTGCGTCTTGGTGCAGTTCATTCCGTTGTGTTCGGCGGATTTGCGCCGGCGAGCCTTGCGCTGCGGATCGATGATGCGAGACCGAAGGTGATGATGACTTCCGATGCCGGCATGCGCGCCGGACGGGTGATTCCCTACAAGCACCTTGTCGACGAGGCGATGCGGCTATCGGATTTCCCGCCGGAGAAGGTGGTGATCGTCAATCGGGGCCTTGACAAGAATATGGCGATCACAGACGGCCGCGACCTCGATTACGCAGCACTCGCTGAACGTCATGCGGACGAAGTCGTGCCTGTCACCTGGCTTGAATCGAGCGACCCGAGTTATGTCATGTACACCTCGGGCACAACGGGCAAGCCGAAAGGCGTGCAGCGCGATACCGGCGGTTATGCTGTCGCGCTGGCCGCGTCGATGAAGCATATCTACTGCGGCAAGGCTGGCGAAACCATGTTCACGACTTCCGACATCGGCTGGGTCGTCGGCCATTCGTACATTGTCTACGCCCCCTTGCTTTGCGGTCTGACGACAATTGTGTACGAAGGCGTGCCGATTCGCCCGGATCCCGGCATCTGGTGGAAGATCGTGCAGGACTACAAGGTGAAGGTGATGTTTTCGTCACCCACCGGCGTCCGCGTTCTAAAAAAACAGGATCCCGAATACATGTCGAAGTACGATATGTCGTCCCTGAAGCATATCTTTCTTGCCGGAGAACCGCTCGACGAACCAACCCACACCTGGCTGACCGAAGCACTAGGCAAGCCGGTGATCGACCATTACTGGCAAACCGAAACCGGGTGGCCGATACTGACATCGGTGCCGGGTGTGGAGGAAACGCCGATCAAGTTCGGCAGCCCGTCTTTCCCGGCTTATGGTTACGATCTCAAATTGTTGCGCGAGTCGGATGCCAGTGAGGCAGATGCAGACGAGAAAGGTGTGGTGGCAATTATTCCGCCGCTACCGCCTGGCTGTATGACGACGCTATGGGGCGATGACGAGCGCTTCGTGAAGACGTATTTTTCCACGTTCACGTCGAAGCTGGTCTACTCGACATTTGACTGGGGTATTCGTGACAAGGATGGTTATTACTTCATTCTCGGGCGTACCGATGACGTCATCAACGTCGCTGGTCACCGGTTGGGCACGCGCGAGATCGAAGAAGCGATACAGGCACATCCCAACATAGCGGAAGTCGCAGTGGTGGGCGTTGCCGACCAACTCAAGGGGCAAATGCCGTTGGCGTTCGCGGTTGTGAAGGACACATCCCGGATCGCCAACGCGGAATTGAAGGCCGCCCAGGAAAAAGAGGTCATGGCGAAAGTGGATGCCCAGCTTGGTGCCATTGCAAGGCCGCGCCGTGTCTATTTTGTTTCGACGCTGCCCAAGACGCGATCCGGAAAGATGTTGCGCCGGAGCATTCAGGCACTGGCTGAAGGGCGTGATCCGGGCGATCTGACTTCGCTCGAAGATCCCGGTGCACTCGAGCAGATTCAACAGGCGGTCAAGGGCTAGTTTTTTCGAACCGTGTCTTCACCTGACGCGCCGTTATGAGACGCGCGCTGTTGGTCTGCGGCGACGCCCGATCGGGAAACGATTTCGCGGGGAGATGTGAATGAAGTGGCTGCTCAGGCTGAACATACTGGCAGTGATCGTGTACGCCTCGTTCGTTGCCGCGTTCCTGTTCGCGGACGTTCGGCTTTTTCCGCAATTGCGCGTCATGACGCCGCCACCTGAAGCCGTTGCGGCGGCCATACGGGAAGGTGGCAACATCGAGGGCTTGCGTGAGATTGCAATGGTCCTGTACGACCATGTCAGTGATCAAGTGGCAGCCGTCAATAGCCTCGTGCGCGACACCGTCTTCTGGGGACGCTTGCATTTCCTGGCGGCGCTGGGTCTTGCCTGTCTGAATGTCGCGTTACTGATCAGGTTGCGCAAGGCAATCCGGCAACAAGGGTAGCCGCCGCAGTCCGACGTAGCGGTGCTCATCAATGGCACTGTGCCGGGTTCCGCGCCAGGGCAGCGGACGTGACGTGCGCAGATTGTCTTGACGCATGTCAAACGTGAACGGGGTGGGACCAATAGACTGTATTTTGTTGTTGGTAGATTCGCAATAACTTTGCTGAAAGGAAATCGAATGAACCCGAATGTGGGAAGCGCCGACCGGGTGATCCGGATTATCGTTGGACTTGCGCTGGTCAGTCTGTTTTTCGTATTGGAAGGTGGCGCCCGCTGGCTGGGTTTGATTGGCGTCGTCCTTATCGCGACCGCCATCATCAATTTCTGTCCTCTTTACAGGATTCTTGGCTTGAGCACGAGGGGAAGCAAGACGGCGCAGTAGCGGCTGGCAGGTATTGCGGGTAATCTACAGGCAAGTTGTTTTTCGACGAACAACTGTACGCCCGCGCAGCTTTTTCGGTGTTGGATTGGCGCGTGCGGCGGTCTGCGGGTCTTCATTCTGCCTCCAATGTCGCCGGCGGAACCTTCCGGGCACCGGTCCGGCCGCGTGACTGAGATGGCGAGCCGCCCGCAGCCGCGTGGCGCGTTGCAGGAGATGCCGGTTTGCGGCGAGGTCTTTTTCAGTATGGTGCGCTCACACGATGACGTCTTCGTCCAGCGGCGCGGGTGAGTGCTACCACTGCGGATTGCCGGTGCCTGCCGGTACCGATTTCACGGTCACCATAGCCGGAGCGTCGCGCGAGATGTGCTGCCCCGGCTGTGTTGCGGCCGCCTCTGCCATCGTTTCTTCGGGGCTGGGCAGTTATTACACTCGCCGTGACAGCTACCCCGCGTCATCTCCACGGGAGGTGCTACCGGAAGCCGTTCGCGATCTCAAGGTATTCGACCGTCCGGAGATCGCAGCCCGGTTCGTCGCCGAACCCTCGGAACATGAGCACGAAGCGACGCTGATCCTGGAAGGAATTTCCTGCCCGGCGTGTGTCTGGCTGAACGAAACGCACCTGTCGCGTACGCCCGGGGTGGTCGCCGCCAGCATTAATTACACGACGAATCGGGCCAGGGTGCGGTGGGACACCCGGCGCACTTCGCTGTCCGGAATCCTGGCAGCGATCGCTGCGATCGGTTATCACGCTTACCCGTACGATGCGCGCGCGCTCGAGGCAGCGCGCAAGCGTGAGGCGCGCAACCTGCTGGCGCGCCTTGCGATTGCCGGCCTGGGCGTCATGCAGGTGATGATGTACGCGCTGCCACGCTATATCGCGCAGCAGGACGGTATCGAACAAAGCCTGGACGCGTTGATGAACTGGGCAGCCCTGATCCTGACGGTGCCGGTCGTGCTTTATTCAGCGCAGCCGTTCATGGCGGGCGCATGGCGGGACATTCGTAACCACCGGCTTGGAATGGACGTGCCGGTTGCCGCCGCCGTCGTGATTGCGTTTTCCGCAAGCGTGCTGGCAACACTGACGAATGAAGGCGAGGTCTACTTCGATTCGGTGGCGATGTTCATGTTCTTCTTGCTGCTGGCGCGATATCTCGAGCTTCGAGCGCGGCAAAAGGCAGCATCCTATCTGGAGAGCCTGTCGCACGCGGTACCGGCGACCGCCAACAGATTGTTGGACTACCCGTCATCGTTGCAGGCAGAACTGGTTCCTGTCGCCGCACTGCTTGCCGGTGAGCATGTGCTGGTGCGACCGGGCGAGACCTTTCCGGCCGACGGCACGATCGTGCGCGGCGATTCCGAAGTCGACGAAGCACTGCTGACGGGCGAGAGTACCCCGGTCAAGAAGCTTGAAGGGCAACCGGTGACGGGAGGGTCGATCAACCGCGGGAACCCGCTAGTGGTGCGCCTCGAGCGAGTCGGCAGTCAAACGATACTTTCCGCCATTGTCAGGTTGATGGAGCGGGCGTCGCTATCGCGCCCGCGCTTGCAGCAAATTACCGATCGGGTGGCAGCACGCTTTGTCGCCGTCGTGCTTCTGCTGGCCGGCGGGACCGCAGCCTGGTGGCTGACACATGATGCCGCCCAGGCGCTGCCGATTGTTGTTTCGGTGCTGATCGTCACCTGCCCCTGCGCGCTGGCACTCGCGACGCCGATGGCGATGGCGGTGGCAACCAGTTCGGCGGCGCGTCGCGGCTTGCTGGTAACGCGTGCGCACGCGCTGGAAGCCCTGGCACGCGCGACGCATTTCGTGGTCGACAAGACCGGCACGCTGACCGTTGGGAAACCGAGTGTCAGCGCGGTCCATCCGTTGGGCATTGCGCGCGCCGACGCATTGGCGCTTGCGGCGGCGCTGGAACAGGGTTCGGAGCATCCGGTGGCGCTGGCAATGCGTGATGCAGCGGGTTCAAGCTTGTCCGCTGAACGGGTTCGCAACGTACCGGGGTGCGGCGTCGAGGGCGAGGTTGGCGGAAGGATGTTGCGCATTGGCAGCGAACGCTTTGTGACGGAACTGGCGCGCGATGGCAATACACACGGCCTTCATGCACGGATCTGGCTGGCCGACCAGGATCGCCTGCTCGCCGGCTTCGATCTGCAGGACCGGATCAGGCCGGATGCAGCGGGTTTCATCGGATCACTGCATGCACAGGGTGGGCAAGTCATTCTGTTGTCTGGTGATCTCGAATCTGTCGTGCGCGAGACGGCAAAAGCCCTGGGTGTGGAGACATGGCGTGCGGAAATGTCTCCCCAGGGCAAACTGGATTACGTGAAGGCTTTGCAGGCACAGGGTGCGGTCGTGGCGATGGTCGGTGACGGCGTCAACGATGCGCCCGTGCTCGCCCAGGCGCAGATCGCCGTCGCTCTGATGAGCGGTGCCGCGCTTGCCCAGGGTGCGGCCGACATGGTGCTGCTCACCGGCCGTTTGTCGGATGTGTCCCGTTTGGTGGCGTATGCCAGGCGCACGATGCAAATCGTGAAACAGAATCTCGGTTGGGCAATTGCCTACAACATTCTGGCTATCCCGCTGGCGATGGCGGGTTACGTCACGCCGTGGCTGGCGGCGATTGGCATGTCTGCCAGTTCATTGCTGGTGGTTGGAAATGCGTTGCGCCTTGCGTGGGAGCCACACAGGCGGCGTCTGATGCTCGTCGGCGACTGAGTTGCGCTAGAGTGCGTGTCTCTATGGCTTTGCCGATGTGCCGGGCGGGCTGTTTGCGACTTGAACCAGTTGATGTCCGGCAGTGTCAATGACAGGAACGGGGTTTATGGTGATCACTGGTTTCCATACGAGATGGTGAGGACATGTTTGAAAACACCGCGGAATCTGCCGCTTGATGTGCGCGTTCCGGGGAAGACATAGATGGATATACTCTTTCTGCTGATCCCCTTGTCGGTCGCGCTGGCATTCGTGATCGGACTGGCATTCTGGTGGTCCGTCCGCAGTGGCCAATTCGATGACCTCGAAGGCCCGGCGCACCGAATTCTCGATGATGATGAGGCCCGCGAAGAACGCGACTCCGGGTAACCGGGACAGAACGCCTTAGAGAGAAAGAACCAGATTGCTTATACTGACGTTTTTTACACGATGAATCCGAGAACATGAGTCGGCGTTCGTTTCTGAAGTTGATGACTGCACTCTCCGGTCTGCTGTCCGTCGCCAAAGGCGCTTTCGGACGGACCTTGCCGCGAGCGGCCGCGGTTCCGGGCGGGGTCGCTGTCGTTGGGCTTGGCGAAGCCGCACAAGCGCCGGTTGCAACACTCGAAGGCCAACCGGTGATGATTGCCAGTGACGGGGCTCAGTGGAACGCAATCGTTGGCATTTCACTATCGACGAAAGAAGGCAGTACCTTGCGCATAGTCGTCAGACGCCCGAATGGGGATGCTGATGAAATGCCAATCGAAGTGGGCGGCAAGCAGTACGCGACGCAGGAACTCACGGTGAAGCCGGGCCAGGTCAACTTGTCCGAGGAAAACCTGGCGCGTTACCGGCGTGAGAGTGCGCACTTGAAGAAAATTCGCCAGACCTTTTCTGATAATTTGCCGGACTCGCTTTCGCTGATGCAACCCTGCGAGGGCGTACGCTCCAGTTCGTTCGGTTTGCGACGCGTATTCAACGGGGAGTCGCGTAATCCGCACAGCGGCATGGATCTGGCGGCGCCAGAGGGCACGCCTGTACTGGCGGCGGCGTCCGGCAGGGTAATCGACCGTGGCGACTACTTTTTCTCAGGCAACATGATCATGCTCGATCATGGCCAGGGACTGCTGACCCTGTATGCGCATCTGAGTGCCATGGACGTCGAGGTCGGCGAGCAGGTGGAGCGAGGCACGCAGATTGGCCTGGTGGGCGCAACGGGCCGGGTTACCGGAGCGCATTTGCACTTTGGTGTCTACCTCAATTCCGTTCCGGTCGATCCGGCGCTGTTTCTGAGTTGAAGAGCAGCGCGGTGTCGGAGGCAATCCATGGTGATCTCAAAGCGTTTTGTTCGGTAGACACCGGCAAGATGGCCTGGACGGCGAGCCCGAGCGGCACTGTCTGGCGCAAACGTGTTCACCTGGTCGGGCCTGCGGAATCTGGCCAGGTAACGTCCGTCGTGCGTTACGACCCGAGTTCGAGCTTCCCTGGACACGACCACCCCGGCGGAGAAGAGATTCTGGTGCTGGATGGTGTCTTTTCCGATCAGCAGGGTGACTGGCCGGCTGGCACTTTCTTGCTCAACCCCGAAGGGTTTCGTCACGCACCGTTCTCGCGCGATGGATGCGTACTGCTGGTCAAACTGCGCCAGTACCCCGGGCGGGACCGCCTGCAAGTGGCAACCAATACCGATTCGCTCGCATGGCGGCAAACCACCGTTCACGGTGTGCGCAGCAAACCGCTTTATGCGCAGCGCGGATACACCGATACGATGGAGCTGCAAAAGTGGGAAGCGGCCGCCGATCCGGGCGTCGTTGTGTATTCCGGGGGCGCCGAAATGTTCGTTATCAGCGGGTCCTTCTCGGATGAGAACGGACATTACACGCGAGGCTGCTGGCTGCGTTTCCCCTGCGGAGCGAAGCATCACCCGCACACCAACGATGGCTGCACCCTTTATGTCAAGCAAGGGGGGCTGAAGTACCTGGTGGCTGAAGACGCATGAGGGAAACGGTGCACAGGCAGTCGGCATCAGAGAACCCACTGACAGGATCACCAAGCTTGTCACCTGGTTGAATCGCCGGACCGAATATCACTATCAAGCACAGGAGGGTTCATGCACTTTGCGATTTGTGCCACATGGGGACCGACCGATCCGACCCGGTCAGCCCTGCCATTCATATTTGCCGCTTCCGCGTTGCAGGCAGGCGATACCGTTACCCTGATGCTTTTTCATGACGCGGTGCACATGGCAACACAAGGTACGGCAGAAAAACTGGTGCCGGTCGGTCCGCCACCGCGCTTCGAGGAGGTTGTATCGCATGCGAATGCGACGGTGCTGGCTTGCAAGCCATGTTTCGTTGTGCGCCATCTTCCCGAAGACAAACTCGATCGGCGTATCCAGTTGGCGGGAATGAACGAGTTTCACGAGGCCGCTGCACGGGAGAATGCAAGAGTCGTTTCGTTCTAGCAGCCGGTACGGGTCAGTTACGGCGCGTTGTCACTTGAATCGGGCAACCCGGCGGGCCTGGTGCGTGACACCGGCCACGCCTGATCTGCGGGAACGGTATCACGGCATTTGCTGCCGACCGGGCGACTGAATGCGAGGCTCGATCATGCTGACGGGATCCGGGGAAGAAACATTGATCGCAAAGTACCGCACAGCATTCTTGTTGTTTGCTGCGCAAATCATGAGCGTTTATTTGCTGTGCGCCTCGGCCGCGGCCAGCGACGTATTTCTTCTGGGCGATCGAACCGGATTCGGCGTGACCCGGATTCACGGGGCATCCTGTTTCGCTGTCGCGCCCGCCTGGGTTACATCGGGAAACGCGAAGCTGTATGCCATGCGGCCCGGGATATTTCGCCTGCCTGCAACCGCGAAACGCACCTTTGACGAAGGTTTCTCCATCGTGCGCATCGGCGATGACGGTTCGGTGTGTTCGCAGACAGAGTGGGCAGACGGGGCGCATCTTCACTCTGCACTTGGCCGTACGACAATTGGAAGTCTCGAAATTGGCGTTCATGACGGTGCGTCCGGACGCATGCACGTGCGCGTGGAAGGAGTCGAAGAAGAAGAAGGATTTTTCTTCATTTCTCCGGTGCGCGAATCTGACAGGTTGATGGCGGGCATGGACGGCAGCCGTGTCCTCCTCGAAAACGAAGCAGCGGGAATCCTGCTCGAAGTCGATGAGCAGGGCAACCGCGGCCGGGTGATTCGTCAGGATTACCTGACCGGTTTGATTACTCCATTCTTCGAATCGTGGGTCGAGGAGGTCCAGGAAAAGCCGCAGGGAGTCGTGCAAGAGGCTCCGGCAATCACGCATCGCTTCTTCATCGGCAAGCAGTCCTGGCGCAATAACCCGACGATCGTCGGTACCCGCCTGTTTATCGGGAGCTCCGGTCGCGAGCGTGACGAACCGGATGTTCTCGATGGTGTGTATTCGTTCGATCTGGAGACGGGCGAGAAGGTGTGGCATGTTCAAACCGAATTTGACTTCAACGACCTGACTTACATCAAGGGGCTGGTAATTGGAGGCACGCAATCCGGGGCAATCATTGCCGTGGGCGCGCGCAGTGGAAAAACCTATTGGAAAAGGATGTTCGAAGCACCGGTTGCGGCCCGGCCGGTAGCCATTCGAGACGCAGTGGCGATTGCAACCGCTGCCGGTGAACTCTACGTGCTCGATCTGAAGGACGGATCTACACGCGTGAATTCAACGCTGGGTGGCGCTGTCAGCGCAGGGCTCGCGGCGGGCCGCGGAGAACTGTGGGTCGCGACCGAGGCGGGGACGCTGCACCGCTACACCGGTTTTGGTGAAGTGCAACTGCGGCGCGACAGCAGCGTCTACTACCCCGACGAACTGGGTAACCGATTGTCGGGCAGGGCGATTGAATGGTATGACCGCCTGGGAGACGGCAAGGGATTGCGCGCCAGTTTCCATTCCGCCCCGCTGGTGCTGGACGACCGTGTCGTATTGAGCTTTGTCAGGGAGAGTCAGTACGACTATCCGCCAGTGATCGCATTCAGAAAGGATGGCGGACTTGGTTGGGTGGGAACCGATCCGAATCGAATCGTTGGCAACCTGTTCGGTGATTCCTATCTGACGCCCGCGGCATGGTATGACCGCCTCATTCTGGCGGATCCGGAATCCAACTCGCTTTATTCGATATCGAGGGAAAGCGGTGAAATACTGTGGGCGACCGGACTGGGCAGCCCCAATTTCCAAATGCGCTCTTCACCGGTCGTCGCCGGCGATTTTATTTATATTGGCACTTACGGCGGATTCCTTCATAAGTTCTCCGCACTCGATGGAGAACGCATCTGGAGTCTTTATCTCGGGCAACGCGAACTGGCGGGAAAATTCTATTCCGGCGACCAGCCTCTGCCACATTTCCACTCCGACCCGGATTACAGCCCGGAAAAGTCGAGTCCCATCCTGGCAACGCCGGCGATCTCCGGCGATACGATCGTTGTCGGTACGGAGGAAGGATTCGTGTATGTCATCAAGGATCCGCAATAACGGTTGATCCGGCGTTTCGCCGCCTGCCATTGCCGGCACGGCTAATTCATCGCGGTTCCGGTTATCCGGGCCCATGTGACGCAAACAGTTGCCATGTGCTGCCGTTGATCGTCGCGCCTGCGCGTCCCGGTTCTCGCTGCTTCGAAAATCTCACGGACGCCTCATGACGGGAAGCGCTTCCCTCGCCTGATGGTCACCGGTTGGTTTCATACATTTCAAAATTTTCTCTGACAACGGATGACGGGGCGCCGTAATGGCGCCAATACCGGATGCTCAGTGTCACGATCTCAGCACTTGTGAATACCAGGCCATGACCGGTTCCATCGCCAAGCCTGGTGTCGGCCGATTCGGGACCAGCCAACTGACTGTTTGGGAGCAGGTTATTTCGAGGTGTGCGCGTTAGAGGTGGCGGGCATACAACGTGCAACCCTAATTACTGCCCGGAGGCGTTGCCTGTATGAAGCCTCCTGCCTAGTTTCTCATCACAAGAACCGACTAACTTATGGATCAGCTTGGGCCCGCATTCGGAAAGACGCCGCTAGGCAAGGGCATCCTGTGGTTGGCCAAGAGCAAACGAATGCTTCTGATCGTTTCGCCGTTTCTGGCGATCGTGATCGTTCTTGTGGCGTTGGCCATTGCAAGCATCGACATACTTGCAGCGGGGCGCGCGTACGTCGAGGGTGAGAGTCTGTGGTCCAAGAACCAGAAAGAAGCCGTGTTCCACCTTCTCAGGTTTGCCGAAACGGGTGCGGACATCGAGCTCGAAAGATTCGAGAGAGCAATCGCCATCCCGCTGGGTTTCCGCAAGGCACGTGTGGAGCTCGACAAACCAAAACCAAACTATGACGCCGTATACAGCGGCTTCATGGAAGGCGGCACGCATCCGGACGATGTACCAGGCGTGGTCTCTCTCTATGAACGGTTCCATCGTGTCGGCTACATGAAAAGCGTGCTGGACATCTGGAGAACCGGGGATGAGTTCATCGCCAGGCTGACAAAAGCCGCAGACGAACTTCGCGCCGTTGACCCTGCGTCGCCCTCGAGTGCGGCCGAGCGCGCGGTCATCAGCGAGCGCATCATCCAGCTCGATCGGGAACTGCGCCCGTGGCAAAACAGGTTCTCCAATACCCTCGGAGATGCGACCCGATGGATCAAATCGACCCTGCTGATTGTCGTTCTGGCCGTGGCCGGCACGCTGGTCCCGGTTGGCATCGTTCTGACACAACGTGTGGTTAGCCGCGTGGATCGCGCCGAGCGCGAACTGAAGGAACTGAAGTTGCGCGAGGAATTCGCCGCCAAAGTCGCATTTCATGCAAGCCATGACCCGCTCACCGGTCTGCTGAACCGGCTCGAGTTCGAGAACCGTCTGAAACTCGCATTGCAATCGGCCGAGCAACAATTACGTCAGCACGTGGTCATGTACATCGATCTGGACCAGTTCAAGATCGTCAACGATACCTGCGGGCACGCAGCGGGCGATCGCCTGTTGCGGCAAGTCAGTACCTTGCTGAAACAGCAAGTACGCGAAGGCGACTCGATAGCCCGCCTTGGCGGAGATGAATTCGGTGTCCTGCTGGAGAACTGTCCAATGCAGGATGCCATCCGTATTGCCGAGGAGTTGCGGCAGTGCGTTGTCCAGTTCCGGTTCATCAACGACGACCGGTCCTTCACGATTGGCGCCAGTCTGGGCGTGGTGCAGGTCGCTGACGGGACGTTGACGTTGACCGAAATCCTGGGTGCTGCCGATTCGGCCTGCTACGTCGCCAAGCAGAAGGGGCGTAACCGGGTTCAGTTCTATCGCCCGCACGACACCGAAGTGTCCTTGAGGCGAGGGGAGATGGAGTGGCTGGGGCGTTTGCAACGCGCTCTGGATGCCGGAAGGTTTGTGCTCTACCGCCAGCAAATCTACTCCTCCCAGGAGAATTCGGGAGAGGGCAACCATTACGAGTTGTTGGTGCGAATGATTGATGATGCGGGCAATGTAGTCCCGCCAATGGCATTCATTCCGGCCGCCGAGCGCTACGGCCTGATGTCCTATGTTGATGAGTGGGTGATCGAGAATGCATTCTCGGCGATCGCGACAATCAACAATCCCAATGGCACGTTCGCAATCAACATCTCCGGCACATCTATTGCAGATGACCGTTTTCTGGAATTTGTCCGACGCCAGTTCAAGGTTCACAAGATACCGGCAGGCACCATCTGCTTTGAGCTTACGGAGACCGCGGCCATTGCCAACTTTGACAAGGCGGCGCGCTTCTTCGGAGAAATGAAATCACTGGGTTGCCTTTTCTCGCTTGACGACTTTGGCGCAGGCATGTCGTCGTTCGGCTACCTGAAGCACTTGCCGGTTGACCTGATCAAGATCGACGGCAGCTTTGTAAAGAACGTTGCGACCGACGCAGTGGACCGCGCGACCGTTCAGGCCATTAATGACGTTGGTCATGTAATGGGCAAGCGCACCATTGCTGAATTCGTGAATGGAGCGGCCGGACTGGCTGCGCTGAGGGAGATGGGCGTTGACTATGTTCAGGGCGACTGGATCTCGCCCGCAGAACCCTTCGTGCCCGGCGACATCCACGTCGAGTCCGACGACAGGAAACAGAATCCGGAAGAGGAATCACCCCGTACTGCATGGTCGGGAAATTACGCAGCAATCTAGCAGTCTTCTTGTTCACTGAAATCCAGAGGTAAAAAATGATCGATACCGCCGCAGTACGCAAAATTTCTTCTCACCCGATGTGGGTTGCTTCGTTGTATGAGTTTGTGGCGCCGCACTGGGATGGCCTCGTTAACGGGCAATGGGCCGAGTCGGTTGCCTCAACCAAGCTCAGCATTGAACAGATGCAAGGCTGGATTCTCCAACTCTACCCGTTCATTCACGACTTTCCGAAGTTTCTTGCTGAAGGTTTGATCAAGGTCGAAGACGATTTTTCGCGGACCTTCCTGATCGAGAACATTCGCATCGAAAAGGCGCACTCCGAGCATTGGCTTTGGATGGGCGAGGGGTTCGGTCTGGAGCGGCAGCAGATGCTCGATCTTGCCGAAGGCAATTCCACGGTGATGCGGGACGTTCAGTCGTTGACGGACTGGGTATGGAGAATCAACAGCACGGGCACTCTGGCCGAGGCTGTCGCAGCAACCAGTTTCGCCGTCGAAGGTGCGGCCGGTGCTCTGGCGAGGAAAGTCGCCTCCGGGTTCGAAGCGTACCGCGATGTCGAAGGTGTCGACATGAACCCCAAGACTTACAAGTGGATTCGCGAGCATGCACATTACGACGACGAGCACCCCAAGTTTGCACTTGAGATCGTGAAGCGTTATGCCACGACCGAACACAGTCAGAAACAGGTCATGTATGCGTCAAAACGCAGCCTGGAACTGCTGAACCTTGCGCTTACGACCGCAAGCAAGCTGTAGAACGTCTGCGCGGGGTGTTGCAGCGTCCGGCTTGGCGATGCGAAGACATCGGTCGCGATAGCGTCCAGCCGATGACGCACGTAACGGGTTAGGGGAGGAGTCGGGCCGGCCGCTGTAGCCGGCCCATTTTTCTGATTGGACCGCTTATAGCGGTTGCCGCGACCGCTAGTAGTTGAAGATCAGCGTTAGCCAGAACTTGGTCGCGTCAACCTTTCCGCTGCCTGCATCACCTGCCTGGTAATCCGCGTACTCGATCTTGCCCACGAGTTTCTCCATCAGCGGATAGGACAGGCCAAGGTCAAGTTCCTTGCCGAAATCCAGTCCACCAAAATCGGCTTCGAAAAGATGGTACGCGCCCTGAAGCGTCGCCTTGGCGATCTTGGCGCTGCCGGTAATGTACGTATCCTGGATGCCCTGGCGCGGTGTCGTCAGGAACTGGTCTGCCCAGCCCTGAAACAGGTGGTTGGTCCCTAGCGGTGTCTGAAACCCGAACTGGCCATCGTTGCTGCCCAGTTCTTCATAATCGAGCCGCAGCATGTATCCGGACCATTGGGCACCGGCGCCGACGCGCAGGTATGTTGCGTCAATTCGTGAGTCGCCGCCGGCGTAATCGGTTTGGCTGGCGAACTCGGCCGTGTAGAGTAACTTCCATGCATCACCCATCGGATGCGCGCCATCGGCCCGGACGCCGACGATCTGGTTGGACGTATCCGACGGAGCAGGGCCCGAGAACCCGCCCGGGCTAATGGCGTTGGACTGGTCCTGGAAGTAACCGTAAGCGACCAGTGTGTCACCGGGCGTGAACGCATAACGCCCGTTCAACAGTATCGTATCGGTGTCGAAATCGCGGGTGGTGACGGTCTTGACGCGACCGAGGTAACCGGCGTAGAGACTGGTGTTGTGCAGACTCTTGTTCTCCAGAATCGCTGCGTCGAACACCTGCATGACCTGGCGGAAACCGACGTCGCCGACAAAGCGCACGTTGTCCAGATTGATGGCCTGGCGCCCGCCGCGAATCAACGTGTTATTGAGTCCCCTGTAATCCAGATACAACTGGTTGATGTCATTGTCGTCAGGATCGGCAATGACCGGGTACTGCGTCTTTCCGTTCAACGTGTCGTTGTAATCGTTGATTCCCCGGCTGACGTTAATCAGCTCCGCCTTGCCTGACAATCCATACCAGGAGCCGGTCTGCCAGCCAAGGAGCGTACGCATGGTCAAAGCCTCCGCATCTTCGGCGAAATTGGCCTGATCGACAAACTCGTAGCGGGGACGCAGGTTGAGTATGGGTTTTCCCGATGAAATCGCCTCGGTGAGCGACGTGGCTTCCTCTGCGTGTCCCGTTGCCATATAAACGACAGAAAGCGCTGCGAGTAGCAGCCGGATGATCACGATGCGCATGACCTTACTCCCCGGTTATGTAGTGTGTTCGGTAACAAAGAGTGTGTAACCCAGCAGCATCGAACGCTATTGTGCGGAGGGGGAAAGCGCGCAGTCGGGAAGGGTTATCCGAGGTAGGCCAGCTGGGTGCCGTCAACAGGGGTGTATAGTCCGAAAGACGTATAGGGCGATCGACGCCGGCATGGCAAGGTATCTCCGGCAGCGGTCAGCGTAACTGTTCAGGCAATCAAGAAAGCTTCTTCCGGATCAAGGCATGGAAATTCCCCGCCAGCGGCTCAGTACGAAACTGGTTGAGATCCTCGTGGTCTTCCTGCTCGTCGCTTTGGTCGCCATCGGTGTGACGTTGTTGATGTCATGGGATCTCGAAGGCGGTGCGGCCGCGGTGAACCAGGCGGGCAGCGAGCGTATGCGGGCTTACCGCATTTCAAATCTGCTGTCGCAGGCCGGACTGCCAGGCACCGAGCGCGACCGTCTCCTTCAGGCCGCGGCCCGCGAAGCGCAAGAGTTCGAGCGCGTGCTCGCCGAACTCAGGACGGGCGACCCCAGCCGTCCGCTGTTCTTGCCCAATGAACCTGAAATTCGTGAACAGTTTGCCGAGCTTGAACAAACGTGGAACGCTTCCATCAAGCCATCCATCGAATCGCTGACGACGAATCCGCTTGTCCCCGTCGATGCCGTCAAGCTGATTGCCTATCGCGAGGAAACCGAGCATTTTGTTGCGCAGATCGACCGGCTCGTCTATTCGATAGAACGTGACATTTCGCAGACGACAACCCTGTTGCGTTCGGTTCAGATGGGATTGATCGTACTGTCGGTCGCAGGCACGGTGACACTGATTTACCTGATGTTCCTTCTGGTCGTGCGGCCGGTCAGCCGCCTTGACGAAGGTATGCGACGTATGGAAGAGGGTGATTTCGACATTCGTCTTCCGATCGAAAGTCGTGATGAGTTCGGTTCCCTTGCTGGTGGTTTTAACCGCATGGCGACACACCTGAGCGATTTATACCGGAATCTGGAGAACAAGGTCCGTGAAAAGACGCGGTCACTGGAGCTGCAAAATGAGGAGCTGTCGACACTTTATGAAGTAGCAGCATTGCTGAACCGGCCCGGTACGCTTGAGGAGATGTGCCGGGCGTTTCTCAAAAGGCTGGTCGATACGCTTCGGGCTGATGGCGGTGCGGTACGCCTGGTTGAGCAAGACAGCGGACAGGTACATTTGTATGTCGTGCAGAATTTGTCCGGACCGTGGGTCAAGGATGAAGCTTGTCTGGACCGCGGCGAATGCCTTTGCGGGGAGGTCGCGGAGAGCGGCGATGCTGTGGTCAAGAAGTTTACCGGGCCGGATATACAGGATGTGAACTTCCGTTGCCGGCGCGAAGGCTTCAGAACTGTTACGGTTTTCCCTATCCGTTTCAAGGATCAGATCGTCGGGGTGTTCAACTTGTACTTCAAGGCTGCACAGGAGATTACAGAGCGCGAACGGCACATGCTGGAATCCCTCGGGCAGCATCTCGGTGTGGCAATCGAGAACCAGCGCCTTGTCGCCCGGGAGAAGGAAATGGCCGTGTCGGAAGAGCGAAACTTGCTCGCACAGGAGTTGCATGACAGCATCGCCCAGTCCCTGGCGTTTCTCAATTTGCAGGCGCAGATGCTGAGGGATGCACTCGACCGCAAGAACCTTGAAGAGGCCCTCAGCGGTTTGCAGGAAATTCGCGAAGGAATACAGGAAAGCTACGACGACGTGCGCGAACTGCTGGTTCATTTTCGCACACGGTTTGGCGAATCGGATGTGGAAACTGTCGTGACGACATTGCTGGCGCGGTTTGAGGCGGATACCGGGATTGCAACCGAGTTTCGGCAAAGTGGTACCGGCGTGCCTCTCTCGCCGGAAACGCAGATTCAGGTTCTGCATATCGTGCAGGAATGCCTTTCCAACGTGCGCAAGCATTCCAACGCACGTCATGTCAGGGTCGAGCTGGAAAAAGGGCAGGTGTATGTGTTTCGCGTCACCGACGATGGCCGCGGATTCGCGGGAGCCGTTCCGGGTGTCGATGAAGGACACGTTGGCCTGGCCATCATGCGGGAGCGTGCGCAGCGGATCGGCGGGCGTGTAGAAATCAGGTCGCTCCCCGAGTCCGGCACGCAGGTGACCCTGAGCTTGCCGATTGTTCAGGAGGCGGCCGCATGAATCCGATTCGGGTGTTGCTTGTCGATGACCACACTCTGTTTCGCAGCGGCGTCAAGGCCCTTCTGCAACGCCATGACGAGTTCGAAGTCGTCGGTGAATCGGCAGACAGCCTGGAGGGCGTGAAGCGGGCACGCGAGCTCAAGCCCGATGTCGTGCTTCTCGATTTGCACATGCCGGGGGTTTCCGGCAAGGATGCGGTCAAACTGTTTCTTGAACAGTCGCCTGACACGCGCGTCGTCATGTTGACTGTTTCGGAGGCGGCAGATGACCTCGTCGATACGCTCCGCGCGGGTGCAAGTGGTTATCTGCTGAAGAACATCGAAACCGAAACGCTGCTCGATTCCATACGCAGGGCTGTCGCCGGGGATTCGGTGGTTTCAGCCGAAATGACAACCAAACTGGTGAAAGGGCTGCGCGCGACCGGTGCGGGGAACGACCCGGCTACGGACAAGGAAACGCTCAGTCCGCGCGAGCACGAAATTCTCGGTTATGTTGCCAAAGGCGCCAGCAATAAGGAAATTGCACGCGCACTTGACCTGGCCGAGAGCACGGTGAAGATTCATGTTCAGCATATTCTGCGCAAACTCAACCTTTCCAGCAGGGTGCAGGCTGCGGTTTACGCGATCGAGCACGGGCTTGCCTCGTCGTGACGTGGCAGAAAGTGGTCTATTGCTTCCTCTCAGGACCCGGGAACCGCAAGTGACGTAATCTGAGCGCGTTTGTAATCACCGACAAGGAACTGAGACTCATTGCAGCGGCGGCGATCATCGGTGATAGCAACAAGCCGAAAAACGGGTATAACGCTCCGGCGGCTATGGGGACGCCCAGCGAGTTATAAACAAATGCGAAGAACAGGTTCTGGCGAATGTTTCGCAAGGTGGCCTGACTGAGTTTTCGGGCGCGTACAATTCCGAGAAGGTCGCCTTTTATCAATGTGATCCCCGCGCTTTCCATTGCGACGTCGGTGCCTGTGCCCATGGCGATGCCGACGTGAGCCTGCGCCAGCGCCGGTGCGTCGTTAATTCCGTCACCTGCCATGGCGACGATCCGACCTTCCGCCTGATATTGTTTGATCAGTTCGGTTTTTCGTTCCGGCAGCACGCCGGCGATGACATCGTCAATGCCGAGTTTATTTGCCACTGCTTTGGCGGTGGCTTGATTGTCGCCGGTGAGCATCACGATGCGCAGGCCCTGCGCATGTAAAAGCCGGACTGCTTCGGCTGATGTATCCTTGATCGGGTCGGCAACACTGATCAAGCCGGCAGCGTTGCCATCGACGGCGACAAACATCACCGTCTGTGCGTCGGCGCGCATTCTTTCTGCCCGCTCTGAAAACACAGCGAAATCAATGCCCAATTCCTCCATCAGCCGGTTGTTACCGATCGCTACGCTGCGACCTTCGATTCGCCCGCTTACGCCCTTTCCGGTGCGCGAATCAAATTCGTCGACCTCGGCGAGATCGAGATTTCTTTCCCGTGCACCGTTGACGATTGCTGCTGCCAATGGATGTTCACTGGCACGTTCGAGGCTTGCACCGAGCCGGAGAACGTGATCCTCGCTGAGGTCGCCGCTTGTCACCACGGAAATGAGCTCTGGTTTGCCGACGGTCAATGTCCCTGTTTTGTCGGTGACAAGGGTGTCGACTTTCTCCATGACCTCCAGAGCCTCGGCATTTTTTATCAGGACACCACTGATTGCGCCTCTCCCCGTACCGACCATGATTGACATCGGCGTTGCGAGCCCCAGTGCACAGGGACACGCGATGATCAAAACAGCAACAGCATTTACCAGCGCATGTGCCAGGCGCGGTTCGGGACCGACGATCGACCAGACCAGGAAGGTGGCTACCGCAGTTACCACGACGATCGGCACGAACCAGCCCGACACGACATCGGCCAGGCGCTGAATGGGAGCACGGCTGCGCTGTGCTTCGGAAACCATCTGGACGATTTGCGCCAATAGCGTCCCGGCGCCAACACGCTCAGCTCGCATCAGCAAGCTTCCGGTTCCGTTGACCGTTGCGCCGATGACGCGTTCGCCGGTGCGCTTTTCAACCGGGATCGGTTCGCCAGTTACCATCGATTCGTCTACGGAACTGTGACCGTCGGTTACGACGCCGTCGACCGGTATCTTTTCCCCGGGACGAACGCGCAAAATGTCACCGGGGTGGACTTGATCGAGTGGCACGTCGTCGTCCCCGCCGTCACTTCGAATACGGCGTGCGGTGCGCGGAGCGAGTCCCAGCAGCATCCTGATCGCGGCACTGGTACGGCTGCGAGCGCGCAGTTCCATAACCTGACCAAGCAGAACCAGCGCCGTTATCACGGCAGCAGCCTCGAAATAGACTGCTACCAAGCCACTCTCACCCCGCAACGACGGGGGAAAGAGTTCTGGCATCAGCAGTGCGACGGTGCTGTATAGCCAGGCAACACCTACCCCCAGAGCGATCAGCGTAAACATGTTGAGGTGGCGATTGATCAGAGATTGCCAGCCTCGTACGAAGAACGGCCAGCCACCCCAAAGCACCGCCGGCGTCGCCAGCATGAACTGGAGCCAATGCGACACTTTCTCCGAAAACAGGCCGGGCACGAGGCCGGGAACGAACCCGGCACCCATCGCCAACAAGAGGACCGGCAGGGCCAATAGCGTGCTGACCCGGAAACGGCGGGTCATGTCGGCCAATTCGGCGTTTTCAGGAACGTCACTCGTTGCGGTAACGGGTTCGAGCGCCATACCGCAGATCGGACAATCGCCCGGCGCGTCACGAACGATTTGCGGATGCATCGGGCAGGTATATTGAACGGCCGGGATCGCGGTGGGTGTTGTCGCCTCCAGAGCCATCCCGCACTTGAAACATATGCCCGGGCTGTCCTGGCGCACCTCCGGATGCATGGGGCACGCGAACTCACGATCACTCGATCTGGCGTCAGTTGTCATGCAGGTGCCTCCTGTCGAAAACCTGAGGAACGAGGCCGCATTCCTGCCTTCTTAGGCGGCGGCGGTGTGATCACCGCAAGCGGGGCGATCGGCATCAGTGGTCCGGAAGACCGATTCGCATCACAACGTACGCTGAACGCACCCAGAGGATACTGGGCGTCACCACAAAAAACATGGGGGCAGGTCTCGGGCGGCAGCGGAGCGCCCTCATGCCATTTTTCCTCAACGGTAATCATTCGATCGCAGCACCGGGTGTGGATATGCCGCGACCGAATGATTGAATTACGAATCAGTGATTCATCATCATATTGTCACGTTGCATCATCATTTCCATCGCGTTGTCCATCATGTCGAGACGTTTCTCGATCATGTAGTGGCGCCGCTTCTCACCCTCCGGCATCGAACCACCCTGTTTGGGGCCGCCGCCCATCATCCCCATCATCATGTCGCCACGGGAACTTTGCATCGTGCTCATGAACTCCTGCATTTGTTGTTGATGCTCGTTGTACAGACGCCGCCGTTCGGCGGGATCGTTGGTCTCATGCATCTTGTCCATCAGCATTTGCATTTCCTCGAGATGCGACTCCATTTGCTGGTTATGCATATGCATTTTCTGCTCATCCCATTCCTGCATCTGATTGCTCATGTGATGATCGGCGAGAGCAGGCGTTGCGAGAACCGCTGCAATGAACGTCGTTGCCGTCAAGAATGCTTTCATGTCGATTTCCTCCTAAATAGAACTGCATACTCCGTGTTGCCAGCAAGCACGCTGCCCGGTACGGAGTGTGGCCGGGAGACAGCGCTTCTCCCTGAATTGCCATGGCGTATTTCTGCCCTACCGGTTAACGGGTTGTTATTTCCCAACTGGCCGCGTATCGACAAAGGCACTGCGCTTCTATGCGGTTATGACCGACCTACGGTTCAATGCCGGAATCCATCCGGTGTAGCTTTCCCCGAGCTCTTCAACTGGTCAGTTCGATTTTCAATAGATTCTTCGGTGGCAGCCGGCTCAGAACCACATATGCACGCCGAGCTACCCAGCTCGTTTCGTCTGTCGGCGAATTGTTCTGGCGAGCATAATCGGCCGTGCCGCCATAGAGCCCAGCCCATTCAACGCCAACGTAAGGTGCAAACTGTCTGGTGAATTCGTAGCGCAGGCGCAGTCCGACGCTAAGGTCTGACAGTCCGCTTCCCGTTTCCCGGACTTCGTCATTCTGGCCGTAGAGGTTCGCTTCGACTTTGGGCTGCAAAATCAGCCGCTGCGTAAACAACATGTCGTACTCCGCCGCGAACCTTGCTGCGGTGTCGCCGTGTTCGCCGACATAGAACGTGGCGTCGACGTGGAACCAGTAGGGTGCCAGTCCCTGGATGCCGATGGCAGCCCAGGTGCGATCGGGATCTTCACCGCTGTCGTAGCGCGCGCCGAGTTGTGAATCCCAGAATGGAGCGATTGCGTGACTCCAGAGCAATTCGGTACGCAGTTCGTGGATTTCACCTGAATCCACTTCGCCTTCAAGTTTGAGATTGGCGCGATCGTACGTACGCCCGTACCACCCCTGTCCCTCGAAGGCGAGCCAGCTGTTGTCATCTGTCTTTACCGCTTCGAGACGATGAACCAGAATTGCGCCGAAATTGTGTTCGTCAGCGAGATGCATCTGGCCTAGCGGACCAAAATCCTCGCCTTCAGCGTACGCGTGCGGGTCACGCAGCCCGTCCACGCCCCCGGTCGTATCCTCCTGCGCGGTTGTTGCGGCGTGATCCGCATGCCCCGAATGATCCATCTCGGCAGCATCCATGGTGTGCTCCGAGTGGTCCGTCTCCCCGGCGTCCATGGTGTGCTCCGAGTGGTCCATCTCGCCGGTGTCCATGGTGTGCTCCGAGTGGTCCATCTCGCCGGCGTCCATGGTGTGCTCCGAATGGTCCATGGTCTCCGGTGCCTCCTCAGCCCATGCGATTTGGGCCGACATCAGAAAACATGCGAAGACGACAATTCTCTTCAGGCGCATCGCGCCAGGAACGTGTTGTTGGATCACCTTGTTCATCACGAAACCACGATTTCCCTGAACATCCCCGCATGCATATGAAACATCAGGTGACAGTGCCATGCCCAGCGACCGGGCGCATCTACGTCGACGAGAAAGCTGATGCGCTGGGCGGGCTGGACCTGGATAGTGTGCTTGCGCGCCTGAAAACCGCCATCCGCGTTTTCCAGTTCGCTCCACATGCCGTGCATGTGCATCGGGTGCGTCATCATGGTGTCGTTGTGCAGGATGACACGCAGTCGCTCGCCATGGCGAAATCTGACCGGTGTCGATTGCCCGAACTCGAGCCCGTCAACCGACCAGGTATAGCGTTCCATGTTGCCGGTGAGATGCAACTCGATCTCGCGCTCGGCGCCACGCGGGTCCATCGGACCGCCAACGGTCTTCAGGTCCGCGTAGGTCAGCGGTTGCCGGCCGGTGTTTCGCAGCCCGATACCCGGATCATCGAGATTGGTGCGCGGCATATCCACGCGCATGTCGACACTCGGGCCGAACTCGGTTCGGGCATGGCGGACGCGTTGGCTGGGCTTTGCCATTCGTGATGCAGTCCCGTCAGCGCCATGCATGTCATGGCCAACGTGCCCTTGATGCGCATCGTCATTTTGTGCCGGGGCACTGTGACCTGCATGAGCACCATGGCCTCCGCCATGCGCACCATGATCCATTTCACCCATCATGTCGCGCATCGTCAGCCACTCGACCGGATCCGTTTCCGGTACCTCTGCGCTCAGGCCTTCCCGCGCTGCCAGCGTGCCGCGCGCGTAGCCGCTGCGGTCCATCGACTGCGCAAAGATTGTGTACGCGTCGTCTACAGGCGAAACGATGGCATCGAGTGTTTCACCCGGGCCGAACCGAAACTCGTCCACCGTCACGGGTTCTACATCCTGTCCGTCGTTCTGGACGACTTTCAGTTTCAGTCCCGGAATGCGCACGTCAAAGAGTGAGTTGGCGGCGGCATTGATGAAACGCAGTCGGACCTGCTCACCCGGTTTGAACAGCCCCGTCCAGTTTCCTGCTGGCGCTGTTCCGTTCATCAGGTAAGTGTAGGTGTAGGCCGACACGTCAGCCAGATCGGTCGGGCTCATGCGCATGTCGTTCCACATCCGCCGTTTCTGGACGGCAGCGTCGAATCCCATGTCGGAAATATCGTTCAACAACAGCGGCAGGGTGGGGTGATTGAAATTGAAGTAATCGGCATGCACCTTCAACTTTCGAAAAACCTGCTCCGGATCCTCGTCGGTCCAGTCTGACAGAACGACCACGTGATCTCGCGGCGCCTTGCCGATGCCACTGCTGGGGTCATCGATAATGATTGCGCCATACATCCCGGTTTGTTCCTGATGACCCGAGTGCGAGTGATACCAATAGGTGCCGGTTTGTTGCACCTTGAAGCGGTAAGTGAAGGTTTCGCCGGGCGCAATTCCCGGAAAACTGATGCCCGGAACGCCATCCATCTCGAATGGCAGGATGATGCCGTGCCAGTGAATGGAAGTGGTCTCGCGCAGCCGGTTGGTGACCCGCAATGTCACCGTGTCACCCACCCGCCAGCGCAGCGTCGGTGCGGGGATGGAACCGTTGATCATGGTGGCGACCCGCGGCTTGCCGGTAAAGTTGACCGGTTGCTCCTCGATAACGAGATCGAACTCGGTACCGCGTAATTCCGGAACGCCGCGGCTTGCAGCGGCTGCGGCGGGCGGCCCGAGCCAGGGCGAGAGGGCGGCGAGCGTGCCGCCAGCTGCGAGGCCCTTGACGAATGTACGCCTGGACGCCGAGGCCGGAAGGATGAATGATGGCGAATGGAATGCGGGTTGTTTCGCTGGTTTCATGTCGGTTTGGCTGATCAATGTGCGGCGAACACGCTGGCTTCGCCGGCGCGGTCAATCAGGAGTGTTTGATAAGGTTCGCTGTGTGGGCCTTCCATCCCCGGAGAGCCCATCGGCATGCCCGGCACGGCGAGCCCGGCCGCGCTCGGCCGCTCGCTGAGGAGGCGCTTGATGTCGCTGGCGGGGACATGTCCTTCGATTGCGTATCCACCAACGCGTGCGGAGTGGCAGGCACCGTAGCGCTGCGGCATGCCAAGCTTTTCGCGGGCCGCCGAAACCCTTGCCGTGTCATGGGCGACGACTGGAAAACCTGCCTGCTCCAGGTGCGTGATCCACTTGGAGCAGCAGCCACAATTCGGATCTTTCCACACCTCGACTTCCGGTAAACCCGCCGCGCCTGCGCCGGCAACGAGTAAGGTGTACGCCACAAGGGCAGTGAAAGCACGCATAGCTGAATTCATACGATTTCTCCAGGTTCCGATATTGTGACTGCGCAGGCCTGTCAGTATCCTGACCGCAACATTACATTTCTGTAATCCTGGCGCGTGCGCGCTGGTAAAGAGTAGATTGCAACTGGTGTTTATAGTTCTGTAAATACATGAAGATCCTGATCGTCGAAGATGAAGTCAAAACCGGTGAGTATCTTAAAAAAGGCTTGCAGGAAGCCGGTTTCAGTGTCGACCTGGTGCGCAACGGAATCGACGGCCTGCATTCGGCAACCACCGAACACTACGCCCTGATCATCCTTGACGTCATGCTGCCCGGTTTGAGCGGCTGGCAAGTGGTCGAGGGCATGCGTCATGGCGGCCTTGACCTGCCCGTATTGTTTCTTACGGCGCGCGACGATGTGCAAGAGCGAGTCAAGGGGCTGGAACTGGGTGCCGACGATTATCTGGTCAAGCCGTTTGCCTTTGCAGAATTGCTGGCCCGCGTGCGCACACTGCTCCGGCGTGGCCGTGTCCGGGAACCCGATACGCTTCATCTTGCCGATCTGGAACTGAATGTACTGCGGCGCCGTGCCGTTCGTGCGGGAACGCGGATCGATTTGACGCCGAAGGAGTTTGCGTTACTCGAACTGCTGATGCGGCGCCAGGGCGAGGTATTGCCACGTTCGCTCATTGCCGCGCAGGTATGGGACATGAATTTCGACAGTGACAGTAATGTGGTGGAGGTGGCGATTCGGCGTTTGCGTGCGAAAGTCGATGACCCGTTCGAGCGAAAGCTGATACATACAGTCCGGGGCATGGGCTACGTGTTGGAACTGCGCGACGCGCAATGAGCCGAATATCGATCACCAGGCGCCTTACGGTGTTGTTTGCCGTTATCCTGAGCGCCGGGTTTCTTGGTCTCGGGACCTATTTCTACGTCGCTACCGACCATCATTTCAGGGAGATCGATCAGGCAGCGCTGGCCAATGCCATCAGGCGAGTCGAGTTTGCGCTCGATTCGGGCGTCGATCCATCGTCCGGACGGCTGCATGCACGCCTTGACAGTATGATGGTTGGACACGACCGGGTATCGCTGCTCGTTACTACCGAAGACGGGATGCTGTTGGCGGCGGATTCCGAGATATCCTTTCCGGAGGCGATTACGGGTGCCGCCATTGCCCGGGCCACGGTAGACAAGGCGATTCTGTTCACGTGGGATCACGACGGACACCGGTATCGCGGCCTTGCGACGCGGTTACCGGCCAGCGATTCTTCGGCTGCGCCGTTACAGGTGGCAGCGGCGCTGAACATCGACCATCACAAGGCGTTCATGTCGGTCGTTTTGCGTGCGTTATGGCTCTCGATCGCATGCGCAATCGCCGTATCAGTGCCGGTCAGCGTCGTAATCGCGCGCGGCGGTATGCGGCCGATCAGGCAACTGGCGAGCCAACTGAACGAAGTATCCAGCAATAGTCTGAACGAACACATAGCGACAGACGATCTGCCGGCGGAGCTGGTTGGTTTCGCCAACGCCTTCAATGCCATGTTAACCAGGCTCGATGCGTCCTTCGCACGGCTTTCGGAGTTCTCCGCAGACATTGCCCACGAACTACGCACACCGGTTAGCAATCTTCTGACACAGACGCAGGTGATGTTGTCGAAAGACCGCTCGGTCGAGGAATACCGGGACGTTCTTGCGTCCAATGCGGAGGAACTGGAACGTATCAGCCGCATGGTGTCGGACATGCTGTTCCTCGCGAAAACGGACAATGCAACGGAATTGCTGCACCGGGAACGGGTCGATCTGGCGAATGAGGTCGGGGATCTTTTCGAATTCTACGAAGCGCTGGCAGCCGAAAGATCGGTCGCGCTGCGTTTAAGCGGCAGGCTTCGAGTGGAAGCCGACCGTACGATGTTGCGCCGCGCGCTCAATAATCTGTTGTCCAATGCCATTCGTTATACGCATGCAGGCGGTTGCGTAGACGTTACGCTGGAACAATCCGGACGGAATGCTTTCATCCGCGTGACCAATCCCGGCGCGCCTATTTCAGAGGCTGCGCGCGGGCGGCTGTTCGAGCGCTTCTATCGGGCCGATGTGGCGCGACCGCGTGACACGGAGGGGGCAGGGCTTGGCCTGGCGATTGTCAAGGCGATTGCAGAGGCGCATGGAGGCGGCGTGAGCGTGGTCAGCTTACCTGACAGCAACACTTTCACCTTCTGGCTGCCGTTGAGCAAAAGCCCTGCATCCATGAACGTCTGATTTGGCCGGGTGATCTGCTTCGCGATCACCCGCGGGATGAAGACTTTCTTACACTTCAGGATCCGTCGGTGTGGTCCCGGCATCCGGATTCTGTTGGACATCTTCGATATCCGGCGGGTTTGCCGCTTCCGCTTTTTGCCGACGTTTGTCTTCCTTCTTTTGTTTCTTGGCGATTTCTCTCTGGCGCTTTGCGTATGAATAATTGGGCTTGGGCAATGTGAGTCCTGTCTGGATTGTCTGGAAAGTGGCGGCGCACGCGAACAGTCTGATCGAAGCGAATTGTTCACGGCAAGATGACACCAGTACACGTAGCTTACAGGACGATGACGATACGCGCATGCCGTCGTGTCCGGTCCCTGGTGCCATGGCCTCGGATTGACGACCACATCCAAGGCTGTGTGCCCGAATGAACGCCCGCCGGGCATCCTGCCCGGGTGATCGGAAAGCGGAACTACGGTGATCAATCCGCCATGACGCGTGCTCCAGTCGGACCGCGGTTTGACGAGCGTATCCGGTCAGCGTCGAAGTGTGATTCCGGCCACACTTTTCCGGTCTCCCGAAGCCGGACTCTCGTAAGGGCATGCACGCTGCGTCCTGGTTTACCCGTTCGCAACTTGATTCGAGAGGGTGCGCGCCCATTGCCATCGACCGAATCCTTTACAATCGTCAATCGCTTTCCATGGAGACCAGTCATGGCTGACGTCGGGACCAAGCTGATATTCGAGAACGATCAGATCCGGGTCTGGGAATTTACCTTGCAACCGGGTGAGACCATCGAGTCGCACAAGCACGATTGCGATTATTTCTTCTACCCCATCGAAGGCGGTACGCTGGAGGTGACGCGCGAAAGCGGTGTCACCCGCGCAACATTGAACGCAGGGGAAGTCTACTTTCGCAAGGGCGGAGACACCCACGCTGCGAAGAATGTCGACGATCATCGTTACCATGAGGTGTTGGTCGAACTGAAAGCCTGATCGCCTGGGTATCCGGGCCGGGGTCAGGCCCGGTTACAGATTTCCTTTTGCTACAACCTGGCGCCGCGTCAACCGGTGACCCGGGGCGGCTTCTCGTAACCTGCGGATCGCCGCAATCGTGGTTTGAACGCCGGGCCCTGTGCTGCGTCAGGGCGACGCGTTTTGTCGACTTCCCGTTCTGCCGGGTTTTCAGCGGCCACTGCGAATACATCCCCGCCTGATAGTTCTTTGTGACTAGTCCATGCTGCCAACAGGGCGGCTGGAGACTAGGTCGTCTACCCGCTTGAAGTTCTGCTTCGGGCGAATATCGCCAACTTGCCGCTCTCCTTATTCTTCTGGCAACCGGTCGAAGGAGGGCAGTGATGGCATCTCAAACGCATAAGCAGATTTCAGTTCTGGTTGTCAGCACGCTCGCATTCACCATCTGTTTCATGGTGTGGATGATGTTTGGCGTGATCGGCATCCCGATCAAGCAGGAACTGGGGCTCAACGCCACCCAGTTTGGCATTCTGACGGCGACACCGGTACTGACGGGCTCGCTGTTCCGTGTGCCGCTGGGTATGTGGACAGACAAATACGGCGGGCGCATCGTCTTGATGGGTACGCTGGTGGTGCCGGTGATTCCAATCTGGCTGATCGGTCACGCGACCCAGTACTGGCAGTATCTCGTCCTCGGTCTGTTCGTTGGCATAGCCGGCGCGTCGTTCTCGGTCGGCACGCCTTACGTCGCGCGTTGGTTTACCCGTGGCCGGCAAGGTTTTGCGATGGGAATTTTCGGTGCCGGCAACGCGGGTGCCGCGCTCAACAAATTCGTGGCACCGGCGGTGGTGGTTGCTTACGGCTGGACTGCGGTGCCCAATGTCTACGCCTTGTCGATGTTCATCATGGCGATCGTGTTCTGGATGTTTTCCTACTCCGATCCATCGCACAAGGTCGACAGCACGATTACCTGGCGCCAGCAGTTGACGGCACTCAAGGACCCGGTGGTCTGGAAGCTGTCCCAGTATTACTCGATCGTGTTCGGCGGCTACGTCGCGCTGGCGTTGTGGATGACGCAGTTCTACATCGGCGAGTACGGTCTCGACATTCGTGTTGCAGCCTTGCTGGCGGCTGCGTTCTCTCTGCCTGGCGGTGTGCTGCGTGCCTTCGGGGGCTGGTTGTCCGACAAGTACGGCGCCCACAAAGTCACCTGGTGGGTGATGTGGGTCAGCTGGATCTGCCTGTTCATCCTGTCGTATCCACAGACCGATTTCACCGTTGCAACCGTCGACGGTCCGAAGACCTTTCACATCGGCCTGAACGTGTACGTGTTTACTGCGCTGATGTTCATCATTGGTGTGGCGTGGGCGTTCGGCAAGGCTTCGGTATTCAAGTACATCTCGGACGAGTATCCACACAACATCGGTGTGGTGTCGGGAATCGTCGGGCTGGCCGGCGGCATGGGAGGGTTCATCCTGCCCATCATGTTTGGCGCACTGGTCGATCTGACCGGCGTTCGCACCAGCTGCTTCATGTTGATGTACGGGGTGATCTGGGTATCGCTGATCTGGATGTATTTCACCGAAGTCCGCCACACCGAGGTAATGGGTTCGCGCGCGTCTGGCGCGTCGCTCAAGGGTTGAAGCGATTCAATATTAACCAGGAGCCTTCATCATGGCATCACGTCTGTTGACACGTTGGGAACCCGAGAACAAGACGTTCTGGGAGGAGGAGGGCAAGGCCGTCGCCACCCGCAACCTGTGGATCTCGATCCCGGCCTTGTTGCTCGCATTCAGCGTCTGGATGGTGTGGAGCGTGGTGGTGGTGAATCTTGCCCAACATCGGCTTCAAGTTCACTACCAACCAGTTGTTCTGGCTGGCCGCGATTCCGGGTTTGTCGGGCGCAACCTTGCGCATCTTCTATTCCTTCATGGTGCCGATTTTCGGCGGGCGATTGTGGACTGCACTGAGCACCGCATCGCTTGCGATTCCGGCGGTCTGGATGGGCTTCGCGGTGCAGGATGCGACAACGCCATATCCGACTTTTCTTACCATTGCACTGCTGTGCGGTTTTGGCGGAGGCAACTTTGCGTCGAGCATGGCGAACATCAGCTTCTTCTATCCCAAGGCCCAGCAGGGAACGGCGCTCGGGCTCAATGCCGGGTTGGGTAATCTCGGAGTGTCGGTCGTGCAGTTCACGGTTCCGGTCGTCATCACGATGGCCGTATTCGGCGCGCTCGGTGGTGAGCCGCAAATATGGGCCAAGGGAGACGCGACAAAACAACTCTGGCTTCAGAATGCCGGATTCTTCTGGGTCCCGTTCATCCTCGTAGTGGCTGTCGCCGCCTGGTTCGGCATGAATGACCTGTCCACTGCGAAAGCATCGTTCGCCGACCAGTCCGTAATCTTCAAACGCAAGCACAACTGGTTGATGTGCTGGTTGTACGTCGGGACCTTCGGTTCCTTTATCGGGTATTCCGCCGGTTTTCCGTTGCTCATCAAGACGCAGTTTTCGAATGTTGATCCGACCCAGTACGCGTTTCTCGGTCCGATGGTGGGCGCCCTGATACGTCCGGTAGGCGGTTGGGTGTCTGACAAGCTCGGCGGCGCCCGGGTGACGTTCTGGAACTTCATGGTCATGGCGCTGGCGGTCGCGGGCGTGCTGTGGTTCCTGCCTTCCGGACCGAGCGGCGGCAGCTTCTGGGGCTTTTTCGCGATGTTCATGCTGCTGTTCCTCACCACGGGAATCGGTAACGGCTCGACCTTTCGCATGATTCCGGTGATTTTCCGCACCTTGCACGAACGCTGGAATGAGGGCGCCCCGGATAGCGCCAAAGCTGAATCGATGCGCAACGCGGGCAAGGAGTCTGCCGCAGTGCTCGGATTCAGCTCCGCAGTGGCAGCGTATGGCGCGTTCTTCATTCCGAAGAGCTATGGCACGTCGATCAGCCTGTTCGGAGGGCCGGAAGCAGCGCTGTATCTGTTCATTGCCTTCTATATCACCTGCATCTTCGTGACGTGGTGGTTCTATTCGCGCCGCGGTGCCGAGATGCCCTGCTAATGCGTGATCCAGCACCGAATGTCCTGACTTCAAGGAAACACAGATGAGCCACTTTCTCGACCGATTGATGTTTCTGACCCAGGAGAAGCAACCTTTTTCCAACGGCCATGGTGTGTCCACCAACGAGGACCGGAGTTGGGAACGAGCCTACCGCGACCGCTGGGCGCACGACAAGATCGTGCGTTCCACGCATGGAGTGAACTGTACGGGTTCATGTTCGTGGAAGATCTACGTCAAGGGCGGGGTGGTGACCTGGGAAACGCAACAAACGGACTATCCGCGCACCCGGCCTGACATGCCCAATCACGAACCGCGCGGTTGTTCACGCGGCGCTTCGTATTCCTGGTACCTGTACAGCGCCAACCGGGTGAAGTACCCGATGGTGCGCGGCCGTCTGGTTCGCATGTGGCGCGAGGCGCGCAAGACGCTCGGCCCGGTCGAAGCATGGACATCGATCGTCGAAGACGCAGCGAAAGCGAGTTCATACAAATCCATTCGCGGCATGGGTGGTTTCGTTCGCGCAGACTGGGACGAGGTCAATGAGATCATTGCCGCTGCCAACGTCTACACGATCAAGAAGTACGGCCCCGATCGCGTCATCGGTTTCTCGCCGATCCCGGCGATGTCGATGGTGTCCTATGCCGCCGGCAGCCGCTACCTGTCGCTGATCGGCGGCGTTTGCATGAGCTTCTATGACTGGTATTGCGATCTGCCGCCAGCGAGCCCGCAGACCTGGGGCGAACAGACCGACGTGCCGGAATCGGCCGACTGGTACAACTCGACGTTCATCATCGCATGGGGCTCGAACGTGCCGCAGACGCGCACGCCGGATGCCCACTTCTTTACCGAAGTTCGCTACAAGGGCGCCAAGACGGTCGCGGTCACGCCAGACTACGCGGAAGTCTCGAAGCTTGCCGATATCTGGCTGCATCCCAAGCAGGGCACCGATGCCGCGATGGCGATGGCGATGGGCCATGTCATCCTCAAGGAGTTTCACATCGATCGAAAGTCGGCGTACTTCGAGGACTACGCAAGGAAGTTCACCGACTTGCCGATGCTGGTGAAACTCGCCAAGCGCGGTGACAGCTATGTTGCCGACCGCTTCGTGCGCGCCAGTGATGTTTCCGGCGCGTTGGGCCAGAGCAACAACCCTGACTGGAAAACACTGGGCGTCGACGAGATATCCGGCAACGTGGTCGCGCCGAATGGCTCCATCGGGTTTCGCTGGAACCAGAAGGAGGGCGAAGACAGCGGCAAGTGGAACATCGAGGAAAGAGACGGCACCAGCGGCAAGGAAGTCAAGCTGCGGTTGTCGCTGGTCGAGGCGCGCGACGATGTGGTGCCGGTAGGGTTCCCCTATTTCGGCGGTGTCGTCAACGAGCATTTCCAGCACAACGACGTGGGAACCCGGGTGTTAATGCGCAACGTCGCCGTCAGGAAAATGCAACTCGCCGACGGTGACGCGATGGTAGCGACGGTGTTCGACCTGTTGTGCGCCAACTACGGTGTCGACCGGGGGCTGGGCGGTGGCAACGTTGCCGGCTCGTTTGACGACGACGTGCCATATACACCGAAGTGGCAGGAAGCCATTACCGGTGTGAAGGCGGCCGATGTCATCACAGTTGCACGGCAGTTCGCCGACAACGCCGACAAGACCGAGGGCAAGTCGATGGTGATCATCGGCGCGGCGATGAATCACTGGTATCACTCCGACATGAATTACCGCGGGGTCATCAACATGCTGATGCTGTGCGGCTGCATCGGCAAGTCCGGCGGCGGCTGGGCGCACTACGTCGGTCAGGAGAAGCTGCGTCCGCAGACGGGATGGTTGCCGCTGGCGTTCGCGCTCGATTGGCATCGTCCGCCACGGCAAATGAACTCGACCTCGTTCTTCTACGCCCATACCGACCAGTGGCGTTATGAGCGGGTCTCGGTCAAGGAGATCCTGTCGCCAACCGTCGATCCGAAGGAATTCGAAGGCAGTCTGATCGACTTCAACGTACGCGCGGAGCGCATGGGCTGGCTGCCGAGTGCGCCACAACTAAGGACGAACCCGATCCAGGTCGTGAAGGATGCCGCCGCGGCCGGCGAGGATCCGAAAGACTATGCCGTAAGGGCATTGCGGGACGGCAGTCTGAAAATGTCCTGCGAAGACCCGGATCACCCGGATAACTTTCCGCGCAACCTGTTCGTCTGGCGATCCAATCTGCTCGGCAGCTCGGGCAAGGGCCACGAGTATTTTCTGAAGCATCTGCTCGGCACCTCGCACGGCGTGCAAGGCAAGGAACTCGGTGCCGATGGCGAACAGAAGCCACAGGAAGTGGTCTGGCACGACAGTGCACCGCAAGGCAAGCTCGACTTGCTGGTGACTCTGGACTTTCGCATGTCGACAACCTGCCTGTACTCCGACATCGTGCTTCCGACCGCCACCTGGTACGAGAAGAACGACCTCAATACCTCGGACATGCACCCGTTCATTCATCCGCTTTCGGCGGCTGTCGACCCGGTATGGGAGTCCCGTTCCGACTGGGATATCTACAAGCAGATCGCGAAGAAATTCTCGGAAGTCGTCAAGGGTCATCTGGGCGTCGAGAAGGAACTGGTGCTGACGCCACTGTTACACGACACACCGGGTGAACTGGCGCAAGCGACTACCGTGAAGGAGTGGAAGAAAGGCGAGTGCGAGCTGGTGCCCGGCAAGACGGCGCCGGCAATGGCGGTGATCGAGCGTGATTACCCCAACACCTACAAGAAATTCACCGCACTTGGTCCGTTGATGGCGAAAGCGGGCAACGGTGGCAAGGGCATTTCATGGAACACCGAGCATGAGGTCGAATTCCTGAAGAAACTCAACTATGTGGTGCGCGAAGAAGGGGTGTCAAAAGGGCTGCCGCGGATAGAAAGTGACATCGACGCGTGTGAGGTCATCCTGTCACTTGCCCCGGAAACCAACGGCGAGGTGGCGGTCAAGGCCTGGCGGGCACTGTCGAAGATCACCGGGCGTGAGCATGCGCATCTGGCATTACCCAAGGAAGATGAAAAACTGCGATTCCGTGACGTGCAGGCGCAACCGCGCAAGATCATCTCGTCTCCGACCTGGTCGGGTCTCGAATCGGAGCACGTGAGCTACACCGCAGGTTACACCAACGTGCACGAACTGATTCCGTGGAGAACCCTCACCGGTCGTCAGCAGTTCTACCAGGACCACAAGTGGATGCTTGGCTTTGGTGAAGGACTGTGCGTTTACCGCCCGCCGGTCGACCTGAAGACGATTCACCCGATGCGTGACAAGGGCGCGGCGAAAGGCAATGGCAATCCCGAGGTGGTGCTGAACTTCATCACGCCGCATCAGAAATGGGGCATTCACAGCACTTACACCGACAATCTGCTGATGCTGACACTGTCGCGCGGCGGGCCGATCGTCTGGTTGTCGGAAACGGATGCCAAAAGCGTTGGTATCGAGGACAACGACTGGATCGAACTGTACAACGTCAACGGCGCGATCTGTGCGCGGGCAGTGGTCAGCCAGCGCGTCAATGAGGGCATGTGCATGATGTACCACGCGCAGGAGAAAACGGTGAACATGCCGGGCTCCGAGATTACCGGCGCGCGTGGCGGTATTCATAACTCGGTGACACGCATTGTGACCAAGCCCACCCACATGATCGGCGGCTACGCCCAGCAAAGCTACGGCTTCAACTACTACGGCACCATAGGCACGAACCGGGATGAGTTCGTCATCGTGCGCAAGATGAACAAGGTCGACTGGCTGGATAGACCGCGTAACCAGGCGGTAGCAACGGGAGAACGGTCATGAAGATTCGCGCCCAAATCGGCATGGTCCTGAACCTGGACAAATGCATTGGCTGCCATACCTGCTCGGTGACTTGCAAAAACGTCTGGACCAACCGCGAAGGCATGGAGTACGCATGGTTCAACAACGTCGAGACCAAGCCCGGCATCGGTTACCCGAAGCAGTGGGAGAACCAGAAAAAGTGGAACGGCGGCTGGACGCGCAAACGCAACGGCAGCATCGAACCGAAGCAGGGGGGCAAGTGGTCGATCCTGATGAAGCTGTTCGCCAATCCCAACCTGCCGGAGATCGATGACTATTACGAACCGTTCACGTTCGATTATCAGCACCTGCATAACGCGCCGGAAATGCAGGCCTCACCGGTGGCGAGGCCGCGCAGCCTGCTCACCGGAAAGCGCATGGAAAAGATCGTCTGGGGACCGAACTGGGAAGAGATTCTCGGCGGTGAATTCAGCAAGCGCTCCGCGGACAGCAACTTCGAAGATGTCCAGAAAGACATCTACGGACAGTTTGAAAATACCTTCATGATGTATCTGCCCCGGCTTTGCGAGCACTGCCTGAATCCGACCTGTGTCGCATCCTGCCCGTCGGGTTCGATCTACAAACGAGAGGAAGACGGCATCGTGCTGGTCGATCAGGACAAGTGCCGTGGCTGGCGCATGTGCGTTTCGGGCTGCCCGTACAAGAAGATCTATTACAACTGGACTTCAGGCAAGGCCGAGAAGTGCACCTTCTGCTATCCGCGTATCGAAGGCGGACAACCGACAGTGTGTTCGGAGACCTGCGTCGGGCGTATCCGCTATCTTGGCGTGCTGCTCTACGATGCCGACGCCATAGAAGCGGCAGCCTCGCAAGCGGACGAAAAGGATTTGTACGCGGCCCAGTTGTCGATTTTTCTCGATCCGGCTGATCCACAGGTCCAGGAACAGGCGCGTAAGGACGGCGTTCCCGAAGCCTGGCTCACGGCAGCGCAGAGTTCTCCGGTCTACAAGATGGCGGTGGACTGGAAAGTGGCGCTGCCGTTGCATCCGGAATACCGCACGCTGCCGATGGTGTGGTACGTGCCGCCGCTGTCACCGATCCAGTCCGCAGCCAATTCCGGCCAGGTTGGCGCTTTCGGCGAACTGCCCGACGTGCGCAGCCTGCGCATTCCGGTCAAGTACCTGGCGAATCTGCTCACTGCAGGCGACGAGGCGCCGGTTGTCGCTGCACTCGAACGAATGCTGGCGATGCGCGCCTACATGCGCGACCGCCATGTCGAAAAAACCGAGAATTCGGAAGTGCTCAGGCAGGTCGGGCTGTCGGTTGCACAGATCGAAGACATGTACCGGTATATGGCGATCGCCAACTACGAAGACCGTTTCGTGATCCCAACCGCGCATCGGGAGTATGCGGAGAACGCCTACGACGTACGCGGTGGCTGCGGTTTTTCGTTCGGTAATGGATGCTCCGACGGTCAGTCCGAGACCAGCCTGTTCGGAGGCAAGAGCAGCGGCAGAAAGTCCCGCTTCATTCCGATCAAGACGGCAAACTGAGGAGGCGCGGCAAATGACCAAAACGTTCAAGGCACTGGGAGTGCTGCTGACGTATCCAAGCGCTGCGTTACAGGCAGCGGCCGGCGAAATCGTCGCCGTAATCGAAACGGAACAAAGGCTGTCCGGAGAGCACAAGGCGGCGTTGGGTGAATTGGTGGCCGAACTGTCGCGAAGCGACCTGGTCGATCTGCAGGAAAGCTATGTGGCGCTGTTCGACCGCGGACGGGCGACCTCACTGAACCTGTTCGAGCATGTGCATGGCGAGTCGCGTGAGCGCGGTCCGGCGATGCTGGATCTGATGCAAGTCTACAACCGCGCCGGATTTTCTCTGGATTCGAGCGAACTGCCCGATTATCTGCCGCTGATGCTCGAGTTCCTGTCGCAGCTGCCCTTCGCGCAAGCCGATGACATGCTCTCCGACTGCGCCCACATCGTACGCAGCATCGGGGACGCACTGCGCAAACGCGGCAGCCGCTACCAGTCCGTACCGGCGGCGCTGCTGGCGATGATCGGCGAAGCCGGATTGTCTGCGGACGGGGCAAAGGATGCAGTCCCGTCCGAAGCCGGCGAGGCAGCACTGGCCACCGATCAGGCATCCCTTGACGACGACTGGATGGATGCGCCGGTGGTTTTCGGACCCGAAGGCGCACCGGACTGCAAGCCGGGTCGGCCCGCGGCATCGGTGATCCGCTTCATGCCGCGGACACACGAGCGTGCAGGAAAGCCTGAAACAATGAATCAGGAGCAAAAACGATGAATACCTTGCACCAGTTCTTGTTCGGAATCTATCCGTACATCTGCGTTGCCGTGTTCCTGCTCGGCAGCCTCGTCCGCTTCGATCGTGACCAGTACACCTGGAAGAGCGATTCCTCGCAGTTGTTGCGCAGGGGGCAACTGCGTTGGGGCTCGAACCTGTTCCACCTCGGTATCCTCGGCATCTTCTTCGGGCATCTGTTTGGATTGCTGACACCCTTGTCGGTATGGCATGCAATCGGCGTGTCGGCTTCGGCCAAGCAGATGCTGGCGATCTTCGCCGGCGGCCTAGCCGGGATTGCCTGCCTCGTCGGACTGGTTCTGCTGATCCACCGCCGTTTGGTCGAGGCACGTATTCGCGCGACCACGCGCACCATGGATCTTGCCGTGTTGTATCTGCTGCTGGCGCAACTGCTGCTCGGTTTGATCAGTATCTTCGTATCGGCAAGGCATCTGGACGGCGGTGAGATGATCAAGCTGATGATGTGGGCACAGCATATCGTCACCTTGCGCGGCGACGCGGCCGCATTCGTTACCGACGTGGCGCTGATTTTCAAACTTCACCTGGTACTCGGGATGACCATCTTTCTGGTATTTCCGTTTTCCCGGCTGGTGCACGTGTGGAGCGGTTTCGCGACGCTCACATATGTCACGCGCGCTTACCAGCTTGTGCGGCATCGCTAGGGTGCGGACCTCACCCATGCGGCCGTCTGACCCGGGAAAACCAACATGATTCTGACCATCAACGGTGTCGCCATTGCGCCCGAAGCAATCGAGCGGGAAGCGCAGTATTTCTCCGAGGCCGAGCAGCCACCGGACGCCGCGCGACGGGCCCTTGCGGTTCGCGAGCTCATGCTGCAGCGCGCCCGTGATCTTGGGTTGGCAGCGACCGGCAGTGGTCGCGAATCGGAAGTTTCGCTGGTTGAGCGCTTGCTGGAAGCAGAAGTAGCGACGCCGGTGCCAACCGAGGCCGAATGTCGGCGTCACTATGAAACGCACCCGGATCAGTACACGGCAGGGGAACTGCTGGAGGCGAGCCATTTATTGATCGCAGTAACGCCCGGGGCAAGGGTGGCGCTATTGCGCACCCGGGCCGAATCACTGCTCGCCGAGTTACGCGCCAATCCGGCCCTGTTCGCCGAACGCGCGCGTGACCTGTCCAACTGCCCTTCAGGTCAGCACGGCGGCAACCTCGGGCAGTTCGAGCGTGGCCAGATGGTGCCCGAGTTCGACAAGGCGGTGTTTGGTACGACTGCGACAGGCGTGTTGCCGACGCTGGTGCAAACGCGCTACGGCTTTCACGTCGTGCTGATCGAGCGGCGTTTGCCGGGGCGCAAGCTGTCGTTCGATCAGGTGCGCGAAATAATCGCTGCGTCGCTCACTGAACGGGTGCAGGCACGGGCGCTGGCACAGTACATTCGCGTCCTCGCCGCCGAGGCAGACGTCGAAGGCATCGATCTCGATGCGGCCGTGTCACCGCTGTTGCAATAACGGCCTCGAGACCGGTTCTGGCGGTGGACGATGACATCCTGCGGCGGTTAAGGCGCTTCAGAACCAATTACTTTCCGCGATTCCGAAGTCGTTTTCGTCAACTCGTCGATCACGGTCAGCACCCGACGGTGCTGTTTATCGGCTGCTGCGACTCTCGTATCGTACCTTACTTGCTGATGGACTGCGGCCCCGGAGAACTGTTCATCGAGCGGAATGTCGGCAACCTGGTACCCCCATACAGCAGTACGCTGGGTTATCACGGCACCGGCGCGGCGATCGAGTTTGCCGTGCTGCGACTTGGCGTCAAACATATCGTCGTATGCGGACACAGTCATTGCGGCGCAATCCGGGCGCTCTATGACGATGCATCGCCGGAAACACCGCACATGAACCATTGGCTCGATCTGGCACGCGATGCCGTGCTGCCGGTTGGCGTTTCCGAGGAAGCGCTGCGGCGAACCGAACAGCGATCAATCGTGTTGCAGCTCGAGCGGCTGATGGGATATCCAATGGTTGCGCGGACCGTGGAAGCGGGACAGCTGTTTCTGCACGGCTGGCACTACCTGATCGAGGATGGACGGGTGCTGACCCTCAACGTTGCCAGCGGCGAGTTTGTCTCTGCCGATCCGCCGCCGTCGGACGCGCCTCTGGACACGCTGCAGTGACCGAGTATTTTCTGGTGCGTGCGTTGCATGTCGTGGCAGTTGTATTCTGGATCGGCGGCGTGGCCTTCGTGAGTACCGTCTTGTTGCCGGCCGTGCGCCGCTTGCGCGAACCGGGGGAACAGATAGTCTTGTTCGAACAAATCGAAAGTGGTTTCGCACGCCAGGCGCGCTGGGCGACATTGCTGGCCGGCGTCAGTGGTTTCTGGCTGGTGCACAAGCTCGATGCATGGGTCCGGTTTGCCGATCCGGGCTACTGGTGGATGCACGCGATGGTGTTGCTGTGGTTCGCATTCAGTCTGATGCTGTTCGTGCTGGAGCCGCTGTGGCTGCATCGATGGTTTCGCACACGCGCTGAACGCAACCCGGAGAGTACCTTTCATCTGATTATCGTCCTGCACCGCGTCCTGCTCGCATTCAGTGTGCTAACGCTCATGGGCGCGGCAGCCGGTAGTCATGGGTGGATTTCCTGAAGCGACTTATGTTCGAATATCCGGTACTGAAAGCGTTACATGTGGCGGCCGTAGTGCTTAGCGGGACTTTGTTTGCCGTGCGCGGCGTATGGATGCTGTGTGGTTCGGCGCACTTGCAGAAGCGCTGGGTGCGGATAGCGCCGCATGTCGTTGACAGCGTGCTTCTGGCCGCCGCACTTGGCTTGCTTTTGCGGCTGAATCTCAATCCGCTCGTCACGCCGTGGCTTGGCGCCAAACTGGTGGCACTGTTGGGGTACATCGTGTTCGGCTCGCTCGCACTGAGATACGGCCGAACGCGGCGGGTGCGCATCGTTTCACTGATCGCCGCGCTCAGCCTTTTCGCCTACATGGCCGGCACCGCGCTAACGCGCGACCCGGGATTCCTTTTGCGAGGCTGAACACGAACTTCTGCGACGGCCTTGCGGCAGGCCGGGGTAGTGCAGCCAGCTCCGGCGGCGCATCGCAACAAACGGCTTTTGCCGGGACTTGTCTGTTCGGTCCATTCGGGAATCACGGTCTCAATTGCGCACCAGCTTGTTCGCCAGTGCCATGGCCCGGTTTTTCAGTTCACCCGCCACCTCAACATGGCGTTGTTTCGCAACCAGGCCGGGAAAGACAGTACCAATAGTCGCGGCTCCGATCGTTCTGGCGGTCATTTTGAGTTGACCGTGTGTCCCGAAGACCCATCTGCCGAGAATCCCGGGCGCGGCGCTGGATGATACGAGTACCGCTTTCTTGGGCGGCATACCCGCTTTGCGAAATTTCGGTGTGGCCGTACCCCACGGCCAGTAGGCGTAGACCACGAGGCGCTCCATGAATCGCTTGAACACCGCGGTCACGGAGCCAAAGTTGGTGGGCGAAGCAAGAATGTAGGCATCGGCACCCTCGATCTTGTCTATCAGGGCACGCATACCGTCGCTGTGTACACATTGACCGGGCTTTGTGCCGGGGTGCTGGGTGCATTCGCGGCAGTTGAGGCAGAACTCGATCGGATAACTGCGAAGCTGGACGATTTCGATCTCGCCGCCAGCAGCCGTCACGGCCTGCGCCATCGTCTCGACGATCTGATCGGTGATGCCGTCGTCCCGATAAGACCCGTTGATCGCCAGAACGCGGGTCATGTCAGCCCCGATGGCGCAAACATCGCCGTGGCTGGTCGCCGCAGTGAGAACTCCGGGTGTGCGCGCTTCACAAGCCTTACCCCCCTTGATGAATCATCAACGAGAGCTTGGGGTTGTTCTCGTCCTCGAATCTTGATTCATATCAGAGCGGGTGAAAAGCGGGGCCATTTCGCTATTTCATTTTCTGCCAATATTCACGGTTTGTGACGGAGTGCGAAAAATGCCTGGCGCGTGATCATGCTTGCCCGTCATCTCCGTTGGCTTCCGTTTCCGGCAATTTGATCTATATCAACCAGACTGCTCAGAGCTGCCATTAGGATTCGAGCGGGCGTTTTTGTCCGAAAGTATTGATTTGTCGGCAACAAGTTTGATTTGTTGAAAAAAATGGACCCGCTCCGCAGGCTCCTGGAGCATTTCGGGGTAAGGGACAACGTTTCGCAGATCTCAGGGAGATAGCGTGCAACAAGAAACGACATATAACTACCGGGTCGTCCGGCAGTTCTCGATCATGACCGTGGTCTGGGGCGTGGTAGGCATGCTGGTAGGCGTCATTATCGCGGCCCAGCTGATGTTCCCCGACCTTACCTATGGGATTTCATGGCTTTCGTATGGCCGGTTGAGACCCCTTCACACCAATGCAGTCATTTTCGCTTTCGGTGGATCGGCGTTGTTTGCAACGTCGTATTACGTCGTCCAGCGAACCTGTCATGCGCGGCTGTTTTCCGACAAGCTCGCGGCATTCACTTTCTGGGGATGGCAGGCGGTGATTGTTCTGGCCGCAGTTACGCTGCCTTTGGGGATTACCACGAGCAAGGAATACGCCGAACTCGAGTGGCCCATCGACGTGCTCATCACGCTGGTATGGGTGGCATACGCGGTCGTCTTCTTTGGCACGCTGGTGAAGCGGCGCGTTTCGCACATATATGTTGCGAACTGGTTTTTCGGGGCATTTATTCTGACGGTCGCTCTTTTGCATCTCGTGAACAGTGCGGCGATTCCGGTGAGTTTCTGGAAGTCCTATTCGGCCTACGCGGGCGTGCAGGACGCGATGGTGCAGTGGTGGTACGGTCATAACGCGGTGGGTTTCTTCCTGACTGCCGGTTTTCTGGGAATCATGTACTACTTTGTGCCGAAGCAGGCCGAACGTCCGGTTTTCAGTTATCGCCTGTCGGTAGTGCATTTCTGGGCATTGATTTTCACCTATATGTGGGCTGGTCCGCACCACCTCCACTACACGGCGTTGCCCGACTGGGCACAGTCGATCGGCATGGTGTTTTCGCTGATATTGCTGGCGCCTTCCTGGGGCGGAATGATCAACGGAATCATGACCCTGTCGGGCGCATGGCATAAGCTGCGCACCGACCCGATTCTGAAGTTCCTGATCGTTTCCCTGTCCTTCTACGGCATGTCGACCTTTGAGGGGCCGATGATGTCGATCAAGACGGTCAACTCACTTTCCCATTACACGGACTGGACCATTGGTCACGTGCATTCCGGTGCGCTCGGTTGGGTGGCGTTCATTTCCATCGGCGCGCTTTACTACATGATTCCGCGATTGTTCGGCAAGACGCAGATGCACAGCGTGCGGCTGATTACCGTCCATTTCTGGATTGCGACGCTCGGTGTCGTGCTCTACATCGCGGCGATGTGGATTGCCGGGGTAATGCAGGGTCTGATGTGGCGTGCGGTCAATCCTGACGGGACGCTGACGTATACCTTCGTCGAGAGCGTGAAAGCGACCTTCCCCTTCTACACGATCCGGTTGCTCGGCGGCCTCATGTTCTTCACCGGTATGTTGATCATGGTCTACAACGTGTGGAAGACCGTCGTGGGTGCGAAAGCGGTGGATGCGCCAGTGGTGTCACCTGCCGCGGCCCACGCCTGAGCGCAGCGGGAAACAATGGAGCAAGTAAATGGCTAATCAAACATTTCACGAAAAAATCGAGAAAAACGTCCCGCTGCTGGTGATTCTGGTCATTCTGGTGGTCGCGATTGGCGGTCTGGTTGAAATCGTGCCGCTGTTCTTCCAGCGCTCGACAACCGAACCGGTGGCTGGCTTGAATCCGTACACCCCGATGCAACTGGAAGGGCGCGACGTGTACATTCGCGAAGGCTGCTACAACTGCCACTCGCAGATGGTCCGCCCGTTCCGCGCGGAAACGGAGCGTTACGGCCATTATTCGGTGGCGGGGGAGTACGTCTACGATCATCCGTTCCAGTGGGGCAGCAAGCGGACGGGACCGGATCTGATCCGGGTCGGCGGGCGCTACAGCGATGACTGGCACCGTTTGCATCTGATCCAGCCGAGGGACGTGGTGCCGGAGTCGAACATGCCGGGATATCCGTGGCTGGCCGAGCGCACGATTGACTCGGCAATGACGCCAAGGAAAATGGCGGCCCTGCGAACCGTTGGCGTGCCTTACACCGACGAGCAGATTGAAGGTGCTTCCGAGGCAACCAAGGGCAAGACCGAAATGGAGGCCCTGATCGCTTACCTGCAGGTGCTTGGCACCGCGATGAAATCGAGGTGAGGGCATGGATCTGGTAAACGAACTGCGTTCGGCGGTAACGGTAGTGGCGTTCATCGCCTTTATCGGCATTGTCGTCTGGGCGTACAGCCGCCGCCGCAAGGAGGCATTCGACGAAGCGGCGCGATTGCCCTTCACCGAAGATGAAGACCTGCCTCGCAAAACAAAAACCGAAAGGAAAGAAAAGTGAGCGACTTCACAAACGATTTCTGGAACTGGTACATCTCGGTCATTACGGTCGTCAGTATCCTCGCTTGCGCAGTCTTTCTCTGGAAGCTCACCTCGCGCAAGCTCGCACCGGGGGAAAAACCCGGGACGATGGGACACGTCTGGGACGAAGACCTGCAGGAGTTCAATAACCCGTTACCAAACTGGTGGCGCTGGCTGTTCTACATCACCATTGTCTTCTCGCTCGCCTATCTCGCACTGTATCCGGGCCTTGGCAGTTTCGACGGGACACTCAAGTGGAGTTCGACGGGCCAGTACGAAAAAGAAATGGCGGCAGCGGAAGAGAATTTCGGACCGTTGTTCGCGAAGTATGCCGCAATGGATATTCGCGAAGTCGCAGCGGACCCGGCTGCCCGCCGCATCGGCGAAAACCTGTATCTGAACTATTGCGCCCAGTGCCATGCGTCGGACGCGAGGGGAAGCCGCGGCTTCCCGAATCTGGCCGACAATGCCTGGCAATACGGCGGTGAGCCGGAGACGATCAAGACGACGCTGCTAAACGGGCGTAACGGCATCATGCCGCCGATGGCAGCGGCCTTGCCCGGTGAAGGCGTGAAGGACGTGGCGCATTACGTGATGTCCCTGTCGGGCATGACGCACGACAACTTGCGCAAGACGCGCGGCGCCGAACTGTTCCAGACGAACTGCGCTGTCTGTCATGGCGCCGACGGCACCGGAAACAAGATGCTAGGAGCGCCTAATCTGACCGACGACGCATGGCTGTATGGACGTGGCGAGTCGACGATCGTCGAAACGATTACCCAGGGGCGCAATGGCGTGATGCCGGCCTGGGGCGAGTTCCTCGGTGAGGACAAGGTTCACATTCTGTCAGCTTACGTCTGGTCTCTGTCGAACCAATGATGTGGATCAACATCGAATCGGGGGCTCGTACGGGAGCCCCGGTTCTTGCAGTCGCGAAGGGCACAATCACAGTGACGACGCGGCCTGAATGAGCGCGTCGGAGAAGTCACAAGGCGTCGCGGCAGCCGAACCTGTCGAACAGGCGCTTTACGAGGTTCGCAAGAAAATCTACCCGCGCGCCGTCACGGGCGTCTTTGCCTTGTGGCGCTGGGTTGCGGTCTGGGCCACGCAGCTGGTCTTCTACGGGCTGCCGTGGCTGACGTGGAATGACCGGCAGGCGGTGTTATTCGACCTCGTTCACCGCAAGTTTTATATCTTCGGACTGGTATTCTGGCCGCAAGACATCGTCTATCTGACGGTGCTGCTGATCATTTCCGCTTACTCGCTGTTTCTGTTTACTGCAGTTGGCGGTCGCCTCTGGTGTGGTTACGCCTGCCCGCAGACCGTCTATACCGAGATGTTCATGTGGATCGAGCGCAAGATCGAGGGCGATCGCATGAAGCGCATGAAACTCGACAAGGGCCCGCTGTCGGGGCGCAAGGTCGCCTTGAAGGCTGCCAAGCACGGCGCGTGGATTGCGCTGGCGCTGTGGACGGGATTCACGTTCGTCGGTTATTTCACGCCCATCTCTGACCTCGCCGCCAAGGCCGGGCAGTGGTCGATGGGTCCCTGGGAGACCTTCTGGGTATTCTTCTACGGTTTTGCCACGTACGGTAACGCCGGCTGGATGCGCGAGCAGGTATGCAAGTACATGTGCCCGTACGCGCGGTTCCAGAGCGTCATGTTCGACCGTGACACGCTCATCATTACCTACGACGAAGAGCGCGGCGAGCCGCGCGGTGCACGCTCGAAGAGCGCCGATTACAAGGCCAAAGGGCTCGGGGACTGCGTCGATTGCGGCATCTGCGTGCAGGTATGTCCGACCGGCATCGACATTCGCAACGGCCTGCAGTACGAGTGTATCGGTTGCGCCGCCTGCATCGACGGCTGCAATCAGGTAATGGCAAAGATGGGTTATCCGAAAGGCCTGATCCGCTATTCCAGCGAACACGCACTCGAGCGGAAGTTTGATATCAGGCAGATGTTGCAGCGAGTGATTCGACCGCGCATCCTGGTCTACACGGCCGTGCTCTGGGCCATCATCATTGCGGCCGGACTGACTCTGGGCAATCGCGTGCCGGTGAAAGTGGACGTTATTCGAGACCGTATCGCGATGGCGGCAGCCGACGATCCACAGGTGCAGAACGTCTACCGTCTGGCGATCATGAACACGTCGGAGCAGTCGCGGCAGTTTCGTATTTCCGTCACCGGGCTCGAGGGCCTTACGCTTGAGGCCGAAACCCAACCCATTACCATCGCCGGCGCGAGTCAGCGTGTGATTCCGGTTCGACTGCGGGTGGAGAAACAGAAAACCAACCCCGGAGCGAACCCTATCGTCTTCACTGTCGAGACCGTTGGACAGGACGAGCCGATTGTGATCGAGGAGCGCGCGACCCTGATTGCGCCGAAAACTGAATGAGGCTGTGCAAATGACCACACGAACGATAGATCAACAGGTTGTGCGCTGGTACCGGGAACCGTGGCCATGGATCCTGATCGGATTGCCGGCAAGCGCCGTCATCGCCGGTATCGTTACGCTGGTGATTGCCGTGAAGAACGAAGACGGACTTGTCGCAGAGGATTACTACAAGCAGGGCCTGGCAATCAATCAGGTCATCGAGCGCGAAGCACGGGCCGCGCAAATGGGACTGAAAGCGCAAATGCTGGTTGCCGGGAACAACATTCGTATTCATCTGGACGGCAGCGGCGCGCTTCCGGGCCGCATCCTGGTGCGGTTTGTACATCCGACCCGGGCCGGCGAGGATCGCGAGATCGTACTTACACCTGTCGCTTCGGGCTGGTATCAGGCAGTCCTGCCAGAACTGGCCGAGGGGCGATGGCGCCTGCAGATCGAGGATGCCGAGACGAGCTGGCGACTGACTGGTGTCTGGATGACCAATCAGAAATCGCTGTTGATTTCCGCCGCGAACGTTTCCTGACGGGAGAAGATTGTGACGATGCAGCGGCTCATCTGGATTCTCTGGCCCTCGTTCATTGTCGGAGGCATCGCGGAGGCCTTGTTCTTCACGGCGTTTGACCCGCAAGACCTGATGCTCTTCGGTGACCCGATTCACTGGAGCCGGGAAGCTGTTTACTCTGTCGGATTCTTCATCTTCTGGGCCGTCTGCGCCGCCTCGAGTGCGGCAACCTGCTTCCTGCAGCGCTCTTCCGACCAGATCAACCGTTAACCCGCCAACCGGGGCTTGAACCCGCCGCACTCTCCGGCGCCCGTTGCCCCTGCTGGTTACCGTTCATGTGATCTACATCAGAAGCTCGTTCGTGGACTTTGCGTAAAGTCCTATCCCGTTGTGAGGGCACTCATGAAACCATTTGCTAGAACTGTAAGCGAGGGCATCGCTGCGGCCTGTTTCGGGCTTGTGGCCACGACTGCGGTCGCACAGGAACTGGAGACCGACCAGGTTCGCTTTCGGGATGTCGACATCACTTATTCGGTGGAAGCGACCGTGGAGGCGATCAGGCAGTCCACCGTCTCGGCACAGGTAACGGGACGCGTCGTGGAGGTCAATTATGACGTCGGCGATTTCGTCAAGCAGGGCCAGGTAATCGTCCGGATAGATGAATCCGAAGCGAAGCAAGTCGTGGTCGGCAGCGAAGCGCAAGTAGCGCAGGCGGAGGCGTCCTACAGGAACGCAAAACAGCGCCTTGACCGGGCGCGCGAGCTTGCCGCCGAGAATTTCATCAGCAAGTCGGCGCTCGACAATGCCGAAGCCGAGTTCCGCGTCGAGGCGGCGAGACTGAAAGCGGCCAGGGCGGCGCAAAACCAGGCTGCAACGACACGCAGCTACACGGTGGTCGAGGCACCATACAGCGGCGTGGTCTCGGCGCGACTGGTTGAGGTGGGTGAAATGGCCACACCCGGCAAGCCTTTGATGACCGGTTTCGATCCCGGTGCCATGCGTGTGACGGCGAGCGTGCCCCAGTACAAGGTCGCCGAGGTACGCGTGAGCCCGCGTGTAAGCGTGGAGATCCCGTCGCTCAACCGCTGGATCGAAGGCGAAGGGATCACGGTGCTGCCGTCCGCCGATCCGCGCACGCACGCCACGAGCGTGCGCGTGAATTTGCCTGGTGATCAGAAAGATCTTTATCCGGGGATGTTTGCGCGGGCACATTTTACGATCGGCCGTACGCGCAAACTGGTGGTTCCGGCCGCCGCAGTCCTACGGCGCAGCGAAGTGGCGGGCGTCTATGTACTAAGCGAAGACGGCCGTTTCCGGTTCAGACAGATCCGGCTCGGCGAACCGGCCGGACAGGGACTCATTGAGGTACTGGCCGGCGCAATGGCTGGCGAACAGGTCGCCCTGGATCCGGTCAAGGCGGGGATGTTGACGGATCCCCGATAACGATGTTGGTGGTGTACTCGGGCCACCGTAACGAGGAGTAATGGCAATGGCGCACATTGTGATTCTGGGGGCAGGCATCGGCGGCATGCCGATGGCTTACGAGATGCGGGAAGCGGCGCGACCCGGAGACAAGGTCACGGTGATTTCGAACACAGCGACTTTTCACTTTGTTCCGTCCAATCCATGGGTGGCCGTAAACTGGCGCGGGCGCAAGGACATCGAGTTCGAGGCTGGACCTTGCCTTGCGAAGAAGAACATCGATTTCATCGCGGTGGGCGCAAAGCGCGTGCATCCGGACCAGAACGAAGTCGAACTCGAGGACGGCAGGCGCATTGGCTACGACTTTCTGGTCATTGCGACGGGGCCGAAACTCGCATTTGACGAAGTGGATGGCCTGGGGCCGGCGGCCAACACGCAATCGATTTGCCATGTTGATCATGCAGTTTCCGCAGGCAAGGCCTGGGAGCAGTTTGTAAGCGACCCGGGGCCGATCGTCGTTGGCGCCGTGCAGGGCGCGTCCTGTTACGGGCCGGCGTACGAGTTCGCTTTCATCATGGATACCGACCTGCGCAAGCGCAAGATTCGCGACAAGGTGCCCATCACATTCGTCACCGCGGAGCCATACATTGGGCACCTGGGTCTGGGCGGCGTGGGTGACTCGAAGACCTTGCTCGAATCGGCAATGCGCGAACGCAACATCAAATGGATCTGCAACGCCAGGACGACAAGAATCACGGAAGACAAGGCGTTCGTCACCGAGCACGATGACATGGGCGCCGAAAAGCGAACGCACGAACTGCCTTTCAAGTATTCGATGATGCTGCCCGCATTCAAGGGCATCGATGCGGTGTTCGGAGTCGAAGGGCTTGCCAATCCTCGTGGCTTCGTTCTGGTCGATCAGCACCAGCAAAACCCCGCTTACAGGAATATTTATTCGGTTGGGGTTTGTGTCGCCATACCGCCTGTCGAACCGACACCGGTTCCCACCGGGGCGCCCAAAACGGGTTACATGATCGAGTCAATGGTCACGGCAACGGCGCAGAACATTCGTGAACAACTCGACGGAAGGCAACCTACCCACAAGGCGACATGGAATGCGGTCTGCCTTGCCGACTTTGGCGATACCGGTGTCGCGTTCGTTGCGTTGCCGCAGATTCCGCCGCGAAACGTGAACTGGTTTGCACAGGGCAAGTGGGTGCACCTGGCCAAAGTGGGTTTCGAGAAATATTTTCTGCGCAAGATGAAGAAAGGCACGACCGAACCAGTGTACGAAAAACTGGTGTTATCCACACTGGGCATAACGAAACTGAAGAAATGAGGAAGGAAACGACGAATATGTGGTTCAAACATTCTCTTTTGACGGGGATTTTTCTGGCACTCGCATTGGCAACCGGTAGCGCGCTCGCCCAGCAGGGACAGGGCAATAGCCAGGACCCGCAACAGGAACGGTTGCAATCCGAGATCCGCGAAAACGAGCGGCTCGAGTACGAGCGGCGGATGCGTGAGGCCGGCAGTGAAGAGGAGCGACAGCGCATCCGGCACGAACACCAGCGCAAGATGCAGGAACAGACGAAGCAGAAAGGCAACACGCCGCCCGCGGGTCCGTCAGGCAAGCAGGGGCAAGGCGGTGGCGGGCCGAAGCGCTGAGCGCCGACACAGCAATGGCCGCTAACGTACAGACAATGACAACGGGTACTCTGCATCTCGCAGGCGGCATCTGAATCATGGGTATTTCCGGGCGCATCTCAGCGTACTTTCTCGACAACAGGCTCACGCCGCTGATCGCCGTGCTGGCTGTGTTGCTCGGCTTGTTTGCCGTATTGGTCACGCCGCGGGAGGAAGAGCCGCAGATCAACGTGACGATGGCAAACGTCTTCATCCCGTTTCCGGGTGCGGCTGCGCGAGACGTGGAAAGCCTGGTCGCAACGCCGGCCGAGCAGGTGCTGTCGCGTATGTCGGGCATCGACCACGTTTACTCGGTCTCCAGGCCCGGCATGGCGGTGCTGACCGCGCAATTCGAGGTGGGCGTGGCGCACGAAACGGCGGTGGTCCGCCTGTTCGAAACGATAAACGCGCACAGTGACTGGGTGTCGCCACAACTGGGCGTCGGTCAACCGGTCATAAAGCCCGTCGGCATCGACGATGTGCCGGTGGTTACATTGACGCTGTGGACCGCCGATCCACAGCGCGGCGCGTTCGAACTCGAACGGGTGGGGCACTCGGTTGAAGTCGAACTCAAGCGCGTTTCCGGCACGCGGGACGTCTATACCCTTGGCGGTCCGGGTCACGTTGTTCGCGTGTTGCTCGACCCGGAACGCATGGCTGCGTTCGATATCAGCACTCATGATGTTGCAGTGGCACTACAGGTTTCAAACGCGTCGCAGCCAGCAGGAAGCCTGACGCATGACAACCAGGAAGTGCTGGTCCGCACGGGATCTTATCTGGCGAGCGCCGCGGACGTAAGGCAACTGGTGGTCGGAGTGCAGGGCGCGCGCCCGATTTTCATCGACGATGTCGCGCGTGTTGAAGACGGCCCGGACCAGCCGTCTCGCTATGCGTGGTTCGGCAGTGGGCCCCAAGCTGCGCACAAGGATGTTCATATTCCGGGCGAACACCCGGCCGTAACCATTGCCGTCTCGAAGAAACCGGGCGAGAACGCGGTGGATGTTGCCGAACGCGTGATCGAGCAAGTCGGTCTGCTGAAGGGCACGATCATTCCCGACGGGGTCGAGGTGACGGTCACCCGCAATTACGGCGCAACCGCCAATGACAAGGCAATGAAGCTGATACAGAAGCTCGTTTTTGCCACCATTTCAGTCATTGCGCTGGTGTTTTTCGCGCTGGGCTGGCGTGAAGCCGTAATTGTCGGCATAGCGGTTGTTCTGACCCTTGCGGCAACACTGTTTGCGTCCTGGGCATGGGGCTTTACTCTGAACAGGGTATCGCTGTTCGCCCTGATTTTTTCGATTGGCATACTGGTCGATGACGCCATCGTCGTGGTCGAGAACATTCATCGCCGTCGCGGCTCCGCGGGCGGCGGATTGCGTGACATCATTCCCGACGCAGTGGACGAGGTCGGCGGGCCGACTATCCTGGCGACTTTCACAGTAATCGCCGCGTTGCTGCCGATGGCGTTTGTCACCGGCCTGATGGGGCCTTACATGAGCCCGATCCCGATCAATGCGAGCATGGGCATGGCGATCTCGCTGGCGATTGCATTCGTGGTGACACCCTGGCTTGCGCTCAAGCTGCTCGCGGATCACGGGCAGCATGCTTCCGGTCCAAGCGCCATGGACGCACGACTCGAGCGGTTTTTCGGTGCTGCATTGACGCCGTTTCTGAATCGCGGAGCCGGCCGCTCGCGTCGCTGGATGTTGCTGCTGGCGATACTGATTGCCATCGGGGCCGCCGTGTCGCTCGCGCTCGTCAAACTGGTCGTGCTGAAAATGCTGCCTTTCGACAACAAGTCCGAGTTTCAGGTGGTCGTCGACATGCCGGTAGGCACTCCGGTGGAGCAAACGGCAGCCGTGCTGCGCGACCTCGGAGCGTATCTGCAAACGGTGCCGGAAGTGACCGACTACCAGGCTTATGCCGGCACGTCGAGCCCGATCAATTTCAATGGCCTGGTGCGACAGTATTACCTGCGTGAAAGCCCGGAGCTTGGCGACATACAGGTGAACCTTGTCGAGAAACATGTGCGAGAGCGCAAGAGCCACGCGATCGCACAGGCGGCGCGTCCGGCCATCGAGGACATCGCCCGGAAACACGGGGCAGCGGTCAAGGTGGTTGAGGTTCCGCCGGGGCCGCCGGTTTTGTCGCCTATCGTCGCGGAAATCTACGGGCCCGACTATGCAGGGCAATTGCAGGTTGCGAAGCGTGTTCGACAGGTGTTCGAGGGAACGTCTGATATCGTCGCTGTCGACGATACGGTCGACGAGCCCGCGCCGCAAACCATGGTGCGGGTGCTGAAGACGAAGGCCGCACTTGCCGGTGTTGCACAAAGCGACATCGTCGAAACCATGCGCATGGGCCTGAGTGGCGAATACGTCACACCGATTCACAGTGGTAACGCGAAATACGAAATTCCGGTGCGGGTGGGCTTGCCTCCCGAGCGGGCGGGTTCTCTGGATCAGTTATTGAAACTGGCAGTGCGCTCGCAGCGAGGCGATCTGGTTCCGCTTTCGGAACTGACGCAGGCGTACCGGACGCAACGAGAGCAAACGATTCATCACAAGGACCTGCTGCCCGTTGTTTACGTTGTCGGCGACATGGCAGGCAAACTCGACAGTCCGCTCTACGGCATGTTCGACATGCGCGGCGAGATCGCCGGCGTCAGCCTCGAGCAGGGTGGCAAGCTCGCCGAGTATTTCATCACGGTGCCGCGCGACCGTTATCGTGAATACTCGATGAAGTGGGATGGCGAGTGGAAAGTCACCTACGAGACCTTCCGTGACATGGGAATCGCCTATGCCGTCGGCCTGATCCTCATCTATTTGCTGGTGGTGGCGCAGTTCGGTTCCTATCTCACGCCGTTGATCATCATGGCACCCATACCGCTGACCATCATCGGCATCATGCCCGGGCACGCCCTGCTCGGTGCGCAGTTTACCGCGACGTCAATGATCGGAATGATCGCGCTGGCCGGTATCATCGTGCGCAACTCCATTCTGTTGGTCGATTTCGTCAACCAGCAAACGGCAAAGGGAATGGCACTGCAGGAGGCGGTGGTGAGCGCCGCGAGTGCGCGTTCCAAGCCCATCGTGCTGACGGGGCTTGCTGCAATGCTGGGCGCGTTCTTCATTCTGGACGATCCGATTTTCAACGGACTGGCCGTTTCGCTGATTTCCGGGATACTGGTATCGACTCTGTTAACGCTGGTCGTGATTCCCGTACTGTATTACGCGGCAACGGTTGGGCGCGGAGAATAACCGGGAAGTGGTGTTGAAACGGCCCGGACAGCACCCATCTCCAAGACATTGGACACAATCGCAGGTCAGTGACGCAATGCGATCGCGGCTTGCTCGACGACGGAGGATGCAGCAATGACAATCAATCGTGCCGTGCGTGTGATCGCAGGGCTTTTCGTACTGATTTCAGTGGCCCTGGGAGCACCGGCAAGCCCCGTTTATGTTTCCAGCTACTGGCTCTGGTTTACCGTATTTGTCGGTGCAAACCTGCTTCAAAGCGGGCTGACGAGATGGTGCCTGATGGAAACTTTCCTCAGGAAAGCCGGCGTTCCGGAAGCCGAAACGTCCCGGACCTGAGTGACGCGTGCGGCATGCCGGTGGTATGCCGGAAAAACGTCTGGAAAAGCAACGGCCGGTCAGAAAACAAGATCCGCCAGTCTCGTCTGTCAGCAAGTCTGACCGACGATCGCGCGCAGTTTGGGGATGTCGAGAATGCGAATATGCTTTTGCTGAACCGCGACGAGGCCATCGCTCTGGAAGCGCGAAAAGACACGGCTGACAGTCTCAAGCTTCAATCCCAGGTAGCTGCCAATCTCTTCCCGTGTCATGCGCAGGTAGAACTCCGACGGCGAATATCCCCGGGCGGTCATGCGTTGCGACAGATTAAGCAGGAACGCAGCGAGGCGTTCCTCGGCGCGCATGCTGCCCAGCAGCATCATCACGCTCTGGTCGCTGACGATTTCCCGGCTCATGATCTTGTGAAGATGCCGCTGTAGCGAGGGCGCCTCGCGCGAGAGCTCTTCGAGGCGGGCAAACGGAATAACGCACACTTCGCTGTCTTCCAACGCAACGGAGTCACAGGTGTGACGGTCCGTGCTGATGCCGTCCAGGCCCATCAGTTCACCGGCCATGTGGAAACCCGTCACCTGATCGCGACCGTCTTCATTCAGCAGGTTGGTTTTGAAAAATCCGGCGCGCACGGCATAAAGCGAGTCGAACTGATCGCCGGCGTGGTAGGCATGCTCTCCCTTTCGGTAGAAACGGCGTACGCGGATCAGACTGTCGAGCTGGTCGATCTCCTCACCGGAAAGGCCACTGGGCAGGCACAATTCGCGCAGGTTGCACTTGGAACAGGCGCTCCTGATCGACTCCGGGTCCAGTTTCGGGACGGCGTTCAGTCCCGTCATTGCGTATCGCCCCGGAGAACACCGCCGAACGGCCGGAAATCGAGATTTTTCATTTGAGTTTCATCAAGCGAAGCAACAAAAGCCACCCGGCAGCCTTGCCGGAGCAAGCCCAGGGAAGATCTCACGCTTGCCCCCTTTCGAGAAGCTGCCGACCGTGTGTTATCCACACCCCAACAAATCCCATTCTACACCCCGATGCTGCGGCGCATAGGACATCGCGTGGCGGCGCGGCGGGGTGGCTCCGCCGGCCTCGCCGGCAAGGTTGTGCGCCTGCCCCGGGGATTTGCTGCACGCGGATAGCCGAAAAGCGGATTTTCGCTGTCACGAGGCGGTTTCTGGCCCTTGGGCCGGGCACCTGCCGGCGCAAGCTTTGATGTTCGTCAACCCAAGGGCCGGGGCCTTCGCGATAAAGTGTTTCCCGTTTACGTTGTCAGGCACAGGCCTTGAGCAAGGATATGCTTCAGCCACTACCGACGCCTCTGGTGGACACCGAGGCACTCAAGAAATTCGACACGGCAGGGCCGCGCTACACTTCGTATCCCACTGCGGATCGCTTCGTCGAGGCCTTTGGCCCGGAGCAACACGCTTCCTGGCTGACAAAGCGGCGCATCGGGGGATTTCGGCGCCCGCTGTCGGTGTACCTGCATTTGCCATTCTGCAGCACGATCTGTTACTACTGCGCCTGTAACAAGATCGTGACCAAGGACCGCAGCAAGGCATCCAGGTACCTCAAATATCTCGAAAAGGAAGTGAAGATGCAAAGTGCGCTGCTGGATCACCGCTCGGTGGCGCAGGTGCATTGGGGTGGCGGCACACCCACTTTCCTGAGCAACAGCGAAATGCGCGACCTTGCCCAGATGTTATGCGACCATTTCGATCGCAGTTCCGAACTGGAATGTTCGATTGAAGTCGATCCGCGCAGCGTAGGCGAAGGCACGATCGCGTTGCTTTCGGAGCTCGGATTCACCCGTCTTTCGGTTGGCGTGCAGGATTTCGATCCGGACGTACAGAGCGCGGTGAATCGCGTTCAGAGTGAAGAACAGACAGGGCGGGTGCTGAGTGAGGCGCGCGCTGCGGGTTTCAGGTCGGTCAACGTCGACCTCATCTACGGCCTGCCCAAACAGACGGTTGTTTCTTTCGATCGTACGCTCGACAAGATCATGGCGCTGTCCCCGGACAGGGTGGCCATTTACAATTACGCACACCTGCCCCATGTATTCAAGCCGCAACGCAGAATCAATGCGGCGGAGCTCCCCGATGTTGATACCCGGTTGAAGATTTTCAGCCAGGCGGTAACCCGGCTCACGCAAGCGGGTTACCTGCACATCGGCATGGACCATTTCGCCAAACCGGATGACGATCTTGCCGTGGCGCAACGCCAGGGCAGACTGCACCGCAACTTTCAGGGTTACTCGACGCATGCCGACAGTGATCTGCTGGGGCTGGGGGTTTCGTCGATCAGCGCGCTTGGGCCTACCTACAGCCAGAACGTGCGCACTCTCGACGAGTACTATGGTCGTCTGGACGCGAATATCCTGCCAGTCTTTCGAGGCATCGAACTGACCGCGGACGACCTTGTCCGGCGTGCCGTAATCCAGGGGCTGATGTGTCACTTCGAACTGTCGTTCGAGGCTGTCGAGATTGCGCACCTGATCGATTTCCAGGACTACTTCAGGGTCGAGCTCGACGATCTCGCGCCTTTTGTGGATGCGGGACTGGTCGTAATCGACGAGGAGTGGATCTCCGTTACCGAACGCGGCCGTCATCTGGTGCGCGCCATATGCATGGTGTTTGACCGTTACCTGCGCGAAGGACGCTTGCGCGCTTCGTATTCGAAAGTCATGTGATGCTTCCCGACCTGAGCCTTGCCGCTGTATTCGTGGTCGGCTTGCTCGGAGGCGGCCACTGTGCCGGCATGTGCGGGGGCATCGTCGGCGCGCTGTCGGCACAGCCGGGCGGGGGCAAGCCTTTGCTGCACCTTGCGTACAGCGGCGGACGTATCGCCAGTTACAGCGCCGCCGGCGCGATTGCCGGATCGGTTGGCGGTCTCGGCCTGCTTTTTTCGGGAGGACTGCCGGTACAGCTGGGACTTTACGTTCTTGCCAACGTCATGCTGCTGATACTGGGACTGTATCTCGCCGGCCTTTCACCGCTGGCCGCCCGCTTTGAATCGGCCGGACGGTTTCTCTGGCGCCGTTTGCAGCCATGGACACGACACTTTGTTCCGGCCGACACACTGCCGCGCGCGCTTGCGGTCGGCGCCCTATGGGGATGGATTCCGTGCGGACTGGTTTATGGCGTGCTCGCAACGGCCTTGCTATCGGGCAGCGCAAGCAACGGTGCGCTGGTGATGCTGGCTTTTGGCCTCGGTACGTTGCCGAACCTGCTGGTTGCCGGCCTGTTGCTGCGGCGCGCCGCAAAGGCCTTTCAGGGCCAGGTTTTCCGTACCGTTTGCGGCGCGTTGGTGTTCGGTTTCGGTGTTTCGGGACTGGCGCATGCTTTTGGCCTGAAAGAGGGCATTCGGGCCGGTCTTTTGTGTTTTAGCTGAAATTTTGCGCTTCCAGGTCGATTCGCGGGATGGTCGATCCGCAACCCGCGGGTGCCGCGATGGGAGTGCCGGAAGAGATAAAAACATCCAGCAAAACATCTTGATATCAAACGTAAACTCGGTATAATCCGCCGCTTCCTTGCCTCACCGGAACCCGCAATCCGGGAGGCTTTTCGCCCACTGACGGGTGTTTATTCCACAAGGAGCAAAGCGCATGCGGCACTATGAAATCGTTTTCATCGTTCATCCCGATCAGAGCGAGCAGGTCTCGGCCATGATCGAGCGATACCGGACCCTGGTGACTGCCGGCAATGGGCAGGTCCACCGGGTTGAAGACTGGGGCCGGCGACAACTGGCTTATCCGATTCAGAAAGTTCACAAAGCACACTATGTTCTGATGAACGTGGAGTGCGATCAGGCCGTTCTCGACGAACTGGCGCATGCTTTCAAGTTCAACGACGCTGTTCTGCGTCACCTGACCGTCATCATGACCAAGGCCGTTACGGAACCATCGGCAATGATGAAGGAAGAGAAATCCAGGCAGATCGTCGGACAGGCAGCGCCAACCTCTCAGGGCTCCGCATCGGACGACGAGACCGAAGAGCCGGAAGAAGCAAAGGCAGAGGCGTCCAGCTGATTGGCGAATAACCGACTGATCCTGCGGGCGGGCATTGCCTCCAAAGAGCAGTTGCGTTTTACGCCGGCAGGCATTGCAGTGTTGTCATTTACAGTGGATCACGATTCAAGCCAAAGCGAAGCAGGGCAGCCGCGTAACGTAACGCTTTCGCTGGACTGCGTTGCCGTCGGTGAAAAGGCGAAATCACTCGATCATGTTGCGACTGGCCGTGATCTCGAGTTGAGTGGATTCCTGAGTAATCGCAGCACCAAGTCACGCTGGGTTGTTTTTCACGTAACCGAATTCGAATTGAAGTAACAAGGGGAAATCAATGTACCGTCCGAGCAAGAAGCGCAACGACAAGAAACGCACCTTTTCACGACCGTTGTTCAAGCGCCGCAAGTTCTGCCGCTTCACAGCGGAGAAAATCGAGTGGGTCGATTACAAGGACGCCGAACTGCTGAAAGATTTCATCAGTGAGACCGGCAAGATCATTCCGGCGCGTATTACCGGCACCAAGACGCGCTACCAGCGGCAGCTTTCGGTTGCAATCAAGCGGGCGCGGTTCCTCGCTTTGCTTCCTTACTCCGACTTTCACTAACTGGAGCGCGAGACCATGCAGATTATCCTGATGGAACAGATTCATAATCTTGGCCGACTCGGCGACATTGTCAAAGTGAAGCAAGGCTTTGCCCGCAATTACCTGATTCCCAAAGGCAAGGCGAAGAGGGCAACCGAGGCGAATATTGCGGAATTCGAGCAGCGGCGCGCGGAGCTGGAAGCACAACAGGCCAAAGTTCTGGGCGATGCCAAATTGCGTTGCGAGCGAATCGACGGCATGAAGCTGGAAATTACGCAGAAAGCCGGCGCCGATGGCCGTTTGTTCGGTTCGGTGACGCACTACGACATCGCCGAAGCATTGGCAGCGCAAGGCCATGAGGTGCCCAAGAGCATCATTCAGATGCCGGGCGGGCCGCTCAAACAGACAGGCGACTACCAGATCTCGGTTGATTTTCATGCCGATGCGATTGCGACGATTACCGTTACGGTGGTTGCCGAGCAGTAAGTCTCAATGACTGTGTGACCAGAAACAGGAAGCCGCGCGTTCGAGCGCGGCTTTTTTTGTCTGTCGGCTCACGTGCGCACGGAATCGCGCCCGCAGTCCACGGTGCTGCAAGCAGGCGGTCCGGTAGCAGGCGAAACAAGAATCGAGTGATCCGTGCCGTACATCGGTACCGGTCTGGCGTGAACTCACGACAGGCGGCTGTGTGAACGCTGGACGAGTGCCTTTGTTATCAATGCGTTCGGTTCGATTGAAAAAATTATTTCTGCGCGGCCCAGGTTTTCACTAAACTTGTTGGCGTGCGATCCGCACGTCAGCGTGACAAACTCTCGGGGATAATCTATGGCGCAAGCATCGGTTCAACGCGTTCAGGACGCTGCAGTTGAGCTGATCAGACTTCCTCCGCACTCGGTCGAGGCCGAGCAATCGGTGCTGGGCGGCCTGTTGCTGGACAATACGGCTTGGGAACGCATCGCCGATTTCCTCACTGAATCCGACTTTTACCGGGCGGACCATCGCCAGATTTATCACCACATCACGCGCCTGATCGAGGTCAACCGGCCTGCGGACGCCATCACCGTATCCGAGAGCCTCGAGAGCACCAGGGAACTGGAAGGCGTTGGCGGGTTGGCCTATATCGGTGCGCTCGCGCAGAATACGCCGTCGGCCGCGAATATCCGCCGCTATGCCGAAATCGTTCGTGAGCGCGCAATCATGCGCAAGCTTGCTGAAACCGCGACCAATATCGCGGAAATGGCTTACAACCCGATGGGGCGTGAACCGGCGCAATTGCTCGACGAGGCGGAGTCCAGAATTTTTGCCATATCGGAACAGGGCGCGAGAACCCGCCAGGGCTTTGTCGAGATGCAGCCGGTGCTGACGCAAGTCGTCGAGCGCATCGACCTGCTATACAACCGCGATAATCCGTCGGATGTCACAGGCGTCCCGACCGGCTTTGCGGACCTGGACAGAATGACGTCGGGCTTTCAGCCTGGCGATCTCGTGATCATTGCGGGGCGCCCTTCGATGGGCAAGACGGCATTGGCCCTGAACATGGCCGAACACGTTGCACTGGATGCCGGGCTGCCGGTTGGCATTTTTTCCATGGAGATGTCGGCAGCGCAACTTGCGATGCGGCTTCTGGGAGCCATTGGCAAACTCGATCAGCACAAACTGCGCACAGGCAGGCTCGCCGAGGACGATTGGCGCCGTCTCACCGATGCGGTTGGCAGGCTCAGCGAAGCGCCGATCCACATTGACGAAACGGCAGCGCTGAACGCGCTCGAGTTACGCGCTCGCGCACGCCGCCTGCACCGGCAGTACGGTCAACTGGGCTTGATCGTGGTCGACTACCTGCAACTGATGTCGGCATCGTCGCAGGGCGAAAACCGGGCAACGGAAATTTCAGAGATTTCCCGCTCGCTGAAGGCGCTTTCGAAGGAACTCAACGTGCCTGTGGTGGCATTGTCGCAGTTGAACCGCTCGCTGGAACAACGTCCCAACAAGCGGCCGGTCATGTCGGATCTTCGCGAGTCGGGCGCCATCGAGCAGGATGCCGATGTGATTCTGTTTATTTATCGTGACGAAGTGTACAACCCGGATTCTCCCGACAAGGGCCGGGCTGAAGTCATTATTGGCAAACAGAGAAACGGGCCGATTGGCACGGTCATGCTGACGTTCCAGGGCGAATACACGCGATTCGCGAATTTCGCCGACCCCGGACGTTACTGATCAGCTTGCATGGCAGACCGCGGTCGAGCCGGGTCAATGCAACGGCTCAAGAGTTTCCGAACCGCTCGCGGAAATTGGCGTATGTGCGGTCGAAATCGTCGTCCATGCCGCTGTGGCGATAAACCGCCATCAACTTGATCCATGAGGGCCTGTCATCTGGTTGGCGCTCGATCTGGAACTCGAGCAGGCTGATCGCGTTTTGAACTCTCCCCAGCGCAATGAAGCGATCGATGTCGGAGAACATCGAGCGAGTGCTGTCCAGGGAGTCATTCATCTCCTGGCGCAGCCGGGCGGGAATTTCACCAGAGTCGGCAAACGAATCGCCGTGGTCTCTCGGGAACGAAGGCGCCTTTGGCAGTTGTTCGATCGCCGGCCCGCGGAGGAAGGGATCCGTACCGGCCTGCTGAGGGTGCAGATCCAGCGTACGCTCGATCATGTCGTCCTCTAGGTACGGACTTTTTCTGTGGTCGCTTTCGATCTCATGCCCGGTCGCCGCATCGGCCGGCAGTGCGGTTTCTTCAGTCCCCAGCAACGGTGTGGCTTCTGTCCGGGCTTGCTCCAGCAGTTCCTCGATCCTGGTTTTTCGTTGAGCCAGTGCCCGCCGCTGGCGCCAGATGCGGTGGAAGAAAAAGGCAGCGAACACCAGCGCAACAAGCCCGGTGGCGATGGCGGCCCACAGCCACGGGGTGCTGCGCACCCCGGTTGCGCCGGCGAGCCGGGTCGTTTGCGGCACGGGCGATTCCGGCCGGGCCGGTGTGGCCGCGGGTGCCGACGCAAGGGGAGGTCGCTCAACAACTGCCCGTGACGCGAGCAGTTCTCGCAAGGTGTTTGCAATCGTTTCGAGGTGTGCAATACGGGCGTTGATCTGTGCCTGAGCTTCGGAGATACGGGAAATTCGCGACACTAACGCATCGACTGAATCGACTGAATCACTGACTGTGAGCGAAGAGAGGTTGCTGATTTGCCGTCGCCGTTCCGGCTTCGGCTCAGGTCCAGGCTGTGCGCCAGCTTGAGTCTGAGCCTGCCGTCGTGACCCGACAGCGGTTTGGCAAATGCGTGGCGTACCGGTCTGGTGGTGGTTGATCTGTAAGCATCGTTGCGGACCGGTGCTGTGCGCCGGGTGTCCGTCTGCTCGATGATGCGCTGTACGTTGCGCAGATCGGGTATGGTCAGTTTTTCGCCAATTTCAAGCAGTCGCGGGCGGCCCTCGGGGAACAGTCCCGGGTTGGCGGCGACAATCGCCAGAGCAAGGTCTCGCACCGCCTGTTCGTTGTGCGGATATATGGTGCGGGAAAGCCCGTAGATGCTGTCGCCTGGTTTGACCGTGATGGTGGTCCCGGCCAGCGATGCGCCGGCAGGGGACACGGACCTGGTATCAGCCAATGTCCGGATGGCGGGAGGCAGCAATTGCAGATTGAAGGCACGCACCGTAACGGGCCCCTGTCGGCAACGAGCCCGAACGGCAATGGATATTGCAGGCCGCTGGACCGGTTCGGTCGTGGTAATTCGGATTGCCTTACGGTCCGGTTGCAGGCGCATGCGGACGCCATCGGTCAGGAGTATGTGATCGGATTGTGGAAAGTCGCTTTGCGTACCTGCTGACAGACAGCCGCTTTCCAGGCTCTCCGCCGGGTCCACGTGAACACGCACAACGGCGTCAAGCGGTTCGCCTTGCGCCGAGTTAACCGTGATCTGTCCTATTTCCAGTCCGTTGCACGGCAGGGCGATCAGGGCCAGCGCGACACCGGCGGCGCGCCGCCAGAAGCAGCCTCGGGGGAGCGAGGAGGTGGCTCCGCTACAGGATGCTGTGGTTTCCCGGCACACGTTGACCATAATTGGTGGCCGCAGTGTAGCCCTGCCAAAGTGCCGTCGCAAGCAAGCGTGCTTGCTGCGGCAATCGGCATCACCGGTCGATTGTCACAGTGCCTCACCGGCATAGTCGGCGAGGCGCGATCGTTCACCACGCAGCAAGGTGACATGTCCCGAGTGCTCCCAGCCCTTGAAGCGATCGACTACATAGGTCAGTCCGGAACTGCCTTCGGTCAGATAGGGGGTATCGATTTGCGAAATGTTTCCCAGACACACGACTTTCGTGCCGGGCCCGGCACGCGTGATCAGCGTCTTCATTTGTTTCGGTGTCAGGTTCTGCGCTTCATCAATGATCAGGAATTTCCTGACGAATGTTCTACCCCGCATGAAATTCAGCGATTTGATCTTGATGCGTGAACGGATCAGGTCGCGGGTGGCTGCACGACCCCATTCCCCGGCTTCTTCGTCCATGTTGTTGAGCACGTCGAGGTTGTCCTCGAGCGCACCCATCCACGGCGTCATCTTCTCTTCTTCGGTACCGGGCAGAAACCCGATGTCTTCGCCGACGGATACGGTCACGCGGGTGATGATGATTTCCGTATAGAGCTTTTGCTCCAGCGTTTGCGTGAGCCCGGCGGCCAGGGTCAGCAGCGTTTTGCCGGTGCCGGCCTGCCCGAGCAACGTGACAAAATCCACCTCCGGATCCATCAGGAGATTCAAGGCGAAATTCTGCTCCCGGTTGCGTGCCGTCACGCCCCATACGCCGTGACGGACGTTGGTGAAATCCCGAACTGTTGCCAGCACAGCGGTCGTGGCGGTCGACTCGACCACGCGCGCCTGGAAGGTGTCGTCGGCGCGCTGGAACACGAATTCGTTCAGCAGCAAGGTGCCGCACAAAGGCCCGCGAATACGATAATAGTTGTGGCCATCCTGCTGCCAAGATTCCATATCGCTTCCGTGCGAATCCCAGAAATCGTCGGGCAGTTCGCGAACGCCCGTGTAGAGCAGGTCAGTGTCCTCGAGCGCACGGTCGTTGAAATAGTCTTCGGCGGCAAGGCCTACGGCCCGCGCCTTGATGCGCATGTTGATGTCCTTGCTGACGAGAATGACATCGCGCTTGTCCTGCGCTTCCTGCAGGTGCTTGACGACACCGATGATCTGATTGTCGACCTTGCCAGGCGGCATGCGCGCGGGCAATTCATTGTTGATGGCTTCCGTTTGCAGAAACAGACGACCCCTTGCCTGCGCGTTGCCGCTTGCCGACAGTTCGATGCCGTTCTCGATACCGTCTGCCGTGCTGCTGACAATCGCATCCAGAAAGCGGCTGGCCTGGCGCGCATTACGTGCAACTTCGGACATGCCTTTCTTGTTTGCGTCGAGTTCTTCCAGAGTCGCCATGGGCACATAGATGTCGTGTTCCTCGAAACGGAACAGACTGGTCGGATCATGCATCAGCACATTGGTGTCCAGAACGAACAGTTTTGTGCGTGGCGCAAGTTGCGCCACCGCAGAGTTGGTGTTGCTTTCGGCCATACGGGGGTCAGCTCAGGGGAAATGGTAAAAAAGTCGGCAACTCGCTACTCCAGAGTGCGGGCCGCAGCACCAGTGCCATCAGTGGTCCTGGTCGCCAGCAGGGCCGTGGTTAGAGGGTTTTCACAAATTCGAGAACTTCGCTGGCGTGTCCAGGGACCTTGACGCCGCGCCATTCGCGCCGAACGGCGCCGCCGGCATCGATGACAAAGGTACTGCGTTCGATGCCGCGAACCTTTTTGCCGTACATGTTTTTCATTTTGATAACACCGAACATGTTGCACAGCCGTTCGTCCTCGTCGGACACGAGTTCGAAAGGAAATTGCATTTTCGCCTTGAAGTTTTCGTGCGAGCGCAAGCTATCGCGCGAAACGCCGAAGATCTCGCAGTTCAACTTGCGAAACGCCGCATGGAGCTCGGCGAATTGACGCCCCTCGTCAGTGCAACCGGGGGTATTGTCACGCGGGTAAAAGTACAGCACGACGCACGTCCCGCGCAGACCGGACAGGCGGATCGCTTTCCCGCTTGTTGCGTTTGCAGTGAAATCGGGCACATTCAGCCCGGTGAGCGTTGTGGTCATGCAGCGTCTCCTGTTTCGTTTTCGTGATGTGTGCAATCCGTGTCGCGGGTCGCCCGGCTCAGAAACTCCTTGCCCTGCGACGCGAGCAATCCAGGCCGCCCGGGTACCGTCCCCCTCGTCACTTCGTGATAGGGCAGTTCGCGCGTATCGAACGAGAACAGGTAGTCGCGAAGAGATACCAGCTCATAGCCCTGCTTGCGCCAGCCGTGAAGCAATTGTTCAAACTCGGGCAGCAGCTTCAGGCCCTCGAATGCCGCGTTCGCCGAATAGACGTGCCCCCAGGTTGTCGGCTGCCGTGATATTTCGAGAAGGTGTTCGACGGCATCACGTGGTGAAATGGCGTGATGCGCGATCAACTCATCCAGGGTCGGGAGCGTCGTGGGCAATTGGGGACAGGATATGACCTCGGCCTGGAAAACCGGCAGAAACGGATGCGTTCCACGGGTATCCGAGCCGTATGCGAACTCGAGGCGCTGTGTTAGCCGGCAGGCATGACGACTCAGCTGCCAACCCGGTGCCGCGTGAACCTGGGGCGCTTCGCCGAGAACTTCCGAGTAACGCTCCCGGGCCAGGTGCATTTGCCGCGCGATCCAGTCCGGATCCTGACGAGCGGCGCTTGTGCTCCATTGGAGGTAGTCAAACCCCCGCACGCCTGTTTCGAATCCACTGTCGCGAATAGCGCACATGATGTCTGCAGCCCGATTGCCCAGGTCCGGTGCCGGTAACAGCGTGCCATAGAACGCGGCGGTTGCACTGTAACTGCGAATGCGCCTGGTACGCCAGAGACGTCCGGGCATCCCGCGCTGAAACACGCGGCCGACATGGCGTCCGCTACGGTCGGGGCCGACGCTGAACATGAAGCTCGCGCCAGCTGCTTGCGTTTCGATCAAATCGGCGAGCCGCGGGGCACCCGTCAGCGCGGGGGCCAGGCCATCGACGTCAACTTTGATGGCCAGCTTCACAGTGGTACGAGCCGGTTGCCGCGCATCGAAGAGCTGTGTGCCGAATGGATTGTCGACGCCTTGCCTTGTGTACGACCACAGGTCAGATTACGCGTGGATGCTTGCATGGCCGTAAACGATGTCAGTGTTGTCTGATTCGCGCGCAATCAGGTCTTTCGCGAGGCCTGCGAACTCCGCCTCGGTCGCGTCGGTCACCCCAAGGTGCACTGCCTCATCGAGGCGAAGGTAGTTGGAGCCTGTCGATTTGCGATAGGCAGGGTCGTAGTGGCTCTCGAGAACTTCCTGGACGAAGGTGGACCAGTCGCCGGCCGAGGCAAGTGATTTCCATCGTTCGATTCGGGGTTTTCCATGCAGATGCGTGAGGCAATCGAGCCTGGAAAACAGGCCGGGCAGATTCTGCGTGAAATGCACATATTCACGCAGCAAAAGTCTGACGCGGGCTCCACGGGCAGTGGCGAGCAGGACACACGGCGCGTTACGCATGGTGTTGATCAGTTGCTCCGGAACACGCAGGTTGCCGATCTTGCGGCTTTCGGCTTCGACGTAGACCGGACGCGCCGGATCGAATTTCCGGAGTGTGTTCCAGACACGGCTGTCAAACATTTTCTGGCTTGGCTGGAGATCGTCCGGCAGAGAGCCGAGGACCGACCCGCGATGGGCCGCCGCCTGCTCGAGGTCGAGCACTTGCGCCCCGCATTGGTGAAGTGCGCGCAACAGCGCGCTTTTGCCGCTACCGGTCAGGCCGCAAACCACTCGAAACGACATACGCACGGCAAGCGCGTCGAGGTCGGCGGTAACGTGACGACGGTAGGCCTTGTAGCCGCCAGACAGGCGTCTTGCGTCCCAGCCGGCCTGCCGGAGCACAATGGTCATCGCCGCGCTGCGCTGTCCGCCGCGCCAGCAATAGATCAACGGGCGCCATGTTTTCGGCTTGGCTGCAAACGCAAGTTCCAGATGACCGGCGATGTTACGCGCCACTAGCGCGGCACCGATCCGTTTGGCCGCAAACGCCGATTCGTGCGCGTACATGGTTCCGACACGGGCGCGTTCGGCATCGTCCAGAACCGGACAGTTGAGTGCACCGGGAACGTGATCGAGCGCGTACTCGGACGGAGAGCGCACGTCCACGATCTCGTCAAACTCATGCAGTTGTGATACGTTGACGGCGTCCTGTGTCATTTCCGATGCGGGTGCCACCAGCTTGGCGGCTGACTATCAAATTCAAGTGTACTACTTCTGATTCGGCGTCCGCGCCGATCCACACCATGCAGATCAAACTGACCGAATACGCCCATGGCGGAGGTTGCGGCTGCAAGATCGCGCCGGGCCTGCTCTCGCAATTGTTAAGCAAGTCCGGCAGCAACGCCATGTTTCCCGATTTGCTGGTTGGTTACGACCACGCCGATGATGCCGCAGTCTACCGGATCAATGAATCCCAGGCACTGGTGGCAACAACTGATTTTTTCATGCCGGTGGTCGATGACGCTTATGACTTTGGCCGTATCGCTGCCACCAATGCCATCTCGGACATCTACGCAATGGGTGCAACGCCGATCATGGCACTGGCAGTCGTCGGCATGCCGGTCGACAAACTTCCCGTGGAGGTCATTCGACAAATTCTGTCCGGCGGAGAGTCGGTTTGCCGGGATGCCGGAATACCGATTGCCGGTGGTCATTCGATCGATTCGCCGGAACCGATCTATGGCCTGGTCGCCATTGGCATTGTTCATCCGGACCAGGTCAAGCGTAACGATGGTGCCAGAGTCGGCGACGAGATCGTGCTCGGCAAACCGCTGGGCGTGGGTATTTTGTCCGCCGCCCTGAAAAAGAACCTGCTGGATGCGCCCGGTTATGCGGAGATGCTGGCAAGCACGACATTGCTCAACCGTCCCGGAACGCAACTGGCGTCCCTTCCTGCGGTGCATGCGCTTACCGACGTGACCGGTTTCGGGCTGCTTGGGCATCTGCTGGAAATCTGCCGCGGATCAAGGCTGGCCGCGGAAATCCGTTTTCCGGATATTCCGGTATTCGAGTCAGCGCTGCTGCACGCGAAGAAGAACATCGTCACCGGGGCGTCGTCACGAAACTGGCAAAGTTACGGGGATGGTGCGCAACTGCCCGTGGATTTTCCCGACTGGAAGACAAATCTGCTGACCGATCCGCAGACAAGTGGCGGCCTCCTTGTTTGTTGCGCGCCGGACACCACGCAACGCGTGCTTGAGGTGTTTCGCGAAGGCGGGTTCGGTGCCGCGGCATGCATTGGCCGCCTGGTTGCCGGTGATCCCCGCGTGCATGTGCACTAGGCTGCCGGCCGGCAGATTGCCTGGCCCTTCGTCCGTAATTTGCCAGCCAGCGGTTCACAAACCGGGAAGCAGTGGCCGCAGTTGTTCGTAAACCGTGTCCATCATAAGCGGCTGGGCGTCGCTGGCGGGGTGAATGCCGTCTTCCTGAAACATGGCGCTATCGTCGGCGAAACCGTCGAGCAGGAAGGGAACCAGCGACACGTCCCTGCGATTGCTGACTTCCTTGAACATGGCGTGGAACTTTTCCGCATATTCGCGCCCGTAGTTCGGTGGAACGCGCATACCTATTACAAGTGTCTTCGCTCCTGACTTCAGGCAAGCCTCGACAATGGCCGTCAGGTTTTCCCTGATGAGCGGGATCTGGATTCCGCGCAGGCCGTCATTGGCTCCGAGTTCGACAATGACAACGCCAGGCTGGTGGCGGTCCAGCAGTGCCTGGATGCGCCGCTTGCCGCCGGCGGTTGTTTCGCCACTGATGCTGGCATTGACGAGGGAGACATCCGGCCGCTCAGCCATGAGGCGCTTGTTGAGCAAGCTTACCCAACTACCGTCTGTCGGCAGCCCGTAGCCCGCCGACAGGCTGTCGCCGACGATGAGCACGGTGCCGGCAAACGCGGGGCGCGAACCGGCTACGACCAGCAGGACGACGACAATTCTCAAAAATACGGTAACGGACATGACAACAGTACCCATTGTTCAGGCGATCGGTTTGACCCACAGGGTCACGACGGGTTCGCGGTCTCTCACCATTCTCGAGGATGTTTCTGTCGATATCCATAGCGGCGAATCGGTTGCGGTGGTGGGAGCGTCTGGCTCGGGCAAGACGACTCTGCTGGCGCTGCTCGCCGGGCTGGATGTGCCAAGCGCAGGACGCGTTCTCAGCGACGGCAAAGATCTGTCCGGGCTCGATGAGGACGGGCGCGCGCGCATTCGGCGGGACCGCATCGGTTTCGTTTTTCAGTCCTTCCAGCTGCTGCCGGCATTGACCGCTCTGGAGAATGTCATGCTGCCGCTCGAACTCGGCGGCGAAACCGATGCCCGACGCCGCGCCCGCGAGATCCTGCATCGCGTTGGACTGGCAGACCGCGTCGATCATTATCCGCGTCAATTGTCCGGCGGCGAGCAACAACGGGTAGCCATTGCCCGCGCGTTCGTCGTACAGCCGAAAGTGGTGTTTGCCGACGAGCCTACCGGCAATCTGGACGCGGTGACCGGTGAGCAAATCGTATCGCAGATGTTCGAGCTCAATCGTGAGCGTGGCACGACACTGGTGCTGGTAACGCATGATGAGCGACTGGCCAGCCGTTGTCAGCGCCGGATCGAGCTTGCCGCCGGGCGCGTTGTCGGGGAGGCGCGCCGGTGAGACGGCTGGTTTCAATGCTCGCCCTGGCGCTGCGTTTGTTCGTGCGCGACTGGCGGGCGGGCGAATTGCGAATCCTTTTCGTGGCCCTGGTCATTGCGGTAGCGAGCGTAACGACGGTGTCTTTCTTCGCCGAACGCGTCGGCAAGTCGATTATGCGCGAATCGAGCCAGCTTCTGGGTGCCGACCTGGTCATCGTTTCCAGCGAGCCGATCGCGGCGCATTTCGCCGAACAGGCGAAGGGCGAGGGGTTGCGTACCTCCAGCGCAGTCAGTTTTCGCAGCATGACGCAGTCGGAGAATGACAGCCTGCTCACGGACGTGAAAGCGGTTGCCGGCGGTTACCCGCTGCGGGGGAAGCTACGCATCCGCACGGCGATGCAAGGAGCGGACATCGTTCCGGATGGCATTCCCGAGCGGGGCACCGTGTGGGTCGATGCCCGTCTGATGCGGCGGCTCGATCTATCGCCGGGACAGGACGTGAGGCTGGGAGAGCGGATTTTCAAAGTCGCGGCACTCGTTGTCGAAGAACCCGAATCGAGCACCGGGTTTCTCAATCTTGCGCCGCGGCTGATGATGAACGAGGCGGACCTTGCATCCACCGGGTTGATCGTTTCCGGCAGCAGGGCGCGCTACCGGTTGTACGTGGCGGGAAGCGACCGTGCATTGGGTGCGTTTCTCGCGTTCGCTGAGGCGCGCATCAAACCCGGACAACGCGTCGAAACGATTCGCGAGGCACGCCCGGAGATCAAGTCAGGTCTGGAGCGCGCCGAGCGCTTCCTTGAACTGTCGACGTTGCTGACCGTGGTGCTCGCCGGTGTGGCCGTGGCACTCGCTGCCAGAAGGCATATGCAAAGGCATCTTGATGCCTGTGCCATGATGCGCTGCCTTGGCGCTGTGCAGAATGAAGTATTGGGTCTTCATGGGCTGCAGTTTCTGCTGGCGGGCGCCATTGCGGCCCTGATCGGCAGTGCCATCGGATTCGGCCTGCAGCAAATGCTCGTAGCCATTCTCGCGCCGCTGATGCAGGTACGGTTGCCGGCCCCCGATCTCTGGCCGATGGCCAAAGGCTTCGCCACCGGTTGTATTCTTCTCGCCGGTTTTGCGCTACCCCCGTTGATGGCACTGCGTCGCGTGTCGACGATGCGGGTACTGCGGCGCGATATCGGCATGCCCGACGCGGCCGGGCTCAGCGCGTACGTGCTCGGCGCGGCGGCCGTCGCGGTACTGATTTTGTGGCAAGCGGGCGATCTGAAGCTCGGAGCAACCGTGCTGGCGGGCATCGTCGCGACCTTGCTCGCATGTACCACAGTGACGCTGGTTACCATCCGGTTACTGCGGCGCGTGCTCAATGAGGCCGGTTTTGGGTGGCGCACCGGAATCGCCAATATCAGGCGCCGACGCGTCGGCAGCGTGCTGCAGGTGAGTGCCATCGGACTCGGATTGCTCGCACTCATTTTGCTAACGCTGGTGCGCAACGATTTGCTCACCAGTTGGCAACGCACACTGCCGGCTGACGCCCCGAACCGGTTTCTGGTGAACATTCAGACTGATCAGGTTGACGAGCTGCGGCGCTATTTTTCCGAACGCAAGATATCGTTTCCGGTTCTCCACCCGATGGTGCGCGCCCGTCTGCTTGCCATCAACGGGAGAACGGTCGTGGCGGACGATTTCATCGACGACCGTGCAAAGCGCCTGGTCAACCGGGAATTCAATCTGTCCTGGCGCGATAGCCTGCAGCGGGACAACCGGATCGTGGAGGGACGCTGGTTCGACGGTGGCGACCAGGGCGCGGCGCTGGTTTCGGTAGAAGCGGGCATTGCAGAAACCCTTGGACTGAAACTCGGCGATACATTGCGATATGACGTGGCCGGCGAGGTGTTCGAAGTGGTGGTGATCTCCTTACGCGAAGTGCAATGGGATTCGTTCCGGGTGAACTTCTTCGTGCTGGCGGCACCGGATCTGCTGAATGCGTATCCAAAGAGCTGGGTGACGAGTTTCTATCTGCCGCCCGGAAACGGCGCGTTTGTCGATGATCTCGTTCGGCAGTTTCCCGGTTTTCTGGTGATTGACGTCGAAGCCGTTCTCGGGCAGGTCGTGCGGATGATGGATCAGGTGGTCAAGGCGGTGGAGTTCGTGTTCGCCTTCAGCCTGGTCGCCGGTCTGCTGGTACTGCTCGCCGCGATAGCGGCCACGCATGATGAGCGACGCATGGACGCGGCGGTGCTGCGCAGCCTTGGTGCAACCAGTCGGCAACTCAGGCTATTGCAGTTCAGCGAATTCGTATTCATCGGCGCAGTGGCGGGTCTGCTCGCGGCGGTCGGCGCGACACTGGTCGGCTGGGGACTGGCCGAAAAGGTGCTTGGCATCCCGTACCGGATCGATCCCGCGGTGTGGATCGTCGGGCTCATCGCCGGTGTGGTAACGGTGAGCGTGGTGGGCATGGCAGGTACCCGCCGCTTGCTGCGTACCCCACCGATGGAGGTATTCCGCAGCTTGTCATGACCGGCAAAGGAGCACATATAGGGATTTTGCCAGTGTGGTACACTCGCGGGCTTTTTCGGACGGCATCTGTCTGATTATGGTGGCTTTGTCTGTCAGCCACTGTCCGGGTGCCGCCTGCAATTGAAGCGTTGCGCGTAATGACTGCAGTCGCAGCGCCAGTCAGGTCCCCTGTGGTTCGCCAGTGTAGAGGTTGTAGTGTGCAGAACTGTCCCGCACCTCAAGCGTCTGTCAAGGCGAGTTTGTAGTTTGGCTAGCAGTAATTTTTCGGCCCGTCTTTGCCGGAGCCCGGAGTCAGCAACCCAGTATGCGCAACAATATTCGTAACATTGCAATTATCGCCCACGTCGATCACGGCAAAACCACGCTCGTCGACAAGATGCTGCGCCAGTCCGGCACTTTCGCGGCCCACCAGCAAATGGTCGAACGGGTGATGGATTCCAACGATCTGGAGAAAGAGCGCGGCATCACCATACTGTCGAAGAATTGCGCCGTGCAGTATCGGGATACGCACATCAACATCGTCGATACGCCTGGCCACGCCGACTTCGGTGGCGAGGTCGAGCGAGTGCTGTCCATGGTGGACGGCGTTCTGCTTCTGGTGGACGCGGTGGACGGTCCGATGCCGCAAACGCGGTTCGTTACCCGCAAGGCGCTGGCGCTCGGACTCAAACCTATCGTGGTTGTGAACAAGATCGACCGGCCCGGTTCACGCCCCGAGTGGGTCGTGAACCAGACTTTCGACCTGTTTGACAAGCTGGGCGCAACCGAGGACCAACTGGATTTTCCCGTTGTCTACGCGTCTGCGCTGCAGGGATGGGCGACAACGAATCCCGCACTGCGGACCGAAGACATGCGGCCGTTGTTCGACGCCATTCTGAATCATGTTCCGGTGCGCGATGCCGACCCGGACGCGCCGCTGCAAATGCAGATCTGCTCGCTGGACTACTCGAGCTTTGTGGGACGTATCGGCATTGGGCGCGTCGCCCAAGGTCGCATTCGCTCCGGCCAACAGGTCGCGGTGATGAACGGCCCGGACAGCCGGCCAAGGCTGGCGAAAGTAAACCAGGTGCTGGTGTTCAATGGCCTGGAACGCACGGTTGTGGACGAAGCAGAGGCGGGGGACATCGTGCTCGTCAATGGTATCGAGGAAGTGGGTATTGGTGTCACGCTGTGCGATCCCGCCAAACCGCAGGCTTTGCCGTTACTCAAGGTCGACGAGCCGACGCTGACGATGAATTTCCTGGTAAACACTTCGCCGCTCGCCGGGCGGGAAGGCAAATTCGTTACCAGCCGCCAGATCCGCGAGCGGCTCGAACGCGAACTTCAGTCCAATGTCGCACTGCGCGTCGAGTTCACGGCGGACTCCGATACCTTCATCGTATCGGGACGCGGGGAGTTGCATCTGACCATTCTGCTGGAAAACATGCGCCGCGAAGGTTACGAACTGGCGGTGGGCCGTCCGCGCGTCGTGTTCAGAACAGTTAACGGCGAAAAGCAGGAACCCTATGAGCTGCTGACCGTTGACGTCGAGGAACAGACGCAGGGTGCGGTCATGGAGGAACTGGGCCGTCGGCGCGGTGAACTCCAGGACATGCAGTCGGACGGAAAGGGACGCACCAGGCTGGAGTACCGTATTCCGGCCCGCGGGCTTATCGGATTCCAGGGTGAGTTCCTGACGATTACGCGCGGCACAGGCGTTGCCAGCCACGTTTTCGACGATTACGGCCCGGTCAAGGGCGACATGGAAGAGCGCCGCAACGGCGCCCTCGTCAGCCAGGACGACGGCGCGGCAGTGGCATACGCCTTGTGGAAGCTGCAGGACCGCGGCCGCATGTTCGTTTCGCCGGGAGACGCCTTGTACGAGGGCATGGTCATAGGCATCCACTCGCGTGACAACGATCTGGTGGTGAATCCGATCAAGGGAAAGCAATTGACCAATGTCCGCGCCTCCGGCTCCGATGAAGCCGTTCGCCTGGTGCCGCCGATCGAGCTGACGCTGGAGAAGGCAGTGGAGTTTATTGCCGATGACGAATTGGTGGAAATCACGCCGAAGTCGATTCGCATCCGAAAACGCTACCTCAAGGAGCACGAGCGCAAGCGCGCGTCGCGCCAGGAGCAGGCCGCCTGAGTTCAACCTTCGGAACTTGAGGCTTCCAGCGCCCGGGAATCTGCTTTCTCGATACCCGGCGTGAAGGTTTCCAGCCGCACAGCGTCTCGTGTCGGTATGGCCATCGCTGGGCTATACTGGTTCGATGCCCGATCCCGCGAATCTGCTCATTCTGACTGTCGTCACGCTGTCGCTCGTGCTCGTCACGCTCGGGGTGGTCATCGCCCTGTTGAGGGGCTCGCGCAAGCTGCCCGAAGAAGTGGCGACAACGCTTGAAGAGAAGCACCTGCAAATGGTTCGGGATACCAATTCGGCGCTCAACGAACTCGGCGACCGTTTGTCACAAATGCAATCGAGCTCGCTTGGGCAGTTACGCGACACCCTGACGCAGGAGTTGACGCAAACACGCGGTGCGGTCACCGCGCTGCAGGTGAAACAGGTGGAAGAACTCTCGGCGACGCGCGAGACGATGACAGCACGCCTGTCTGAAATGCGCCAGGAATTGCAGTCCAAACATGACTTGCTGCGTAGCGAAGTTGTCACCCGGGTGCTGGAAAAACTGGCCGAACAAAACCGCGCCGAACAGGAGATGATTCAGACGACGCTACGGCATGCTTCCGCCCAGCTCGCCTCTTCGGTGGAACTTCTGACAAAAACCACTGACTCGAGGCTCGAGCAGATTTCCGGCAAGGTGAACGAACGCCTCGAAGAAGGGTTCAAGAAGACCAATGAAACCTTCGTCAACGTCATGCAACGGCTGGCCACCATCGACGAGGCGCAGAAGAAAATCGACGGTCTGACGACGAATGTTGTCAGCCTGCAGGAGTTGCTGGGCGACAAGCGCTCGCGAGGCGCATTTGGCGAGGTGCAACTCGAAGGCCTGGTGCGCAATATCATGCCTCCGTCCGCGTATGAGTTTCAGCACTCGCTATCCAATGGCAGTCGGGCCGACTGCGTTCTCAATCTGCCCGCGCCGACGGGAATGGTGGCGGTGGACTCCAAGTTTCCACTGGAGAACTACCACCGCATGTTCGAACCGGCGGTCGGTGACAGCGATCGGTCCAGGCGCAGCGGCAGTTCCGCGCCGACGTGCGCAAGCACGTAGAGGACATCGCGGCAAAATACATCATTGCCGGCGAGACCAGCGATGGCGCCGTGATGTTCGTCCCGGCCGAAGCGGTATTCGCCGAGATCCATGCCTACCATGCCGAAGTCGTCGATTACGCGATGCAGCGGCGGGTGTGGATCGTGTCACCCACCACGCTGATGGCAGTGCTGAACACAGCGCGCGCTGTCCTGAAAGACGTCGCGACCCGCGAACAGGTCCACATCATCAAGGATGAGCTGGGCAAACTGGGCAAGGACTTTCTCACGCTTCGACGACCGGATGCGCAAGCTGGCCGACCATATTCGCCAGGCGCATGAGGACGCCGAGAAAGTACGCATCAGCAGCGACAAGATCACCCGGCGATTCAACGAGATCGAACGGGTGGAGCTGGATGTGCCCGAGCATCTGAAGCGTGTCGACGTGAATATGGTCACACCGGCAAGCGGTGAACCGGAGCGCGCCAGGTCTGATCTCGACAGGCCGGATTCGGCAACGCCTGATTCCTCACAACCGGTGCGAATCGGCAGCAGCCAGGATTAGGCGACGTGTTCGGTTTTTACCGGGCGTGGCGCCGGCGCCTCCTTCTGCGCAAGCACAGCATCGACAACGCGTTATGGCAGCGCGTATCGAGCCGGTTCGCGTTCGTCGAGCGCTTGAACGAAGGGGATCGGGCGCGCTTGCGCGACCTGTGCGTGCTTTTCCTGCACGAAAAGCAGATCAGTGCTGCCGGCGACACATTGCTTGACGATGAGATAAAGCTGGGAATCGCGATTCAGGCCTGTATCCTGATCCTGAACCTGGGGATCGATTCCTACAATGACTGGGTCGAGGTCATCGTCTATCCTGACGAATTCATGCCCAGGCAGGAGTATCGCAACGAACACGGACTGGTGGAAACGGATGACCATGTTTACGCCGGGCAGGCGTGGCTGCGCGGACCGGTGATACTGGCGGCGGCACGGGTCGAGTCCGCGTGGGCCAGTGACGGGACAAACGTGGTGATACACGAGTTCGCACATAAACTCGACATGCTGACCGGAGATGCAAACGGGTTTCCGCCGTTGCACAGGGGAATGGACCGCCGGGAATGGTCACGGGATTTTACCGAAGCCTACGAACATTTCTGCGAGCGGGTATTGCATGACGAAATGACCGAAATCGATCCATATGCGTCGCAATCGCCGGCAGAGTTCTTTGCCGTGGTCTCGGAGTGTTTTTTCGAGCTGCCAGACATGCTGCGCCGGAATTATCCGCGCGTATACGCACAACTTGCCCTGTTCTTCCGGCAGGACCCCTTGGCCGGGCGCGGGTCAGGCTCCGGAGCGACGCCATGACGAACCGCGTTTACTTCGTGACATTAAGATCGCTTGCAGCTGCCGCCGCGTTATTGTGTCTGGTCGCCGCCCATGCTTCCGAAATGGCGGTGATCGAATTGAATACCCGCACGGCCGACGAAGTCATCCCGTTGCTGCGGCCGATGCTCGCACCCGGCGGCAGCATCAGCGGCTTGAAAGACAAGCTCGTCATCAGGACGACAGCGGCCAATCTCGCCGAGTTGCGAAAGATTCTCGCGATCGTGGACGCGCGTCCGAGGCGCCTGGTGATGACCGTCAGGCAAGGTGCAACAGCACAGGAGCGAGAGCTTGATGTGGGTATTACGGGTTCCGCCGGAAGCGATGATATCCGGGTCACGCTGCCTGATTCCCGCGCGGAAGACCAAAGGCGAGGCGGGAGGGGTGTGAGCAACGGTCCAGGGCAAGGCGATGGTGTGCGGGTGCAGGCGGGCGCAGCGAGTTCGACAAGAACAAGGAACACGTTCCAGTCCGTGCAGGTACTGGAGGGCAACGGTGCTTACATCGCGGTTGGCCAGTCCATTCCCGTTCATGGCGGTACCGCCGGTAACGGAGAAGAAACTGTCGAGTACCGTGACGTTGTTACCGGGTTCTACGCAACGCCGCGGGTCAATGGCGAGCGCGTTACGGTAGAACTCGCGGCGTCGTCCGATACTGTTCGCGGTCGCGTGAGTGGATCAGCCCGGATTCAGCGGGTGGACACCATCGTCAGCGGCATGCTTGGCGCATGGATCGAGGTCGGTTCGGTCTCGCAGGATTCGGGAGGGCGCGATAGCGGAATTGTCTGGTATAACTCCGGTGCGACCAGCGACGAGCGCAGGATATATCTCAAGGTGGAGGAACTCCCGTGAGGAGGCTGCAGCCATTTCAAGACATGGACACGGCAGCGGTCAATTTTCTGATCGCTGCGAGTAATTGAGATGGGGTCCGGCGCACGCCTGCATGCAACGTTGCTCGCGAGCTTCCTGATGATATTGGTCTGGTCGGGATACCAGCCCGCCGACCGCTTCATCTGGATTCTCGAGGCATTTCCGGCAATCATCGGCGCAATCGTTCTGACTGTGATTTATCCGCGCGTCAAGCTCACCGCGCTTGTTTACGGACTGATCTGGTTGCACGCGCTGGTATTGTTGGTGGGCGCGCACTGGACCTACTCGGAAGTGCCATTCTTTGACTGGCTGCAGTCCGAATTCGGGCTGGCGCGCAACTACTACGACAGGGTTGGTCACTTTTTCCAGGGCCTTGTGCCAGCGATGATTGCACGCGAGATATTCATCCGCGCCGACGTCGTTCGCGGCCGGCGCTGGCTTTACTTTCTGGTGTGTTGTGTCGTGCTGGCCATATCGGCGTCCTACGAGTTTGTCGAATGGTGGGTTGCCATCGCTACGGGAACAGCAGCCGACGCCTTTCTGGCGACTCAGGGAGACGTGTGGGACACGCAGTGGGACATGTTTCTTGCTCTCAGCGGTGCGATAGTCGTCCAGCCGTTATTGGGATCCCGGCATGACCGGCAGTTGGCGAAATTGCGGAAACCGGCGCAATGAAAAACGATCGCTAGGTTTCGATCAGTTTCTTTTCGGCACTTGTCTCGATAACAGCATCCGGGAACAGGACTTTGCGTTGCAGCAGATTCCAGCGGCTGAAAAAAGTCGTCAGGAGCCCGGCAGGCAACGGTTCGCAAAACAGGAAACCCTGACCGAAGTCACAGTTGTGCTTGCGCATGAAGTCGAGTTGTGCGTGCGTTTCCATGCCCTCGGCGATGATTCCCATATTCAGGGAGCGCGCCATATCGAGGACCAGTTTTGCAATGACACCGCCCCGGCCAGCCGCATCGATGGTTGCGACGAAAGAGCGGTCTATCTTGAGTGTGTCCACCGGCAATCTCTCGAGATAGGACATCGACGAGTATCCAGTTCCGAAATCGTCAAGCTCTATGCGGATACCATGGGCGCGGAGCTGATGCAGCGAGTCGATGACCTGATCGACGTCCTCGATGAGAACATTTTCGGTGATCTCCATTGCGATGCTGTTGCCGGGGGTGCCGGTGTGCTGGAGCACCGCCTGAACTGATTCCGGGAATCCGCGTTGGCGAAACTGCCGTCCGGAGATGTTGATGGAAATATGGCCGACGTCAATTCCCGACGCTCGCCAGCTCCGCAGTTGCCGGCACGCCTCTTCCAGAACGAACTGACCGAGCGCGATGATCAGCCCCGAGTCCTCGGCAAAGTCGATGAAAGTTCCGGGCATCAAAACGCCGCGCTCGGGATGTTCCCAGCGCAGCAACGCTTCAACGGCACAGATCGCACCCGTTTCGAGGTCGAACTGTGGCTGATAGTGCAACAGCAACTGCCGCTCGGAGATGGCGCGGCGCAGCTCACGGTCGAGCCTGGCAATCCGCACCACTTCGGCGTTCATGTTGCTTTCGAAGAATACGGTGGTCGAGCGGCCCACGGATTTGGCCCGGTACATCGCGGTGTCCGCGTTGCGCAACAGCTCACCCGGATTGTCACCGTCCTGGGGATAGACGGCAATACCAATGCTCGCGCCCACGAAATTCTCGACTCCGAGAATCGGGAATGGATCCTCCATCGCATCCAGAACGTGATCGGCGACGGCGCTTGCCGCCTTGCCATCGTCCAGCCCGCCAACGACGATGGCGAATTCATCACCGCCGACCCGGGCGAGGGTGTCGGTCTCGCGTACGCAGTGTCGCAATCGGTTCGCTGCTTCCTGCAGGAGCTGGTCGCCCGCGGCGTGGCCAAGACTGTCGTTAACCTGCTTGAACCGGTCAAGGTCAATGTAGATCACCGCTGTTTGTGTTCCACGCCTTTGCGACTGACCGATCTCGCGCTTGAGGCGCTCCACCAGCAGAAAGCGGTTTGGCAATCCGGTGAGACCGTCGTACCGTGCCTGACGGTAGAGCTGTTCGTCGTGCGCGGCAGAGGTGAGGGCAACACCGATCCGGTCCGCAAAGTCACGAATGTTGTGGATTTCTTCCTGTTCCAGGTCCGGCCGGTTTGCGAAGCCGAGCATCACCAAGCCGCCGTGTCCGGTCTTCGAAGTGATGGGAAGATTGAAAAAACTGCGAGTCGCCGAATTTCCTTCGCAGCAGCTTGTTTGCCATTCGGATTTGTCGGCATCCGTCCAGTATCCATTGGCACTGGCAAGAAGAAGTTCATCAGCATTTGCTGCCGAGCACTCCTGTTTGACCATCGGCCGGTCGCGATCGCGGCTGATCGAATACAGCCTCAGGCGGACCGGGTTGTCCCGGTCCATGGCGAGAATACCGGCGCATTCGATGTCGAACAGCTCCCGCAGTGATAACAGGACTTCTTCAATGATCCGATCCACATCGAGATTGCGCAGGATCGCCTGGTCGATCGAAGACAACGTCTTCATCACATCGAACTGCCTGCCAAGGCGTGTGGTCATCATGTTGAATGAGTGGGCGAGGGTCTCGAACTCGTCGTTCGAGGCGATCTCGACCTTGGTCGAGAAATCCCGATCACTGAGGCGGCTGGTGCCGGAGATGAGTTTTCCCAACGGAACCATCACTCGGCGTATCTGGCTGACGCCGAGCAGCGCTGCAAGCAGGGCGGAAACGGCAAGGCTGGTCCAGAAGACCGTTTCGAATGTCGCAAGCGCGTCGAGTGCGTCCGCGCGGCGCTGCACGGCGACAACGACCCAGCGCGGAACCTTGAATTTCGCATCAAGAAACACTTCATGAAAATGCCCGACGTACTGCGTGTCGTAGTCGTCCCATTCAAGGCCGCCGCTCGTGCCTTGCTCGCCTCGGACAAGCATATCGGCCAGTGACGGAAAGCGCATGGATCCGCTGCACGACAACTGTCGCCCGTTCTGATCGAATGCGCACAACTCGGTGAGATATGGAAGGGTATCCCGGTCAACCCAGAGATATTCAGGCCGGATTTGCGCCGAAACGAGGCCCTTCCCGGGGCGTTCCGGATCAACGGCGCGAATCATGAAAACCCCACTTTGTGAATCTGCGATCCGCCTGGTGACGAGCACCGACTGCCCGGACCGCATATGTGCCTGCTGTGCGGTCGTCAGTGCGAACCCGGAAGCCGCGCTGGATGTGGCAGGAAGCACGGTGAGTTCGCGAAAGGGCGTTGCGGAAGGTGCGCCAATACTCTCGACCGGCAGACCTCGGCGCAGTCCTGCCGCCGAGCTACGCAATGCGTCATCTGCAAGTAACAGACGATCGTAGATAACCGAACCGTAAGTCCCGCTCGAAGCACCTAGCTTGGTGTACGCCTGTTCCAATAGCAGCGCACTGCCCTGAAACCGATACAGTGCTGCGAGCATCAGTATCGGCACCAGAGTCGATATGGCGAACATGACGAGGATGCGTCTTGCCAGTCTGCCTTTGAGAAATGTCGCGTCCAGTTGCATCGGCGTGCCCGACCTAGTAATCCGACGCAACGCCGATAAAGCGGCCGTTGCTGGCGCGCACAATGTCGTCACGGCTCGCCTTTGCAGTCAAAGGACCCTGACTCAATCCATCCGGTCCCTTGCTGTAGAGATCGTAGTCGGAATTAATGGGTACCAGATTCTTGTTTTTCCTGATCTTGCCCAAGCCCTTGCCGGTGGAAATGTTGAGGTACTGGTATGGGTTGCCCCACGGATCGACGAGTCCTGCTTTGCCGATCGTGGCAAGGTCGTCCGGTAGGTCGTCATTGTCCAATTGGTAACGGGCTATTTCGAAGGTAATGTCGTGGATGTCCAGTTTGGCCTGGGCCACTTCGGCGCGGTACAAATAGCGATCATAGAGACGCACGGAAACGGCACTGAGGATTCCGACGATTGCCAATGCTATGAAGATTTCGATCAACGTCACACCGAGCGAGTGTCTTGCAATCGTCCAGTCGTCGCGTCGACGCGAGGAAATTTCGGCACCGCTCCGCTGTTGAGAGCAGCATATGATCCGCGGGCGTTTGATCATACGTCGGATAATGTTTTGTTCCCAAACGGAATAACCTCTTTTGCGGACCGCGCAAGACGTTTCCGTTGTTGATGCAATGGCATGCAATCCCGCAAGAAACATGCATGTTGCGGCACAGGCCCTTAAACAACGGATGTGATCGCTACGGCTGCTGTATCACGAGGCCGCGTGCAGGGTGCGTCGGCCGAGCGGCCACCGGCGCGTCGATCACATAGGTGTTAACAGGCCCTAGATTGCGACCGATTGGCCGGCGTCCGACGTGCGCGGAAACAGCGTGTTTCGAGTGACCAGGTTCCAGTTCGCGTAAAACGTGCCGATCCCTTCGGCGGTGAGGGGTTTGGAAAACAGAAAACCTTGCCCGATGTCGCAGTTATTTGCGCGCATGAACGCGAGTTGCTCGGGTTGTTGTATACCCTCTGCGATCACACTCATATTGAGCGAGCGCGCCATATCAAGCACCAGCTTGGCAATTACGCCGCCTCGTCCGGCTGCGTCGATGGTTCGTACGAATGCGCGGTCGATCTTGAGTGCGTTAACGGGCAACTTTTCCAGGTAGGACATGGAAGAATAACCCGTGCCGAAGTCATCAAGCTCGATGCGAATGCCATGAGCGCGCAGCAAGTCCAGCACCTGGGAAACCTGATCAACGTCGTGTAGCAGGACGTTTTCGGTTATTTCCATCGTCAGTTTGTTGGAGGGCATTCCGGTTTCCATCACGATCTGTTCGACCAGTGACACGAACTCGAGCTGGCGGAACTGCTTTCCGGAGACGTTTACGCTGACTCTTCCGACATTGATGCCGGCATCGTGCCACTCACAGAATTGCCGGCATGCCTGTCTGAGCACAAACTCGCCGACGGCAACGATGAGTCCGGAGTCCTCGGCAAACTCGACGAATGCCGTCGGACTCAGTAGTCCGCGTTCCGGGTGCTGCCAGCGTACCAGTGCCTCGACCGCGCAGATGTTGCCGGTGCGCAAGTCGATTTGCGGCTGGTAATGCAGCGTCAGTTGTTGCTCTGCAAGTGCATGGCGCAGATCGCGATCCAGTGTCGCAACCCGGACGGCTTCTGCCGTCATGTTTTCCTCGAAAAAAACCACTGTCGAGCGCCCGCTCGCCTTGGAACGGTACATCGCAGTATCCGCATTGTTGAGCAGTTCATTGGCAGTGGCGCCATCCTGCGGGTAAACCACAACGCCGATGCTCGCCGTGACGAACTGCTCTGTACCGGATATCGAGAACGGTTTGTCCATTTCAGTCAGCACGTGGTCCGCAACGATGCCGGCAACTTGCGCATCACCGAAGCCACTTAGAATAATGGTGAACTCGTCTCCCCCCACGCGCGCAACGGTATCGGAATCGCGCACGCACTCGCGTAAGCGGTGGGCGGCTTCCTGTAACAACTGGTCCCCCGCAGCGTGGCCTAGACTGTCGTTCACCTGCTTGAACCGGTCGAGATCGACATACAGAACGGCGAATTGCTTGTCGGACCGGGTGGCCTGCGAGATTTCCTGCTTGAGCCTTTCGACAAGGAGAAAGCGGTTCGGCAGGCCGGTAAGGTTGTCATAACGAGCCTGTCGGTACAGCGCCTCATCACGCGCCACCGAGGTGAGAGCGACTCCGATGCGGTCGGCAAAGTCGCGGATATTCTCGATATCCTCGCTCTCGAGTTCGATGCGCTCCGAGAATCCGAGAAGCATGAGGCCGCCGATACCGCTCTTGGACGAAATGGGGAAATTGAACGTGTGCTGCGCGTCCCATCCGTGATGCTGGCTCATGAGGGCGGACGCCGAGTTCTCGCCGGTGCTCCAGGAGTCGTCCGCATTCGCAAGAAGAATGGAGCGACTGTCGTCACCGACGTGGCGGCGCTTGACCATCGCCCGGTTTTCGTCCTGACCGATGGTGTAGAGCTCCATTTCGTCGGGAACATCGCGCTCGGTCACGGCAATGCCAACGCATCGCAGCTTGAATATCTGACGCAGGGAACAAAGCACCTCTTCCATCACCCGGTCGATCTCGAGATCGAAAAGAATGGCCCTGTCGATTGCCGAGAGGGTCGTCATCACATCGAACTGTCTTCCAAGCCGACTCGCCATGGCGTTGAATGAGGCGGCAAGATCGCCGAACTCGTCGTCGGACACAATGTTCACTCTCGTCGAGAATTCCTTGTTCCGAAGCCGGGCCGTGCCGTCGATCAGCTTCTTGAGAGGGGCGAGCGTGCGCCGCACATGCTTGACGCTGAAAATTGCCGCCAACACTGCGAATAGCGAAATGATGCCGAGAGAAAGAGCGTTGACGTTGGTCAGGCCTGCAAGCGCACAAGCCTTGCCCTGCGCCGCAGCCACGGTCCAGCGCGGACCGGTCCGCCCTGACTGCGGGAAGAACTCGTTGAAATAGCCCACGAAGCTTTCGCCATCGGTTTCCCACTGCATGGCCCCGTCGGCGGCCCGGGCCTTCTCGCCAAGGAGCCCCGGCAGGTTTGGAAACTGCACGCTTTGCGAGCACGCCAGAGGTCTGTAAACATCATCGAAAACGCACAACTCGATCTCGTTGACGCCTGGCGCGCGCAGCTTCCAGAGGTATGTCCGGTCGACTTCGCCCATCAACAGTCGCGGACCCGGTTCTTTCGCATCGAGTGCGCGTATCAGGAGGACGGTGGCGCTGTCGTTCGGGTGCGTTCGGATGACGATGGCCGATTCACCTTCCAGAACACGCTGGTAAGCAGTGGATGCGAGAGGTTGCGCCCATGCATATGCGTCCTGCCTGGGGTGCGAAAGGGTATCGCTATCAACCACGGCGAAGTCAAGAAACGGGCCGCTGGCGCGCTGCCTGACCTGTTCGAAGCTTACGCCATCGTTCAGTTGGGCGGCTGCATTGCGCAAAATGTGATCGGCGAAACCAAGGCGTTCGCCCAGCGCGGCACCGTAGGCTGTACCGGCTGCATGCAGTTCGCCGTTGGTGTGTTCAACCAGCAAGGCCGTGCCCTGAAAATGATGCAGCACCGCGAGCGAAAGAACCGGCAGAAGCGCCGACAGGGCAAACGGCAGAAATGCGCGCCGCGCGACCTTGCTGCCCAATGATGTTTTCCTGAGATGCTTCATCCGATTGTTGCGTTTTCAGGGTGACGAGATAGCCGACTGGCCCTGCCGTTCAGCCCGGCACGCGGCGCTACAGGTTTCCGGCAGATTGGTTCCGGTCGCGGTAGTCCGGCCGCGACAGGGGCCGTTTCCCGGACACTCCGGACTGTTTCCGTCCTGCCCCGGGCAATGCGGTTATCGTCGATATTGGCTACGTCGCTCTTCTTCTCGTCTGCAGATGGCAAATGCACGGTTCAACGCAAGAACCATGCGGGCTTTTCGGCCACTCTTGCCTGCTCGATGGATGTTTGGCAAGGACCCAGTTCGTGAACCACCGCGGTGACGTAACTGACGGTTTATAAACCACAAATTATTGCAAGAGGCGCTGCCGGAGGTTTCCGCTCCAGATGGCTGAGCGCACAAGCGTTTTCAAACGCAATCATCCGCCGGGCGAGAAGCCGGTTGTGTTCCGGGTGAGGTGGGCCTGGCGATACCGGCCGCGTGGCAGCCATTGACCATAACTGCGGAAGAACGCGCGTGCCTCAGCAAGGCCTTGATGCCCGGCATGCTCGTGTCGTCAAACCGGGGGGCTCTTGTGCGACGTAAATACCGAACGCCGCCAAGGCACAAGTGTGCGGATAACCACGCTGGAAGCGCAGCGGGCGGCGGGAATCAGCCGGGTGGCGAGTCAGCAGCCCGTCGCAATTGACCAAGCAGATAGAACGCCGACCACGACAGGAAAGGAATGGCAATGGCTGCCAGAACAAGAAACTGTGCTTTCTCGGAACTCAATGGCTGGGCGACCAGAGTCATCAGACCGATAAGCGACCACAAGCCCATTCCCGCCACCTGGAACAAGGCGTACACAATCATCAGCACGCGCGCCCAGTTGCTCTGCAAGTACAGCCCGACCCCGAGCAGGCCGTGCAACAGTCCCACGCAGAGGTAGAGCAGGGCACGTCCGCCCGTGTACTGTGGAACCATGATGAGCAGGGCGAGTGCGGCGAGTGCATTCACCGCAACGAGTACCTTCATACCAGTGGGCCGGCCAGGTTTGCGGATATCCGCTCCGGACTGCGGTGCGCTGTTGGCACCCGTCATGAATCGGTGCCAGCGGTTTCGCCGCCCTCGGGACCATAAAACACTACCCAGGTGCAGAAGTCATCCGTGTATTTCTCGAAGCGATGCACCGCGCCTGCGGGTACGAACAGCATGTCGCCGGTCTGGAACGGATGACGTTCGTCACCGTTGCGGAACCAGCCCGAACCCTGGACTATGAAATAGACTTCGTCGCGATCGTGTGGTTTCTGAAAGTCCTCGTTGCCGGGACGATACATCTTCACCTGCAGCGAGCCGTGTTCGAATACTGCCGCCGAGGGCAATTCGCTACGAACTTTTCCGATTGCGTCCAGTGCATCGGACAGGCTCACGCGCCGACGGTCACGCGCTTCAGTGTAGTTGCGTTCGGGCTTCATCATGTTTCGTTTTCCTGAAGTGGCTGTGTTTCGTAATCATGCCTGCCAAGTCCCCGTGTTCCGCATGTTCACGGAGGTTTAGATACCGTTTTCGCTTGCTCCAGCCTTCAATTGCTGCCAGCGAAAACAGTTGGTGGTGTGGTCATTCACCATTCCCGTCGCTTGCATGAAAGCGTACATGATGGTGGTGCCAGCGAACTTGAAGCCGCGCTGCTTCAGATCCCTGCTCAGTGCGTCCGATTCGGTTGACCGGGTCGGCACCTGGTCGGCGCGCTTCCAGGCATTCTGCCTGGGCATTCCGTCGACAAAGCGCCAAAGGTAATTGTCGAAACTGCCGAAACGGCCCTGTATCTCTACAAAGAGTCTGGCGTTGGAAATGGCGGACTCGATCTTGCCACGGTGACGAACAATACTCGCGTCTGTCGCCAGCCGGTTGACTTCGCGTTTGCCGAAACCCGCTACCTTGACCGGATCGAAACCGGCAAACGCTTTCCGGTAGCCTTCGCGCTTGTTCAGTATCGTCGACCAGGACAACCCCGCCTGCGCGCCTTCGAGCAGCAGGAATTCGAACAATATTCCGTCGTCATGGACCGGCACGCCCCATTCGATGTCGTGGTAATCAATATAGACATCGTTGCCAGGCGAAGCCCACTGACAGCGCATCGGTTCGGATGTGATGACCGGCATGGTGGCGCTTGCTAGCACTGCCCCTGCCAGCCGCCCAGGCGGCGATGTTGTACGCCACTGGCAGTGCACACGGGCTGCGAAAGGGAATTGACGATACTCGCCACGGCGGATTTCCCGGGAATGATCAAGCGCTCGCGGAACGCTGCATGCTGCCGGCAGCGCCAGGGTCGAGCGTCCGGGTCCAGCCATAGGGATCGGCCACACGGCCATATTGCAGATCGGTCAGAGCATCGAACAGCCGTTGCGCGACGGGTCCGGTTTGTTCGTCGTTGATGGTGTAGTCACGATTCTTATAGCGAAACTTTCCGACCGGCGCGATGACGGCGCCGGTACCCATCGCAAAAACCTCCGTAATCCGGCCGGACTGAACGTCGCCGAGCATCTCTTCGACATCGATGCGGTCTTCCGACACTTCAAACCCGAGATCGGGTGCCATATGCAGAATCGAATCACGCGTCACGCCCGGCAAAATGCTGCCCGACAGCGCTGGGGTGCTGATGCGTCTGCCTTCGTATACGAATGCGATGTTCATGCCGCCGACTTCCTCGACCAGACGCCTTTCCACGGCATCGAGCCACAGAACCTGCTGGAAACCCTGCTTCCGAGCCTCCTCGGTCGCGAAGATGCTGCCCGCGTAGTTCGCAATGGTCTTGGCTTCCCCCGTTCCGCCGCGCACAGCGCGCACAAAATCGTGCGAGATAAAAACCGGAACCGGGCTCAAGCCGGTGCCGAAGTAAGGTCCCACCGGGCTCAGAATAATGAAATGCAGGAAAGTACGGCTGGCACGAACTTCCAGCGTGGACTCGGTCGAGAGCATGACCGGGCGAATATACAACGCCGATCCCGGCTGTGACGGTATCCATTCGTGCTCGGTCAGGACCAGCGTTTCGATCGCCTCGATATGCGCGCCCGGATCGATTTCCGGCATGCCCATTCGAACCGCAGAACGATTGAAGCGTGCGATGTTCTGGTCGATGCGGAAAAGGTTGATTCTTCCATCCGGTCGCCAGTACGCCTTGGTGCCTTCGAAAACGTCCTGCCCGCAGTGCAGGACCTGCGAGGCGGGGTCGAGAGACAGTGGCTGGTACGGGACGATCGCCGCGTCGTGCCAACCGGCCTCGGGCGAAAAGCGTTGCGTGAACATGCGGTTGGTGAAATATCGGCCAAAACCGAGAACATCCGGAAAATGCACGGGACGGGGATTGGCAAGTGGTTCGATCCGGATATTCGGGTGCTGATCTGGCATTGGTATCGTGGTTCCATGAGCGAGCGAAAACGGCTGTCCGGCACGCGGCAACCCGAAGCAGCCTCGCACCATCGTGCCTTGTAGCGTCAATGTTACTAGAAGCTGGCCCTTAATCCGACCCGGGACGGTGTGCGGGATCGCTGCCAAAGCATTCGCTGCCGGGCTGTCGGCGGACCAGAACGGATTGCGTTGAATCCGCTCGTGGCAGTGCGAGCGCTTATCCTCCGGGTGCCCGCTGGCCGGGGCAGGGTGTCGCCGCGCTCGCTGCGGCGCCGGGACACGGGGGAGAAATGGCTGCCACCCTCACTGCGTTTGCGATACCAGTTTGCGCCAATCAGTTATCGCTGCGGCAATTCCGGCAACATAGAACAACGCTGCGAGAAAGTACGGCCACGACACGGGATCGGCGTCTTGCGCAACAAATATCGTGTAGACGGCAAAGAACACAAGTGCATGCCCCACGAACAACACGGCCTGAGCCGGCAGCGAGCGTAATCCTGCTTCGCGAGCGCGCGCAGCCGAACTGATCGGTGTGAGGCGAATCACGGTTTTGGCAAGCACCAGTACCGTGAGCATCAGTGCAGCGAGGCCATACGCTGCGGTAAAGTATGGCGTTAAAGTCGGGGCAATCGCCAGCAGCGCCTTGAGAAACAGGAACCGGCCGGCAAAATAGAAGAGCAGCAAGCTCAGCATCGAGACCGCAAGCAGGAAGTTCAATCGTGAGATCATGTCGACAATGGTATCCGCTTTTGCGCTGCACGGCGATGATTCGATCTGGCGAACGAGGCACCGGAGTGCAGTCCGGGTTCTTTACACAGGACTGCGCATGCGCTTGACCGACCGTACGAAACGACTCCGATTGCCATTGACCGAATGTTGAACGCCATCGCGGTGCTGCTGGCGTGCCAACTGGCGGGCGAGGTCGGCAGCCAGGTGCTCGCCGTGCCTGTGCCGGGACCGGTCATTGGCATGGCTGTGCTGATCGTGATTCTGCGCTTTGTGCCGTCGGCCGCCAGTGCCCTCTCCGAAACAGCCCACGGGATTCTGCGGCATCTTTCCCTGTTGTTTGTCCCGGCCGGCGTAGGCGTAATGCTGCACGCTGCTACGGTGAAAGAACAATGGCTGGCCATTCTGGTGTCCGTATTGTTTGGCACCGTGATTACCCTGGTGGTGACGGCGTTGACAATCAGGCTGGTGATGCGCCTGACGCGGTCGCGCGGCGAGACGCAACCATGAGCGGGATGCAGCATTGAACGAGGTGAAGCAATGAACCCGGCACGGCTGGTTGATGTGTGGGTTTACCTGTCGGCCTCGCCGCTGTTGCATCTGACAATGACGGTCGGCGCGTACGTATTCAGCGACTGGTTGTATCGAAAATCGGGCAACAGGTCATTACTGCACCCGGTGCTGATTGCCGTCATCATGCTGGTCGCGATTCTTGCTGCGACCGATACCGACTACGCCAGCTATTTTGACGGTGCCCAGTTTGTGCACTTCTTTCTTGGTCCGGCAACCGTAGCACTTGCGCTACCCCTGTATTCCAACTTCGCCCGTCTGCGAAAAATGTGGCTGCCGTTGTCTGCCGGTTTGCTCGCGGGTGCGTTGACTGCGGCGCTCTCGGCGGTTTTTCTTGCCTGGTTGTTTGACGCTGCACCGCAGACACTGCTCGCGCTGGCGCCGAAGTCGGTCACCGCACCGGTCGCCATGGGTATCACGGAGAAGCTTGGAGGCCCGGCATCGTTGACAGCGATTCTGGTGGTGTCCACAGGCATACTCGGGGCCGTCATCGGGCCGACAGTTCTCGACTGGTGCCGGGTAAATGACCCGGCAGTCCGGGGTTTCGCGATGGGGACGACGTCGCATGGCATTGGCACAGCGCGCGCATTTCAGGAGAGCGAGGTTGCTGGTGCTTTTTCCGGGCTGGCAATGGGGCTGAACACGCTCGTGTCCTCGCTGTTGATCCCGCCCCTGCTGGGAGTGCTCGGTCTTGTCCAGTAGATTCGTGTCGATGTGTCGTTGCGCTGAAGGACAATGCAGACGCCTCGTTCGGTTTTGGCAGGACCAGCCTCACGGACCGAGCCGCAAGCTGGCAGGGGCAGGGCGCGCATGAAAGCGGATTTGCTCGAAGTCTTCGGCGATAACGGTTTGTTGTCGCGCGCCATTCCGGGATACCGGCTGCGTACGCAGCAACTCGAGATGGCCCGGGCGGTTGCCGCGGCAATCGAGGAAACGTCGACTCTCATCGCCGAAGCGGGGACCGGGACCGGAAAGACATTCGCCTACCTGGTTGCGGCCTTGCTCAGCGGCGGGAAAGTCATCATCTCGACCGGCACCAAAACGCTGCAGGATCAGTTGTACGATCGCGACATTCCGCTCGTTCGCCGGGTTCTGGCCACTCCGGTGACAGTCAGCTTGCTCAAGGGGCGTTCGAATTACGTCTGCCATTACCACCTGGAGCGCGCCAAATCCGATGGTCGCTTCCTGAGCCGCGATGACACGGTGCATCTTGCGCGTATCGACAGCTTCTCTCGCACGTCTCCGAGTGGTGATCGTAGTGCGCTTGCCGACGTGCCGGAAGATGCCCCTGTCTGGCCATTGGTAACGTCGACGCGCGAAAACTGCCTGGGGGGAGAATGTCCTCACCATTCGAAGTGCTTCGTTCTGGAGGCACGCAGGCAGGCGCTGGAGGCGGATGTCGTGGTGGTCAATCATCACCTGTTTTTCGCCGACGTGGTGCTGCGCGACGAAGGCGTCGGAGAATTGCTTCCGGCGTGCAATACCGTGATATTCGACGAAGCGCATCAACTGCCCGAGACCGCCAGCCTGTTTTTTGGTGACCACATGTCGACCAGCCAGCTGGTGGAGCTTGGCCGTGACATTCGCCTGGAAGTTGCCGCCGGTGCCGCCGACGCGACTGCCTTGCAACAGCAGGCACAAGCCGTCGAAAAGGCAGCGCGCGATCTGCGCCTGCAATTTTCGAAAGACTCGGCGCGCAGAACACATGAACAGGTGTTTGCCGATGCGGATTTTGTCGCTGCGCTCGACCATGCGGCAGACGAACTGCAGGAGCTGATCGAACAGCTGGACGTGCACGCGGCCCGTTCAGAGGGACTGCATCACTGTTGGGAGCGCGCAACCATGCTGGCGGATGCATTGCAACGATGGCGAAACGAAACCGAGGCCGATCATGTGCGCTGGGTCGAAGTGTTTGCGTCTTCCCTGCGCCTGAATTCAACGCCACTATCGGTTGCAGAGGTATTCAGGAAGCAGCTCGCCGGCCACCCGAAAGCGTGGATCTTTACGTCGGCGACCTTGTCCGTGCGGCAGGACTTTTCCCATTACCAACAGCAAATGGGACTGGAGGACGCTGTCACCTGCAGTTGGGACAGCCCGTTCGATTATCAGAACCAGTCACTGCTTTTCGTTCCCGAAGAGATGCCCGATCCGAATAGCGGAAGCTTTACGGAGGCGGTCGTCAGCACGTCACTGCCGCTCATCGAAGCAGCCGGTGGCCATGCCTTCCTGTTGTTCACCAGCCTGAGGGCGATGCGCGAGGCGAAGGACCTGCTTGTTGCGGGCATGCAGGAAAGGGCGCTGCATTTTCCACTGCTGATGCAGGGCGATGCTTCACGTTCCGAGTTGCTCGACCGCTTCAGGGACCTTGGCAATGCGGTGTTGCTCGGCAGTCAGTCGTTCTGGGAAGGCGTTGATGTGCGGGGCGAAGCGCTGTCACTGGTGATCATCGACCGTTTGCCATTCGCTCCGCCCGACGACCCGGTATTGGCGGCGAGAATCGCGAAGATCAATCGCGAGGGCCGTAACGCCTTCATGGAATATCAGTTACCGGAGGCGGTGATCAGCCTGCGGCAGGGTGCCGGGCGCCTGATTCGTGACGAACGCGATCGCGGGGTGCTGGTGATTTGCGACCCGCGCCTGATTTCGAAACCCTATGGCCGGCGCATCTGGCAGAGCCTGCCGCCGATGCGGCGAACCCGGGACGCCGAAGAGGTTTGTGACTTTCTGAGAAATCCTGCGCGAGACGCCGGCATGACGGGGACGTAAAGCGCCTGACTGGCATTCAACGGGATTTGCAGTCGGGCGTGCACGCCAGTAGGTCGCTCCCGGCCGCGTCTGCAATAGCGGATGGCGCGAAAATCGATATCAACCACCAGGCGACGGTGACCCAGATGGCGACGACGATGATGGCGCCGAGGACGCTTCGCGGCTTTGAATTGCCCGCGGCTAGCCAGTCGTCAGCTCGCGCCCGGCTTTCGGCAAGGAGTCCGGCGGGCATGTAACGGATCATCAGCCACAATCCGGCAGGCAAAAGAATCAGTTCGTCGAGGTAACCGATTAATGGAAGGAAATCGGGTATCAGATCGACCGGCGACAGCGCATAGGCGATGATCAGAAACCCGAGCCCACGCAACCACCACGGTGTGCGCTCGTCGCGAACCGCAAACCACAGGGCAAGGGTGTCGCGCCTGACACGTGCGGCCCATTGTTTCAGTTTTCCCCACACGATTCAGACGACGCGTGCAAACAGATCGTACTCGTCCGCATCCGTGACGCTAACCTGGACGAAGTCGCCAGGCCGCAGGCCATCGGCCCCATCGACGTGAACAACACCGTCGATCTCCGGCGCGTCGGCGCTGGATCTGCCGACGGCGCCTTCGCCCTCGACCGAGTCGAGGATTACAGTTTGTCTGCTGCCCACTTTCTTGCGCAGGCGCGCAGCACTGATGGCTTGCTGATGCGCCATGAAGCGGGCGCGACGTTCCTCCCGCAGTTCTTCGGGCACGGGGTCGGGAAGGGCGTTTGCAGAGGCCCCCTCGACCGGCGAGTAGGAAAAACAGCCAACCCGATCCAGCTGGGCTTCGGTAAGGAACGCCAGCAATTCCTCGAACTCGGCCTCCGTCTCACCGGGAAAGCCGACAATAAAGGTGCTTCGAATTGCAAGTTCCGGGCATTCGGTGCGCCAGCGTTGTATGCGCTTCAAGGTATTGTCGGCATCGGCCGGGCGTTTCATCAGTTTCAGGATTCGTCGGCTGGCGTGCTGCAGGGGGATGTCCAGATAGGGCAGTATCCTGCCGTCGGCCATCAGCGGAATGACATCGTCGACATTCGGGTACGGATATACGTAGTGAAGGCGTACCCATGCGTCCAGCTCCCCGAGCGCGGCCGCCAGTTCCGTCAGCCTCGTTTTCAACGGCCGACCGCCCCAGAATCCGGTGCGATAGCGAATATCGACACCGTAGGCGCTTGTGTCCTGCGATATGACCAGCAACTCCCGCACGCCTGCTTCGACCAACCGCTGCGCTTCCTGCATCACGTCGCCTATCGGCCGGCTGACAAGGTCGCCGCGCATGGAAGGAATGATGCAGAAGGAGCAGCGATGATTGCAGCCTTCGGATATTTTCAGGTAGGCGAAGTGCTTTGGCGTCAGGCGGATTCCCTGTGGTGGAACCAGGTCGGCGAACGGATCGTGCGGCTTCGGCAGGTATTGGTGCACGGCCTGCATCACTTCATCGGTCGCGTGCGGACCAGTGACCGCCAACACCCGCGGGTGCGCGCTCGCGATCAGACCTTCCCGCGCGCCGAGGCAACCGGTAACGATGACTTTTCCGTTCTGCTGCAATGCCTCGCCAATGGCTTCGAGGGATTCCTCGACGGCTTCGTCGATAAAGCCACAGGTATTGACGACCACCAGGTCGGCAGCGTCATAGGTTGGCGAGATCAGGTAACCCTCAGCCCGTAGTTCAGTGAGGATGCGCTCGGAGTCGACCAGCGCCTTGGGGCAGCCGAGCGACACAAAGCCTACGGTTGGCGTTCTGTCGTCAGAGTGTGAAGGCACGGATTGTATTGGTCAGGCAGGATTTTCGGTCACGCGTGTGGCACAGGAGAGGGGTTGCCGGCAATCCGCCTCTTTCTGCTATTCCTTTTCGTCGGACGATTCTTCCGACTTTGTCTGGGCGCTGTTGGCGGATTGTGCCTCGGTGCCGGCTCCAGGCATGCCAAACGGAAAGTTGCCGAACATGTTGCGGGCCTGTTTTTGCATTTGCTGCTGCATGTCGAGAAACGCATTCGCGCTCTGCTCGAGGTAGTTCGACATCAGCCCCTGTATCGCCGGCCCTTGCATCTTGACGAACTGCGAATAGGCGTCGGGATTGAGCATCGGATTCTCCCCGACCTTGCTGATTCCCTGTTCCTGCAGTTTGCGCTGGATATCCATGAAGGTGTGAATGTTTTTTTCCAGATACTTGCCCATCATGTCCTGCAACGCGTCACCATAAAAACGGATGATCTGGCACAGCATTTCAGAGGAAAACATCGGTGCCCCGGCCCCTTCCTCTTCGAGGATGATTTGCAGCAGGATGCTTCGCGTCAGATCCTGCTCGCTTTTGGCGTCCACTACCTTGAAAACAATGTTGTCCAGTACCAGCTGCTTTACGTCAGCCAGCGTGATGTAGCTGCTGGTTGCGGTGTCGTAGAGCCGCCGGTTCGGGTATTTCTTAATCAGGCGGGTTTCTGAAGCCATACGTCGGTCCTCCACACGGGCTCACATCCTGTTTATGGTGCACAGCCGCTCGGATGGTGAGCGCGAACTGTGACGCAATGCATAAGGGATGATTATAACCATCTGAAAATGCTGCCGAACAGTCCGTCGTGCAATGCCATATAAAGATGATTGACAGAATCCCCGCAGGGTCCCCATAATGCACATGGTGCATTGCAATATCACTGCCGATTACAGGGATTAGAAAATTCCTTTATCTAGCGGAAACATTGGATAATTTGAACTTTTATCCGCAGATGATGGTCTACAGTGCAGTGCATTAAAGAGATGGCTGTTCAAAGTGACTCATAAAGGCCTTGAACAGGAGGGACAGCCGGGATGCAATTGAAAGATCGTCTGGCACGAAGGCTGCTTTAGATGTAAACCAGTGGTGAAGGAAACGTGTCAGATGGTCTTCCCGAGCAAGGTATTCGGGGCCTGACAACGGCTCCGGAGCCAACGAATTCAGGGCTGCTCTGATCGCAGGGTAGCCAGGCCAGGCGCCAGGGGAGGCGCCGCTTCAGGGCCGGGGCAGCAAACGCTGTCTGGAAACAGGACGCAAGTCTCCTCCCCCTTTACAAAAAGGCCTCGCCTTTCGTAAAGGTTCACCCCGATGGGTTTCCCATCGGGGTTTTTTTTGCACCATTCCGGTGCCTGTATTTGTCATGGCGCGGTCCAGGACGCCGCGTTTCGGCAGCAATGCCTTGTCAGGGCATGGCGCCAGCCAGCGATTTCAACCCCGTAACCCGTTGCTTGTGTCCTTCGCGGGCTGCGTGACCTTATGCCGCCGGCATGACGGACAGGTCAGTACATGTGTTGGCCGCCATTGATCGAGATGTTGGCGCCAGTGACAAACGCAGCCTCGTTCGATGCCAGGTAAATAATCAGGCCGGCAACCTCTTCGGGTTGGCCAAGGCGGCCCAGGGGAATCTGCGGCAGAATCTTTCCGTCAAGAATTTCCTGCGGGATGGCGGTCACCATCTTGGTGCCAATATAGCCCGGGGATATCGTGTTTACCGTAACGCCTTTCTTCGCCACTTCCAGCGCCAGCGCCTTGGTGAAGCCGTGCAAGCCCGCCTTGGCCGAGGAATAATTGGTCTGACCGAACGCACCTTTCTGGCCATTGACGGACGACACGTTGATGATCCGCCCCCAGCCCCTTTCCACCATGCCGTCCATGACCTGCTTGCTCATGTTGAATGCACTGTCGAGGTTGGTATGGATCACGGCATCCCAGTCCGCTTTCGTCATTTTCTTGAAGGTCATGTCGCGGGTGATGCCGGCGTTGTTGACGAGCACGTCGACCGGCCCCAGTTTCTCTTCGACCGATTTGACACAGGCGGCACAGGAGTCGAAGTCGGTGACATCGACCGGCTCGGCGAGAAACGCGTAGCCCCTGGCCTTCATCTCTGCGAGCCATTGGTCGCTGGTCTTGTTTCTCGGAGAATACGTTGCAACGACCGCGTAGCCCTGATCGGCCATCTTCGTACAAATGGATTCGCCCAGGCCGCCCATGCCGCCGGTTACCAGAACAATACGCTTTGCCATGTAAAAATCTCCTGTCAGTCAGTAGTTGCCGGATTCATGGGTGATCATACTTGTTAGTGATGGTGCTTGTAAGTTCATGACGTTCGAGAACATAGCGGCCGGGCGCGGCCTCGATCGGCTGATATCGTTCGTTTCCAGTGCCGGCAGGGGCTGCAACCACGTCGCCCGACCGGCGCTGCAGCCAGTCGAGCCAGTGCTGCCACCAGCTTCCCTCGACTTCACGCGCCGCCGCCAGCCAGCTCTCCGGCGTCTGCGCCAATGCGCCATTGTCCGCCACCCAGTGCCGGCGCCGGTTTTCACGCGGCGGATTAATGATGCCGGCAACGTGCCCGCTCGCTGCCAGAACAAACTCGGTACTGCCCCGTAACAGGCCTGCGCTTCGGTACGCCGTGCGCCACGGAACGATGTGGTCCTCGCGCGCGGCCACTACCATTGCGGGTATCGTGATCGCGCCCAGATTGACCGGCGTGTCCTGCATGTGAAGTGACCCCGGAATCCGCAACCGGTTCTCCAGATACATGTTGCGCAGGTAGTAGGCGTACAGCGGACCGGGCAGGTTGGCGCTGTCGGTGTTCCAGTAAAGCAGGTCGAAAGCCGGCGGAGCCTTGCCGAGCAGATAGTTATTGACGACGAAATGCCACACCAGTTCATTGGCACGAAGGCTGGAGAAGGCGTTTGTCAGTTGCGACCCGGCGACAATGCCGCCTTCGGCGAACTCCTGCTCGCATTGCCGAACGTATGCTTCGTCGACGTAAGTGCGAATTTCGCCCGTGTCGCAGAAATCGAGCATGGACGCAAGCAGACTCAGAGAGTGAATCGGGTGTTCGTTGCGCGCTTCCTTCACAGCCAGTGCACTGGCGAGCAGGGTGCCGCCCACGCAGTAACCGAGCGCGTTCAGGGAATCTGCACCCGAGATGTTCCGGACCGCGTCGATGGCTTCGAACACGCCCATGGCCATGTAGTCATCCCAGGTGAGATGCCCGAGTGATTCAGAGACATTGCGCCAGGAGATCATGAAAGTGGTGACGCCCTGTTCAACGCAGTAGCGCACAAAGGAGTTCTCAGGCCGCAAATCGAGTATGTAGTATTTGTTGATGAACGGCGGGACGATGAGAAGAGGGCGCGCACTGACTTGTTTCGTCCGGGCACGGTATTGCAGCAGTTGAATCAGTTCGTTTTCGAATATGACATCGCCCGGCGTCACGGCAAGATTTCGCCCCGGTTCGAATGCTGATTCGTCAGTCATGGAAATGCGGCCTCGGGCAAGATCGGCGGCAAACGTCTTCGCACCGCGCGCCAGACTTTCACCGCCGCTGCGAATCGCACGCGTGATCGATTGCGGATTGGTGATCGGACTGTTGGCCGGCGACATCGCATCGATGAACTGCCGGCTGAAGAACTGAAGTCTCCGCTTTGTTTCCGGCGTCACGTCCGGCACAGCGGCCAAGGCGTTTACGTACTCCGAGTTGAGCTGATAGAGCCTGCGCACGACCTTGAACCAGGGCAATTCGGTCCATTCGGGCGAAGAAAAGCGGCGGTCATCGTCACCCGGGTCTGGTTGCTGGCCGGCGTCATTGAGGATTGAAACCCATTGCTGCAAATAGCTTTGCTGCAAGTCGGCCAGCTTCCGGCATTGTTCTGGAGAAGCAAGCAACGCACGGTTGATTTCCGCAATGTCCGCGTCGCGCAGCGGCAGCGATTGCATGAACCCCGATGCGTAAGACTGTGATGCAGCGACGAGCTGCTGAAGAATGGCTTCGATCTCTAGTGGCTGCGCTGGCATGCTCGGCGGCGGGTTCTCTCGGAATTTCCGGTCAGTGTTCCAAATCTGGGGTCAAGCCACAATGCAGTCAATCCCGGAGTTCGCAGACCCCGTCGCGGCCGGCAAACCAGGCGATGATGTTCATTCGCTGTTGCGAAACGGTGCGCCAATCTCCGCCGCCTTGAGAATCTATTGACCCTCGGTACTGACCCCCAACCGTGCCGGCTCGACCCCGAACCCGGGTACCGCCGGCGGATCAACGTCAATGCGCAAAAAAGTTGCCGACCACAAGGCGCACGAGTGCAATGGAACCGATGCCAAGCCCGATCAGCAGGACCTGTTCGATGGTCGCGCCAAGTTCAGGCCGTTTGTGCAATCCGGGGATCAGGTCGGCCACAGCGATGTATATCATGCTGGCCGCAGCCAGGCCGAGCAGCGGTGGTACCAGGCTCTGGAGCGCCTGCAGGGTGAAATACGCCAGCAACCCTCCGATCAGGGTTGCTACGCTCGACAACAGATTGAAGACGAGGGCACGGATTTTCGAGAATCCGGAATGCAGGAGGATGAAGAAATCACCGACCTCCTGCGGTATCTCGTGGGCGATGATGGCGATGGTAGTCACGATCCCCAGCTGGATGTCGCTCATGAATGCGGCCGCGATAAGGATGCCGTCGACAAAATTGTGAAACGTGTCACCGACGAGGATCATCAGGCCGGTGCGACCATGATCCGAGGAATCATGGTGGTGGTCATGGAGTTCACACGACTCGACGTGACAGTGGCGCCACAGGACGAACTTCTCGAGCACAAAGAACATCAGGATGCCACCCAACACGACAGCGGAGACCTGGTGAATACTCGCGGCGGTTTCGATCGCGTGCGGCAGGACCTCCAGAAATGCCGCCCCCAGCAGTGCACCTACAGCATAGCCAATGAGGCGAGATACGTTTACCGGCGAGGCGCGGTAAGCGAGAGCCGCTGCGGCTCCCACGCTCAGGAGGGCGCCAATCAGCGTGCTGAACAGAATCCAGTTGAGGACAGTCATTGCATGTGGTCTCGAGCGAAGGCCGGAGTATAGCCGCTGGGAACAGGCCCGGCGGCAAAATCAGGTATCGGCCAACCAGATCAGTGCGGCCATACGGCCACTGGCGCCGTCGCGGCGATACGAATAAAACCGCGCCGGATCCATGTACGTGCAGTGCTTGCCGCCGTAAACAGAAGCGACGCCGGCATGCTGCAGGCGCTGGCGGGCGAGGCAATACAGGTCAGCAAGCCATTTGTCTTTTCCATGCTTGCGGAAGGCGCTCTGCGCCCGGGGATCGTGGGTGACAAATGCGGTGTGAACGTCGGCACCGACTTCGAACGCCGTCGGCCCGATCGCAGGTCCGAGATAGGCCATCAGTTCCGTTCCGGGAAGACCCATGGCGCGGACCGTGTTCTCGATCACCCCGGCACACAACCCCCGCCAACCCGCATGCGCAGCCGCGACAACGCACCCGGCACGATCACACAGTAACACCGGCAGGCAGTCCGCCGCCATGATCGCGCACACGACATTTGTGTCAGTTGTAAACGATGCATCCGCTTCAGCCGGTGGAACAATTTGCGACGCACCTACCACCGTGTTGCCATGAACCTGGCGCAGCCATTTTGGCGCGGACGGCAGACAGATTTCAAGCCGGCGGCGGTTCTCGGCAACGTTCGCCGCATCATCACCGACGGCATCACCCAGGTTCATCGACGCATAGGCGCCGCTGCTGACACCGCCGTGGCGCGTCGTGATCAGCGCCTTGACCTGCCCGGCTGCCGGCCAATCCGGGACGAGCCAGTCATCTCTTACGCTATCCATTACGCAGACACTCGAGCAGTTCGGTCAGGTCTTTGGGCAACGGCGAGAGCCATTGCATGGTTTCGCCGGATTCCGGGTGCCTGATCTGCAGGCGTTGTGCATGCAGCGCCTGACGCCCGAATGCGCGGGCCATCCGGGCCACCCCTTCAGACACCGGCCCCGACCGGTAGACAGGGTCACCAATCAGCCCATGGCCAATTGACGATAGATGCACCCGGATCTGGTGGGTCCGTCCGGTTTCCAGGCGACAGGTCAGCAATGTCCACCCGGCACCGCGTTCGACGACCTTGTAATGCGTTGTGGCCGTTTTGCCGGTGGCGACGACTGCCATGCGTTTTCGGTCCCGTGGATGCCGGCCGAGCGGCGCGTCCACCGTGCCGTCGGCACCGATGACCCCATGCACGATGGCAGCGTATTCGCGGGTAACGGTTCGCGCCTGCATCTGCCTGACCAGCCCGGTATGGGCGGCCAGTGTCTTTGCGACAACCAGCAGACCGCTGGTGTCCTTATCCAGGCGATGGACAATGCCGGCACGGGGTAGCTTCGCATTCGAAGGCGCGTGCTGCAGCAGTGCGTTGAGCAAGGTTCCGCTCCAGTTTCCGCTGCCCGGATGAACGACCAGGCCGGCGGGTTTGTCGACAACGAGAATCGACTGGTCTTCGTACACGACATCGAGCGCGATCTTCTCGGGGCGAAACGCCATCTCATCGGCGTTTTCCTGCACGCGCACCAATACGATTTCACCACCGTGGACTTTGCTTTTGCCGGTGCACGGGGCACCGTCAATCGTCACGTGGCCGTCGCGAATCCATTGCTGCAAGCGGTTGCGTGAGTAATCAGGAAACAAAATGGCCAGCGCCTGGTCAACACGTTTACCAGCCAGCGCGTCAGGAACCGTTTCGCGACGTTCGCCGGGCGTCAAGGGTTCTGTCTTATAATCGGGCCGCTTGATGGCCGAACCTTCCTTGTTGCTGCTGAATATGGAAACAGTATATTTTGAACCGGGAGGCGCCGGGCGGAAACTTTTGCCGTACGCCGCAAGCACATGCATCCGGCCCGTACCTTGCGAATCGACCACGTATCTGAACAGTAGACTGTGTATCTGAACAATACTTCCGGAAGTTTATCCGCAATGCGCTGGTGCGTGCTGCGGTTGTCTTTTCTGGCTCTGCTTACGTTGGCAGGGGGGTGCTCGACGGACAAGGTCGATATCACCCGGGACTGGTCCGCTGAGCGCATCTATTATGCGGCACGCGACGAGTTGGCAGACAAGCGTTACGAGAAAGCGATCGACTTCTACCAGAAACTCGACGCGCGCTACCCCTACGGGCCGTTGGCCCAGCAAGGCAAAATCGAGATTGCCTACGCTTACTGGAAACATGACGACGTCGCGTCGGCGCTGGCTGCCTGCGACCGTTTCTTGCGCGAACATCCCAATCACATCAACGTCGATTACGTCTACTACCTGAAGGGGCGCATCAATTTCAACGAAGACCTCGGCATTGCCGGATACTTCTTCAAACGGGACCTGACCGAACGCGATCCGGTTGCCTCCAGGGAAGCCTTCGACGCGTTCAAATCGCTGGTTACGCGTTTTCCGGACAGCAAGTACGCGGGCGACGCATCCGCCCGCATGACCTACCTCGTCAACACCCTCGCGTACCATGAGACAAACGTCGCCGAGTACTATTTTCGCCGCGGCGCCTACGTCGCGTCGGTGAACCGGGCGCAGGAAATACTGACTGCTTATCCGCAAACCCCTGCAGTCGAGCGGGCATTGGCGATCATGGCGGCCAGTTACGACAAAATGGGGCTGGAACAGCTTCGCTCCGACACCGAGCGCACCTTGCGATTGAATTTCCCGGACAGCACGATATCGCTGAAGGCGGAGGAGCCGAAGTGGTGGAAATTCTGGTAGCGCACCGAGGCGGCATCCTGGGTGATGGATGCCGTGCGAAAACCAGCCCGGCGGGCCGATGGGACTCTGGCGTGCATCCTCTTTGGCTGCCGGCGACCGTTCATCGATAGCCAACTCGCCGGGGCGGCGCGAAGAACCGGCATCCCGATTGGCGCGTCAGTGCAGCAGCCGTTCTCGTCGGCGATTCTGGCGGATCACTCCGTTTCGAAGCCCGCGTCTTCAATCGCACTGCGCAGGCTTTCGACATTGACTTGCTCCGGATCGAACGACACGGTTGCCTGGCCCTGAGCAAGTGAAACATCGGCTGTGCGTACACCAGGCAGCGCCTGCAACACATTGCGGACACTGCGCACACAACCGTCACAAGTCATGCCGCTTACCCTGAGTACTTTCGTTTCCACGATTCGTTCTCCTGCGATGCTGTCGTATGAATGATATGGCGAGCCGGTTTCCATCTCCTGAGCAGGATAGAGTTCGTTACCACCGATACCGAACTCATTGCCATTGCCGCACCGGCGATAACGGGATTGAGCAAACCTGCCGCAGCCAACGGAATTCCAAGTGAGTTGTAGAAAAAGGCAAAGAAAAGGTTTTGCCGGATCTTGCGCAATGTTGCGCGCGACAAGTCAATCGCGTCGGCAACCCCGAGCAGATCGCTGCGCATTAGCGTGATGTCGGCCGCCTCGATGGCGATATCCGAACCCGAGGACAGCGCAAAGCTGACATCGGCAGCGGCGAGAGCGGGGGCGTCGTTGATGCCATCGCCGGCCATTGCCACCAGCCCGTTGCCAGACTCTCGCAGCCTGGTGACTTCGTCCGCCTTGTCCTGAGGCAAAACCTGCGCGCGCAGCCGCGAAATCCCGAGTTCGTGCGCGATGGCCTCGGCCGTCGCCTGGTTGTCTCCGGTCAGCATGACCGTCTCGATCCCCATTGCACGCAACCGTCTGACGGTTTCCGCAGCGGTCGGGCGCGCTTTGTCGGCAAGTGCGACGAGTCCCAGACACTGCCCGTTCCTGGCGATCGCGACGACGCTGCGGCCGCCTTGCGCAAGCGCCTCGACATCGCGCGCCTCGACCTTGATGCCTTGCTCGCCCAGAAATCGCGCCGAACCGAGCATGGCGGGCTTGCCATCGACCATCGCGCTGACGCCCATTCCGGTTCGCGAGACGAACTCCGTGAGCTTCCCCGGGGTCAGGCCGTGCGCCTTGCCATAGGCAAGTATGGCCTGCGCCAGCGGATGACGCGAGCCCTGCTCGAGCGTGATCGCAACCTTCATCAACTCGGTCTCGTCCTGCAGCGCGGCCACTTCCACAACGGCCGGCTTGCCTTCGGTGAGGGTGCCGGTCTTGTCCACGACCAGAACACGGACTTTTTCTGCCCGTTCGAGCGCGGCAGCGTCGCGCACCAGTATTCCCGACTGGGCGCCGCGGCCCGAACCCACCATGATGGCAGTGGGTGTTGCCAGTCCGAGCGCACAAGGGCATGCGATAACAAGCACTGCAACGGCATTTATCAGTGCTTGCGCGACGTCGCCCGAGATGAGCCACCACCCGGCGAACGTCAGTATGCTGATTGCCACAACAGCGGGGACAAACACGGCTGCAACGCGGTCAGCGGTGCGCTGTATGGGCGCTTTGCTTCCCTGTGCTTTGCGCGTCAGGCGCACGATCTCTGCCAGTTGCGTTTGGGTACCCGCCGCTGCAGTCCGAACCTTGATCGAGCCCTCCAGATTCTGTGTGCCCGCATAAACGCGATCACCGGGCTCTTTGTGAACGGGCATGCTCTCGCCGGTCAGCATGCTTTCGTCCACCGTCGTCGAGCCGTCGACGACATTGCCATCCGTTGGCAAACGTCCGCCTGCCGCCACAACGACGATGTCACCCTTACCAATCCGGGAAATGGCGACGCGCAACACGCGCCCGTCGCGCTCGATGTCGGCCTCTGCGGGCTGCAATCGAATCAGCTGCTCGATAGCCGAGGACGTGCGGCGTTTGGCGCGCGCTTCCAGAAGCTTTCCGAGCAGGACAAGAGTAATGATCGCCGCGGACGCTTCGAAATAGACATGCTGCGCATCAAAGCCACCGAGCGTGACAACCGCACTGAAAACGAAAGCCATGCTGGTGCCAAGCGCTATGAGCACGTCCATGTTGGCCGCGCCGCCCCGCAGTGCGTGCCAGGCAGCGACGTAAAAACGCCAACCAGCCCAGACCTGTACCGGCGTTGCCAGCAGCAGTTGCAGCCAGCGTGGCAGCAACTCCTGATGAGAACCGTGCAACATCGGAACCATTTGCGCCGCCAGTGGTGCCGTAAGGATGGCGGCGACCCAGAACGTACGCAAATCGCTGCGGTACTTCCGATCGTGGCGCTCTTGCTCGGCCTGTCGCGATGCGGCAGTCGACTCCACGGCATCATAGCCCGCCTTGCGTACCGCCGCGATCAGGTCTTCGAGACTGGTCTGGCCCGGATCGTAACGAACGGTGGCCTGCTCAGTGGCAAAATTGACGCTTGCGCTGGTGCCCGGCTGCCTGTTGAGGACCTTTTCTATGCGGCCGGCGCACGCTGCACAGCTCATTCCAATCAGTGCCAGTTCGGTTTCGCTGCGCGGCACGCGATAGCCGGCTCGCTCAACAGCACCGACTAGTTCGGAAGGCGAAACGCGATCCGGGTCGAAACGCACCGACGCCGACTCGTTGGCGAAATTGACTGTTGCCCGCACGCCCGGCAGGGCATTCAGGCTTTTTTCCACCCGAAGCGCGCAGGCGGCGCACGTCATGCCCTCCACAGGCAATTCGCGATGGCCGGGCGCAGACAGCGTATCGTTTTCCATTGCCATCTGATTTTACCCCTGCGCAATAGTTGCAACCGGTGCGAAGAAATGACGTGTACGCCCGGCAGGAGGCGGCCGTGCGCGGGGTTTGGAAACCCGGTCTTGTCGCCGCTGCCCTGGTGGCGGCTCAGGCGCGCAATTCCGCCCGGTTGCGGAAATACTCGAGCGCTCCGGGGTTGGCGAGCGCCTCGATATTCTTCACCGGCACGCCGTGCACAACGTTACGCACGGCAAGCTCGACGATCTTGCCGCTTTTGGTCCGGGGAATGTCCTCAACCTGCAATACCTTCGCCGGAACGTGCCGCGGCGTGGTGTTACGGCGTATCGTCGAGCGGATTTTGCCGACCAGCGCGTCATCGAGCTGCAGGCCTTCGCGCAAGCGAACGAACAGGACAACGCGAACGTCGTTGTCCCATTCCTGCCCGATGACCAGGCCCTCGACCACTTCATCGAGTTGCTCGACCTGGCGGTAGATTTCCGCGGTGCCGATGCGCACACCGCCCGGGTTGAGCGTGGCGTCCGAACGCCCGTATATGACGGCCGTGCCACGTTCGGTCAACTCCATGAAGTCGCCATGGCACCACACGCCCGGAAAGCGCGAGAAGTACGCGGCACGATACCTGGTGCCGTCATCGTCGTTCCAGAAATGGACAGGCATCGACGGGAACGGTGCCGTACAAACGAGTTCGCCTTTTTCTCCGATGACGGGCATGCCTTCGTCATTGAAAACCTGAACGTTCATCCCGAATCCGCGCCGCTGAATCTCGCCCCGGTAAACCGGCAGCGTGGGGTCGCCAAGCACAAAACACGAGACAATGTCGGTTCCGCCAGAGATCGAAGAAAGCAGCAGGTCCTTTTTGACATGCGCGTAGACGTAGTCGAAACCCTCGGGCACCAGCGGTGACCCGGTCGAGGTCATCGTTTTCAGCGACCGCAGCCGATGGCTTCTCACGGGTTTCACCTCCGACTTGTTGAGCGCGTCGATGTACTTGGCCGAAGTCCCGAACACGGTCATATCCTCGGCATCGGCAAAATCGAATAACACGGATGGCTTCGGATAGGCGGGAGAGCCGTCGTAGAGCAACAGCGTGGCGCCGGAGGCCAGTCCTGAAACCAGCCAGTTCCACATCATCCAGCCACAGGTCGTGAAGTAGAACAGCCGGTCGCCGGACTTCAGATCGGTGTGAAGCTGATGTTCCTTGAGGTGTTGCAGCAAGGTGCCGCCGGCGCCATGGACGATGCACTTCGGCACCCCGGTGGTGCCAGACGAGTAGAGGATGAACAGGGGGTGGTTGAACGGGAGTTGTTCGAATGCAATTTCCGCCTGTTTACCGGCGTTCACGGGGAAAGGCGCAACGAACTGTTCGAGGTGTTGCGCCGAGCGGATGTTCGATATGTCCGGCTTGTCGCGGGTGTAGGAGACAACGACCACGGTTTTGACAGATGGCAGGCCGTCGGCGATTTGCGCAAGGCGCTCCAGCGTGTCGTGCGCCTTGCCATTGTAGTAATAACCTTCAACCGCAAACAGAATCGACGGTTCGATCTGGCCGAAACGGTCAAGCACGCCTTGCGTCCCGAAATCCGGCGAACACGACGACCAGATTGCGCCAATGCTGGCGGTAGCCAGCATGAAGATAATGGTATCGGGCAGGTTGGGCATAAACGCCGCAACCCGGTCGCCGCGCCGGATGCCGGCGGCCTTGAGCGCCTGGACGGTCCGGAATACGGCATCGTACAACTCGGCGTAGCTCAGCCGCCAGCGCACCCGGTCTTCACCCCAGAACACGATCGCGGTTTCGCCGTCCCTTCGCCGCAGCAGATTCTGAGCGTAGTTCAGGCGCGCATCGGGGAACCATTGCGCGCCGGGCATCCTGTCACCATCGACCAGCGTACGGGCGCCTCGTGTGTGCGCCACGACCTCGGCGAAATCCCACATCGCATTCCAGAATTCTTCGGGTTCGCGCACCGACCAGTCATAAAGCTGCGCCGAGTCCGCGATCACGCCGTTGGCATTGGTGGCGCCATAGCCGGTATTGACGAGATCGATAAATCGCTTGATGTTGGATTCGTTAATCCGCTTCCTTGACGGTTTCCAGAGAATTGATGGCGTCGCGGTCATGATTCGGAGCGTAGCTGTGGGAACAAAATGACGTCACGGATTGACGCGCTATCGGTAAACAGCATGACAAGCCGGTCGACACCGATGCCTTCGCCCGCCGTCGGCGGCAAACCGTACTCGAGCGCGCGCACGTAGTCGGCGTCGTAGTACATCGCTTCTGCGTCGCCGGCGGCCTTGGCCTCGGCTTGCTTGCGAAACCGGCGCGCCTGGTCTTCGGGGTCGTTGAGTTCAGAAAAACCATTGGCGATTTCGCGCCCGGCAATGAACAATTCGAAGCGTTCGGTAAGAGCCGGGTTGTCATCGCTGCTGCGCGCCAGCGGCGACACGTCGGTCGGGTGTGAAACGATGAAAGTCGGCTGGATCAACTTGTCTTCCGTGGTCTGCTCGAACAACTTGAGCTGCAGCATGCCCAGACCGTCATTCGGAAAGACCTCTATATCAAAAGGTGCGAGCGCCACTTTCAGGTACTCCGGCTTTTCCAGTTCGTGCAGCGGATAGCGGTCGTTGTATTTGGCAATTGCCTGGGCCATGGTCAATCTTTCGAACGGCTTGCCAAAGTCAATCGACTCGCCCTGGTAGGTCAGCGCCGCGGTGCCGAGCACCGTCTCGGCGACTTCGCGCAGCATGCTCTCCGTGAGTGTCATCAGGTACTGGTAGTCCTGATAAGCCTCGTAGAATTCGAGCATGGTGAATTCGGGATTGTGTTTGGTCGAAATACCTTCATTCCGGAAATTGCGGTTTATTTCGAAAACCTTTTCGAATCCACCAACCACCAGCCGCTTCAAGTACAGCTCCGGCGCAATGCGCAGAAACAACTGCATGTCCAGTGCGTTGTGGTGCGTGACAAAGGGGCGGGCCGTTGCGCCGCCCGGCAGCGCCTGCATCATCGGCGTTTCGACCTCGAGATAACCGCGCTTGACAAGAAAATGACGCAGCGCCTGGATGGTGTTCGAACGGACCTGGAAGTTGTGTCTCGATTCCGGCGTCACGATGAGATCGACGTAACGCTGGCGATAACGCTGCTCCTGATCCGCAAGGCCATGAAATTTTTCCGGAAGAGGGCGCAGCGACTTGCAAAGCAGGCGAATCGCCGTCACCTTTACCGTCAGTTCCCCGGTACGGGTCTTGAACAGCGTGCCTTCGGCACCGAGGATGTCTCCAAGGTCCCAGTGTTTGAATGCGGCGTGCACCGCTTCACCGGTTGCGTCATTGGTCACGTAGAGCTGGATACGTCCCGACATGTCCTGTAGCGTCGCGAAGCTCGCTTTGCCCATGACGCGTTTGAGCATCATGCGCCCGGCGACCACGACCTGAACCGGCGACGCCTCCAGATCTTCGTTGCTCTTTTCACCATGCTCGCGCTGCAGGTCCGCCGCCAGGTGCTGGCGCCGGAAGTCGTTGGGAAACGCGTTGCCCTGTTCTCGCAGCGCGGTCAGTTTTGCCCGGCGCTCTTCGATGATCTGATTGGTGTCGGCTGAAGGTGCTTCCTGGCCGTTTTCGTGTTCCGGTTTGTTCTTTTTCATGCTGAATCCTGGCTGGTGGCGATGTCTACACCGCCTGCTTGAGACTGGCTTCGATGAACTGGTCCAGATCGCCATCGAGTACGGCCTGGGTATTTCCTGTCTCGACGTTGGTGCGCAAATCCTTGATTCGCGACTGGTCCAGCACGTAGGACCGGATCTGGTGTCCCCAGCCAATGTCTGATTTCGAGTCTTCCAGTTTCTGCTGTTCGGCCTGGCGCTTGCGCAGTTCGAGCTCGTACAGGCGCGACTTCAGCATCGCCATCGCTTCGGCCCGGTTCTTGTGCTGCGAACGGTCGTTCTGACACTGGACAACGACATTGGTCGGAAGGTGCGTGATGCGCACCGCCGAGTCGGTTCTGTTGACGTGCTGGCCGCCGGCACCACTGGCGCGATAGGTGTCTATCCGGAGGTCCGCAGGGTTGATATCGACGTCAATGGAGTCGTCGATTTCCGGGTATACGAATACGCTGGCAAACGACGTGTGGCGACGCGCGTTGGAGTCGAAAGGCGACTTCCGAACCAGCCGGTGAATGCCCGTCTCGGTACGCAACGTCCCATAGGCATGATCTCCCGATATCTTCAGCACCGCGCTCTTGATGCCGGCGACTTCCCCGGGTGATTCTTCCAGTACTTCAATCGAGAAGTCCTTGCGTTCGCAGTAGCGAAGGTACATCCGCTCGAGCATCGCTGCCCAATCCTGCGACTCGGTACCGCCCGCGCCCGACTGTATGTCGACGAAACAATTGTTCGGGTCCAACGGGTTGGAGAACATGCGGCGAAATTCGAGTTGCTCGATCGACGGCTCGAGGCGGTCAAGGTCGGATTCGAGTCCGAGCAGGGTGCTCTCGTCATCCTCTTCACGAGCCATCGCGAACAGTTCGCCGGCGTCACGCAGGCCGCGGTCAACGTTCTTCAGCGTTTCGACCACGGCTTCCAGGGATTTCTTTTCCTTGCCCAGGTCCTGGGCGCGTTGCGGATCGTCCCAGATATTCGGGTCTTCGATCAGGCGGTCGACTTCCGTCAGGCGGTCCTGCTTGTCATCGAAGTCAAAGATACCTCCGAAGTTCGTTGCTGCGCTGGTTCAGGTCTTCGATGCGCGCTTCGATATCGTTAATGCGTTCTGCTTCCATGATCGACGCTCTGGCTAAAGCGTCGGATTTTACCCGATGAGCGCGGGATTTCGGGAATCAAATACGCTGCGGGGCGTCGCCGGGCCCGTTGGCCGAGCTGCCAGCCGCAAAGACGCAACGCAGAGCCAGCCTGGTTCTGTACGATGTCCCGGTCACAGCGCGCGCCAGTGCTCGATAACAAGCTGCGCATTGCGTACGCCATTGAACTCGTTGAGTTGCAGACGATAGACGCATTCGACCCTTTCGGGAAACGTCGTATCGTCACCGAAACGTATGGCATCGATCGGCCGAACCGCCCCGGCACGTTGCAGGCGCAACTTGAGATGGCGCCCGCCGACAATGCGCTGGTCAACCACCTCGAACGCATCGCAAAACGAGGGGGCGACAAAGCCCTGTCCCCAAACCTGATCTTCGAGCAAGCCGGCCAGTTCGAGCGTACAGTCCGCAGCGGGGAGCGAACCGTCTACCTCGATGTTCTGTTGCAGGTCGGCCGGCCCCAGCAATGAGCGCACCGTGTCGTCGAAAGCGGCGGCAAACCTGGCGGTGTCAGACTGCCTGATCGTCAGGCCGGCGGCCATGGCATGTCCGCCGAACTTCAGCACCAGACCCGGATGACGCTTGGCAAGCAGGTCGAGTGTGTCGCGCAGGTGAAGCCCCGGTATCGAACGCCCGGAACCCCTGGCCTCGCCATCATTTGCGGGGGCCAATGCGATAACCGGACGGTGGAACCGCTCGCGTAAACGCGAGGCGAGTATACCCACGACGCCGTGATGCCAGTCCGGGTCATAGAGCGCCAGTCCGTAGCGCTCATCCACTGCAATGCCGTCAACGATCTCCAGAGCGCTGTCGCGCATCTGCGCTTCCACTTCACGTCGCTCCCGGTTGAGGGCATCGAGTTGCGACGCCAGTTCGATGGCGCGCCCGCTGTCAGCCGATAGCAGGCACTCGATTCCCAAAGTCATGTCTGTCAGGCGACCGGCAGCGTTCAGGCGCGGACCGAGCATGAAACCGAGATCGTAGCCGCTGGCCTTGCGCGGCTCCCGTCCGGCCACCTCAAACAGTGCCAGGACGCCCGGGCGGGCGCGACCGGCCCTGATGCGCTTCAGGCCCTGGGTAACGAGTGTGCGGTTGTTCTCGTCCAGCCGCACGACATCGGCAACCGTGCCCAGGGCGACAAGGTCGAGGTGATCAGCCAGGTTCGGTTCTTCTCGGTGTCCGAACCAGCCGCGCTCGCGCAGCTGTGCGCGCAAAGCCAGTAACACGTAGAACATGACGCCAACACCCGCCAGGTTCTTGCTCGGAAAGTTGTCGTCGGTCTGATTCGGGTTGACGATGCAGGCGGCCGGGGGCAACTCGGCTCCGGGCAGATGATGATCGGTGACCAGAACGCGGATGCCCAGTTCGTTGGCACGGACAACCCCGTCAACACTGGCGATGCCATTGTCCACGGTAACGATCCACTGCGGCGACCGTGTCGCCGCAAGTTCGACGATTTCCGGGGTCAACCCATAACCGTGTTCGAAACGGTTGGGAACCAGATAGCTGACGTCCGCACCAAAAGCGCGCAACACGCTGACGCCCAGTGCGCAAGCCGTGGCGCCGTCGGCATCGTAGTCGGCGACGATCAGCAATCTTTCTTTCCGGGTGATTGCATCCGCCAGTAATTGCGCTGCGCACTCGCAATTGCGCAGGTCCGCGAACCCCAACAGCGTGGCGAGGCTGGTGTCGAGGTCCTGGCTGCCGTTGATTCCCCGGGCGGCATAGACTCGCGCCATGATCGGGTGAACATGCTGCGCGATCAGACGCGCGCAGGCAGCCCGGTCAAATTCTCTGGTGACGATCACCGGTCCGGCGTCGGATGAAGCGCTGGGCAATGGCTGGTCAGTCATCATCGCGGGAACGTCTCCAAAAAGCGGGCGAGAAATCCGGCTATGGGCTGCTTGCGCCTCCAGAAGCGACGGCGCTCCTTGCGCTCGCAGCGGCAGATTGCAATGGTATTTCCCAGAGGCAGGAGCAGCGTCAGTTCATCAAGCCGGCCGCTTGCGAGCCCTTGCCAGGCGGGGGAGAGCCAGCGTGCCTCCAGCACCGGAAGGGATGCGTCGCCGGCGTCGCCGGGCTGCAGAACGAACTCGACAAGCATGTTGTCGGCTTCGGGACGCTTCAGCGAGATGGCCGGCGCATCGATCAGCTGCGTACCCGACAGCCGGGCGAGGGCACGCAAAAGCGGATCTTGCGCGCACATCGCGTCAAAGCGGCGTTCAGCGGCGGCCAGGACGCCACCACCCCAGATCCACAAACTGTTGACCGGCACTGCGCCGCGCGCTTCGCGTGCGGCATTGACTGGATGCTCATGGAGGATCATCTGCGCTTCCGTAATCAGGCGCTGCCAGCGATTCGCGTCGGCGCCGCCGGGCAGCAAGCCATCGACGTTGCGTCCTTGCGCGAGGTCGGGTTCGGTCGTTGACAGATCCTGATGGGCCCGCGATCCGATGCACCAGATTCCGGTGCCGGCGTGTTTCAGCTTCAGTTGGTCCTGCGCAAGGTGTTGCTTCAACGCATCGAACAGTTCCCGGCTTTCATCGGCGGACAAACGCAGTTGCGACGGGGGCTGCAAAATCAGGCTGTCGCGATCAACGGCCAGATGAACAGGCTGGGCAAATATCCAATATGAAGCGGCATCGCCTGTGCTGCCGGAATCTTCTGCAGGCTCGGCGCTGGAGCATGCCAGTATTGCGCCGGCAGGCCAGTCGCCCCGGCGTTCGATTCCGTGGGCGGCGCATGCCCAACCGGCTACGCTGTTGTGACTTGATGCCGTTACGGCACAGCGGGACAGGAATGATTCAAGGGCCGGACACCGTGCTCGGGCTGCGGGTGTTGCCGAAGCGTCGAGGTTGCGAACAATCAGGGTCAATGCGCGCACGGCAGGGCACTCGATTCGGGTGGAGCGAGTCTAGCACGACGAAATCGGACATCTGCGGCCGTGAATATGGCAGACTGCGCGTCGGTACGCTGCCGGGGCAGTGAGTCATACTCAACTGGTCCAGCCATATAACGATTCGCCCTGATTCGATCCGGTACGATAAGGGCCGTGTGATCCAATCTGCTTCTGACCCAAACCCGTTCCGATCTCATTCCAGAAAAATGCTGACTCCGTACGAATTGTTCGTCGGTTTGCGCTACACCCGAGCCAGGCGCAAGAACCACTTCATCTCGTTTATCTCGATTACCTCGATGTTGGGGATCGGCCTTGGCGTTGCAGCATTGATTGTTGTCCTGTCGGTAATGAACGGGTTTCAGAAAGAACTGCGTGCCACGATTCTGGGCGTTGTGTCGCACATTCAGATTGACGGAATCGGCGGGCGGCTCGCCGATTGGCCGCAACTGACAGAGCAGGTACGTCGCAACCCGGAAGTCATCGCCTCGGCACCGTATGTGATGGCGGAAGGCCTGCTTTCACATGGCCGCCCTGTACACGGAACCATCATCCGGGGAATTCTGCCGGAACTCGAGGACACGGTTGCCGACATCGGCTCGAACATGCGCGACGGCGGCCTCGATACCCTGGTTCCGGGAGAGTACCGCATCGTGCTCGGTATCGATCTGGCACGGTCGATTGGCGCGAGCATCGGCGATCGCGTCGTGCTGATTGCGCCGCAGGGACAAGTGACACCGGCCGGGATCCTGCCCCGGCTGAGGCGGTTTACAGTCACCGGAATCTTTGAGTTGAAGAATTACCAGTACGATTCGGCGCTTGCGCTGATTCACCTGGAGGACGCACAAAAACTGTTTCGCTTCGGTGACGCCGTGTCGGGCATACGCCTCAAGGTCGGGGATCTGTTCGCCGCGCCGCGGGTTGCGCGCGATCTATCCGTCTCGTTACCGGCAAACCTGTATGTAAGTGACTGGACACGCAGTCACGCCAACTTTTTTCGCGCAGTCCAGATCGAAAAGCGCGTGATGTTCATCATTCTGCTTTTAATCGTTGCAGTTGCGGCATTCAATATTGTGTCAACGCTGGTTATGGCGGTAACGGACAAGCGCGCTGATATTGCAATTCTGAGAACACTGGGTGCCGCGCCCGGCGACATCATGAAGATATTCATTATCCAGGGCGCCCTGATCGGCTTCATAGGCACGCTCGCCGGATTGACACTGGGCGTTGCACTTGCCATCAACATCGATGTCGTTGTGCCGGCGATCGAGAACGCATTGGGGTTCAAATTCCTCGCCAAGGACGTTTATTACATCAGCGATCTGCCGTCTGATCTGCAATGGCGGGACGTCGGTGTCATCGCGGCGACGGCCTTTTTCCTGACTTTGCTGGCGACGCTTTATCCAAGCTTCAAGGCCGCGCGTACCAACCCGGCTGAAGCGCTTCGCTATGAATAAGGATCGCGCGATGAGTGAAGGCAGTAACGCCAGCCCCCGTAGCAACCAGTCCCTTCCGGGTGGACCGGACCTGGTGCTGGCCTGCCGGGGTTTGCGCAAGATTTTTCGCCAGGGCTCCAATGATGTTCCGGTGTTGTTGAACGTCGAGCTGGAGGTTCACAAAGGCGAAACCATCGCCATCGTAGGCGCCTCCGGATCAGGCAAGAGCACGTTGCTGCATCTGCTTGGCGGGCTGGACGAGGCAACCGGCGGCAGCGTCAGGATTCTCGGCCGGGATCTGACCAGTTTGTCGGAGAGCGAGCGCGGGCGGTTGCGTAACCGGGGATTGGGTTTCGTCTACCAGTTTCATCACCTGTTGCCGGAGTTCACTGCCCTGGAAAACGTCGCCATGCCATTGTTGGTCCGGCGCCTGTCTGCAGCGCAGGCCGCCGAGCAGTCGCGGGAGATGCTCGAACGCGTTGGGCTTGGGCACCGGCTCACCCATACACCCGGCGAATTATCGGGCGGAGAGCGTCAGCGAGCGGCGCTGGCGCGGGCCCTGGTTACGCAACCGGCGTGCGTATTGGCCGACGAACCAACCGGAAACCTGGATCGCAGAACTGCCGAAGGCGTGCTCGAGTTGATGATGGGCCTGAACACGGAGTTTGGCACCAGCTTCGTGATTGTCACCCACGATCGCGGCATCGCAGAGCGCATGAACCGTATCCTGAAGCTCGAAGATGGCCGGCTGACGCCGAATACCTGAGCCGTACGGGCTTGACACGCGCAAGGGCGCTCGGCGCCTAGGCCGACGGGTCCGCATCAAGTGAGCGCCACATGAACCATGTCGCGACGCTGCACCACGGCTGCCAACGCTGCGCAATTTCGCGCATCCGGGTCCTGGATAACACCTTCCCGTCGCCGTAGTGCAAGCGCATGGCACGCTGTAACCCGGCATCGTCCAGTGGCAAAACGTTGGGCCGCATCAAGTGGAAAATCAGAAACATCTCGGCCGTCCAGCGGCCGACGCCCTTCAGACGCGTCAGTTCCTGTATTACCTGTTCGTCGGCGAGTCGCCGCCATTTTGCTGTATCGATCGTGCCGTCGCGGAAGTGAGTCGCAAGTTCGATTAAATAAACCGACTTGTTGGCCGACAAACCGCATTCGCGCAGTTGCCCGATCTCGCGCTCCGCGATCATCTCGGGTTCGATCGTTCCGGCCATTTTCACCAGGCGCACCCAGATACTTTGCGCGGCCTTGACCGAAAGTTGTTGGCCGATAATGGAACGAGACAGTGCGACAAAAGGATCACGCCGGCGCTGCAACCTGCCCGTGCCGTGGGATGTGATCAGTGTCTGCAGGACCGGATCCTGACGGGAAAGGGTAGACAGGGCTTGCTGCCATTTCTTCGGTGTCATTGGAGAAGTGGGTGCGGCCAGATGGAAGGACGATTATCCTTCAATCCAGTGCTGACAGGATCGTGTCATGAACCAGTGTATCGCGCCAATTGACGGCCCCCCTGACGGCGTAAGGCCTTTGGTCACCGGCAGTGTGGCGCAACGGCCCTTACGGCCCGGGCTCTTGTAACCAGCCTGCCAGTTTATGCAGCTGTTACTGCCCGCACTGTCTGCCGCCGCCGGCGCTGCCTGGTTACAACAACAGGCGCAATTGCCCCCACTGGACTATGGACTGGCGGTGATCGGGGCCGGGTTCGCAGCCTGGCTACTGGGCAAATCCCGCAGCGAGGTCGCGCGGGGACTGTCCCTCGCGTCGCTGATACTGGCATTTTTCCTCGGCGGATTCTTCTGGGCCGGATTGCACGCTTCCCTCACGCTCGCGGACGAACTGGACGCCCGCTGGTACGGGCGTGATGTGCGGGTCGAGGGCGTGATTTCCGAACTGACGCGAACCGACGCGCGCGGCACGCTTTTCGTTCTCGACGTCGAACATGTCATGACCGTCGGCGCAAAAGTCCCGCGCCGCGCCGCAGTCACCTGGTACGGTAGCCGGAGCGACAGTGACAACAACATACCAGAGATACTGGCGGGGCAACGCTGGCAGTTCACGCTGCGTCTGCGCCCGTCTCACGGTAATTACAATCCGCATGGCTTCGATATCGAAGCGTGGATGCTGGAGCGCGGCATCCGGGCGACGGGTTACGTCCGGAGCGATGATTCGGCGAGGCTGGCAAAGCCGATGGTCTGGCGGCCGTCGTATGCTGTGGAACGGTTGCGCGAGACTATCCGCGGCAGTCTTTCCTCGTTGCTGGACGGGCAGCCGTACGCGGGAATTCTGGTTGCCCTTGCCGTTGGCGATCAAAGGGCCGTTTCCCCCGATCAGTGGCGGGTGCTGACGCGCACCGGCACCAACCATCTGATGAGCATATCCGGGCTGCACATCACCCTGGTGGCCGGGTTGGTATTCGCTCTGGCACTGCGAATCTCGCGCCGTTCGGTCTGGCTCGCATCGCGGGTTTCACCGCTGCGCGCGGCGACGCTGTCCGGGTTACTCGCTGCTACGGCTTACGCCGCGCTGTCCGGATTCGGAATACCGGCCCAACGAGCGCTGTGCATGCTGACCGTGGTGGCGATTTCGCTGTTGGCGGGTTGGCGCGCGAGTTCGCCGATGATTCTCGGTGCCGCATTGCTATTTGTGCTTGTGCTGGACCCGATGGCCGTCATCTCATCGGGTTTCTGGCTATCGTTTGCAGCGGTCGCTGCGATACTCATGGTGAGCCGTGTACACGGGAGGACCGACGGCCTGCTGGTGTCGTGGCTGCGAGTGCAATGGTCGATCACCATCGCGCTCGTACCGTTGCTGCTGGTGTTGTTCCAGCAGGTGTCTATTGTTTCGCCACTCGCCAACGCCATCGCCATTCCGGTGGTCAGTCTGATCGTCGCGCCACTCGCCCTGTTGCTGATCGTTCTCCCCATTGAGGTGATGGCGACCGTGGCTCACGAGGCGGCGCGCCTGTGCTTTCACGCGCTCGAAGCACTGTCGCGCCTGCCCGGAGCAGTCTGGCAGCAGCACGCGCCGGTTGTCTGGACCATACCGCTTGCCGTTGCCGGAGTGGTGTTGGCCATCCTGCCGCGCGGTTTTCCATCCCGGTGGCTCGCGCCAGTGCTGTTGTTGCCGATGTTTGCCGTACGCCCGCCACAACCGGCCGAGGGTGAGCTCTGGTTTACGCTGCTCGATGTCGGGCAGGGCTTGTCCGCCGTGGTCAGAACGGCGAACCACGCAGTACTTTTCGACACCGGACCGGACTATCGGGGCGGAAACGATGCGGGGAACCGGATCGTCGCACCTTACCTGCGCGGAGAAGGCATCCGCGAACTGGATTTCATGATCGTGAGCCACGACGACATCGACCATTCCGGCGGAACCGGCTCAGTCACGGCTGCGCTGCCTGCTGACGTGATCCTTTCATCTGTGAACGGGCAGTATCCGTACCGGAGGGGCGGGCGCTGCTGCAACCGTGCCGATCCGGCCAGGCCTGGTCCTTCGATCGTGTGCGGTTCGAAGTGCTGCATCCAACACCCGCAAGCTATCAGGTTCTGGATATCAGCGACAATGATCGCAGTTGCGTGCTGCGCGTCGTGTCCGAATACGGTTCCGTATTGTTGCCCGCCGATATCGAGCGCCGTTCCGAACGGGAGTTACTCGCGACATCCGGTTCACACCTGCACGCCAACGTGCTGGTCGCGCCGCACCATGGCAGTCGAACCTCGTCGAGTCCGGAATTCGTTGAAGCAGTTGCGCCGCAACTGGTATTGTTTCCGGTCGGTTACGCCAATCGTTACGGCCATCCACACCCGCTGGTCGAAGCGCGCTTTCGCGAGTTTGGCGCGAAACTGTTGCGTACCGACCAACTCGGGGCGATAACGCTCAAGTTCACCCGCGACGGGATTGACGTTTCGGCCTGGCGACAAGAAGAGCGCCGCTACTGGCATGGGTTATCGAATTGAATACCGGCATTGATGACAAACGTGGCAAGGAGTTCGCGGCGCCGGAAGACGCCGCACTTGCAGAGCGTCGTGACGAACGGTCAACTGCGCTGATCGACCATGCCCGGAGTCTGGCGGCACGCCGCTACGGCGAGCGCCGCCACTGGTCCGGAGAAGGATTGTTTGACCACGCCAGGGGCGTTGCCCGGGTTGCCAGCGAACTCGATCTGGATGCCGAGTCGGTGGCGGCAGCGTACCTGATCGACGCCAGCCCAGATATCAACACGGATGCCCGGGCCGGCACCGATGCGGCATCCGCCTCTATCAACCCCGCGGTAATGGGACTGGCGTCGGGCGTGGCGCGGCTGGCAGCGATCCAGATGTTGCACGTCAAGAGCGCGGTCTCGCGCAGGACTTCGGAGAAAACGGCACAACTCGAAGCGATTCGAAAAATGCTGCTTGCGATGGTAGGGGACATCCGCGTCGTATTGCTGAAGCTCGCGGACCAACTCCACACTCTGCGCTACCTCGCAAGCCACGGGGATACAGCATCAAGAAACACTGCTGCACGGGACACGCTAGACCTGCTGGCACCATTGGCGAATCGTCTCGGCGTCTGGCAGCTGAAATGGGAGCTCGAAGACCTGGCTTTTCGCTGTGTCGATGCCGACACCTACAAGGCGATCGCGCGACAGCTCGACGAACGTCGCGCCGACCGGGAACGCTATCTGGAACAGGTCATGTCGATGTTACGTGAGGACCTGGCGAGCGCCGGCATCAAGGCAGATGTCAGTGGGCGTCCGAAACACATTTACAGCATCTGGAAGAAGATGCAGCGCAAGGGGCTGCGGTTTGAGCAACTATCGGACGTACGCGCGGTGCGTGTGCTGGTGAATACGCAACCGGACTGTTATGCCGTGCTGGGCCTGGTACACCAGTTATGGACCCCTGTGCCTGGAGAGTTCGACGATTACATCGCCAGGCCAAAGCCCAACGATTATCGTTCGTTGCATACGGCGGTGGCGGGACCGGAAGACAAGATTATCGAAGTGCAGATTCGCACCCGCGACATGCACGAACACGCCGAACTTGGTGTCGCCGCTCACTGGCGATACAAGGAAGCGAGCCGTCGCGATCCGTCTTACGACCGCAAGATTGCCTGGTTGAGACAGATCCTGGAATGGCGTGACGACGTGACTGACGTATCGCAACTGGCCGAGTCCTTTCGCGGCGAGTTGCAGGACGACACCGTCTACGTGCTGACGCCGCAGGGAAGGGTCGTCGATCTCCCGGCCGGTGCAACGCCAATCGACTTCGCCTATCAGGTGCATACCGAACTCGGGCACCGTTGCCGCGGTGCCAAAGTCGATGGCCGTCTGGTGCCCTTGCACCAGCCTCTTAAAAACGGACAGGTGGTCGAAATAGTCGCAGCCAGCGCCGGCGGGCCATCCCGGGACTGGTTGAACCCCGCCCTCGGTTTTATCGGCAGCAATCGCGCCCGGGCCAAGGTGCGGCAGTGGTTCAACAACGAGGCACGCGAGGAGGCAAGCGCTACGGGCCGGGCGGAACTTGAAAAAGGGCTGCAGCGCCTTGGCCAAACCTGGCGCAACCCCGAAGAGCTGGCAAACCTGCTCGGCTATCCGGGTCCCGATGAACTCTACCTCGCATATCACCGTGGCGACATCACGCTGCGCGATCTGAAACGCACCATTGAGGGGGGCACGGACGAAGCCATCGAACCGATCGACTCGTTGCGCCCCGGATCAGCAGACAGTTCCGGCTCGGTCCTGGTCGTAGGGCTCGACCAACTGCTCACGACATTGGCACGTTGCTGCAAACCGGTGCCACCTGACCCAATTGTCGGCTTCGTCAGCAAGGGGCGCGGCATCAGCGTGCACCGTGCCGGTTGCCGAAACCTCGCCGGTTTTCCCGGAGAACGCCTGATAGCGGCCGAATGGGCCGGGAAAGCGGCCAACCGGCATTTTGAAACCGACGTCGAAATCATCGGAGACCGCCAAACCACATCCATTCGCGACCTGCTGGACGTGTTCGCAGGCGAGAAGATGCGCGTCATTGGAACTTCCACACATACGGGGGGGCGCCGGCTGCGCGTCATGGTCACCGTCGAGACCGGTTCGCTCGAACACCTCGAGCGTCCCATCGCCTTGCTGGCAAAGGTAGAAGGCGTGATCGCGGCGCACCGGCGCTAAACCGGTTCCGGTTCTGATCCGAGCCGGTTGCAGATCTGATGCTGAACTCTTTGACCAGACCGGGTTTTCGGCTAGAATGCGCCGCTCATTAGGCGCGTAGCTCAGTTGGTTAGAGCATCACCTTGACATGGTGGGGGTCGTTGGTTCGAATCCAATCGCGCCTACCACCGACATGGTGCGGAACCAGGAGATGGCTTTCTTCCGGACAGCGACTACGGTTGCTCGAAATCATCGCTGAACCCGCTGTGTTTGTGGTTGCAGTAAAAGTGCGGGTTCGCCGCACTTTTTTTTTGATTTGAATAGACATGCCTGACGTCAGATTGCCAGACGGGACGCAAAGGTCCTTCGATCAGCCACTGTCGGTCGCCGACCTGGCCAAGTCCATCGGTTCCGGTCTGGCCCGGGCGGCGCTCGCCGGCCGTGTGGACGGAAAACTCGTGGACACCAGCTATGTCATAGACCATGACGCCGACGTTGCCATTGTGACGGCAGCCGATGCCGACGGGCTCGACATCATCCGCCATTCAACCGCGCACTTGCTCGCACAGGCGGTCAAGGAGCTGCATCCCGAGGCGCAGGTCACCATCGGTCCTGTGATCGAAGACGGTTTTTACTACGACTTCTCCTACAAGCGCCCGTTCACGCCGGAAGATCTGGCGGCCATCGAGAAGCGCATGCAGCAGCTCGCCAAGCGTGACCTCAAGGTCACCCGCACGGTAATGGAGCGAAGCGAGGCGATTAATTTTTTCAAGGATCAGGGTGAGCACTACAAGGCCCAGATCATCGAAGCATTGCCGGAATCCGAGGAAATCTCCCTTTACGGACAAGGCGAGTTCGTTGACCTGTGCCGCGGTCCCCATGTGCCGTCCACCGGCAAGCTAAGGGTTTTCAAGCTGCTCAAGGTGGCGGGCGCCTACTGGCGCGGTGACTCCAACAATGAAATGCTGCAGCGTATTTACGGCACCGCCTGGGCCGGGAAGGAAGAACTCGATGCGTATCTTTTCCGCATCGAGGAAGCCGAGAAGCGCGACCATCGCAAACTGGGCAAGCAACTGGACCTGTTTCACAGCCAGGACGAGGCTCCGGGCATGGTTTTCTGGCGCCCCAAGGGCTGGCGCCTGTGGCAGCAGGTCGAGCAGTATATGCGCAACGTGTACCAGGACAATGGCTATCAGGAGGTGCGCTGCCCGCAGATTCTGGATGTGAGCCTGTGGAAGCGCTCCGGTCACTGGGACAATTTCCGCGAGAACATGTTCTTTACCGCGTCCGAGAATCGCGAATACGCGGTAAAGCCCATGAATTGCCCTGGGCACGTCCAGATTTTCAACAGCGGACTGCGCAGCTACCGGGACCTGCCATTGCGATATGGCGAATTCGGTGGGTGCCACCGCGACGAGCCCTCCGGCGCATTGCACGGGCTGATGCGCGTGCGCGCCTTCACCCAGGACGATGGCCACATTTTCTGCACTCCCGAACAGATCGAACCGGAAGTCGTCAGCTTTCACAAACTGGCGCTCAAGGTCTATCAGGACTTCGGCTTCACCGATGTCAAAGTGAAGCTGGCCCTGCGGCCGGACAAGCGGCTTGGGTCGGACGAGGTCTGGGACCATTCCGAAGCGGCGTTGCGTCAGGCGTTGCGCGGTTGCAATACCGACTGGGATGAGTTACCCGGCGAGGGCGCATTCTACGGCCCCAAGATTGAATATCATCTACAGGACAGCATCGGGCGGTCGTGGCAGTGCGGCACGATCCAGGTGGATTTCATGATGCCGCAGCGCCTGGATGCCGAGTACGTGGCCGAAGACAACACACGCCAGGTGCCGGTAATGCTGCACCGGGCGATTGTCGGATCGATGGAACGGTTCATTGGCATCCTGATCGAGAACTATGCGGGGGCGATGCCGCTGTGGCTGGCGCCGGTACAAGTTGCGGTGCTCAACATTTCCGAACACCAGGCCGAATATGCCACCTCGATAGCCGGGCAGCTCCAGAAAGCCGGTTTTCGCGCCGTAGCCGACTTGAGAAACGAAAAAATAACCTATAAAATTCGCGAACATAGTATGCAAAAGCTGCCGTACCAGGTCATCGTTGGTGACAAGGAGGTGGCTGCAAACATGATCGCCGTGCGGACCCGCGGAGGTGGCGATCTTGGGCAAATGAGCATGGAGACTTTTGTCGCTCGCCTGGGATCGGAGCTACCGGCGGGTTCGGCGTAGTTTTGTGCGTTGGAATCTCGGATTTTTGACCGGCGCACCCAATCAATTTTAGGAGAACACGTCTATATCCCAGGATAAAGAGGTCCGCATCAACGAAATGGTCACGTCGCCGGAGGTACGGTTAGTCGGCGTGGACGGCGAGCCGATTGGCATCGTCGATGTCAAAAAAGCTCTTGCAATGGCTGAAGAGCAGGAGATCGATCTCGTTGAAATCGCGCCGACCGCGAAACCCCCTGTTTGCCGTTTGATGGATTACGGCAAGTTCAAGTACAACGAACAAAAGAAGCGGCACGAAGCCAAGCTCAAGCAGAAGCAGATCCAGGTCAAGGAAGTCAAGTTCCGGCCGGGTACGGATGAAGGCGACTACCAGATCAAACTGCGTAACCTGATCCGCTTTCTGAGCGATGGCGACAAGGCGAAGGTCACACTGCGCTTCCGTGGCCGTGAGATGGCGCATCAGGAAATCGGGGCCAGATTGCTGGAACGGGTGAAGGCTGACCTCGAAGAGGTTGGTGTCGTCGAACAGTTCCCAAAGATGGAAGGCCGGCAAATGGTAATGGTGATTGCGCCGGTGAAGAAGGTCGAAAAGCCGTCAAAGAAAAAGAAGGCCAAGGCAGAATCGGCCGGTTAAGGTCGGCAGCAACATGCAGGATCTTGTGCGAGACGGTAGGCGGGGCTCGCGCAAGTCAGTAACAACGTACCGCCATAAAACAAGTGATTACCGGGTAGTCAAGTGCTCGATGAAGCCACCCGGCATCATGTGAAACAGGAGTTCATGCAATGCCAAAGCTCAAGACCAACAGGGGCGCGGCGAAACGTTTCAAGATCAGCGGCTCAGGCCGTATCAAACGTTCGCAGGCGAATCGGCGCCATATTCTCACCAAGAAGACGACCAAGCGGAAACGTCATCTGCGCGGCAGCACCGGTGCTGCCAGTGGTGACCAGAGATCGATCCGCCTCATGCTTCCATACGCGTAACGGAGACACCCCATGCCAAGAGTAAAACGTGGTGTAACTGCCCGCGCACGTCACAAGAAAGTCCTCGAACAGGCCAAGGGTTTCCGCGGCCGCCGCAAGAACGTCTATCGCGTTGCCAAGCAAGCGGTCATGAAGGCCGGGCAGTATGCCTACCGTGACCGGCGGGCCAAGAAACGCGAATTCCGGGCCCTGTGGATTGTTCGCATCAATGCCGCAGCGCGCGAGTTCGGGATGACCTACAGCACGCTGATCAACGGACTGAAAAAGTCCGAGATCGAAGTCGATCGCAAAGTGCTTGCGGATCTGGCTGTCTTTGACAAAGCGGCATTTGGGCAGATTGCCGAGCAGGCGAAAGCCGGCCTCGCCGCCTGAGTCACGACAGGTGCTGGGCAAGGAGGCTTTCGAGCCTCCTTTTTTGTTGTTGGACTGACAATGGACAAACTCGAAGATCTCATATCGGAAGCGCGTGTTGCATTTGACAATGTGACTGAACTAGCGCAACTGGAGCAGGTAAAGGCGCGATTCCTCGGGAAGAGCGGCGCGCTGACGCAACTGCGCAAGGGTCTTGCCTCCCTCAGTCCCGAGGAACGCCCCAAAGCCGGTGCGCGCTTTAACGAGGTCAAGGGAAGCATCGAGCAACTTCTCGGCGACCGGCGCGAAGCAATCCAGGCCAAGGTGCTTGCCGCGCGTCTCGAGCAGGAGAAGATCGACGTCACGATGCCTGGCCGTGACCGCGCCGGCGGCGGACTCCATCCGGTAACCCGCACCCTGGAACGCGTCACGACGCTATTCCGATCAATGGGTTTCGATGTCGCCGACGGCCCCGAGATCGAAACCGATTTCTACAACTTTACCGCGCTCAATCAGCCCGAAGACCACCCGGCGAGGTCCATGCACGACACCTTCTATCTGGAAGGTGAACAACACCTGCTGCGAACGCATACCTCGCCAATCCAGATACATTACATGCAGCAGCATCGCCCCCCCGTGCGGGTCATCGCGCCAGGCCGCGTCTACCGCGTCGACTCCGATGCAACGCACTCACCGATGTTTCACCAACTGGAGGGACTGTGGGTTGACGAAACGGCGACTTTTTCTGATCTGAAAGGCGTGGTGCGTGAATTCCTGCGCAATTTCTTCGAAATCGAGGATCTGGAAGTGCGGTTCCGGCCGTCATATTTTCCGTTTACGGAGCCATCAGCCGAGATCGACATGACCTTCAGGGACGGCTGGCTGGAGATCGGGGGTTGCGGCATGGTGCATCCGCAAGTCCTGCGCAATGTCGAAATAGACCCGGAGCGATTTCAGGGTTTTGCTTTCGGCATGGGGCTCGATCGGCTCGCGATGCTGCGCTATGGCGTCAACGACCTGCGGCTTTTCTTCGATGGTGACCTGCGTTTTCTGCGCCAGTTTGCCTGAACCCGGCCCCAGTTATGCAATGACGAGACCCGGTTAAACATGAAGCTTTCCGAACATTGGCTGCGTGCTTTCTGTGATCCCGCGCTCAACACAGCGGAGCTCGCGCATGCCCTGACGATGGCAGGCCTGGAAGTCGAAGAGGTCACGCCGGCAGCTCCGCCGTTCGACGGCGTCGTTGTCGGCCAGGTGCTGACTGTCACTGCGCATCCCGACGCTGAAAAACTGAATGTTTGCACCGTGGACGTCGGCAGTTCCGATGCCCTCAACATCGTATGCGGTGCGCCCAATGTAACAAAGGGAATCAAGGTCGCATGCGCCACTGTCGGGGCACGGCTGCCCGGCCTGCAGATCAGGGAAGCAAAGCTGCGGGGTGTGAAGTCTGAGGGGATGCTGTGTTCGGCGGCGGAGCTGGGGATTTCGGAGGATCACGCAGGTTTGATCGTGCTCGATCCGGAAGCTGACGTGGGAGCGAATGTCCGGGCCGTACTCGATCTGGACGATAACGTTTTTTCACTCAAACTCACGGCCAATCGCGGCGACTGCCTGTCGCTGCTTGGGATCGGCCGCGAGCTGGCAGCGATCACCGGATCCGAACTTCGGTTGCCTCCGCTGGCCAGTGCAGCGCCGGCACTGTCGGAGACCCTCGATGTGACACTGTCATCACCCGAGGCCTGTCCACGATACACGGGGCTGATTCTGCGTGGTGTCAACGCGGCAGCGCCAACACCCCAATACGTCGTCCGGCGCCTGGAACGAAGCGGCGTGCGCGCCATCAGCGCAATCGTCGACCTGACCAACTACGTGATGCTGGAGATCGGCCAGCCGATGCACGCGTTCGATCTCGCAAAGCTGTCAGGCCCCATTGACGTGCGTTTTGCACGACAGGGAGAGCGACTCGAATTGCTGAATGGCCAGACTCTGGACCTCGCGCCGGACATGCTCGTTATCTGTGACGCCCGCGGCCCGGTGGCACTGGCCGGCATCATGGGTGGCGAACAAACGGCTGTTTCCACCGATACGACCGACCTGTTTCTCGAAAGCGCGTTTTTCACACCGGGCGTCATTGCCGGCAAGTGGCGCCGGCTCGGTTTTTCTACCGACGCTTCTCATCGGTATGAGAGGGGAGTGGACTACGAGGGCAGCCGGCGTGCCGTTGAGCGACTTTCCCGGCTGATCGTCGATGTGTGTGGCGGCAAGGCGAGCGTGGCCAACGACGTGATCGCCGAACTGCCGACGCGACCGGAGGTACAACTGCGTTTCCCGCGGGTGCAACGCATCCTCGGCATGGACATCCGCGCGGAGCGCGTCAAACAGATACTGGCACGGCTCGACATGCCGGTGCGCCAGACGGGCGACGTCATGTCGGTGACTCCACCGAGCTACCGCTTCGATATCTCCATCGAAGAGGATCTGGTCGAGGAGATCGTGCGAATCGAAGGTTACGAGAAGTTGCCGGCGACGTTACCAAGGGCGCACGCTGGCATGCTGGCCATGCCTGAGCGTGTCCAGGAGATGTCACGACTGCGGCAGGCAATGGTGACACGGGATTTTCAGGAGGTCGTCACCTACAGCTTCGTCGATGAGGCGTGGGAGCGTGATTTCGCAGCGAATTCCGCGCCGCTGCGCCTGGCGAATCCGATCGCGGAACAACTCAGCGTTATGCGTTCGAGTTTGCTGGCAAGCCTTGTGGACTGCCTGCGTTTCAATACGAACCGCAAGCAGGCGAGAGTGCGGCTGTTCGAAATCAGCCAGGTATTTGCCGCGCATGCCGTTGGCTTCGACCAGCGGCTTCGGCTTGGCGCTTTGGCCTATGGCGACGCGAAGCCGGAACAATGGGGTACGTCCCGGCGTCCAGTCGATTTCTTCGATTTGCGGGGCGATCTCGAGACGCTGTTCGGGGCCCGCCATGTCGATTTCGCTGCGGCACCGCACCCTGCGCTGCACCCGGGCAAATCGGCGCACGTGATGGTGGACGAAACCGTGGTCGGCTGGATCGGCGAGTTACACCCGGCTTTGCTGGCGCGCTATGACATTCAGGGCAACGTCGTCGCGTTCGAAGTCGACGCCCAGGCCGCGGTGGAACGCCCGGTTCCGGTCTTTCGTGAGTTCTCCAAGTTTCCACTGGTCCGCCGCGATATTGCCGTCGAGGTGGCGGAAGACATTCCGGCCCAATCCCTGCTTAAAACGATTCAAGGCAGCGGCAACCCGATTCTGGACGATGTTGCGCTGTTCGATGTTTATCGTGGAAAGGGCATTGAAATCGGGAAAAAGGGTCTTGCTTTCCGAGTGTTATTGCAAGATACTCAAAAAACTCTCACCGATGCGGAAGTCGACCAAGCGGTCGAGGGCCTGATTGGGATACTGGAAAAAGAACACGGAGCGAAGCTCAGGTAGCAGCGAAACCGGGTAAAAAGGGCAAACCATGACACTAACAAAAGCTGACCTGGCGGATCTTCTGTTCGAGAAAGTCGGCCTTAACAAACGCGAAGCCAAGGATATGGTGGAATCGTTTTTTGAAGAGGTGCGACGATCACTCGAAAACGGCGAGGGAGTCAAACTCTCCGGCTTCGGCAATTTCCAGCTTCGTGACAAGCCGCAACGTCCGGGGCGCAATCCCAAGACCGGCGAAGAAATTCCGATCACTGCCCGCCGTGTTGTCACGTTTCACGCCAGTCAAAAACTGAAGGCGATGGTGGAGAAGAACTACGGTGGAGAGCAACAACAACCCGAACAGCAGCAAACGTAAGACGCAGCTGCCGCCAATCCCGGCAAAGCGCTATTTCACCATCGGCGAAGTCAGTGAATTGTGCGGTGTCAAGCCGCACGTGCTGCGCTACTGGGAACAGGAATTCACCCAGCTCAAACCCGTCAAGCGCCGTGGTAACCGTCGTTACTATCAGCACCACGAGGTGCTCCTGATAAGACGCATCCGGGAACTGCTCTACGAGCAGGGCTTTACCATCAGCGGAGCACGCGCCCGTCTCGATCAGTCAGGTGGGGCGGACAAGCCGGCGCCGGACGCACTCGCACCGGCAATCCGGACCGAGTTGCAGCAAGTAATCGAACTGCTTCGCGCATAAGCTCTCCTGCGAGGGGTTTTGTTAAAAACCCTCTGTTATAATCCACGGCATTTCTCGGGGCGTAGCGCAGCCTGGTAGCGTACCTGCATGGGGTGCAGGTGGTCGTGAGTTCGAATCTCACCGCCCCGACCAAGACCCTGAGAAATGCAGATCAAATACTCTCATCGCGAAGCAGCGAAGCCCTGCGCAAATTTGTGGTTGCGCACACTTGCGCGTGACATGCGGTCTTCGCCTCATGGCGTGTTTGGCGCCGCAGAACTCCCTGACCCACAGCCCGCAACCGGGTGCCGATGCGTATCCTGCTAAGCAATGACGACGGGTATTTTGCCCCCGGGTTGATCGCACTCGCCGAGGAGCTTGAGAAAGTGGCGGACGTGACCGTGGTCGCGCCCGAGCGTGACCGCAGCGGTGCCAGCAATTCACTCACACTGGACCGTCCACTGATCGTCAGACGTTCGCACAGCGGCTTCCTCTACGTCAACGGCACGCCGACCGACTGCGTCCACCTCGCGGTCACCGGACTGCTCGATCACACGCCCGACATGGTGATATCCGGTATCAATCACGGCACCAACATGGGTGACGACACGATCTACTCGGGGACTGTGGCTGCAGCAATGGAAGGTTTTCTGTTGGGGATTCCTTCAATCGCCGTTTCGCTGGCGAGCAAGCAGGAAGGACATTACGCGACGGCGGCGAGAATCGCACGTCAGCTGGCCGAAAAGCACCGGGACAACCCGTTCGCGCAAACGGTACTGCTCAACGTCAACGTGCCTGACGTCGCTTATGAACAGATTGGCGAGATCGAAGTCACACGCCTGGGCCGACGTCACAAGGCCGAAGGCGTGGTCAAAGCCACCAACCCCAGAGGCCAGTCGGTTTACTGGATCGGTGCCGCAGGTGACGCACAGGACGCAGGCGAGGGCACCGACTTCAATGCCATTGCCTGTAACCGGGTGTCGATCACGCCGCTACAGATTGATCTGACGCAGTACTACAACCTCGACGCCATGCGCCAGTGGCTGGGTGTTGCGGGAACAACCGAAAGTTTCACTCCGGGCTAGGGCGCACAATGGATCTGCGCCACAGCGGTATTGGCATGACCTCGCAGCGAACCCGTCAGCGCATGGTCGAACGATTGCGCGAAGCTGGCATACGGGATGAAGTTGTCCTGAGTGCGATGCTGGAAGTCCCCCGTCATCTGTTCGTCGATGAAGCCCTGGCATCACGCGCCTACGAAGACGTATCACTACCGATCGGGTTCGGACAGACGATCTCGCATCCCTACACGGTCGCCCGGCTGTGTGAAATCGTGCGGGACGGCAGAACCCTGGGCCGGGTGCTGGAAGTCGGCACCGGTTGCGGTTATCAGGCGGCGGTACTGTCGCGCATCGCCAGGGAGGTGTATTCGGTGGAACGTGTCGCGCCGCTGCTGTCACGCGCGCGCGTCAGGCTTCGCGAGATTCGCTGCCAAAACGTGCGAGTCAAGCATGCGGACGGACATCATGGGCTGGAAATCGTTGCGCCGTTCGATGCCATCGTGATGGCAGCGGCTGCGACCAGGGTCCCGGATGCACTGACGGATCAGTTAAGTGAAGGCGGGCGTCTGGTATTGCCAATCGGCACGGACCAGCAACGACTTCTGGTGGTCACGCGCACCGCCAACGGATTGCAGGAAGAGATGCTGGACGACGTGAATTTCGTGCCGCTGCTGACGGGATTGGCGACGTGAGGATTTTTCTTGCGAGATCCTTATTGGTGACAATGTCGTTCATGGCAGCCCTGACGGCGGGCTGCGGGTCGACCAACCGCGCCGCACCGGTAGAGGACCGCACCCAGGCCCGTGAACGCACGACCGTTGTCACGCGTGAGGTTCAGCCGGCTCCTAAAACCGTGGCCAGAGACAATACACCTGCCAGCCCGGCATCGTCCGGCAGCACCAAACCGCAACCGCCGGCCGAAGCCAAGCCAGCCGGAAGCAGCACGCAGACCACTCCGACACCGTCAGCGCCGTCAACACCGCGCCAGGTTGTCGAGCCGGCCGGCGAGGGTGACTGGCGACCGGAGTACTACACAGTCCGCAAGGGTGACACCCTCTACAGCATTGCGCTCGATTTTGGCCAGGACTACCGGGACGTCGCCGCGTGGAACAATCTTGCCAATGCCGCCTACATCCAGATTGGCCAACGCTTGCGTGTGTCAGCACCGCAAGGCGCAAATGCGACCGCTGCATCCGAACCGCTGGCACTGCCGCCGGCCGCATTGCCCCGCTCCGATGATGTGGCGGAAACAAGGAAAGACGTACCGACGTTTACCGACCCGATGGCGTACCGTTCCGTCTATTCCCAGCAAGCCTTCAACGAGTTGCAGCGGCAATTGACGGGGGAGGTGGAAACCACAGTCATCGCTGCCAATACGGCACCCGAACAACCGAAAAGCGCGCCAGCGCCCGTACCTGTGGCATCGCCGACGGTGAAGAACCCGCCGAAATCAGCCGCAACCAGTCCGGGCAAGCCTGATGGAAGCTTGCACTGGGAATGGCCAGCGTCGGGTGATCTGCTTTACGCCTTCTCAAACGGACGGAAAGGTATCGCCATTCGGGGTCAACCAGGACAGCCGGTTGTCTCGAGTGCACCCGGCAAGGTCGTCTACAGCGGTAGCGGCCTGAGAGGATATGGCAACCTGATCATCGTCAAGCATAACGCCACCTTCCTCAGCGTGTACGCGCATAACCGCCAGTTATTGGTGAGCGAGGGTCAAATGGTCGCACAAGGGCAGAAGATCGGCGTGATGGGGGAAATTTCGCCGGGCGAGGCTGGCTTGCATTTCGAGATCCGGCGACTTGGCAAGCCGATCGACCCGCTGGAATTGCTGCCCAATCCGGCTTCGTGACGGACTGGGGGATCGGGGACAGATCCGGGCGCCAGCCGAGACATGCGGCCTGACGTGGACATTGCGGTAAAGATTGCCGACTGGGAGCAGGACGAGGCGATCTTGCGGTCCATACGCGAGAGAGTGTTCGTGTTGGAGCAACATGTACCGGTCGAACTGGAATGGGACGGCCTCGATCCGGCCTGTATCCATGTCCTCGCTTATGTGAATGACACAGTGCCCGTGGGCACTGCGCGCCTGCTTGCGGACGGTCACATCGGACGGATGGCGGTACTGCGGCCCTGGCGCCGCCACGGAATTGGTTCACGCATGCTGCGGACACTGATCGAGGTCGCACGGCAACAGGGGATATCCGGCTGCGCGCTCAATGCCCAGACGCACGCGCTGGGTTTCTACGAGCGCCACGGCTTTGTGCCCGAGGGTGACGTATTCGACGATGCGGGCATGCCCCACCGTCACATGTATTTGAAGCTCTGATCCGGCGCTAGCGTCGGCCAATCGCGTAGTGAAATGTCTTTGCCCGACGCGCGAGCTCCGCACCGCGGTCGCCAAAACTGCGCTCCTGCATGATCACCGTTCCGTCATTGTCCGCCAGCAGCACCGTGGATGCGCGCGTGCCGTAGCCTTCCGACACGATGAAGGGCGAAGAAAGCATTCGCTCGCGTTCAATCGAGACGCCTGTTGCCGGCAACTCTTCGTCCGCTGCCAGATTCCGGTCCGCGAGCAACTCGAACAATCCGTCGGCGAGGCCGGTCTCGCCTGCAACCAGCAGCTTCCGCATGAATGCCTTGCAGCGTTCGACCTTCGGCCAGGGTGTGTCGAGCAAATGGTTGCTCAGACCATAAATGCCTGGCGACAGCGAAATGACCTGCGTGGCGGCACCCGGTCGGTGGCGATTCGACGCGTAAAAAAGCGACTGCGCGTCGCCAAAGAGCAAATTGCATCCCGGGTAATCGGACAACGGCTGCGAAATGTCGGCCGCGTAGGCTGGCGCAGATGCCGGTGAGGTCACATAGCCGGCGACGAGATGTCCGCGCGAAAACGGAGAGGGTGCAACCGGACGGCCATCGCGGAAATTCGTTACCGCGGCCCATCGGCCATCGACGTTGGCCGCAAGCCAGCTTCCGCCTTTCTCAATATCCCGCCCGCCAAGAACGTCCGGCTGGTCCTCCCAATGGTCCAGTGGGGAACTGGGGCGGTCGAGAAACTCGTCCCGGTTAGCCGCAAGGACCAGCGAATAGCGTGGATGCGCTTTCCAGGCAAATACGATCAGGCACATTGAAAGACCTCGATATGGCGCTTGCCGCCGTCCGCGAGCCAGTTTTCCAGGCCGCTATCTCGAACGCATTGGCGCATTGCGGACAGAAAGCCGTCCTGATCTCCGATGTCTTCGTACACCTCCATCCACAACAGCGGTTCGGAAACCTTGCTCATCAACCGGGCGTTGACGCCGGTCATTGTCCGCATTGCGTGAATCGTCTTGTCGGCCGCGACGGACGCTTGCCGTGCATGATCAGGCAAGACACGATAATAGACGTAACAAGACAGCTTCAACCGCAACTCCCGCCGACGCCGCCAGCCACTGACGTCTCAATCAAGCAACTGCCTGTTCAATCGTGATGGCAGCCCCGTCGCGCGTGCGCAACGCCAGTTTTGCTTCAACCGCGTCACGCTGCAACACGGCGAGGAACTCCCACACGTTTCCGGCCGCTCGCGCTGCATTGGTGACAATGCCCAGTGACTTATCGTCCTCGCCACCGGTGATTGTCGTACCGGGCGACACAGTCTGCATACTGCTGCCGTGGTACAGACGCCTTTTCACGTCACCCAGGTAGCGCGTACGCGCGACGATCTCCTGGCCCGGATAGCAACCCTTTTGGAAGCTGACTCCGCCGCGGGCATCGAGCGCGATCATTTGCGGCGTGAACATCTCCTGGGTGGCGGCAGTGATCGTCGCGATACCCGCGCGGATCGTCTGCAATTCCCACCAACGTGAACCTGCCGGTTGGGCGTAGCCGCTCAGCCTCTGCCATGTGGCAGCCGAGTTGTCGGTGCTGCATACCACCAGGAAACGTCCGCCAGGCAAGCGAAATCAGAGATGTGCCGCCGGCGTGCCGCACCTCAAATTCCTGTTGCTGCGCCGAGCTTCCATTTAGCCCGTCGGCAACGGCCACCGCCGCGCGCGCTCCGGTAACACCGAAAACCGTAAACGCTGCACTTGCCACTTCCAGTTTGGCCTTTGCGCGCAGAACGTACTTCTGCAGGCGCGCGGTTACCGGCTCGGCGAGTTCTCCGGGAAGCAGTAACCAGTGGGCGTTACTATTGGCAAAAAGCAACAACGTCGCGAGCAAGCGACCCTTGGGCGTGCAGTAACCGCTGTACTGGGCACGCGCTGCCGAAACGGCCCCGACGTCGCTGGTCAACTGCGCATTGAGAAAGCTCGATGCGTCGTCTCCGGAGACGGAAATCAGACCGAGTCCCGTCAGTGGCGCGACAATGGCAGTGTCTTGCATCGCGCGAGCTTCAGCATCAGGATCACCGAAGTCAATGACAAGTCCCGCGTCGTCGAAGCGCGCACCCGCAGCGACCAGCTGGGCGTGCCAGTCAGAAGAGCGATTCACCTTGTTCAGATTCCCATGTCCGGTACAACCCGTAATTTGGCACCCCATGCTTTCCGTGACGCATGCTCACCCGCAACCGTGTGACACGTCCAGGCCTTCGGGGCTTGGGTCAACCGCGAAAACCTCGCTAGCCGCACGAATGCATTGGCGCACATTCTGAAAGATTATAGGTTGAATGAACCAGACCGATTTCATTGACGTGCCGTTACGCGCTTCAGCCCGGCTTGCATTGCTCCTCGCCGCGAGCCATTTGGCGGCAATCGTCGCTGTCCTTGTGCTGCCTGTTTCCTGGTGGTATCGGATAGCCGCCTGCGCCCTCGTACTGTTGAGCGCTGCATTCCGAGATTTACCGCCACGCGCTGCGCAAAGGCAGCCACGCCTGTATCGGACTGCGACTGATGCGCGATGGTTCCTGTCAGTTACGTATGGCCTCTGGCCGCGTCGTTGTCGGGCGCCTGTGTCGCGGCTGGTTTGTTTCGCCCCAATTGATCGTCATGCGGATATCCTGCGCCGGTGAGCGCTTGTCTCGGGCTGTCAGCTTGCTGCCCGACAGCGCCGATTCGGACGACCTGCGCCGATTGCGTGTGTTCCTGCGCTTCGCTGTCCAACCGTCAGGACGGCCTTAGCAAGGTATCTCTGGCTTCAGGCAGTTGCTCTGGATAGTCCCGGCTGTAATGCAGGCCGCGGCTTTCCTTGCGCCTCATCGCACAGCGAACAATGAGGTCCGCTGTCAGCACCAGATTGCGCAAATCGAGCAGATCACTGGTGACGCGAAAGTTCGAGTAGTACTCATGGATCTCTTCGGACAGCAACTGTATCCGGTGCATGGCGCGCTCGAGGCGTTTGTTGGTGCGCACGATGCCGACGTAGTCCCACATGAACCGGCGCAATTCGTCCCAGTTGTGGGCGATGACGATTTCTTCATCGGCGTCCGTTACGCGACTCTCGTCCCAATCAGGCAGTGACACCGGCGTCTCTGCCTCCTGCTGCAGTATGTGATTCGCGGCAGCGCGCCCGAAAACCAGGCACTCCAGCAGCGAATTACTGGCAAGACGGTTGGCGCCGTGAAGTCCCGTGTGAGCCGTTTCGCCCACCGCGTACAGGCCCCGCAAGCCGGTGAGGCCGTTGTGATCGGTCTGAATGCCGCCGCAGGTGTAGTGGGCAGCGGGGACAACCGGTATCGGTTGGCGGGCAATGTCGATCCCCAGTTCCAGGCAGCGCCCGTGGATGGTGGGAAAGTGCTCTCTGAGAAAAGCTTCGGACTTGTGGGTAATGTCGAGGTATACGCAGTCGAGGCCTCGCCGCTTCATCTCGAAGTCGATCGCCCGGGCGACGATGTCGCGCGGTGCCAGTTCGGCACGCTCGTCGTGTTCCGGCATGAACCGGGTGCCGTCAGGCAAGCGCAGCACCCCACCTTCGCCACGCACCGCCTCGGAGATCAGAAACGACTTGGCGTGAGGATGGTAAAGGCAGGTCGGATGGAACTGGATGAATTCCATGTTCGCGACAGGACAGCCGGCACGCCAGCCCATCGCGATGCCGTCACCGGTCGCCGTGTCGGGGTTCGTGGTGTACAGATAAACCTTGCCGGCTCCCCCGGTAGCGAGCACCACCCGGTCGGCGCCGATGGTCACGACCTTTCCGGCCCGGCTGTCCAGCGCGTACAAGCCCCGGCAAGCCGGCGTGTCCAGACCCAGCTTCTCGCTGGTAATCAGGTCGATACCAACGTGGTGTTCGAGCACAGTAATGTTCGGATGGGCTTTGACCTTGGCTTCGAGCGTGGTCTGCACCGCATGGCCGGTGGCATCGGCGGCATGGATGACCCGCCGATGGCTGTGCCCACCTTCCATCGTCAGGTGATAGCCAACATCACTGGACTGGTCTCTCGTAAACGGAACCCCCTGGGAAATGAGCCATTCGATCGCCTCCCTGCCGTGCTCCACGGCGTAACGGGTGGTTTCCGGGTCACACAGGCCGGCGCCGGCAATCTGTGTGTCCGAAATGTGCGAATCAGGCGAGTCATCGCTGGCCAACACCGCCGCGATGCCTCCCTGTGCCCAGTTGCTCGCACCGTCGAGCAACGCACGCTTGGTTACAATCGCCACCTTGCAGCGGTCGGCCAGATTGAGAGCTACCGTCAATCCGGCCAGGCCACTGCCCAGCACAGCCACTTCACAGGTTTTCATCAGACAGGCATCCGCAGAGTTCGGGACATTCTACCGGTGGGCGTGGCCGGGCGGTTGTCGCCACGGCCCTATTTTATTGAACCAAGCGTCACTTTTGGTTGTCTGTGGGTAAGTCGACATCACGGTACATTTCCCTGGAGGGTTTGTGGCAGTTATACTTCGGGTCGCTCTCCCAGACGGCCCCAAAACAACTCAGGAACTCAAACCAGGATATTTGCCTAGATGGGCGACCGTGAAGTTGACCAACAGCTCGTTGAGCGCGCACAGCGCGGCGACAAGAAAGCCTTCGAGCTGCTGGTTACAAAATACCAGCGCAAGATTAATCGGCTGTTATCGAGATTTATTCGCGATTCGGCGGAGATCGACGACGTCGCGCAGGAGGCCTTTATCAAGGCTTACCGCGCGTTACCGTCATTCCGTGGAGAGAGCGCTTTTTACACCTGGCTTTATCGTATCGCCGTCAATACCGCAAAGAATTACCTTGTTGCGGCAGGGCGGCGTGCGCCCACGAGTACCCAGTTCGATAGCGAAGAGGCAGAGAGTTTCGAAGAAGGGCATCAACTCAGGCACATGAATACGCCGGAGGCAGAATTAATGAGCAAGCAAATTGCTTCGACCGTGAACCAGACGATGAATGAGTTGCCTGAGGAGTTGAGGACGGCGATCGTGTTGCGCGAAATCGATGGCATGAGTTATGAAGACATTGCCGGAGCGATGAATTGCCCCATAGGGACAGTGCGTTCACGGATTTTCAGGGCAAGGGAGACAATCGCCGAGCGCATCCGGCCATTGCTCGGTACAGGTAAAGACAAGAGGTGGTGATCATGGAAAGACTTTCAGCATTGATGGATGGGGAACTGGACGATAACGAAGTGGTTCATGAACTAGCCAGCATCAAGGCCGACCCTGAGCGGCAGGCTGTCTGGGCCGTTTATCACATGATCGGCGATACGTTGCGTGGCGAGGGAGTTTCCTCCAACGGGGTCGCGTCTCTGGTGGGCGCCCGGCTCGCTGACGAACCCACCGTGCTGGCACCCAGAACGTGGAGAGTGCGCCGCGCCACGAAACGCATTGCGCTGCCGGTCGCCGCTTCGTTGTGCGGTGCTGCCGTTGTCGCGTGGCTGGCATTATCAAACAACGCCCTGATCTCCCCGGAGGAAAATCCCGGCGCGTATGCCGTGATCGCCGATGCGGCAGATCCCGGGACCGTTAACCAGTCCGAATCCGATGGCATGAGTGAATACCTGATGGCGCACCAGCAGTTTTCGCCCAGCACTGCCATGCAGGGCGTGGTGCCCTACGTCAGAACGGTTTCAGCAACAGACGGTTCACGCTGACCGGCACAACATATGGTAAGCAGATTGGCAATTGCGGCATTGGCACTGGCGGGACTGGGCGCGGCGCACGCCGAGGCTGAACCTCTGACACAGGATGATGCGCTGCAGATCCTGGAACGCATTGCCACAGCGGCACGTACACTGAATTATGAAGGTACTTTCGTTTACCAGCACGGCGAGCGTGTGGAAACCTCGCGCATTGTCCATTTCGTTGATACCGACGGCGAGCACGAGAAACTCGAAACCCTTGACGGACCGCGGCGGGAGATCATCCGCAATAACGACGAGGTAATGTGTTTTTACCCTGACGCCAAAATCGTGCGCAGCCAGAAACGCATTGCAAAACGCAGTTTTCCTGCACTTGTACCCGAGCAGTTGAGTTCGATCGCCCGGTATTATTCGATTCGCAAGGGCCTTACGGAGCGGGTTGCCGGGTTCGATGCCCAAGTCGTAATACTTGAGCCCAAAGACGCCATGCGATACGGCCACAAGCTCTGGTCTGAAACGGAAACAGGGCTGTTGCTGAAGGCACGCACGTTGAACGAAGCACGGCAGGTTGTCGAGCAATTTGCGTTTACCCAGTTGAATATGGGCGCTGCCGTCACGAGGGAAATGATCAATCCCAGCTACAACGCCAATATTCCCGAGTGGCGTCTCGACCGGTTCGCCCAGTCAATGTTGAGCGAGGTGGAAACCGGCTGGACGGTGCGGGACTTTCCACCGGGATTTCGCAAGATCATGGACATGCGGCGCACCAAGCAAGGCGGGCGTGTCGTCACCCATATGGTCTATTCGGACGGCATGGCAGCGGTGTCCATCTTTATTGAATCGATGCCCAGCCGCGATGTGAGCGAAGGTTTGAGCCGCCAGGGCGCGATCAACATCTATCGCCGCACGCTCGATGGTAATCTCGTTACGGTGCTCGGTGAAGCGCCGGCCATTACGGTGATGCAGATAGGGAACTCTGTCGTCTTCGAAAATCGATAACCTGCCGCCGCACGGTGATGCCCCGGGAAGTCACAACAAAAATGAGAGAACAAATGACAAGATTGCTGCTATCGATGGTGGTTTTGCTTGCGCCGGTGTTTGCCTCGGCGCAAGCCCTGCCAGACTTCACCAAACTGGTTGAAAACCAGGGCGCGGCTGTCGTGAATGTAAGCACCAGCCAGACCGTCGAAAACGCACCGAGAATTCCGGTACCGGAGGATGACCCTTTCTACGATTTCTTTCGCCGGTTCGGCCCTCCGGAAGGTCCGCGCGAATATGAGTCGCAGTCACTCGGCTCGGGATTCATTATCAGCGCGGACGGATTCATATTGACCAATTCGCACGTCGTTGCGGCTGCTGACGACATTACCGTCAAGCTCAGCGACAAACGCGAATTCAAGGCTAAAGTGGTCGGGTTCGACAAGCGAACCGACGTCGCCGTGATCAAGATCGAAGCCAGCGATCTTCCCCACGTCACGATTGGAAACCCGGATAAACTCAGAGTAGGAGAGTGGGTTCTGGCAATCGGCTCGCCATTCGGCTTCGAGAACACCGTCACCGCAGGCATCGTCAGCGCCAAGGGCAGGTCACTGCCGCAGGAAAACTACGTTCCGTTCATTCAGACTGATGTCGCGATCAACCCTGGTAATTCCGGCGGGCCGCTGTTCAACATGAATGGTGAGGTGGTCGGTATCAATTCGCAGATTTACAGCCGCACCGGCGGCTTCATGGGCTTGTCGTTCGCCATCCCGATTGATGTGGCGATGGACATTGCAGACCAGTTGCGCACCTCCGGCCGCGTTCAGCGCGGCCGCATCGGCGTCGTTATCCAGGAAGTCACCAGGGAACTGGCCGAGTCGTTCGGGCTGGCGAGGCCGCAGGGCGCCCTGGTGAATTCCGTGGAGAAGGGCGGGCCGGCTGACAAAGCGGGCATCGAAGCGTCCGACGTGATCCTCGAGTTCGATGGAATCGAGGTGGACAGCTCCGGCGATTTGCCACGTATCGTTGGCCAGACCAAGCCGGGTGCGAAGGTTATTGTCAAGGTCTGGCGCAAAGGCAAGGACAAGAACATCACGATCACGGTCGGAGAAATCGCGGATGACCAGGCGAGCAACCGGCCGCAGCCAACGCCGGCAGACAGTGGCGGCAACATCATCGCGAGGCTGGGGCTGACTGTCTCAAACCTTTCAGCCAGCGAACGGGAGCAACTCGGTATCGATGGCGGAGTGAAGGTCGAAAAAGTCGATGGTCCAGGTGCCCGCGCCGGTCTGAGGCGCGGAGACGTCGTTCTCGCCCTCAACAATAACGATGTCCAGTCGGTCGAACAGTTCAGACAATTGATGAACGACTATCAGAAGGCGCGTAGCGTTGCGCTCCTGGTGCGCCGCGGGCAGGGGGCGATTTACGTCCCGATTCGGCTCGATAATGATTGAGGGTAGATGCGACGGCCCTAGACATCGACCCAGCAAGCAGCGAATCGGCTAGAATTCGCGCCTTCAAACGATTTGAAGGGCACGCGCAGTGCCCTTTTTCCGATGCAGCACATCCGCAATTTCTCCATCATTGCCCACATCGATCACGGCAAGTCCACGCTTGCTGACCGGATCATCCAGCTCTGCGGTGGTTTATCGGATCGCGAGATGGGGGCACAAGTTCTTGATTCGATGGATCTTGAGCGTGAACGCGGCATTACGATCAAGGCACAGACAGCCGCGCTGCGCTATCAGGCTCTCGATGGCAAGGTCTATCATCTCAATTTGATCGACACCCCGGGGCATGTCGACTTTTCCTACGAGGTTTCACGCTCGCTGTCAGCATGCGAAGGCGCGTTGCTAGTTGTTGACGCATCACAGGGTGTAGAGGCACAGACTGTTGCCAATTGCTACACGGCGATAGAACAGGGCGTTGAAGTCATTCCGGTTCTGAACAAGATCGATCTGGCTTCGGCCGAGCCGGAACGGGTGATCGAGGAAATCGAGGAAATCATCGGCATTTCGGCCCACGACGCAATACGCGCCAGCGCAAAGACCGGCGTCGGCGTGCGCGAAATCCTCGAGTCGGTTATCGTCCGTGTGCCGCCACCAGCCGGCAACGAGAATGAGCCGCTCAAGGCACTGATCATCGACTCCTGGTTCGACAATTACGTGGGCGTAATCATGCTGGTGCGTATCGTCGACGGATTGCTCAAGCCGAAAGACAAGATCATGCTGATGTCCACCGGCGGCACTCACCAGTGCGAGGAGCTGGGCGTGTTCACGCCCCGCGCCGAAGTGCGAGACCGCCTTGGCGCCGGAGAAGTGGGGTTCATTATTGCCGGCATCAAGGAACTGAAAGCGGCAAAGGTGGGCGACACCGTAACGCTGGCGTCACAGCCGGCCGCGAAAGCGCTACCCGGATTCAAGGAGATCAAGCCACAGGTTTTCGCCGGACTGTATCCGGTTGAAGCGAACGAGTATGACGCGCTGCGCGATGCTCTGGACAAACTCCAGCTCAATGACGCCTCGTTGCGGTTCGAACCGGAAACATCGCAAGCGCTGGGGTTTGGTTTTCGCTGCGGCTTTCTCGGTCTCTTGCACATGGACATCGTGCAGGAGCGCCTCGAACGCGAATACGGCATGAATATCATCACCACGGCCCCCACCGTCGTGTATCAGGTGCTGATGCGCGATGGTACTGTGCTGGAGGTCGAGAACCCTTCGAGATTGCCCGACCTTGGCAAGATCGAAGAAATTCGCGAACCGATTATCACCGCAACGATTCTGTTGCCGCAGGAATACGTTGGGCCGGTAATGAATCTGTGCAACAACAAGCGCGGCGCGCAGAAGAACATGCAATACATGGGAAAGCAGGTCATGCTGACCTATGAATTGCCGCTTAACGAAGTGGTTCTCGATTTCTTTGACCGGTTGAAATCGGTTTCTCGCGGTTACGCATCACTGGATTACGATTTCAAGGAATTTCGCGCCGACGATCTGTGCAAGCTCGACATACTTATCAACGGTGATCGCGTCGACGCACTATCCCTGATCGTGCACCGGTCCAGCGCGCAAAGCAGGGGGCGGGAAGTCGCAACACGCATGCGACAACTCATCCCCCGGCAAATGTTTGACGTGGCAGTGCAGGCCGCGGTCGGTTCGCAAATAATCGCCCGCGAGAACGTCAAGGCATTGCGCAAAAACGTCCTGGCCAAGTGTTATGGTGGCGACATTACCCGCAAGAAGAAGCTTCTCGAGAAACAGAAAGCCGGAAAGCGCCGAATGAAGCAGGTCGGCACCGTAGAGATTCCGCAGGAGGCGTTTCTCGCAATACTGCAGGTCGATAGCAAGTAACCAATCGGATCGCATGGAAAGGATTACGACCAGATGAATTTCGCATTGCTCATGCTGTCCCTGCTGATCGTGACCGGTGGCGTCTGGCTGCTGGATCGCTTCTGGCTCCGCACGAAGAGAAGTGCAGACAGCAAGGAGCCGTGGTGGGTGGAGTATTCAAAGAGCTTCTTCCCGGTCATCCTCGTGGTTTTTGTGTTGCGCTCATTCCTGGTTGAGCCATTCAAGATACCTTCGGGATCGATGATTCCAACGCTGCTGGTCGGGGACTACATTCTTGTCAGCAAGTCGAGTTACGGTATCCGACTGCCGGTTATCAATGCCAAGATCATCGAACTCGGCAGTCCGAAGCACGGCGACGTGATGGTGTTCCGGTATCCGGACAACCCGTCGCTGGACTACATCAAGCGCGTTGTCGGCTTGCCCGGTGACCGCGTCGAGTACCGCCACAAGCGATTGAGCCTCAACGGCGAGTTTCTGGAAGTCGAGCGGCTTGACGATTTTCAATACTCGGAAAAGGGCTTGTCGTATGTCAAGGCGTGGCGCTTCTGGGAGCATCTGGGCGATCAACGCCATTCGGTCTTGATCGACCCTGACGAGCCGCCGGTAAGGCTTGCCAGCGTGCGCCAGTTTCCGTCCCGGGATCGTTGCGAATACAATGACAGCGGCTTTGTCTGCATCGTACCGGAAGGGCATTACTTCATGATGGGTGATAATCGGGATTCAAGCTCGGATAGCCGCTACTGGGGATTTGTCCCGGAACGCAACATCGTCGGCAAGGCTTTTCTGATCTGGTGGAATTTCAATGAACTCAAACGCATCGGCACGCAAATTCGGTAGACGGGGGTGTATATGAAGACGCAGCAACGTGGGGCAACGATGATCGGCATGGTACTGATCGCGGCTGGCGTCGTATTCTTCGCAGTCATGGCATTGAAACTGGTACCTGCATACATCGACTATGCAACGATTCAAAACCACCTGCGCGAACTGGCACGGGCACCCGATACGCGCGGCGCCTCTCCGGCGGAGATCATGGCTGCGTTCAACCGGCGGGCCCAGATCGACAATATCACTGCAGTTGATGGACGGGATCTGGATATTTCAAGCGAAGGCGGCGAAGTCGTTCTGTCTGCCGTGTACTCGACCCGCATCAAACTGGTCGGAAATATCAGCGCCTGTATCGATTTTGACGCATCCAGTCATTGAGCAGGCAAGCGCGACACGGGCCTGATGGAAGATAGCTCCATAGAGAGAAAGATCGGGCATCACTTTCGAAACGCGAGGCTCTTGCATCAAGCCTTGACGCACCGCTCTTACGGGCTCCCGCACAACGAACGTCTCGAATTTCTCGGCGACTCGGTACTGAACTGCGTTATCGCCAGATTGCTATATGAGCGTTTTCCCGAACTGCCCGAAGGGGATCTGTCGCGGGTGCGCGCCAATCTGGTAAATCAGCAATCATTATTCGAGATTGCGGGTTCGTTGTCTTTGGGTGAACACATCCTGCTTGGCCAGGGCGAACGGCTCAGCGGTGGCTCGAGCCGCCCGTCGATGCTTGCCGATGCTCTGGAAGCACTGCTTGGTGCCGTATTCGTCGATGCCGGGTTCGATACCGTGTCCAAGGTAATCACCGCGTTATTCGACCCGGTCGTCAGCGAACTCGATCCTTCCGCTGTGGACAAGGACCCGAAGACCCGGCTGCAGGAGTTCTTGCAGGGAAGGAAGTTGTCTTTGCCGATATACTCGATTGTCGATGTCAGCGGTGAGGCGCACGATCAACTTTTTCGGGTCGAGTGTCTGGTTGCAGACATGAATATCCGAACGTTCGGGGAAGGGACGAGCAGGCGCTCTGCAGAACAGGACGCCGCACAACGCGCCCATGCGCTGGTCACGACCAACTGACTTCCCTGTGGACAGCGCGAGTGAACTCCAGCACTGGTTTGTCCCTGGCGCCAGTGCGCAGCAGTTGGTCTTTCCAGCGGGATTGAGAGTGTACTGATGACGAAACCCAGCAGCCCCGAGCCCTATCGGTCCGGCACAGTCGCAATTGTCGGGCGGCCAAATGTCGGCAAGTCGACGCTGATGAATTGCCTGATCGGAGTCAAGCTAAGCATCGTATCCCGTCGCGCCCAGACCACCCGCCACCGCATACTGGGCATACATACCGATTCCCGTGCACAGATCGCGTTTCTCGATACGCCCGGTTTTCAACTACAGCATAGCAGCGCGCTCAACAAGGAGATGAATCGCACGGTGACCAGCGCGCTACGCGAGGTTGACGTGGTAATGCTGGTGGTAGAAGCCGGGAGACTGACGAAACAGGATGAGGAAATTATCTCCATGCTGTCGGACTCCGTTCCTGTAGTTGCAGTGATCAACAAGATCGACAAACTCAAGGACCGCACGTCGCTGCTGCCCTATATCGAATCTTTACGCGCGGCATACCGCTTTGCAGAGTTCGTCCCCGTAAGCGCCGCGAAGGGCGACGGAATTCCAGAACTGATTGATACAGCCGTCAAGTACCTGCCCGCTGGTGCTCCGGTCTATGAGGAAGATGCGATTACCGACCGCCCGGAGCGTTTTCTCGCAGCAGAAATCGTTCGCGAAAAGCTGTTTCAGTTCCTCGGCGAGGAACTTCCCTACGGCACTACAGTGGAAATCGAGCGCTTCGAACACGAGGGTCAGCTGCGTCGCATAAACGCGACCGTGATTGTATCCAAGCCGGCCCACAAAGCCATGGTGATTGGCGCGCGCGGCTCCAAGCTGAAAATAATTGGTACGCGCGCGCGAAAAGACATGGAACAGTTGTTTGGTGGAAAGGTTTTCCTGGAAGTATGGGTACGCGTCAAGCAGGGCTGGGCCGATGATGCACGCAGTTTGCGTTCGCTTGGATACGGTTAGGCTTTATGAAGAAGTATTGGTTGACCGCACGCTTCTGCCCCGGTGCCGCGCCACAGCACGCGAAGCCGGGCATAACCCGGCGCACCGATGCAACCGGCCTTGCCAGAACCTGATCGGGTCGTGGCCGATTCGCGCAAAAGGCGTCAGGAAGCCGAACCGGCATTTGTCCTCCATAGTTACCCATACCGGGAAACCAGCCTGATTGTCGAAATGTTTACCCGCCACCACGGCCGCATCGGCCTGGTCGCAAAGGGCGCGCGCCGACCGAGATCGGCACTGCGCGGGACCCTGCTGGCTTTCCAGCCGCTACTGGTGCGATGGGGGGGTAAAGGGGAACTGCGCGGGCTGTATGGTGCGGAGTGGCAGGGCGGCATTCCCCAACTGAGAGGCATCGGTCTGATGTCCGGTTTCTATCTCAACGAACTCCTGCTCAAATTTCTGCAGCGCGACGATGCGCACGAGGGCTTGTTCGATCTGTACGCTGAAGCGGTTACCGCGCTTTCCGTGAACAGCCGGATTTCAGCCACCCTTCGGCGCTTCGAAAAATTCCTGTTGGGCGAACTCGGATACGCCCTTACTCTTGACCGGGAAGGCGGAACCGACAGGGCGGTTGAACCCTCCGCGCGCTATACCTATGTCATCGAAAAAGGCCCTGTCCGGATCGAAACCGGAACCAGCGCGGAGATCGAACTGTCCGGCAAGACCTTGCTCGATCTGGCGTGCGACAATTATGAAGATCCTGTGACACTAACTCAGAGCAAGCTGTTGATGAGGCGTCTGGTAGCGCATTACCTGGGTTCGAAAACCTTGCATACGCGGCAATTGCTGGTGGATATGCAACAGATCTGATACCGCAGATGACCAAGCTGAGCGTCAACGTCAACAAAATCGCCTTGCTGCGTAACTCGCGCACCATCGGCATTCCGGATGTCGTGCGGCTCGCCGCCATTGCGCTGGACGCGGGAGCGCACGGGATAACTGTTCATCCGCGACCGGACGAGCGCCATATTCGCCGACGTGACGTCCACGAACTGGCGGAAATGCTGGCTGCCCGAACAACAGTTGAGTTCAACATCGAAGGCAACCCCTTTCATCAGGTAATGGATATTGTCAGGGCGGTGCAGCCGCACCAGTGCACACTCGTTCCCGACGAGCCGGGTGCCTTTACCTCGGACCATGGCTGGAACCTGGAACGGGACGGAAAACGCCTGATCCCTGTGATCGGCGAATTGCGAGCGTTGGGTATCCGCGTCAGCCTCTTTATGGACCCGGATCCCGCGGCAATGGCATTGGCAAAAGCGGTTGGCGCCGACCGTGTCGAACTCTACACCGAACCCTATGCGCAGGCGTTCGGCACATCCGCACAGGCCCGCTCGCTTGCCGCCTATGCCGCAGCGGCAACGGCTGCGCTCGAACAACGGCTGGAGGTGAACGCGGGACATGACCTCAACCGCGACAACCTGCCGGCGTTCCTTCGGGCGGTACCCAGTGTTGCGGAAGTTTCGATCGGTCATGCGCTCACGTCCGACGCTCTCGAACTCGGCATGGCGAACACCGTGGCAGCGTATCTCGACGCGATAAAGCAAGGTGTTGCAGACAAATGATTGTGGGCATCGGTATCGACCTCGTAGAAAAGGCGCGCATTGACGATTTGCACGAACGCTACGGCGATCAATTCGTTCGCCGCGTTCTCAATGCAGGGGAGCTCGAACAGTTTTCGCACAGCACCCGCAAAGGCTGGTTTCTTGCCAATCGCTTCGCCGCGAAAGAAGCGATCGCCAAGGCGCTTGGCACCGGCTTGCGCCATCCGGTGACACTGCATTCGGTCGGCATCGAGAGCACGGAAAACGGCCGGCCGGAATTTCGTTTCAGCGACACGCTCAAGGCCTATCTGGACTCGCGGCAAATCGGCAGCGCACACCTGTCGATTACCCACGAAAAAGGACTGGTCTGCGCCGTTGTGGTGCTGGAGTCGCTGCAATGATCCGAATGCCGCCAGGCCGGGTAATGATCGATCTCGAGGGCGTTGAACTCAACGCACAGGACCGGCAGCGCCTCCTGCAACCGGCATGCGCGGGCGTGATTCTGTTCTCACGCAATTATCAGAATCCGGAACAGCTTCGTTCACTGTGCGCCGAAATCAAATCCGTGCGGGATCCGGCCTTGCTCATTGCGGTAGATCATGAAGGCGGTCGTGTACAACGCTTCCGCGAAGGATTCAGCGCGATTCCTGCAATGCGAACCATCGGCGCTTTATGGGACCGGGACCGCCAACGTGCGAGCCTGATGGCGCATGATGCCGGTCACGTCATCGCAACCGAGCTGGGATCCTGCGGTATCGATTTCAGCTTTGCCCCGGTGCTGGATATCGATCACGGTTGCAGCACTGTCATTGGCGACCGGGCATTTCACGCATCAAAGGAAGCCGTGACCGAACTGGCACAAGCCTTTATAGCGGGCTTGAATCAGTGCGGCATGATTGCTGTTGGCAAGCATTTCCCGGGACACGGCGCGGTCGCTGCCGACACGCACCACGATGTTGCCATCGATCATCGTGAACTGGCGGAAATCGTGCGCGACGACCTGCCGCCATTCATCGCGCTCTGCCGGGGAGCGCTGGGGGGCGTGATGCCAGCTCACGTCGTGTACGACAACGTCGATGCACAGCCGGCCGGGTTCTCGCGCTTCTGGCTGAAGGATATATTGCGCAAACGGCTCGGATTCACAGGCATCGTGTTCAGCGACGACTTGTCAATGCGTGCTGCCAGCGTTGCCGGCAAGGCAGCGGCCAGAGCAGCTGCCGCATGTGCCGCCGGTTGCGACGTCGCACTCGTGTGCAATGCTCCCGATGATGCCGACGCCGTGTTACATGCGATGCGCCAGGCCGATGCCACTTTCGATACGGCACGACTGCTTTCGTTGCATCTGCGCGACGAGTCCGGTTCGCTGCGGCGCCGCGCCGAGGATGTCGATTATCTCGCCGCGCGCCAACGCCTTGCCGGCCTGCAAGCCGGACCAGCCGGCCGCATGACGTAACCGCCATGCATTTTCACCACGGACACACCCATCATGGCCACACGCATCACGGCCATAGCCACGGCGCGGACTACGTCCAACCGGATTCGCGGCGCGCTTCGCGTGCCCTGATAGCCGGCTTGTCGCTGACCTTCATATTTGCGATGGTCGAGCTGGCCGGCGGCTGGTGGTTCGGATCACTGGCTCTGATAAGCGATGCTGGGCACATGATCTCCGACTCGGCTGCCTTGCTGATAGCCGTCATTGCATCGAGGATTGCGCTGAAGCCGCCCGGTGTCAGGCACAGCTACGGTTTCGCCCGGGCCGAAATCATTGCAGCGTTGCTGAACGGGTTGCTGTTGCTGGGCATCGTCATCGTCATCGTGGTCGAAGCCGTTCATCGCCTTTACCAGCCGCAGCCGGTAACAGGCCTCGGCGTCATTGTTGTCGCGCTGATCGGGTTGCTGGTCAATCTCGCCGTACTGCGTATTCTGGGTGGTAGCCAGCACAATCTGAATACCCGCGCCGCGAGATTGCATGTGCTGGGCGATCTGATTGGTTCGGTAGCGGCACTGACTGCCGGCACGGTCATTCTTGTTTCCGGCTGGTACCCCATAGATCCGCTCCTGTCGTTCGTGATCAGCGCGCTGATTCTGGTTTCAACGTTGCGAATGCTGCGCGATGCTTTGCATGTGCTGATGGAGGGCGTGCCGCGGGAAATCGATCTCACTGAAGTCGGCCAGACGCTGGCACAAGTTGCGGGTGTGAAATCCGTGCATGATCTGCACGTCTGGACCATCGCTTCGGGACGGGTCGCGCTGTCCGCGCACGTCGATGTAGATTCCCTGGAGGATTGGCCTGCGACGCTGGAACGCATCCGCAGCTCGGCACGTTCGCGCTTTGGCATCGAACATGTCACCATACAGCCTGAACTGGCCGGAGGAATCAACGCCGGCCGGGAGGCGGTTATTCCGATCGTGCCCGATGCGCGCTGAAATCAAACGCACCAGGGCTCAGCGGCTCAGGAGGCGCGCTCCATGTATTCGCCGCTGTCGGTATTGACCTTGATCTTTTCTCCCTCGCTGACGAATTGCGGAACCTGCACGGTAATACCGGTTTCTGTTTTGGCAGGCTTGTAGGAGCCAGTCGCGGTCGCGCCCTTGATGCCGGGCTCGGTTTCGACAATGGTCAGTACGACCGAGGCGGGCAACTCGATTCCAATCGGGCGCTCGTTGTGCATATTCACCTGCACGTTGACGTTGGGCAGCAGATAACCCGCCTGACCTTCCAGGAAGTCAGCCGGTAAAGTCAGTTGCTCGTAGCTTTCCTTGTCCATGAAGACGTAGCTGTCCCCGTCCTGGTATAGGTACTCCATAGGGCGTGTTTCCACGTAAGCGCGATCGACCTTCTCGTCTGTCCGGATGCGTTCATTGCGCTTGGTGCCACTTTCGACGTCTTTCATTTCAACCTGCATGAAAGCGCCGCCACGCCCGCCAACGTGGACGTGATACGCCTTCAACACGCGCCAGACGCGTTTGTCGAGTTCGATCAGATTCCCAACACGTATTTCAGTCGCCAGAGCTTTCGCCACGATGTTTGATAGATAGTCGTTTTTGGAAGTCGCGCATTTTACACTATGGCCATGGCGAATCTGAAAGCTGTTCAAGTGTTTACCACGGAATGCCGGCGATGCCCGCGGCTGGCCGGCTTCGTGAGTGCCGCAAGGCAGAAATATCCGGGCTATTACGCGAAACCGGTGCCGTCGTTCGGGGCCGGACAGGCTCGCCTGCTCATCGTCGGTCTGGCGCCGGGGCTGCACGGCGCCAATCGCACGGGCCGGCCGTTCACCGGCGACCACGCCGGCTTGCTGCTGTACCGCACCTTGCACCGTTACGGCTTCGCCACCGCTGCCGAGTCGGTTTCGGCTGACGACGGGCTGCAACTGGTGGATTGCCGCATAACCAACGCCGTTCGCTGTGTGCCGCCGCAAAACAAGCCGACGACACAAGAAGTGAAAGTCTGCAACGACTACCTTCAGCAGGAACTGGGAGGCCTCGACCGGGGGTCAGTCATCCTGGCTTTGGGAAGCGTGGCCCACGGAGCGGTGTTGCGGGCCCTGGCGCAGCGTCCGGCAGATCACAAATTCGCGCACGCCGCTCAGCATGCGCTTCCGGCAGGACGCCTGCTCGTCGACAGTTATCATTGTTCCAGATACAACACCCAGACGAAGCGGTTGACGGAGGAGATGTTTGGCGCCGTTTTCCAGTCGATTCGTGGACTTCTGGACGGCGACCGTCCAGGCGACCGACGTCATGATGATCCAGATCAATAAGCGTATTCAACCGTGGCAGACCAGCAACCGCAGCACGAGAACATTGTCCCCCCGGTGAAATTCGACGGAGCCGCTGTGGCGAAGGGCTTGCCGAATCTTCCGGGTGTTTACCGCATGCTGGGTGCGGAGGGTGAGGTCCTGTACGTCGGCAAGGCCAAAGACCTGAAGAAGCGGGTCGCTTCCTATTTTCATCCGGGCGCATCGTTGTCGCCGCGCATACAGTTGATGCTCAGGCAGGTTTCCGCACTGGAAACAACAGCGACACGGTCGGAAGCTGAGGCACTGTTGCTGGAAAATAACTTAATAAAAGCATTAACTCCGCGCTATAACATACTGTATAGGGATGATAAATCCTACCCATACCTGATGTTGAGCGGGCATGAATTTCCGCGGCTTGGTTTCTACCGCGGCGCGCTGGATCACCAGAACCGCTATTTCGGTCCGTTTTCCAGCGCCGGCGCCGTGCGGGAAAGCATCCACCTGATGCAGAAGGTATTTCGCCTGCGAACCTGCGAAGACACGGTGTTCTCGAACCGGTCGCGTCCATGCCTGCTGTACCAGATCCGGCGCTGTTCCGGCCCCTGTGTCGGGTTGATAGAGCGCACCGACTACGAAGACGATGTGCGCAATGCAACACTGTTTCTGCAGGGGCGTGAGAGCGAGGCTGTGACCCGGCTCGAACAGCGCATGAACGAAGCGGCGGCCCGGCAGCACTACGAGCTGGCCGCGGTGCTGAGAGACCAGATCCGGGCCCTGTCGAAGGTGCGCGAAACGCAGTTCGTCACCAGCAATACCGGCGTTACCGACGCCGACGTCGTCTCCCTGGCGGTGGCCAGCGGGGTCTTGTGCGTCAATCTGGTGATGATCCGCGGTGGCATTCACCGTGGCGACAAGAGCTTCTTTCCGCAGAATGCGCGGGAACAGGACGAGGAAGAAGCGTTGCAGGCTTTCCTCACGCAGCATTATCTTTCCCGGGAGGTGCCGCCGTTGATCGTGGTCAATCGCGCCATCGATTCCGTGTTACTCGAGCAGATGCTGTCCGATCAGAGCGGCCACAGGGTACAGATCAGGTGCAATCCCACCGGCGAGCGACGCATATGGTCGCGAATGGCAGAGAAGAACGCGGAGCTGGCGATCGCCCAGCGGCTCAATGCCCACGCCACCCAGGAAGCGCGCCTGAGCAGCCTGCAGACGCTGCTGGCGCTGCCGGAGACCATCCAGCGGATTGAATGCTTCGACATCAGCCATACGATGGGCGAAGCCACTGTGGCGTCGTGCGTGGTCTATGATCGCGCTTCGATGCAACCAGGCGAGTACAGACGCTTCAATATCGGCGGGATCGAGGCCGGTGACGATTACGCGGCCATGAGGCAAGCGCTTGAAAGACGCTACCGGCGTCTTGTCGAAGGGGAGGGTAAGATGCCGGATCTGCTGTTGATCGATGGCGGCAAAGGCCAGGTGTCTGTGGCGACGCAGGTTCTGGCTGAATTGGGGGTTGGGAGCGTTATTGTTGTCGGAGTTGCAAAAGGAGAGGAACGCAAGCCTGGCATGGAGCAACTGGTGCTCCCGCAACGCAATGTGACTGTGCGGCTCGATTCAAACGCACCCGGGCTGCACCTGATCCAGCAAATCAGGGATGAGGCGCATCGCTTCGCCATCCAGGGGCATCGCAAGCAACGGGGCAAGGCGCGCACACGTTCGACGCTGGAAAACATCGAGGGCATCGGCGCAAAGCGGCGGCAACGCCTGCTGATGCGATTCGGCGGTTTGAAAGAGGTCGTATCCGCCAGTGTCGAAGAACTCGCCACAGTCGAGGGCATCAGCCGCGACCTTGCGGAACGAATTTACAAGCAATTACATTGAGACCGTCACATGGCTCTGAACCTGCCGAATTTGCTTACCTGGGGACGCATTCTCCTGATCCCCTTGCTGCTTGTCGTTTATTACCTGCCGGAGCCCTGGCTTGCAGATCATGGGCGCAATGTCATCGGCGCTGGCATCTTTGGCCTGGCAGCGGTAACCGACTGGCTCGACGGCTACCTGGCGCGATCACTGAAGCAGACCTCGGCGTTCGGGGCATTCCTCGATCCCGTTGCGGACAAACTGATGGTGGCGACCGCTCTGCTGTTGCTGGTCGCTATTGACAACGTGCCAGCCTTTGTTGCCGCCATCATTATCGGCCGCGAAATAGCCATCTCCGCGCTGCGTGAATGGATGGCAAAGCTTGGCGAGAGCCGCAGCGTCGCTGTCTCCTTTATTGGCAAGCTGAAAACGACTGCGCAGATGATCGCGATCCTGCTGCTGCTGTACAACGACTCGATAGGGCCTCTGAATACGCACCTGGTGGGAACCTGGCTGATCTACATCGCGGCCGTACTGACGCTTTGGTCGATGATCTACTACCTGCGCAAGGCGGCGCCACTGGTCCGCGAAGCAATGGGGTAGAAGGGCAAGGCACCCTGACAGGAAACGCGCCTTCAACTGATTGTGTTTCCTTGACAAAACAGGTGTCCGCCCTATAATTCCGCTTCCTCATGCGGGAATAGCTCAGTTGGTAGAGCGCAACCTTGCCAAGGTTGAGGTCGCGAGTTCGAGACTCGTTTCCCGCTCCAGATTCCAGAAGGGAAAATGGACTCGAGTAATGGCCGCTGTGGGCCGTACCGGACCGTTTTCCCTTTTTTGGTTTCACCGGCGACGCGTTTACCATGGCAGCCGGTAGCGATTTGTGGTCGCGGCGCATCGAACGCGCGTTGCGCTGCATGGCGGGATGGCAGAGTGGTTATGCAGCGGCCTGCAAAGCCGTGGACGCCGGTTCGATTCCGACTCCCGCCTCCAAAGCTTGTCTTGTCGCATCTTGCGGCAAGCGATGCCGGGCACCCCGACAGATTCTGCGTATGGGCCAGTACATCCGCATCATCCTGTTCTGGCCTTTATCGCGGAAGTACTGTCGAGCTCTATTGGCCGCACTCTCGCCACTCGCCGTGGTCGGCCTGCAAGGACCGGCAGAACACAGCAAACGATGGCCTCATGAATAGGCAATCTCACGCTCTTCACAACGCGATACGCAATGCGCTATTGCTGTTGTCTGTCCTGATCGCCTCGGTCAGCGGCGGAGTGGTTGCCGCTGCGGACCCGGCGGGAAACTCGCGCTACGATGTACTGGGAACGGGGCAGGACTGCCGCGAGGGTTACAAGCGGACCGGGACCACCTGTGTGCAAGTTCGCATTCCGGAGAACGCAAGGCTCAACGTGATTGGTAACGACTGGGTGTGTAACCCGGGCTACAGGCGTCTGGGGAAAACGTGCACACCCGTGAATATCCCGCCCAATGCGAGCATCGATTTGCTGACCAACGACTGGCGCTGCAACCCCGGCTTTCGTCGCCAGGGTTCCGGCTGTGTTGCGGTCCGTAACCGGGACAACGCCCATATCAATGCCCTCGGCAACGACTGGGAATGCGACCGGGGCTATCGCCCTCTGGGGTCAGGATGCGTTGCCATCCAGGTACCGCCGAACGCGAAGCTGAACAGCTTTGGAGATGGCTGGGAATGCAGGCCTGGCTACCGCCGCCTCGGCTCACGTTGCGAGATGTACTGACGTTTGCAGCAAACACGGCAATGGAAACGCCAGACAGCGGCGCGATGGCGTGAACTCCCATACTGCCATCGAGATCACGCAATACCGTTTACAATCCCGTCCTCCCATGCCTCGCAGCCCTGAGATCCGTTAGCAGATTTCGCGTGATATGGGACGCGATGTTGCCCCGTTCCGATTGGCGATCATCGGCCACCGCCCGGGTGGCGAAATTGGTAGACGCACGGGACTTAAAATCCCGGGCCGCAAGGCGTGCGGGTTCGACTCCCGCCCTGGGCACCAACCAAAAGCACTTGTCAGGGGATTCGCGCGACGGCACCGATGGAACGAATCAGCTCAGCCGATAATCCGACTCTGAAACTCGCCCGCAAGATGCTGCGCTCGCGTCGCGAACGCGAGAGAAGCGGCAAGATATTGCTCGACGGCATGCATCTGATCAGCGGCTACGGAGAACGATTTGGCTTGTCCGGCGCCACGATGCTGATAAGCGAAACGGCCGTTGATTCTCCCGAAATCATGGCACTCGTGGATTCGGCTCTCACGACCACGAGGATTCTCGAAATTGCACCGGCGGCCTTTGCCGCGATCTCACCAGTGGATGCACCTACGGGAATAGTGGCGCTTTGCGAGCGCCCCACCGTGACACCCTCCCCGGAGGAGAATCCGTTTCTGCTGCTGCTCGATGGCGTTCAGGACCCGGGTAATCTTGGCTCGATTCTCCGGACAGCGGCAGCCACAGGCGTGAACCAGGTGCTGCTGACAAAGACCTGTGCCGATCCCTGGTCGCCCAAAAGCCTGCGAGGCGGTATGGGAGCCCAGTTTGTGCTGCCCATCGGGCCGGGCATCGATCCCTTCGAAGCGATCATCGGCTTTCAAGGGTTGGCTGTCGCCACATCACCGCATTCGGGGCTTTCGTTGATGAATGCCGATCTTTCAGGTCCTGTACTCGCGATGTTTGGTGGCGAGGGCGCAGGCTTGAATAGCGAATTGACTGCCAGGGCCGGCTTGACGGTGAAGATCCCGCTTAAAAACGACATTGAATCGCTTAACGTCGGGGTTGCCGTGGCGATGTTCTGCTACGAACGGCTACGCCAGGTGAAGGTCTAGACGTTTTACCTGGCGTGACCATTCGTGCGACAACCAGGCACTTGTGCTGGCACCGGTGTCATGTGCAAGGGTGACTGGCAAATCGTAATTTCGGCGTCAACGTCACACAGTCTGAAATCTTGCACCAAGTTAATGCATCAACTTCCGGACCAATTAATCACATCAAAAGATATTTAATAACAGTTTAATATAATCGTTTTCGTGATTTCACATTAAGAAATGCCGCCCGGTTGCTTTCTGCTTCGCACCAAAAGCGAGCACCTGGGTTGTATTGAAGTCGCAACAATGCTAATCTTTCGTATTCGAATCATTCTGAAACGAAACGGTTTGCATGTCCGATAAAGGCGTCAGGTCTGTTACGCAGGCCCTGACAACTGACACCGCATCATTGCCGGGGGAAGGACCCGTCAGGTCCTCTGGCGGCACGGACCCGGTACCGCTTGATCCGTCCCAACTCGATCCTCGCCATCTGTCTGAACGGGTGGACCTTCGCGTCTTGAGCGCGATGCGGCGAATTATTCATTGCGTGGATCTCTATTCACGCGAGCTGGCTGCAAAGACACGCATTACGGCACCGCAGCTGGTTTGCCTGATCACACTCGCCGAGCAGGGGCCGATGACGGCTACCACCATCAGTCGCGAGGTTTTCCTGAGCCCGAGCACGGTCGTGGGCATCCTGGACCGGCTTGAGGAAAAAGGCCTTGTCAAACGCGAACGGATGAGCAAGGACCGGCGCGTTGTAACGGTCACAATTTCCGAGCAGGGGCACCATGTCGTCAGCAGTGCACCATCACCGTTGCAGAGCCGATTAACCGAGGCGCTTGGCACCTTGCCGGTGCCGGAGCAGATCGCAATCGCCAAGTCACTGGAGCGGGTTGTGAATCTGATGGAGGCGCAGGACATCGATGCGGCGCCGATTCTGGCAACAGGGCCGCTGGTGAAGCCCGCAAAGGACGATGCCTGATGGGAAATTGCCCGCTCGTATTGTGCAATCCCGGGCAGGAGAACTCTTGAACCAAAGCAAGATGCCCGTGAAAGACAAAGTTAGTGAAAGCGACGTTGGCCACCTGAACAACGCACCCGCACTTTTCCAGACGCCAGTCGCAGCAGATGCTGCGCAAGTGCACAAGCTGGTTTCCGATTGCAGGCCGCTCGACCTCAATTCGACCTATGCGTACCTCCTGCTTTGCCACCATTTTTCCGACACGTGTGTCGTCGCCAGGACGAACAAGGACATCGTCGGATTCATTTCCGGCTACCTGTTGCCAGCCGACCCGGACATTTTTTTCATCTGGCAAGTAGCCGTCCATCCCCAAATGCGCGGTGCGCGGCTCGGAGTGCAGATGCTGCAACACCTGTTGGCTCGTGAATCAGTCGCTGCTGCGCGTTTCATGGAAACCACGGTTTCACCATCGAACGAGGCGTCTCGCCGGATGTTCCAGCGATTTGCCTCTTCCATAGGCGCGGCAATCAATGAACAGATGCTGTTCGATCGCAGCGCCTTCGGCGAGGAAGAACACGAGGAAGAAGTACTTTTGAAAATTGGTCCGTTTGCCCGGGCCCCGTTAACCTAAGGAGACGCAGTGAGCTTGAAGATTTTTGACCGGATGGAGTCTGAAGTACGCGGTTATGTCCGTGCATTCCCGGTTCTTTTCACCAGGGCCAAAGGTGCACAGCTTTGGGACGAGGAGGGCACTCGTTATATCGATTTTTTCAGTGGGGCCGGCACGCTGAACTATGGCCATAACCATCCAGCTTTAAAGGAAGCTGTGCTCGAGTATGTCGAGTCGGACGGCCTGATTCATGGCCTCGATATGGCGACGACCGCCAAGAAGGAATTTCTGGAAACTTTCAGCCGCCTGATTCTTAACCCGCGCGGAATGAAATACAAATTGCAATTCACCGGGCCCACCGGGACGAATGCAGTCGAAGCCGCACTCAAACTGGCGCGGCAGGTAAAGAAACGCAGCAATATCATTTCCTTCACCAACGGCTTTCACGGCGTCACCGGTGGTTCGCTCGCCACGACCGGTAACGCCAAGTTTCGCGATGCCTCAGGCGTTGCACTCGGAAATGTCACTTTCATGCCGTACGACGGTTACCTCGGCGACAACGTCAACACCATCGAATACATCGACCGCATGCTTTCGGACTCCAGCAGTGGCGTGGACAAGCCGGCTGCGGTCATCGTGGAGACAGTCCAGGGCGAGGGTGGCGTAAATGTGGCGAGTGACCAGTGGCTGCGCAACCTCGAACAACTATGCCGGCGCCACGACATGCTGTTGATCGTGGACGACATTCAGGCCGGCTGCGGACGCACCGGAACGTTTTTCAGTTTCGAGCCGTCAGGCATCAAGCCCGATATCGTCACGCTGTCAAAATCCCTGAGCGGATACGGCCTGCCGATGGCGCTGGTGCTGATGCGCCCGGAGCTCGATGTGTGGTCACCCGGAGCGCACAACGGAACTTTCCGCGGTAACAATCTCGCGTTTGCCACCGCCAAACAGGCTATTCAGTCCTTCTGGAGCAGTGACGACTTTGGTCGCGACGTAGCCCGCAAGGGAAAAATGATCGCAATGTGGCTCCAGCACATCGCCGAAAGCTACCCCGAGGGACAATTTTCGGTACGCGGTCGCGGCATGATGCAAGGCCTGGTTTCGGAAGACCCGCAACTAACGGCAAAGATCGCGGCGGAAGTTTTCGCAAATGGCGTTGTCATTGAAACATCGGGCTCGCGCGACGAGGTACTGAAGATTCTCGCTCCGCTGATTATTGACGAGGAGTTGTTGCGCAAGGGCCTGGAAGTGATCGAACAAAGCATTGTTTCGATACTCGATGTAAAACGCGTCCAGCCGGACAAAATCCGTGTCGTCAACTTCGCAAGGGGGGCACGGTGATAGTCAGAAACATTAACGACATCGAGGGCTCAGAGCACGATGTCGTCACGGAGAACTGGGCCAGCCGCCGGATATTGCTGAAAAAGGACGGCATGGGTTTTTCTCTACACGAAACGATCCTGTTTCCCGGCAAGGAAACCTACATCTGGTACAAGAACCACCTCGAAGCGGTGCTTTGCGTCGAAGGGGAAGGGGAAGTAGAAACAATCGCCGATGGCAAGATTCACAAGATTACACCCGGAGTGGTGTACGCGCTCGACCAGCACGACAAGCACTACCTTCGCGCGAAGACCAAAATGCGCATGATCTGTGTGTTCAACCCGCCGCTGACCGGCAGGGAGGTTCACGACGAAGAGGGCGTATATCCGCTGATGGATGAATCCACCGCAGTGTGAGGGAGGGTCCGAAACCGGAATCTCCAGTTCGAAAAATTTGACACAAGATATCTGAGAGCAAGAGAAATGGCACCAATTACTGACGCTTATGAATCACGCGTTTACAAGGACGCAGCGATCATCATGAGGCGGGATCCGGTGATCTACACCGACCTCACCGAAGATGCAGGGCCCGGGGCAACCCGGGAACAGCTGGAAAATTTCAAACGTGACGGATTCATGCTGCTCGAAAACTTCTTGTCCGCGCGCGAAACCCGGGCGTTGCTGGAAGAGGTCGAACGCATGACGCGCGATCCCGAAATCGCACAACGCGATGAAGCCGTCCGCGAACCCGGCAGCGATATCGTCCGGTCGGTGTTTCGTGTCCACATCATCAACAAGATGCTGTCGCGGCTTTCGCGTGACCGCAGGCTGGTAAACATCGCACGGCAAATTGTCGGCTCGGAAGTCTATGTGCACCAGTCGCGGGCCAATCTGAAGCCCGGATTGTTCGGCAAGGAGTTCTACTGGCACTCGGATTTCGAAACGTGGCATGTCGAAGATGGCATGCCCAACATGCGTGCCGTGAGTTGCTCGATACTGCTGACCCCCAACAACGACCAGAACGGGCCGCTGATGATCATGCCCGGCTCACATCAATATTTCATCAGCTGTATCGGCGAAACGCCCGACAATCATTACAAGCAGTCATTGCGCAAGCAGGAATACGGCGTACCCGATCCCGACAGTTTGCGATTTCTTGCTGATCAGAACGGAATTCGATCAATGACGGCGCCCGCCGGTTCAATCGTGTTCTTCGATTGCAACGCCATGCACGGATCCAACAGCAATATTTCCCCGTATCCCCGCAGCAATGTGTTTTTTGTGTACAACAGTACCGAAAACGTATTGGGCAGTCCCAAGTACGGCCTCAAACCGAGACCCGAACATGTCGCGACACGCAAGGACTTCAGCCCGATCAAACCGGTCGAGCCTGACTACCTGCGCGATGTGAGCAAGCAAGCGAGCCCCTGAGACAACGATTCGACGCTCTCGATGCAGTTGGTTAGACAAAGCGACGGGGGCAGGGAGAATGTCAACGTTCGACGGTTCAGGTTTGGGCTGCATTTCTGCAGCCCAGGAATTTCGGCAATGGAAGGCTTGCGTTATTGCTCGCCAGCCCTGATGACGCTCAAGCGAACGATGTCAACGCTGCCGTCAGCGTCCTTGAGGTAGGCAATCCGCCATTCGAGGTTCTTGTCCAGAGGCGCGAGTCTGAATCCGCCGAACTCACCGACAATGGATTCCGCGCGCAGGATATCGAAGGTATCGCCATCGCCAGGGGCAAACGGCCTGCCGCCAAACTCGTAAAGACCAACCCGCAGTTGGCCGCTCAGCTTTGCCGTTGCGGAGACGCTCATGACATCGTAGTCGACTCCCGGCTGCGAGCCGCCGATATCGACCGCGTATTCGCCCCTGGCGCTTTGCGTATAACTGCCGGCGATGCCGATGGCGCCCATCCCGGAGTTGCCCGGGGCCATCGTACCTCCATCGAGTGTCACTTCGGACGTAATGCTGCCACTGCCTGAAAGCATGCCGCCGCTGACTTTGACCGCAGCCTGCATCAACTTACCGTCGACAATTGTCACCCCGGCCAGTTGACCGAAAACACCCGTGCCGGCCACGCTTGCGGAATCAGCGATATACAAACGCCCGCCATTGCTGATACTGCCGTTGCTGGTCAGCGTACCTTCGTTGTTGAGCAAACCGGTATTGTTGATTTCGTGATCTGTCGTGAGCGAAGCCCCCGACCGGATGCTCAGAATTCCACGGTTATTGAAAAACCGCGCCTTCCCGAAATCCATGACGCCACTGTTGTCGATCGTGCCGTTATTGATCCAGCCGATTCCGGATTTCACAGTTCCGCCCAGGCTATTGTTGACGACTCCGTCATTGGTAAAGCGCTGCGCGTTGGAAAGCGTGCCATCGGAGTGGTTGTTGATAACACCGCTGTTCTCGCCGAAGTCCCCGGCATCGAATGTGCCGTAGTTATTCAAAATGCCGGTGTTCCTGGTCGACCCGTAGCCCCCGACGTTGCCGAAATTGTTCAGGGTTCCATCGTTTCTGGTGTTTCCGGAACGGGACTGTACATTCGTAATTTCACCGAAATTATTGAGTGCGCCGAGATTGTGAAGTTTGCCGTAATTGCGCAACGCGCCCGCGTTGTCGAACTTGCCACTATTGATCAGCGTCCCGAAGTTTTCATAATCATCGAGCTCGTTGCAACCATCCCGGCTGTTTATATTGTGCTGGTTTCCGGCAGAATTCGGATTCGGCCAAATCTGGTCACAACCGGAACGCCCTTGAGCGGCGAAACCTGTGAAGGAAACAGTCACCAGAACCAGACCAAGTACAACAGCAACAATTTGAAAAGGCATTTTGAACATTTTTCCTCGCGCACTGGCGAGTCTTGATTGTTGACCCCTGAAGACCTACTTTACGCTGAACTCCCGGCGGATTGAACGTTCCGGAAGGCGCAAACCGACGCGATTTGATCTAGCGCAAAGGGGAAGTTTTCCTTCCGCCGGAGCAGTCTGGCGCACTCGGGTCTCCGGTGCACCGTCAACAGGCAGACAGACGCGGCGATCACCGTTCGGGAAACGCCAATCTCGCAACACGCCAAAAAAACGGCTGGACCTGGTCTGGCCAGACAACGCGTCAACGGCGCTCCGGCGCCAGCCCGACGACCTTTTCGTCGGCCAGCTGCCTGATATCGGTATCGGAGTAGCCCAACTCCCGCAGAACCTCTTGCGTCTGGGCGCCAAGTGGTTGCGGTGGCAGCCGCACCGGTGGCACTGTCCCGTTGTACTGGGCCGGGTGTTTGACCAGCGTCAGTGGTTCTTTTGTCACGCCCTCGATCTTTTCGAAGGAGCCGAGATACGCGACTTGCGGATCTTTCTCCAGCGCCGCGTAATCGTTCACCGGGGCATGCCAGAGTTTGTGTTTCGTGAGCGTTTCCTCCCACTGCGCCGTGGTGCGTTTGCGCAAGGCTCGCTCGACGAGCGGAATGATCTCCTCGCGCCTCGGGTAGGTCTCGTCGTTCGGAAATTCCGCGAGCGCAGGTTCATCCAGGGCTTCGGCAAGCGTTGGCATGTCGGCGAAAGACAACACGATGTGACCATCAGCCGTCGCGTAAGCGCCGTAGGGCGCGGGGAACATCCACCCGCCCGAGTGCTTGGGATGGCGCGTGGTATCCGGGCGCGACCCGTTAAGAAAGCATGTCAGCGATTCCATTTGCAGATCGATTGCCGACGACAGGAGATTGACATCGACCCGGCAACCTTCTCCGGTACGGATACGATTGAGCAAAGCGGCAAGAATGCTCATTGCCAGGATCATTGCGCCGTGGTGATCGACGGCTGATACGCCAACTGGCCGGGCGCCATCTTCATAATCGCCGGTAACCGCCGCCAGACCCGACAGCCCCTGAATCAGCATGTCCTGCCCGGGCCTGTTTACGTAAGGGCCACCCGGCCCGTAGCCCGAAGCGGAGGCGTAAATGACGGAAGGATTGTCCGCCTTGATCGCCTCATAGCCAAGCCCCAAGCGGTCCATCACGCCGGGACGGAAGTTCTCTGCGACTACGTCGGCCTCCATCACCAGCTTGCGGGCAATCTCCTGACCCCGTTCCGACTTCAAGTCCAGCGCCACGCTGCGCTTGTTCCGGTTGGCGCACAGGAACAGCAGGCTCTCACCGTCGACCTTTCGATTGGCCCCGCTCCAGTGGCGCTGGAAGGAACCGTCAACCGGTTCCACCGCGATGACGTCTGCACCGAGATCGCCCAGTACCTGCATGCCTGCGGGGCCCATCAGGAAATGGTTGAAACTGACGACCTTGATCCCGTCCAGCGCGTTCATTTGGCGTCCTTTGAAACCCAGGCCAGGATATGCTCCGCGACCGCGACCGTTTCACCGCGCTGATTGGTTACCTCAACGGAGGCACGGCTACGGTTGCGTTCACGCTCGATTTCCTTGATACGGTAGGTCACGGTGATCGTATCGTTAATGAACACCGGGCCGACGAACCTCACCCGATCGTAGCCCAGCGACACCGGTGTGGCATCGATCCCTTGCCGCACGCATCGATCGATGATCATGGTGGATGCAGTGGACATGTAACCGACCATCAGTGCGCCATGTGCTATGCGCTTGCCGTAGCGCGAATCCTTCATGTATTCCTCATTGACGTGATTACCGGAAAAATCTCCGGTGATCCCGGCGAACAGATAGATATCGGTTTCGCCAACGGTCTTGGAAAAGCTGACCGTCTCGCCCACGGCAACGTGATAATCTTCCATGCAGTTTCTCCGCCCAGAAAGTGTTGTTGTTTAATACTGCCACACCCGGCAGGATAGCCGCCAAGCGTGGAGGAACCAACATACATTAACAGGACCCGGTCGGCGACGCTGTCAATCGCAACAACCGGACAGGGGCATGCGATGCCGTGCCAGGAGAAGAGGAGAGCAATGCGTACCAAACTGTTGCAGATCGAGATAGCGGACGGGGTTGGCCTGCTCACGCTCAACAATCCCCCCATGAATCTGGTCTCGCTCGACCTCACTCGCGAACTCAGCGACACCCTTGACCGGCTCGCCAGCGACAATGCGGTACGCGTCCTTGTCGTCAGCGGCGCCAACGCGCAGGCACGGGCATTCTGCGCAGGATCGGATGTCAAGGAATTCCCTGATTACATGACACCCGGTTCGGTACTGGAAAAGAAACTCGTGTTCGAGAACGCGACCTACGACAAGCTGGACGACTTTCCAAAACCGACCATCGCCGCAGTGAACGGACTCGCCTATGGTGGCGGTCTGGAACTTGCGGTGTGCTGTGACATCATTATTGCGGCCGATAGCGCCCGGCTGGCACTGCCGGAGATCAAACTCGGTGTATTTCCGGGTACGGGAGGCACCTACCGGGTACCGCGGCGCGTTGGTGAAGGCCGGTCGAAGATCATGATGTTTACCGGAGCCCCAATCGACGCGAAGACCGCATTGGAATGGGGGCTAGTCGAGCGCGTGGTACCGGCTGACGAGGTCCTGCCAGCCGCGATGGAACTGGCGCAGACCATTTCCGCCGGGCCCGGCAGGGCACTGCAGCTTTGCAAGCAGGCCATCGATGCGTCGCTGAATTCGGACCGCGACACCGCCACCAGGCACATGCTGGAGCTGAGCGACCAGGCATTTTCCAGCGACGAATGCAAAGAGGGGACACGGGCATTTCTGGCCAAGGAACCTCCGCGCTTTCCTCGCGACTGAAACTCGCCAAATCCTGGTTACCTCCTGAACACTGATTGACCTTTTGAGGATCGCATGCGCTGGGTTCCACTCGTCATTGCGCTCGCGCTGACGCTGATTATGGCAACCGCTCTTACAGGCGCGGTGAGGTTCTTGTCATGGCTGCCCGGCTGGATCATCTGGCCTGTTGGTTTGTTGTCCTTGGCGGTCGCCGCGAACGAACTGCTCGGCAAGCCCGTCCCGTTCCTGCGCTGGTCGTTCCTGCGCATGATGATCGGGATGAAAACCCTGTTAACCGAATGGCAGGTCGGTGACGGGCGAGAGGAGAGGGTGGCCGAGCGGGTATTGCGCAAGGCACGACGCGGAGACGCCGACGATGTCATACGTGTTATCGACAATTTCGGCTACCAGGAAAGCCTGCTGATCAATGTCGGTGACCGCAAGGGCGCGATTGTCGATGCGGCAGTCGATCGCCGACGTCCGGGAACGATCCTCGAATTGGGCACTTACGTCGGGTACAGCGCGATACGGATGGCGCGCAAACTGCCGGAAAGCGGGCACCTGTATTCCATTGAGTTCAACGCAGCCAATGCGGCAATCGCGCGAAGGATCATTGATCACGCAGGACTTGGACAACGAATCAGCATCGTGCATGGCACGCTTGGCGATGGCGGGAAAACCGCTGACTATCTGGAATCAACAGCCGGTTTTGCTGCGGGGAAAGTGGATTTTGTTTTCATCGATCACGCCAAGGACGCCTATCTGCCGGATCTCATGTTGATTCTGGAAAGAGGCTGGCTTCACCCGGGCAGTCTCGTCGTTGCGGATAACGTCAAGGTGCCCGGCGCGCCCGAGTATCACGCGTACATGAAAGCGCAGGAAGGAAAGCTCTGGCGCACCGAGGAGCACAAGTCGTACGTCGAGTACCAGTCCGTCATTGCCGATCTGGTACTGGTGTCCGAGTATCTGGGTACTTGAACGATGGCAGTCAGGTTGGTGCAGAACGGCTTTGGCACTCGAACCATTCAAACCAACGTGCTGTCAATCGGTTAATGATCCGCATTCAGGAAATCGACCATTTGGTGCTGCGGGTGATCGACCTCGGTCGGATGCTGCATTTCTACCGTGACGTACTCGGATGCACGGTTGAGCGGCAACGAGACGAAATCGGCCTTGTTCAACTCCGCGCCGGTCAAAGCCTCATTGATCTGGTACCCGTTGACGGCGAACTTGGCCGCGCCGGTGGCGCACCGCCAGGAAAAGAGGCGCGCAATCTGGATCATTTCTGCCTGCGCGTAGACCCTTTCGACGAAGCCGCTATTCGCGGCCACCTGGAGGCGCATGGCTTCGAGGCCGGTGCAGTCGCCTCCCGGTACGGCGCGAAAGGACAAGGTCCATCGATCTATGTTTCCGACCCCGAAGGTAACGTCGTCGAACTCAAAGGCCCGGCAACTGGCTAGCAACACGCGGCCTTGCATCACCGCTTATCGTCGCGTATCAATCTGTCGTAGCCTCGCTGTGGTGATAACCACAGCTCATGGTTTGACTTCCGTCACGGGCTCGCATCGCATCGCCCCTGGCCGCGGCATTGGAGGGAAGGGATCCGCCACTGACCGGCGACCTTCTTCAAACGCGCGCTAACTCCGCCGTTGCTGTGCGCACTGCGCACATTGCCTTGAAACACCCGCCGCATGGTAACCGGCAGATTTTCGCTGGCCTGCATTTTGGACGCCGTCGCCGGTGCCTGTTGATCAGATGCAAAAAACCCCGGTATCCGGGAAACAGGGAGGGCTGGCCGTCAGGAACTAAACAATACCCCGATACGTGCTAGGGGCGGATATCCATTACTTGACATAATATACATTATGCGCGATATCGCCCAAGCCAGCGGAGGCGTATTCACAGCTGAAACGACTCTCCCGATAGAAGGCATTCCGCACAATGAAGGATGCTTCGCCAACAAATACAACACGCTAATGATCTGCGACCCTGAACAGACGGCGAAAATTTGCACTGGTTGCTTCTGCCACCGTTTGCAGCGGCAGACCTTTGACCCTGGACAATTCCTCGGCAACGAAACGCACATAGGCCGGTTCGTTCGTCTTGCCTCGGTACGGAACCGGCGCCAGGTATGGCGAATCCGTTTCGATCAGCACCGACTCAAGCGGCACATTTCGCGCAACCTCGCGCAAGTCCCCGGCACTCTTGAACGTCAGGATGCCGGAAAACGAGATCATGAAGCCCAGGTCGAGTGCCGCCTTGGCGATTTCCCATGTTTCGGTAAAGCAATGCATCACACCGCCAACCGTTCTCGCACCTTCTTCACGCATGATCCTGATGGTGTCCGCACCGGCTTCCCGGGTGTGGATAATCAGAGGCTTGCCAGTCTGCTTTGCGGCCTGGATATGCGTGCGAAAGCGCTGCCGTTGCCACTCCAGATCGCCTTCCAGACGGTAATAATCCAGCCCGGTCTCGCCAATTGCGACAACCCGCGGCTCTGCAGCCAGGTCGATCAGTTGCTGCGCCTGGGGCTCTTTTCCGCCGGTTTCGTCGGGATGAACACCGACGGACGCGTATACACCGGGATTGGTCTGCGCAATCCGCAGTACTTGCGGGAAAGACTCCAGCGTTACCGACACACATAGCGCCGTCGTCACACCTGCGCCATGCATCCGCGTTAACACTCCGTGCAGGTCATCGCCCAGCTGCGGGAAGTTGATATGACAGTGAGAGTCAATTAATTCCATTTATTATTAATGTGATATGACACATTCGTTTACAACTTACATTAAATATAGGCCGGACCAGCTATGCCGCTGGAACGCACGCGTGGCCGACTACGCGAAGCCTGCCACTCGCGGCCGCATCCGCGAACCCGGCCAGCCGGCAAACAGCGATTCGAGCGCAAGGCGTCGATTGAGAGGATGCCTGGCCGATCGCGTGAAATCCCGAACCTCATCGTTCCAACGGCACAAATCCGCCCCGATAACGGCACTGGACAAGCGATCGAGTTCCGTCGCCATATCCCGGTGGTAATGGACTTCACCGCCCTGCTGAAGCGCGAGCAGGTCGAACACCCACATCGTCAACAGCCTTCCAAGCATGGCCGGGTCCAGTTTCTCGGCTATCCGGGCGAGTTCCAGCGGATCAGCGTCGGATCGCACAAGTTCTGCCATCAATGAACTGCGACTGGCCCAGAAAGCATCATCCTCGCTGAGTTTCAATGCGGCGAGCGGCGCTCCGCTCGCCAGGAACAGGGCTGATTCCGACCACCCGGGATGATGTTCTCTCAGCCAGGCGGCGCCCGTTTCGGCGCTGGGGGCCCTGACCGCAAGCTTGAAACAACGGCTCTTGATGGTAGGAAGTAACCGGTGCATTTCGCTCGCGACGAGAATGAAGTGCGTGTCACGGCCGGGCTCTTCCAGCATTTTCAGCAACGCGTTGCCGGCAGCGGGATTCAGCGCTTCCGCCGGAGTAATGATGACGACCCTGGATCCACCGCGGTGCGATACGTTGGATGTCAGGCTGGCCAGGTCGCGCACGGCTTCGACACTGATCTGCGAAGACGGTTTTTTCGCCTTCGAATCCCTGTCTGTCTCAACGTTCGGGGTTTCTTCTGCGTCGATGGCCGGCTGCAATAGTCTGAAGTCCGGGTGATTGCCGACCAGAAACAGATGGCAGTTCTCGCAACGACCGCAAGCATGTGCCGCATTCGCTGACTCCGCGCACAATAGACTCTGGCCAATCGCCTGAGCCAGCAGATCCTTGCCAATGCCCTTCTGCCCGTAAAGCAGCAATGCCGCCGGCATCGCGTCCGGCAGATTTTCAATCGCGTCCAGAAGCCATGGGACGTTCTTTATTGACATACGGACAAGATCATATTCTCAACCACTTTTCTGATCGCCTCCGGTGTTGCGCTGGCATCGATCACCCTTATGCGCTGCGGGTTCTGTTGCGCCCGCGCGAGATAGGCTGACCGTACCCGCCGGAAGAATTCCGCCGACTCGCGCTCAAAGCGGTCGGCTTCACGCTCACCGCCGATGCGCTGTCTCGCGATCTCGACTGGCAAATCGAAATACAGTGTCAGATCAGGCTGCAGGTCTGCGTGAACCCATTGTTCCAGTGTTTCCAGTTTTCCGGGGTCGACGCCAGAACCGCCGCCTTGATAGGCAAACGTCGCATCGGTAAAACGGTCGCACAGCACGACATCACCACGTTGCAACGCAGGCAATATCACCTGGTCGATGTGCTCGCGCCTTGCGGCAAACATCAATAGCGTTTCGGTTTCCGGATGGATTGCTTTTTTCGCATTGAGCAGCACGCCGCGCAGCGCTTCACCAAGTTCGGTACCGCCTGGCTCACGCGTTACCGTCAGACTCTGACCCCGTTGCTCCACGAACTGCCTGGCCCATTCCAGCTGCGTTGTTTTTCCCGCGCCGTCGACACCTTCGAATGTAATGAAACGCCCTTTAATCATGTTGAGCGACGGTCAGACCGTCCCGGTCAACGCTGAAACCGGTCGACGGCACGATTATGCTCGGCCAGACTGTTGGAAAACTGGTGCGTACCATCGCCCTTGGAAACGAAGTAAAGCGCGCGCGATTGCGCCGGTTGGAATGTGGCATAAATAGCAGCTTCCCCAGGCAACGCGATCGGAGTTGGCGGCAATCCGTAGCGGGTGTAGGTGTTGTAAGGCGAATCCGTCTGCAGATCACGCTTGCGTAAATTGCCGTCAAATTGCTCGCCGAGGCCGTATATCACCGTCGGGTCGGTTTGCAGGCGCATCCCCTTGCGGAGCCTGTTCACGAAAACCGCCGCAACCATTTCCCGCTCACTTGGATCGCCCGTTTCCTTTTCGACGATCGACGCCAGTATCAACCCGTGGTATTTCGTTTTCACCGGAAGTTCGCTGTCGCGCTCTTCCCATGCTCTGGCAAGGACATCCTGCATCTTGTCGTATGCCTGACGCAGGATTGTCACGTCACTTGTACCGGCAGAGAAATGATACGTGTCGGGGAAAAACAAACCCTCCGGATGTTCCCGGTCCACTCCCAATATCTCAAGTATTTCGCGCCCGCTCAAGCCGGTCGTTTCGTGTGTCAACGCCGGATGAGAATCGAGCGCCGCGCGCATCTGGCGAAAGGTCCAGCCTTCGATGAACCGAATCTGTCCCTGCGCAAACTCACCCCGGGTTATTTTCTCGACCAAACGCAACGGGGAGACGGTATCGCGCGCTTGATAGCTTCCGGCTTTGATATCGCCGGACTTTCCGAGCACCCGAACCAGCAGCACGAAAGCACGCGTGTCGCTGATCAGTCCATTTGCTTCGAGCATACCGGCCACCTGGACAACGCCAAGTCCGCGGTCAATGTTGAAGTAGACGTTGTCGCCGGGGACCTGCACCGAAGACGTCGCGAAATTGGTCAGCCAGATTCCGCCGCCGACAACAAACACGAGGCCAACGACAACCAGCAAGGTGACAATACGGCCAAGCCCCCTTCCGGAACCGCCCCCGTCGGAAAACACGTTCGATCGCCTTCTGCGTCCCATTGGCGAAATCTGCTGGTAAGTTACGGCGCGGTCAACCGCCGTTCAGTCGATCTCAGTCTCACCGGATTCGGTGCGAGGAACCTAGATCGCCCGGAACGCGAGGCTGCCGTTGGTACCGCCAAAACCGAAGGAATTGGACAGTGCGACACGTATTTTCATTTCCCGCGCCGTGTTGGGGACGTAGTCAAGGTCACACTGCGGGTCCTGATTGAACAGGTTGATCGTCGGCGGCGCCACCTGGTCCCGGACTGCGAGCGCGAGAAACACACCTTCGACACCTCCCGCCGCACCCAGCAGATGGCCAATGCTCGACTTGGTCGAACTCACTGCCAGTTTTTGCGCATGGTCGCCAAAAGTGCGTTTGACGGCGATCGTTTCGGCAATGTCACCAAGCGGTGTCGACGTCCCGTGCGCGTTGATGTAGTCGACTTCGTCAAGATTGATCCGGCCATTTTTCAACGTGTTGACCATACATCGGGAAGCGCCTTCGCCATCTTCACATGGCGCCGTGATGTGGTGAGCATCGGCACTCATGCCATAGCCGGCCACCTCGCAGTAAATCCTCGCACCGCGTTTTTTCGCATGCTCATACTCTTCCAGGACCAGAACGCCGGCCCCTTCCCCGAGAACAAAGCCATCGCGATCAACATCCCACGGCCGGCTCGCAGTCGCTGGGTCATCATTGCGTGTGCTCGTCGCTCGCGCGGAGGAGAACCCGCCGACACCCAGCGCACAGATGCTCGACTCGGAACCGCCGGCAATCATCACATCCACATCGCCGTATTCGATCAGCCGCGCGGAGTCGCCTATACAGTGCGTGGCGGTCGTGCACGCCGTCACAATCGCCAGGCTGGGCCCCTTCAATCCATACATGATTGAAAGATTTCCGGAGATCATGTTGATGATTGCACCCGGAATAAAGAAAGGTGAAATCTTGCGTGGTCCGCCGGTGAGCAACTGATTGTGCGTGTCTTCGATCATCGGCAATCCGCCAATGCCCGAACCGATATTGACACCTATGCGTTCAGCATTAACGGGGTTCTTGTCGATCCCCGCGTCCTTGAGTGCGTCAATACCCGCTGCCAGTCCATAGTGTATGAAACTGTCAACGCGACGCGCTTCCTTCGGGGACAGGTACCGGGAGACGTCGAAACCCTTGAGCTCCCCGGCAATGCGAGAAGCATAGGGTGATGCATCAAACCGTGTGATGGCGGTAATGCCTGATTTACCAGCAAGTATGTTGGACCAGGCCTCGTCTACAGTATTGCCCACCGGACAAACAATACCCAATCCCGTAACAACAACGCGTCGCCGTGGCAAATGAACTCCAGTTGTTTGGGTCGCCCCGATTCAGGAAATCAGGCGCTGAGGTTTGAGTTGATGTAGTCGATGGCTTCTTGCACGGAGGTGATCTTCTCCGCTTGCTCATCGGGAATTTCGCATTCGAATTCTTCTTCGAGCGCCATCACCAATTCAACGGTATCGAGCGAATCCGCTCCCAGGTCGTCAACGAACTTGGATTCATTCTTGATATCGGACTCGTTGACGCCAAGCTGTTCGGCGACGATTTTCTTGACGCGTTGCTCAATCGGTTCCATCTAGTAACCCCTTCCCTGTTCAATCGAAAGTTTCAGTCGTTGCCACGGCACATTCGAGCCGCTGCCTCAAGCACAGCGCCCGGGTAAATACGCGGCGTATTCTAGCAAACTTGCCGGCCCTCCGGCGTCAATCCATCAGCATCCCGCCGTTGACATGCACGGTCGAGCCGGTCACGTACGATGCCCCTTCCGAAGCAAGAAACAGGACTGCCGAGGCCACCTCTTGCGGCGAACCCAGTCTGCCCAACGGAACGTTGCCAACAAGGGAATCACGCTGCTCATCGCTCAGCGACCTGGTCATGTCCGTATCGATGAATCCGGGCGCTACGCAGTTTACGGTGATATTGCGGCTGCCCAGCTCTCGGGCCATCGATTTGCTGAAACCCTCCACCCCGGCCTTGGCCGCAGCGTAGTTGGCCTGTCCGGCATTGCCCATGAAGCCTACCACCGACGTGATGTTGATAATCCTGCCGAAACGGGCCTTCATCATGGGGCGCGCAACGAGCCTCGAAAGCCGGTATACCGACTTGAGATTGGTGTCCATGATCTCGTCCCATTCCTGGTCTTTCATGCGCATCAGCAGATTGTCGCGCGTTATGCCCGCATTGTTGACCAGGATGGAAATCGCTCCGAGGTCCTTTTCGATTTCCTTGACGACGGATTCGCAAGCCTCGCCATTCGTCACGTCAAGCTCGTAACCCACGCCGTCAAGGTTAGCTTCTTTCATGTATGCCGAAATCGCACTTGCGCCGTCGCTGCTCGTCGCAGTTCCCGCGACTTTCGCGCCAGCGCCAGCCAGAGCGCTGGCGATCGCCTTGCCAATGCCGCGGCTGGCTCCCGTCACAAGCGCTGTTCTTCCCGCTAACACACCCTCAGTCATTGTTCGCCTTTCAGCAAAGATACCGCATCGTTCAGGCTGTTTGTGTCGGTAAGAGCGATTGTTTGCGCGTTACCGCCTATTCTTCTGTTGAGCCCTGCGAGCACCTTGCCTGGCCCGCATTCGACAATGTGCGTCACACCGGAATCGACCAACCAGGTTATGGTTTCCGCCCACCGGACCGGTCGATAGAGCTGTCGCACCAGCGCTTCGCGCAGTTGCCTTACGTTTTCCGCGGGCGCAACGCTCTCATTATGTATAACCGGCATCTTCGGCTCTTCAAGAGCCAGTTCGTTCAGCTTGCTGGCGAGCCGCTCGGACGCCGGTTTCATCAGCGTGCAGTGCGACGGCACGCTCATCGGCAATAACATCGCCCGCTTTGCCCCCTTCTGCTTTGCGTTCTCGATGGCGCGCTCCACGGCCGCTTTCTGCCCTGCGACAACCACCTGACCGGGCGCATTGAAATTGGCTGCCTCTGCCAATTCGTCACCACGGCTTGCCTGCTCGCACGCAGCACGAACGCCATCATCATCCAGCCCGAGAATGGCTGCCATCGCCCCGGCACCCGCCGGCACGGCCTCCTGCATGCATTTCGCACGAAACCTGACCAAGGGCACCGCGTCGGAAAACTTCATCGCCCCGGCCGCCACCAGTGCCGAGTACTCGCCCAGACTGTGGCCCGCCACCACATCGGGACACGGTCCGCCAGCCTGCCGCCACGCCCGGAACACCGCGACACCGGCCACCAGCATCAGCGGCTGTGTGTTGGTAGTCAGATTCAGTGTTTCGGCCGGACCGTTGTCAGCCATCGCCCACAGGTCTTCGCCGAGCAAATCCGACGCTTCACGGAATGTTTCCCTGACCGGTTCCAGACCGGCAAAGCCCGACATCATGCCGACAGACTGCGAACCCTGCCCCGGAAAAACGAATGCGAGTTTCATGTTCAAGCCGTTATCTATTTTAGTGACTATTGCTGTTTCAATAACGAAGCAGCACACCGCCCCAGGTAAACCCGCCGCCCACGCCTTCCAGCAGAAGGGTGTCGCCACGTTTGATGCGCCCCGACCTGACCGATTCGTCCAGCGCGAGCGGTATTGATGCTGCCGAGGTGTTGCCGTGTCGCTCAACGGTCGATATCAGGCGATCAAGAGGCAATTTCAGTTTGCGCGCGCTCGCCTCCATGATGCGAATGTTTGCCTGATGCGGAATGAACCAGTCGACATCCGCAATCGTCAAGCCGGCCGCTTCGAGAACTTCGTGAGCCACCTCTTCGAAGACCCGTACCGCGAACTTGAAAACACTGCCGCCATCCATCTGCACGAACGGTGAACCCACCGTCTTGCCACCGCACACCCAGCCGGGCACCGAGAGTTTGTCGCTGTAGCTTCCGTCCGCATGCAGCCTGGTTGCCAGAACACCCGGTTCGTCCGAGCCGGAAAGGACGACGGCACCAGCGCCATCGCCAAAAAGAACGCAAGTTGTCCTGTCTGTCCAGTCAAGAATGCGCGAATAAACCTCGGCTCCGACAATCAGTGCTCTTGTCGCCTGACCGGAACAGATAAACATGTTTGCAATGCTGATCGCATAGATGAAACCGCTGCAAACCGCTTGCACATCGAATGCAGGACACCCGCCGATGCCGAGCTTTGACTGCAGAATGCACGCGGTGCTGGGAAAAACCATGTCCGGCGTCGTCGTCGCAACAATGACGAGATCGATGTCCGCTGGCGTCAGACCGGCGCTGGCGATGGCACGTGTCGCGGCAGCGTGGGCGAGATCGCTAGCCACCTCGCCGTCGGCGGCAATGTGACGCTCGCGAATGCCGGAACGGCTCCTGATCCACTCGTCCGAGGTGTCGACCATCTTCTCAAGATCGTGATTGGTCAAGACCTTTTCCGGCAGATAGCTGCCGGTGCCAACGATTCTCGAATACTTCATGCCGCCGTCTTCTGTATCGCCGCCATTCTTTCGCCAATGCTGGTGAGCATGCCGTGTCGGGCCTCCTCATAGGCACGTCTGATCGCAAACCCAAATGCGTACGCGTCCGCCGAGCCGTGGCTCTTGACGACAATGCCGCGCAGACCCAGAAGGCTGGCACCGTTATAGCGTCGGTGATCCACCCGGTTGCGAAAATGGTTGATGACCGGCAAGGCGACCAGGCCGCATAACTTGGTAAAAAGATTGCGGCCGAATTCCTCACGCAAGTACTGTGCAAGCATTTGCGCCAGGCCTTCCGACGTCTTGAGGGCGACATTTCCGACGAATCCATCGCACACGATCACGTCCGTTGCGCCCATATAGATATCGGCACCTTCAACGTTGCCGGAAAAATTCAGGTCACTGGCCCGCAACAACTCTGCGGCATCCTTGACGACGTCGTTGCCCTTGATCTCTTCCTCGCCAATATTAAGCAAGCCGATACTTGGACGCTCAATGCCGTCAACGGCGCTGACGAGACAACTGCCCATGACAGCGAACTGCACCAGGTTTTCCGCCGTGCAGTCAACGTTAGCCCCCAGATCCAGAACGCAAACACGCCCCTGTATCTTCGGGAGAAACGATGCGATGGCAGGCCGCTCGATGCCGGGAAGCATCTTCAGAACAAACCGCGAGATCGCCATCAGCGCGCCTGTGTTGCCCGCGCTCACACAAGCATCGGCAACCTGTTCCTTGACGAGATCGACCGCGACCCGCATCGAGGAATCGCGCTTGCCGCGCAGTGCCTGTGCCGGAGGATCATCCATGGCCACAACCTGGGATGCCGCCTTGATACTGAGGCGGTCATGCGTGGCCACACCGTTGCGCTGCAGTTCCATTTCGATAACGTCGACCAGTCCTACCAGAATGATAGAAACATCCGGTTCGCGTTTGAGGAAGTCAATCGCCGCAGGTACGGTAACCCGGACTCCGTGGTCGCCGCCCATGCAGTCAAGCGCTATGGTGATCGCCATTGATGGAAGATAGCAGACGCAGCGCGGAGAGACTAATGCCGTTCAGGCAAGGGCGGAAGGGCCGCATGGCGCACCCTTCCAGAAAATACCGGCCTCAGAGCCCGGCCTTCAGGCGTCGTCGCTCTTGATGACCTTCTTCCCGCGATAAAAGCCGCTGGGACTCACGTGATGGCGCAAGTGCGTCTCACCGGTCGTTGGCTCAACGGCCAAAGCCGGCGCACTCAGGGAATCATGAGACCGGCGCATGTTGCGGCGCGAAGCCGACTTCTTGTTTTGCTGAACAGCCATTTCATCTAGCTCCTGATTGTCAATCTTTCGTATTCATTAACGTGCCGAGCACGCCAAATGCCGATCCGGTTTCCCGCCGGTCGGCGGCGGATTCCGGTGGCACACATGAGCCCTCTTCGTGCATCGGTGCCATCGGGATCTGCAACAGGATCTCGTCTTCGACCAGCGCCAGCGCATTCAGCTTGCCATCCGCCAGCAGGGACTCGATTTCATCGTCTTCCTCTGACAGATCCGGTAAATCCTGCTCCCGATGGGCAAGCACAAAACTGCGGTTCGCGGCAATCTCCAGCGTTAACGGTTCCAGGCAGCGCTGACAAACCAGCGGGACGCGGCCCGAGATCTGGAGCCGCAAACACGGCCTGCGCTCCGTATCTTCAAAACCTTCGAGCCGGACATCGAAATCCGCTTCGGCTGCAGATACCATTGACGCCAGCCGCTCCAGCTCCGCAATGGCAACCGAGCGATGGACGTCACCGTGCTGTCTGGCAAATTGTACGCTGTCAACAACAGGCCATCCGCGCATAAGGCGCGCATAATATTAACTTTAAACATCCCTGTCAAAACAAAATCTTGGAAACTCGAACCGACAAGAAGCCAGCGTTTGCGCGGCTCGTTCTCGCCTCCACCTCACCCTACCGCCGCGAACTGCTCGCCCGCCTGCAATTGCGCTTCGACACAGCGGCGCCGGAGATTGATGAAAGTCCGTTGAGCGGCGAGTCGGGCAAGGACTGCGCGCTGCGACTGGCACGCCTGAAAGCGCGGGCGGTCGGGAAGGAGTACGCGAACGCGCTGGTCATCGGATCCGACCAGGTGGCTGAATGCGACGGCCGGCGTCTCGACAAGCCGGGAACCATCGAGAAGGCCGTAGAGCAACTGTCCTGGGCGAGCGGCAAGGAGGCTGTTTTCAATACCGCCGTGGCCTTGCTGAATGGGGCGACCGGCCGCGAACAAACACGCGTTGTACCGACCAGAGTCCGTTACAGGCGGCTTGCGGCCTCGGAGATAGAGCGGTACCTGGACCAGGAGGCGGCGATCGACTGCGCCGGGAGCGCAAAAGCCGAAGGGCTCGGCATAAGTCTTCTCGAAGCCATCGAGGGCAGTGATCCGACCGCCTTGATCGGTCTGCCGCTCATCTCCTTGTGTGAAATGCTGCGTGAGGAGGACGTCCGCATTCCATGAGCCCCGCGGCAACCCGAACCGTGACGATGTCACCGCGTGGCCGCCAGGCAGGCAAGCCGCCGCATCGGGAAACGTGGCGCCACGGCAATCCCTGACACGGCACGGACTTGTTTCAGATCCGGCCCTTATTGAATCCCCGGCCGCATTCCCTGCACCAGGGCGTCGCCAAACGTCGCACCGAATCGACGCGCCAGGCGCTCGACGAGGTTTTCCCTGCGGCTGTAATTGACTATTTTCTCCGCTTTAACGACTTCGCGGGCAACGTACGCAACGCTCCCCAACGCATCGGTCAGACCGAGCTCAACACTCTTTTCGCCGGTCCACATCAAGCCGGAAAACGTCTGTTCGGTTTCCTTGAGACGATCACCGCGTCCTTGCCGAACGGCATCGATGAATTGCGCATGAATCTCACCAAGCATGCTCTTGGCGTACGCCTGCTGCTCGGCTTCGAGCGGAGAGAACGGATCCATGAATCCCTTGTTCTTCCCGGCGGTCAGTAAACGCCGCTCAACCCCGAGCTTGTCCATTGCGCCGGTGAATCCAAAACCGTTCATCAGTACGCCGATCGAACCGATGATGCTTGCCCTGGCAACATATATCTGATCGGCCGCAACGGCAACGTAATAGCCGCCCGAGGCACAGACATCTTCCACCACGGCATACAAGGGTATGTCCGGATGCAACTCCCGCAAGCGGCGAATCTCGTCGTTGATCGCGGCCGACTGCACCGGGCTCCCGCCGGGACTATTGATGCGCAGGATCACAGCCTGCGTCCCGTCGGCCTCGAATGCGGCTTTAAGGCCGGCGCTAACGTCATCCGCATTGGCTTGCGAGTCTGCAGCAATAAGGCCATTGAGTTCGACCAGCGCGGTGTGTTCGCCCGTCTGTATGCCGTCACTCTGACCGAGCCAGCCAAGCCCGACAAAAAGCAGGATGAACAGGTAACTGAATGTCAGCACCTTGAACACGATGCCCCAGCGGCGCGCGCGTTTCTGCTCCGCGAGCGCATCACTCGCGAGTTTCGCGATTACGTCGCGTTCCCAGCTTGCACCATCATCGTTCATCCGAGCCATCCTCTTGTTCGATCAGGTAAACATTGCCGCCGTGCTCGATGGTGGGCAGCGGCTGCAGCCCTCCCCCCTTGCACGGCCCGGCGGCACACTTGCCGCTATCGGGAAAGTAGGCCGCACCGTGCGTGGCGCACACCAAGTATAAACCGGAGGTATCGAAGAAATCGCCCTCCGCCCAGTCCAGTTCCACCGAAATATGGGCACAGCGATTCACATACGCAAAAACAACACCACCATAACGAATGGCAAAGGCCGGCAACGATTGGCCCGCGGCCGAATCGACCGAAAAGCGCAATCCCTTGCCCCGTTCCGCGATCTGGTCGGAGGCCGCAATCAGACGTTGTCTGCGAGCCAAGCCAGCAATTCCGAAAAACTGTCAACACAACCGAGAGCCCGATGTTGCCGCAAGGCCTCCGGAGGATGCGCGCCGTACGATACGGCGACCGAACTCGCGCCCGCGTTGGCGGCAAGCTCCAGATCGTGTGACGTGTCTCCGATCATCAATGTTCGATCCGCCGCGACTCCGGTGACCTCCATGAGGTAGTGCAGCATGTCCGGGTGCGGCTTGGGAAACCCTTCGTCACCGCACCTGGTCGCGACGAACCGCGATCCGAACGACACCCTGCCCAGCGCACGGTCCAGCCCGACCCGGCTTTTTCCCGTCGCGACAGCCAGCATGAAACCCTGCTCTGCCAGCATCGGAATCCCCTCGTCGACCATAGGAAAGGTCTCGACCGCCTCGTCACCGGCGAGGAAGTGAAATCGGTAGCGATCTGCAAACTCGCGGTAGCGCGCTTCGTCCAGTTTCGGCAGCAGGTATTCCATCGCGTCACGCATTCCAAGCCCGATAACGTGCCGCGCCGCCGCTCCGTCCGGAACCGGTAACGCCAGGTCAACGCAGGCCGCCTGGATGCTCGCGGCAATGTGCCCGGCTGAGTCTACGATCGTGCCGTCCCAGTCAAATACCAGAAGATCGAATCGTTTATTGTCCATTGCCAATTACGCGCGTCCGTTCGCAGTGCGTTGTGAATCCATCGAGGGTGCCTGTCTGCACGTCACAGCCGCAAGCCCGAATCACCCGGATTGCCGGGTCGTTGATTGGAGAAAAAGTTCCAGTTCACTCGCTAACGGCGCCTGAATCTGCAGGCTCTCGCCAGTGTGTGGGTGTATCAGCGTCAGTGAGGCCGCATGCAGGAACATCCGTTTCAAGCCATTCTTTTCCAGTTGCCTGTTGGTTGCAAAGTCGCCGTACTTGTCGTCGCCGGCAATCGGAAATCCAAGATGCGACAGGTGTACCCGGATCTGGTGCGTGCGCCCGGTCTTGAGTTGGGCTTCGAGCAGGCTGAATCCATCATAATGCCCCATCAGGCTGAAAATGGTGACCGCGACCGCGCCTTCGTCCTCGTCGACACGCACCCTGCGTTCGCCCCCCGTGGTGAGGGTCTTTCGCAACGGCAAGCGAACGCTCTGGCGCTTGTTGGTCCATTTCCCCAGTACCAGTGTCCGGTAGCGTTTCTCAACCCGGCCCTCACGCAGCTGGGCATGGACATTCGTCAGCGCGCTGCGTCGTTTTGCAAGAAGCAAGACACCCGACGTTTCGCGGTCCAGCCGGTGCACCAGCTCCAGAAACGCCTGTTCGGGGCGCTCTTCGCGCAGGCGTTCGATAACCCCCATGGAAATCCCGCTGCCGCCATGCACAGCCACCCCGGCAGGCTTGTCAATCGCGAGCAACCAGTCGTCCTCGAACAGCGGATTGTCCCCGATCGGTGCGCCACCGCTCCGCCTGCGTTCCGGCGCCGCGGACAACCTGATCGGCGGAATCCGCACCTTGTCGCCCTTCTGCAGCCGATAACCGGCGCTGATCCGGCCGCTGTTCACCCGTACCTCGCCGCTGCGCAAGATACGGTAAACGTGGCTGCGCGGCACGCCTTTGAGGGCTTTGACGAGAAAATTGTCGATTCTCTGCCCGTCGGCCGACTCATCGATCTCCAGCCAGGAGGCGTGGCCTTTGCTTAAGCTATTCATTTTGCTTATACTCCTCGGGACGAGATCGGCCCCAGATGAGGAGTCCCCGGCTGGCCAGGATGCTGCCGGGGAACAGAGTGCCAACCGGCAACAGTACCCTGACCGCTCGTCATCGGGTTAACGTCGCTCACCCGGAAAAGTAGCGATAGTAATTGACTTACGCGCTCTCAACATCGCAGTGGATTTTCGCGTCCTGCGCACATACGAATTCGCAGGACGAAGATGACAAACCATCAAACTGACATCATTCATTCTCAACCAATCGTGTTTATGAACTGTTAGCAATCAGCAGACACAACCCGTAAATAACGGGCATGCTATGGGTTTGTCCTCCCTGACGCTGCGAGCGCGGGAGAACAAAAAATGAAGCGCATGCTGTTTAACGCAACCCACGCAGAAGAATTGCGGGTTGCAATTGTCGATGGGCAGAAACTCCTCGACCTCGATATCGAAACAACTGGCAAGGAACAACGCAAGAGCAACATCTACAAAGGTGTAATTACCCGAATCGAGCCCAGTCTCGAAGCGGCGTTCGTGGACTATGGCGCGGAGCGTCATGGTTTCCTGCCTTTCAAGGAGATAAGCCGCTCCTACTTCAAGAAACCCGACGCGGACCCTGCACGGGCACGTATCCAGGACGTGCTCTCCGAAGGAAAGGAAGTCATCGTCCAGGTTGACAAGGACGAGCGCGGCACCAAAGGTGCCGCGTTGACGACATTCATCAGCCTTGCCGGGCGCTATCTCGTTCTGATGCCCAACAACCCGCGCGGCGGGGGCGTATCGCGCCGCATCGAGGGCGAAGAACGCAACGAACTGCGCGAAACCATCGCCCAGCTCGATATTCCACAGGGAATGAGCACCATCGCCCGCACCGCCGGAATCGGCAGATCGGTCGAAGAATTGCAGTGGGACTTGACCTATCTGCTTCAGCTCTGGCGCGCCATAGAGAATGCCGCAAACCAGCAAAGCGGTGCTTTTCTCATTTATCAGGACGCAAGTCTGGTGATTCGCGCCATTCGCGACTACTTTCACCAGGATATCGGCGAGATCCTGATCGACACGGAAAGCATATTCGAGCAGGCACATCAGTTCATGGGGCATGTCATGCCCCAGAACGTCAACCGCGTAAAGCTTTACAAGGACGACGTACCTCTGTTCTCGCGATTCCAGATCGAGCATCAAATCGAAACGGCCTATTCGCGCCAGGTGGCTTTACCCTCCGGCGGCTCGGTGGTCATTGATCATACGGAAGCGATGGTAGCGGTTGACGTCAATTCCGCACGCTCGACAAAAGGCAGCGACATCGAGGAAACCGCATTGCGCACCAATCTCGAGGCGGCTGACGAAATCGCGCGACAACTGCGTTTACGTGACCTGGGCGGGCTCGTTGTCATCGACTTCATCGATATGGAAGTCGCCAAGAATCAACGCGAGGTCGAGTTGCGCTTGCGAGATGCGTTGAGATATGACCGGGCACGCGTACAGACCGGCAAGATTTCACGCTTCGGTTTGCTCGAACTGTCTCGACAACGTCTGCAAACGTCTCTCGGAGAAACCAGCCACATTGCGTGCCCCCGCTGCAGTGGAACCGGTCATATCCGGTCGATCGAATCCACCGCCCTTCACATCCTGCGGATTCTGCAGGAGGAAGCCATGAAGGAAAACACGGCGGCAATTCATGTTCAGGTACCGGTCGATGTCGCGACCTATCTGCTGAATGAAAAGCGCAATGAGATCCACGCCGTCGAGCAGCGTATGAAGATCAACTGCCTGCTGATTCCCAACATTCACCTGCAAACACCAAATTACACCATTACGCGATTGCGCCACGACGAGCTGAATCAGAACGACATTACGACCCCGAGCTACACGTTGAGCGAAATCCCGCTGGACCAGGCCGAAGTGCAGTTGCCCAGCCAGAAACCGGAAACCGTGCGTATCCAGGCGGCTGTCCAGGGCGTCACGCCAAGCCAGCCAGCGCCAGCGCAACAGGTACCGGCTGCTCCGACGGGACCGTCACTCTTCAAGCGGCTCGTCGGCTGGTTGACAGGCGACAGCGAAACGGAAACCGTCAAGAAGGAGGAGAAGGCGAAAAGCCGCTCGGATCGTGGTTCGCGCATCTCGCGCGAAGACCGTGGCAATGGCAAGCGCCGCGGCCGCCGTGAAGGCTCCGACCAGCGCGACAAACGCCGAGGCCGAGGCCGAGGCGCGACAGACGCTGCCGAACAACGCGAGCCCCAGGCAGAGGACGCCCGCCAACCGCAACCATCCGGCGAGGGCAGGAAACCCGCGCGTCGTGGTGCGCAAAGGCAAGGGCAGAAAGCGCGCCCGGAGAACGCGGAAAGTCCCGCAATTGAGCAACGCGCACCCAATGCCAAACCCGACGCTGAAGGCGAAGCGAAAGCCGGCCGCCGTCGGCGCCGCAGGGGCCGTGGCGGCGAGCGACGCACGGAGGCACAGGTTGCGGCCGCCACTGATTCATCCTTGAGCGACGCAACCGCCAACGCGGCAGGCACTGCCGAACTGGCAACACAGCAGGCGCCGCAAACCGAAACGCGTGCGGCCACCGAGGGGGTTGATGCCCCCGCTCATCCCGCGGATCGCGCACAAGCGACGCCGGCAGACATGCCGCGCGCTGCCACTGCCGAGGCATCGGATCACGATGCGTCCGCTGAAGTGAGCGAAGCCGTTCCCGAACGCGAAATGGACACCGTTTCCCCGCACGCAGAGACAGTCGCAGCACAGGGGCCGACGGAAGGCAGCCAGGTCCCAGCCGAAGCTGCCACGCCTCGTGAGGTGAACGTTGCACTCGATCTCGAACGCCGTGAACCGGCGAGCGCGATAGAACCATCTGACACTGAGGCCGCCTCAGAACCTGCGCCTGTCAACGAGCGCAAGCTGGCGCAAGAAGGCGCAGAGTCCATGGCACACCAGCCAGTGACTGCGAGTCCTGAATCGACGGACGAGGGTCAGGCCGGAAGCTGGAAGATGGCGCCGATCGAACTGCCCGCGGACCTGGAACTGGTGGAAACAAAGCCCGACGCGGCGGCGAACATCGTTATGGAACCCGCAACGGACGCACGACCGCCACGCGCACGCCGCTCACGCAAGGAAACACGGGAACCGGTCGCGGAAGAACCACTCGTCCAGATTGAAACAGGTCAGATCGAAACGAGTGAATCCCGTTCAACCGGTAACGTGGAAAACGTATAACGCGCCCGTTTGAGAAGAACTGGAGAGGAAGCTCGGTCTAAAGGCCGAGCTTTCTTTTGACCTCCGCGAGCAGCCCTTCGGCACCATCCTCGATCAGATCAAGAACGTGTTCGAACCCCTGAGGGCCGCCGTAGTATGGGTCCGGCACTTCATTTCCGCTATAGCGGCGGCTGAAATCGAGCAGCATCGAAATTTTCTCTCTGTGCTCAACCGGAGCGCTGCTTTCGAGAATCTTGAAGTGGTCCCGATCCATCGCCAGCAAGTAATCGAATTCTCCGAAGTCCGTGGCCGCGATTTCGCGCGCCCGCAGCCCGGAAAGGTCATAGCCGCGGCGCGCTGCCGCAAGCATACTGCGCCGGTCGGGCTTGTTTCCGACATGATAGCCGTGCGTTCCTGCTGAATCGACAATCACGCGGTCGCCAAGCCCCTCACTGGTGACCAGATGACGAAATACGCCTTCGGCCGTTGGCGAACGGCATATGTTGCCTGTACAGACAAACAGCACCCTTAGCGACGTATACGGCACAACCGGATCAGTCATTTGGCATCCTGCGCCGGTGACCACCCGCTGATTCCCTCACGAGTTTGCGCCCACGATCCGGGGCAGTCGTATCGGACGGGTGAGTTGCCTCGCCATCGATACGGTCTTCCTCGTTCACACCGAACAGCCGCGTGCGTAACTGCTTGAGTTTGTCTCTCAACTCGGCCGCCTGCTCGAACTCGAGGTTACGCGCAGCTTCGTGCATGTCGCGTTCGATGCGCTTGAACTCGCGAGACAGTTCCTTCTCGTTCATGCCCCGGTAAGAGTTCAGCGACTGCGCGGCCTTGAGCGCCTCCTGGCCGGCATCGGGTTGATAGACCCCGTCGATCAAATCGTTGATCTTCTTGATAACGCCCTTGGGCGTAATGCCATGCAAGGCGTTGTGTTCGATCTGCTTGTTCCGCCGCCGATCCGTTTCCTCGATCGCCTTCTGCATCGACTGCGTCAGTTTGTCCCCATACATGATTGCCGTTCCGTGCAAATGCCTTGCGGCCCGGCCAATCGTCTGTATCAGGGAACGCTCCGAACGCAGAAAACCTTCCTTGTCGGCATCGAGAATGGCAACCAGCGAAACTTCCGGCAAATCCAGACCTTCGCGCAACAGATTGATACCCACCAACACATCGAACTCACCGAGGCGCAGGTCGCGAATGATTTCCACCCGCTCAACCGTATCAATATCCGAGTGAAGGTAGCGCACCCGCACGCCATGCTCCGCAAGATAGTCGGTGAGATCCTCGGCCATGCGCTTGGTCAGTGTTGTCACCAGTACCCTTTCGCTGCGGTCGACACGCGCGTTGATTTCGGAGAGCAGGTCATCCACCTGGGTTGACGCCGGCCGGACCAGTATCTCCGGATCTACGAGTCCGGTCGGCCGGACGACCTGCTCCACTACCTGCCCCTGGTGATCGTGTTCGTACTGAGCGGGCGTAGCCGACACAAAAATCGTTTGCGGCATCATTGCCTCGAATTCGTCAATGCGCAGCGGCCGGTTATCCAGCGCTGAGGGCAAACGGAAACCGTACTCCACGAGATTCTCCTTGCGCGCCCGATCGCCACGATACATGCCGCCTATCTGTGGCATCGTCACATGTGACTCATCGATAAACATCAGCGCGGTTGGCGGCAGGTAATCGATCAACGTCGGGGGAGGATCTCCTTCATTGCGTCCGGAAAGGTGGCGCGAGTAATTCTCGATCCCCTTGCAAAAACCCAATTCGTTCAGCATTTCCAGGTCGAAACGCGTCCGTTGTTCGATCCGTTGCGCCTCGACGAGCCTTCCTTCGCGCTGAAACAGCGCGATGCGATCGGTGAGTTCCTGTTTGATCGCGTCGATTGCGCGCAGTACGGTAGAGCGCGGCGTCACATAATGACTTGACGGGTACACGGTAAATCGCGGCAACTTCTGGATTACCTGCCCCGTCAGGGGGTCGAAAACCGACAGGCTTTCTACCTCGTCATCGAACAGCGATACGCGCACGGCCAGTTCCGAGTTCTCTGCGGGAAACACATCGATGACGTCTCCCCTCACCCGGAATGTGCCCCTGCGAAAATCGAACTCGTTTCTCTGATATTGCATCTCCGTTAACCGCGAGATGATGGCGCGTTGCCCAATGCGCTCGTGCGCGCGCAAATGCAGAATCATGCCGTGGTAGTCGACCGGGTCCCCAATGCCGTAAATGCACGAAACCGTCGCGACGATCACCGCGTCTTCACGTTCGAGCAAGGATTTGGTCGCGGAGAGACGCATTTGCTCGATATGCTCGTTAATACTCGAATCCTTCTCGATGAACAGATCACGCGACGGGACGTATGCTTCCGGCTGGTAGTAATCGTAGTAGGAGACGAAATACTCAACAGCATTTTCCGGGAAGAACTCGCGAAACTCGGCGTACAACTGGGCGGCGAGTGTCTTGTTCGGTGCGATCACGATAGCCGGGCGTCCCGACTTCGCAATCACGTTTGCCATCGTGAATGTCTTCCCCGACCCGGTCACTCCCAGCAACGTCTGATACTGCAATCCGTCGTCGAGACCCTCCATCAGTCCAGCAATTGCCGTCGGCTGGTCGCCGGCCGGATCATATGGCTGATGCAGGCGATACGGGCTGTCGGGAAACGCGAGAACACGCATGTGCTGCGCCTGGTTCATTGCTTTGCCGGGTGGGGATAAACATATAGTGTCCCACGACATTGCTCGGACTGGCCAGCACCCGGCTTTGCCGCACTGTTAAGGGCACCCGCAGGCGATTACGGAGGCGTTGCCGCTTCCGGGTGCTGGCAAGGGTGCGGGTACGGTAGAATTCCGTCCTTGTTTTCGGGCTGCGGGCGGCGCAACCAGCCACCGCCCGGGCCACAACGAATTCTCCAGAGAGATCTTACCGATAAACACCATGCATACTTCTCCTCTTGCCGGTGTCGAACTGGCACCCCGCGACCCGATACTGGGCCTGACCGAGCTCTATGTTGCCGACACCAACCCTTCGAAGGTCAACCTGGGTGTCGGGGTTTACTACGACGACAATGGCAAGGTCCCGCTGCTCGATTGTGTCAGCCGTGCCGAGCAGAAACTCGTTGCCGCGGGAAACCCGCGCGCTTACTTGCCCATAGACGGTCTGCCTGCCTACGATAAGGCAGTCGCGCGGCTTGTATTTGGCGCGCAATCGCCACTGATAGGCCAAGGCAGAATCGTGACCCTGCAAACGCTTGGCGGAACCGGTGCGCTCAAGGTCGGTGCCGATTTTCTGAGACGCATCTGCCCCGAGGCACAAGTCTGGATATCCGATCCCAGTTGGGAGAACCATCGGGGCCTGTTTGAGAGTGCAGGATTCGCCGTCAATAACTACCCGTATTACGACGCCGCTACTCACGGCATCGACTTCAAGGGTATGACGGAGTGCCTGAGCGGGCTGCCAGCCGGGTCTATCGTCGTGCTGCATGCCTGCTGCCACAACCCGACCGGAGTTGATCTGTCGGGCGCGCAGTGGACGCAGATTGCCTCGATCGTCAGGAAACAAGGACTGATTCCGTTTATCGATATCGCCTATCAGGGATTTGGCGACTCGACCGAAGCCGACGCTCACGCCGTGCGGCTGTTTTCCGCAGAGGTGACACCGGTCTTCGTGGCAAATTCGTTCTCCAAGTCGTTTTCGCTCTATGGTGAGCGTGTCGGCGGACTGTCGATCGTGACTCAGGATGCCGACGAGTCTGGCCGGATACTCAGCCAACTCAAGCGAGTGGTCCGTACCAATTACTCGAATCCTCCTACTCACGGTGGACAAATCGTTTCAACAATACTCAATGACGAACAACTGCGTGCCCTGTGGGAGACTGAACTGGCTGCCATGCGCGAGCGCATTCGCCAGATGCGCGACGCTCTGGCCCGCGGTATCAGGCAGCGGGTGCCGAGCGCCGATTTCAGCTTTGTGAAACAGCAACGCGGAATGTTTTCCTATTCCGGGCTCAGCAGGGAGCAGGTCAAACGCCTGCGCGAGGAATACTCCGTCTACGCGATCGAAAGCGGGCGTATCTGCGTTGCGGCATTGAACTCGAAGAACATCGATTACGTTGCCGACGCCATCTCGCGAGTGATCGGCTAGGCAAACGCGTTTGGCCAGCCCTGCCCCCGCCCGGCCTTTCCCGGCTCGTCAAAGCGGGCTCCCCTAACTCGGCAGCCGCCCGCCGGGGAGCCACGCAAGCAGGCGCCGCTGGTTGACCCGGCCCGGGTGAGTCACTATCATACGCGGCTCTTTATTCCCCGATAGCTCAGTCGGTAGAGCAACTGACTGTTAATCAGTGGGTCGCTGGTTCGAGCCCAGCTCGGGGAGCCAGACAAACCGTCGCGGGTGTAATCCGCTCGCGGCGGTATCCGGTTCGGGTTCTTTCCCAAAACGCATTGTCAAGGCTGGTACGGCACCTGGCGCCTTTGACGCACGGCCCAGCGCCGTCGCACCGCATTCTCGGTATGGCACCTCGCCCTCGCTCGATTTCCGCCCTGCAATGCTATGATTCACGGCATGCGTTCGCCCACAAACGAGATGTCAGTCAGCATCAAAACCCCTGAAGAAATCGACCGTATGCGCACGGCCGGCAGGCTTGCCGCGGAGGTGCTCGATTTCATCACGCCTCACGTCAAGGCCAACGTGACTACAGAGGAACTCGACCGACTCTGTCACGACTTCATGGTCAATCAGCAAGGGACCATACCGGCGCCGCTGAATTACGCCCCGCCCGGGTATCAGCCCTATCCAAAGTCGATCTGCACGTCTGTCAACCATGTCGTCTGTCACGGGGTTCCCGGTCCCAAGAAACTCAAGCAGGGCGACGTGATCAATATCGACATCACCGTCATCAAGGATGGATACCACGGCGACACCAGCCGCATGTTTTTCGTCGGCGAGCCTTCGATCCAGGCCAGGCGGCTTTGTGAGGTCACCTATGAATGCATGTGGCGTGGCATCACCCAGGTCAAGCCTGGTGCGCATCTTGGCGATATCGGCCACAGCATCCAGAGCTTTGCCGACGAAAACGGCTACACCGTGGTACGCGAGTTCTGCGGCCATGGCATCGGGCGCAAGTTTCATGAAGAACCCCAGGTATTGCATTACGGCCGCAAGGGCACGGGCATGGAGCTAAAGCCCGGCATGACATTCACCATCGAACCGATGATCAATGCCGGCAAACCCGGTATCCGGCAGCTCGGCGACGGCTGGACAGTCGTTACCAAAGACCATGCACTCTCTGCCCAGTGGGAGCATACGATTCTGGTAACGGAAAGCGGCTACGAAGTTCTGACTTTGTCTTCCGACGCACCTGCACCGCCGGCTTTCGTCGCCTAGAAAATGGCTCGCGCGCAGCCCAACAGCGTGCTTGCGGTGTCGGATGAGTGCGCCGCTTGGCGAGAAAACCTGCAGGCCCAACGCGAACGCATACGCGCCGATTTCTACACCCGCGCGAAGCCCTTCAAGGTTCTGGAAGCGCATTCCCAGGCCGTTGACGAAACCCTGCGCACAATCTGGCAAGCAACCGGGCAGTCCGGCAACTGTTGCCTGATTGCGGTTGGCGGCTATGGTCGGGGACTGCTCTACCCCTACTCCGACGTTGACGTTCTGATCCTGCTGCCAGGCGACGCGGACCGGGACACGCGCAGCCGCGTCGAGACGCTGATAGGACGGCTGTGGGACGCCGGGCTCGAAATCGGTCATAGCGCCCGCACCGTCGAACAGTGTCAGGAGGAGGCGAGTCAGGACATCACGGTGCAAACAACGCTGCTCGAATCGAGGCTCATCGCCGGCAGCCGGCGTACCTATAACCGCTTCCGCAATATGGTGAAGGCCTCACTGAACACCGGCCGGTTCGTGGAAGGCAAGTTGCTGGAACAGCAGCAGCGTCATACACGGTTCAACGACACTGCGCAAAACCTGGAACCAAATATCAAGGAAGGTCCGGGCGGCCTGCGCGACCTTCAGAACATTCTGTGGATTTCCAGCGCAGCGGGGCTTGGTACCAACTGGAATGAGCTGACGAAGCAACGCATTCTGACCCATGTCGAGGCACGCCAGCTAAGGCGCAACGAACGCCTGCTGGCTGAATTGCGCGTGCGGCTGCACTATCTGGCCAAGCGTCGCGAAGACCGCCTGTTGTTCGACTTTCAGAGCGCACTTGCCACCGAATATGGATTCAGGAGCACGCCTGCGAAACGCGCCAGCGAGCAACTGATGCAGCAGTTCTACACCACAGCAAAGTCAGTGACCTTGCTGAACAACATCGTATTGCAGAACCTGCGCGCGCGGGTATTTCTCCAGGTACCAAGACCGCCCGTGCCGATCAACAAGGAGTTTCAGGTCAGGGGGGACTTGATGGAGACACGTGGTGCTGGCGTGTTCCAGCGACAACCCTCCGCCATTCTCGAAGTCTTTCTGCTTTGGGAAACGCATCCGGAGGTCAAAAACCTGGGTGCCGCAACCATGCGGGCGTTATGGCATGCACGCGACCTGATCGATTCGGGTTTTCGGCGCAGCAAGAAGCACCGCGCGCTGTTCATGGAGATTCTGCGGCTGCCATCGGGGCTGACCCACACCTTGCGACGAATGAACCAGTATGGTGTCCTCGGCCGGTACCTGCCTGAATTCGGCCGCATCGTCGGGCAGATGCAGCATGACCTGTTTCACGTCTACACGGTCGACGAGCACATACTGATGGTGGTGCGCAATCTGCGCCGGTTTGCGGTGCCGGAAATGGCACATGAGTACCCGCTGTGCAGCCGCCTGATTGCCGAGTTCGACAAACCCGAACTGTTGTATATCGCCGGCCTTTATCACGACATTGCCAAAGGACGGGGCGGCGATCACTCCTTGCTGGGGATGAAAGATGCGGAGCGCTTTTGCGAGCGCCACGACATTGACAAGGCGGACACCAGGCTTGTCGTCTGGCTGGTCGAGAAGCACTTGTACATGTCTTCCACGGCGCAGAAGAACGACCTCTCGGATCCTGCGGTGATTGCCGCGTTTGCCGCTGAGGTCAAGACCGAACGCCGGCTCATCGCCCTGTACCTGCTCACGGTGGCAGACGTTCGCGGCACCAGCCCGAAAGTCTGGAACGCCTGGAAAGCCAAACTTCTCGAAGATCTGTTCGATACCACCCGCCGCTACCTCGCGCATGGCGCCGTGTCACACGATCGCGTCCTGGCTTCGAAGCATCAGCGCGTGCTCGAACGCTTGCGCGCCTACGCCATTGCCGAGGGCGCGCACGAGTCCTTATGGAAGAAACTCGATGAAAGCTATTTTCTACGACACGACGAACAAGACATCGTCTGGCATACCCGGGTTCTGAGTTATCGGCATGACACGCCTTCGCCGATCGTAAAGGCACGCCTTTCCCCCGTGGGCGAAGGCTTGCAAGTGATGATCTACGCACCCGACGAAAATCTGATGTTCGCGAAGATCTGCGGGTTTTTCGAGAAAACCAACTTCGACATTGCCGAGGCGAAGATTTACACAACCCGTAACAATTACGCGCTCGACACGTTTCAGGTCATGACGACCGGCGATCTCGACGTCCACTACCGCGACATGATTCGCTACGTCGAGCACGAGCTGCCGGTGTGGCTCAAGCGCACTGACATGCCTGCTCCCACGAAGGTGCGCTTGTCCCGGCAACTGAGGAACTTCCCCATTTCGCCGGAAGTCGTCATTCGCCCGGATGACCGTGCGCAGTACTACTACCTGAGTATTGTTGCCGGTGACCGGCCGGGCTTGCTATACAGCATTGCCCTGGTTCTCGCCCGCTACCAGATCAGCATCTATATGGCAAAGATCAATACGCTGGGTGAACGGGCGGAAGACATGCTGCTGATACAAGGGGAATCGTTGAACAATGCTCGCAGCGTCGTGAGCCTCGAGTCCGCACTCGTGGAGGCGCTGCAGGGGAAAAACTGAGCCCACCCCGGAGTCTGGCCGATCCGGCACCAGGGACGTCAAGCCGGGCTATGTCTCGTCCGGGAACTGCTCATCCGGGAACAACTCCGCATTGAATCCGAATTGCCGGAGATTCCTGATGCGCATCGGGTAAAGAATCCCCTCCAGATGGTCGCACTCGTGCTGCACCACGCGGGCATGGAAACCGTCCACCGAACGGTCGATCGGGTTGCCGAACTGATCACGGCCGTGATAGCGCACACGCGTGTAGCGCGGTACTACGCCGCGCATACCCGGAACAGACAGGCATCCCTCCCAGCCGTCCTCCATCTCCTCGCCAAGTGGTTCGACAACCGGATTGACTAGCACCGTGGAAGGCACCGACGGTGCATCCGGATACCGCGGCGAGCCGGCGACGCCGAATATCACCACCCGCAGCGAGACGCCGATCTGCGGTGCCGCAATGCCGGCACCGCTCATCGCTTTCATCGTGTCGCGCATGTCTTCGATGAGACCGTGCAGTTCTGGCGTGTCGAACGCTTCCACCGTCTGCGCCCGTTGCAACAGCACCGGGTGACCCATGCGCAGGACTGACCTAACCGGCATGTCTGTCGACCAGTGCTGCCAGCAGAGTCCGCACCTTTTTCATGGCGCCGTCGAGGACACCGCGAATCACGTCAAGGTCGATGCCCTCTGCGCTATCGCTGCGGCCGGCGGCCCAGTTTGCCACTACGGCGATACTCGCGTAGCAGAGCCCCATCTCCCGGGCCAGTGCCGCTTCCGGCATTCCGGTCATACCCACCATGTCGGCGCCGTCGCGTTCCAGTCGGTCAATCTCGGCGGCTGTCTCCAGCCTCGGCCCCTGTGTTGCGGCATAAACGCCTCCATCGATCAGCGGCACGCCGCTCTCGGCCGCTGACCTGATCAGTTCCTGGCGCAATTCCTCACAGTAGGGGCGCGTAAAGTCGATATGTGTAACCGGTTGCTCGGGCCCGTCAAAGAAAGTGTGCATCCGTGCATAGGTATAGTCGATGATCTGGTCGGGCACTGCCAGCACACCCGGCTCGAAATCGGCCCGGATACCGCCGACGGAGGCCACCGATGCCAGGCCGGAAACACCCTGAGCATGCATCGCCCAGATATTCGCCCTGTAGTTGACACTTTGGGGAGGAATCGTATGCCCGTAACCGTGCCGCGCAAGAAACACGACTTCCTGCCCGTTGAGAGATCCAAACGTCAGTGCGCCCGAGGGTTCACCGTACGGAGTGCGTACCACTTCGCGCCGCGTAATTTTCAGATTCGACAACTGGGTGAGGCCGCTGCCACCAATAATCCCGATCATGATTTTGCCTTGAGATTTCCGTTGCTATTGCTTGAGCGCATAGACCGCCGGCAAATTGCGCCATGCGTCATGCACATCCATGCCAAAACCGAAGACATAACTATCCGGAACGCTGACTCCCACAAAATCCGCCGTCACAGGCTTGGCCATCTTGAGCTCCTTGTCGGCGAACACGGCGGTGTACACGGCCCTGGCACCCTTCCTTAACAACCATGCACGGATTTCCGCCAGCGTGTGGCCTTCGTCAAGGATGTCATCGATGACAAGCACGGTACGCCCCGAGACATCGGTTCGGGGCTTGACGACCCATTCAATCTCCCCGCCTCTGGTTGCGCCACGGTAACGCGTCACATGCACGTAATCGAATTCGAGCGGAAAACGCAGCAGCGGCAGGAGTTGCCCGGTAAAAACAACACCGCCGCCCATGACACTGAGCACGAGCGGCACGCTGTCACCGACTTTACGCGTGACCTCTTCCGCCACGCGCTTCACCGCCGCATCGACAGTCGCCGGGTCGCAAACGAGTTCCGCTTCTTCCAGCAACCGCCAGGTTTCGGATGCGTCCAGCATTAAACCGCCCGTTCCTGGCTATCTCGCATCAACTTGTTCAAAAACACACGAAACTCTTCGGCCACTTCGGGATGATGCAGGCCGTATTGCACATTGGCTTGAAGATAACCGAGCTTGGAACCACAGTCGTAGCGCGTGCCCCTGAATGTGTATGCCAGTGCCTTCTGCTTCGCTAGCAAGGCAGCAATGCCATCCGTGAGTTGTATCTCGCCGCCCGCGCCGCGTTGCACGCCTACCAGTTCATCAAAAATCTCCGGAGTGAGCAGATAACGTCCCACGACCGCCAGCGTCGACGGAGCGACCGCGGGATCGGGCTTCTCGACGATCGCACTGATCGGCCGCGTTTCGCCGCTGGCGTTACCACAATCGACAATGCCGTATGAGGAAGTATCTTCAGGCGCAACGTTCTCGACCGCGATGACCGAACACGACTCGCGCTCGTATACCTTTACCATTTCGCTCAGCGCGCCCGGCTTCGAATCGATCAGGTCATCCGCCAGAACGACGGCAAATGCATCGGCGCCGACAACAGGCCGTGCGCACAACACCGCATGGCCGAGCCCAAGCGCCTCGGGTTGCCGCACGTAGATGCAATTGACGTGTGATGGAATCACGTCACGCGCCAACTCGA
>CAWBXZ010000012.1:0-39715 GCA_963792855.1 uncultured beta proteobacterium | reverse complement strand
ATACCGGCGATTTCGGCGCCGAGCGCAGCACCTGAAGGTTTGATGTCGAGCATGGTGCGATTCTCCTTGCAGTGGCGATTAGCGAAGCCGGGCGAGTGCGGAAAATATCGTAATCCGCGGATCACCGTTGCTTCAAATTGCGTGATGCGTTCCTGGACTCCGGCGTTCGCCGGAATGACGCGCTGCCAGTAGCGGCCACGAAAAATATTAAATAAAAACAATAACTTAACCGCGATCTATCCGAAAGCCGGAATCCCGGTAATCGCTCGTCCCAATATCAGCGCATGGATGTCGTGCGTGCCTTCGTAGGTATTCACGGCTTCCAGATTCATCACGTGGCGGATCACATGGAACTCATCGGCAATGCCGTTGCCGCCGTGCATGTCCCGCGCGATACGCGCGATGTCGAGCGCCTTGCCGCAGGAATTTCGTTTCAGCAATGAAATCATTTCCGGCGCAGCGCGCTCTTCATCGATCAGCCGGCCCAGTCGCAATGCGGCGTGCAACGCGAGCGTGATTTCAGTCTGCATGTTGACCAGTTTCAGTTGTACCAACTGGTTCGCCGCCAGCGGGCGACCGAACTGTTTTCGCTCCAGCGTGTAATTGCGGGCGGCATGCCAGCAGAACTCCGCGGCGCCCAGCGCGCCCCAGGCGATGCCGTAGCGCGCCTTGTTCAGGCACGAAAACGGGCCTTTCAGGCCTGACACGTCCGGCAGGACGTTTTCTTCAGGCACGAACACGTTATCCATGACGATTTCACCGGTGACCGACGAGCGCAGGCTGAACTTGCCTTCGATTTTCGGCGCCGACAGGCCTTTCATACCTTTCTCGAGGATGAAGCCGCGGATGACGCCGCCGTCGTCCTTGGCCCATACCAGCAGCACGTCGGCGAGTGGCGCGTTGGTGATCCACATTTTTGCACCGCTGAGCAGGTAGCCGCCGTCGGCCTTGCGGCCGCGCGTCACCATACCCGCCGGATCGGACCCCGCATTGGGTTCCGTCAGGCCGAAGCAGCCGATCCATTCACCGGTCGCCATCTTCGGCAGGTATTTCTGTTTCTGCGCTTCGCTGCCGAAAGCATAGATCGGATACATCACCAGGCTGGATTGCACGGACAGCGCCGATCGGTAACCGCTGTCGACACGTTCGACTTCGCGCGCGATCAGGCCGTAGCAGACGTGGTTGACGCCGGCACAGCCGTAACCGTCAATCGTCGAGCCGAGAAAACCAAGCTCACCCATCTCGTTCATGATTTCCCGGTGGAATTTTTCGTGACGGTTGGCTTCCACCACCCGCGGCATCAGTTTGTCCCGGCAGTACGCCTGCGCGGTGTCCCGCACCATGCGTTCCTCGTCGCTGAGCAGTTCGTCGAGCAGCAGCGGATCGTCCCACTGAAAATCGGCTTTGGTTTTACGGGGTGCGGCGGTCATCAGGATCTCCGGAAACAATACGTGCGCGTTCTGCAGCGCGTGTGGTTTTGATTTTAAGTCATTTTGACGCACGAAGATCATTGGCGGCTGCGCCCGCACCGCGACGCGCGTGCCTGAAGCTAACGTGCGGTCGCAGGCTCTATGGTGCCGATATGGAAACGGAACTCACCCTGCGCGCGATCGCTGTAGTAATGCCGCAATGTGTTGCGCACCGTGGCGAAAGCCAGCTGCTCCCACGGCACCTCGGCCTCGTCGACGAGGCGGACTTCCAGTGTTTCTGCGCCGGCACTGAAATCGAGATCGAGCAGGCGGGCGCGGAACAGGATGTAGACCTGATTGATGTGGGGGATGTTGTAGAGCGCATACAGCGGGCCGATTTCCACGCGGGCGTTGGCTTCTTCCAGTGTTTCGCGTGCCGCGCCCTGTGCCGTCGTTTCGCCGTTCTCCATGAAGCCGGCGGGAACGGTCCACAGTCCATGACGGGGTTCGATTGCGCGGCGACACAGCAGGATGCGGTTTTCCCATTCGGCAATGCAGCCGACGATCATTTTCGGATTCTGGTAATGAATGGTGCCGCAGGCGTCGCACACGTGCCGCGGCAGTGTGTCGCCTGCGGGAATTTTTAGCGCGACCGCAGAGCCGCAATTGCTGCAGAATTTCATGTGCGCGTCCGGTTTTTCAGGCTGCAACTATACGGGAAGATCGATTTCGCCGGTAACTTGTCGGGGGATATCGAGGCGGTTCAGGCGGACTTGAAGGGCGTGCGGGCTGCCAGTTCATGATCATGTTGCGTCATCAGCGCCGATTCGCGATCAAGAAAATTTTCGATTGCCGCTGCAAACTGCGGATGTGCCAGCCAGTGTGCCGAGTGCGTGGTCACCGGCATCAGGCCGCGTGCCATCTTGTGTTCGCCCTGTGCGCCGCCTTCGAAAACCTGCAGGCCCCGGGCGATGGCATATTCGATGCCCTGGTAGTAGCAGGCCTCGAAGTGCAGCAGCGGGTGATGCTCAATCGCACCCCAGTGACGGCCGTAGAGATGCGTGTCGTTGTGGATCAGCAATGATGCCGCGACCGGACTGCCGTTTCTCTCGGCGCGGATCAGCGTGATGTTGTCCGGCATCGAGCCGCCGATGCGCAGAAAAAACTCGAGATTCAGATAGGGCGAGGAGTGATGTTCGTGATACGTCTGGCCGTAGCAGCGCATGAAAAACCGCCAGTCCTTTTCGGTGATGGCGGCGCCTTCCAGCCAGCGAAAGCTGATTCCCGCATCGAATACCTTGCGCCGTTCCTGCCGGATTTTCTTGCGTTTGTCATGGCTGAGTTGCGCGAGGAAGGCATCAAAATCGGCGTAATCGTTGTTCTTCCAGTGGAACTGCCGTCCCTGGCGCAACAGGAACCCGTGTGCGGCGAGGCGGTTGCGGTCGGTTTCTGCCGGAAACAGAACGTGCAGAGAAGTGGTGCCGGATTGCCGGGCGAGCTCCAGCGCGCCGGCGATCAGTTGGTCACCGTATTCCGCTTTGAGTGTGAGCAACCGTGCTCCCACGACCGGAGTGAACGGGATTGCGCTGAGCAGTTTCGGGTAGTACTCGATGCCATGGCGGTGATAGGCATCGGCCCATGCCCAGTCGAATACATATTCGCCGTAGGAGTGGCTTTTCAGATACAGCGGCATGGCGCCGGCCAGTTGATCACCATCCTGCAGCAGCAGGTATTGCGGTGCCCAGCCCGCCTCCGGTCCGGCACAGCCGGTCTCATGCAACGCATGCAGGAAGGCGTGCTGCAGGAACGGATCCGCTCCTGCAAGCCGGTTCCATTCCGCCGGCGGGACGTCTCGCAGCGATGAGGCAACGTGCAGCTTCACCGCTGTGTCATTTGCCTGGAAACCCGGCCGGCGTGAAAAGCATTCAGAAGGAACGGCAGGTGGAATGGCGGAGGGAGCAACATGTGTGTGGCAGCGGCTCAAGCATGCAAAAAAAGCGCGTGAGCCGATGATATATTAGCGTCATGAAAATAGCGATTGCACAACTTAATGTCATTGTCGGCGATCTGGCGGGCAATGCGGAAAAGATCATGGCTGCCGCGCAACGCGCCCGTGCGGACGGCGCATCGTTGCTCGTGACGACCGAGCTCGCGCTGTGCGGTTATCCGCCCGAGGATCTGCTGTTGCGGGACAGTTTTTTTCGAGCCTGTGATGAGGAATTTCAGCGTCTGGTGAGTGCGGTTTCCGGCATTACGCTGGTGCTGGGCCACCCGCATCAGATCGGGATCAAGCGTTATAACGCCGCTTCGGTGATTCGTGATGGCAAGGTCGTTGCCACATACCTCAAGCGCACATTGCCGAATTACATGGTTTTTGACGAAGAACGCTATTTTGATTCCGGTGAAGAGCCCTGTGTTTTCGAGCAGGATGGCATCCGTATCGGTATCAACATATGCGCCGACGTCTGGGAGGAGCCTGCGGCAAAGGCGGCACGTGAGGCCGGTGCGCAATTGCTGCTGGTATTGAACGCGTCACCGTACCATATAAACAAGCAGCTGACGCGCTACGAAGTCGTGCGCGAGCGCGTGGGCAAGACCGGCATGTCCGTGATTTATGCGAACCAGGTTGGCGGGCAGGATGAACTGGTTTTTGATGGCGCGTCATTTGCAGTGGACGGACGCGGCGAATTGATGCAGCAGCTCCCGGCATTCCGGGAGGTCGTGGTTCTGGTCGAAGTGGTGGGCGGGGTGCCGGTCAAGGGCGAGGTGGCACCGGTGGTGACCGAGGAGGAGGACGTCTATAACGCGTTGACGCTCGGTGTGCGTGACTATCTCGGCAAGAATGGTTTTCCCGGAGCGCTGCTGGGCCTGTCGGGCGGTATTGATTCCGCGTTGACGCTGGCGCTGGCGGTCGACGCGCTGGGCGCCGACAAGGTGCACGCGGTGATGATGCCGTCGCAATATACGGCCGGCATGAGCTGCGAAGACGCCAGGGCGCAGGCGCAGACGATGGGGGTGCGCTATTCTGAAATCGCGATCCGGCCGGTGTTCGACGCATTCAAGGCGGCGCTGGCGGAGGAATTCCGGGGTTTGCCCGAGGACGTGACCGAAGAAAATCTGCAGGCGCGGGTGCGCGGCACCATGCTCATGGCCATGTCGAACAAGACCGGGGCGATCGTGCTGACGACCGGTAACAAGAGCGAGATGGGAACCGGATACGCCACTTTATACGGAGACATGGCCGGCGGTTTTGCGGTCCTCAAGGATATCCGCAAAACCCTGGTTTACCGTTTGGCGAAGTATCGCAATGCGCGGGGGATGGTGATTCCCGAGCGGGTCATTGAACGGCCGCCCTCGGCGGAACTGCGGCCTGACCAGAAGGATCAGGACAGTCTGCCGCCTTATGACGTGCTGGACGGCATCATGGCGGCCTATGTGGAGCAGTACCGCAGCCTGCAGGAGATCATTGCCATGGGATACAAGCCGGCTGACGTCACGCGGGTGGTGCGGCTGATTCGCGGCAGCGAGTACAAACGCCGCCAGTCGCCTGTGGGCATCCGCATCACCAGCCGCGGATTCGGCAAGGACTGGCGCTATCCGATTACCAACAAATTCTGGAATTGATTTCATGGCACCGTCCGGCCTTGTGCTATTCTTATTTACACAAGATTATCGGCTGCCGGAGTCTATATGAAGAAAATAGAAGCAATAATCAAACCGTTCAAACTGGACGAGGTGCGCGAGTCATTGTCGGAAATCGGTGTCAGCGGACTGACGGTGACCGAGGTCAAGGGCTTTGGCCGTCAGAAGGGGCATACGGAGCTGTACCGCGGCGCGGAGTATGTCGTTGACTTCCTGCCCAAGGTCAAGGTCGAGGTCGTGTTGGCGGACAAACTGCTCGACTCGGCCATCGAAGCAATCGTCAAGGCTGCGCGTACCGGAAAAATCGGTGATGGCAAGATTTTCGTCAGTGATGTCGCTCAGGTGATACGCATCCGTACCGGTGAGGCCGACGAGGCGGCAGTCTAGCGTCTGTCAGTTTTATCGCGCGCGGGCCCCCCAAGGGGACTTACTTCGCTGCGCCCCCCCAGGGGGACTCACTTCGTGGCGCCCCCCAAGGGGACTTACTTCGTGGCGCCCCCCAAGGGGACTTACTTCGCTGCGCCCCCCAAGGGGACTTACTTCGTGGCGCGCAGCAGAACCAGGACGGCGCCGCCGCCACCGTCGGTGCGCGGGGCCTGGCAGTAGGCAAGAATTTCATCACGCTGCGACAGCCAGCCCGCCAGCTTTTTTTTCAGCACCGGCTCACGGTTGGGCGAACGCAGCCCCTTGCCGTGAACGATCCGCACACAACGCAATCCACGATGTACGCAGTTGGCAAGAAACTGCGCCGTCAGTGCACGCGCTTCCGGTGCCGTCAATCCATGCAGATCGAGGTGATCCTGTATGACCCAGTGACCGCGACGCAGCTTTTTCAGATGTTGCGGTGACAGGCCGTCCCGCATAAACAGCAATTCGTCGCCGCTTTCCAGACCCTGTTCCCAGGCAGGATCATCGCTGAGCGTGTCGCGCAGCACCGCGTTCTCATCGAGCTGGCGTTGTACGGCAATCGGACGGGGCAGGGGGCGCGGCAACTGGGCGCGGTTGCCGGGCGGCAGCGGCGTGACATCCGCCAGCGCCGAACGCAAGACATCCTCCTCTTCAGGCGGTGTGGCGGTTCCGCGCGGCCTCACCCGTTTCATAGTGCGCTCCGGTCACGTCGGGGCCTCTCAGACCAGCCCTTTGCCCTCGAGATATTTCTGCGCATCGAGCGCTGCCATGCAGCCGGTGCCGGCGCTGGTGACCGCCTGCCGGTAGACGTGGTCCTGCACGTCGCCCGCCGCGAAAACCCCCGGTATACTGGTGGCGGTGGCATTGCCGGCGAGACCGCTTCTGGTGATGATGTAGCCGTTCTTCATGTCGAGCTGGCCCTCGAAAATATCGGTATTCGGTTTGTGCCCGATGGCGATGAAAACGCCCTGCAGCTTCTTGTCGGTGGCTGCGCCGGTCTTCGCGTGCTTCACGCGCATGCCGGTAACGCCGGTATTGTCGCCCAGGACCTCATCGAGCACGTGATCCCACAGTATCGTCGCCTTGCCCGCGGCAACGCGCTCGTTGAGTTTATCGACCAGTATGGCTTCGGCGCGGAACTTGTCGCGCCGGTGGACCACGGTGACATGGCTGGCGATATTGGTCAGGTACAGAGCCTCTTCAACGGCGGTATTGCCGCCGCCGATGACCGACACTTCCTGGTTCTTGTAGAAAAATCCGTCGCAGGTGGCGCATCCGGACACCCCTTTGCCCATGAATTTTTCCTCGGATGGCAGACCCAGGTACATTGCCGAAGCGCCTGTGGCAATGATCAACGCATCGCAGGTGTACGTGCCCTGGTCACCGACCAGCGTGATTGGCGCATCCTTCAGGCGCACAGTGTGAATGTGGTCGAAAATCATTTCGGTGTTGAAGCGCTCGGCGTGTTTCTGAAAGCGTTCCATCAGCTCCGGACCCTGAACGCCGTCAGCATCTGCCGGCCAGTTGTCCACGTCGGTAGTGGTCATCAGCTGACCGCCCTGGGCGAGACCGGTGATCAGCACCGGCTTGAGGTTGGCGCGAGCGGCGTAAACGGCAGCCGAATAACCGGCAGGGCCGGAACCGAGTATCAGAACGCGGCAATGCTTCGTGGTAATTGTCATGGTCTCAAAGGCATTTTGGAGTTGTAAAAGCCGAAAGGCCGCAGCATGCGGCCGTTGGGCGGAAAGCGGAGATTGTAACTTAAGCCCTTACTGTATAATGAAAAATTCCAATATTAAGCATTTAAATCAATCGACTAGAGCAAGCGGCTGATCCGCGAATCGGGCGGCTAACAGGAGAAGATCTTGTGATCCTCATGGGACTCTACGAAAGAGCAGTGGCTTATTTTGTTGGTTGTGTTGCCACGATCGTATTGTCATCGTGGGTGTGGGCCGATGATATGACCCCAAATGCGTCGCAACAGGGGCGCCAACTTCCTTCCGTTCTGATTGCGCAAGTCGCTGATCCCGCACCGTCTGCTGCTGGCGACGAGCTGAAATTCGAAATCCGCCGTTATCACGTCGAGGGCAACACCCTGTTGCCACAGGAGGATATTGACCGCCTGACAGCGCCTTACACCGGCAAGCGCAAGGATTTCGGTGATGTGCAGCGCGCGCTCGAGGAACTGCAGAAACTGTACCAAACCAGCGGTTACTCGGGCATACAGATTTCCCTGCCCGAACAGGAACTCGAGCGGGGTGAAGTCATATTCAAGGTGATCGAGCCCAAAATCGGCAGAGTGCTGGTCGAAGGCAACCAGCATTTCAGCGCGGAAAATGCCCGGCGCAGTGTGCCGTCACTGGTGCCCGGCACGACCCCGAAGGCGCGCGAAATCGCGGCCAGCGTGAAATTGGTCAATGAGAATCCCGCCAAGCAGAGCGCGGTGTTGCTGCGCCCCGGTGGGGCTGATGACGCCGTGGACGCGGTTATTCGCGTTGCCGATGTGCGCCCCGTGCGCTACAGCGTGAGTTTCGACAATACCGGTAACGAGGAAACGGGAAAATACCGGACTGCCTTTGCATTTCAGAATGCGAATCTGTTTGACCGTGATCATGTATTGACTATGCAATACATTACTTCACCGAAAAACAGGAACGATGTCGAGGTCTTCGGGGTGGGTTACCGCATTCCGTTATATGAGCAGGGAGATTCCATCGATCTGGTTGCGGGCTACTCAACCGTGGATTCCGGAACTGTGCAAAATCTGTTCAATGTCTCGGGGCAGGGTTCAATTTATGCGATGCGCTATAACCATAATTTTCGCAAGATAGGCGATCTTGATCATCGCTTGGTGTACGGACTGGATTACCGAATTTACCAGAATCAGGCTTTGCCGGTAGGCAGCACTTCTAATGTCATTCCTGATATCACGGTGCATCCCGTCAGTCTGACCTACGGTGGTCAGTTACGTGCGGATCACCGTGACGCAAGTTTTTATGTCAATTTTTCGCAGAACATCCCGGGTGGCAATGACGGTGAACAGGCTAACTTTAATGCTTCGCGACTGGATGCGCCGGCAACATACCGTATATGGCGGCTGGGCGGTGTTTATACGCATAGTTTTCAGGATGCCTGGCAGTTTCGATTCAAGGTTGATGCGCAGTATTCGCAGGATCCACTGATTGCACCCGAGCAATTTGGCATTGGCGGTGCTGAAAGCGTCAGGGGTTTTAATGAGCGTTATACGTCAAATGACAAGGGCTACCGCTCTAATTGGGAAATTTACACGCCTGATTTGGGCGGGCTGATGAAGTTTGAGAAAGCAAGATTACGGCTCCTGACTTTCTATGACACGGGGCATGTCAGTCGTAATTCACCACAGCCCGGAGAATTGGCGAATGCCAGTCTGGACAGTGCGGGACTGGGTATGCGGATGAGTTATGGCACAAATTTTACCGCCAAGGCCGACTACGCGCGGGTCATGCATGACGGCACGCAGGCTAGTCCAGAGCCGGCACGCAGGTACCGCTGGCATGTATCCGTCGCATATGTATTCTAGTGATTTTTGGAAAAATCCATTAGAAAACATCGATTTATAATCGATTTTGATGCGTAAACCGTGACGCATGTCACATCGTTGCGGACGCCTAAGTATTAGACTTTAAACGTAATTTCCAGTGTTTGGTGGCCCGAGTGTCGATATCGGGCGGAGGAGATACGTGCGGCAACTTCACGGCAGATCACGCGGTACACGGTGGCAGCACAAGGTGCTGGCGATCGCTGTTGCGTCGTGTTTTGCGGGCGATGTGGCGCTGGCCAATCCGACCGGGCCTGCGGTGGCGCAGGGTCAGGCTAGCATTGCCACGCAAGGCAATACGCTGACTGTGACCAACTCGCCGGGTGCGGTCATTAATTGGCAAGGTTTTTCGATCGCCGGTAACGAAATCACTCGATTCATCCAGCAGTCACAATCCAGTAGCGTTTTAAATCGTGTGGTCGGCGTTAATCCGTCGGCAATACTTGGCACGTTGCAATCCAATGGCCGGGTTTTCCTGATTAATCCGAACGGTATTACCGTGGGTCCCGGCGCGAACATTGATGTTGCCGGATTTCTTGCCTCAACACTGAACCTGTCAGATAGCGATTTTATTGCCGGCCGCATGCGTTTTACGGAAACCCCCGGCGCGGGCAGTGTGGTTAACCAAGGCACGATTACTACGGCGACCGGCGGCATGGTGTATCTCGTTGGACAGGACGTGAAGAACAGCGGCATCATCCGCAGCCCCCAAGGCGAGATCATGTTGGCGGCTGGCAAAAGTGTCGAACTGGTCGATGCGCAGACGCCGGAAGTGCGCGTGCAAATTACCGCCCCAGAAAACCAAGCGCTTAACGTGGGACAGTTGATTGCCGATGGTGGTCGCATCGGCATGTACGGCACGCTGGTGCAGAACAGCGGTGTCGTCAATGCCAATACGGCCGTGATGGGTGAGAACGGCAAAATCGTGTTCAAAGCGGTAAAGGATGTGACGCTGGAGGCGGGAAGCGTTACCACGGCGAACGGGCCGGACGGCGGCAGCGTTACGGCACAGGCTGAGACCGGAACACTGCTCGCTTCAGGAACGATTGAAGCCAAGGGCGAGTCCGGCAAAGGCGGCACGGTTCACTTGCTCGGGAACCAGGTCGGGGTGATTGGCAATGCGAACGTGGATGTTTCAGGCGGGAGTGGCGGCGGTACGGTGCTCGTCGGCGGTGATTTCCAGGGCAGTAATCCGGAAGTTCAAAATGCCGCGCGGACTTTTGTCGGTCAGGATGCGCGCATCGTTGCGGATGCAACGGAGGCTGGTGATGGCGGCAAGGTCATAGTCTGGGCTGACAGTGGCACCCGGTACCACGGCAAGATCAGTGCGCGCGGTGGCTTGCAATCCGGCGACGGTGGTTTTGCTGAGGTATCCGGCAAGAATATGCTCATCTATCGCGGAACTTCGGATCTAAGCGCACCGGCGGGTAGTTTCGGGACGTTGCTGCTCGACCCGCGCGATATCACGATCCAGGCGTCCGGTTCGAATGATATTGAGCTTGATGCCGGTATCCCGGTCGGAGAGGTTTTCGGTCAGGTCCTGTTTGGAGCGCCAACCAGCACCGACTTCACACTCACTGCGGCTACGGTATCCGCGACCAATGCCAACGTCGTGCTGCAGGCGCAGCGGGACATAAGCATCAATGCGCCGGTCACGATGCAGGACGACCGGGACTTCGTTGCGCAGGCTGGCCGGGACATCAACGTCAACGCGGCGTTGACCACCAACGGTGTGAGCGCTGGCCAAGGCAGGATTCATCTTGAAGCGGACTCACCTCATTCGGGAACATTTTTCGACGGTGTTGGCCAAGTCAAGATCGGTGCTGCCGTCAATTCGTGTGGCGGCGCGGCAGGCGGCTGTGCTGGCGGGAACATCACGCTCATCGGTGGCGGTAACAGTTCCCCGAATGGAGGGTTCAATCTCGATTCAACCGTGCAAGCCGGGAACGGCGGCCTCAATGTTGCATTATCCCAGACCACTGCCGCGCTCGATTTCTTCATCGGCGCCGGAGGTAACACGCAGTTGAGCAGCAATGATGCGGGCTCCCTGAAAACAACCGGCGCATTGGTGCTGGGTCGGGCTGCGACCGCAGGCAGCGATGGTATGGGAAGCGGCGCGTTGACTCTGACAGTCGACTCCATCACTAATGCCACTGCAGCCCCGATGCAGCTTTCAGCAGACTCGGGCGGCTCATTCGAGCTTTACGCGGGCAGCGGCGGCATTACGCTCGACCGTCCTCTTACCGCCTATCAAGACACCGTCATCGATACGACCGGCGCGCTGACAATAAACCAGACGCTCGCCACATCGGATAACGACCTGACGCTTACGGTCGGATCCGTGGTGCTCGGAAGCTCTGGATCGGTAAACATAGGAAGTGGATCCTGCGCCGGTTTAGCCTGCTCGACGTTGGGGGTTGCTTCCACCCAAGTTTACTGGGATGGCGAAGGCCTAGACTACAGCTGGTTTACTGCGGCCAACTGGAGCAACAACCAAGTCCCCTCTTCGACCCAAGATGTCACCATCGATACAACGCTGACTTTCGGAACGATCGTGATTGCGGGTGGCGCAGCCCAGGCAAAAAGTCTCCTGGCGGGCCGGCCGATCGTGTTGTCCTCGGGGACGTTGGATCTGACCAATGCGTCGAATTTTGCCGATGCTTTGACGTTCTCCGGTGGTACCTTGCAGGGCACGGGCGGCGTGGCGGTGAGCGGATCCAATGGCTCACTTGCATGGAGCGGCGGCACCATGGCGAGCGGCGGGACTTTCTTGCTTGGCAGCGGCCGGAGCGGAACTCTCAGCGGTAACCTGTCGCTGAATCGGCTCTTCCAGAACGATGGCGTCCTTACGCTCAATACCGCTGTAATCACCGGAGCGGCGACGGGGTCGATCACCAACAACGGAACGCTGACCGCTACCGGTACCAATTCAGTTCCGAAGATGCTCCTAGCGCTGGGGAGTATCGACGGCTTGGGCAGCCTCACCGTTGCTGATTGGTCGCGGACGGGCGGTGTATTCAACATGGCGGGCACTGCCAGCCTTCAGGTGCCGTCAGGCAACTTTGCCGTCGACCAGGCCTACACCGCTGGAAGTCTGACGCTACTGGCCCCCGCAGGCGATATCGTCCTCAACGCTGCAGTGACCGGCACGGCCGCCAGCGGCACGACTGTCACGCTGGCAGGAAACAACTTCATCAACAACGTCGGCTCATCCGCCGTCGATGCGGGTGCCGGGCGCTGGCTGGTGTATTCGACCGATCCGGCGAGCAATATGTTCGGTCCGGTTAGTAACTTGTTGTCGAGCGGCAACCAGGCGATATGGGGCCGGAGCTACCCGACCGCCGTGGCGGAGCTTGGCAATCGCTACGTGTTTGCCAATACCGGTGCCGTGACGGTAACGACGACGGACGCGACTAAGACTTACGGGGACGCCCCGATCAATCTGTCCACTAATTTCACGCTGACAGGAAAACCGGTCGATGCAGCGGCCTACGGAAACGTCTATCTTAACTCGACGGTTGGAGATATTTTTTCTGTCGGTCCAACGATTGTTTCTACTGGTAATACGGCCATCGCGAACGTGGGCGGTGGTGGAGGATTCGGCGGTGCTTATTCCATCACGAGCACCGGAACGGCCAATGCCGGTTACTCCCTGACGTCTACAGACAGTGGTTTGCTAACGGTGGGCACGCGAGCGGTGACGGTGACGGGAGACAACCAGAGTCGGGTATATGGGGATGCGAACCCGACGTTGACGTATACGGTGGCGGCGGATGGTGTAGGTGCGAGCCGCGGGCTGGCCAACGGCGACAGTCTGAGCGGGGTGCTGGCGACGACGGCGGTGGTGACGAGCAACGTGGGCAACTACGCCACCACCCAGGGCACGCTGACTGACGGCAACAACAGCAATTACGCGATCACCTACAACGACGGCAATCTGGCGGTGGGCACGCGAGCGGTGACGGTGACGGGAGACAACCAGAGTCGGGTATATGGGGATGCGAACCCGACGTTGACGTATACGGTGGCGGCGGATGGTGTAGGTGCGAGCCGCGGGCTGGCCAACGGCGACAGTCTGAGCGGGGTGCTGGCGACGACGGCGGTGGTGACGAGCAACGTGGGCAACTACGCCACCACCCAGGGCACGCTGACTGACGGCAACAACAGCAATTACGCGATCACCTACAACGACGGCAATCTGGCGGTGGGCACGCGAGCGGTGACGGTGACGGGAGACAACCAGAGTCGGGTATATGGGGATGCGAACCCGACGTTGACGTATACGGTGGCGGCGGATGGTGTAGGTGCGAGCCGCGGGCTGGCCAACGGCGACAGTCTGAGCGGGGTGCTGGCGACGACGGCGGTGGTGACGAGCAACGTGGGCAACTACGCCACCACCCAGGGCACGCTGACTGACGGCAACAACAGCAATTACGCGATCACCTACAACGACGGCAATCTGGCGGTGGGCACGCGAGCGGTGACGGTGACGGGAGACAACCAGAGTCGGGTATATGGGGATGCGAACCCGACGTTGACGTATACGGTGGCGGCGGATGGTGTAGGTGCGAGCCGCGGGCTGGCCAACAGCGACAGTCTGAGCGGGGTGCTGGCGACGACGGCGGTGGTGACGAGCAACGTGGGCAACTACGCCACCACCCAGGGCACGCTGACTGACGGCAACAACAGCAATTACGCGATCACCTACAACGACGGCAATCTGGCGGTGGGCACGCGAGCGGTGACGGTGACGGGAGACAACCAGAGTCGGGTATATGGGGATGCGAACCCGACGTTGACGTATACGGTGGCGGCGGATGGTGTAGGTGCGAGCCGCGGGCTGGCCAACGGCGACAGTCTGAGCGGGGTGCTGGCGACGACGGCGGTGGTGACGAGCAACGTGGGCAACTACGCCACCACCCAGGGCACGCTGACTGACGGCAACAACAGCAATTACGCGATCACCTACAACGACGGCAATCTGGCGGTGGGCACGCGAGCGGTGACGGTGACGGGAGACAACCAGAGTCGGGTATATGGGGATGCGAACCCGACGTTGACGTATACGGTGGCGGCGGATGGTGTAGGTGCGAGCCGCGGGCTGGCCAACGGCGACAGTCTGAGCGGGGTGCTGGCGACGACGGCGGTGGTGACGAGCAACGTGGGCAACTACGCCACCACCCAGGGCACGCTGACTGACGGCAACAACAGCAATTACGCGATCACCTACAACGACGGCAATCTGGCGGTGGGCACGCGAGCGGTGACGGTGACGGGAGACAACCAGAGTCGGGTATATGGGGATGCGAACCCGACGTTGACGTATACGGTGGCGGCGGATGGTGTAGGTGCGAGCCGCGGGCTGGCCAACGGCGACAGTCTGAGCGGGGTGCTGGCGACGACGGCGGTGGTGACGAGCAACGTGGGCAACTACGCCACCACCCAGGGCACGCTGACTGACGGCAACAACAGCAATTACGCGATCACCTACAACGACGGCAATCTGGCGGTTAATCCGGCAATTATCAGCCTTGCTGGAAACCGTGCTTACGACGGCGGCACCATTTTTGGTTCCGGCGCATTCGGCGCAGTGTCCGGCGTAAATGGAGAAACGCTTTCTGTCGTTAGTGGATCAGGAACGGTTGCCAGTGCGAAAGCTCTGGCCGGTACGCAATCGCTTGCCTACGGAAGTCTTGCTCTGGGTAACGGCTACGGGGCTTGGCTAGCAACTACACGTTGGTTGGTGGCACCCATACCGGTACGATTACTGCAACGGTATCTGTGCCGTTCGCCTGGGATCCCAGCGGCGGCGACTTGCGTTGGGAGAACCCGGCAAACTGGAATCAGGGTGCTGTACCGATGAATGGCGCGACGGCCAGCATCCTGGGCGGGTTGAGCGGGCCGGTGGTGTATTCCAGCGTGAGCGGCGCAACCAGCCTGAAAACGCTGAGCAGCGCCTCCGGATTCACCATTACTGGTGGAACGCTGACGCTGGGGAATTCAACCGCGGATATTTCAACGTTTAGCGGAGCGCCGCTGACAGTAAGCGGCGGTTTGCTGAACGGCCCGGGCACCATCAATCTGGTGGGCACGACGCTGGATGTGCTGACCGGAGGTGTGCTCGGAGGTTCGCGGACAATAGTCGGTGATGTTAACAATCTTTCGGGAACCGTGAGTCCGGGTGCGTCACCCGGCATCATGACGATCGATGGCGATTATTTTCAGGGTTCATCAGCGACACTGCTTGCTGAAATTGGCGGCACTGCGACGGGTCAGTATGACCAGTTGATTGTCACTGGAACCGTGACGCTTGGCGGCAACCTTACGGTCGTGCTTGATAATGGATTTTTCCCTCTTGCAGGCGATACTTTCACGATTGTCCAGAGCGGTGGTGCGGTAAGTGGTGCCTTTGCAAGTACCAGCCTGCCAGCTGCCTTGCCGATGCGGACAGATCAACTTGCGTCTAGCGTCAGCGTTACCGCTGATCCACTTGTCAATACGGAGCAGCTTATATCGACGCAAGTCAACCAGGCCAACAATGCTCCACCATCAGTTGATGTTACTCAAGGCGCGGGCAATGCGAACATTCCCGGTGGATTGGTTGTGGGGAATACTTACCTGGAAACGGGAAGTGGTCAGGTCGTTGCACTTAGTCAGACGGGCACGGTCCAGTCAGGCGTATATACCAATGTTGCAACCGGACAAACGACAATTCTGGGTTCGGGGTCGCTGCCAGAGCCCGGCATATATCTCAGTGCGGATGGTGCGACGGTGATGGTTATAACGCTGGATTCTGAAACCGGGCAGCCTGTCATCCTGACGGGCTCGATGGGGGAATCCGGAGATACCGTTGGATCACAAGCCAAAGTCAGTAAACCCGGCGTTTGCAAGTAGAATGTTGGGCTCCCTGAGCCTTCTTGCTCTGTTTGCGGCAGGTCATTGAACCGAAAACCGGTGCACATGACTATTCCCCCGCATTCTGGCAACATGGTGTCTATGATTGCTGCGGTGCTTGACCGTGGCAGGATAGAAAATAGCCGTTTCATTAACGAGTCTATGCCATTGTCCAGCCTCCCGAACCCGCAGATTCTGAAGACCGTACCGCTGTTTTCATCATTCTCCGATCAGCAGATTGCTGCTCTGGCGTCATGGATTCAGCGCCGCAGCTACCCGCGTGGTGCGGCGATTTTACGGGCGGGCGAGGAAACGGATGCGCTTTACATCATTATGTCAGGCCGGGTCAAAGTGCTGATCCCGGACGAAGAAGGGCACGAGGTCATACTGACCATGATGGAGGCGCAGGACTTTGTCGGTGAAATGGGTCTGCTCGACGGCTTGCCCAGTTCCGCCACTGTCGAAACGCTGGAGCCCTGCGAAATGCTGCGCTTGCCGCGAACCGCATTCAACTCATTGCTCGAAAACAATAGTGAAGTCGCGATGCTGGTGTTGCGTAACGTGGTCAAACGGTTGCGTGATGCGGATCGTAAGATCGAGAGCCTGGCGCTGATCGATGTTTATGGGCGCGTGGCACGGTTAATCATCGACATGGCAGAGAGAAGTAGACGGGAGATGGATCGTTCCGCGTGCGCCTGCCAAGCAGGAAATTGCGCGCATGATCGGCGCTTCGCGCGAAATGGTGAGCCGGGTAGTCAAGGATTTGCAGGAAAAGGGTTTGATACGTACCGACAAGCGCAAGATTTTCGTGCTCGACCGTCAGTCAATGGCCAGCGCGGATCGGCGCATTGATCGTGATGCCGGGTGCTTGAAAACGTGATTTTTCTCACGTTTTCAGATGCTTATGACATTTGGTCTGATGAAATTGTCGGGACTTGTGGTATAAAAAAGAGCATATTCGGGTGGCTGATTTGATCTCGGTTTCATCGAAACCGCGGGTGGTGGGCGCAAAGAGGGAGGTCGTTATGTTTTCGATCAAGGGATTTTTGCGGGGCGTTGTCGGGATGGCGCTGGCCTTGGTTGTGACGGGTGCGTGGGCTGCCGGCGCGGGGGTGATCACTCATTTGAGCGGAACGATGTCCGTGCAGCGACCGGACGGTTCCGTGCGCATACTGTCGCAGAAGTCGGAAGTGCAGCCCGGGGATGTTCTGACAACCCAGCGTGACAGTTACGCCCAAATCAATTTCTCCGATGGCAGTGCGGCGACCATGCGTCCGAATACGACGATGAAGCTCGAGGCCTATACGTTTTCCAAGGAGAAGCCGCAGGAAGACGGCTTGTTCATGCGCCTGTTGAAGGGTGGGTTGCGCACGGTGACCGGCCTGATCGGCAAGCGCGGCGACCAGGATGCCTACAAGATCGGCACTTCGACGGCGACCATCGGCATACGCGGATCTTCCGGCGATACCGTGTCGTGCACATCGGACTGCGGAAACCTTGAGCCCGGCACGTATCACACGACGTACACCGGCAGCTATATCATGCAGAACCAGGGCGGCAGCCAGATTATCGGCGAAGGGCAGTTTGGTTTCGCACAGGATCCAGGAAAACCGCCGGTCATACTGCCGGGCGATCCTGGTCTGAACCTGGGCCAGTTGCCGTTCACACTCGGAATCAGTGGCGGCGCCATCGGCGGCGGTACCAACCAGGAGTGCATCGTTCGCTGAACGAGCCGTCGGCCTTACCTGACGCAAACCCCGCCCGAAGGCGGGGTTTGTTTTTGGCGCGCCGGGTTCTTCGGGCGCCGGCGCGCGGTGCTGTGTTCTGTCCCTTTTCACTTATAATCATCAGCTTAATGAAACCGCTGTGTGAAAAGGTTGACGTTGGCGAGCGATAAGACCTCTGCGAGCAAAGCTGCGCCCAATCCGCTGCCACCCAAACTGGCAGCGCTGTTGCGCGAGTCATGGTGGCTGGCCTTTCTGGCTGGCGCACTCTATCTGCTGCTGGTCCTGCTGACGTTTCACAAGGGTGATCCCGGCTGGTCACACAATGCCGTGGTCGAGCGCATCGGCAACGCCGGCGGCGTCGTGGGTGCCTATGTTGCCGACCTGTTGCTGTTCATGTTCGGGCTGTCCGCTTACTGGTGGGTCGCACTGTGCGGCGCGCTGGTCATGTGGAGTTTTCGCCGCATCGAGACGGTTTCCGCCGGCGATCGCCGCTCCTATGCGATTGTGCTGATCGGATTCGTCATCGTGCTGGTGATGAGCTGTGGCGTCGAGTCGTTGCGGCTTTATACGCTGCAGGCGGATTTGCCGGGTGCTCCGGGCGGAGCATTGGGCGCAGTGGTTAGCAGCGGCATGGCCGGCATCGCCGGGTTTACGGGAGCAACGTTGCTGCTGTTGCTGTTGCTCGCAGCAGGTCTGAGCCTGTTTACAGGGGTGTCGTGGTTGTCCGTCATTGAGCGGCTGGGTGGCTGGGCGGAGCAGATTTACGGTTACGTCGTGACCAAAGTGCAGGAGCGTGCCGATCGCAAGGCCGGGATGGAGGCGACCGCAGCCCGCGGGGATGCAGTCGAGGACAGCAAGAAAAAAATTGAGGCGCATGAACCTGTGCGCATCGAGCCGGTGCGCATCGAAATTGCGAAGTCGGCACGCGTGGAGCGCGAGAAGCAGGTGCCGTTGTTCGGTGACCTGCCGGATACGCTGCTGCCGCCGATCAATCTGCTTGATGCGGCAGATGCCAATGTCGAGACTGTTTCCGCTGATACCCTGGAATTCACTTCGCGCCTGATCGAGAAGAAACTTCTCGACTTCGGTGTCGAGGTCAAGGTGCTGACGGCGCATCCCGGGCCGGTGGTGACACGGTACGAGATCGAACCGGCGGTCGGTGTAAAAGGCAGCCAGATCATCAACCTCGTACGCGATCTGGCTCGGGCGCTGTCGGTGATGAGCATACGCGTGGTTGAAACCATACCCGGCAAGAGCTGCATGGGTCTGGAAATACCGAATCCAAAGCGGCAGATCGTGCGGCTCTCGGAAATTGTCGGCTCCCAGGTATACGCCGACATGGGGTCGCCACTGACACTCGCGCTGGGCAAGGATATCGCGGGCAATGCGGTGGTTGCGGATCTGGCGCGCATGCCGCATCTGCTGGTTGCCGGTACCACGGGCTCGGGCAAATCTGTGGCGATCAACGCGATGATCCTGTCGCTGCTCTACAAGGCGCCGCCATCGCAGGTGCGGTTGATCCTGGTGGACCCGAAGATGCTGGAGCTGTCCGTCTACGAAGGCATACCGCATTTACTCGCGCCGGTGGTCACCGACATGCGGCAGGCGGCCAATGCGCTGAACTGGTGCGTCGGCGAGATGGAACGTCGCTACAAACTGATGTCGACACTGGGCGTGCGCAACATGGCCGGTTTCAATCAGAAAGTACGTGACGCCATCAAGAAAAAAGCACCGTTGATGAATCCGATCGCCTCGACTCCGGAGAACCCGGTGCCGCTGGTCGAGATGGCGCTGATTGTCGTGGTCATCGACGAACTGGCCGATCTGATGATGGTAGTCGGCAAAAAGATCGAGGAGCTGATTGCGCGGCTGGCGCAAAAGGCGCGTGCCGCGGGCGTGCACCTGATACTGGCCACGCAGCGCCCGTCGGTGGACGTGATTACCGGATTGATCAAGGCCAACATTCCTTCGCGCATTGCGTTCCAGGTGTCGGCCAAAGTGGATTCGCGCACCATCCTTGACCAGATGGGAGCCGAGGCCCTGCTCGGACAGGGCGACATGCTGTTCCTGCCGCCGGGGCAGGGTTACACGAGGCGTGTGCACGGTGCTTTTGTCGACGATCAGGAAGTGCACAAGGTCGTGGACCACCTGAAGAGCCTCGCGCAGCCGCAGTACATCGACGAAATACTCGAGGGCCCGGAATTGTCGGCCGACGGTAGCGCCGACGGCGCGGAGAACGGCAATGCGGAAGCCGATCCGTTGTATGACCAGGCGGTAGCCATCGTGCTGAAGACGCGCCGGCCGTCGATTTCCCTGGTGCAGCGCCACCTGCGCATCGGTTACAACCGTGCGGCGCGCATGATCGAACAGATGGAGCGATCCGGTCTGGTATCGCCCATGCAATCCAACGGCAACCGGGAAGTGCTGGCACCCGCGTCCGCAACCGCGGATGAGGATTGATTTGACGTCCCGCACAAACTTTTCACGCACCCGCCGGTCTGATCATCATGTTCGCCCGAATCCTTGTTCTGATGACTGCGCTCTGGTGCGCTTTTCCGCAGGCTGTGGCTGCGGAACCCCCGCCGCGCGGCATGCCGTTCGACGTTTACATTCGTCTCGAGCACGGAATGACCGAGGGTGAGCTGGTAGTGCGGGCAGGCAGGCCGGATCATCAGTCATGGGACAATCCGCACGAGGGACTGAAGTCGTTTTATTACTTTCCAACGCCGTCGCATCCGTTCATCACCACGATCTTGCTGCGTTCGGGCCGCATTGAAAATATCGAGCGTAAACGAAAGAATCTCTGATGCGTCTGCTGCTGATCCTGTTGTTCGTGTTGCCGGGCGCCGCCACTGCGGCGGGCGTCGACGCATTGAAAACGTTCCTCGACCAGACGCAGACGGTCAAGGCGCGTTTTGCACAGATGGTGCTCGACAAGAACCTGAAAGCATTGCAGCAGGCGCAGGGTGTCATGCAGTTCTCGCGGCCGGGAAAGTTCCGTTGGGATTACGTCAAACCCTATGAGCAGACCATCGTCGGTGACGGCAGCCGGCTGTGGATCTACGACAAGGATTTGAACCAGGTCACGGTGCGCAAGCTCGACCGTGCGCTCGGCGCCAGTCCCGCGGCATTGCTCGCGGGCAGCAACGATCTGGCGCGTGACTACATCCTGACCAATGCCGGTGTGCAGAACGGGCTCGACTGGGTGGATGCCGTGCCGAAAAGCCGTGACACCGTTTTCGAACGCGTGCGCATGGGCTTCGGCAAGTCCGGGCTGGAAGCGATGGAAATGCGTGATCAATTCGGGCAGGTAACCGTGATCACGTTTACCGATGTCGAGCGCAATCCGCGGATTGCCGACGGCGTGTTCCGGTTTACACCGCCACCGGGCGCCGATGTCATCACCGAGTAGGGTGTGATCCGGTCCGAGTGAGCGACCTGTTCGCAAAGCGTGAGCCTGATGCGCCGCTGGCGGAGCGGATGCGGCCCCGTACGCTGGATGAAGTCCTCGGGCAGCAGCATCTGGTTGGCGCCGGCAAGCCGCTGCGGCTGGCATTCGAGGCCGGCAAGCCGCATTCGATGATCCTGTGGGGGCCGCCGGGCGTGGGCAAGACCACGCTGGCGCGGTTGATGGCGCAGGCTTTTGATGCTGAATTCATTGCCATTTCCGCCGTGCTGTCCGGCGTCAAGGAGATCCGCGAAGCCGTGGCGCGCGCCGAAGTCGTGCTGCAGCAAAGCGGACGCCGCACGATCCTGTTTGTTGATGAGGTTCACCGCTTCAACAAATCGCAGCAGGATGCGTTTCTGCCGTTTGTCGAGCAGGGCCTGATCACATTCATCGGCGCGACCACCGAGAATCCTTCGTTCGAGGTCAACAGTGCGCTGCTGTCGCGCGCGGCCGTGTATGTGCTGCAGCCGCTGACCGCGGCCGATCTGGCTGAGCTGCTGACGCGAGCATGCGGTAACCCGTTGTTTTCATTTAATATTTCAACTGATGCCCGCGACAGCCTGATCGCCTATGCCGACGGCGACGCACGCCGTTTGCTGAATATGATCGAACAGATCGCCACGGCCGCGACGCAGAGCAAGGCCACCGACATCGACACGGCATTCGTCAGCCGTACGCTGACGCAAAGCCTGCGCCGGTTCGACAAGGGCGGCGATGCGTTCTACGACCAGATCTCGGCGTTGCACAAGTCGGTGCGCGGGTCGGCGCCGGATGCGGCACTGTACTGGCTCACGCGCATGCTCGATGGCGGCGCCGATCCGCTGTATCTGGGACGGCGGCTGATCCGTATGGCTGTTGAAGATATCGGCCTTGCTGACGCGCGTGCATTACGCATCGCGCTGGACGCCTGTGAAACCTACGAGCGCCTGGGTTCCCCCGAAGGCGAACTGGCACTGGCGCAAGCCGCGCTGTATCTGGCGGTGGCACCGAAAAGCAATGCAGCTTATGTCGCGCACAACCGCGCGCGCGAACTGGTGCGCAACGACCAGTCGCGCCCGGTGCCCGAACACCTGCGCAATGCACCAACAAAGCTGATGAAGGATCTGGGTTACGGCAAGGAATACCGTTACGCCCACGATGAGCCGGACGCGTACGCGGCCGGTGAACACTATCTGCCGGAGGGCATGCCAACGCCCGGGTTTTATGAACCGACCGACCGCGGGCTGGAGGCGAAAATCGCGGAAAAGCTTGCGTATCTGCGTCAGCTCGACCGAAATAAAGATAAGTAATTGATTTTATTGATATATTTATAAACTTTACAAGCGTGCAGGATTTTAGTTCCGACATCACGTGGCTGCACCACATGAGTCTTCACTGAAGTCCCGCGATACAAACTAAAAGCCGTACAAACGTGCGGGATTTTCAACCAGCACCTTGTGGCGCAGTGTTTCGTCCGGAACCCAGGTCGCAAGCATATCGGCGAGTACCGGATCCTCGGGCATCAGCGCACGTGCGCCGGGATGCGGCCAGTCAGTACCCCAGACGATGCGGTCCGGTGCCGCAGCAACCAGCGCCTGTGCCAGCGGTGTGACGTCGGGATACAAGGGTGCATTCTTCGAAATGAAATACGGTCCCATTGCCTTCGCATAACAGTTATCGCGGCTGACCAGCCGCAGCAATGCCTGGAACGCGGGTGAATCCACGCCGTCCTGTGCCGGGCAGCGCGCGAAATGGTCAATGACGATGGTGATCGGCAGTCTGGCCAGTTGCGCTTCGGCCTCGGGCATTTTCGGCAGATCGAGATAGAACTGCAGATGCCAGCCCAGAGCTTTCAGGCGGGGTGCGAGCCGCTCGCCATCGGCCAGCGTCAGGCCCTCGGTGGCCGAGGCGAGATTGATGCGCACGCCGCGCACACCGGCCGCATGCAGGTCTTCGAGCTCGCGGTCAGAGATGTCCGCTTCGACCACGGCGACGCCGCGCAGCGCATGCAGTCCAGAGCGCAGCGCATCGACCATGCAGCGGTTATCGGTGCCGTAAACGCTGGGCTGTACCAGCACGCCACGGTCACAGCCGTTGTTCTTCAGCATGCCTACATAATCGGTCGTGAGTGCATCCGGTGCGATGTATCCAGCGTTGGCGACGTACGGAAACCGCTGCTGCGGCCCGAATACATGGGCATGGCAATCGGTGGCGCCGGCAGGGAATCGTGTCTGTGGCTTGCGGTTGGCGGGAATGAAGCCTGGAATATCGGGCATGCGCAGCGAGGTCATGAGTCGAGCCTGAAAAGAGGAGGGCCGACTGTAGAAGCCGTGCAGGCGTAGTGTCAAGGCTGGTTCTGGACCTGTGATCTCGCCGATAATGTGGGCTCTTTTCAGCATTTGGATTTCGTGCCGCGGCGGTTACGCTGTGTGGCGCTTCACTCTACGATTCAGGAACGACATGCTAGACATACAAACCTTGAGAACGGATGTGCAGGCGGTGGCTGCGCGGCTGGCTGACCGCGGCTTCCAGTTCGACTCGGCGCAGTTTGCCGCGCTCGAAGCGGAGCGCAAGACTATCCAGACCGAGACCCAGGACCTGCAGGCGAAACGCAATGCGCTGTCGAAGCAGATCGGCCAGCTGAAGGCAAAGAAGGAAGATGCGTCCGCGCTGATGGCGGAGGTCAACGCCCAGGCCGACCAGTTGAAATCGCTGGAGGCGAAGCTCGAGGACGTGCAGCTGCGGCTCAATGATTTTCTGCTGCAGGTGCCCAACGTTCCGCACGCGAGCGTGCCCGCGGGCAGGGACGCCGAAGCCAACGCTGAAGTGCGGCGTGTCGGCGAGCCGAAGAAATTTGATTTCACGGCGAAGGACCATGTCGATATCGGCGAGGGCCTGGGTCTGTTCGACTTCGAGACCGCGACCAAGATCGCGCGTGCGCGTTTCGTGGTGATGAAAGGCGGTCTGGCACGGCTGCACCGCGGGCTGGCGCAGTTCATGCTGGATGTGCACACGCAGGAACACGGTTACACCGAAGTCTATGCACCATACCTGGTCAACGCTGAGTCGATGCGCGGCACCGGCCAGTTCCCGAAGTTCGAGGACGACCAGTTTGCGGTGACGGCGGACGGCTTGTTTCTGATTCCTACGGCCGAGGTGCCGGTGACCAATATCGTGCGCGGCGAAATTCTCGCCGGCGCGCAACTGCCGCTGAAATTCGTTTGCCACACGCCGTGTTTCCGGCGCGAAGCCGGATCGTACGGCAAGGACACCCGCGGCATGATCCGCCAGCACCAGTTCGACAAAGTGGAGCTGGTGCAGATCATCCATCCGGAACAGTCCTACGCCGGGCTGGAGGAACTCACCGGCCACGCTGAAGTCATACTGAAAAAGCTGGAGCTGCCGTACCGGGTGATGACGCTGTGCACCGGCGACATGGGTTTTTCGGCGGCCAAGACGTACGACATCGAAGTCTGGCTGCCCGGGCAGAATGCCTACCGCGAGATTTCATCGTGCAGCAATTTCGAGAGCTTTCAGGCGAGACGCATGCAGGCGCGGTACCGCAATGACAAGAACAAGCCCGAACTCGTGCATACGCTTAACGGTTCAGGCCTGGCCGTCGGACGTACGCTGGTTGCAGTGCTGGAAAACTACCAGCGTGCGGACGGTGGCGTCGATATTCCAGCGGCGTTGCAGCCCTATATGGGCGGGCTGAAGACGCTCCAGGCCGTGCGCTAGGACGGTTACGCTGGTAGAATGCGGCCCCTTGTCTCGTGGTTGCGATGAGGCGATGCGCGGTATAAGAGGTTACAGGAGAGGTGGCAGAGTGGTTGACAACAGGCCGCTTGGTTTTTCAAGCGGGCTGTTGCGGCGGAGACTGACCTTCAGGTCATGTCGAAGCCAATGTACCGGTCTCGACAACAGCGCTTGCGCTGTTGCGGCGCAGGCTAACTTGCCGGAGGCAAGTTAAGCCCGACAGGGCGGCCGTAGCCAAAACCGCGGTGGGTGGAGTGCTGCAAGAGTTTAACGGAGAGGTGGCAGAGTGGTTGAATGTACCGGTCTCGAAAACCGGAATACGCGCAAGCGTATCGAGGGTTCGAATCCCTCCCTCTCCGCCAAATAAAAACGGCCCCGATCGGGGCCGTTTTTATTTGGCGAAGTGCGGTGTGTGAACGAACTCGCTGGTTCGACCAGCGACACGCGGGGCGTGTCGCGCAGGACGCTACGCAAGGCGAGACCGGCACAATACCGACCTCTCCGCAGAGAAGTCGTTAGAAAATCCGCATGTCAATTTACCTGATCTTCATGACGGTCTGCTCAGGGCTATACTTATAATTATTGTTTTCCGTCTATTGATTCCTTCATTCAAATTGTACGCGACAGCATTCAATCGGCCACGTAAAAAGCCAGTCAGGTCAATGAGCATCATGTGGTGCGTTGCGACTGTGTTCGTGTTCGTCGCGGGCGCAGAGGCAGCGGACTTCGCCACCAGGGGCGGGCCGGAGCCTGACAATATCAATACGATTGCGGACGTCCTGCGACAGGACCCGTACGACATGGAACTGCTGATCAGCTTCGGCACCTCCAAGGGAGGCTCGGCGGGCCATCTTGCCCTGAGCCTCCGTGACCAGGCGTCCGGCGATGACTTGGTCTACTCGGCCAATTTCTATGCCGATCGGAGGCCTGCGCATGAGAAGCATTTCTATACCGACGATCTCATGATCATGATCCCGAAGAATGAGTACCCGTTCAGGACGGTATCGTCGCTTGGTGACAAGGCGTCGTTCGGGCTCGACTTCGGCGAGATCTACAAGCGCTCGGTCGTCGGCGTGCGCGTCTACGGTGTGCCAGCCGCTGAAAAACATGCTCTTGCCGCATTCTTCAAGCGCATCAATGACGACTATCACAACCGCGCCACGAATACCGAATACCATGACAGCGAGATCAGGTACAACTACTTGCGCCTCAACTGCGCCAAGACCATTGGCTCGGGCTTCAGATACGGCGCCGGTTACAAGGACCTGGAAGTCAGCAGCGCGAAGATCCTGCCGGCGCGCACGAACATAGTCGCGGCCGCCAATGCCAACATTCCGACCGAGATGGCGATGAAGCTCCTCAAGGAATGGAATGTGCGGGGATACGGGATGGACGTGGTGCTGTACAGGAAATACGAGGGTTCTACCTACGTCGATCCGCACGATGAAGAGAAGGTGGCGTTCAAGGATTTGCCGGACAGGTTTCCTTCCGTGATGTCGCGTGACTTCAGGAGAGAGCAGGGCCGGTACGAAGACTTCGACAATCTCTTCGCGATGTATTTACTCTACAATCTGGGCAAGTACACCGTGTCGGTGAATCGGGAGACGAAACGGCTCGAAATCGTGAACTTCAATAATCCGATGGCCTATCCGGCGGCCGCCGAGCTCGCCACCCGCAATGCCAAATCGGACAGCGAGAAATTTCCCCTGCGCCTGCCGTTCCTGCCAAGCGGGATAGGAATCGGAGAGCCGACGGACAATGCGCATCGACTCATCGGCGACGGCAACAAGAAGCCCGGGCCTTAGGCCAGACCGGTGCGCGTGCTGCTGGTGATCTCAGCAGGTATTTGATCGTGTAACGACCTGATCCGAGTAACGCGGCGCACCACATACAATTGACGCACGCGAAACGGATTCGTTTCGATGCATATCGGTATTTGGTAGAATGCCGCCGCATCGCGGGATTGACGATAACCGGGCGGTCAGTCACCCGCGCTCTATTACCCCGGCTGAAAATTCTCAGGACTTAACCTTAAGGAAGTGAAAATGAAATTAGTGAATGCTTTTCTGTTTGTAATTGCAGCAGTGTTGGCTGTGCCGGCGATGGCTGCGCAAAACAGCGATATGGAAATCCTGCGGGATAAAATAAAGGCGGATAAGAAGTTGGTCGTCACTGCCAACATGAATCTTACGCAGAGTGAAGCAAAGGCATTCTGGCCGGTGTACGAGGCTTATCAGAATGACCTGATGCAACTCAACAAGCGCCTGGTCGCCGTGATCAAAGATATGCCGATGCATACAACAAAGACGCTGTGACCGATGCCCTGGCAAAGAAACTGGTCAGCGAGTCCGTCGCCATTCAGGAAGCCGAAGCCAAGCTCCTGCGGGCGTATTTGCCCAAGCTTGAAAAGGTTCTGCCCGGCGTGAAAATGGCGCGTTATATGCAGATCGAGAACAAGATCAGGGCTGTGGTCGATTATGAGCTGGCGGCCAATATTCCTCTGGTCAAGTAAACGGGTTGTGGCTGATATCCCGTTTTTCTAGCGTGCGCTGCAGTACGACGGTTTATTGAAGCGGGAGTGAAATTGAAAAGGGGCGCGGTGCAATTGCACCGCGCCCCTGTTTTTTTGATATTCCCCGAATCAGTGTTTTTCGCTTGTCCTGAGTAGCGGTTGTGGTGCGAGCTTGTCCGCTTCGGTGATCCAGCCGCCCCCCATGGCCTTGTAGACATCCACCAGCCGTGTATAGCGCTCGGCCTGCGAGCGCACCGCGGCGAGCTCGGCGCCAAAGAGTTCGTTTTCGGCGTAGAGCACTTCGAGATAGCCGGTGGCACCGTTGTCGAAACGCAGCCGCGACAGCCGCGCGTACTCACGCAGTGCCGCAGTGCGTTTTTCCTGGGCCTCGGATTCCTCGCGCTTTTTCTGCGCACCGATCAGTGCGTCGTTGGTCTCACGGAATGCGTTCAGTATGGTCTGCTGGTAGATGGCCAGCGCGGCGCGCTGTCCCGCCTCGGCGCTCTGAACCTGGCCCTCGATGCCGCCGAAGGTCGCAATCGGGCCGCCAAGGCCCGCCGCCAGCGCGCCAGTCCGGGATGCGCCGGTCAGGAAATCACCAAAGGCCGTGCTGATCGATCCGAGCACGCCGGTGATTGAAATCGTCGGGTAATAAAGTGCTTTGGCCGCTCCGATGCTGGCGTTGGCGGAAATCAGGTTCTGTTCGGCCTGCATGATATCGGGGCGTTGTTCGAGCAGACTCGAGGGCAAATCGGCAGGAATCTCCGGAGCGGCAAGCTGACGGATAGTTTTGCCGCGAGTAATCGGACCGGGGAAACGGCCTACCAGGATCGAGATCAGGTTCTCCTGCGCTGCAATTTGCTCTTCCAGTGTCGGGATTGCCGCCAGTGCCTGCTGGTACTGGGACTGGACCTGCGAGACTTCGACCTGCGAGACAACGCCACCCTTGAAGCGCAGATTCGAACAGATGGACGGTGGCTTCGTAGTTCTTTGCGGTGGCGCGCGCAATTTCGAGCTGCCGGTCGAAGCCCCGCAGAATGACATAGCTCGCTGCCGTGGTGGCGACCACCGACAGGATGACGCCGCGCCGCGCCTGCTCGCTGGCCAGGACCCGGGCCTGGGCGGATTCGCTCTGCCGCTGCACGCGGCCGAACAGGTCAATCTGCCACGCTGCACTCAGCGCGCCCTGGTAAAGCGTGTAGTAAGGATCCGTTCCGGCCGGCAGCGGCGTCGGACCGAGCTCGGTCGAGCGATTGCGGCTGGCATCCACGCCATAACCGACCTGCGGATAGAACTGCGAACGGGTAGTGGAGAGGGCGCCGATGAACTGGTCGACGCGCGCTGCCGCAATGCGGATGTCGTGATTTTCGCGCAACGCGGTTTCGATCAACGTGTTGAGCGCGGGGTCGCCGAACTGCTCCCACCAGACCGTGTTGGCAATCGCGGCGGCCTTGGACTGGTCGACGCGCCACGCGCCTCGGTACTTCAACCGCGGGCCGCTGATAATCCGGGCCGACCGTGCAGCCGGTCACGAGCAAGCCGGCGAGCAACAGGGAAAGGGAACGTCTCATGTCAGATGTCCTCCCGCTTTGCCGTGCTGCCGTCTCCGAATCTTTTTTGCTCGCCAATTTTTGACTCATCGACTCCAGCAGCCAGAAGAACAGCGGCACAAAGAAGATGGCGACGATGGTCGAAGCCAGCATGCCACCGATCACGCCGGTGCCGATGGCCCGCAGGCTGTTGGCGCCGGGTCCGGTGGCGATTGCGAGCGGTACGCAACCCAGAATGAAGGCAAACGAGGTCATCACGATGGCACGCAGCCTGGCGCCTGCGGCTTCGATGGCCGCCTCGCGCGGCGCCATGCCGTGACGGACGTGTTCGATCGCAACTTCACAGATGAGAATCGCGTTCTTTGCCGCGAGTCCGACCAGCGTGACCAGGCCGACCTGGAAGTAGACATCGTTTTGCAGGCCGAGGGCCCAGGTCAACAGCAGAGCGCCAAGTACCGCGAAGGGCACGGTCAGCACGACGGCGACGGGCAGGGTCCATTTTTCGAACTGCGCCGCGAGCAGCAGGAATACCACGATCAGACCGAAGATGAAGGCAGTCGACGAGGTGCCGCCGGCGCCTTTTTCCTGCAGCGCCTGTCCGGCCCAGGCATAGGAAAAGTCGCCTGGCAGGGTTTCCCGCGCGACATCCTCCATCGCGACGATCGCCTCTCCCGAGCTGTAACCCGGCGCCTGGTTGCCGGTGATCTTCACCGCCGGAAAACCATTGAAGCGCGTCACCAGTTTGGGCGAGGCGACGTAGCGGATGGTAATCAGTGCCGACAGCGGAACGTTGGCGCCGCTGGCCGAACGTACATAGACCTTGTTGAAATCCTCTGGGGTGGCGCGAAATTCGGCATCGGCCTGCGCGATGACAAACCACACCCGGCTGAACTGCGAGAACTGGCCGACTACCTGTGAGCCGAAGTAGGCCTGCATGGTCTGGAACACGTCGCCGACATGCACCCCCAGCACCTCGGCCTTGTTGCGGTCGAGATCGACGAACAACTGCTGGCTGGATGCCCGGAAGGTGGTGTTCACGCCCTGCAAATCCGTTCGCGCGCGAGCCTTGGCGAGGAAGGCCTGGAGTGCGGCGTCGGTCGCGCGGGGTTCGCCGGAGCCCTGGTTCTGCATGTAAAACTCGAAACCGCCGGTAGTGCCCAGGCCCGGAATCGAAGGTGGATTGACGGCAAAGGCGACGCCGTTCTTGAGGCCGGCCATCTGGGCGTTGAGGCGCTTCAACGTATCAAACACCAGCAGAGATTTGTCCTTGCGTTCGCCAAAGGGTTTCAGCAGGTACAAACATGACTCCTGCGCTGTTGTTCTGCTGGCCATCGATAAAGCTGTAGCCGTCAACCGTGCCGATATCCTTAACGGCGGGGTCCTTGAGGATGAGTTGTTCCACCTCCTTGGTGAATCGGCTGGTGACGCCGATGCTGGCCGAGTCGGGAACCTGGGCCATCACGAAGAAGTATCCCTGGTCCTCATCCGGCACGAAGCTCGAGGGCAGGATGCGGAACATCAGCAGGATGCCGGCGATTACCGCACCGAAGGCGATCAGTGCAACCGGCCACATCCTGATGGTGTGCGCGACACCGCCGAGAAAGCCTTTTTGCAAGCGATCAAAGCCGTTTTCGAAGGCGCGGAAAAAGCGGTTTTTCTCGCCATGGTGTGCCTTGATGATGATGGCAGCGAGCGCCGGCGACAGCGTCAACGCCATAATCCCGGAAATCACCATCGAGATGGCGATGGTCACGGCGAACTGCTTGTACAGCGTGCCGGTGACACCGCCGAGGAAGGCGACCGGCAGGAACACGGCAAGCAGCACCAGCACGATCGAGATCAGCGCACCGGCGATTTCGGTCATCGCCCGCTTCGATGCCTCCAGTGCGCTCAGCTTGTGCTTGCTCATGTTGGTTTCGACGTTTTCCACCACCACGATGGCATCGTCCACCACCAGACCGATCGCCAGGATCATGCCGAACATGGTCAGCATGTTGATGGAGAACCCGAACAGGTGCATGCCGATGAAGGTGCCAATGATCGACACCGGCACTGCGAGGATGGGGATGACGGTGGCGCGCAGCGACTGCAGGAACACAAACACCACCAGCACGACCAGGAGCACCGCCTCGAAGAAGGTGTGCACAACCTTGTCGATCGAATACAGCGTGAACTCGCTGGTGTCGAGCACGATCTTGTAATCCAGCCCGGTCGGGAAGCGCGCTTTCAACTCCTCCATTTTCTTGCGCACACCGCGCGAAGTTTCTACCGCGTTTGCGCCAGGCTGCTGAAACACGCCGATGGTCGTTGCCGTCTTGCCGTTCATGCGGCTGGGCATCGAGTAGTCGCGTTGGGCGAGTTCGACGCGGCCGATGTCCTTGATACGGACAATCGCCGTGCCTTTCTTGGCGGTGCGCACGATGATGTTCTCGAATTCCTCCGGCTTGGTGAGCAGACCCTGTGCGGTGACCACGAATTGTTGCTCGACTCCGGGCAGCGTCGGCTGGGCGCCGATCTGGCCGATGCCGAAAGTCTGGTTCTGGCTCTGCACCGCCGCGGAGACTTCGCTGATGGTGATGCCGAGCTGTGCCATGCGGTCGGGTCGCAGCCAGATTCGCATCGCAACATCAGGCAGACCGAAGGTGGAAGACCGGTTGGCGCCCGGCACACGCTTCAACTCGTCGAGTACGTAGAGGTTGGCGTAGTTGCCAATGTAGGCGGGATCGTAGCGTTCGTCGGGCGAGTAAATCGAGAGCACCATCATCGGGCTGGATGATTTTTTGTCCACCACCAGGCCCTGTTGGGTCACGATCTGGGGTAGTTGCGGCATGGCCTGGCTCAGCCGGTTCTGCACGTTGACCTGGTTGATATCCGGATTGCTGCCGGGTTTGAATACCACGTTGACCTGAAGGTTGCCGCTCGATGAACTGGTCGAGTAAAAGTAAAGCAGGTTGTCGATGCCGTTCAACTGTGCTTCGATCGGCGCTGCGACATTGTTGGCAATGACCTCGGCAGTGGCGCCGGGGTAGCGCGCGTCGATGGTGACCTGTGGCGGCGCCATGTCCGGGTATTGTTCCATCGGCGACACCGACATCGAGACCGCACCGGCGAGCACGATCAGGATGGAGATGACCGCCGACAGAATCGGCCGGTCAATGAAAAAGTGGGTGAACATGCGCGGCCCTTAAGGTTTCTTGTCAGCGGATATTCTTGTCCGCGTCGGCGTCCTTGGCCGCTTTGCCGTCGCTTCGCCAGCCTTGCCGGCGGTGGCACCGGGTGCGACGATCTTCACCGGTTTTCCGGGCACCACCTTGAGTGCGCCTTCGACCACGACCTGGTCGCCGGCATGCAGGCCGCTGACGATCAGGATGTCTTTTTCCCCGATGTAGTCGCCGACCACCACCGGGCGCAATTCAGCGGTGCCATCCTGCTTCACCACATATAACAAGTGGCCGTTGGAGCCTTGCTGCACTGCCAGCTGCGGCACCACGATTGCATTGGGTCGCACCGCGCCGTGCAACCTCGCGGTGACGAACATGCCGGGGCGCAATTCGCGTCCGGTGTTGGGCAGCACTGCACGCACCAGGAATGAACCGGTGTCCTGGCTGAACGACGGATCGGCGAAATTCGGCTTGCCGCGTTGTGCATATGGCTTGCCATCGGCCATGATCAGTTCGATTTCGTAAGCGCCGTCTTTCGGCGGGAGCAGCTGCCCGGATTTGATCAAGTCCTTGCTTTTGGCCAGCTGATTCTGGGAGACGCTGAAGTTCACCCACATCGGATCAACCTTGGCGACGTAAGTGAGTTTTGACTCGGGCGAAGCTGAGTTGATGTAGGCGCCCTGACGCTGCAGCGACTGGCTGGCGAGTCCGGTTACCGGTGAGCGGATGGTGGTGTAGCCGAGATTCAGTTCGGCTTCGGTCACTTTGGCTTGTGCTGAGTAAACTGCAGCCTTGGAAGAGTCGAACTCGCCCTGGGCGCGGTCGAGATCAGCCTGTGGCAGTGCGTTCTGCTGGGCCAGCGGTCGCACCCGGTTCAGGTTCGCTGCTGCAGTCGTATAGCGTGCCTGCTGTGCCTGCAGTTCACCTTTGGCTGCATCAAGCTGCGCCTGGAACGGTTTGGGATCGAGTTGAAACAGGATCTGGCCTTCCTTCACCAGTTCGCCTTCCTGATAGGCAATTTTGTCGAGGAAGCCCGAAACCCGCGGCACGATGTCCACCTGTTGGGAGCTCTCGGTCTGCGCGACGAAGCTCGGCACGTCGGGAATCGTCTGCGGTTGGACCGTCATCACCGAAACCTCGGGCGGCGGGCGCTGTGGTTTCGCGGCTTCCTGGCTGCAGGCGCCTAGGCTGGCGAGGGCGATCACAGTCGCGACGGGCAGGCATGCGCGTACGATGCAGGTATTTTTCGTATTCATGGAGGTATCCTGACCGGTTTTCTAGGCTGAATTTCGACGAACGTCCAGAGCATACACAGACAGGTAATGCCGGTAAACTAGCGTTAATACGCACATGAATACCCGACATTTGTTAAAGGGGACGACAGCGAAATGATTGTGGTTATGCCCGTGACTGCAGGCGGCGCAGTTGCGTCCGGCTAGGGCGCATGGTCACGACCCATTTAAAATTTGCCAATTGAACAATATCGAAACCGGATTCTGGATAAAACGAAGGACTTGATCATGCGTAACGCGACAACATGTGGCGGTAAAACCGGAAGGCGCGGCGGGGTGTCGATGATGACGGTGCTGCTGGCATGCCTGCTGGTAACAGGCACGGCCCATGCGCAGAGCACAACAACGTCAGCGGATGGCTGGCAATACGAATTGACACCATATATCTGGGGCGCAGCCATGAAAGGCGACGTACAGGGCGGTTCGTTGCCGAAGATCCACACGGACGTGAGTTTCTCGGACATCACGGATGTGCTGGATTTTGGCCTGATGGGGTCATTCGAGGCGCGCAAAGGCAAGTTTGGTCTGCTGTTTGATGCGATCTACATGGATCTTTCCATGGGTGGCGCAGCATCGCGGACCGGACCGGGCCCGATCGGTGCGACGGTCACGGCCAATGTCAATCTCGGATTCAAACAGACGGTACTGGCGGCCGCTGTCACTTACCGCACGGTGGAAGGCCGCAGTCCGGTTGATGTGATCGGCGGGCTGCGCTACATCAAGCTGGAGGCTGATGCGCAAATCGATGCCAGTTTTTTTGCCAGTTTTTTCGGGCTGACCGGGCGCGTGGCCCGTAGCGGCGACGTGGACTGGGTTGATCCCTACGTTGGTGTGCGCGTGCGCCATGCCCTGAATGACCGCTGGTCATTGACCGGGTACGGCGACATTGGCGGTTTCGGCCTTGGCTCGGATATCAGCTGGCAAGTGAGTGCTGGGGCCAATTACGACTTCACCAAATCGGTATCGGGAATGTTTGGTTACCGGATTTTTTATGCGGACTACGACAAGAGCGGTTTTCTCTACGACATGAAGAGCGAAGGCGTGTATGCGGGAGTAGCTCTGCGCTTCTGATTTAATGGTTTTGTCAAATGCCGTTCACGGTTGCACGTTGCAGCGTATGAAGCAAGAACCGTTACGGCGCGCCCAGAAGCAGATACAGACTGAATCGACCGGCTTCTCCCGCACCCAGACCGAAATAAGCGGGGCCGGCAAATGTATTGGCGCCCAGAAACACCGACCCCGACCAGATAGTGCTGTTGGGTCGGCTGTCGAAACGGTCGTTGATTCGTCCGGCTTCGAGCGATGCGCCGACGTAAACGCCCGAACCCAGCAGATCCGGCAGATTGACGGTGCGGTTGTAGTACATGGCACGACCCAGTGCCATCTCGCGGCCGGAAAACTCGTCGATGCGATATCCCGATAATTTCAGCGGTCCGCCCAGCTTGAAGGTCTCGTACGCGGGCATGTCTGTTCCCAGATTCGAGCCGCCGTAAGCGCTCAGGCTGAGCGTATGCGCGCCCCAGCTCCTGGCGCCAAGGATCTGTCCTTCGAGTCGCTTGTAATTGCGGTCAGATCCGAAGTTTGAGTCGGCCATGTACATCGTTCCGAGCGCACGGTAGCCGTTGCGCGGGAACCAGGCATGGTCGAGTTGATCGATCAGACAACGTGGCGCGAGGCCCGGCCGTTTTTTCGTTGATCTCGGGCAGCGCGGGCAAGCCCGTATCGACTTTGGCATGGACATCCCGCCACAATGCTCCCAGTCGTGCTTCGCCGACGACGCCGAGTGTGAGGCCGGCATCAAGTCCGAACAGTGCGTCGCGCGACTCATATTCGGCAACTTTGTTTTCGCCGACGAAAACGCCGCGTGAGGACTGGCCCAGCCTGGCATAGGGCGCGACAAAGAAGCGACCGTTCTCCTTCACCGGCTGGATGAACTGCGTGAACAGGTGGGTGTTCTGGCCAATCTGTCCTTCGGTTATCCACTCGCCACCCAGACGGTTCAGCCAGGTTTTGCGGTACTGCACGAGTATATTAAAAGCATTCTCGCCCTGGAAATCGGTGGCGAGGCCCAGACCGAACCGCAGATAATCGGGTCCCCAGTCCTTTTCACGCGGGGTAATGACCATCACGCGGCCGGCAGGCCCCTGATCGATGCGATAGTCGACACTCTCGAAATCACCGCGCCCGTAGATGCGGCGCAGATCGGCGTTGACCGTTTCCTGTGTAAGGGGCTCACCCGGTTTGCTTTGTACCAGCCCGCGCAGCACTTCCGGATTGGTGCGTTCCAACCCCTCGAAGCGGATTTCATCCACAACGCCGACGGCGTGACGATCCACAATCTGCTTGCTGCGCAGTGCGGCGTACTGATCCGGCGGCAGACTGTAGCGCTTGAGTGCATCGGTCATGCTCCGGGCCGCCTCTTCGCCGACCCGGATGGCATCCGTTGCACGGTCGAAGCTGCCCGCAGAGATCGTGCCCAGTTCGGGTTCAATGAGTACGTCGCGCTCACCGAGCGTCTTCAGCTGCTGATCTACAGTGGCCTTGCCGAGAAAATTGACCAGCTGTGTGGCGATGCTCAAAGCCGAGGTCAGTTCATCTCGCCGCAGGGGTGGTGTCGATATATTGACTGCGATCACCACATCGGCACACAGCTTGCGTGTCTCTTCGATCGGCAGATTGTTGGCGATTCCGCCGTCGACGAGCAGGTGGCCATCGATTTCGACCGGGGCCAGCGCACCCGGTACAGACATGCTCGCGCGCATTGCGAGGGCGACATTGCCGCGGTCGAGCACGACCGCATCTCCGGTGACGATGTCGCCGGCGACTGCGCGATAGGGATGGGCAGCTTGTCAAAATCATTGATGCCGATTGAACGTTCCGTAAGCTGCCGGAAGAAGGCGTGGATGGAGACGCCGGCAAGGACGCCTTTGGGCAGTGCGAGGGAACCGTCCTTGACTCCGTATTCCGGTTGGAACAGGGTCTTGTAGTCATCGACCTTGCGCCGGCTGGCCACTTCCGCCCTTGGCGGCGAGTCCTTGAAGATATCGTTCCAGTCCGCAGCAACGACGGATTTTTCCATATCGGGTAGCGGGACGCCGGAAGCGTAGGTTCCGGCAACGATGGCGCCCATGCTGGTGCCTGTTATGCAGTGTACCGGGACGCGCAACTCCTCCAGAACCTTGAGCACACCGACATGTGCGATGCCACGCGCGCCACCGCCCGAGAGTGCCAGGCCGATACGCGGCTTCGCTGCGACGGCGCGTTCCGCGGCCTGCGCCGTTGCCGTGTATGGCAGCAACCCGCAGGAGGCGGCAAATGCTGCGACCAGGGCAATGCTGTTGCGATACGCAGGTTTTTTTCCATGGGACGACTTTCGGGTCAGATATATGTTGCTCGTGCCGGCGTTTCGGGCACGCCGAATTCTACAGCCAGGAATGAATCTGGTGTGCGGGCCGAATGATGTGCTGATCAGGGCGCATGTTGATATGGCCGTGCGCTGCCACCCGCATATCGACCGTCAATGCGTCATGCTGCCCGGTGTGTTGCTGCCGATGTTTCCCTGAGCCTGAGCGTCCTGGTCGGTGCGCACCGGCAGGTTGATACCCCACCGGGCCTGTTCCTGCAGTTTGTTCAGCAGCAGTACCATTTTCTGGAATACCGGCAACCGGATTTTCATGTTGACGTTTTGTTTGGTCGCCAGTCGCAGGTCTATCGACATCATGTCCTTCTCGGCCTGTATGGCGAGACCGATGACCAGAACCGGATCTTCTCCGAGCACCAGGTTCCCGCCAGACGCGTACGACTCGTTGAACTGGGTCGTTTGAATTGCGGTTTGCTGCTGGAATTCCTGTATGGCTTCCGCGGTTTCGGGCGCGAAATTTTTTTTCAGTGCCGCCGTAACCAGGCGCTGGCTGCTTTCGATGATTGCCCGGGTGATATTGCGTGTCAGCCAGAACCGGAATTCGCGGTCGTCCGCCGTGTTGAAGCGAAACAGCAGGCGATCTTCGTCGCCGGACCATTGGCCTGTAAATTGTTTGATCGGCATGTGTATGCTCCGTAGAAATTATCCGGAGGTGGCCGTGACGGTGTGGCTTGCTTCGGCCGTGGCTATTATTTCATATCGCCGGCGATATGGATGATCTTGCGGAGAACCTGTATGCCGGCGCTCCCGCGGATCATTGCGCCAGTTCGTGCATGACCTTGATCAGATCCGATTTGCCTTCGAAACCGATGCCCGGCAGTTCCGGCATCGTGATGATGCTGTTTTCAACCTTTACACCATCGGGGAAGCCGCCGTAAGGCTGGAACAGGTCCGGATAGCTTTCATTGCCGCCCAGTCCCAGCCCGGCGGCGATGTTCAGCGACATCTGGTGCCCGCCATGCGGGATGCAGCGCGACGATGACCAGCCGGCGATCGTCAGTTCGCGCAGTGTGCGTACGTATTCACACAGGCCATACGACAGCGCACAATCGAACTGCAGCCAGTCGCGATCGGGACGCATGCCGCCGTAACGCAGCAGGTTGCGCGCGTCCTGGTGGGGAACAGGTTCTCGCCGGTGGCCATGGGCCCCGGTAGAGCTTGGCGAGTTCCGCCTGCAGCGCGTAATCGAGCGGATCACCGGCTTCCTCGTACCAGAAGAGCGGATAGTGCGAAGCATCGCGCGTACGCGACAGCGGTCGAGATCGAAGCGGCCGTTGGCATCCACGGCGAGCTGCGCATCCGTGCCCCGATTCCGCCAGCACCGACTCGATGCGCGGGCGGTCCTCGGGAATGTCGCGCCGCCGATCTTCATCTTGACTACCGTGTAGCCGCGGTCGAGATAGCCGCGCATCTCCTTGCGCTGCAGCCCTTCCAGGTCCTTGCCGGGGTAGTAATAGCCACCCGCCGCGTAGACGAACACGCGGGGATTCGCCGGGCCACTGCCATGGCGCTCGGCCAGGAGCTCGTACAGCGGCTTGCCCGCGATCTTGGCCACGGCATCCCACACGGCCATGTCGATCGTGCCCACTGCGACGGAGCGCTCGCCGTGGCCGCCGGGCTTCTCGTTGGTCATCATCCGCGCCCAGATGCGCTGCGGATCGAGGTTGCTCCCGGCCTCGTCCAGTAGCGAGGCCGGATCGGCTTCGAGCAGGCGAGGGACGAAGCGCTCGCGGATCAGTCCGCCCTGCCCGTAGCGGCCGTTGGAGTTGAAGCCGTAGCCGACCACGCGCCGACCGTCGCGGACGGCGTCGGTGACCACCGCCACCACGGAGAGCGTCATCTTCGAGAAATCGATGTACGCGTTGCGAATGGGCGAGGAAATCGGTTTGGTGATTTCCCTGACGTCGGTGATGCGAACCATTTGAACTGTTCCTGATTGAGGTCGGCGGGATGATGCGCCGAGCGTAGCAGAGGCGACTAGATCTTCAAACCGTGGAGAAACCTCGCGCGTTCGCTGGCTCCGGCCATCAGGAAGCCCAGGTCGCCGCCGCTCAGGACAAAGCGCATGCCCATACCAATAAATTTTTCCATCAGCTTCGGTTCGTAAACGCCGCCCATGCCGGGATGGATATTGTGCTTGCGGCAGGCGGCGATCACCTTGCGGTAGGCGTCTTCGACGCGCGGATCGGTGAACTGCCCGGGTATGCCCATTTCCGCGCACAGATCATTGGTGCCGATCAGTATGGAATCAACGCCCGGTACAGCGGCGATTTCATCGGCCTGGGCAATGGCTGCCGGCGTCTCCAGCATGATGACGACCATCGTTTGTGCATTGGCGAGGGGTGTGGATTCGGCTACCGGCATGCCGCGATAGCCGAACCGCGGCAATACGCCCATCACCGAACGGTGGCCTAGCGGCGGATATTTGCAGTAGGCCACGGCACGCTCGGCTTCCTCGACGGTATCCACATGCGGCACGACGATGCCCTGCGCGCCGGCGTCGAGCAGGCGTGAGGCATGGTGGTGCTCCTTGCCCGGCACGCGCACGATCGGCGTGATGCCCACCGCCAGCGAGGCCATCGAAATCTGCGCCGCAGTATCGACGTCCATCGAGTTGTGTTCCATGTCGATGAACAGCCAGTCATAACCGCAGGTCTTGCCGATGGTGGCGATGTCCACCGTGCGGGAGAGACGCAATCCCATGCCGATGGCGATCTTGCCGGAGGCGAGTTGCTGTAGGGGTGATTGGGGTAGGCGCTCATGTGATTTCCTCGGATGGCGGTGGGGGTGGTTTGAACTCAGGACCTGGTGTCCCGGCGCATCCTATTGGGCGATATCCCCGGAGGCTGTGCGCCACAAATTTATATAAGCATTTGTTTTTATTTGGTTATTTGTTTGTCTGCGGCAAATGCAGGCCATGCTTTCCGGTATCGATGCGT
>CAWBXZ010000011.1:0-6337 GCA_963792855.1 uncultured beta proteobacterium | reverse complement strand
CGTGCATTCAACCTACAGGTACGCCACCCGATCTTCTCCGGGGTCAGCCTGGTCTGTTCCCGCTGACCCGGTTATTCTGCATTACTGATTTCCTGGCGCGCAAAATTGAGCCGCTCCATGATGGGCGCGTCCGAGAATCGAAACAGATCGAGCTGCGACTCCGCCAGCAGCGACCACTCGATCCATGACGGGATCACAAAGATGTCGCCGATTTCGAGCTTGCGTTCAACTCCGGCCAACGTCGCCGCACCCTTCCCCTCGAACACCTGAAATACCGTTGAACCGACTTCGCGGCGCGCTGGCGTTTCCGTGCCTGCCCGCAGACGATGGAACTCGCAACGGATCGTCGACATGACGTCGCCCCCGGTTGTCGGATTCACATAGCGGATGGCGGCATGTCCTTTCTCGATGGTGGCGGGGTGCCCTTCATCTTCGAGCAACAGTTGCTCGGCCAGCGCGCGGTCGGTGTATTCCCATCGGTAGGCACCTATGGGCGAACTCGCCGTTTCGCGCAAGCCCGAAAGCGGACGCAGCCCCGGATGGCACCACAGTCGCTCCGAGCGGGAAAACTGCGGTGTTGAATAATCGGTGACCTGATCCGATCCGAATTCGAAGAAACCCACATCGTTCTGATACGAAAATGGAATATCGAGCCCGTCGAGCCACGCCATTGGTGCGTCAGTATTATTGTGATGGCCATGGAAGTGCCAGCCCGGCGTCAGCAACAGGTCACCACGACTCATGCGGACCGGGTCGCCATTGACGACCGTCCACACGCCTTCGCCCTCGACCACGAACCGGAATGCGTTCTGCGAATGCCGGTGCTCGGGGGCCGTTTCTTTCGGACCAAGGTACTGGACGGCACACCACAGCGTCGGACTGATATACGCATCCCCGCCCAGGCCCGGATTGGCCAGGCCCAGGGCACGCCGTTCCCCGCCACGGCCCACCGGCACCAGTTCTCCCGAACGTTGCGCCAGCTTCAGCAACGTCGACCACTTCCAAACATGCGGCACCGCGCTCGGCGCGGGATGCGCAGGCATAAGGTCTCCGCGCTGGGTCCACAGCGGCCTGATGTGCTCTCTGTCAAAGCCGGCGTACAGTTCTCTCAGCTCGGGCGTGTCCCTGGGCTGCATTGCGTCGGCGGCAGTTTCCTCAGTCCGGTTTTTCATGACAACGGTCCTTCATTGTGTTCGATGGTTTCCGACGCTCAGGACGCATCAGGCTGATTTGCGGGCGCTGCATCGCGGAAGGCAGGAATCGCGTCCAGGGTGTCGAAGATCCGCTTGATCGTTGGCCAGGCGTTCGTGGCGATCGCGAACCGCTGATTGTTCCATACCTGTGCATACAGGCACAGGTCAGCAAGGCCCGGTTGGTCGCCGTGACAGAACGTTCCGGTTCTCGAATCGCCGGCGAGCATCTGTTCGAGCGCATCGAATGTCGATTGCACCCAATGGGTGAACCACTGCTTCTGCGCGTCTTCGCCGGCACCGAACGTTTCGTTCAGGTACTGCAACACACGCAGATTGTTCAGCGGATGAATCTCGCACGCGATCATGTAAGCGATCGACCGGACACGCGCCCTGCCATCGGCATCGGCGGGCAGCAGCGGCGGCTCGGGATACTTCTCATCCAGCCACTCGATGATGGCCAGCGATTGCGTAAGAAACGTTCCATCGTCGCGTTCCAGGGTCGGCACCAGCCCTGCAGGGTTGATTGACAAATACGCCGCCGTTCGCGTATCGCCGCGCCGTAGCACATAGGGTACGTACTCGTACGAAAGCCCCTTCAGGTTGCAGCGCGGCACGCACACGCGTGGACGTGGATGAACGAAAAAAATTGTGCAGCTTCAGCATGATCAGGTCTCGCGCGCCGTAATCCCGGTCGATATCTCGCCCACCCCGTCGATCGTAACGACACAGGTATCACCCGGCACCAGGGGGCCGACACCGGCGGGCGTGCCCGTCATGATGAAATCGCCCGGTTTCAGTGCCATCGAAAGGGAAAGGACGGAGATGATTTCCGGCACGGACCAGATGAGATCGGAGATATCGCCATCCTGCTTCGTTACGCCGTTGACAGTCGTCCTGATGCGGCCTTGCTTTGGATGACCCGCTTTGGAAACCGGCTGGATCGCCCCGATGACCGCAGAACAGTCAAACGCCTTTCCGAAATCCCACGGCCGGCCCATATCTCTTGCGGCCAACTGAAGATCACGCCGGGTCAGATCGTTGCCGACCGCATAGCCCCAGACGGTTTCGAGCGCGTCTGCTTCCGGAATGTTTCTCCCGGCAAGACCGATCGCGACCACCAGTTCGCCCTCATAGTGGAGATTCTCGGTCAGTGGCGGATAAGCGACCGGCTCGCCGCTTGCAACGACAGCATCGGCCGGTTTGCAGAAGAAGAACGGCGGCTCCCGGTCGGGGTCCTTGCCCATTTCGCGTGCATGGGCCGCATAGTTCCGCCCAACGCAGAAGATCCTCCGAACCGGGAAGCGGTCTCGCGAACCGGCAACAGCGATGGCGGGAACCTGTTGGGGTGAAAATACATATGACATGTTCAACCAATCCTTTCTTCAGCCAGTACCTGCTCTCGCCCTGCCCGTCGTTTACTCATTTCGCTTTCAGTTACGCGATCGAAGAGCCTGCCGATCGATTTTCCCGGTGCCGGTCTTCGGCAATTCCGCAATGTATTCGACAATGCGCGGATACTTGTACGGCGTCAGATGTGACTTGACGTAATCACACAGCGCCTTGGTCAGGGCGTCGCTTCCATCCACTCCGTCGCGAAGCCGCACTACGGCACGAAGCGTCATGCGACGATCCGGCATCTCGTGGCTCAGCACCGCGCATTCGTGCACGTCCGGGTGCTCGTTCAGGCAGCGCTCCACCTCCAGCGGCCATACCCATTGTCCGGATACCTTGATCAGATCGTCAGCGCGCCCCTGGAAATAGAAGTAGCCGTCTTTTTCGACAAACCGGTCGCCGGTATAGATCCAATCGCCGCGCATGGTTTCCCGCGTCGTGTCGGGGCGGCCCCAGTAACACGGCGCCGAAGAGTGACCTCGTACGCACAACACACCTTCTTCGCCCGGGGCTGCCGGCCTGCCTTCGGGTGTTTCCAGGCGCACCTCGTAGCCCGGCACGCGCGCGCCGGCCGCACCGATGCGATGATCGTCGTGCCGGTTGCACAAGTAGATGTGCAGCATCTCGGTGGACCCGAGACCTTCGGTCGGGCCATGCCCGGTGCGTGCTTTCCAGCTGTTGTAGATGTCTGCCGACAGGACTTCGGCGGCAGAAATCGTCAGGCGTAACGAGGACAGGTCGCGTCTTTCGAAGCCATCGCACCGCGCCAGTGCAGTGAACAGCGTGGGCAGACCGAAAAACACCGTCGGGCGCGAGGTCTCGATAATGTCCAGCACCCCTTCGGGCCGTGGTTGTCCCGGCATCAACAACGATGTTGCACCCACGGAAAACGGAAAGGTGATCGAATTGCCGAATCCATATGCGAAGTAGATCTTCGGAACCGAGAAGCAGATATCGTCCGCGTGCAGCTTGAGCACGTGCTGGCCGAATGACACATCGGTATAGGCCATGTCGTGATGCAGGTGGACAATTCCCTTGGGCCGGCCTGTGGAGCCCGACGAATACATCCAGAACGCCATGTCGTCCGGCGTCGTATCGGCGCACGCGAGGTCAGCCGAAGCACCGGCGAGAAACTCGCTCGCATTGGTCCGCGTGGCGGCGTTCGCCACGCCGTTGACGATCACAACCTGCTCTGTCGTCGTTTCTTTCAGGGCCTCGTCGGTGAACGTTATTTCGAGATTCGCCTCACACAGCGCGACCCGTGCACCGGAGTCCTTCAGGTAATAATTCAGCAAATCCGGTTGCGTCTGCACGTTCAGGAGCACCGGAACGAAGCCGGCGCGCACCGCACCGAAGAACGCAGCCGGGTACACCGGTGTGTCGTCCAGAAAAAACGCGATGCGCTCTCCCCGGTTGAGGCCGGCGCGCTTGAAAGCATTGCCCCAGCGCGCTGCCTCGCGCACGAGTTCGACATAGGTCATGTCCCCCGCCGGGCCTGTCAGCGCACGCTTGTGCGGATTTCTCGCCAGGTTCTTCCAGAGGATATCCGAGCAGTTCGGAAAAGCCCTTTTGTCGAAGCCGATTTCGGATGCGCCGGGCGTGTCGTCCCCGACGGGGTCGACAATGCTTGTCGCGGTGCCGGCGTTCGCCTTGTCGGCCTCGTAGCGCGCCATGAATCCGGGCGCCATGGCTCGCAGGCGACCCATGTCTACGCGGCCCGACCGGGTGATGTAGTCAAAGGCGAAGTCGAGCGGCGCGAGGTCCATTTTCGATGCGAAGCCTTCGTACCAGGTAGCAGAGGTATTGGCCGCATTGACGATCTTCCTGGCGATTGGCTGGCGCTGCGCCTGATAGGCGGCAAGTGCCTTGTCCACGTCCGGGTGCTCGACCAGCGCACGCACCAGTGCAATCGCGTCTTCCATCGCGAGCCGTGTTCCCGAACCGATTGAAAAGTGCGCGGTGTGAGCCGCGTCGCCGAGCAGCACATGACGCCCGGCAACCCAGTTCTCGCACCACAATCGGGGAAACTGGCGCCACATCGATTTGTTGGTGGCCAGTGCCGCGCCGCCCAGAACGTCCGAGAAGATCGAATCGCAGATACTGGCGCTACGGCCTTCGCTCATCTCGCCGAATCCGTATGCCTCGAACGTGGCGTGATCGCACTCGACGATAAACGTGCTTCGTTCCGGGGCATAACGATAGTGGTGCGCGTTGAACGCACCCTGCTCCGTCTTCACGAAGGTTTGCGTAAGCGTGTCGAAGGACCTGTTGGTTCCGAACCATGCGAAATGGTTGCTGAAGCAGTCCATCGTCGGCGCGAACTGATCTTCGAAAGTGCGCCGTACCAGCGAGTTGAGCCCGTCGGCTCCGATAACAAGGTCTGCATCCAGTTCATCGAGAGATGAAACCTGGTGCAAAAAACGCATGTCGATATCCAGAGACTTCGCGTGCTTGCGTAAAATCTCGATCAATTCGAGACGTCCGATGGCGGCAAAGCCAACCCCGTCCAGCGTAACCTGGCCACGGGGATGGTTAAGGGTCATATTTCGCCAGCGCTCCATTTGCGGCGTGAGAAGGTCGAAGATATCCGGGTCATCGACCCTCAGGAACTCGAGCGCCTGATCGGAAAACACCACACCGAACCCGAACGTGGCACCCACGGGATTTTGTTCCGTCAGGCGCACTTGAACATGTGGAAGGCGACGGCGCAAAAGGATGGCAGCGTAGAGGCCGGCAGGACCGCCACCCAGAATCTCGACCCTCGATAATCCGGACATCATTTCCCTGAAAGACTGGACAATGGTATTCGCCAAAGATAAATTGATTTTCCTTTTAGTGCAACCTATTGCATAATATGCAAAACTCCATATGGCCGATTACAGTACAGTAATTCCGATCAGCTTCGGCGATTGCGATCCGGCTGGCATCGTGTTCTATCCGAACAGCTACCGGTGGTTTGATCGACTCTTCCACGAGTGGCTGCGCCAGTTTGGCGGGCATGCGGTGATCTGCAAACAACTGGAGGCGATCGGTACCGGATTGCTGGAAGCATGCGCGCAGTTCCATTCGCCGATGCGTGACGGCGATGTACTGACGCTTCATCTCACGATCGATCAATGGAATCGAAAGACCTTGCGTCTGCGCTATGAAGGGTTGGTCGACTCCACCCTCTGCGTCACCGGACACGAAGTGCGCGCCCTTTTCAAGCGCGGAGAGACAGGACTGATCGCCGCAGAGCTTTCGGCCTTTCGGGCGATGGTGGAACATGTCGGCTAGAAAGAATGACACGGACAGCCAGACCGGCGGTATACAGTCCCTTCAATCGGCGCTGAACGTGCTGGCAGCAATGGTGCAGCGCGCGGGGCCGGCCTCTCTTTCGGATCTTGCGCGGGATTGCGGGATTCAGCCCAGCAAGGCGCACCGTTATCTGACCACTTTCCAACGCGCGGGCTTCGTCTCGCAGGCGAGCCGATCCGGCAAGTATGATCTGGGGCCCGCCGCACTAAAGCTCGGCCTGGCGGCAATCGCGCGTCATGACTTTGTCAACAAGACCGCGGACGGATTGGCGGAACTGTGCACCGATACCGGAATGACAACGCTGTTGTCCATCTGGGGCAGCGACGGTGCGACGGTGGTGCGCTGGGAGCGTGCCGTTTCACCCACCATTACTTCAATGGGGCTAGGCACCACGCTCCCGCTGCTCAATTCGGCTACAGGCCGTACCTTTCTGGCATGGGCGCCACCCGCCCAGA
>CAWBXZ010000010.1:0-82692 GCA_963792855.1 uncultured beta proteobacterium | reverse complement strand
ATCTCGCCCACCCCTTCGATCGTAACGACACAGGTATCACCCGGCACCAGGGGGCCGACACCGGCGGGCGTGCCCGTCATGATGAGATCGCCCGGTTTCAGTGCCATCGAATGGGAAAGGACGGAGATGATTTCCGGCACGGACCAGATGAGATCGGAGATATCGGCATCCTGCTTCGTTACGCCGTTGACAGTCGTCCTGATGCGGCCTTGCTTTGGATGACCCGATTTGGAAACCGGCTGGATCGCCCCGATGACCGCAGAACAGTCAAACGCCTTTCCGAAATCCCACGGCCGGCCCATATCTCTTGCGGCCAACTGAAGATCACGCCGGGTCAGATCGTTGCCGACCGCATACCCCCAGACGGTTTCGAGCGCGTCAGCTTCCGGAATGTTTCTCCCGGCAAGACCGATCGCGACCACCAGTTCGCCCTCATAGTGGAGATTCTCGGTCAGTGGCGGATAAGCGACCGGCTCGCCGCTCGCGACGACAGCATCGGCCGGTTTGCAGAAGAAGAACGGCGGCTCCCGGTCGGGGTCCTTGCCCATTTCGCGTGCATGGGCCGCATAGTTCCGCCCAACGCAGAAGATCCTCCGAACCGGAAAGCGGTCTCGCGAACCGGCAACAGCGATGGCAGGAACCTGTTGGGGTGAAAATACATATGACATGTTCAACCAATCCTTTCTTCAGCCAGTACCTGCTCTCGCCCTGCCCGTCGTTTACTCATTTCGCTTTCAGTTACGCGATCGAAGAGCCTGCCGATCGATTTTCCCGGTGCCGGTCTTCGGCAATTCCGCAATGTATTCGACAATGCGCGGATACTTGTACGGCGTCAGATGTGACTTGACGTAATCACACAGCGCCTTGGTCAGGGCGTCGCTTCCATCCACTCCGTCGCGAAGCCGCACTACGGCACGAAGCGTCATGCGACGATCCGGCATCTCGTGGCTCAGCACCGCGCATTCGTGCACGTCCGGGTGCTCGTTCAGGCAGCGCTCCACCTCCAGCGGCCATACCCATTGTCCGGATACCTTGATCAGATCGTCAGCGCGCCCCAAAATAGAAGTAGCCGTCTTTTTCGACAAACCGGTCGCCGGTATAGATCCAATCGCCGCGCATGGTTTCCCGCGTCGTGTCGGGGCGGCCCCAGTAACACGGCGCCGAAGAGTGACCTCGTACGCAGACCACACCTTCTTCGCCCGGGGCTGCCGGCCTGCCTTCGGGTGTTTCCAGACGCACCTCGTAGCCCGGCACGCGCGCGCCGGCCGCACCGATGCGATGATCGTCGTGCCGGTTGCACAAGTAGATGTGCAGCATCTCGGTGGACCCGATACGTTCGGTCGGGCCATGCCCGGTGCGTGCTTTCCAGCTGTTGTAGATGTCTGCCGACAGGACTTCGGCGGCAGAAATCGTCATGCGTAACGAGGACAAGTCGCGTCTTTCGAAGCCATCGCACCGCGCCAATGCAGTGAACAGCGTGGGCAGACCGAAAAACACCGTCGGGCGCGAGGTCTCGATAATGTCCAGCACCCCTTCGGGCCGTGGTTGTCCCGGCATCAACAACGATGTTGCACCCACGGAAAACGGAAAAGTGATCGAATTGCCGAATCCATATGCGAAGTAGATCTTCGGAACCGAGAAGCAGATATCGTCCGCGTGCAGCTTGAGCACGTGCTGGCCGAATGACACATCGGTATAGGCCATGTCGTGATGCAGGTGGACAATGCCCTTGGGCCGGCCTGTGGAGCCTGACGAATACATCCAGAACGCCATGTCGTCCGATGTCGTATCGGCGCAGGCAAGGTCAGCCGAAGCACCGGCGAGAAACTCCCTCGCATTGGTCCGTGTGGCGGCGTTCGCCACGCCGTTGACGATCACAACCTGCTCTGTCGTCGTTCCTTTCAGGGCCTCGTCGGTGAACGTATTTTCTAGATTCGCCTCACACAGCGCGATCCGCGCACCGGAGTCCTTCAGGTAATAGTTCAGCAAATCCGGTTGCGTCTGTACGTTCAGGAGCACCGGAACGAAGCCGGCGCGCACCGCACCGAAGAACGCAGCCGGATACACCGGTGTATCGTCCAGAAAAAAACGATGCGCTCTCCCCGGTTTGAGGCCGGCGCGCTTGAAAGCATTGCCCCAGCGCGCTGCCTCGCGCACGAGTTCGGCATAGGTCATGTCCCCCGCCGGACCGGTCAGCGCACGCTTGTGCGGATTTCTCGCCGAGGTTCTTCCAGAGGATATCCGAGCAGTTCGGAAACGCCCTTTTGTCGAAGCCGATTTCGGATGCGCCGGGCGTGTCGTCCCCGACGGGGTCGACAATGCTTGTCGCGGTGCCGGCGTTCGCCTTGTCGGCCTCGTAGCGCGCCATGAATCCGGGCGCCATGGCTCGCAGGCGACCCATGTCTACGCGGCCCGACCGGGTGATGTAGTCAAAGGCGAAGTCGAGCGGCGCGAGGTCCATTTTCGATGCGAAACCTTCGTACCAGGTAGCAGAGGTATTGGCCGCATTGACGATCTTCCTGGCGATTGGCTGGCGCTGCGCCTGATAGGTGGCAAGTGCCTTGTCCACGTCCGGGTGCTCGACCAGCGCACGCACCAGTGCAATCGCGTCTTCCATCGCGAGCCGTGTTCCCGAACCGATTGAAAAGTGCGCGGTGTGAGCCGCGTCGCCGAGCAGCACATGACGCCCGGCAACCCAGTTCTCGCACCACAATCGGAAAAACTGGCGCCACATCGATTTGTTGGTGGCCAGTGCCGCGCCGCCCAGCACGTCCGAGAAGATCGACTCGCAGATACTGGCGCTACGGTCTTCGCTCATCTCGCCGAATCCGTATGTCTCGAACGTGGCGTGATCGCACTCGACGATAAACGTGCTTCGTTCCGGCGCATAGCGATAGTGGTGCGCGTTGAACGCACCCTGCTCCGTCTTCACGAAGGTTTGCGTAAGCGTGTCGAAGGACCTGTTGGTTCCGAACCATGCGAAATGGTTGCTGAAGCAGTCCATCGTCGGCGCGAACTGATCTTCGAAAGTGCGCCGTACCAGCGAGTTGAGCCCGTCGGCTCCGATAACAAGGTCTGCATCCAGTTCATCGAGAGATGAAACCGGATGCAAAAAACGCATGTCGATATCCAGAGACTTCGCGTGCTTGCGTAAAATCTCGATCAATTCGAGACGTCCGATGGCGGCAAAGCCAACCCCGTCCAGCGTAACCTGGCCACGGGGATGGTTAAGGGTCATATTTCGCCAGCGCTCCATTTGCGGCGTGAGCAGGTCGAAGATATCCGGGTCATCGACCCTCAGAAACTCGAGCGCCTGATCGGAAAACACCACACCGAACCCGAACGTGGCACCCACGGGATTTTGTTCCGTCAGGCGCACTTGAACCTGTGGAAGGCGACGGCGCAAAAGGATGGCAGCGTAGAGGCCGGCAGGACCGCCACCCAGAATCTCGACCCTCGATAATCCGGACATCATTTCCCTGAAAGACTGGACAATGGTATTCGCGAAAGATAAATTCATTTTCCCGTTAGTGCAACCTATTGCATAATATGCAAAACTCTATATGGCCGATTACAGTACAGTAATTCCGATCAGCTTCGGCGATTGCGATCCGGCTGGCATCGTGTTCTATCCGAACACCTACCGGTGGTTTGATCGACTCTTCCACGAATGGCTGCGCCAGTTTGGCGGGCATGCGGTGATCTGCAAACAACTGGAGGCGATCGGTACCGGATTGCTGGAAGCATGCGCGCAGTTCCATTCGCCGATGCGTGACGGGGACGTACTGACGCTTCATCTCACGATCGATCAATGGAATCGAAAGACCTTGCGTCTGCGCTATGAAGGGTTGGTCGACTCCACCCTCTGCGTCACCGGACACGAAGTGCGCGCCCTTTTCAAGTGCGGAAAGTCGGGACTGATCGCCGCGGACCTTTCGGCCTTTCGGGCGATGGTGGAACATGGCGGCTAGAAAGAATGACACGGACAGCCAGACCGGCGGTATACAGTCCCTTCAATCGGCGCTGAACGTGCTGGCAGCAATGGTGCAGCGCGCGGGGCCGGCCTCTCTGTCGGATCTTGCGCGGGATTGCGGGATTCAGCCCAGCAAGGCGCACCGTTATCTGACCACTTTCCAACGCGCGGGCTTCGTCTCGCAAGCGAGCCGTTCCGGCAAGTATGATCTGGGGCCCGCCGCACTAAAGCTCGGCCTGGCGGCAATCGCGCGTCATGACTTTGTCAACAAGACCGCGGACGGATTGGCGGAACTGTGCGCCGATACCGGAATGACAACGCTGTTGTCCATCTGGGGCAGCGACGGCGCGACGGTGGTGCGCTGGGAGCGCGCCGCTTCACCCACCATTACTTCAATGGGGCTCGGCACCACTCTCCCGCTGCTCAATTCGGCTACAGGCCGTACCTTCCTGGCATGGGCGCCACCCGCCCAGATCCAGGCCGTTTGCGAAGCGGAGCTGCGCCGTGCAAAGCGTAATCCCTCGCTGATACCGGACATCACACCCACCAGTACCGGCTTGAGAGCCATGATTTCAAAAGTGCGCTCAGCCGGTTATGCCGCTGTCGACGGGCGGTTCATTCCGGGGCTCGTCGCCATCGCCGCACCCGTACTGGATTGGCAGGAGCAAGCACAGGCTGTCGTCACATTAATCGGCACCGATCCAGCCACGATCCGGCCACGATCGGAGCAGGTGAAACGCTTGATCGCTTATTGCAGCGGGAAATCAGTGGTGCCGGTCAGCAATTAAAACAGGGGCGCAAGGCAACACGGCTGCGACGGCACAACACCGGTTCACGTTCTGCCTCAACCCGATTATTCCGCGTACATTTGCGTTGATTTGCTTCATTCCGTCGCCAGGAAAAACACCACGGCAACCATCGCCAGCAGTCCCAGCACCTCGACGAGTTCAAGCAACGACATCGGCACATCGCGCATCATGCGTTTGCCATGAAAAATGAGCAGCAGGCCCGGGATGGCAAGAATCGACACCGGCGCCCAGTATCCGAATTCGGAACCGAACGAAGCCCGCAATGCGACGGGGTCAACAGTGCGCGAAACAAAGTAGGCCGCAAGCCAGACGAGCATTGCAGACAATACAACGACACCGACTGTCACGGCGGCGATGCCACCTGGCCGCTTGAAATTCCTCATCGACGCACGCAGATTGTCAGCAATGGCCCTTTTGACAGCGACCGGTGAAATTCGGCCTGCCTAGCGTTCGTTCCGGACAAATCGCCTGACAAACTTCTCTTCCGCTTCGAGCGTGCCGATCAGAACCATCTCGGCTTCCTCCGGCAGCAGCGTGTCGCGCGACGGATTGACGATGCGCTTTCCGGCGAGCTCGACAGCAATGACGGTACAGCCGGTCTCGGCGCGAATTGCGCAATCGCCAATGGTGCGGCCGGCGAGCGCCGGCGGCACGTGAACGGTAAACACATTGACACCCTCTGCCAGCAGCAGGGTATCGCTGCCGCGCAGTTCGTTGAAGATCGAATTGGCACCCATCGAGGCGTACGAGAGCACGAGGTCGGCGCCGGCCCGGTGCAGGGTCGAAACGTTGAACTCGTCGGTACAGCGGCAAATGATCTGGATATTGGGCCGTAACCTGCGGTAGAGGATGGTCAGGAAAATGTTCAGGTCGTCGTCGTGGGTGGTAATGATGACAGTGGAAGATTCGCGCATGCCGGATGCAACGATGATGTCGAATTGCGCCGCATCGCCGATGATGGCGCGGGACGCGTCGCGTACCCGTTCGGCGACCAGCTCGATCGTCACCCATTCGATCTTGCGCTCAGTCAGCGCATCGGCGGTCGCGCGGCCCACGCGGCCACTGCCGACGATCACGACCCGGCTTTCACCGCGTTCGGTACGGCACATCATGTGGTTGTAACGGTCGAACTCTTCCGGCGTGCCGGCAAGCACGAGAATCGTGTTCGGTCCGATTTCGCTTTCCGGTCCCGTGGGTTTGAAAATGCCGTGGTCCCACAATCCGACGACGCTGACGCCGATGTCGCCCCACAATCCGGTTTTGTCGATCTTCTGCCCAACCAGCGCTGTGCCCCCGGCACTGGCCTCGGCGATGTGCAGACCGTAGATATCTCCGATGCGATGCGCCGAGGCGTCGCGGTCTATGACACGCCGGGCAAGCGCTTGCCCCATCATGTGTTCCAGGCGCAGCACGCGCGTGGCGCCGGCCAGTTCCATGGCATCCCAGGCGGCCTCGCTGGTCGCCGTGGCAACGATGGGAATGTCGGGAGCGGTCCCCCGCACGGTGAAGATGACGTTGGTGTTGATCACATCGCTGCGCGTAGTGACCACCATGGCAGCCTGATCGATACGCAGGCGCCGGTACGTCTCCGGGTCATTGAGTTCACCGAGCACGACGGGCAGGTTCTGGTCATGCAGTTCCAGCGCCTCGGCCAGCGTTGGCACGAGGATGTAGAAAGGATGCGCGTGCCGTCTCAGGAGCTTGATCAGGTATTTCGTGATCGGCCCGTGCCGGGTCAATAAAATGTGGTTGCGGGTGTCCGGCGGCAGCTCGCGTGGCGCACGGGCGCGGGCCTGCGCCTTCATCCACGGCGCATAGAAAAACTCGATGAAGGTAAAAGGCAGCAGCACCAGCAGGTACACGACGCCCGTGACCAGCACCACCAGGGAAAAGAGCCGCCCCATGTCGCCCTGGAAGGTGATATCGCCGAAACCCAGCGTGGACATCACGGTGAGCGTCCAGTAAACCCCCGTGATCCAGCTGTGCTGCCGCCCCTCGAGCGCCATCAGGTAGTGGAACCCGATGCTGTACGCAGTGATCAGTGCAAAGAGCACCACGAGCAGCCGGATCAGGGCGATCAGGTTGGAGCGGCTGGTCCGGCTCTCCAGAAATGCGGCCAAGACCGCAAGGAGTGATTTCATATTCTGTTTCTCTGCCCTTCGTTACGGTCCTGTCGGCGAAGAATCCCGAGCAGGCGCTGGGGCCGAAGCGCCCGCAGCGGCCACAGCGTAACAGAAGGGAAAGCGATCAGCACCGCAGGCGGTTGATGGCCCGCAGCGAACAATATTTCGATCTGCGGCTTGCAATTCGCCGGTCACGCCCCCAATATATCGATACGACTTGTGTAATGGCCTACCTCTCTGCTTCCTGCCGGGTTCTCCGGCCTCTAGATCAAAGACTACCCACTACAGTTCAGTTGTTCGTTTGCGTGCCCGATTGGCACGGTAATTTTTGTTATGGAGGCCTTACAAATGGCTATCGGAACAGTTAAGTTTTTCAACGCAACCAAAGGTTTTGGATTCATCTCACCGGAAGATGGCGCCAAGGACGTATTCGTGCACATCAGCGCGCTTGAGCGTGCCGGCATGGGCACATTGAGCGAAGGGCAACGCGTCAGCTACGAAGTTGTCAGCGAGCGGGGCAAGTTGGCCGCGGATAACATCAGCGCAGCCTGAGTCCGGTCCCTGCCCCTTCAAGGCGCAGGGCAGGCATGAAGAAGGCGGTCGTCAAGACCGCCTTTTTTTGTGCCTGGAACAATTGTGGACCGTTGCCAGAGCGGCGCGGATTTGCCGCGTCGAGAGACCGTAAACGGACCTGGCCGCCTGACTTGCAGGCGAGCGCTGAAGCAGGCAATGGCCGGAAATTGCTTACTGCCTGACGGGTTGAGTTGCCCGGCTGATCACGTGAACGACGACATGCACGATCAGCGGAATCATCAGCATCGCACCCGCAACGATTAATGCAAGACCGTAACCTTCAAAACGCATGGCTTCCGGCAGCCACTCCACGTCGGCAATGACTTTCAGCAAACCGGTTGCCAGCAGCAAGGTGCCGATTACGTCGAGAACGATCAGCCTGGCGGGAATTGAAAAGGGTTTTGCGGCATCCATAATGTAGCGGTCCTCAATGCACAGGTCCTCTGGAAGACGTGGTCACGCGTTGCGTCACGTTGACGCGTGCAGGTCAGGAGTTGTTACAGCAAGACTTCTGCCAGGATCGATTCAACAAACGGAATAAATGCGGACAACCGGCCTTGAGTCGGTTTCCGGCGTTTGGCCGCAAGCGCCATGTCGCGGCTATGTCACACGCATCAACTTGCTGTGATTGCGTCCGACAATGACATCGATATAGCCCGACAGTGATTCATCCAGTCCCGCGTCACCGGTATCGACGTGCAAACTGGCCAGTTTCACAAGCTTGCCTCTGTCGCCGATGACAACGATGTTTTCACGGCCGATGCGCCGAAGCACTGCCGGGCTGAACTGCTTGTTGCCGCGACCGAAGATGAACCCGTTGCCACCGAGCGGCGTCACGACGATAACCGCCCGGGCATGGCGATCCAGCAACTCGAGAATCGCGCGCTCGTTCAGGTCGCTGCCCACCAGTTGTCCGTCGAGGACCGCATCGACACCCAACAGCGTCTTTTCCACCCCGAGTTCTTCGGCAATCGCGCGCACCGTGGTCCCGGGGCCGAGCAGATACAGTGTCTGCGGCACCATTTCCTCGATGACGGCGGCCGCGATTTCCTGTTTCGCTTCCGCCGTGGAGCCGCTCGTGCCGGACACTTCCTTGCCCGCCTGCAGCAGTTCTGCGGCCTGGGGCACGAGCAGGAAACCGTAATGGCGCGAATCGACAATGCCGGCGCGAAACGCATCCTCGTCGATATCCAGGACCTCCTCCTCGGACACTTCCGCGCCCTCGACAAAAGCATCCAGCAGTTCCGCCGCCGCGCGCGGGTTGTAGGCGAAAACCGAACTGTAGACTTTCACGCCCGCCGGTATGGCGACAACCGGAACGCGCAGCCCGATGGCATCGGCGATATCCCGCGCCGTACCATCGCCGCCCGCAAAAGCGATCAGCTCGGCACCGGCGTCCAGCATCTCGCGCGCGACGGCAATCGTATCTTTCCCTGTCGGCGCGTTCGCAAGCCTGCCTATGGTCTCGTAACGCAATCCGGCCGCCTCTGCATGATCGGCCCCCATCGGGCCGGGCCCCGCCAGCAGCCGGATCCTGTCGCGGCAAGAGATATGCGACAGAAATTCCCGCGCTCGCGCCGGGCTGACCGGCTCGGCCCCCAGCGCCAGCGCCCTCGCGTGCATCTCGCCATCGGTGCCTTTCAATCCGACGCTGCCGCCCATCCCGGCGACGGGGTTCACGATCAGGCCGATAGTGCGCATATTGAAGATTCCGCCAAGCGACTGACTGTTGGTTGAAACACGTGCGACAGACAGCCCGGGCACAACGAGCCGCCGGTTTCCCTGGAACCATGCATACGACGCAGTAACCGGATTGCACGGGCCTGGCGCACCAGAGGCCCGGGGGCCCGGTGTTCTGCGTAAAGGGCTCTCACCCTTTCAGGATTCAGGTCGCGCCTGAACCATCAAACGCATACGCCCCGCCCGCTTCGATCGCACGTCGATACGCCGGCCGGGTCTGCATACGCGCGAGATATTCGCGGAGCTTGCCATGTCGTGCGCTCGTCAATTTTGCGAACGCCGCGAACTCCAAAGGGAAGCCCATCTGTATATCCGCGGCACTGAAGTCCTTGCCTGCGAGATGCGGACTGCGGCCAAGTTCGGCCTCGACCAGATCCAGTTCGTTGCCGATCATGACTTCGACGCGGCCCTGCATCGCCTTCGCCGCCTCACCGACTCGCGTCAGGTACAGCCGCGACACCAGGTGCAGCATCATCGTTCCCTCGGCAAAGTGCATCCAGTACAGGTAACGTACGCGCTCTGGCGTGCCGGCCCGGGGGGCCAATCGCCCTTCACCGTAACGTTCGATGAGGTACTCCATGATCGCGCCGGACTCCGGCAGGATGAGGTCGCCATCCTGCATCACCGGCGACTTGCCGAGCGGATGGATCGCACGCAACTCGGGCGGCGCGAGATTCGTTTTCGGGTCGCGCTGATATTTCTCGATCCGGTACTCCAGCCCCAGTTCCTCCAACAACCAGAGGACGCGCTGTGATCGGGAATTGTTCAAGTGGTGTACGACGATCATGTGTTTTTCCCTTGAGTCTTGTCGTTTAGGCAGGCTGGACAGTCTCTGTATCGCTCAGGCACTGGCACTGGGACGCTGCGATACCGCCTCATGCCAGCGCGCGACATGTTTGCACTGACCGGGAATGGTGATCTCGGCCCGCTTGGCGAATTCGATCGCAATGAACGAAGTGATATCGGCAATCGAGAAATTCGGGCCGGCAACGAAGGCGTTGTCGGCGAGTTGCCGGTCCCAGAAGTCGAAGAAGCGCGCCATCCGCTTCTTGCCCCGCTCGACCAGTGCCGGTATTTGCGGAAAACCGTCGGGCACACCGGCGATCCCCCGGCCTTCGAACATCGGCGCGGCGTTGCGCACAAGCTCTCCTGCGGCACTCATGCCTTCCAGCTCGGCGCGCCGGTCCCACATCTCGATGATCGCCTGCTCCCTGGCATCCCGACCCATGAGCGATGGCTCCGGGTGCGAGACCTCGATGTAGCGGCAAATCGCAACCGAATCACCAATACAGGTGCCGTCGTCGAGTTCCAGCACGGGCACCGTGCAGAATGGATTGCGTTTGGCGAAGTCCGGAGAGAATTGCTCCCGTTGTCGCGTATTCACCTCAACGAGTGGAATCGTCACGCCCTTCTCCGCCAGAAACATGCGGACACGGCGGGGATTGGGAGCAGGTTCGAAATCGTAAAGCTTCATGGCGAATTCCTCTTCGGCGCGGTCAATGGTCGGGGAACAGATTCTAGCTGCAAGTCATCGCGCTGACGATGAATGCGGTACAGATCGCCCTCAACCGACGCCGCTCGCAGAGGCACACTTCTAGCAGAGTCGCAACGCAGAGTCGAGGGCACGCATTGCGACAGAGTCGGAGCAGCGCCTGGGTCAGGCCTTGTAACCCCGATTTGATCTCGCGCTCTGACGCAACCTGGCATTCACTTACTTCGATGAGACACACTGCGCGAACACTCAAGGTGCATCGTCAACGCCATGCATGACAGCGCGCCACTCGTCATCCGCATCCACGGCAACTTTCCGGAAAGAGCAGAAGGATTTTCCATCTGCTTCGATGAACAACGCGTTTTTAGAAAAAACAGCGATGACAGTCGAATCTGGCGGGTGCCAAGCCTACCCCGATTGCGCAAAGAACCGTTCATTGCGAAATGGCGAGCAGCAGCAACCCTTGATATAGGTCAGTCAAGAAGCCACTTTCGGTGGTGACAATGTTGTAAGTGGTCAAGAAACGTGTCACGACACCAGCCACTGAAGGTGCGCGACGAAGACGTCAAGATTTCCTCATGTGAATGTAGCGCTTTTTTTATTGGAGGAGACAATGAAACTAACCAAAAGCACCATCGCCACAGGCATCATTCTTGTTTTCGGCACCAACGTTTGGGCCGACAGCGGCACCTATGAATCGGTGACGAGCATGTCGAGCAACTGGACAACGATGGAGCACCTGGACGGAACCGTTACAGTAGGAAGCCAAAATGGCACAAGCACCGTGATCAAGAGTTCCGGTGGCCCCTATGTGGAAGGTGAAAGTAATATTTTTGTTTGCCTCGCCTATATCCGCAATACATCTGCGGGCATGGACTTGGAGTCGTCATGCACCGCGACACGCGCTTCAGGAGAAAAGATCTTTATGTTAAGCCGCAGGAAGGCCGGAGACGTTGCCGAAAGCGGCGGTGGAAAAGGCGTATCGACGTTTGTCGGCGGGACTGGTCAATTTGAAGGAATCTCGGGGCGCTGCATGTATACAGTGGATTATCTTCCAGGCAATGAAATGGTGTCGAGAGCCACGTGTAATTGGCAGACGCCGTAAGAGCTCATTTAGGATCACGCGGGGATTTTATACAGAGAAAAGCCGCGCTTCTGCGGGGCTTTTCCCTTCAAACCTCCCTCCCCGGCGAGCTGAGCGTAGAATCGTAAAATCGGTCACAGGTCTTGCAATATCGCATTTCCCTGCCCCTCCCGGAGCAATCCAGATACCTCTCCGACCGACGCCCCTTCGTTCATCTGCGTGGCGCCGCCGACCAGTGTGTACCCCGCAACGTCAACCGGCATCCGCCTGTCAGTGCGTCAACAAATCCGCGGAAGCTGCACGCCGCTCAACATATCCAGCACCCGGCTGCCGCCGATCGCAGTCATCGCTGTGACCATGCCCGATGAAGAAGCTGACACCGTCCCGATGACGCAGGCATTCCGGCAGTTGGCATTCGCCTGAAGAACTTCCAGCGCCTTTCCCTGCTGTGTCCCCGGGACGAATGCAACGAACCTGCCTTCGTTCGCCACATACAGCGGATCGAAGCCGAGAATCTCGCAAGCGCCACGCACTTCTTCCGATACCGGAACGGCTGCTTCGTCGATATTGATTTCCACTCGCGCTGATTCCGCAATTTCCACCAGAGCCGTGGCCAACCCGCCGCGCGTCGGGTCACGCAGGCAATGAACGTCGATTCCGGCCTCGATCAGCGCCAGCACGGCCGTGTGCAGCGGTGCGGTGTCACTCTCGATTGGATGTTCGAACTCCAGACCTTCCCGCGCCGACATGACTGCCATGCCATGCCGGCCGATGTCACCGCTGAGAATGACGACATCTCCCGGCTTCACGCGTTCGGGCACTATCGGCTGTTTCGCCTCGACCACGCCGATGCCGGTGACATTGATGAAGATGCCGTCGCCGCTGCCTTTGTCGACAACCTTGGTGTCGCCGGTGACGAACTGAACACCAGCCGCCGCGTGCCGCTTTCTGCATCGACGCGACCACGCGCCGCAGGTCCGCCATCGGCAGCCCTTCTTCCAGAATCAGCCCGGCACTCAGATACAGCGGCCGCGCGCCGCACATGGCAAGATCGTTGACGGTGCCGTTGACGGCGAGCATGCCGATGTCCCCGCCGGGAAAGAAGTACGGCCGCACGACGTAACTGTCGGTGCTAAACGCCAGACGCGCGCCGTTGATTTCAAACACTGCGCCGTCGTGCTGCTGGTTCAGCAAATCATTGGCGAACGCCGGCAGCATGATCTGCTCGATGAGTTTGTGAGTGAGCGCGCCGCCGTCGCCGTGGGCGAGCGTGACCTCCTTGTAGTCCGACAGCGGCACCGGGCAGGCGGGATTGAAATCGTCTTCACCGCTCATGGATTCATTCGCTTTCCGTCGCCGCTACGGCAGCTTCGCGGCGACGATGCCGATAGTAGGCCGCACACGCGCCTTCCGACGACACCATCGGCGCACCCAGAGGATGCTCCGGCGTGCAGCGCTTGCCGAAGCTGGGGCAATCCATCGGTTTGGCGATGCCTTGCAACACCTGACCGCTGATGCATGCGCCTTGCGTGTCCGCGCTGGAGACGGCGGAACCGAAGCGCGCCTCCGCATCGAATGCGGCATAGGCCGGCGCAAGACCGAGACCGCTTTGCGCGATCTCGCCGACGCCGCGCCAATGGCGCGGCACCACCCGGAATACTTCGCGAATGATCCGCTGCGCGTTCCGGTTGCCTTCCGCCTGCACCGCGCGCGCGTACTGGTTCTCGACTTCTGCGCGGCCTTCTTCCAACTGCCTGAGGCACATATGCAGGCCTTGCAGAATATCCAGAGGCTCGAAACCGGTCACGACGATCGGCGCGCGGTACTTCTCGCTGATGGGGACGTATTCCTGATAGCCCATCACCGCGCATACATGCCCGGCCGCGAGAAACCCCTGGATGGTGCGCGAAGGCGACGAGAGGATCGCTTCCATCGCCGGCGGTACCAGCACATGCGCCACCAGCATCGAGAAGTTATCAATGCCCTCCTGCTTCGCGCGGTGCACTGCCATTGCAGTGACGGGCGCCGTCGTTTCGAAACCGACGGCGAAGAACACCACTTGCTTTTGCGGATTGTCGCGGGCGATCTGTACGGCATCCAGCGGCGAATACACCAGCCGGAGGTCGGCGCCGCGCGCTTTCGCAGTCAAAAGATTGGTCTCCGTCCCGGGCACGCGCGCCATATCCCCGAACGAGGTCAGGATGACGTCGGGCCGCAGGGAAATCTCGATCGCCTTGTCGATCAGACCAACCGGCGTAACGCATACCGGACAGCCGGGCCCATGCACCAGCGTCACTTCAGGCGGCAGCAAGCGATCGATGCCGAACTTCACAATCGCATGGGTCTGGCCGCCGCAGATCTCCATCACCGTCCATGGGCGCGTCACCAGCCTGGCAATGGCATCGAGCGTGTGTTGCGCCTTCGCCTGATCGCGGTATTCGTCGACAAACTTCATGACGGCGGCACCCGTTCGTCCGTCTCCGTTTCGAGCGCTTCCAGATACGCCATCGTGCGCTGTGCTTCGGACTCGTCGAGCCGGGTAATGGCGACACCGGCGTGGACCAGCACCCAGTCACCGATGGTGACCTCGGGCAGCAGCATCAGGCTCGCTTCCTTGACGACGCCCGCGAACGCGATCTTGCCGATACGCGTCAGCGCATCGTCGCCGACGATTTCACGAACCTGCCCGGGAACGGCGAGGCACATCAGGCCGCCTCCGCCTCTATCAGCCGCGCTGCCCAGGCCGCCTGGCCGAGCGCGATCCCGCCGTCGTTGGGCGGCACATGCTGGTGCCAGACCGGCTCGAAACCGGCATGGCGAAGCCGGTCGATGGCGCGCTCGGTCAGGTAACGGTTCTGGAAACAGCCGCCGGTGAGCACCACCCGCGGCTCGCCGACACGCTGCGCAACATTCACCAGCGCCTCGATCAGGGCATTGTGAAAGGCAGCGGCCATGTGCGACACAGGGGCGCCGTCCGCGATATCGGCCAGCAGTTCGCGCAGCATCGGTTCCCAGTCCAGGACCATCGCCTCGTCAGCGACGCCCTCAACGTCATCGGCTGAATCGACATGAATGCGGTAGTGCACTGGCGGCGGGTTTTCCTCCAGTGCGAACTCCAGTGCCATGCCGGCCTGCCCCTCGAACGTTGAACATTGCACCAGCCCCGTCAGTGACGCGACCGCGTCGAACAGACGGCCGACGCTGGACGTGCGCGGCGTATTCAGTTCTTGCGCCAGCATACGCGCCAGCACCTTGCGCTCGGCGGCCGAAAAACTGCGCACCGGCGCAAGCGAGGTATCCGCGAAAACCGTCTCGCCGAACAATTCATACAGAATGCCGCTGGCCACGCGCCGCGGCTCGGTCATCGCCTTCTCGCCCCCGGGCAACGGAAACGGCCGCAAGTGCGCCACCCGCCGCGCAGACGCACCGTCGATGGCGATGAACTCGCCGCCCCAGATGGTGCCGTCGTCGCCGTACCCGGTTCCATCCCACGCCACGCCGAGCACCGGTCCTTCGATTCCGTTCTCGGCCATGCAGGCGGCGATATGCGCGACGTGGTGTTGCACTGAAACCACCCTGGTGCCGAATTTCCGCGCGACGCCGGTGGAGTAGTAATCCGGATGCCGGTCGCAGGCAACTGCCACCGGCTGCACGTCGTGCAGGTTGCGCAGGCGATCGAGGACATGGTGAAACGCTTTTCGCGCGAGTGGGCCGTCGAGGTCGCCAACATGCGGACCGACCATTACCCGCGAACCCGATGTCGTCGCCGTGACCGACTTCAGGTGCCCGCCGAGGGCGAGCAGCGCCGGAAGTTTGCGCTGCATGACGACCGGAAGCGGTGCGTAGCCGCGCGCGCGCCGGAGTATCATCGCGCGCCCCGCGACCACCCGAACCACCGAGTCATCGAGCGCGCAGGCGATGGGCCGGTCGTGCAGCAGAAACACATCGGCGATACCGCCCAACCGGTCGAGCGCATCGTCGTTATCGGTCACCATCGGCTCGCCCGCCACGTTGCCGCTGGTGGCGACGACGGGAAACTCGAACTCGTTGAACAACAGGTGGTGCAGCGGCGTATACGGCAGCATCACGCCAAGCAAGGGATTGTCCGGCGCCACCGATTCGTGAATCGCGGAATGCGTCTTGTGCGGATGCGGGCGGCGATGCAGGAGAACGATGGGCGCCTGCGGAGAAGTGAGCAGTTCGCGTTCGAGCGCGCTGACGTGGCAAGCGGTTTCGGCAAACGAGAACGACGGCGACATCACCGCGAACGGTTTGTGCGGGCGCTGCTTGCGGTGGCGCAGTTCGGCAATGGCGCCGCCATTGTGCGCATCGACCAGTAGCTGGAAGCCACCCAAACCCTTGAGCGCGACGATCTTCCCGTCGCGCAATGCGCTCGGCGGCAGCAAGCAGCGCCGCGTCGCGCTGCGCCAGTTCATTACCGCCTGCATCCAGCAACGAAAGCTGCGGGCCGCAATCGGGGCAAGCGTTGGGCTGGGCGTGAAACCGGCGGTCGGCGGGATTCTCGTACTCGGCCCGGCAGGCTGCGCACATGACGAACTGCCGCATCGTGGTATTGGCCCGGTCGTATGGCAGCGTTTCGACGATGCTGAAGCGTGGACCGCAATTGGTACAGTTGACAAACGGATAACGGTAACGCCGGTCTGACGTATCGAAAATTTCGTGCAAGCAGTCATGACACGCAGCGACGTCGGGCAACACGGGTACGGTGGGCGCGCCCGAAGCCAGTGCTCTCGCGGATGGAAAATCCGCTCTCGCCGGCCACGGCTTTCTCCGAGGTATGCAACCGATCGATCCGGGCCAGTGGCGGCAGTTCCCCGGCAAGCCTTTCAAGAAACACCTCGATCACTTCGGCAGCGCCTTCGACTTCAGCCGTGACGCCGTCGCCCGAATTGGCAACCCAGCCCGCGAGTCCGAGTTGCAGCGCCAGGTGGCTGACGAATGGACGAAACCCGACACCCTGCACCATGCCTTCGAGTTGCAGGCGCGTGCGGCGGGCTGGCAACGATGCCGTCAAAGTGTCCGCAACGGTGCCGGTTGCCTCGACACTGCTTTGATCGATGCTGTTCTCTTCCGACCCGTTCAGATCGAGATCGCCCTGGTAAGGGCCGATGCGATCGATCACCGGCCGCTTGCCGCCTTTTCGTTTGGTGCGGGGTTCGCCCGAACGAACCGATTTCGATCGAGCACCGGTTTGTTGCGAACCGGTGTCACGTCTCGACCTCGATGCTTCGCAACAACAGTCCCTGGGCGTTGGGGTCGTCGATGTCGGCGGATTCTTCGATTTCCAGCAACGCGCCTTCGGCGACCGTCGCCTTCGACGCCTGCTCGAAGTGTTCCTGAAAATGCGCAGCCGACATGTGGCTGAGCGCACCCAGCCAGACGCGCACGGTCGTCACCCTGTGACCGCCTTCGGCTGCGGCCAGGGAATCGATCTTGCGCATCAGGCTGCGCATCAGTGACGCTTCGTGCATGCCGCTACTGTCTCACGCATTGGAACCGCATGGTTTGGTACTTTGCCTATTCGTGAAGGAATCCATTTCCGCCTCGACGCGACTGGCGATCTCGTCCGCCGCCGCCGCGACTTGCGGCGACATGGCCGCACCCTGCTCGAGGGTTGCGGCTTCGACGGCAAAAATCACCAGCCGCTCCGGCAGGCGCCCCAGCGCCTTGCCCAGTTCCACCGCTTCGGCCAGCCCGAGGCCGTGGCTCGAACAGCGCGCGAGGTCCTTCGGCAGCGCTTGTGCTCCGGCTTCCAACCGGTGCACGGTGCCGGGCGATGCGCCCGACACGGCAGCATCGATGACGAGTGCGAGCGCTGCGTCTTCCCATGCACTGACGAGCGCCATGGCGTCGTCTTTTCCCTCGACGATGGTGCACCCCGATTCGGCCGTCAGGGCGGCGCACCGTGTTTCTCTTCAGAACATCTGCGACAAGCGGACCGATACCGTCATCGCCGCGGAAGCGGTTACCCAGCGCGATGACGACGACTCTTTCCAGGCCAGACATTTCCGGCAGTGTCTTATCGACGCTCGACGTCGAGCTTGAGGAAATGCGTGGCGCACGAAATGCACGGATCGTAATTGCGAATCGATTGCTCGCACCTGTGCTGCAACTGTTCGTCCGGCAACGCGATGTTGCGTTCGACGAGGTCCTTCAGATCTTCTTCGATCATCGCCTGGTTCTGTGAGGTCGGCGGCACGATCCTCGCCTCGGCAATCAGGCCGGTTTCGTCCAGGCGGTAACGGTGAAACAGGATGCCGCGCGGCGCTTCGGTACACCCGCATCCCGATCCCGCTCCGGGCTTTATCTCTACGGCAGGTACCGCCGGCGGTTCATAGGATTCGATCAGCCTCACCGCCTCATCGAAAGCGTGCAGCACTTCGACCGCCCGCACCACGATACTTTTGAACGGGTTGCGGCAGGGCGCGGAAAGACCCACCTCGCGCGCCAGTTCGCGCGCGACCGGCGCGAGCAGCGCGTGGTTGAGATTGAAGCGTGCCATCGGACCGGTGAAATAAGAGCCCCTGCCCTTGATGACCGAATGCAGCGCGGTCGAGTGCGGCACATGCCGTTCTTCGAAATGCGCCTCGTAGTCGTCGACACCGATGTCCAGCCCGGCGCTCGACACGATGCGGCCTTCGTTCATCGGATATTCGTCGGCGTGACGCAGCGCGACGAATTCATAATCGCGATCGAAGTCGGGAAACTCGAGACCGGCCGCCCAGCGCACCGTGTCCATTGCCGCGTCGCGCCCCCACTTCAGCGAATCGGAAAGTGCAGCAAGCTCGCGCCGCGCCGGCGCCTTGTAGAAACCGCCGACCCTGACGTTGATCGGGTGAATTTCCCGGCCGCCGAGCACGCGAAGAAGCTCGTTGCCCGCTTTTTTCATTTGCAGCCCGCGCTCGACGACTTCGCGGTGATCCTTCGCCATGTCGATCGCGCTCTGGTAACCGAGAAAGTCCGGCGCGTGCAGCATGTAGATGTGCAGTACGTGGCTCTCGATCCACTCGCCGCAGTACAGCAGCCGGCGCATGTCGCGCAGCGTTCCGTCGACGGTCGCGCCGAGCGCGTTCTCCAGCGCCTGCACGGCACTCATCTGGTAAGCGACCGGGCAGATGCCGCAGATGCGCGCCACGATGTCGGGTGTTTCGGTGAAGTGGCGCCCTCGCAGGAACGCCTCGAAGAAACGCGGCGGCTCGAAGATCTCCAGCCGAACATCTTCCACGCGCGAACCATTGATGCTGACGTGAAGCGCGCCCTCGCCTTCGACACGCGCGAGGTAGTCAACCTTGATGGTCTTACGAGCCATCGGTTTTATCCGTAATCTGTTCGCCTTCCAGGCGAAACGGCGCCGCCCACGCGTTGAACGAGTGGTACACGCGCCGGATCGCTTCGGCGTCGACGCCGAGGCGGCGCCACTGATTCGTAAGTGATTGCGTATTCGGACTCTCCATCGGTCCGAAACAGCCATAGCAGCCGCGGTTATAGGCTGGACAGATGGCGCCGCAACCGGCATGCGTCACCGGACCCAGGCAAGGCGTACCGTGCGCAATCATGACGCAGGCGGTACCGCGCAGCTTGCACTCGACGCAGACGCTGTGCGCCGGCGTATTGGGCCGGCGCTTGCGCAGAAACGCGCTGATGACTTCGAGCAGCTGCTGTTTGTTGATGGGACACCCGCGTAGCTCGAAATCGACCGGCACGTGCTCCGATATCGGTGTCGAGGTGGCGAGCGTGTCGATGTACTCCGGTTTCGCGTACACCACGTTCAGAAAGTCGCGCACATCCTTGAAATTTCGCAGCGCCTGGATGCCGCCCGCTGTGGCGCAAGCGCCAATGGTAATCAGGACACGCGACTTGTCGCGGATCTCCTCGATGCGTTCGGCGTCGTGCGCGGTGGTGATCGAGCCTTCCACCAGTGACAGGTCGTAGGGTCCTTCGACGACGGCACTCGACGCTTCGGCAAAGTTCGCGATCTCGACGGCATCCGCGACAGCCAGTAATTCGTCCTCGCAATCGAGCAGGCTGAGCTGACAGCCGTCGCAGGAGGCGAACTTCCATACGGCGAGTTTCGGGCGTGGCGGTTTTGAAAACGACGATGCCGCCATCTCAGATCTCCCGAACACCGAGGAGTTGTCTGATGCGGTCATAGCGAAAGACCGGCCCGTCCTTGCAAACGAACTCCGGTCCGAACTGGCAGTGACCGCACCAGCCAACCGCACACTTCATGTTGCGCTCGAGCGAGACAAAGATGCGCTCGGGCGCGACACCGATATCTTCCAACGCAATCGCCGTCATGCGCATCATGATCTCCGGGCCGCACAGAAACGCGACGGTATCGAGCGGGTCGTGGCGAATCTTGGGCAGCAGCCGGCTGACCAGACCCACATCACCGATCCAGTCCCGGGTCGCGTGATCGACAGTCACGCGCACCTGCAGGTCGGGCGTGCGCCGCCAGGCGTCGAGCTGGCCGTGGAACAGCAGATCGTGCGGATGGCGCGCGCCGTAGAGCAGCGCCACCCGGCCGTAGCGCTCGCGGTTGCGGATGAGGTGATACAGCGCCGGCCTCAACGGGGCGAGACCAAGGCCGCCGGCGATGACGAGCACATCGTAGCCGGCGGCTTCGTCGACGGGCCAACCGCTGCCGAATGGTCCGCGAACGCCGACCGTTTCATTGGGCTTGAGTGCCGCGAGCGCTGTGCTCACCGGGCCGACGGCACGGATCGTGTGTACCCAGCGATCCGCCGCGGCCGGGTCGCCGCTCATGCTGACCGGTACTTCGCCGACCCCGAACGCGTACAGCATATTGAACTGGCCGGGTTCGAATAGCGGCAGCGGCTGATTCTGTTCGAGCGGTATTTCGAGCGTGATGACGTCACCCGATTCGCGATGGTTGCGCGCAACGCGCAAAAACGCCGGCGTCATCGGTGCCGCGCTCGCCAGCGCCTCAGCCACGTGCTTGTGCTTTGCCATCGCCATAGATGTCCGCGATCTGCAACTGCGCTACCTGCAGGCGTTCGAGCAGGGGCGGAATGAATCGTTTCATCATTTCATAGCCGACGTGATGGTCCGCCTCGCATTTTTCGAGCAGGCACTTGCTCTCGAATGCAAAGCCACGGGTCAGTTCGACCGCTCTCGCGTCGTGGGTCCAGCGGTAAGGCGGAAGCAGCCATGCCGAACCGAGGATCTCTCCGTTCTTGAGCGTCAGAAAGGTATGCGCCCCCCTGCCCGGCAGAAACATTTCAAGCGCGACCGTGCCCTGCCGGATGAGATAGAAATGGTCTGCGTGTTCTCCTTCACGGAAAATGTACTCGTTCGCCTGATAGACGACGTTTTTCGCGCATCCGGCGATCAGTTCGACAATTTCCTTGTTCAGCCCCTCGGTGAAAGGATGCTGGCGAAGCAACTCCTCGATGTTCTTCATTTCGACCCCTCCTCCGCAATTTTTCCCGCTTCAATTCCGTCCGCGCGGCTTCCCGGAACACCCTGCTCGCGGATTGCCGCCACTTCTTCAGTGATGTCGATGCCCACCGGACACCAGGTAATGCATCGCCCGCAACCGACGCACCCCGAGCTGCCGAACTGGTCGATCCAGCTGGAGAGCTTGTGGGTCATCCATTGACGGTAGCGTGATTTCGAAGAGTTGCGAACGCTGCCTCCGTGCACATAGGAAAAGTCCAGCGTAAAACACGAATCCCAGCGTCGCCAGCGCTCGGCGGTCTCGCCGCTCAGGTCCGAGACATCTTCGACCGTTGTGCAGAAACAGGTGGGACACACCATCGTGCAGTTTGCACAATTCAGACAGCGCGACGCCACGTCGTCCCAGCGCGCATGCTCGGGATTAGCTTGCAACAGTTCCTTGATGCCCGCCGTATCCATGGTCCGCCCCATCTGGCTGCGCGCAGCAGAGAGCGCCGCCTGCGCCGCCGCCTCGTCCTTTTCGCTCGCCCCTTCGTGCGGGAGTTGCTGCAGGACTTCCTCTCCCTGTTGGCTGCCGGCCTCGATGACAAAACGGTGCGGCCCGTCGTCGAGAATCTCGGTCAGCGCAAGATCGAAGCCGGTGGTGGCCTCCGGCCCGGTTTGCATCGACACGCAGAAGCAGGTGCCGCCTGCCTGTCCGCAGTTGACCGCGACAATGAACGCGTTCTCGCGGCGAAGACTGTAGTCGTGGTCGCGATGCCCGGCTCCGAGAAACACCTTGTCCTGGATTGCGATCGCGTGCAGCTCGCAACTTCGCGCGCCGAGCAAGGCAAACCGTGGAACCGCATCCTCGTCTTCGACAAGGCTGATGCCATCGCCCTGCCGTCGCGCCTTCCACAGGCGCAAGCGTTCCGGGTGAAGAAACTTCTTCCAGCTGTGCGGCCCGACGACGTAACCGAACAGCGCCTCGTCATCGCGGCGTGAGAGCCGGTACGAGCCGGCTTCCTGATGGTCGGTCCAGCCCGCCGGCAGATCGTCAAGCGCGGTGACTTCGTCATAGACAATCGCACCGTCGCGCACTGTCGGTCCGACGACGCAGTAACCCTGCCGGCGAATCAGATCGATCAGCTTTTGCAGCCCTTCTCTGGATATGGTCGCGCGCATGCTGGAATCTGTTTCAGACCTGGAGCTTTGCCTGCCTGCGTTGGGGGTTGTGCCCGGCATGATGAAAACACTCTAGCTTGGCCCGTATCACTGCGCCAGCGTTTGCGCTAAATCAAGCGCGCAAATGGCGGCTCGCTGTTCGCTGCGAGAGTGGCGTGGTGTCCGCGTTGCGCGAAAAACCGAAACCGCTATGTCAAGCGTGCGCGTTTGTCACCCGCCTGACCTTGTAGCCAGTGTTATGAATTGGCGTCCGAAACCGGGGATTCGTCCGTTCTTTCCGGCGAAAGCGCCGGGTTCGGTCCGGTCCGCTGCGCTGATCACGGCGGAAGTCACCGTCATCTGACCCCGATGATCACAAATGAATCGAGGCGGTGACAAAACGCACCGCCACGATCCATCACAAGCATACGCTCTAGAGCATATCCTTGACTGCGTCCAGGCCCGCCTGTGCGCATTCTTCGTCCTGATCACCGGTCGCACCGCTGACACCGATACCGCCAATATGCTGGCCGTCGCTGGTCATGATCGGCAATCCGCCGGGAAATGCCGCAACACCCGGAATATCGGCGATCCCCGGTACTACGCCAGGCTTTCCATCCTTGCCGAACGCGAGTTCACCAACCAGGCGGCTCGGGAACGGGAGGCCCGCCGAGGTGTTTGCCTTCAACAACGCGATGTCGATACTCAGGAGAAAGGAATTATCCATGCGCCGAAACACCTTGAGGTTCCCGCCATCGTCGACAATCGCGATATTCAGGGGGCGCCAGTCGGTCTGTTTCGCATAATGGGCCTCGCAGCCGTCCGCAATTTTCTTGGCGAGATCGAGAGTCAAAGCCCGCTTGTTCTTGATATGGCCATCGGCCTGTGCGCCGGTCGCTACAGCCAAACCAATGAGTACTGCCGCAGCAGCCGAGAGAAACGATTTCAATTGCATTTTCATCCTCCTGTTTACGATTAGTCTTGCCACTGAACGCCGGCGCCCGCGCCGGCAAAACCATGACTTCCAGTTCACATGCGGAACCGCAAGAACACTATAACGAGAAACCGCGGGGTGGGCACAGATTTATCATCTGTCTGGCGTGTTACACGAGTGTTGCCGCCCCATCGTACTCCCTGCGCGTCGTTTGCACTTTCAGGCTTCAGGAACGTGCATCCGACCCGTTTTCCGCAAAGCTAAATATCGCACAGTTCCCGGGATTTCGACAGGTGGCGCTGATTCACCCCGACCACGGCAGGGTTTCCTGTTGATGGCGGGATTGCATTGCGGCCTTTGCTGGCTTCGGGCATTGCCTCACAAACAAATTGGTTCACAAACAAATTGGCGCACAAACAATCTGTGCGCCCGTCATTTTTGTCCCGAATGGCTGTTCCCCTGCCCGCCACCTGCGCAGTGCTTTCACGGCAACCGGATCATGAATACCGCCAAACAGCCATCCCGCATGGAGCGCAATCAACAAAAAAAAGGGGCGCGGCGTCATGCGCCAGCGCCCCTCGTTCATCGCGCTTTGTTCAAAGCGCGTGCCGCGGTCAAGGTGCGGAAATTGCCGCGATTGCCTGCTGCGCCACGATTGCATGCATGGCCCGCGTGGGATGCGTTCCGTCCCAGAAAACGAACTGATCGGGGCTTTCGCATTGATACGGCGGCTGCATCGGACTGATGCACGGATCCGACGCATTCGCAAATCCGTAGTCTTCCGGGCTCGCCAGCACATCATCCAGGGTCCGGTGAACATCGAGGATCTTGATGTCGATGCCGGGATATGCACCCAGATTGTTGACGAGTGCCGCCAGATTGGCGTTGTAAGCGTCGGTCAGACTGCCGGCGAGCGCGATGATCGCACCCCCTGCCCCGTTCGCCTGATCAATTGCGCGCACCGCGGGAGACTGACCGATGTCCGGGACGTTGAGAACCAGAAAGTTAACTGCTCCGCTGCCATAGAGTCGGTTGATACTCTGGAAGAGGCTTGTGAGCGCATCCTGGATCTTTTGAGCCGGATTGCCTCCTGGGGTTAATGCGGCGACCAGCGCATCCCTGACATCGTTGCCACCGATTTCGATGGCAACCAGAGTGCGACCGGAAGTTGAACCAAAGTCACCAAGGTAGGTATTGACCTGGGCGGGCAGATTGAAGCGGCACGGAAAACCGGCGACGGCTCGCGCACCTCCCACCGCGTAATTGCTTGCCTTCTTGCCGCCGTTGCGAAAGGCCGGCCGCGTGTTTCCGGCAAGCGCGAGATGGCGTGCCAAACCTTCTACCCACGTTGCACCGTTGGTGAAATGATGCCCGCCCTTCGCATACGCACCGTCAGGCACCAGAAGATCGTCAAGCGCGTCATAGGGCGGCACGATCAAGCGCGTTCCGCAGTCTGAATTCTCCGGCTCCGCCAGCCAGACGAACGAGTTTCCGGAGTCACTCAGGCTTGCGCCGAACGCTACGATCCGGTCGATGTCCGGGGGCTGGGCGAATGTCTGCCCGCAAAGCAATGCGAGTACGAGAGACGACGCCAGTTGCGTCATTTGTTTTCCGAAATGTGAAGCACGCACGGGATACCTCCTTCTGTTTGTTGTGGACAAGTAATGCGCTTTGGACTCTTGCGAGTCGTTTCTCCGCTTCGTTACGCGAGAGAAAACTGAAAACCCGGGTTGATCCATGCTCGCCGGTGACGTGTGCCGGTCACGGGCGCACACAACGCAAGCCGGATACATCAGTGCGGTTGGCCCGCGGCCCCCGCCGATACTTCAGGCCTGGCGCCCGTATTCCTGGCATTGGCGCGCAGCGCCTTGGCGAGCTCGGGATCCTTGACGACGGAATCGATCATGTTCTCCAGTGCAAGCTCCATGACCTCCGTCCAGGTATTCTCCAGACCGCCAGGCGTTTCCTTCTCGTAGTAACCGCGGTAATCGTTGGCGTAGATGGAAGCGTCCGTCGCTGCATCCATGAATTCGATTCTGCTTTCGACCGTGCCCATGAATCGCACCGTCCAGAATCCCGGGTCGGCATCAAACCAGAACTCGGTAACGTCTCCGGTGACGATGACCTGGCCTTCATCACTCAGCCCATGACCGTTGTGTTTGATCGTTGCTTTGAGGGCATCTTCGACGATGGCGGTTACCGGCTTCTCGGTAGAGATGTCAGCGGTCTTCTGGCCATAACCATTTCGCTTGTAACCGATTCGGACCCTGTCTTCGCGTTTGTCCGCGAACGAGGCGACTTCGAAGCTCAGTGGCTCTACTTTCTCGATCGGGCCGCGGGTCGCGTGGCTCTCGTCGTAATCGACTTTCAGGGTCGCGTCGGTGAATGCGCACCCGGAAGTCACTACCAGGGCAAGAATGATGATCAGGTTTTTCAGGTAAGACATGTTCCCTCCTCTGCGTTTCCGGATTTTTTCTATTGGTAAATGATCTGGTAGGCGAGTCTGGCTCCCGCCTCCGCCAACAGATCGTCGAGCAGCTTTGCCGCGCCGCCTTCTGCGGTCAGCATCGTGTCGAAGCGGATTTCCTTCTTCCCCGTAAAGGTTTCCTTGTCGTCCCAGATGATCTTTCCATCGGCGGACATCGCCTTGGCATTGAGCGTGATGAAAGGCACGAACAGTTCGCTGTCACGCTGAACGAGGGTGAAGCCGCAGTGCTCCACGCGGAAGGTGGCCAGCGCGTCATGCTCCTCCGACAGGCCGCTTTCGCTGCGGTACAGCGTGCTGGCGATATCGCTCTCTTCCCGGAAGGTGTTCTGGATCGAACGGGCGAGATCACCCGCGCAGTCCAGCTGCGCCACGTATTCCCGCACCTGCTGTTCTTTTTCAGCATCGAGGGAGTCGCGGTAACCGCTTTCAATCGCGTAACCGATCAAACCGAACAAGACGGCAGATGTCGCATCCTGCCGAAGCCGGGCGTGCTGGACTTCGAAGGTGCCGCTGTCGGGCACGATCACCGCGAGGTTTTTTATCTCTATGTCTTCGGTGGCGCTCACCCTGACCTGGTTATGGGTCGCGCACCCGGAAAACAGCAAAATGACCGCTGCGAGTGTCAGTGTTTTCATGAAAGTACCCCCTGGTCCTTGTTGTTCGAACTCTTGCCAACCAGCGAAACCTTTGTGTGTTTCGCCGGCTGATGAGGATGAATCCTACGAACGGGGTATTTACAGATGGGATACGGATGGCATACACATGCCACACCGATGCCATACCAACGGCATACGGATGGCATTCACACGAATTGCGAACGTCATGCGCATCTTGTCGAGCAGGTGCGTATCGCGCATCCGGTCCGCACGCCGCTGCTTTCACATGGACAAGCAGAAAATGCAGCGCGGAATCAGGGAATTGTCGGGGTGGGTAGCGCCCGGGGTCCGGCGCGATTGCCGATGCAGCAGGCGGGGTTGTATCGAGCCCCGTCGATTCAAACGGTGACCGTGAAGTCCTCCGACGACGTGGATTCGTCCGAGCTCTTCCATGACAGACGCAAGGGTTGCGTCAAAGGCGACACGAGCGTGATGGCGTCTGACGCACTGATATTCCGGACGATGGGCGTGTCCTGCCGGCCGGTCTTGCCCGGCGAAACCGGCAATCTGGCAAACTTCCTTGTCGCGCTCTCTCCGGTTCAGAAACTGCAACTGGCGCTTGTCCGGCTCAGCAGTCTGGCGCTGCAACTCCAGCGCCGGTCCCGGAGGCGACTAGCCTGCCAGCACCTGGCCCGGCTCGCGCTCGCGGGCGAACGCCAGGAAGTTCTCGACCCAACCCGATTGCACCACCGAAGGGCGGGCCTTGCACTGGTTCATGTAGGCGAACAACGACGGCGTGTGCTTCGCATAGTCGTAGCCGATCGCTTCGAAATGCATCAGTAGCGGGAAAACGGCGATGTCCGCCAGTGTGAACTGATCGCCGCACAGGAACGGGCCGTCACCGACGTATGCGTCCCAGCGGGACAACTCCTCGAGCAAGGCATCGACACGCTCGCCGAGCTGCTCGCGGGTCTGCTTGCGGAACACCACCGAACCAAAAATGTTCTTCGGATCGAGCTTCTGCTGGAACTCCGCGAGCCGCATCAGCGCCTTTGCGCGCATGGCGGGCTTGCTGACCGGCGGCATCAGTGGCGGCTCCGGGTGCATATCGTCGATGAACTGCGTGATGGCCACGCTCTCGTAAATGGTGATGGCCTTGTCGCCCTCGCCGTAGACCAGCGTCGGCACCTGGCGGCGCGGCGTAATCTTTCCGAAGGGCGGCTGCTTGTGCTCACCGCCAAACAGATCCACCTGGACTTTCCTGAAGGGAATGCGTTTCTCGAGCAGGGCAAGTTCGGGGCGCACCGCGTTCTGCGAAGGCGCGGCGGTATAGAGAGTGATTTTTGGAATCATGGGAATGTCCTAAGAGAGTTCGCATATCGGGATAAAGGGCTTTCAGGCACGCTGGTTCATTGCCTTCGGATAATCGGCTCCTGCCAAACCGTTGCGCGGGGCTGGCACCGTCCAGGTCTGTTTACCTGCACGCGCATCGCCGCTTCGGATTGCAAAGCGCAAACCCGTTACGGGAGCATCGCCCGAGGTGACTCACTCCACCCGGAAAACGCCTCTGACAAGCCGAACCTGACCTTCTTCAAGGCTGCGCCGCGCGTTGGCGGCTTTCTGCGCGAGATTATCGACGTACACCGCCAGTCCCAACTGCCCTGCGGCAGCCGGGGTGGCATTGGTGGTTGCCCCGCCCAGATGCGCATCGCTCGTATCTTCCAGAAGATCGGTAATGAACCCGGCTTCTTCAAGCAGCGATCCCATCTCCTCAACAGACACAAGACAGTTGTCGGCCGGCTCGGTCGCCCACGGAAGGGGAAAGTAGGACGTCGGCACGTCGCCGGCAGCCATCTCCTGGAAGGCGAACCGGCCGCCCGGTTTGAGAACCCGGAAGATCTCCGAATAGAGCTTGCGCTTGTCCGAGATGTTCATGCCTACGTTTTGCATCCACACGACATCAAACGAATCATCCGGAAACGGCAAGTCGAGCGCACTGCCCTTGTGCACGGCGATTCGGTCATCAAGGCCGGTCAGGCGGTTCAGCAGTTCCGCGCCGGCGCAGTAATCGGATGACATTTCGATGCAATCCACCCGGCAGCCGAGCGTGGAGGCGAGCATGCGCGCCGGACCGGCCAATCCTGCGCCAATATCCAGAACGCGGTGCGCGACCCGAATCTGTGCCAGATCCGCAAGTTCGCGTGACGCACGCAGCCCTCCGGTATGGAAGTGATCGAGCGCTCCCAGTTTCTCCGGTGACAGGCGCTGCTCGGGATTCAGTCCGGCCGCGCGAAGGGCCGCCAGGATTCGCGCCTCGATGTCGCGGGCCGAATAATGTTCTTCCAAACCTGCCATAAACGAACCTTTCAAAAGTTTCGCCATATTCACGAGGCGCGGGTTGCATGCTACAGGCCCTGTATTTGAAAATCCACATGGTCGTCGCGTAATGAACGTCGCGTAATGAACAAGGTGCAGGTCGAACGCAAGAGTCCGGAATGCGCATCGGAATACTGCATCACGACCGCGAGGCTGACCTGCGTTCGAGCTAACCGGGTGCAACGGTGCGAGCATGCCGGGAAAGCCGATCGAGTACAGCACCAGAAACCCGATTCGTGCACCGGGGCCGAGCGCCTCTACATCCTGTCCGAGTAACGACGTACCCGTCTGTCGCACCATGACATAGGCGAACAAAAAGCAACGGCGATCGGCGTCGCCCGGGAGCAAGAACCCGCGCTACGATTCCTGTGTCACGCTTCGCCGGTTCGCGCGCTCTTCTTTCAATCCGCCCTCGCATCCTTGCACAAACAGGCAGGAGTCATCCAAATGTGACACCATTGTGCCTCCACATTGATAAACACTTCGCCGCCTGTTGCGATGGCACCGAGCCGTTTCCGTTCGGCCATCACACAGACCAGCGGCTTAACCATTGCAAAGGACAATCGAATGCCAAAGGCTAGCGCCCGCCACATCCTCGTCGACAGCGAAGCAAAATGTAACGACCTCAAACAAAAAATCGCCGACGGAGCGAATTTCGCCGATGTTGCCCGCGAACATTCAACCTGCCCGTCCAGCGCCCAGGGCGGCGACCTTGGCTCGTTCGGCCCGGGCATGATGGTGCCCGAGTTCGACAAGGTGGTATTCAGCGCCGAAGTCGGTCAGGTACAGGGGCCGGTACAGACCCAGTTCGGTTACCACCTGCTGGAAGTCACAAGCCGCGAGGACTGAACTGCGGTTATCGGCCGGTTCATCCCGGCCGCGACCGGCTCCTTCCGGTCAGTTTGGCAGGCGGCCCTTCGTAGCGGGTCTTGCCTTGAACGCCCGACAAGGGGCTATTGGCCGAGCACCGTAGCAGTGAGGTCCCACGCTTGCGCGCTAGCCGCCAAATGTCCGACGCCTTCCATCTGCGCTTTGCGACGATCGTCATCATTGGCGGCACGAAATGCGTATCCGGCCGCACCGCTATCGCAGTCCAATGGTCAGGGTGTTCACCCTCTTGAATGCCGCCACGGCCGCCACGATTCGTTCCCTGAGCTTGCGCCGGATCTCCTCCTTGCCACCGACACCGACTTCGGAGTAAGGCGCATCGAACAAAATGGCTGGCCAGGGTTGGTAACGGCCGAAATGGATGTTGAGGGTAAACGCATGTTGGTCGTCAGACGCAACCCTTATGCAGCGCAGATCCACATTCAGATAAATCCGGCCGTCTTCGAAAATCTTGTCACGAACAGGTTTCAGTTTGTTTTCAACCAGAACGCCTTCTATGAGTCTTTCGACTTCGGATTCGGTCAACGGACAATCCGTCTCTATCGAAGTCCAGTAAGCGAATTCATCAGGGCTGTCGACCCTGATGGCCTCATCCAGCCAGAACGGATGTTGCGCATAAGCGCTCGACGCCAGGAAGAACGCCATCAGCGCCGTCAGAACCTGTTTCATCCCCCCACCTTTTCTCAATCACGTCCGATCAATCAGCCACAATGATCGATGGAAGTGCCGGCCTGAAAACCTGTATCGCGAAATCGAATGCGGCCTGGTGCCCTGCGCCTCCCGGCCTCGAGATCAGCGCGGCTGCAGTGCTTGCGCCATGCGTTCGCGCACTGCGGTGATGGCTTTGAGCGGACGGATCATCACTTTGAAATCCGTGATCTTGTCCTCCGCATTCCACGAGATGATGTCGACGCCGTTTACGTGGACACCGTCCAGTTCGACAACGAACTCCAGCATCGCGTCGCGCTCACCGACAATTTCACGCACGTATTCGAACGAGTCGTTGAACAATGTTGCGAAGGCAGCCGCCAGATACTTTTCAGTCAGGCCCTTGCCGACTTGCGGCGTATGAACCACCGGCGAGTGAAAAACCGCATCCTCTTCGAGGATCGATCCAAGACCTTCCACATCCTTGTCCTTTACCAGCCGGTGCCACTGCTCGATAACTTTAGCGCCCATCGAACGGATTCCTGAATGATGAAGTCGATAGCGCCAGATTGTAGCCCCGCTTCAATGAATCCCGTCGACCGGTTCCCGAAGGAGAATGTCGGGCAGTTCCCGCTTTCGCGTCCGTAACGTACCCCTTTGGGATTCCCCTGAAAAAAGTCGCTCTCGCCGCGACTGAAGGCAGCACGCGCGCCTTACGATCCGATTAACCGCGCCACGAGAAACTCGTACCCGTACGCAGAGCCGAATGTGCGGCGCGTCCCGACTTTATTGGCCGCCATTTCAACCGAACCCGGCGCTTCATCGTCGCACCGGCACTTCTCGCACAGTGCGCTCTCGACGCCCTTGATGTACGCCGTGCCTTCCGACCAGATCAAGAATTTCGTCAGCGAACGGCAGATCAGTCATGTCTCCGCTCGTCGGCGTGACGGCCTCACGCAAGCCGCGTCGGCGTCGCGACCCACAACCAATATCAAGAATGTTCGGTTGTCGCGGTAGGTCGGCACGCAACGACAGCCCGCGCTGCGCAACGTCCCTGTCAGGACCTCCATCACCCCGGGTCTCATTCATGGCGTATTACGGCTCCAGGATGAGTAACGAAAAGAGAAAACAGCGAGAGAAGTTTCCGCCCGCTTACTTCGTGGCGCTGCCACTGACGATGATCGCCTGCTTCAGGCGCTTCGTCTGTCTCGCCGTAACCACCCCATCATTACCAGCGCAGCCAGCACACTGGCGATAACACGATGGTCAGTCAGTCGACCGAGGCCCCAGGAGGACTTCGCACTCTGGATGTCCCATGTCGTCTTGACCGGCCGCATGCGCTTCATCGCCTCTTGACGGCCCCGGTGCCGGCCCTGTTCCTCGACCTCCGAGCCCAAGCTGATTCACCACCTGATTGAGGGTGTGCTTGCCGTATGCGTCTCCGCTGTCGGCCGCCTCTCGCAGAAGCGCAAGACCCCGTTCCTGATCCCTGGCGATACCCTCAAAGCCGTTAACAAGAACTTGCCCGAAATGGATCTTCGCATTTACGTTCCCGAGACTGATCGCGACTTCCAGATCGGCGATTGCACCCTGCGTGTCGCTGCGGATGCCCCGCTCGAAAGCTCTCTGCAGATACAATTCCCCATCGCTCGGATTGCGCAGGATGTAAGCGTTCAGGATTGGCTCCACTCGCGGATCTCCGCTACGAAAACTGGCGACCCAGGCAACGATTGACGCACAGTATTCGCTCTCGTCGGTGTTCCTCAAAAGATGCCTGCAAATCGGTCGCCAACTTGTTCGATTCGTCGGTAATCACGTTCGGCGGCTACGGGCAGCACGTAAACGTATGCCGAGGCAACAATGGCGACGATCAGCGCAAGCGCAACACCCGCTACAGGCCATCGTCGTTCCAGCCAGGCGACGAAACCCTCGCTCGGAACTTCTTGTGGCAGGCAATCCAGGGCAGGATCATCAGCGCATTGGAACTGTCCTCCGCCCGGAAGCGCTATGAAGCGGGTTGCGATACCCGTGCGGGGGGAAACTCGCAAAGCCTCCACATCGAAGCGCTCTGATACTTCGGCGCCAATCAACGAAATTTTCTTCCCGGCAAGCATCAACGTCGCGTCTGACCCAATGGGGACACACCCATCGTAGAAAATCCCTTCCAGCGTCATCGCACTCACAGCGATAACTCCAGCTCGAACATCTCACCAACCTCCGAACCGGCGGCACTTACGGAAGTCGACTTGCTGCCCCGGAAATTCAGCAAATCTCCTTCCAGCGTCACGTTTAACTTTTCGGCGCGATAGCGCATCGTGCGTATCACCGCCCATGGAATCATCAATCCGAGCGAAACGAGAATACCTATCGCATTCGTAACGTATAGGGAGAAGAGCCCCCAGGTTTCGAGCGTGGAACGGAAGCCAACGTTGTCGAAAGCCGAACTGTTCCACATCAAATTACCTGTACTGGCGCGCACGTACGCATAGGCCACTGCGTAGAACAAATACATGGGCACAACCAGCGCGACCAGCATTGCCTGTGAGCTCGTCTTCAGCAGCCAGAAACCTGCGGCCGTAATCACGCCACCAATGCCGATGATCAGCCCCGACACGAAATAAATCCTGAAATATTGCCATCCGGTCGCTGAGAAACTTGCACGGCGTCCACCAAATGAGGTGTTCGTGATGAGGAATCGCCTGACGCGGGCCATCCACCACGGAAAGAGCAATCCCGCCACCATCGCTGCGACGCCAAGTATCCTGTTGTCGCCCCACCACTCGAACATGGTGCCAACAACGAGGAAAGGGATGCCGCCAAGCCAGTAGATCGCCTCCACCGCACTCGCATAGTTGCCATGGAAGGCCAGGGTCATGTTGCGAAATCCCGTATAGCGCGCCCTGAATGCCGCTGAACGCGCAACTACCCATGGAACAAGCACGACAAGGGCAGCGATTACATACGGCACGATGTCCGGCGCGACATACTGTGCGGCGTAGTAGGTCAGTAACAGAGCGGCGGCGAACAATCTGCCCTTCAGAATGGGTAGTGGTTGCGCGCCGTATTGCAATGGTGTTCCGTCAATAACCGTATGCGAATAGAAGTACCGCTGTTTTCGTACTTTCGCCCAAGCGGAAAACACGCCGAGCGTAAGCAGCGTCAAACACAGATTGACGATCCAGATACGGAAGTACTCGCGTGCATCGCCGCGGAACTGAACCTGAAACTCTCGCTTATCCGGTGATGGCTGACCCGCGCCTGTTAACCCAGAGCCCATTACCTCTCCGTGGACGTCGACGATGTCCAATAAGCAATTGGCATGCCCCTGCAACATGAAACTCAAAGAGTGGGCACGCGAGCGCTAACCGCATGATAGTTAGATGCAATTCTGGATTCTCTCGCGCTTCATTGTCCCCAGAATTCGCGCCTGAACGTACAAACCCGCCGTCGATATACAACTGCACAAGAAATGGGTGCCTACCGCGCAACCAGTCCGATTCCGGACATGACAATGTCACAACCAAAAGTACCGCCGCCCCGTTTGGAGTCGCCGACAACCGTAATGACTGAGGCCAGGCCTGTGCGCCATACTGATGCGGAAAGAGCACGACTGTTCCATAGGGAAGCGACGGCACTGAAATTACCGGCAGGCCAGCAAGACGAGCCCGTCCAGCGCAGCGGCCTTTCCCGGTTCAGGACTGGGCGAGTGGATGCCGCGCACATCGCGGCACCCCGCCGGGATCATGCATAGCGCACAAGATAGGTCATGCTCAGGACCAGAGCCACGAGCGAGCATACGCTGCGAACATGATTCCACCGTGTCCAGATCCTGTAGTAACGCGCCCACATTCCGGCTTTGGTTCGATCATCACCGCCTGCCTTCGCCAGCTGGTTGTTCAGAGGCACATTGAAGACGGCGGTGCATAAAAACATACCGGCCACATAGATCAGTCCGGCAGTAAACAGCAACCACCGACCGGGCAGGCCCGAACCGAACACAGGCAAAGCCATCAAGACGGTGAAGAGCAATGTCGAACCAAAAAACAGCGGCATGAACCATGAGCGCAATATCACTTCGTTGATCGCATTCATGGCGTCCGCTGCTTTCGCGCCGCCCAATTGATCGAACGAACGCATGATGAATCCCGAAAACGCGAAGTAGACGCCGGCCATCAGGCCGGCGCTGATCGCCGCGACAAACACCAACATGGTAATCATCAGATCGAACGTCACGCCGCCCTCCTTGCCGGAAACCGGCGCAGCATCAGGACGGCGACACACGCCAGACCGATGACACCTTCAAGCGCTGCGGCCTGCACAAGGCCGGCAGCGGGAACACCATCGAAAAAAATGCTCACGAGGCGCGAGAACGCATAAGACAGGTAGATCAGCGCCGCCAACGACAAGGCAGCCATCCGCCTGACGCCGCACGAATATGGCACTCAGCATGAACACGCCTGCGGCGAGCAACAAACCGGCGGGCGCCTTGAGTTCGTTTAACAGGCTGACACTCGAGCCCACCGCAATGTTGTTCGATGCGTAGAAGCCGGCCGGCGCCATGATGATGAATGCGCCGACCACGATCAGCAGCGCTCCCGCCACAAACAGCACAGCGTTACCGGTTTTTGCGAATCTTGTTTTCATGTCCTTTCTCCAGAACAGTAAAGGTTGACAAATAGCGGATCAGGCGTGCTGCAGCATGCCGTTGCGCTCCCACGCGCCAGTAGCCATCACCTTGCGTAGATACTCACTGAAGTCGGTCGCGGGACGGCCAAGCGCTTCTTCAACGCCCGATGCCGGTTTCGAATTGCGTCCGTCGAACACGACGGTAAACAGCTCGTTCATCAACCACAGCATGTCTTCCGGCAAACCCTCGTCGCGCAGCGCCTGCAGGAATTCGTCGATACCGATACGGGTGAATTTGACCGGGTATCCCACCGCCTGGGAGATCGCCGCCGCACACTGCGCAAAGGTGAGTGCTCGCGGTCCGCTGACTTCGAACAAGCGATTGCGAAGTTCCGGCCGGGTGAGTGCGGCAACCGCGACATCCGCAATGTCATCGATGTCGATGAAAGGTTCGGCGATATCGCCGGCGGGCAGCATCAGCTCGCCGTTCAAAATGCCCTCGATCATGAAACCTTCGCTGAAGTTCTGCATGAACCAGCTCGCGCGAACGACGTTCCAGTCGAGCCCGCTATCCGCCAGCAAGGCCTCGGCGCGTTGCGCACCCTGCTCGCCACGACCCGACAGCAACACGAGGTGGCGCAAGCCGCTTTGTTTGGCGAGCGCGACGAAATCGCCAATGCTTTGTTCAGCGCCCGGGACCGCGAGGTCGGGATAGAAGGTGACATAGGCCTGCTCCGTGCCTTCCATCGCCGCGCGCCAGGTGGTGGCGTCTGCCCAGTCAAAGGCCGGAGAAGTCGAGCGCGCCACGCCACGCGTGGCATAGCCCAGTGCCTGCAGTCGTTGCTCGACTCGCAGGCCGGTCTTGGCCGTCTTGCCCACGATCAGAATCGGTTGTGTTTGCATGATTTTCAGTCTCCTGTTCAGTTGGTCCAATGAAAGCCAGCGAGTCATCACTCACCAACGGGATGCATTCTGAAACAGCAGAACTGGATACAAAATCACATAACATCTACTATTATTAGCAGATCGTCCAATCCCGTAAGGTTTATGGCTGACGCCCAACTGGTCTCCCCGCGCATCGCTCCCGATCTGCCACCGAGTTCCGATCCGCTCGGCGAGGTATTGCAGCTACTGCAAATGACCGGCGTGCTCTATTGCAATGCAGAGCTCACCGACCCATGGGGCATTGAAATACCGGCGCTGCCGGGCGTGATGAACGTGGAAGTGGTGACATCCGGGCAATGCTGGATCGAACTCGAAGGCGAGGCGCCGGTTTTCATGCCCAAGGGCAGCCTGTTATTGATCCCGCGCGGAAACCGGCATCTGCTGCGCGGCAACCCCGGCGACAAGACCACCGCGCTCGAAGATATTCCGGTCGAGCGCATCGGTGACCGATTCGAGAACATGCATTTCGGCGGCGGCGGGCGTCGGACGCAGATCACCTACTACGGCGTGCGCTTCGATCCCTACCTCGCGGACCGGCTGATCGGGCTGCTGCCAAAAATGCTTCACCTGCGCACGCACGTCGACGATGGTAGTTGGTTGCACAGTACGATCCGATTTATCGCGCAGGAAGCGCGGCAAAGATTGCCCGGCAGCGAAACCGTGATTACCCGGCTCGCGGACATTCTCGTCATTCAGGCGATTCGCACCTGGCTCGAAAGCGAGCGCGAAGAACAACACGGCTGGATCGCCGCCCTGCACGACCGGCAAATCGGCAAGGCGATGTCACTGATGCACCGGCAACCCGAGTGCGACTGGCGGGTGGAGTCACTCGCGCGCGAAATCGGCATGTCACGCTCGGGATTCTCCGCACGCTTCACCGCGCTGGTTGGCGAACCGGTCCTGCAGTATCTCACTACCCTGCGCATGCAACTCGCGCACCGCGAATTGCGTGAAACAAAAGATACGCTTGCAAGAATTGCCGAACGCGTCGGCTACCAGTCAGAGCCTGCCTTCAATCGCGCCTTCAAGCGCGTGGTTGGCATGCCGCCGGGTGCCGTACGAAAAATGCAAGCGAAGAAAACGGTCTGAAGCGCACTTTCGTCAACAGTGACTGTCTATGAGACGGTCGAAGTCGATGGGTTCAATGACGACACTCGCGGATGGCGCGCCAACAAGCTGGAGAGATCCCGATTCCAATGGGAGGAAGGCAGGGATGGACGAATACGATCCCGTCTACCGGCGCCATGCTCCTGCGATGGCCTGGATGCAGGTCCGGCAGCAAAAATAACGGATTGATCTACAGAGACATGGCCAACAACAGGCATCAAGGGCTCAGGGCCCTTTGACGCAGTATGTGAACAGCCCGCCATGCGTGCACGTTTACGAAGATTTCGAAAGACGAGTCATCATGGCGTCTGACTTGACACGCGCCACGATTCAAAATGAGAAGGGGCAACGCCCTGATTGTCTATCGCTAATGTTTCAGGCCTGCGTTGGAAAACAGCCGATTGACCAGCGCTGCAATGGAAACGCCGACAACCACGCCCGCAGTGTTTGCAAGCAAATCCAGCCAATCCCCATGCCGGTTCACATAGGGTTGCAACAGTTCGATTGCTCCGCTGTACACAAGAAAAAACAAACCGATAAATATCCATCGCTCCGGTTTGCGTAATGCTGTAGGCAACATCAACAATGCATACGCAATGACGTGGTGCGTCTTGTCCGAACCTGGCACTGGAGGTAATTGGCTCAACGGCCAAAGAGACAAAACGGTTACCGCTGACAGCGTCATCAGCGTAATTGCAATCCAGTACGATTTTGCAAACTCAAGTAACTTATACACTGAGAAGTTCCTGGCTTTTTCCCTGAATCCCAACTTTCAAATCAGCGATCAGGACACGGGCTTAACCAGCGCTCTGGTCCGACTCAATGGCAAATCGGCGAACCGACGTGAACGGTTCGACCGCATCTGTTCCGGCAAATAGCGCCGGTGCCGAATCAACAAATGGGCTGAATCAATCGACTCTACTCCCGTTTGTCTTCACAATGCCTGTTCCCCTTGGAGAAGTGTAATGAAAATGCGTATCGGCTATGAGATGGTTTATAGCTGCACCCAACCTACCCCGACCATTCTGACCTTGAATGTCCATTCTTCCCGCGCCTCTTTTCTGCTGACCCCGGATCAGATCAGAACGGATCCGCCGTTACCACTGAGTGGCTATCGCGACCTGTATGGAAACTGGGTGACCCGTATCACTTTGCCCCCTGGCGATACCATGATCTCCAACGATGCGCTGATTTATGACTCCGGCGAACCCGACCCATTTTTACCTGAGGCCCAGCAACATCCTATCGAAGCGCTGCCCGATGACACTCTGGTCTATTTGTTAGGCAGTCGTTACTGCGAGACCGACCTTCTCGCCAACGAGGCCTGGCGTTTGTTCGGTCACGGCGCCACCGGCTGGCAACGGGTGCAGGCCATCTGCGATTTCGTGCACAACCACATTACCTTCGGTTATGAACACGCGCGCAACACCATGACGGCATCACAAGTGTACAAGGGCAAGGCCGGCGTGTGCCGCGACTATACGCATCTGGCGGTGACTTTTTGCCGCGCCATGAATATCCCGGCCCGCTATTGCAGCGGCTACCTGAGTGATATTGGTACGCCGCCGCCCCACGGCGAGATGGATTTTGCTGCCTGGTTCGAAGCGTTCCTCGACGGCAAGTGGCACACTTTCGACCCCCGCAATAACAAGCGTCTGATCGGTCGCATCAAGATGGCTCACGGCCGCGATGCCGCCGATGTATCCCTGAGCAACAGCTTTGGCGAAACGCTGCTGAAAAGTTTTCTGGTGCGCGCCGACAAAGTCCCTGAAGAGTGAGCAATGCCTTGAACACGTTGCAGGGAGAAGGCGAGCCGGACCCTTTCGAACTGATCAATCCCGAAGGCCGCAGCGAACTGGTGTTGTTGTGCGATCACGCAAGCAATCGCGTGCCTGCCTGCCTGAACAAACTCGGGCTCAGTGACGAACAACTGGACAGTCACATTGGCTGGGACCCGGGCGCGGCCTTGCTGGCCAGGGCGCTGTCCGCCCGTCTCGATGCGCCGTTGCTGCTGAGCAACTATTCCCGGCTGGTGATCGATTGCAACCGCGCTCCGAGCGCTGCTGGCTCCATCGCTGCCACAAGCGACGGCACAGCCATACCCGGTAACGCCACGCTGAGCGCAGAGGATGCACAACTGCGCCGAAGCAGTCTGTTTGACCCCTATCACGATGCCATTGGCCGGTTGCTGGATGCTCGCGACACGCAGCCAACCCGTCTGCTCAGCATTCACAGCTTCACACCTTCACTTGCAGGGTTCGAGCGGCCATGGCCTGTTGGCGTGTGCTACCGGCTCGATACAGGCTGGGCTGCAAAATGGCTGGCAGCATTGCGCGGGAAGTTGACGGAACCGGTAGGCGACAACCAGCCCTATGAAATTGAACAGCACGTTGACTACACTTTACCGGTGCACGGCGAGACGCGGCAGCTCCCGTCTATCATGCTCGAGATTCGTCAGGACACGCTGCGGGATCAGGACGCGGCACAGCGCTGGAGCGAAGTGATCGCCGAATGCTGGTTGAGCATGGCCCGAGAACCGTTGCCGTCCGATGACCGGTAACCGTGCCCAAGGAAGGGAACAAGCAGGCGGGCCTCGTTAAACCATTCTGATCCCGGTACCTCATAATCGTTTACCATTCCGCACGAATATGTCGAAAAAGAAACGCCGATCTGGCAAACATGCGTCCGGGGACAAGACCTCGGGGGCGGGCCATCGCGCCGAAACACGGGTAGCGGAGAACCGCGCCGGGTCCACCCACGGGCGCAGTCCGCATGCGCTCGACAAGTGGCTGCTCGGGCTTATCCTTGCCGGAAGCTTGTTGACCGCCTACCTGACCTTCGTCGCGTGGTTTGGCGAACGCCCTGCATTCTGCGGCGCGGACTCCGAGTGCGATCTGGTGCAGCAAAGCCGCTGGTCCGTTTTGCTCGGCGTGCCGATCGCGTTCTGGGGGTTTGTGACTTACGCGCTGCTCGGGCGGCTCGTGTGGCGCATGCGCTCGCGCCCGAGCTCCTGGCAAATGGCATTGACCGTCGCCAGCATTGGCACCGCCGTCAGCTGGTATCTCACCGCCGTCTCGATTTTCTCCATCGAAGCGACCTGCACCTACTGCCTGATTTCTTTCGGAATCATGAACTTCGCTGCTGGTGCTGCTGCTGGTGCGCAGGCCCGCCCACATGCCGCAGCACGCATGGGCGAAATCGTTGCCGGTGCCTGTGGGTTCAGCCGTCCTGGTCGTGGCCTTGTTGTTCATGCATTTCAGCGGCTTCTTCCACCCTGCCGCGGGCCCCGAAAAGCCGTACCTGAAAGCGCTCGCCACCCATCTGCGCGATTCCGAAGCACGATTTTATGGCGCGTACTGGTGCCCCACCTGCCAGAAGCAGAAGGAAATGTTCGGCTCTTCCGCCTATCGATTGCCCTACGTGGAGTGCACTCCGGACGGGCGCACCGGGCCGATGAATTTCACCTGCGTCGCAAACGAAGTGAAGGACTATCCGACGTGGATTATCAACGGCCGCCGCTTTGTCGGGCTGGCTTCAGTTGAGGAGCTTGCAGCGCGCTCGCGCTTCGATTGGTCAGCCGATCAAACACCGGAAAAATGATCGGCAGCAATCGCATGCGCTTAAGGGGCGGCCCCTTTTCTCCTGACGGCTTTGCCGGAAAGCCGATGCTACATTGCAAGACCTGCCCCAATATCTTTCCACGCATTACCTCAATACAAGGAAAACGGCATCAGGGTGTAAACCAGATGGGCGACGTCCACGCACGCTCCTGTATCGTCGCTGGCACGTCTTCGAGCAGGGGCAGGTTGCTGCGTACCGCGTCATAAGTCGACCAACGCGGCGTCGGTATTTCGAGCACGCGCGCGTAGTAGAACGCGTGCTGCCCTGGATCGAAGTCGTCGTCCTTCCAGCTTCCGATCAGCGTCGCGGCGCCAATTGAATTCTCGTAGCGCGCAGTCTTGAGGTCGACCGTATTTCCTACCGGTGACAACTTTCCATTGTCCGGCTGTCGATTGCCCGACCATACTACGTCGATGATGCGCTCGTAGACCTCGCCGCTGGCATCCGCCCAACCCTTGACGATCTGGATCCGGTCGAGATTTGCGCCATCGGGGTCCTTCATTGCATACACGGTGAAAGTCGGTGCGGCACTGCCTGACTCCAGGTCGCCGCCCATGGGAACGCCGAGCGCATAGCCGCTCTCGACCAGCGCCGCCGGGTCGGACGGCTCGCCTTTTAAATCCACACCGCCGAAGAAGCGAACCGAGATCCTCGGTCCGCTCGTCGCGAATGTCTCGCGCCGTTTCATCGCGTCCCAAATTGCCGCACGCGTGTTCCCGGTTGCCCAGACCGCGGCGAGCGAGCCGATCGACAGGTCCTTGCCGTCGATCCAGCCGGCGACACTGCCGGTGCGGCGGCGCTCGACGGTACCGTCCTCCGGCCCGTGTCCGCCGACGAATGCGTCCTCGGCAACGGCGGATGGCAGGCCGTTGTGATTGTCCGTGCCTCCGATGAATCCGTACTTGAACGGATTCGCGCCAAGGTCCCGCGATTTGGCCACACCCAGTTTCAGTCCCTCGCGAACGAAATCGCGCTTCCGGAAAGTGCGCCCGGAGTTCTTCTGGATGGAATCCGCGTTCTCGAAATCGGCGAAACCGTCGTCGGACCAGAACTTGCGATGGACCTCCGAGTTTCCCTTGATCTGCATCATCTCGATTAACGGCTCGAACTGCTGCCGGGTCTGCGCGTACTCCCGGTCGATCGGATCGCCGTTCGAATCGACATCGGCGAACATCATTTGCTTCGACGCGTTCGAGTTGTGCGGGATAGCCAGCACCTTGCTGCCGTTCGCTTCCTGCACGCGCATCCATTCCCATAGGCTATCTTCGCGGTTGATGTCGATGTAGCTAACCGGCAAAGCGGGGACGTTTGCATCCCGAAAGATGACGTTCCGATGCAAATTTCCGCCGTTGGGCGCCCCACTCCATTCGAAGGCAATCAACGTGGTGAATCGGCCAGGGTCATTGTGCGCTTCGGCCTGCTCGATGATGCGTTGCCACGCCATGCGTACAGTGTCCTCTCCGGCGAAAAATGGTGGATGCTGCGGTTTCGTGCTGCGATTCGAAGCAACGACGTACCTGAGAAACCACTCCTGGCGCGCCTTGATATCCGTCATTGTGCGAAGCTGTTCCAGCAACTCCTGGTCGTGTCCCGGCGCGCCTTGGAACATCGTCGAGTACATTTCGCCGATGTACTCCGCATGATCGGAGATCGCGACAAAATCGAGCGGGCGTCGCCGTTGAAAGTCTTGCCCTTCAACCGTCACGGTCTCGCCTTTCGCAAACCGATACGCATCGTCGTGCGTCATGCGCGTCCCGCCGATGTACGCATCCAGGGAAAACGAGGTATGCACGTGGGTCTCGCCGTAATACGCATCGCGCAGCGGGTTGATCGCGATGGATTCGGCAGCAGGCGAAGGTCGCGGAAATTCGACCCCAACGGACGGCTGGTCCTGCTGCTCGCCGCTGCATGCGGCCACGAGGGCGGCGGATGCAACGAGGATCGAAATGTGGTTGCGAAACATCAAGGTCCTCTCCGGATGCTGTGGGTCAACGTTCGTACCTGCCGGCAGGGCGCTGACCTCATTCTGTTCGAGCGAAGTATATTATCCCGGTCTCGGCCCGAACTGTGCGACCGACAGAGCACCTACTGGACAACGTATGCGTAAACTGGATGGCTTGGTGCACAGAAACCGGTACATACGCTTATCCTTACACTGCCCTGCCGCTCGCACACTTTGGCTCAGCAGCAAATGGTGCAGGGTTCGCCCCCCCAGCACCCGCAAACCTGCATACCGTAACCAGACGGCAGATCGGCGAGCACAACGGGCGCGTACTGGTGCCCCACCTGCCAGAAGCAGAAGGAAATGTTCGGCTCTTCCGCCTATCGATTGCCCTACGTGGAGTGCACTCCGGACGGACGCACCGGTCCGATGAATTTCACTTGCGTCGCGAACGAAGTGAAGGACTATCCGACCTGGATCATCAACGGCCGCCGCTACGTCGGGCTGGCTTCAGTTGAGGAGCTTGCAGCGCGCTCGCGCTTCGAGTGGTCAGCCGATCAAACACCGGAAAAATGATCGGCAGCAATCGCAGCGCTTAAGCGGGCGGCCCCTTTTCTCCTGACCGCTTCGCCGGAAGGCCGATGCTACATTGCTAGACCTGACCCTACTCTCCCATTGGTGCCGACTGACTGACCAGACAGCGACAGACTAAAACGACAGGGTCAGATACCCTCTTGACAGTCCGGCGGTTGTTAAACAACAGAAAACTGCGGGGAAACGTCGGGGTTGTCCCCGGCACACCGCCAGCTAGATTCTCGCGCTCTTGATCAGCGCTTCAGCCTCGTCGAGACGTTTTTCGTAGTAGTACGGCTCGGCACCGAAGTACATAAGCAAATAAAGCTGCTTCTCGTGAATGAAGGCTCCGGTCAGGCCGCGATAGTCCGGTCCGTCAGACACAGCCACCTCCATATCAAACATGAAACCCCGATTGGCCCCGAACCGGTTCGGCCGCAGGTTTTTCGTTTGCACCGAAACATCGCCCTCGCCGAAGGATTTGACGATGGACGATTCCACCAATTCCTCGATCTCATTTGCCAGCATGTCTGCTTCGAATACCGGAAACGCCTGCGACTTGTGAGTCTGTCTGAAGATTGGTTCACCTTCGGCGACACCTGGAACAATGATGATCCGGTTCAGCAACAATCCATCCTGCGTCCAGACCTGCGTTGCACGATTGGTGTATCCCCCGCCGAGGTTGGGAGCGGCGTTCCATGTCAGCGAAGGATCCACATGCAGCGCGCCAACCTGCACCGTCCCGGGTTTGACAGCCGAAAAGGCAGTGCACCCGCTGACGAGCACGGTAGCAAGCACTGCAACAATGACTCTGGCACTCATATCAGTCTCCCTCCAGATAGAACAGGATCATCTCGCGGTCCGTGGCATCGGGTGCCAGGCTCAAATACTGATTGAAGTTATGTCTGGCCTGCTCGATGTCACCTTCCTTGAGGTTCATGTAACCAAGGTTCCGGTGAGCCTGGGGCGGAGGATCTCCGCGCGCGATCGCGCTCTGATAGGCGCTTCTTGCCTTTTCCAGATCTCCTTCCTGGTCGCGTTGCCGGTACATCTCACCGTAGAAGAAATCAACCAGTCCCATGTCTACACCGATCTCGGCGTGATTTTCCAGCATCGCCTGTGTACGGCCAAAGCGATTGGTATCGACCTGATCTTCCATCAGCTGCATGTAGTGGCGATCGAGCATTTCGACGTGACGTGCACGGCCGTTCTGATCTGCCACGACCGGTCCGTAATGCTCGTCTACATAATGCTTGAGCGTCGCGGCACGGTCGGTTGAATTCGGGTGTGTCTTGCTGAATATGTCCGGTTGCCGTCGCTTGGCGCTCGCTTTCTCCTCTTCCTTAACGAGCATATTCCACACGCGGTAAGACGCGTGAGGATCATAGTCAGAATTGGCCATGAATTGCGCCCCCAGCAAGTCAGCCTCTTCCTCTTGCTCACGGCTGAACGACATCGCATCCAGCGCCGCCATCATCTGACCGGCCGGAAGACTTACTCCCGCCAACACAATCAATCCGAGGTCTACCAGCGTGCCAGCTGTGTAGGACGCCTTCACACGCCGCAATCGATCCAGCGTGTGCAGCTGCGTGTAGTGGGCCAGTTCGTGTCCGAGCACCGCGGCAAGCTCGTCTTCGCTGGATACGCGCATCAACAAGCCGGTCCAGACCTGCATCATTCCGTTGGGTGTCATTGATGCATTGAAACCCGGATTGCGTATCACGTAGACCCGCAAGTCTCCGCAGTAGTCTCCCGCTACCCGGCAGGCGGCATCGCGAACATAGTCGTTCAAATCGCTGTCGTGGACGAGCAGCGCAGACCTGCGAACAGCCTTCTCATAGTCGTCGACTTCCAACCACAAGCCTTTCTCATCCTCGCCTTGCTCCGGCTTGTAGCCGGGCGGGATTTTTGGCTCGATCTCGGAGGATTCCGCCAGCAACATAGTGCTGAACAACAACAGACAGGCGCTCGTGAACGTTTGCCGAACCGACATGGGTCTACCGTCCCGGCAAACCCGCGAACAACGTCGCCACAATGGACTTGGCACCTTCCTCGTCGCGCAGTTCGCCGGCTGTCGTATAAATAACGTTGAACCATACGATTTCTCCGCTCTTCAGGTCGACCAGCGACGCAAAACCTCGCTCATGCCCGGTAGACACTCCAACCCCGGCAACCGCTGCCAGCACCGCGAATGCAACGCGACCACCGGAAGCCTGATAGTCCCGGTAATAGCTGAACAATGCGTAGTCGGCATTGTATTTTTCACCAATCTCGGCAACACCCGGACCCAGCCCCCAGTCGAACGCGCCTTCCTTGCTTGGCAAGGGCAACTGGCCGAAGTAATTAACCTGAACCGTATAGCCGACCGCCCCATGCAGCTTGCTGTAAGCAACTTCCGCGGCCCCCGGCAGCTCGCTGTCACCAATCGTCACGATATCGGTGCCACGCTCATCCGCATAGGCTTCGAGCGCGTTGGAAAAGTTTCGCCTGGCGGAGATGGTCCACTCGGCGTGCGGCTCCGTGACACCGCTCGCCGTCAACAGGTAATACTTGATATCCGGCTCCATGATCAGGATTCTCGGATTTTCACTCACCGATTCGAGCTGGTCGATTTGCTTGACTGGTTTCGAAGTAGTCGCGCAACCTGCCAGCGTAAGAATTACCACAACAATGAAGAGCAGGCCTGGATACGATATTGCCCTCAAGCTGAACCCGAATGACGACAAACTGAGAGACGAACCGATGCCTCGAGCAGTCGGATAATCATGCTGTGTCATATCTACTCCCCGGTCACTAGGACCTTGTTTCAGGGCCTCGCGGCGTTAGGAAATTTGACGCTCACACACGAATGCTCTCGAATGGGCGCCCGGGCGATCGCTGGTTTCATTTCACTCTTGCCCAGTTATCGACGAATTCTCCGCCAGCTGCAATCGCTGTCAGCTTGCTGCCTTCAAATATCCAGGTTACCGGGTCGAAGGGCGCCTTGATACGGATCTGCTGCCCGGTTTGTTTCATCGGCTCGGCCCTCACGGCGCCGACAGTTTCATAATCCACACCTTTGCCGCTCGACGGGTCGTCAAACACCCTGAACAGCCTGCTTTCGGTGTACTCGTCCGCCGTCAATCTGTAGGCGGCAAGCGCGGAGAACGATCCGAGTTTGCCGTCGGGCAGGACGCGCGACACAAGCTTCCAGCTACCTTCGATGGCCGATGATTGTGCGGCGGCAGGTAGTGACGAAAAAACTGCGCAGATCGCAAAGAAGCCGGCGACTAGCCAGGGAAACGTGAATCGTTCATTTGAGCGCATCGTTCTCCTCCCGTTGATCCGTTAAAACACCTGAACCACTTGCCCGCAATTACCTCGAGATAAATGTCATCTATTCTTCGCGGGGCACCAGCGGTGTCCCATGCCATTCGTGCAAGTGCAAGCGGCGCTGGACGTCAGGATAGCTTCCGGAGGCATACCGATACCATACGGATAAGCTACGGATGGCTTACGGATACCAGAAAAACGCCCGCTATCGACCGGCCGTTTGCGCACATGTTGCGTTTGCCGCGAACATACCGGGCACACAGCTTGTTCACTATTCTCGCCTGATATTTTGGTTCAGGAAGGGCCCCGATATCTATTCGATGCGGGCAGAGACTGACTTGTTACGAAGCTGCCTCACCTGACTGAAATCTCTGAACCAGTTGCTTGATCGGCTCAATGGCGAATTTGTCCATGTAGTCGAATCCTTCCAGCTCTTCTCTCTTTGTCTGGTCTTCTTCGGACATCCATGCCCCGACTCGCAAAAGCAGCCTCACCCACCAGCCAAACTTTTCCGGGTCCATTCTTCCGCGCAATGCAACGTGCTCCATTCGTGAAATCAAACGCTCCGGCAGGCTGTCCGCGATCCAACCATCGAGTTTCGGCCCGGCAGGCGCACCGGAAACGGTAAACAGGATGACCGGCTTGTTATCAATGCCGCCCCAATTGGCTTTCACCCATTTCCGGATCGTGAGTTTGTAGATGATGACCGAACTGCCAAGGACCAGGAAGTCGTACTTCGACGGATCAGCACCAGCATCGTTGACATCAAACGCCCGCAAACCGGTCGCTTCGCTAATCCAGGCAGCATACTGAGCCGTGCTGCCGTACCTGCCCGAGAAAAAGATTGCGCCACGCATTCAAAGCTTCGCCTGGTTTCGAGATTAAGGATCGAGATCCATTTCAGAAGGCTGCTCTCGTCTCGCCTGTCCAGTCCAACCTTGCTGCCAAGTTTACGCTCGATCTGTGTTACCGGAAGTAGTCGTGACCACGGAAACGGCTCTGCCCCTTTAACTAGGGTATTTCCGCACATTCTTGCTGCGTTACGCTTCGCAGCGTTGGGAGCCCTCCATCGGCACTCTGTCCTCAATCACACGGTTGATGACTTCCGCAAGACGACCACTCACTTACTGACCGATAAATGACTTACATGGAGCGCCTTAAATGACGAAACTACTGTCCTTTCTGAAAGCCGCTGTCGACGAACTATTGTGGACGTGCGGAATGTTGTTGGCGAATGCCTTCGTTGCCTTGAGCTGGATCCTGGAACATATGACGGCGGCGGTTTCAGCGCTTCACATCCATCTCGAAATGCGGCCCTCCAGCATGACTGTTAGCGAGGGCAGAGGGGATTAGGTTCCGGTCTCTCATTTTTCATGATCGGCCAGATTCGGAAAATGCAACATTGCAAAACCTGAACCAGCGATTCGCTACGGGAACTCCAGCCTGCCCTGATTGTTTCTCGTACGCGACCTATGGCGTCTCATATGCCCCCATGTCGACCACGGCTGTGCTGTCGCCATCCCCATCGACGATTCTGGTGTTTCCAGCGATATCAGTTGCCGGGAGATCAGGCGCTGCATTGTCTCCAGCGTCGATGACAGGAGAAGTCGGCTGGAGACCGTAGTCACCACTTGATGGATTGACAAATAGTGGGTCAACGGAAAGATTACCGTTTATGCCAGTTTGATCCGCACATACCCCCCCATACCGGGTACCTGTCGGGCTGAATACATCATTGAATCTGATAATCGGCGGATTCGGGTCGCCAAAATTTCCACAATAGACGGCGGTTTGACCGTCCTTCGCTACGATGACGTTATTGACCAACTCGGTCAAACGTCAAATCCGTCGGCACAAATGCCGGAGCCTTGTGCGCCGTCGTTATCGACAATCGTGTTATTCACGAGCCGGGGACCGCGCGCGCCCGACGGAACAAGCCAGGAAATGCCGCCGCATGTCGGAGAACTGTTACCACTGATCACATTCTGGACGATCAAGGCATCTGAGGCGTTCACCATATCGATCGCGCCTCCACTATTACCGCTAATGACATTGTTGCGGATCGTCGGAGTGCCGGCCGCGAACAGACTGAGTCCGCCTCCGTCACTGGAAGAATTGCCGGAAATGTCGTTATCGAGAATCTGTGGGGACGAGGCACCACGAATACTGACGCCTCCCCCACCTATGCCGCCGCTACACCCGCCCTTGCTGTTATTGCGAATGATATTTCCCTGAATAACCGGAGAGGCGAAACCGAGTCCTATTCCGGCGCCAGCGCAGGCAGTGTTATCGGCGATGATGTTATTGATGATCGTGGGAGAGGAAGACTGAACCGAGATTCCTCCTCCTTCACTCGCTGAGCCATTCTGTATCGTAAAACCATCCAGTACCGACGTATTCCCCTCGCCGGAGTTGAACGTAACGACAGAGTCCAACCCGGCGCCGTCGATTATCGTCACCGTCGGCCCCTGGTCACTTTTTACCGTAATGGCCTTGCCGCCAAAATTAATGTTTCCGATATACACGCCCGGCGCGACAATTATCGTGTCACCGTTTGAGGCCGCATCGATTAGCCCCTGAATTCCCGCGGCAGACTGTCCCACTGCCGTGGTGCTTGTTGCGCTGTTGTTAGCCGTATTGATTTCAAACGAGTCGCTGGTCACAGTCGCCGTGTTGTTGCTGACTCCCTCTACATTGGGCAACACGACTATCGAAACTACTGCATCACTAAATGCATTTAGTGTCCCCAGGCTGCAGATGACCGTACTCGTCCCTGTGCAAGTTCCTTGCCCCGGCGTCGCGGATACGAAGTCGACACTCGTCGGCAATGTGTCGGTCATTACTACATTGAAAGCACTCATTGCGCTTGTATTCGAGACCGTGATCGCATACGTCAGATTGCCGCCCACAAAAACAGGGTCGGGCGAGTCGGTGACACTGATCGAAAGGTCGACGGCCGACGGAGTGGAGGTGTCATCATTCGGATCGGTGCCGGTCATGTACTCCGAAAGACTGCTCGCTCCATCGCCGTCATGATCGAGCGCCGCATCTGAAGGATCGTTCGGATTCAGCCCATATGCCACTTCCCAGCTGTTGTGCATGCCATCGCCGTCGTCGTCCCCCAGGTCGCTTCCAACCGGCCCCGTGAGATCGGTCCATTTCAGCCTGGCCGTGTTGTCTGGGCCTCCCATACCATCAAGGTCCAGCTCCAACTCCACCATGGTGGCGGAAAGGGCTCTAACAAGGATGGTGCCGCCTCCGCTGCCCGTCAGCAATATCTCACCGCCGTTCGGAAAGAGCTGCGTTAACGTGGCGAAAACAAACGGTGTAGCGGTAGTGACGTCGACGTATCCGTAGACGTAATCGAACACTCGTCCCGTGAGGCTTCCGGTGAACGTCGTCGGGAACAGGATATTGTCGTACACGCTCACGATAGCGAAATTCTCGATTTTCACGGTCTCGCCGGTAAAGTTATCCAATTCGACCATGTTTACGGTCACCGTTTCCGTATTGGTACCGACATTGATCTGCACGCGGATCGATCCGCCTGTATCGACACTAAGGCCAGATGCACGAAGCGTAAGTCTTACGAAACTGATGGTGAAGTCAGTTGGAAAGAACAACCCAAGGTCGAAAACGTGTACCTGCATTGTTGCGGGACCATTGACCGTAACGCCGTCGAGGAGACAAAAACTGAAGGTGACCGACACTGTTCCCGTGCCATCGTCATTGAGGGTGCCGAAGATGCGTATCGAACCCTGGTTGTTGTCACAGGGTACGGTATCGTCAACCGGAACTACCGAAGCCACCGGCGGGGCGGTTGCACTTGCCCGTTTCGCATGCGACGCAACATCCCGGAAAATCCGGCTTAGCCGCAGCGAGAGATCTAGCGCACCACTGCCTTTTTCCTGAGTGTCTTGCGCAGCGCCGCTATTCCCGATCGAGACGCCACTGACGCCGCCACCAATGATGCTGGCAGCGTCACCACCACCGACAACATCGGAGGTGAGTTTCGAAGCATTAGTTGGCGTAACCGTCGCAATGCTGGTAACCCCGGTGTAGACGACTGGAGTCGTTGGACTGGCACCTCCGCCACCGCCCCCGCCAGACCCTACTACGCTCAAGAACGCCAAGGTGGCAATTGCAGGCAGTGTGGCGAGCCGATAGAAATTTCTATATCCGGACATTGGAACCTCTCTTGTCGCCCGCGGGTGCACTGACCACAAAGGTCAGGAATGCCGCCAGGCTACCGAACGCTATCGAGTAGAGATCAATGACATCAAATGTGCCAAAGACGAAGTAATCAACGGTGTTTTCAAGGAACGGGATTCCCCGGAACCAGTCAGGGACGCCGTTGGCGATTTGCTCCGAGAGCACGCCAATTTGGCCAAGCTCAAAAAGGCTATCGGCGACAAACCAAAGACAGCAGATCGCGATTGCCCCATTGCGACGCGGCACGACGACAGCGAGCGTTAACATGATGAACGCGTAAGCATGGAGAAATGTTGGCAGGTGGTTGCCGATCCCGCCAAAACCAGAGTCCAGGTTGCCACCCCGGATCCCCCACTGCGCCATGAAATAGGTACTCTCAGGCTGGCGGTCGAGGCAATAGACCGCCACGCCAAGAAGCAAAGCAAGGAAAGCTATAGTTGCTTGTGCAAGTCGCGGTTGGAAAACGTTAAGAACGGCGCGCATTCGTTGATTCACAAAACGATTTGAATAACCAACAAAACCCCAAACCTCTTTTTTCAGTCTGCTCGCCTTAATCCCCAAGACCTTGACTTGAATCAAAATGGCGAATGCGCGTAAAGGGGGTTGACGCCTTTAGTTAAGGAACAGGGACTCGAACATACGAGACCGTAAAGGGCAGCGCCCCCTTTGATTTTCTTTAATTCGTCTCGATTCGTTCGTCAGCATCTGGCAACGGCAGCAAGACCTGCCCGACCTCGCATTCCCTGCCCCACAGTGCGCTGATCAGCGGGCCTACGCGTTCCGGATCACCGGTGGTCCAGAACTTCTCTTGTCCGCTTTCCGTTGCGGCAGACAACAGGTTTGCGCTCTCCATCCGGCGCTTGAGTTCGCGCGCGACGGCCGGCGATGGGTCGATGACATGAACATCCGGCCCGGCGACTTCGCGGATCAGCGGTGCCAGGAAGGGATGGTGGGTGCATCCCAGAACCAGCGCATCCGCACCGCGTTCGATCAACGGACGCACGTGGCGCTCGACCAGCGCCCGCGCCGTCGGGCCGGTGAGATCGCCCGTCTCCACCTGTTCGACCCATCCGTCGCAGGCCTGCGCCAGCACCTGCACGTTAGCGGCAACACGCTGCTGCAACTGGTGAAGTTTCTCGCCGTGCAGCGTACCCCTGGTGGCGAGCACGCCGATGACACCGGAGCGCGTGACCTCCGCAGCCGGTTTCAATGCCGGTTCGACGCCGACTATGGGTAACGCAAAACCTGCGCGCAGTGTTGCGACGGCGGCACTCGTGGCCGTGTTGCACGCGACAACGATGGCTTTCGCGCCTTGCGCGATCAGAAACTGGCTGATGGCGACGGCGCGCTGCTCGACGAACTCGCGCGACTTCTCGCCGTACGGGACGTACGCGGAATCGGCGACATAGTGCAGGTTTTCTGCCGGCAGCAGGCGGCGGATTTCCCGCAATACCGACAGGCCGCCGACGCCGGAATCGAACACGCCGATAGGCGCGGTCTCGGTGGGTGGATTCAAATGCGATGCTCGCTCTTGACTGGACTCTTGGTTACCGGCAAAAACTCATTAAGGCGCTCCAGGCATTCAAGCGGACAGTACCCTTTTTGCAAAGGCCGCCCTCGTCTCACTTGTCCGATCTTGCTGCCGGGTTTACGCATGATTCTTCCACGAAAATACGCATTCCAGAATAACAGCGAAAAGCCCTGCCCCCTTAATCAATCTCCATGCGGACAACGGCGGGAAATCACCAGTTGATCTCGATCTCGAAGCTGGTGCCGTCCTCGCCAACCTCCAGCTCGAGTTCGACCTCGACCTGGTCGGGCACGGCAATCGTGATTTTCTTGCCTTCCCGAACGAACTCGAGGTCGTTCTGGCGGCTGAGTGAGTCGGCGATGCGGCGCAGCAGCTTCGCCGCCTCTTCGCGCCGCATCTCGTGCTTTTCTTCGATTTCAAGAAGGTCCATGGTCGTCTCCTGACGGTGTGGGATAAGTGTCTATATTGTCCCGGTCGCTGGCGCCGGCACAAGCCCGCAGATCATTGGTGACGGCAGTGCGCTTTTCAGTTCTTCCGCATCGGTGACTGCACGCGGGGTTTCAGCGCCGCAGAATCGCCCACCATCGTGCCACATTGAGCAAGCTCATCAACGACGCGGCGACATAGGTCAGCGCCGCTGCCCGCAACAATCGCCGGGCATGTGGTTCATCGCGCACCGCCAGAAGATTGTGCTTCTTCAGCAACGGCAAGGCGCGTCCGAAGCTGGCGTCCAATTCGGTCGGCAGCGTCAGCAGATGCATCACCACTCCGGAGCCCAGCGTCAATAATCCGCCGGTCGCCATCAACAGGCCTGCAATCGGCGCGCGGGTAATGCCGATGATCAGCGGCGTCGCCATCAACAGGGCGGCGCCGGTTTTCTCCACCGGAGCGACCCAGCGCACAAGCCGGGTGCGCCACTTCAGGGGAAGGTAGCCGTCGGCGTGCTGGAGCGCATGGCCGACCTCATGCGCGGCAATCGTGATGGCCGTCAGCGAGCAGTCTTCGTAATTTTGCCGCGACAGCCTGACCATGCGCTGTTCCGGATCGTAATGGTCGCCCTTCTCGGTGATTTCAGTGCCGACCTCGTGCAGGCCGAGTTCGTCGAGAAGGCGGCGCGCCACTTCGCCGCCGGAGTTCAGGTAACGGTCAACGGGTTTGCTGTAGCGGCTCATGATCCTGCTCACCCACATCGAAGGGCCCAGCACGGCCGCCAGCAGCAAGAGAATGATGATCAGGTACGGCATTACAGCGTTAGCCTAGCGTTTTTTTTCTCTGACGTGGTCAACGTCAGAAACCGGGAATACAAATAGGGTCATGCTGAGTTGATCCCAAGAGATCCTGATCGGGTCAGACTGAGCTGCCCGCATTTCGAAAAGTAAATCAAAAGGCTCTGACCGCCCTGATTGCTACATTGCAGGACCTGACTGCGATATTCCGCCTACTCGATGTGATGAACCGGCGGGATGCCGTACACGGGCGTCGGGAGGCCTTCGAAACGCGCCTTGAGTTGCAACGCCAAAGAGCGGCTATAGAAGCGCGACTGCATCAGGTTCCCGCCGTGAAACCACAGGCCTGGTTGATGCGTTGGTTTCCACATGTTTCGCAGTTCCCCTTCCCACGGTCCGGGATCGCCCTTTGTGCCGGACCCGAGCCCCCAGCAGCGGCCCACGCGCTGCGCGACGTCTCTGGAAATCAGGGTCTGCGCCCATTGATTCATGTTTCCGTAGCCGGTCGCGAACACAATCAGGTCCGCGGGCAGAAACGATCCGTCGTCGAAAACGACGCCATCTTCTTTCAGGCGCACGATGTTCGCGCCGCTTTTCAATGCGATCTTGCCTTCGATCAACAACGCGGACGCACCGACTTCAATGTAATAGCCGCCTCCGCGGCGCACGTACGCACCGCCGATGCCGGCGCCGTCCTCGCCGAAGTCGTACTGAAAGCCGATCGAATCCAGGCCTTCATACAGATCGCGGTCCAGTTCGCGAATCTTCTTGTTGGCGCGAATGAAACGCTCGGGCGCCAGCTTGAAAGGCGTCGAGGCCCCAATGAGATCAGCGGTGTCGGTGTCCATGCCGTTGGCCACGGCCTCTTCGGAGTAAAGCGCGCCCCAGAACATCGCAGACATGGTCTCGGAACGAACCACGACGGTCGGTGAGCGTTGCACCATCGTCACATGCGCGTCGGATTCCCACAGGTCCGCGCAGATGTCGTGACCGGACGTGTTTGATCCGACCACCACGCAGCGTTTGCCGGCATAGGCCTCTCCACTTCGATACTGGCTCGAATGCATCATCTCGCCGGCAAAGTTCTCCGCGCCCGGAATTTTCGGAAGGTTGGGATAGCCCGACATGCCGGTGGCGAGTATCAGGTGGGCCGGACGCAGGGTCAGGCCCTTGCCATCGCGTTCAACCTGAACCGCCCACCGCTGCGCCTCTTCATCGTACTCGGCTGCGATGCAGCGCGTAGCGCCCCAAAAATCGATTTCCATCACTTTGGCGTACATCTCCAGCCAGTCGCCGAGTTTGTCCTTGGGACTGAATACCGGCCAGTGCTCCGGAAACGGGATGTAGGGCATGTGGTCGTACCACACCGGATCGTGCAGGCACAACGTGCGATACCGGTTACGCCATGAGTCGCCCGCCCGCGGGTTTTTTTCCACCACGATGGTCGGAACATTCAACCGCTTCAAGCGTGCAGCCAGGCCCAGACCGCCTTGACCACCGCCGACAATCAAACAGTAGGGCTGTTCGGTATTGCCCAGGGCGGCTTCCGCCGCACGCTTTCGGTCCAGCCACGACTGGCGGTGTTTCTTCGCGCCGTGTTCTACGCCGTGTTCGCGAGTCCCATTCGCGGCGGTTTTCTCCGCGTACCCGTGCAACTCGCGAAGGGTCGTAAAGAGCACCTTGCAACGATCATCACGGAGCACGACGCGGGCCTTGCCCGAACCCGCCGCCGTTTGAAAACCGAGCCACGCGATGACATCACCGTTCACGGCCTCCGGCTCACCGACAACTTCCCAGGTGTGCGGCCGGGTCCCGGCGAGCGTTGCCCGCAACATGTGCTCGATCTGCTCGATACCCTCCGCGGTAACGATATTCCAGCTGAACGCGACAAGGTCGCGCCAGCAAGCCGCTGGCGTGAACAACGCGCGCGCGCCCGCGAAATCGCGGTCATCAAGTGCGGTCGCGAAACGATTTAGCCAGTTTTGAACGGTCTCAAGCGGCGGTGTCGAATGCATTGATTCGAAGTTCCATGGTCGAAGCACGATGTTCAAGGGGTCCGAGCCCCTACTGTTCGGAGTCCGGGACTGCGCTCGCAGTAACGCCTGAAACTTGCCGGATAAACTCCTGGACTTTTCCGACGTAATTACCGGATTTCAATTCGCCTTCCGTGATCTCCAGAGTGGCCACCGGCGGCTTGCCACAGAGCGTTTGCAACTGGCGGAACAAACGCGCACCGCCAGAGCCACCTTCGGTACAAAAAAAGGCGACCTGCTTCAATTTATGTTTTTGCGCGATCACATAGCTGCGCAACGGAGGAGAAAGGCTCCATGACCAGACAGGCGAGCCAAGGATTGTCAGATCATAGTGAGCGGGGTCTTCCTTGACCGCTTGTATCGGGGCCGAGCGTTGCAACATCGCCTGTTGACCAGACCGAAAATATCCGAGAGCACCCTCTCTGCTTTGTGCATCGAGAATCCTCTCGATGCTCGCATCAACACCTTGCGCAATGAGTTCCGCCACCTTATGGGTGTGGTTGGTCAGGGAGTAATAAACAACCAGCGTTTTCGTCATTTCTGATTCCGCCTTTTCATGAAAGTTCGGGATCACGTGTTGACTTGTATTTCAACAAGCCAGGGAGGACCGATGCTGACGGGCTCAAGGCGACAGTCCGAGTCCGATTACTCACGGAATCGATAGAGGCAGCCCGGACTTTCCCGATCAGCCAATTCAGTTCGCACACGAAATGCGGATAGCGCGCCTTGCGTCCTGTTCCCCTCACGCGCCGCCTAGAACTGCACGCGGCTCGTGAAGCCCCCATCGACGATGATGTTGGTGCCGGTGATGAACGCGGCCGCCGGGCTGGCGAGGAACGCCACCGCGTTCGCCACCTCTTCGGGTTTGCCCATGCGGCCCATGGGCACGCGCGCGCGGACACTCTCGTAGGTGGCGGGGTCGTTTTTCTTGACGTTGTCCCACGGGCCGTCCTTGTGAAAGATCGGGCCGGGCGATACGCAATTGAAACGAACACCATTCTTCGCGTGTTCCTGTGACAGGCTGTTCGCGTGGGCAATGAGCGCCGCCTTCAGGGCGTTGTAGGAGCGCGGTCCGCGGAACGCATCGACGGCCGCCGTGCTGGCAATAAAGATCACGCTGCCATTACCTGAAGCTTTCAGACCGTCAATGGTGGCTTCCATCAATCGCACGGCACCCAGCACATCCACCTCGAAGGTCTGGCGCCAGGCGGCCTCGTCCAGCCCGCCCCAGCCGCTGACGTTGTGCACCACGATATCCACGCCACCCAGCGCACCGATCGCGTTCGCTGCGAATTTCCGCAAGGCTGCGCCATCCGAGGCATCCACCGCCTCCCCGTAAACCTTGCCGCCATGCTTCTTGAGCGCCGCCGTCATCGCCTCCACGGCCGCGGGCGTGCGCGAACAGATCGCCACATCCGCCCCTTCGCGCGCCAGCCGGTCGGCAATCGCCCCGCCTATGCCTCGCGTGCCGCCGGTCACGATTGCTTTTTTACCTTTGAGTTCAAGATCCATCTTCTTCTGCTCCTGTGTGTTCGAATGTGGCGCCCCTGGGAGTAAAGGGCTATGACCCCTTAACGGCTTTCATTCGATGCGTTCCCAAACCAGGACTCCGACATTGTCCACCCCGCCAATCTTCCGCGGCGGCGTCGTTATCGTGAGGCGGTTACCGGAGATTTCGATAAATCGCGTTTGCGATATCCCGACAAAGTCCGGCCAGGAGGCGCCCTGAACATAATGCAAGACCATCTTTTCTGACGGCTTCACCTCATAGCGCCCCCAATATGCGAAAGAATTGTCGAAGGCCAGACGTGCCTGCTTCTCTGGACATTTGCGCCTGTCGATCGTGCCGCATTTGGGAAGGTCCGTTTTCATCACATGAACGAACATGTGCCCTGTCACATCATACGAGATAATTCCCAACGGTGACGAGCCGTACAAGTCTTCAACAGAACCATCTGAGTATTCGGCTTTGTAGGACACAAGACGCCATGTGCCGAGGAGTGAGCTCGCCAGATCATCCGCTCGACACAATTCCACAGACAAGCATGCGATCGCCAGGACAATGGTAATTCTCCTCCATCGACTCATGTCGTTACCCTCCGTACGCGAAATTTCCACCCGCCCAACGGACGGTAGCGCTCATTGACGCGGATCAGGTTGAGGATAATTCAAAGGGTTCTGACCGCATTGATTGCTATATTGCAAGACCTGACCCCGGGTTCTGTTCGTTCATCGTCAAGCGCTCCGGCTGACGCTGATAACTTCGTGGACGAAACGCAGCTTGTCCAAGGACAGAGGCGAGAGTACGAACGGATAAAGATCCGGCTGGCCCATGCTGCGGTTAATGCTGTTGACCGCAAATATCAGTGGGTACCAGCGCGCCATCAAGTCGTCGAACGATTGCGCGTCAAATACGTCGCCATCAATGGCGAGGCTGGCCTGGGCGTTTTGCAGGCCCGGCGCGCGGATACGCATCTGGAATGCGTTGGCGGTTTCCAGCGTGTCGCAGATATGCAGGTAATGCGCCCAGGTCTCGGCCCAGTCTTCCCACGGGTGCATGCTGGCGTACGGAGTGACGAAGCGCTGCAGCCAGTCCGGTGGCGGCCCTTCCTTGTAATGCCGCGACAGCGCCTGATCGTAGTCTGCACGCTCGTCGCCGAACAGCGCCCTGAACGGCTCGTGATGGGCGGTGCCGTCAATCAGTCGCTCCCAGTAGTAATGCCCGATCTCATGGCGAAAATGGCCGAGTATGGTCCGGTAGACCTCATCCAGATCAAGGCGAAGTTTCTCGCGCACAGCGCTGTCGGCTTCCCTCAGGTTGATGGTAATCACTCCGTGGGCGTGACCGGTCATCACTTGCCCGCTTTCGCGAAAACTCGGCGCCACGTCCGCCATGAATTTAAAAGTCAAACCATGTTCCGGGTCGGCAATGCGATCGACGATCGGCATGCCTAGCCGCATCAGGCCATAAACCGTCCGGCGCTTACCCGCTTCCAGCCGGGCCCAGAGCTCACGGTTTCCCGGCACCGACAGGTCCGGGACGATGCTGTTGAGCCGGCAAGCGCGGCAATACGGCTGCGTATCCGCCAACGGGATCATCCAGTTGCAGATATTCTTGTTCACATAGTTGTCACACATCCGGTAGCGATCATGTCCCGGCACTGCGCCCAACGCCCGCCACGCGTCACCGCTTTCGGCTTCCAGTGCACTCATGTCGATCGCGTCCGGCAGGAAGCCGAGCGCGTAGCCGCAGCTCTCGCAGCGTACGTTCTCGAAAAAAAGCGAGTGGCCGCAATTCTGACAACGAAAAATATTCATTCCGTGCTCCGGTTCTCAATCATCTTGACTCGCTGTCTGCCGGGAGCGGCACATGCTGGAACATCAAGCATACTACCCGGGTCTGGAGGTTCCAGAACTCTTCCGATTGGCCATTGGCACGCGTTGTGAACTGTTCGATTGGCATTAGCGTGTCCACAAAATCCCGGGAACTCCAGTCCGACCCCTGTTGGTCCGGTTAGGGCCCCGGCTTGAGCCGGGCACGCAGGTGCTGAATTGCAGGACTTGCCCGCGTTTTCTACTGACGAAGATCGAGTTCGTTATGAATCAACACCACGCACTGGGACGCAAATAACATTTTTGGACCCAGGCTGATTTTGATTGCCCCCAATCGTTTCAAACCGTTCAAGCTATTTTTCGGCATCGGAATATGATCTGTCATCAGGAAACAGGCGTCGCCTTCAAATGCCTGGTCACGTATCGCGATACCTTTCTTGTCCAGCACATACAGTGGGTACATTTCCGCCAGTTCCTGTACGAGCTTTTCAAAACTGGTGGTTCGTACGCCAATGCCGGGCTCTACATCACGCGACTCTTCCTTGCCCATGCCGGTGGAGCAATCCAGTGCACCGGCAATCTTGCCTAGCAGCTTTTGTTCGTCAAAGCCGCCAAGCGTGCCCAGCTCATTGGAAGAAAAACTGATCGTCCGGGAAAAATCCCGTGTACTTTCCAGAACCAGGTGAACGAGCACATCATCGCGATGCGCTTGTGCCACAAAGATTGCGTTCATTAAGGTATGTGCCAGTATTTCCGTGTGAGCCGCCTGACCGACAGCGGCCAGCAACTGCTGACTGTCCGTGGGTGCTGCTCGAGCCCTCATTACAAAAACGCGCATAAGCAATTCCTGGCGGGTTCTACGTTCACGTTTTCCGACCAGACAGAATTTTAAGGGCGACCAGGGTGTCTTGCCGAGGTCCGGCTCCGTTCGGAAGTTCACTCCCGCTACGCGCCGTGTTCGGTGTCCTCGACCCGAATGAGCGTCTTTGTCGTCGTCACGGACTCGCGAAGTTTTTTCCAGGGCTGGTACGCGTCCGATGCCAGAAACGCATCCAGCGTCTCCTGACTCGGCCATCTGAAAATCACAATGCGCTTCGGGCGCCAGTCGCCAACGAGCACGTCGATTTTTCCGTCCCGGGTCAGGTATTCGCCACCGGCGGCCTCAACCATCGGCCGCACCGCTGCCTTGTAACGCGCGTAGGCCTGTTCGTCATGGATTTCATTCTCGAAAATCAGATAGATCGACATTCTTTCTCCCGTCACATTGACTGCTTTTGGACGCTGGCCGGTAAGGTACCGGCTGGACCCGGCACCGGAAAGGCTTCGCGCCCTGCAATTCGGCAGCAGACGTCACGCAGTCAGTTCCTCTGACGTATTTCAAAGCAACGATGTATTTTCGAATTGCGCTCGAAATCCGTCGGCAGTGTCTTGCGCGAGATATCCTCGATCGCATAGCGCGCCGACAGCGCCGGATCGAGCTTGAATTTCTGGGCATTGGTCGAGAACACCAGCAGGCCATCTTTGGCGAGCAACCGCATGCAGGCATCGATCAGTTCGACATGATCGCGCTGTATATCGAGCACCCCCTGCATGCGCGCCGAATTCGAGAACGTCGGCGGATCGAGAAATATCAGGTCGAATCCGGGAGTCTCGGACCTGAGCCATTCCCGCACGTCGGCTTGCACCAGTTCGTGCCGGGCATCCGTGAAGCCATTGTGGCGCAGATTGCGCTGTGCCCAATCGAGGTACGTGCGCGAAAGGTCGACCGTCACCGTGTGCCGCGCGCCGCCGGCAGCGGCATACACCGTGGCACTGCCGGTGTAGGCAAACAGATTCAGGAATTTCCTGTTTCTCGACTGCTCCCTGAGACGCTGCCGGGTGATGCGGTGATCGAGAAACAATCCGGTATCCAGATAGTCGTCAAAATTGACTTCGAACTTCAGGCCGTTTTCAAGCACGGTAAAGAATTCGCGGCGCTCGGCCTGCTTCTCATACTGCTCGGAGCCGGACATGCGTTTGCGCATGCGGAAACGGATATCCCCGCGCGCCACGCCGGTTGCCTCCGGCAAGGCCGCCAGCGCCTCGGCGCGCCGGCGCTTGACCTGCTCCTGCGGAATCTCGTCCGGCGCCGCGTACTCCTGCACGGTCAGCCACTGGCGCGACTGATCCGCCGCTTCATACCGGTCGATCGCGAACGCGTACTCCGGCATGTCGGCATCGTAGATTCGATAGCAGCTCACGCCCTCGCGTTTCGTCCAGGCGCGCAGGCGTTTCAGATTCTTGGCAATGCGATTGCCGAACATCCGCGATCCGGCGGATTCGCGCAGACTGTTGTCGGCCTCATCGCGTTGCCGCGGTCTCAGGTCCCGCACCGCCTTCGGCGTGAGATCGAAGCGCAACAAGCGGCACTCGATCGGACCATTCCACAGCGTGTGCGTGCGATACGCGCGCAGGCCCAGCTCCAGTCCCAATCCGCTCGCCGCCGTGATGACCGCCGCCTGCCAGCCCATGAATCGCTGCTGCAGTACCTCGCCCAACAAACGATGGGTGTCGCGCGCCGCGTCTCGATCCTCCAGGCGTTCGCCGTACGGAGGGTTTGCGCACACCAGGCCGCGCGCGGCGCCGGCCGGCGGTGCGGCGTCCGCCAGATCGCCCTCGGTAAAACGCGTCAGCTCGGCCACCCCGGCGCGTTCGGCGTTCGCACGCGCCGAGAGCAATGCGTCGCCGTCGCGATCGCTGCCGCACAGGGCCTGTGTCGGATCAACCGCGACCCGCTCGGCCCAGCCGGCGACACCGGCATCGCCGCGCTCGCGCGCGGCTGCGCACACCGACTGCCACAGCGGTTCCTCATGGCCACGCCAGCCAAGGAATCCGAAGTACGTTCGCCGGATATTGGGCGCCAGGTCCGCAGCGATCATCGCGGCTTCGATCACCAGCGTTCCGGATCCGCACATCGGATCCAGAAAGCGGGCGCCGTCGCGTGCCAGTTGCGGCCAGCCGGCTCGCAGCAACACACCAGCCGCCAGATTTTCGCGCAGCGGCGCCGGGCCGCCTGACTCGCGATAGCCGCGGCGGTGCAGGCCCTCACCCGAAAGATCGATCGAAACATCGACACGCGTCCCATTGGCATGCGCGTGCAGGCGCACGCCGGGCTCGTCCGGTTTGACGTCCGGGCGCCAGCCCGTCGCCTCACGCAGCTGGTCACAGACCGCATCTTTCATCCTCTGCGCGCCGAACAGGCTGTGGATGATGGTCGGGTGCTGCCCGCTGAAATCGCAAGCGAGTGTCGCGCCGTGGGCGATTTCCCGGGACCAGTCATGCGCTGACAGCTGCGCATAGAATTGCTCCGTGGTCGGAGCCTCCAGAGTCAGGAGCGGCAGATAAACCCGGCTCGCAATCCGCGATTCCAGGCAGGCCCGATACGCGATCTCCAGAGTGCCGCTGAAATTGACACCCCCCCTGCCCTCGCGCACATCCAGCGCACCCAACGCATGCAGTTCGCCCGCCAGCAGATCGGCCAGCCCGCGTGGTGTGCTCGCAAAAAAACGCTTCAGAGTCATTCGAGCATTGTGCCCGAGTCCGCGCTAGACAGCCGCGCTTTCACGGATGTGCGCGGTCCAACCGGGGAGGAAGGAATCAACACCCGAGTAGCTAATCCCGATTGCGTACAGCATTTTCCACAGGCGCTTAGGAGGCGGATCTGGGCATCAAAACGTGCTTCTATGGGCCTGGGGAGCATCCATCTCGCGTCAGAATATTTGTGCATCAATCTCTTGCAGTGGTCCGCCCCTGTTAATCTAGTCGGCTTTCAATGCGTACCGAATGCGGCGTACCATAAAGCCAGAGAGGGCAGACGCATGGGAATGGACGAAGGCGAACGCAGGTTGGCTGCAATCCTGAGCGCTGACGTGGCGGGGTACTCCAGGCTGATGGGGGATGACGAATTCGCCACGGTGCGCTCACTCACTGCCTACCGCAAAGTTTTCAGTGACCACATAGACCGCCACAAGGGCCGAGTCGTCGATACCGCCGGCGACAGCGTATTGGCGGTTTTTGGCAGTGTCGTCGAGGCGGTTCAGTGCGCTGCCAACGTGCAGTCGGAACTCGCAACCCGCAATAGCGCATTAACAGAGGATCGACGCATGCACTTCCGCGTCGGGATCAATCTTGGTGACGTCATCGAAAAAGACGATGGCACGATCTACGGTGACGGTGTGAATATCGCGGCCAGGCTTGAAAGTCTCGCTCAGCCTGGCGGCATCACTGTCTCAGGCACCGTGTTCGATCACGCTGAGAACAAGCTGCCGGTCGCGTTTGAATTTACTGGCGAACAGAAAGTCAAGAACATCGCCAAACCAGTGCGGGCATACCGCGTCGTTACCGAAACGACGACCACCGCATCGCCAAGCGCCGATAACCCACTGACGCTACCGGACAAACCTTCGATCGCCGTACTCCCCTTCGACAACTTGAGCGGGGAAGCCGATCAGGACTATATCGCCGATGGTATCGCTGAGGATTTGATCACCGCGTTGTCGCATATCCGCTGGATGTTCGTCACCGCGCGCAACTCGAGCTTCGCCTACAAAGGCCTATCACCCGACGTGAGGCAGGTGGGCAAGGAGCTGGGCGTTCGCTATTTGCTGGAAGGCAGCGTGCGCAAGGGTGGTAACCGGGTGCGTATCAGCGCGCAGTTAATCGATGCTAGTAGCGGTAACCACGTCTGGGCGGAACGCTACGATCGCGAGCTTGTTGACCTGTTCGATCTTCAGGACGAAATCACGGAGACTCTGGTCGCGGCCCTGCAAACGGAAGTCGGTTATCTCGAGCGCGAAACCGCCCGCCGTAAACCGCCTGAGAACCTTGATGCATGGGAGTCCTATCAACGCGGCCTATGGCACCTTTGGCGATTCGATGCTGAGAACTTCGCCGAAGCGAGGCGATTGTTCCAACGGGCCGCCGAGCAGGATCCCAATTTCGCGCAACCGGTTGCAGCACTGGCATATACGCTGTATCTCCAGATCATTCAGTCCTACGTTGATTGCCCCCGTGAAACCCTAAAGCAGGCATCGCAGTTCGCGGGCAAAGCCCTCGCGCTCGACGACAAGGAAGCGATGGCGCACGCTGCGCTTGGCAGGATTCAAACGTTGCGAGGTGACTACGATGCGGCGATCGAGGAATTGCGCACCGCCATCGATCTCAATCCCAGCCTGGCCCTCACGCATCTCGGGCTTGCCCTCGCGCTATTGCAGACAGGACATTCGGAGGAGGCTATTTCCGAATGTGACAAGGCGATCCGGTTAAGTCCACGCGATCCGCTCATATGGGCTTTCTTCAATGCCCGAGGTGGGGCGCAATTGTCATTGGGCAATTACGAAGCGGCATTACAAGACGCGCGCCGCGCAATCCGGCATCCCGCGGCATCGTTCTATCCTCATGCGTTGCTGGCATCGGTGCTTGCGCATCTCGGCAGGCGTGAAGAGGCCAAGATTGCGCTCGGCCAATTACTGGCAATTAAACCTGATTTCCACCCGGACGCCCTGCTGGCGGCTATTTCTCCGGTCAATCCAGAAGCGCTGCGATCCCATTTCAGAGCGTTGTTCGACGGGTTGCGCAAGGCCGGTCTCGACATCTCTGGCGAGCCGCCCGCTAGCAGCTAACGCACACAATAAAGGTTTCGACAAGAGCCGCGCGGTCCTTCTTTTGGCCGAAAGATGACCTTTGAGTGCATGGAGAATTCACATCTCATTGACCGTGAGACGCTCTGTAATAGAGAAACGACTCTGACCTCACTTATCTTTTTCCGCCATGAACTTGTCCGTCAGGGAGAAGGAACAACATCCGAGTAGCTAATCCCGATTGCGTGCAACCTTGTCGCCAGGCGCTTAGGAGGGGCCTTTTCGGCATCAAGAACGTGCTTATAAGGGCCTGAGATGCATCCATTTCGCAACAGACTGTATTTATATCAATGTCATGAAGAGGTCCGGCCTCACCAGATGGGACTACGGCGCGAGTGAGCCAAAATGGAGTTCACTCCGCATACAAACAAAAGACAAGACCTGCCACATTAGTGTTTGCAGAGTACGTCTTCCCTGCTACGCTGCTTCCCGGAACAATCCCGCCAAAGGAGGAGACCGACAACTTATCAGGTGAATCAAATATGCAAATGGAATCGTGATTTGAAATTGATCGAATAAACGACCTTGATATGACTACTAGGTACGAATAACAAGAGGAGAATCACAATGAAACGATTTATCGCATTGGGTAGCGTGGTTTTGGCGATGGCCCTCTTTTCCGGCTGTGCGTCCCAACAGAAGGGGCCGAGCAAGGATGTGGATTCGGCCGCATGGGCCGCGGCATTCGAGGGATGGGGAGCCGCGATGGCGGCAGGCAATCTCGACGGGTTGGCATCGGGCTATGCCGATGATGCCGTTCGCATCCATCCGATGGCCGGTACCCTTGAGGGCAAGCAGGCCCAGCGTGACTTCCTCCAGATGCTCTACGACAACTTCGACAATCAGGAGGTAGTGGTCCACAACCATAGCGCCCAAGGTGATTCGGTTTGGATTGAATTAACCTGGACTGGACGGCACAAGGAATCCGGGAAAGTCGTAAACCTGGACGAGGTACAAATTCTCAAAGTGAATAGCTCGGGCAAGATCGCCCAACAAACGCAGTACTTCGACAGTGCCTCCTTCAAAAAGCAGCTGGAATAGCACTGCAACCGGGCGGTCCCGATCTTCGACGCCTGATCATTCAAGCTGGTGTTTCGAAATCATTGGGCGAACTAGGAGATGTGTGCCTTCTCGCTCTTGACGATGGCGCCACGAAGCCCTCCCCCAACCGACCCGCCGCCTGACGTACTGCCCTAATCGGGAAGAGCCAACCGGCTCTTCCCGACGCATAAGGGATCCTGATGGGGTCAGCTTCAGTCGAACCCGATTTATTTCGTACTTGGTAACCCCGTACTCACTTTTGATCAAGCCGTACGTATTGCCGGCCCGGCACGCGCGGCGTCAGAGATACTCCACACTATTGCCAACGCGCCGTATTCGGCGGTTATAACGCGTTCGTTCCGTCGTGGTGGTGAAGTTGTATGGCGCGCTGCTCGCGCCATCGTAATGGATGACCAGAACGCAGGCGGCGTTGTCCGGGACGTCCTTGACGCGGTACTGGCCGGTAACCGCCGCTACGAAGACCGATTTCTCAAAGCCATCACACGTGACGGTAACCCGCGCACCTTCCGCCCCGCTGCCCTTTCGGTCGGTCAGGTTCCCAACCACCTCGGCGGCATAGGCCCCGGTTGAGAATGCGGCGGCGACAAGCACCAGGCATGTGCAAATTCTCATCAGTGTCCTGCTCATGTTTCAATCCTCCAACGGTTCTCGATCGGCATAACGCGGTTTGAAAGAGTCAATCAGGGCCAGTTCTTGGATGTTCCATTATGGTCTGTTCGTACTCCAAATGCGATATTGCAAGACCTGACACTAAATGCTTTTCTGCCTCGCCGCCTGGGGACTGCTCAACGATGCCTGATTCGAACAAACAGCAGCAACGGTATCGTCGCGAAACACACGGCCGCGTACATGATGAAGGCGTTGTCGTATCCGATCATCTGCGCCTGGCGATCCACTTCGAAGCTGAGCTTGGCGAGCCCGTGCAGCGAGCCGATGTCCCAGTGCCCGACAACCGACGGGAAGCGCAGCGCCTCGTTGTAGGGACTCACGTTCTGGGCGAGCTCAAAGTGGCTGATCTGCGCGCTGCGCACGACGACCATGAAGCTGACGGCGATGAACAGGCTGGTGCCGAAGTTCCGCAGCAGGTGGAAGAGCGCCGAGCCGTCCGCCATGAACCGTGTTGGCAGCGAGGCGAACGAGACGGTGGTAAGCGGCACCCACATGAGTCCGGTGCCGATGCCCTGGAGGACACCCACCCAGCCGACCGTTTCCGGCGACACGTTGAAATCGAAGGTCGCCATAATGAATAAAAGGGGTCTGCCGCTTTTCCCGCGGTGCTTTGGTGTCAGCATGAAAAAGGCTGGCGTCGCCTTTGGTTTTCGAATCAGGCGACTCGCTTTGTCTTTTCGGAAAGTTGAGCCCGCAGATATTCTTCGTAGGTGCCGCGGAAGTCGACAATACCGTCTGGCGTCATATCGATGATGCGCGTCGCGAGCGACGACACAAAGTCACGATCATGGCTGATAAAGATCAGTGTGCCGGGGTAGTTTTCCAATGCGAGGTTGAGCGCCTCAATAGATTCCATATCCAGGTGATTGGTCGGCTCGTCCATAACGATCACATTCGGTTTTTGCAGAATGATCTTGCCGAACATCAGTCGACGTTGCTCACCGCCGGACACAACCTTGACAGACTTTTCGCTGTCGTCCCTTGAGAACAACATGCGACCCAGCGTCCCACGCAACATTTGATCGTCCGCACCTTTCGGCCGCCACTGAGTCATCCAGTCGAACAAAGACATGTCGGTTTCAAACTCCGGAGCGTTGTCTTGTGCGAAGACACCGCACTGGGCGTTTTCAGCCCATTTAATCTCACCGGCATCCGCGTCAATTTGCTGCAGCAGTGTACGAGCAAGAGTCGTCTTGCCGATTCCGTTCTGCCCAAGTATCGCGAGGCGCGTTCCGGCTTCGATCGTCAGGTCCAGGTTCTCGAACAGGGGACCTTCGTCATAGCCCTTGCTGATACCTGTTGCTTCAACCACGACACGACGAAGCGGTTTGTTTTGTTCGAAACGAATAAACGGGCTCACGCGGCTCGACGGTTTAATCTCCGCAAGTTCGATCTTCTCGAGTTGCCTGGCTCGCGATGTCGCCTGGCGCGCTTTCGATGCGTTAGCAGAGAAGCGGCTGACAAAGGACTGCAGTTCCGCAATCTTCACTTTTTTCTTGGCATTGTCCGCATGCATACGCTCTCGCGCCTGCGTGGCGGCTGTCATGTACTCGTCGTAATTGCCGGGGAAGAGCTGCAGCTTGCCGTAATCCAGATCCGCCATGTGCGTGCACACGCTATTCAGGAAGTGGCGATCATGCGAGATGATGACCATCGTGGATTTGCGGGTTTCCAGAAAGCCTTCCAGCCAGCGAATGGTGTTGATGTCGAGGTTGTTGGTCGGCTCGTCAAGCAACAGCACGTCAGGATCCGAGAAAAGAGCCTGTGCCAGCAGGACGCGAAGCTTCCAGCCAGGCGCGACAGCGCTCATGGGGCCGTCATGCCGATCAACCGGAATACCGATATTTTCCAGCAGCTCGCCGGCGCGAGCCTCAGCGGAGTAGCCATCCATCTCGGCGAATTCGACTTCGAGATCCGCCACGAGCATGCCTTCTTCGTCGCTCATCTCGGGCAGTGCGTACAGTCGATCACGCTCCTGCAACACCTCCCACAATCGTTTGTAGCCCATGATCACCGTATCGAGAACCCGATACTCTTCATACGCGAACTGGTCCTGGGAAAGTTGTCCGACACGGACATTTGGATCGATGGACACGTTGCCCGCAGTGGGCTCCAGCTGACCTGCCAGGATTTTCATCAATGTGGATTTGCCACAGCCATTGGCTCCGATCAGGCCATAGCGATTGCCATTGCCGAAGGTCACAGAGACATTTTCGAACAGGGGTTTTGCGCCGAACTGAATCGACAGGTTTGCAGCAGAGATCAAGAGCAGTGCACCGAGCGTTGAGGTCAGGCGGCGTATTTCGCCATCCGGCCGTTGTTTGGGCGGCGGAGCATAGCAAATTTAGCTGGCTTGTTACAGGGCCGGCGCCATAGAACAAGGCGCCATAGAACAAAAGGCGCTGCCCAATCCTTCTGCGCCTCTTTTTCTCTTCTTCTCTTAACTGATGCTTTCGTCAGATGCACTAGTAAGAGGAGCAAAAGGGGTGTGCCCCTTTAATTGGTTTAATTCGTGCAGTACTCGGACCGCTCAATGATGCCTGATTCGAACAAACAGCAGCAACGGTATCGTCGCGAAACACACCGCCGCGTACATGATAAAGGCGTTGTCGTATCCGATCATCTGCGCCTGGCGATCCACTTCGGAGCTGAGCTTGGCGAGGCCGTGCAGCGAGCCGATGTCCCAGTGCCCGACGACCGACGGGAAGCGCAGCGCCTCGTTGTAGGGACTCACGTTCTGGGCGAGCTCAAAGTGGCTGATCTGTGCACTGCGCACGACGACCATGAAGCTGACGGCGATGAACAGGCTGGTGCCGAAGTTTCGCAGCAGGTGGAAGAGCGCCGAGCCGTCCGCCATGAGCCGTGTTGGCAGCGAAGCGAAAGACACGGTGGTGAGCGGCACCCACATGAGTCCGGTGCCGATGCCCTGGAGGACACCCACCCAGCCGACCGTTCCGGGCGACACGTTGAAATCGAAGGTCGCCATAATCGCGCCGCTGCTACCGGTCAGTAGCATTCCGACCGTCAGACCGACCCGCGGATCGAGACTGCCCATCCTGCCGGCGAGATAGAAGCCGATCACCATGCCGACGCCGCGCATGGCAAGCAGCAGGCCGATGAGGGAATCGGGATAGCCCTTCAGGTTCTGCAGCATCGGCGGCAGCAGCGTGATCGGCGTGAAGTTGAGCATGCCGTAGACGAACACCAGTACCAGGCCGATGGCGAAGTTGCGGTCCATGAAAAGCTGCGGGTTGAGAAACGGCCTGTCGCTCGTCACGGTATGCACGACCAGCACGTAAAAGCCCAGCACGGCACCGCAGGCGTAGAGGATGATCTCGCCGGATTCGAACCAGTCCAGGCGCTCGCCGCGATCGACCATGAGCTGCACGCAGACGATGGCGAGCGAGAGCGCGAGAAAACCCGTCCAGTCGAGTTTGAGTTTCTCGCCCTTGCCGCTCTGACGGATGAACAACATCACCATGACGAACGCGGCGACGCACAGCGGCACGATGAGCAAAAAGATCCAGCGCCAGTTATACGCCTCGGCGAGGTAGCCGCCGAGCGCAGGCCCGACGGCCGGCCCGACCACCACCGACATGCCGAAGATGCCTTGCGCCATCGCCCGGTCCTTGCCGGTGAAGGTGATCAGCAGGATCGCTTGCGAGAGCGGCACGATGGGCGCGCCAAAGATGCCCTGCCCCACCCGGTAGGCCAGCAGCGGCTCAAGCGTCGCGGCAGTGGCGCACAACAGCGAGGTGACCGCGAAGCCGATGACGCAGGAAATGAGCACCGTGCGCTGGCCCATGCGCGCCACCAGCCAGCCGGTCATTGGCGTCACCACCGCAGTGGCCACGACGTTCAGGGTCACCACCCAGGCGATCTGATCGGGCGTCGCCGAGAGTGCGCCCTGGAGCTGCGGCAGCGCGACATTGACGATGGTCACCGTCATGGCGTAGAGCATGGTGCACAGTGCCACCGTCACCAGGATCAGGTAACGCCGCGTCTGGGAGAGCGCCTCGGGGATGGTGGCGGTTTCGGATGTCACGATTCGGGGAAGGCTTGGCCGGAATTACAGCAAGGGCGAACCATATCAAAAGAAACGGGGCGGTCGGCGCGGCGTGACGGCGCAAAACCGCGATCACGCTCTGCGCGAGGACAAAACGCCCCTTGCAGGGTGTTCCTGTTTTGGCGGTGTGCGTGTATCGATCGTAAAGGTCTCTGACCTTGAGATTTTTCTCGACAGGCGCTTAGGCGACGCATTGGGGTATCAAAAACGTACTTCCAGGCGCGGCATTCTCGGGCACAAGCTCAAGTAAATGCCATTCTGCTCAAAGCATTCTCAGAGCCTTTGTGTTTCTTTGCGTCCTTGGTGCCTTCGTGGTGCGTTTTTATTTCGAAGGCAAAGAGAGCGACACCTTTGTATTCTTTTGATGGCGGAAATGTCCGCACCGTCGGCGACAGGCAGTCTGCCGCTTCACACTTTCACCGTCTTCCATCGTCCCCTGCTGAACAGCCATAACGTGAACACACCGACCGCGGTCTCGGAGACGAACACGCCCCAGAAAACACCGGAATGCGCCCAGCCCAGCGGCAGCGCCAGCGCCCACGCCAGCGGAATCTGGATCAGCCAGAAGAACACGAGGTTGATCCACGTCGGCGTCATCGTGTCGCCGGCACCGTTGAAAGCCTGTACCGAGACCATCCACCAGCCATAGACGAAGTAGGAATACGACAGGATCGAGAGCCACTCGCCGCCGATGGCGATGACTTCGGCATCGGCCGTGAACAGCGCGATGAGCGCGTCGTGCCAGATGAAGAAAGCCACCGAGACGGCGAGCGTGAACGCCATGTTCATCCAGCCGATGCGCCACACGGCGGCCTCGGCGCGCGCGGGTTCGCCCGCGCCAAGATTCTGCCCGACCAGTGTCGCGGCGGCATTCGACATGCCCCAGGCGGGCATCAGGGTGAACATCATGATGCGCATTGCGATGGTCGCCCCGGCGACCGCTTCGGTCGAGACGCCGGCGAGGATGCGCATCAGGAATAACCAGGCCGTCATGGCAACCATCATCTGTCCGATGCCGCCAAGCGAGGTGCGCACGATCTGCCGCATCGTCGCGCCATCCCAGCGCAGGCTCGCCAGGCGCAGGCGCAGGTGTTCGCTGCCGCGTACCAGGATCCACAACTGCATCAGCACGCCCGCGCCGCGGCCGAGGTTGGTGGCGATCGCCGCGCCTTCGATGCCCAGCGCCGGAATCGGCCCGAGGCCGAAGATCAGAATCGGGTCGAGCACGATGTTGAGCGCATTCGCCACCCACAGCACGCGCATCGCCGCTGCCGCGTCGCCCGCGCCGCGGAAGATCGCATTGATCACGAACAAGAGCAGAATGACGACATTGCCACCCAGCATCCACTGCGTATAGCGGTAGCCGTGTTCGACAACCCAGGCGTCCGCGCCCATGAGCCGCAACACGTCTTGCGCCCAGACGATGCCAACCACCGCGACGGGCAGCGAGACGAGCACCGCGACGATGATCGCCTGCACGGCCGAGAGCGCCGCTTCGTCGCCGCGCCGCTCGCCGATGCGCCGCGCGACGATGGCGGTGACCGCCATTGCCAGCCCTATTGCAAGCGAATAGAGCAACAGGAGATAGGTCTCGGTGATGCCGACAGTGGCCACCGCCGAGGCGCCGAGCTTGGCGACGAAGAAGATGTCGACCACCGCGAAGGTGGATTCAAGCACCAACTCCAGCATCATCGGCACGGCCAGCAGAAACACCGCGCGCTTGAGCGGTATGCGTGTGTAGTCGGCGCTCGTGCCGCGCAGCGCGGCGCGCAAGTCCGCCCAGAGCGAAGGCGCGCCGGCGTCGGTAAGCTCAGGTCCGTTCAAATGAGATTCTGGTAATACACTGGATCCTGCGCGTTAAAGGGCGCTGACGTTCCCCCAAATAAACGGACTGTTTTAGAAAGAGGCAGATCTTGCCTCGTACTGCACGGGGCTCAAGTAATCCAGATGTGAATGTCGGCGCTGACGATTGTAGAACACCTCAATGTACTCAAACAGGCTTTGTCGCGCGTGGTCGTGGTTGCGGTAATCTTCATGATCGACCAGCTCCGTTTTCAGCGTGCCGAAGAAACTCTCCGCTACGGCGTTGTCCAGGCACTCGCGCTTGCGACTCATGCTGCAGATAAGACCGTGCTCGGCGAGTAATGTCTGATAGGCACCCGAGGCGTAGGTGCTGCCTTGATCGGAATGCACAATCACACCCTGGACATTACCTCGGTGCGCCAGTGCCATGGTGAGTGCATCGCGAACCAACTGACTGTCGTTCTTGTCTCGCATCGCCCAGCCAATGACCTTGCGTGAGTACAGATCGAGGATGACAGCCAGATACATCCACCCCTTGCGCGTGGAGATGAATGTCGTATCACCCACCCAAGCTTGATCGCGCGCAGCGCGGGTGAACTCGCGCCTGATCCGGTCTGGAGCAGCGCTCAGCGTATTTCTCGAGTCGGTGGTGATGACGAACTTCTTCGCCATCTTCGATTGCACGCCATGTTCGCGCATCAGTCGGGCCACGCGATTAAGACCTACGCGTTGACCGCACGCTTGCAAATCCCGATGAATGCGTGGCGATCCGTAAGTACGACGACTCGCCCTGTGGAAGTCTTCAATGCTGGCCACCAACGCTCGATTGCGCTGCGCTCTGACGCTCTCGGGGCGATCGCGCCAGGCGTAGTAGCCACTCACGGAGACGTCGAGCGCGTGACAAAGCCGGCTGGTCTTGTGTTCTTTGCTGTGCGCGCGGACAAAGGCGTACTTCACTGCACTTCCCTGGCAAAGTACGCCGCGGCCTTTTTTAGGATTTCCACTTCCTCCCTGAGCCGTTCGTTCTCCTGGCGAAGCGTGGTGACCTCGCTTTGTTCGCTCGTCTTCGGGCGGCCTCTGCCGCCAAAGGCTTGCTCGCCTTTTACATCGAGCTGCTCTTTCCATTTGTACAATTGGTTTCGGCGAATACCCAACTGCGTGGCGATCTCGCTGGCGGGTCGATCCGATGCTTGCATCAGGCGCACTGCCTCGGCTTTGAACTCTTTGGTGTAGGTCTTGTAGGGACTGCGTTTCCTCGTCATCGGTACACTCCTTATCGCGACATTGTCGCTGATTAAAAGTGTCCGTTAAACTGGGGGAGCTTCACGCTGGCCCCTTCTACACCTTTTTACCTTTGAGTTCCAGATCCTTCTTCTCCACTCCCGTATCAAGGGGTCGAAGCCCGTTTGGCTCAATTCTTTTAGCTCAATTCAGGAGTAGTATCCCGTACGAGAAACTTCATCACCATCACTCCCCCATACTTTCTTTCAGACCAAGAGATCATCATGCGCCACACAAGAAACCTTCTGATTGCAACAGGCCTCTTCATTGTGGCCATCACGCCTGGCTTCGCCAACGGCATCTACGTCGGCGGCGGCGTCGGTGCTGCATACGTCGAGGATAGTCCGATCACCCCGTCGGGCGCTACGTTCGACGAGTCCAGCACTTCGGCGTACCGGCTTTTTGGCGGCTATCGCTTCGACGCGCTGCCGATCGTCAGCGTGTCGGGTGAGCTGGGCTACCGTGACCTCGGCAGCCTGAGCGCAGGCAGTTTGGAATACGGAGTTAGCGGCTTCGACTACTCCGTGCTTGCCGGCCTTGGCCTCGGCCCAGTGGAGGTATATGCCCGCGTCGGCGCTGTCCAGTACGACCTCGAAAAAATCGCGTCCGGCCTCAAAACCGAATACGACGGTACCGCTCCGCTGTACGGCATCGGCGCCAGCTTCAAGATTTTTAGCCTGGGCGCGCGCGCGGAGTATGAAGTCATGGACGTCGATGAACTCGAAAAGTCCGACACGGTCTGGCTCAGCGTCTTCTACCAGTTCTGACGTTTTCTACCCGCTCTGATCATCCGCTGCCAGCCGTTCCCGACCGGCAGCGGATCATATTAAGGGGTCGACGCCCTTTTAGAAGGACGCCCGCGTCTCGCCTGTCCCACCTTGCTTCCGAGCTTGCGCTCGATCTTCTCGCGGAAATAGTCGTTGCCAAGCGGAGTGCCCGTTTGCCAGGCCGCACGAATGTCCTTGAGCGCATTCTCATCCACGTGGGCCTTGAACAGGGCCCGATAGGCCTCTTGCCGGCTCGCACGGGTCCTGCCAAGTGCCGTGTATAGCGCATGCGGTGAAATCCGATCGTCGGCCTTACCCTGCGCATTGGCCCGGTAGCTGCTCCAGCGGTATTGGCCCGGTGAGGTGGTCATGTTGGCTCGCACCGGATTGAGTTCGATGTAGCGCATGCAAGTGAGCAGGTACGCCTCGTCCTGAATGAGAGAAGCCTTGAATCGTCCCTCCCAGATGCTGCCGCTGGTCCCGTAGGTGTGGTTGACGTAAGGCACGTAACGCCGCCCGACATATTGCATCATGCGGCTCACGCCATCGGATTTGTGCGGCGTGGCCAGTATGTGGACGTGGTTGGTCATCAGGACATAGGCATGGACTGCGCATTGGTAACGCTCGGCAGCTTCCGTGAGCCAGTCGAGGTAAGCACGATAGTCACTATCCTCAAAGAAGACCGGCTCGCGACTATGACCACGCTGGACGACATGCACCGGGATGTCGGGCAGAAAGAATCGTGGCTTCCTTGGCACTTGCCTGCTCCGTCTTTACTCTTGACGGCAGTGTACCGCTTGCGGCGTTTCTTTTAAAGGGCTCTGACCCCAGGTTTCCCAGGTTTCCCCGCATTTTGCGGTTGTTTAACAACAGGTTGAGCGTTATTGTTTGGTCAAAACTGCGCATGCATGGCAGTGATGCGTCACGGTTTTTGTTGTCGAGACGAAAACTGCGAGGCCTACCATGCATGCACATGCAATCGTAACGCGAGTGCTCGGTCCATGCCTGAGTTCATTGCACGCCAAGCGTGCCCATGCATTACTTCGCGCCACCAGCGCACTGGTGCAAGGCGCGTTTGCCAGTCTGTCGGGTATTGCGCTGTTTCTCGACGGGGCCGCCGGACTCAAACATCGAATCAAGAGCGTGGATCGACTGCTTGGCAGCACGGGGCTCGAAGCTCGCCGGCGCGACATCTACCGAGCACTGGCGCGGCGCTGGCTCAAGGGCATTGATCACATCCTGGTGGTGGTGGATTGGTCCGATGTGACGCGCGATCAGCGCTGGCAACTGTTGCGCGCCAGTGTGGCAGTTGAAGGTCGCAGCCTGACGCTCTACGAAGAAGTGCACGCGCAGCAATACTTGGGCAACCCCAAGGTGCATCAGCGATTCTTGCGCACGCTCCAATCGTTGCTGCCCGCATCGGCCAAAGTCATTGTCATGACCGATGCGGGGTTTCACACGCCCTGGTTCAATGCCGTGAGCGAACTGGGTTGGGACTTTATTGGGCGCTTGCGCGGTCGCAATCGCGTGTTGTTGCAACACGAGCCATTCTGGCGCCCGGCACGTGCACTGTATCGGCATGCCACCATCAAGGCGCGCGACCTTGGTCAGGGGCGTTACGTTCGCAACAACCCGGTTGATGTGCGCCTGGTGCTGGCCAGGCGCCCAGGCAAACAGCGCCGTGCGCTCACTGTCTTTGGTACGACAGCGATTTCGAAGCAGAGCAAGAAGAACGCACGGCGGGCAAAAGAGCCGTGGTTGCTCGCGACGAGCCCGCAACTGTCACATCTGAGCCCCGAAGGCGTTGTTGCGCTCTACCGACAGCGAATGAGCATCGAGCAATCGTTTCGCGATACCAAGAACCAGCGCGTCGGGATGGGCCTCGAGGTCTCACGCTCAAGGAGTGCGCAGCGCTTGAACATCTTGCTGCTCATTGTGCATCTGGCCGCGTTCGTTCAACGGCTCATCGGCGAAAGTGCCAAAGCACAGCAACTCGACTTGCAATTTAGCGCAACAAGACGAACAAGCCGGCCCGAGATCTCGGTGCTGACTCTGGCGCGGCGCATCCTCAATGGACCACCTCATTTGCTCAAGCAGCTATTACCCATTCAGGCTATCGCGCCACTCAGACAACAGGCGATCAACGCCTATGACATTGCCCTATAAAATGCGGGGAAACCTCAGGCTCTGACCCCTTTAATTCTCGAGCTAACCGTTTAGCAAGCAATCAATATCCGATTAGCGCGGTTTGATTGAGTGTGGCCACGTTGCCCGCTTAGAACGCGCATTCTGGTATCGAAAACGTGCTTCCAAGAGCCTGAGAAGAGTTGATTACGGATCAGAATTTCTTTGCATCAATGGCTTGCGGAGGTCCGACCGAATATTTCCGCAGCAGGGCGCGTTGCCAGAACATCGGCATCGCACTTGATCCTGATGGGTGACAGGCACGACACGGTCGTAGCCATGATTGAGGAAACGGGTTCGGCGCGAACAACAACTCGGGCATGAAGCGACAAACTTGCTGTTAGCAATCAGCAAGGCGGTTTAACTTCGCCCTTGACTCAGGGCCGCCTAATGGGCGACCCCTCCTTAATCCGCAGTCAGCCTGCCGGGTTCCAGCGGCTTATCAGGTCGATGAAGAACTGGATCACACCGGCATTGAGCAGGTCGATGAAGAACGCGCCGATGATGGGGATGACAATAAATGCCTTGGCTGATGGGCCGTAGTGCCGGGTGACGGCATCCATATTGGCGAGCGCGACCGGTGTTGCGCCCAGGCCCAGCCCGACGAAGCCGCTGGTCATGACGGCCGCGTCGTAGTCGCGCCCGGCCATGCGGAACACGACAAGAATGGCGAACAATGCCATCGCCGCGATCTGCACCAGCATCAGCAATACAAACTTGTCGAGTCCTGCCGAAAGCACCCAAAGTTGCATGCTCATCATACTCATGGTCAGGAACAAGTTCAGGCTGACGTTGCCGAATTTGTCCGTGAGTGCTTTATCAACGGGCCGGTCCGCCACATCCGCAATGTTAGTCAATACAATCGCGACGAACATGGATGTCAGAAAGCCGGGCAACAGCACCTGTCTGGCAAAAAGAAATTCGTTCACTACGGCGCCCACACTCACGCACAGCGCAAGGATCAGAAGCATCCGCAACAGCGGAAAAAGCGGGTCCGCGTCCAGAGCAATGCTGCGTCTGTTTTCCGGTTTTGCCGTCGGTGCTTCTCCATTTGCCTGCTGGCTCGCAGGTTTGAGCTGATGCCGCTCGATGAGCATGCGCGCGATCGGTCCGCCGATAATCCCGCCGGCAATCAGGCCGAATGTCGCGAATACCAGCCCGACCTCCATTGCCTGGGCCAAACCGGCTTCGACACCGACCGCACCCCACGCCGCGGCCGTGCCATGACCGCCTGCCAACGATACGCTGCCGGCCATCAATCCATAACCGGGCGGCACGCCAGCAAGCAGCGCCGCGCCCACGCCGATCACGTTTTGAAGCACAAGGTGCACGCCCGCGGCAACAACCATGATCGCAAGTGCGACCCCGCCACTGGCCAGCGTGCGCAGCCGCGCACCAAGACCGACGGTGCTGAAGAAAGTCAGCAACAACAGGTCGCGTAGTTGCATATCGAATTCGAACGCGATATCCGCGAAGCTGTGCAGGCCCCAAGCGACGAGACTGAATATCAGCCCGCCGGTGACGGCGGGTGGAATGTAATTTTCCTGCAGCAACTTGAACTTGCCGGTCAGGTACATGCCGAGAAACAGCACGACTATGCTCAGTGCGAGCATCTGCATGTTATCTATTTGTATCGTTTTCATTGACTATCGGCCATATGCAATTAAAGGGTGCGGGTGACCTTCCTCAAGTGCGGCGGCGAATCGGGATCCAATCCGCGTGCTCGCGCCAGTGCTGCAACGAACGGGTATGCCGCTTGGACGGTAATCGGGGACAACTCAGACCACGTTTTCTTCCATTACGACCTCAAAACCTCCCCCGCCCCCGCACCAACCAATTCCCCATCCGCATACGTCGCCACCCCATTCACAAACGTATGCCGTACTCCATACGACGGCATGACCATGCGCTTGCCACCACCGGGCAAGTCAAACCTTCTCTCCCCACGACTCGGCGAACCAATCGTCTTCGGAGCGAAGATCGTGATGTCTGCTGCCAGTCCCGCTTGCAAACGTCCGCGACCCTTGATACCGAACAGGTCCGCCGGGTCCGACGTCAGTCGGCGCACGCCTTCTTCCCGTGTGAGCACATTGCGATCACGCACCCAGGTGCCGAGCAGGAAGGTCGGGTAGCCGGAGTCGCAGAGTATGTCGACGTGGGCGCCGACGTTACCGCGACTCAACACGGGACAATCCACGGTGTACCCCGGTCTCGCCACCGATATTGCTCCCATAACACTCTGCAGATCATGTCGCATCACGCCATTACATAAACAATCAGTTGTCGCCAGCTACTTTTCGTCGACCATCAGATCGGCCACCTTCTTGTAGCGATTCAGGTCGTATATTCCCGCGTCAGTCGGACTGCTGCGGCGCATGTAGTCAACGAACCACTGAAAGTTGGTCCAGACCTCGGGATGGGTTCTGGGCAATCCATAGGTATAGACCACCTCGAGGAATTCCTCCGGCAACTGCGCGGCTTGCAAGGACGTGGTGAATGTTTCGATCTCGTCCAGCGGCACGTTGAACATGAAGTTCGGGTAACTGCCGAGAAGGCCCTGGTAGGCGGTGAGGGTGTCCTCGCCAATCTCCCGGCGTTTTGCTTCGTCGAACATGAAGGCGACATTGGTGTGCGCCTTGTTACGCACCAGGGTGTATGCCAGATCCGCGCTGGCATCGCCAGTACTGATCCGCAGGAAACTGACATCCGGCATGAAGTCCACGAAACGCATGGCCTGGAGTGCGGCGGGCTTCGAGGTCAGGGTCTGCAGGCTCGCCGCTACTCGTCTCTGCGCTGCACTTGCATCGGGCTGGTAACAGGGTGGCTCGGCGCAGCGGTTGAGCACATCGGGCGGGCCCGCAAGCGGCCCGAGCCGCGCACTGACGAGCGAGACGAACTCGGATTTCGGGTCTGCTGTCCGGTATGCGATCTGCACCGGCAGGTCTTCGTTGACGATTTCATAGGTCTTCCGGATTTTCGTTTCCGCCTTCTTGCCCTGGTACCAGGAGTCCCGCATCGAAGTCCGGACGTCCGGGGGCATGAAATGCAGGAAATTATCTTCTCCGCCGGAGCGGATCAGATCGAAGTAGAAACGGGTTTCTGCCTGGGTGGCGAGCGTGCCGAATACATTGAAATTCGCCACCAGCAGATAATAGCTGCGCTCGAACATCGGGTAGTCCATGACCCAGAGGGTCTTGGGGACCGCACCGACGAATCCCTTCGTCACCATCGCGTTGTCGAAATTGCGGAACACAGTCAGCGCCGCGTTGTCATTGATGCCGTCGCCATCCCAGATGTCTGCCAGTGACGGGCCTGCGGGTTGCCGTGCGCGGTAGGCCTGGCCGCGCAAAAGAATGTATTCGTTTCTTTCCTTTTTGCGGTAGTCCCAGTCGAACGCCAGTCCCACCACACGTTTCTTCTCGGGAACCAGCACCAGGTGAGGCTGAATCTCTGCAAGGTACACCGGATCGGTTACCGACAGGTCCGCATCCGGGTCCTGAAACACGACAAAGAACTGATCGTCGATCACGTCGGTCGCCACCTGCCCGGCGCACACCGGGCCGCGGATGAAGTTCATCACGAAGAATTCGGCGGAATCGAGCATGAACTGATAACGCGCACGGGCCGGGATCGCGGCAAACGTCGCGAACGGATTGATCGCGTTCGCATTTGAATACGCCGGCAGCCTGGCAACGTCCCAACCCGGTGTCAGGAACAAGCCGTCGAGGCGCGCCATCTTCGCTTCACTGAGCGGATAGGCCATATGCGTTTTGTGAACCAGCGCACCGTCGACTTTTCTGATGCGGTAATAAAACAGCTCACCGGGATCGTCATTCGGGCGCACCGTCGCGATCAACCGGATCGGGCTCCCCGAAGGCGTGCTGGAGCGAACGATCTCGAAGAAATTGCCGGTATCGAGATCGTCAAAGTACAGGTGGGCCGCAAACAGGTGTTCATAGAGATAACGGGAGACCAGCTGGTTGCGTAGCGCCGGACGGTTGAAGAATGCTTCCCATTGGCGGATTTGCGCCTGCTCCGCCTGGCCGGGTGCGAACGGTTTTTCATCGATGACGGCGCCTTCCTTGATCCATTGCCGCAGAGTGCGGTATTCGTTGTCGCTCAGCCCCGTGAACGCGAGCGGCATGCCTTGCAGCGGCCTGAATTGCGCATATGAATCGAACTGTGCCGGCGCAGTACACACGTTGCTGCGGGTCAGACCGAGCTCGATGTCCGCCGGCACCGGCGCATTCGCTTTTGGCGCGTGCTCCCGGCCGAGCCGGATCATCTGGTAGAGCAATGAATAGTCGAGATTGTCGTCCGGCGAGTCGCTGCGGGTATTGAGCACCGAGAAGAATCCCTTTTGCTGCCACTCGGCGCCGTGCGCATCGGTGAACAAGCGGGTCGGCGCCATGTCCCTCAGGCGGGCGCTGTCGTAGACGGCTTTCTTGCTCGCGCCGCGCAGCAGACCTTCCGCCGAGCCAAGATTGAGCTGACACGGGGCGTCATAGCAGGCATGACAGGCCACGCATTTCTGTTCGAGGATCGGTTTTACATTCTGGCTGTAGGAAACCGTCTGTGTCGCCGAAACCGGCGGCCGGGCATCCTGATCGGAGATGATCGCAGGTTGCGTGCAGCTCAGAATCAGCAACGTCAATGCGGCCACGAGCCCGTTACGGCACGCGCGGATTAATGATTGCATCTGGTTCGGAACTCCTGGATGAGGATTGAATGGTTTTTATTTTGCATCACGACCGCAAAACCTCCCCCGCCCCCGCACCAACCAGTTCCCCGTCCGCATACGTCGCCACGCCATTCACAACCGTATGCCGCACCCCATACGACGGCATGACCATGCGCTTGCCGCCGCCGGGCAGGTCGAAGCGTCGTTCGCCGCGGCTGGGTGAGCCGATGGTTTTCGGGTCGAAGATGGTGATGTCGGCGGCGAGGCCGGTTTGCAGCCGGCCGCGGTCCGTGATGCCGAAGAAGTCGGCGGGGTCGGACGTCAGTCTGCGCACGCCCTCTTCCAGTGTCAGCACGTTGCGATCACGCACCCAGGTGCCGAGCAGGAAGGTCGGGTAGCCGGAGTCGCACAGCATGTCGACGTGGGCGCCGCCGTCGCCCAATCCGATCAGGATGGCCGGGTTGTTGAGCAATTCGGCCATGCGGTCAACGCGGGTGTTGAATGAGGTGATGGTGTATTCGAGTTGCAGATCGTCGGCAATGGTCAGGTCGAACAACGTATCGACCACGTCCTTGCCCTGCGCCTTGGCGATCTCGGTCACGGTCATGCCTTCGAAGCGCTTCACTTCCGGCTTATGTGCTTCGTGCAGGGTGACGTGCGAGAAGTTGCTCACGCCCATCGGGTTTTTCAGTTCTTCGCGGAATTGATCGCGGAACGCCTTGTCGCCATAGACCTTGATCATGGCTTCTTTGGATTTGTCTTCGAACACGCGTTTCCACGACGGGTAGGCGGCGAAGCCGAACGGGCTGCGCATGTCGATTTCGCGCGTCAGCGGCAGCGGCGAAGTCTGCGGGCGCGCGCCTTTGGCGATCTGCGGCGCGCAGCGCTTTAGCGTGTCGCGCACTGCTTCGGAAATGTCGTCACGGTCGAACAGCGCAATGAAGGTGACCGGCCGGCCGCTGGCTTCGAGCAACAAATCCAGCGTTTCGCACTGGTCTTCTTCGAGCACGCCGATCTGACGCGTCAGCGCGATTTCGATGGCGCCCTTGTTTCGCTGCTTGAGCACGTTGCCGTAGGCCCTGAGTTCGTCGTCGCTGGCGTTACGGCAGGCGAGCGGTTTGCCGCCAAAGCCCATGTGCTGGTTGAGGATGGTGCTGGAAAAACCGTACGCGCCCGCGTCCACCGCTTCGCCCAGCAGCGCGCTGATCTTTCTGGTCTCATCCGGCGTTGCCGCGCGTTCCATGGATTCCGCGCCCATGACGAAGTGACGAAATGGTGTAAGCGGCGCCATGAAGCCGAGGTTGACCGACGGCTTTCTGCGCGCGGCGGCGTCCATGTACTCGGGAAAGGATTCCCAGTCCCAGGTAATGCCCTTGTTGAGCACGTCAAACGGGATCGCCTCCACATTCACGAGGTCGTGCATGGCGACTTCGCGCGACTCCGGGTCTGCACGGGGCGATGCCGACACCGCAGTTGCCCATCACCACCGAGGTGACGCCGTGCCACGAGGATGGCGTGACCGCGCCGTCCCAGCAGATCTGCGCGTCGTAATGGGTGTGCGGATCGATGAAGCCGGGCGAGACCACGCAGTCGCCGGCGTCGATGGTTTGCTTTCGCGCTGCCGTCCGGCTCGCCGATTTCGACGATCTTGCCGTTGGCCACCGCGACGTCGGCCTTGTACCCCGGTTTGCCGGTGCCGTCGACGACAAGGCCGTTCCTGATCAACAAATCG
>CAWBXZ010000009.1:32500-290370 GCA_963792855.1 uncultured beta proteobacterium | reverse complement strand
AAGTCCTTTAAGCTACTGAAACATAATCGGGTTGCTTAAGGCTCACTAGCCGTACCCATATTCCTACCCATATTCGCGCCCATTTCACTGGACTTGGCCCACTGCTGGAAAGTTCACGGATCCGCGCAAGTTGGCGCGAATGCATGCAAATAATGCGAGAGGAGGGCGGGAAGGTTCAGGTGTAGTCGATTTTCCGACGCCTGGACGGCAGTTCTGCCGAGTGCCCGGCGCATCCATCAAGCGCTAGGCAGCGACAGGTGCAGAGGCACCCCTGTGGGGTAAGAGCAGGTCATTGCGTACCCCGTCCCCGAAGCCGAAATCTACGCCATGATGAGTATTGGTCTTGGCATCATGGGATGGGTTGCACTAAGTAAGAAGAAACAAGCCGCTGTTTGAAACGTAACACTCGACGACATGCCCCGCTTCAGCGGGGTTTCGTTTGATCGACCGCGGCACATGTGGCGGACGCGGCTTTGCTCGCGACGATTGCTTGTTCCCTACTTGAAACTGAACCGCGTGATCCCAATGCGGGTCAGCACATAGAGTGCTCCATCCGATCCGATCAGCATGTCAACCGGCGAGCCCGAAATGGTTGCGAATTGGGAAGCAGTGTTATTCACCCAGTCGAACCGGCCAATAAACTTGCTCACGAAGTCTGCGAAGTAGTAGTTGTTGCGGTATTCCGCAGGGAACGGTCCCGTATCCGGGTAGAAAGTCCCGCCGGCAATCGCAAAGCCAATGAAGGCACTGCCCGGTCCAGGCGCTGGCGCTGCGGTATGCCGATAGGCCAAGATCGGCCCCGTGATACTGGCTGTCACCCCGTCGAGTCCCTCGGAACCTGGCCAACCGTAGTTTGCGCCCGATAAACCCAAATTGATCTCTTCCCAGGTATTCTGTCCTACGTCATTGATGTGGATACGTCCGGTGTCGGGATGCACCGCGAAGGTGAACGGATTTCTCAGGCCATACGCCCACACTGCGCAGGCGAGATTCCCATTCGTCGTGCAGAACGGGTTGTCGTTCGGGATCGAGCCATCGTCATTAAAGCGCAACATCTTGCCCAGCGGACTGGTCAGATTCTGCGAATTGGCGCTGTTGGCATTGTCGCCCACTGCCACATAGAGTTTGCCGTCGGCGCCGAAGTGGATTGCCCCGCCATTGTGGTTGGTAGCACTCGAAAGCGCGGGTAAATCTACGAGCTTTTCCTCACTGCCCGCCACATCGCCTGTCACGGTGAAACGGCTGACCCGGTTATGAATGTTGTTTTCGGTACTCGTGTAATAGACATACACATAGCCGTTGCTGGCGAACGCTGGATGCACCGCCACGCCAAGCAAACCGCGCTCACCTGCCGAGTTGACCGTGACAGCGAGCATAGGTGTACCGAGCAGTGTGCCATTCTTGACGACGCGTAGCGCGCCGCCTTGCTGTGCAACGAGGAGACGGCCATCGGGCGTCTGCGCAATTGCCGTGGCGCTGCTCAAACCCGTGACCCACGACTCCTCGCTTGTGAATCCCGCAGCCACCAATGTCGGCGCCGGCGTGCCGTCTGAGCCGCCACCACCACAACCGACAATTAGCAAGGGCAGGATCAGAAAGACAATCCAAACTTTCGAATCGATCCTCAATGCGGAATCTCCGGGCAAAGCCGCCCCTCCAGGAAAACAAGAAAACTTAACTGCAAGGTACATACCGTCGCGAGAAAATACTAGCAAACAGTGACCTAATATGGATTACTGAAAGAGGGTCGTCGCTACGAAGCGACGAGTGGCGCCGGCGTCGACACTACGGTCAGTCAGCATTGATTGCTTGTGCTGCCTCAGCATCGAAACGGCGGGCGTCTGAAAAAATGTGCGTTTGTCGAGGGACGTTTTGCTCGCCATGCATGGCGTACAATGACGTTCTATCATTGTGAAACTGGGAAGAGAGACGTGACTCGCTTTTACTATTTTCTTGCTGCACTGATATGCACGGTGTTTGCCTTCTCGCCAGCGAATGCGGCAGAGGACTACAGCCAGACGATCAATATCTACAAGGGCTCACCGGTAGTCAAACCCTATTTTGATACCGCGTACGGTTACGCGGTATTCCCGACCATTGGCAAAGGCGGTGTCGGAATCGGTGGTGCCCACGGCAAAGGCCAGGTGTACCAGGGTGGCAAAGTCACCGGATACACCTCGATGACGCAACTGACCATCGGGCTGCAGCTTGGCGGGCAAGCCTTCAGCCAGATTATCTTCTTCGAGGACAAGCGCGCCTACGACGATTTCACCAGCGGCAATTTTGAGTTCGGCGCGCAGGCCACCGCCGTCGCCATCACGGCCGGCGCGACCGCTCAGGCGGGTACGACCGGCGCAGGCGCGAGTGCCACCACGGGGGGCACCGCAGGCAAGCAGGAAACGTCCTATTACAAGGGGATGGCGGTGTTCACCCACGTCAAGGGCGGTCTCATGTACGAAGCGACGCTGGGCGGACAGAAATTCAATTTTAAACCGGGCAAGTAAGACCAGGCATCGCCGGGCGTTCGTCGCCTTCGGCCCGCTCCGGTTTGTTTCGCCATACTGGTGCCTGTTCAGTGGGCGGTTTGCGGCTTTTGTCCGCAGCCGCGATCGCTGGGGGCGTTCTGGAGTGACTGGGAGCCGCCCGTCTGCCAATTCGTCGCGCTATTTCGAGCGGCAAGGCGACCGGCATCTACCGGGTGCTCGGGTATAATCCGCCGCTGCCCCCGATTCTCCGGACATGCTCGAAGCCAACGACATTTCTTGTTCTCGCGGCAATCGCAACCTGTTTCGCCATCTGTCCTTCCGCGTGGAAGAGGGCACGGCGTTGCGCATCCATGGTGCGAACGGGGCGGGCAAAACCAGCCTGTTACGCATGATTGCGGGACTTTCGCCTACGGAGCAAGGAAGTATTGCGTGGCTTGGACGCGCATTGCCCGAGATTGGCGACGACTATTCGAAACAGCTCGCGTTTGTGGGGCATGCGAATGCCTTGAAAGCGTATCTGTCGCCATGCGAAAACCTGCGTGCCACCCTTGCGATACAGGGCGTTCGGGTGACCGAAGCTGCCTTGCGAGCGGTGTTTGACGAGGAAGGGCTCGCGCATGTGGCGGATATTCCGGTGCAGCGCTTGTCGGCGGGTCAGCAACGCAGGGTTGCGTTGGCGCGAATCGCTTTTTCGCGAAAGCGTAAATTGTGGATTCTCGACGAGCCGTTCAGTTCGCTCGATGACGCCGCGGCGAAACGTTTCTCGGCACGCCTTTCCGGACATGCGAGGGATGGCGGCCTGGTCGTTTACACGACGCACCAGAATGTCCCGATCGAGGCCCCGACCAGCTTGTTGGAACTCGCGTGAGTGGCGGGCTGTCGCAAGCTTTCGTGGCAGTTGCACAGCGCGACCTGTTGCTCGCGCTGCGTCGGCGTACCGACCTGCTCACCATCGTGTTCTTCTTTGCGATCGTGGTGAGTCTGTTTCCGCTTGGCGTCGGCGCGGATCCGGCGATGTTGCGCACGATCGGCCCCGGGGTTGTCTGGGTGGCGGCATTGCTTGCGTCGATGCTGGCGCTCGGGAATCTGTTTTCCGGTGATTACGCGGACGGCACACTTGAACAGCTCGTTCTTGCCGGCGAACCAGTGGCGGCATTGGCGCTGGCCAAGGTTCTTGCGCACTGGCTCGCAACCGGGTTGCCTTTGGTGGTGTTATCGCCGTTGCTCGGTCTCGAATTCGGGCTTGATGGCCAGGCATTGTGGGTTCTCGCCGGCTCGCTGGCGCTTGGCACGCCGGTTCTCTCGTTGCTGGGCGCCATCGGAGCGGCATTGACGCTCGGTGTTCGCGGTGGCGGCGCGCTCACTGCGTTGCTGGTGTTGCCGCTTTATGTGCCAATCTTGATTTTTGGCGCGGGTGCCGTGAGTGCGGCGGAGCAGGGCATGCAGTTTGGTGGACATTTTTCGGTGCTCGGGGCGATGCTCCTCGCCGCGGTCGCGCTGGCACCGTGGGCGCAGGGTGCGGCGATCCGGATTGCACTTGAATAGGGGCGGGAGCGAGTGGTGTTCGGAATGGATAATAATCAGTTCTCCGTCGGTACACTGGCGGAACAGGTCGCCTGGCGAGGCCTCGCGGCGGCGGGACGTGCCAGGCGCAATGGCGCACCCCCTTTTGTCGCTGCCATTGTGATCCGGCCTTGCGGGGATTGGCGGAGACGATGACGTTCAACATCTGGAAGTACGCGGCGCCGCAAACGTTTTATCCGCTTGCCGGGAGACTGGTCGCGCCTTTCGCTGTGCTCGCGGCGGTTTTTGGCATTGCCGGGCTATACGTGGGATTCTTTGTTGCGCCGACCGATTTTCAGCAAGGCGAGTCGTACCGCATCATTTTCATTCACGTACCGGCTGCGTGGATGTCGATGTTCATCTACGTGGTGATGGCGTTCTGGGCGGGCGTAGGGCTGACGTTCAATACCCGTCTGTCGTCCATGATGGCGCACGCGCTCGCACCGACAGGCGCGTTGATGACGTTTCTGGCGCTATGGACCGGCTCTCTGTGGGGGAAGCCGACCTGGGGTACCTGGTGGGTATGGGACGCGCGCCTGACCTCGGAACTGATTCTGCTCTTCCTGTATGTGGGTTACATGTCGCTGGCTGCGTCGATAGACGATGTGCGACGGGCCGACAAGGCGTCCGCCGTTCTGGCGCTTGTCGGTGCCGTCAATGTGCCGATCATCTATTTCTCGGTGCAGTGGTGGAATACCTTGCATCAGGGAGCCTCGGTCAGCCTTACCCGCGCGCCAAGTATGGCGACGAGCATGCTTACGGGTATGCTGCTGATGGCACTCGCATTCTGGATGTACACCATTGCGGTGTCCTTGTTGCGGGTTCGCGCGATCATCAATGAGCGCGAAAGGGGGGCGGCATGGATACAGGAGGTCGAATGAACAAGGGGCTGCACGAAGGCTCGCAACGGCATTGCAATCACGAACATTCCGTGGAGGCTGGACGGTGAACTGGGGCAGTTTGTCAGCGTTTCTGGACATGGGTGGCTACGGTCTGTACGTCTGGGGCTCGTATGGCGTTACGGCGCTGGCGTTACTGCTCGAGGTGGTCTTCGTCGTGCGGCGCGCCAGAACTCCGGCAGCGATTGGGGGTCGTAGGATGCGGGCAGAGTCTGGAACAGAACGATGAAATCACGCCACAAGCGTTTTGCATTGATTGCTGCGGGCATTGCGGCGCTGGCCATTTCGGCGACGCTCGTGCTCAATGCATTCCGCAGTAATCTGGTGTTCTTCTTTACGCCGAGCGAGATCGTCGCCAACGAAGCGCCGGTCGGGCGAAGCTTCCGCGTCGGCGGCATGGTTGTCGACGGTAGCGTCAAGCGCCAGGCCGACGGCGTCTCGGTCGAATTTCTGGTGACCGACACGGCACAAACGATCCCCGTGGTTTATTCGGGCATCCTTCCCGACCTGTTTCGCGAGGGCAAGGGTGTCGTTGCGCAGGGCAAGCTCGGCGACGATGGTGTGTTCAAGGCGGAACAGGTCCTCGCCAAGCACGACGAGAACTACATGCCTCCGGAAGCAGCCGAAGCCGTGGAGCGGGCAAACAAGGCGATGCGCGACGCGCACCGAAAATCCGCAGCGGGGGCGCCGGGACAGGGAACTTATAGCCAATGAAAATCACGGTTACCGGTGCAATCGATTGCGTCCTGGCACACCGGTGTGCTGATGGAGCGGTTCAATGATTCCGGAGTTGGGGCATTTTGCAATCATCGTCGCGCTGTTTGTTGCCGGCGCCCAGAGTATTTTTTCCCTCGTTGGAGCGGCGCGCGGCAACCGGCGTTGGATGAGCGTTTCCAGGCCGGCCGCACATGCGCAGTTCGCTCTTGTCGCTCTGGCTTTCGTCTGCCTCGCCTATTCGTTCGTCAGTAACGATTTTTCGGTGCTCAATGTGGCGTCGAATTCAAACTCGCAACTGCCCTGGTTTTATCGCCTGGCCGCAACCTGGGGCAGCCACGAAGGCTCGCTGCTGTTGTGGGTATTGATGCTCTCGGGCTGGATGTCGGCAGTGGCGATGTTCAGCCGCCATGTGCCGACTGACATGGTTGCGCGCATTCTCGGGGTCATGGCGCTGGTCGCGGTCGGTTTTTTCCTGTTCATGGTGCTGACGTCGAATCCGTTTGACCGCCTTTTGCCGCCCGCGGTCGACGGCCGCGATCTGAATCCGTTACTGCAGGACCCGGGCATGGTGATACATCCGCCGATGCTTTACATGGGCTACGTCGGTTTTTCGGTGGTTTTTGCGTTTGCGGTGGCGGCGTTGTTGGGTGGGCGCCTGGATTCGGCGTGGGCTCGCTGGTCGCGGCCCTGGACAACGGTTGCCTGGGCTTTCTTGACGGTTGGTATCGCGCTGGGCAGTTGGTGGGCTTACTACGAACTGGGTTGGGGCGGGTGGTGGTTCTGGGACCCGGTCGAGAACGCGTCGTTCATGCCGTGGTTAACCGGCACGGCATTGATGCACTCGCTTGCCGTCACGGAGAAACGCGGCGGGTTCAAGAGCTGGACCGTGTTGCTGGCGATTGTCACGTTCTCGCTTTCCCTGCTCGGTACGTTCCTGGTGCGCTCGGGCGTGCTGACCTCGGTACACGCGTTCGCCACCGATCCCGCCCGCGGCGTGTTCATTCTTGGATTTCTGGTGTTCGTGGTCGGCACCTCGCTGGCGCTGTTTGCATGGCGTTCGCCGCGTGTCGGACTCGGCGGCCAGTTCAAACTCGTGTCGCGCGAGTCCGCGCTGCTGTCAAACAATGTCCTGTTGATGGTGGCGGCTGCTTCGGTGTTGCTGGGTACGCTGTATCCATTATTTCTTGACGCGCTCGGGCTTGGAAAGATTTCAGTTGGTCCGCCGTACTTCGACGCGGTGTTCGTGCCGTTGATGGTACCGGCGATGTTCCTGATGGGCGTTGGTCCGATGGCGCGATGGAAGCAGGCGTCGCTGCCCGATCTTGCAACTCGCCTCAAGTGGGCTTTTGCGCTTGCCGTGCTGAGTGCCGCCGTATTGCCGCTGATGATGGGGAAATGGACGCCAATGATTGCGCTCGGGCTGTTGCTGGCGGTGTGGATCGTCGCGTCGAGCGCGGTCAATTTGCGGGAACGCGTGACGCAACTCGCTGCTGGCGGCGGAGGGCATCCAGCGGCTTACCTGAAGAAATTGCCCCGCGGATACTACGGCATGCTGTTGGCCCATACCGGGGTGGCCGTGTTCATTGTCGGCGTGACCATGGTGAATGGTTACGAGACGGAAAAAGACGTGCGAATGACGCCGGGCAGCACGGTCAGCATCGGCGGTTATTCCATCCGGCTCGACGGGTTCGAGGACATCGAAGGACCGAACTACAGCGGTGTCAGGGGCTTGCTGACGGTATTCAAGGACGGGCGCCAGCGCGATGTCATGCATCCGGAAAAGCGTTTCTACAACGTGCAGCAGATGCCGATGACCGAAGCAGCGATCGATACCGGCTTCACCCGCGACCTTTACGTCTCGTTGGGGGAACCGGTGGATGGCGGCGCCTGGATTGTGCGCGTGTATCACAAACCGTTTGTCGACTGGATCTGGGGAGGTGCTTTCCTGATGGCGCTGGGAGGCATTCTGGCGGTCAGCGATCGCCGCTACCGTTTGGCGCGGGCAGAACAGCGTAAAGGCCGGGAGACTACGGTGACGGCCGCAGCATGATGGCTGATCGTGCTGCTGTGCCTGAAGTTCTCCCTGGAATCTGACCGCTCATGACCCGCGCTCTGATTCCGCTACTGGTTTTTGTCCTGATCTCGGGGTTTCTCTGGATTGGCCTTTCGCTCAATCCGCGCGAAGTGCCGTCGCCATTGATCGGCAAGCCGGCTCCGGCCTTTGAATTGCCGCAATTGCGCGAAGCTGGCAGTGTGGTCCGCAGCGAAGACCTCAAAGGCCAGGTCTGGTTGCTCAATGTGTTCGCATCCTGGTGCACGCCCTGTCTCGAAGAACACCCGCACCTGGTGCGACTGGCCCAGCGTGGTGTTGTTCCGGTTTACGGACTGAATTACAAGGACAGGCGCGAAGCCGCGCTTCAATGGCTGGGCAGGCATGGCGACCCGTATACCGGCATTGCCGTTGATCTTGAAGGCCGCACCGGTATCGAATACGGCGTCTACGGGGTCCCCGAAACCTTTGTGATCGACAAGAGCGGGGTCATCCGCTTCAAGCACATCGGTCCGCTGAATCCTCAGGTGCTCGATGAAGAAGTCATGCCGCTGGTGGCGAGGCTGCAGCAATCATGAAATGGATCGCTGCCATTTTGCTGGCTTCGTTCGGCGCGTTTTGTCTCGCTGACGAAGCGCCCCCGGCGGCCGACGACCCGGTTCTGGAAGAGCGTGTCAGGACGCTTAGCGAGGAACTGCGCTGTCTGGTCTGTCAAAACCAGTCACTGGCCGATTCGAATGCCGATCTTGCAATTGACCTGCGTAACCAGGTCCGTGAGTTGATGCAAGCGGGCAAGAGTGACGACGAGATTCGCGAGTTCATGGTGACGCGTTATGGCGATTTCGTGCTCTACAGTCCGCCGGTGAATGCCTCCACCCTGGTTCTGTGGGGCGGTCCGTTCGTGCTCCTGGTGATCGGTGTCGTCTTGCTTGTCACGTATCTGCGACGGCGGGAGCGACAACTGCGCGCGCAAGCCATGAGCGCGGAAGATCGCGCCCGTGCGCAGGCGTTGTTGGACGGAACCCGGCACGAGGAGAATTGATGCCATTATTCATTGCGTGCGCGTTACTGATTTCGCTGGTGGCGACGGCCGCGGTGGTTTTTCCCCTGCTGAGGAAGACGGCTTCGGCGGATGACATCGGCGGTGCAGATGCAAATCTGCAGATACTGCGCGATCAGTTGGCGGAACTCGACGCCGACCTGAAGAATGGTGTGATTTCCACGGATCAACATGAGAGCGCGCGCATGGAGATCGAGCGTCGCGTGCTTGACGAGTCGCAAAGGGACGGCGCCGGAGCCCGGCAAGCGCATGCTGTGCGCCGGTGGCTGGCACCGGCACTGACGATTGCCGTGTTGCCCGCTGCTGCGATCGCGCTCTATTTGCAACTTGGCAGCACTGACGGTCTCGATGTCGATGCCTATGTACAAAGGCAGGCAGGTGAAATCACGCCGGAAAGAGTCGAACAGATGACGCGCCAGTTGGCGCAGCACCTCGAACAAAACCCGGATGACGCCGAAGGCTGGGTGATGCTTGGGCGCGCCTACAAGGCGTTGCACGATTTCGATGCATCGGCGCGCGCGTGGGCGCGTGCCGCGCGACTGCAGCCGAATGATGCCGACTTGCTGACCGATTACGCCGAGGTGCTGGGTCTGACGGCACAAGGTGACCTCGCCGGCGAACCAACGCAGCTGCTGGAGCGCGCCCTGGAGATCGATCCGGCGCAAACCAAGGCACTGGCACTCGGCGGCAGTGCGGCGTTCGGGCGGGGGGATTACGCGGCAGCAATCGACCTTTGGCAGAAATTGCTGGTGTTGAGCGCGACCGATGAGCAATTGTCCGATGCGCTTCGCACAGGAATCGCCGAGGCGCAGGCGCGTTTGGGCGAGGCGCCGGGCCCTGTCGGGCCAGGCGGCGATGCTGAGGTTTCCGTTGCAGTTGCGGGGACAGTAAGCCTGTCTGCGGAACTGGCGCAATCGGCGGCTGCCGGGGATACGGTGTTCGTCTTCGCGAGGGCTGCGGACGGTCCCGGTATGCCCCTTGCTGCATTAAGAGTGCAGGTCGGTGAGCTGCCTTACCGGTTTCGCCTCGATGACAGCATGGCGATCATGCCGGGCCGAAAAATGTCGGACGCGCAGCAACTCGTAATCGGGGCGCGTGTATCGAAAAACGGGGTGGCGACGCGAAGCAGTGGAGACCTCGAAGGTTTCAGCATCGCAGTCGAACCGGGAACGAATGATGTGCGCGTGGTTATAGACCAACGCGTTCCTTGAACGCAGACGAGAGAAGGGTTATCGATGGCAAGTGTGTGCAAGAGCAAGGTGGTTCATGGCGTCGCAAGCGGTCAGCGACCCGGCGGTTACGGTTTTTCAATAGTCGTCGCGATGGTGTCGACCCTCTTGCTGACCGCCAACGGGACGGCGCACGCACAGAATGCGCAGCCGTCGGGGCTGAAACCCGAAGTCGATGCCTTTGTCGTGAAAATGGCGCGCGAGCACGAGTTCGACGCTCTGGATTTACGCAAGCTGTTTTCCCAGCTCGAGCCCAATCAGACCATCATGAAAGCCATCGACGCGCCGGCGACGTCGAAACCGTGGAGTTATTTCCGGCAGCTTTACGTCACGCAGTTACGCATCGACGGCGGCGTGGCGTTCTGGAACGAACACGCCGACTGGTTGCAGAAGGCCCGCGTGACTTACGGCGTCCCGGAAGAGATCATCACTTCGATCATCGGTGTAGAAACCATTTACGGGCAGTACACCGGCAAATTCCGGGTTGTCGATGCCCTGTATACCCTCGGTTTCGAAGTGCCGCGCCGCTCCCGTTTCTTTCAGGGCCAGTTCGAACACTTCCTGTTGCTGGCGCGCGAGAACGCAATCGAGCCGACGGAAGTCACCGGTTCCTTCGCCGGTGCCATGGGCATCCCACAGTTCATGCCTTCCAGTTATCGCCAGTATGCGGTCGATTTCGATGGCGACGGACGGGTGGACCTGTGGAACAGCGTTGCTGATGCGATCGGCAGCGTCGCCAATTACCTGAGCCGCTTCGGCTGGGAAGCAGGCGAGCAGGTTGTTCTGCCGGCTATTGTGACGGCCGATCAACCCGAAGCGCTGGAACGTCTCGGTGTGAAGCCGTCGCTGACTCTGGCGGAATGGCGTTCGCGCGGCGTCGAGGCAGATGGCCAGATACGCGAACATGCCGATGCCGGATTCTTCAGTCTCGAAGGCGAGGACGGCCCGCAGTACTGGGTCTCTCTCTATAACTTCTACGTGATTACGCGCTACAACCGCAGTAACAATTACGCCATGGCGGTCTATCAGTTGTCGCAGGAAATTGCGCAACAAAGGCGCGTGCAGCAAGAGCAAGCGGCGTTGGTAACTGGCGTCGACAAGCCGGCACAGGAATGACCGAAACGGATCGATTCCGCAACGAGATGGCCGCCTGACATCCGGCACCGATCAGGCCGGCAATGATTTGCTGCGCTGACTTATGGTCACCGGGGCATCCGGCGGAGCGCCCCGATGACAGATGCAGGTCGATCGCCGTCGGCAACGACGACTATTTCTTTCCCTGCTCCAGGATCTTCCTTACCCGGTAGATTGCATCGAGTGCCTGTTTCGGCGTCAACTCATCCGGATCAATCGATTCCAGCTCCTTGATTACCGGGTGCGGTTCGTACTCCGGTTCTGGTGTGTTGGCCCTTGCCGCGTCGAACAGGTCTTGCTGCTGGCCGTGAGCGAGGGCATCACGCTCGAGTTTCGCCAGTTGCTTCTTTGCCGCCCTGACCACAGACGGTGGCACGCCGGCGAGCTGCGCTACCTGAATGCCGTAGCTCTGCGAGGCAGGGCCTTCTTCCACAGTGTGCAGAAACACGATGCGGTCCTTGTGCTCCACCGCGGAAACATGCACGTTTGCCGCACCTGCGTACGCCTCTTCAAGGCGCGTGAGTTCGAAATAATGCGTGGCGAACAGCGCGTAGCTCTGGTTTTTCTCGATCAGATGCCGGGCAATAGCAATCGCCAGCGCCAGGCCGTCGAACGTCGAAGTGCCGCGACCAATCTCGTCCATCAATACCAGGCTGTTGCGGCTGGCATTGTTCAGGATATTGGCAGCTTCCGACATTTCCACCATGAACGTCGATTGACCGCCGGCCAGATTATCGGAGGCGCCGATGCGGGTGAATATCCGGTCGACTCTCGGCAGGCAAACGCGTGCTGCCGGCACAAAGCTGCCAACGTGGGCGAGAAGAACGATCAGGGCGACCTGACGCATGTAAGTGGATTTGCCGCCCATGTTCGGCCCGGTGATCAGCAGCAACCGGCGTTGCGGACCGAATCGCGTGTCGTTGGCGATGAATTCGTCGATCTGGCGCTCGACAACCGCATGGCGTCCCGCTTCGATCTCGATGGTTTCGTCATCGGTAAAGGACGGGCGCGTGTAGCCGGAACCCGCTGCGATGCGCGCAAATGCAATCAAGCCATCCAGCTCTGCCGCTGCTGCCGCGATGCGCTGCAGCGTCAGCAGATGATTGCTGATCTGTTCGACAACTTGCCCGTAGAGCAGTTTTTCGCGTTTCAAGGCACGGTCCCTGGCCGACAGCGACTTGTCCTCAAAAGCCTTCAGTTCGGGGGTAATGTAGCGCTCGGCATTCTTCAACGTTTGCCGGCGCCGGTAGTCGTCGGGCACCTTCGCCGCGTGGCTGCGACCGATCTCGATATAAAAACCGTGCACCCGGTTGTATTCGACCTTCAGGCCCTGAATGCCTGTTCGTTCCCGCTCGCGTGCCTCCAGTGCGATCAGGAACTGGCCGTTGTCGTTCTGAATGGCGCGCAACTCGTCGAGTTCTGCGTCGTAGCCATCGTTGATGACTCCGCCTTCATGCAACACGCTCGCCGGTTCGGGCAAGATCGCCGCTTCGAGCAAGGCCGTCAGTTCCGGGCAGGGCGCAAGTGCCGCGGCGAGTTGGCCGATTCGTAATGCCGTCGCGTCATGCATTGGCTCGCTCAGTTGCGGCAGCAGCGCCAGCGAGTTGCGCAGGCCCGACAGGTCGCGCGGCCGGGCGCTCCCCAGTGCAACGCGGGCACTGATTCGTTCGACGTCGGAAAACTCTGACAGAAGCGCATGCAGCGCGATATAAGGCGGCTGGGCACGAGCGGTCGACAGCCAGTCCACGGCTTCGAGCCGCGCAACAATTTGCTCGCGGTCGCGCAGCGGATGGTGCAAGGCATGGCGCAGCCAGCGGCTGCCCATGCCGCTTGCACAGGTGTCGAACAGCGACAACAAGGTCGGCGTGGCCTCACCGCGCAAGGTCTCGCTGATTTCGAGATTGCGCCGTGTTGCCGAGTCAAGTTCGATGAACTCGTCACCGGTTTCGACTTGCAGGCTGCGCAAGTGCGAAACGGCCGTTGCCTGGGTCGATTGAACGTAGCCAAGCAGTGCGCCCGCTGCCGCAATGGCGCGGTGCATGTGCTGACAGCCAAACCCTTCCAGATCGCGTGTCTGAAATTGCCGGGTCAGCGCGCGGGTCGCGGCGTCATGATCGAAATGCCAGTCCGGCAGATGTTGTACCGGGACTGCGAGCACGTCAGGCAAGTCGAATGTGCCGTTATCGGATGCCAGCAACTCGGCTGGCTGCAAACGCAAAAGCTCGGCCGTAAGGTTGGAAGGCGAGCACTCCTTGACTCGGAACCATCCGCTCGCGAGTGAGAGCCAGGCGATGCCGAGCGTGTCCGCATCCTGGTAAACCGCTGCGAGGACGTTGTCCCGCTTGTCGTCGAGCAAGGCGGCGTCGGTGAGCGTGCCCGGAGTCACGATGCGTGTGACCTTGCGCTCCACCGGGCCTTTGGAAGCGGCAGGGTCACCGATCTGTTCGCAGATCGCCACCGACTCTCCGAGGCGCACCAGTTTCGCCAGATACTGCTCGACGGCATGGTACGGCACGCCCGCCATGTGTATCGGCTTGCCTGCCGATGCGCCGCGTGTCGTCAGGGTGATGTCGAGCAAGCGCGCCGCACGCTCCGCGTCTTCATGGAACAGTTCGTAGAAATCCCCCATTCGATAAAACAGGAGTTTGTCCGGATGGTCGGCCTTGATGCGAAGGTACTGGCGCATCATCGGCGTGTGCTGCCCGGTTGCGTCTGCTGCCGGTTTGTCCGTCGGACTGTTCATGCAAAACACTTCATTCGAAACGGCGTTGCCCGGTTATCGCGTCGCAAGCGACACGGTTCAAGTAACGCATTGCCGGCTGCGTGATCGTAACCGCCCATCGGCATTGATTGCGATTGGCAATTGCACTCCTGATGCGCCGCACGCACAGCTTCAGTTTCGCAAGCCCGCTGAAATATGCGGTTGAATGGCTTGCAGCAATTGCGCGAAGATTTTCGGGTTGCCGGCGACGATGCGGCCGCTGTCCATGTAATTCGATTCGCCTTCGAGATCACCGACCAGGCCTCCGGCCTCCGTGATCAGCAGAATCCCGGCTGCCATGTCCCACGGCGAAAGGCCGATTTCCCAGAACCCGTCGAGACGTCCCGCCGCGACACTCGCCAGATCGAGCGCTGCCGCGCCAGGGCGGCGGATACCCGCGGTTTTTGTCGTCAGCGTTTTGAACATCGCCGTGTAAGCGTCGATGTCAGCGGATGCGCGAAACGGAAATCCGGTGCCGATCAGGCTGTCAATCAGTTTGTCTCGCCTGGATACGCGCAATCGCTTGTCGTTGAGATAGGCGCCGCTTCCCCGCGATGCCGTATAAAGATCGTTGCGTGTCGGATCGTAAACCACGGCGTGTTGTATCTGGCCTTTGTGGGCGAGCGCGATCGATACGGCATAAACGGGAAAACCATGGAGAAAATTGGTTGTGCCGTCCAGCGGATCAATGATCCACTGATATTCGGACGCGCCGGACGCGCCGCTTTCCTCTGCTAAGATCGCGTGATCCGGATACACGCTCTTCAGCGAGTCGATGATGGCGTCTTCGGCGGCGCGATCCACCTCGGATACCAGATCGTTGAGGCTTTTGTGTTGCACCGTCAGTGCGTCGAGGTTGTCGGACGCACGATTGATGATGGCGCCGGCACGGCGAGCGGCTTTTACCGCAAAGTTCAGCATGGGATGCATGGTTGCAATGGATCTTATGGTTGCCAGGGGTGCAGTGGTGGCCGCGGGACGTATGGCGCCCGGGCTGTTAAAGAGCGAAGCCGGGATTTTAAATGAATGGCGTCAACAATGATGGATGAAGCGAATGAAATTGCGGGCGGCACAAGCGGGCGCGGAATCGCGCGCCCACAGCATGCCGGATAGTCGTGCGGCACTTTTGATTGCCCGCGTCCGGTGTTTCCCATGAGCGGGAACCCGGTGCTGGGCCGTATTCGCGTCGTGCTGTCGCACACCAGCCACCCCGGCAATATCGGCGCGACGGCGCGGGCGATGAAGACGATGGGCCTGTCCCGGCTGTATCTGGTCAAGCCGAAACACTTCCCGCATCCGGAGGCGCAGGCGTTGGCGACCGGCGCTTCCGACCTGCTCGACAATGCGGTTGTGACCGATTCGCTCGACTTAGCGCTCGCCGGTACGGTAATGGCGGTTGCGGTCACCGCGCGCCACCGCGACCTGAGCCATGAGGTGGCTTCGTGCCGCAATGCCTGCGAGAGAATAGTGCGCGAAACGGCGCACGGCGACATCGCGCTGGTGTTTGGCACCGAACGCAGCGGCCTGACGATTTCCGAAGTCGGTAAATGCCGGTTGATCGCCACCATTCCCGCCGATGAAACGTATCCATCGCTGAATCTGGCACAGGCAGTCCAGGTTTTCGCATACGAGTTGAGGATGGCAGTTAGCGCGCAGCGTGACACGGTTCCGGAGACCGGCATCGTGGATCTGGCCGCGCATGATGACGTCGAGCGGCTCTACGAACACCTCGAGCGGGTGATGATTGAAACCGGCTTTCTCAACCCTGCACAACCGAACCGGCTGATGCAGCGCCTGCGCCGCCTGTTTGCGCGTGCGCGCCTGGAAAAAGACGAAGTGAGCATCTTGCGCGGTATTCTCAGCGCAGCGCAAAAAAAAGCCCAGTAGAATTGCCCGTCTTCTGACAAGGGCGCAGGGAAATCGGGATGCTTGAGCAACTCCGTGAAGATATTCGTGTCGTTTTCGACCGGGATCCGGCCGCGCGCTCGACGTGGGAGGTGGTGACCTGTTATCCGGGTTTTCACGCCATGGTGATGCATCGGGTCGCGCACCGGCTGTGGAACGCCGGGCTGCGTTGGGTCGGACGCTGGCTGGCCCATGTGGCTCGCTGGCTGACCGGAATCGAAATCCACCCGGGCGCGACCATTGGCCGGCGTTTTTTTATCGACCACGGCATGGGTGTGGTCATTGGCGAAACCTCGGTTATCGGCGATGACTGCACGCTCTATCATGGCGTCACCCTCGGGGGCACATCGTGGAACAAGGGCAAAAGACATCCGACGCTTGGCAACAATGTCGTCATCGGCGCCGGCGCCAAGGTGCTCGGGCCGATCATGCTGGGCGACGGCGCCAGGGTCGGATCCAATGCGGTTGTCGTCAAGGATGTTCCGGCGGGTGCGACAGCCGTTGGCATTCCGGCGCGGATACTGGACGAGGAATCCAAGCTGGTGCGTGAAGAAGCCGCCGAGCGCATGGGTTTCTCGGCCTATGCGATCAGCGCCGACATGAACGATCCGGTTGTGAAGGCCATTCACGGCCTGGTGGACCATACCGCCCATATGGACGGATGTATCGCCTACATTCTCGAGCAGCTCGAAAAGCTGGGCGTAAAGGTCGAAGACGAACGGGCGACTGCGGACAAGTTCGACCCGGATTACCTCAACAAGATTGTTGACTAAAACAGTCGGGAAAGGCTATACTCGACCGCGTTGCTCTGGTATTCGTATCCAGAGTTAAACCATGTTAATTCAATAGGTTCGGCGAGGCAGCATATGCGACTGACGACAAAAGGGCGGTTTGCCGTAACGGCGATGGTTGATCTGGCAATCAGCGGTGGCGAGCGGCCGGTGACGCTCGGCGACATCAGTGAGCGACAGAAAATCTCGCTGTCCTACCTGGAACAATTGTTTGGCAAATTGCGGCGCAAAGCGCTCGTTTCCAGTGTGCGTGGCCCCGGCGGCGGGTACCGGCTTACCCGGCCGACCGCCGAATTGTCGGTCGGTGAAATCATCCTCGCGGTGGATGAGCCGATTGATGCCACACAGTGCGGCGGCAAGGAAAACTGCCGTGACGAGCGCAAATGCATTACCCATGACCTGTGGACGGACCTGAACCGGCATATTTTCGAGTATCTCGACTCGGTCAAATTGGCCGATCTTGTGGAAAAACAGAAACAGGCCGCGTCGAAGGAATCCGTGGTTGAACTCGTTGACCGGCGCGAGAGCAAGACGCGTGTTATTCCGGAGACGGTCTGAGAATTGACGGTCACACGACGGTGAAACCGGAACTCTGATTACTATCGATGAACGTTTATCTTGATCACAATGCAACGACGCGCATCGACGAAACTGTGCTCGATGCAATGATGCCGTTCTTGCGTGACGAGTATGGCAACGCCTCGAGCCGCCACGACGCTGGAACGCAGGCGCGGCGTGCCATTGACGCGGCGCGCGAGCAGGTCGCCGCGCTGGTGGGCGTACAGCCCGTGCAGGTAGTGTTCGTATCCGGCGGAACGGAGGCGAACAACATGTTCATCAAGGGCATGGCCTCTTACCTCAAGCCGGCGCAGGTCGCGGTTTCCGCGATCGAGCATCCCTGTGTGATGAAACCCGCATCGAGTCTCGTCCGGACCGGCTGGAAGCTGCGAAAGCTCGGTGTAGACGCCAACGGCGTGCTCGATCTGGACGATGTCGAATACGGCGTTGCATGAGCCCACCAGTATGTTCTCGGTGATGCTCGCCAACAATGAAACCGGTGTGCTGCAACCGGTTGCGCAGGCGGCGCAGCGCGCCCGTGCGGCCAAAGCGTGGGTGCATACCGACGCGGTCCAGTGCGCCGGGAAGGTGCCGATTGATTTCGATTCCCTCGGGGTGCACGCAATGTCGCTGTCGGCCCACAAGATGTACGGGCCGAAAGGGGCCGGGGCGCTGGTGGTGGACAAACGCTTGCCGATCAAGCCTTTGATCGATGGCGGCGGTCACGAGGGCGGTTTGCGCTCGGGGACCGAGAACGTGCCGGCGATCGTCGGGTTCGGAGCAGCCTGTGCGCTCGCTGCGCGAAGGCTGCAATCGCTTGCGGAACACACGGCGCGCTTGCGTGATCGCATCGAGACCGGGTTGTTGGAAAGCGGTGCGATCGTATTTGGTGCCGCGGCGCCACGGATTCCCAACACGACCTACTTTGCTTTCGAGAACATCGACGGCGAGTCATTGGTCATTGAACTGAACAAGGCGGGTTTCTCCGTTGCCAGCGGTTCGGCCTGTTCGAGCACCAGCACCGAACCGAGCGCGACCTTGCTGGCGATGGGCGTCGAGCCTGATCTGGCGCGTGGCGCGGTTCGCGTGAGCCTGGGCGCGGAAAACACCGAGCAGCAGGCAAAGGCATTTTTGAAAGCAGTGGCGCAGGTGGTCGACCGCCTGCGACGCATGACCGCAGTAGCGGTGTAGGAGCGAATATGGCGATACAGGTAACGGAAAAAGCAGCACGGCACATACGCAACGCGCTGGGTCGAAAAGGCGGCGTGGGTTTGCGACTGGGTATCAAGACGGTCGGCTGTTCAGGGCTGACCTATACGTTTGACTATGCCACCGAAGTCGGGGCCGACGACGAAACGTATGAATCTCACGGCGTCACGGTGGTGGTCAAACGCAGCGACCTTGCCTTCATCGACGGTTCGACGCTCGATTTTGAGCGTCAGGGTCTCAATGAAGCGTTCAAGATCAACAATCCCAAAGCGGTCGCGACGTGTGGTTGCGGGGAGAGCTTTACGGTCGAATCGACCGTCTGAATCGAATTCCGGGGAAACAGCAATGAGTGCAGTCATTCAAAACCTTGTCAATCAGCCCTACAAACATGGATTTCATACCGACATAGAGTCGGATGTTGTTCCGCGGGGGCTCAGCGAAGACGTCATTCGCGGCATTTCGGAGAAGAAGAAAGAGCCGGAGTGGTTGCTCGAGTTCCGTCTCAAGGCATACCGGCACTGGCTGACGATGACGGAGCCGAAGTGGCCCAACGTCAAGTACCCGAAAATCGATTTTCAGAATATTTCCTATTACTCCGCACCCAAGGCCAAGGCCACCAAAAAGTCGATGGACGAGGTGGACCCTGAGCTGTTGCGTACTTTCGAAAAGCTGGGCGTGCCAATGCACGAGCGCGCGGCGCTTGCCGGCGTCGCCGTCGATGTGATCTTCGACAGCGTCTCGGTGACGACAACCTACAAGGAGAAGCTTGCCGAGGTCGGCATCATCTTCTGCTCGTTTTCCGAAGCGGTTCACAATCACCCGGAACTGGTAAAACAGTATCTGGGCAGCGTCGTGCCGCATTCCGACAACTTCTATGCTGCGTTGAATTCGGCCGTATTTACCGATGGATCGTTTTGCTTCATCCCCAAGGGGGTGAAATGCCCGATGGACCTGTCAACCTACTTTCGCATCAACACCCAGGAATCAGGTCAGTTCGAGCGAACCCTGATCGTGGCCGAGGAGGGGGCATCGGTTTCCTACCTCGAGGGCTGCACCGCACCGCAGTTCGACACCAACCAGCTCCACGCGGCCGTGGTGGAACTGGTTGCGCTCGACAACGCCGAGATCAAGTACTCGACGGTGCAGAACTGGTACGCCGGTGATGCCGAAGGCAAGGGCGGTATTTATAACTTCGTGACCAAAAGGGGTTTGTGCAAGGGCGTCAAGTCGAAGATTTCCTGGACGCAGGTTGAAACCGGATCGGCGATTACCTGGAAGTATCCGTCGTGCGTGTTGCTCGGTGACGGTTCGGTCGGTGAGTTCTACTCCGTTGCACTGACCAACCACCACCAACAGGCCGATACCGGTACGAAGATGGTGCACGTTGGGAAGAACACGCGCAGCCGTATCATCAGCAAGGGTATTTCCGCAGGCCAGTCGAATAACAGCTATCGGGGCCTGGTTAAGATCGGCACCCGGGCCGACGGCGCCCGCAACTACTCACAATGTGACTCGATGCTGATCGGGGACCGCTGCGGCGCGCACACGTTTCCGTATTTGCAGGTCGCAAACAAGACCGCGACAGTCGAGCATGAAGCCAGCACATCGAAAATCGGCGAGGAGCAACTGTTCTATTTCTCCAGCCGGGGCATTGAAACGGAGGAAGCGGTTTCGATGATCATCAACGGCTTCGTGCGTGATGTTTTTATTCATTTGCCGATGGAGTTCGCGGTTGAAGCGACAAAACTTCTCGGACTGAAACTGGAGGGAAGTGTTGGATGAAGCGCGACGACGCCACTGAACTGCTCGATGTGCGCGGCCTGACTGCCGCCATCGACAAAATCGGAATCCTGCGGGGAGTCGACCTGAGGGTGCGTGCCGGCGAGGTTCACGCCATCATGGGTCCGAACGGATCGGGCAAGAGTACCTTTGCCAAGGTTCTGGCCGGTCACCCTGCTTACGAGGTCACCGGAGGCACGGTTCGTTTCGAAGGCGCCAATCTGCTTGAGTTGTCTCCGGAGGAGCGTGCCCGGGCGGGGATTTTTCTCGGTTTCCAGTACCCGGTCGAAGTGCCTGGCGTGACCAACAGCGGGTTTCTGCGGCTGGCCTACAACACGGTGCAGTCAGCCCGGGGCAAGGAAGAACTCGATCCGCTCGAGTTCGATGATTTCATTCGCGGCAAGATGCGGCTGCTTGAAATGAATCCGGATTTTCTCGAGCGCAGTCTGAACGCGGGCTTTTCCGGCGGTGAGAAAAAGCGTAACGAGATACTGCAAATGGCCCTGCTCGAGCCGCGCCTGGCGATTCTGGACGAGACCGATTCCGGACTCGATATCGACGCATTGCGCATCGTGGCAAACGGCGTGAACGAGTTGCATGGTGATAACGATGCGATCGTGCTGGTTACCCACTATCAGCGGCTGCTCAACTATATCGAGCCCGACTTTGTTCACGTGATGGAGAATGGCCGAATTATCAAGACCGGCGACAAGTCGCTTGCGCAGGAACTGGAGGATCGCGGCTACGACTGGGTGGCGCAGGAGTACAGCGAGAGGGCTGCATGAACGCCGGCACGAACGCCAATATGAAAACGGCAGCGGAACCGGATTTTCTGGACGTGCTGCTGGCGCCGGCCGCCATGGTTGCCGAGCATCGGGACGGTTGGCTGAAGGCGCGGCGGGCAACAGCGCTTGAACGCGCATCGGCGCTCTCTGTGCCGACGACGCGAGACGAGGAATGGCGATTTACCGATCTGTCTTCCCTTTATCGCCTCAAGCTGAAGGCTGCCGAGGCTGCCGGTGAAGTCGCCCCAGCAGTTTTGCAAGCGCTGTTTTTTCCTGAAGCTGCGCGGCGACTGGTTTTTATCGACGGCCGGTTTGATCCTTCGGCGTCAAAGTCGCCGGATGGCGGCATCTCCAGAGCAGCGACTCTCCAGCGCGCGCTCTCGGATGCCGGATGGCAGGACGCGCGCGGCGCCATCGAAACGCATCTGGCAGCGATTGCGGATTTCGATCAGGACGTCTTCGCTGCAGCCAATACCGCGCGCCTTCAGGACGCCGCCGTCGTTCATGTGGCTGCTGCTGGCGATGCGGGCAACGAGATTGTCCACGTCATCAATATCACGACAGGTCGGGAAATCAGTACCAGTCCGCGCTTGCTGGTGGTCGCCGAGCGTGGGGCTCGCTGTACCGTGGTCGAGGATTATGTGGCGGTCGGCGGGGCCGCGTACCTGACCAACTCGGTCTGTGAGATTGCCATCGCTTCCAATGCGGAGGTGAAACACATCAAGGTACAAAGAGAGGCCGACACGGCGTTTCACATCGCGAATACCTCGGTTCGCATGCAGGCCGATTCGCGCTACCGCAACTGGTCGGTAGGCATCGGTAGCAGGATATCCCGGCACAACCTGAACGTGCATCAGGCGGGTACCGGTATCGATTGCGAGATGCACGGCCTGGCAATGATTTCCGGGCGCCAGCATGCGGACACGCACTCGGCTATCGACCACGCTTGTCCGCACGGTACCAGCCGGCAGATACACAAGACCATCGCGGGCGGATCGGCGCACGCAGTATTCAACGGCAAGATCGTGGTGCGGGAAGGCGCGCAGCAGACGAATTCGTCCCAGCAAAGCCGCAATCTGCTATTGAGTCCGCGTGCAACGGTGGATACCAAGCCACAACTTGAAATCTTTGCCGACGATGTCAAATGCGCTCATGGCGCGACGGTCGGACAGATGGACGAGGATGAAATGTTTTACCTGAAAAGCCGCGGCCTGTCGGAGTCGGCCGCGCGCAATCTGCTAACGTACGCCTTTGCCAAAGAGGTGGTCGAGCATATTCCGGTTGCTTCACTGGTTTCGGTTCTCGAGAGCCATATTCTCGAGCAAACGCGCAGCAAGGAGGCGTAGTGGTTGCGACAACAGCAGTGAAAACCCGGGCCGCAGGGCAGGGTCTGGATGTCGAACGCATTCGGGCGGAATTCCCGATCCTGGATACCCGCGTCAACGGTAAACCGCTTGCGTACCTCGACAGCGCGGCCAGCGCCCAGATGCCGCAACAAGTCATCGACCGGCTCAACCAATACCACAGCAGGGAGCATGCGAATATCCATCGGGGTGTGCATTACCTCTCCGAGCAGGCGACCAATGCCTATGAGGCGGCGCGCAAGAAAGTACAGCGGTTCATCAATGCGGCTCACGATCGCGAAGTGATCTTCACCCGCGGCACGACCAATGCAATAAACACCGTTGCCCACGGGTTCGGCCGGGCATTCGTGGGTGAGGGTGACGAAATCGTCATTTCCCACATGGAGCATCACTCCAACATTGTTCCGTGGCAGATGCTGTGCGAGGAAAAAGGCGCGAGACTGCGGGTGGTCCCGATAGACGATTCGGGGCAATTGCTCATCGAGGAGTATCGCAAACTTTTGGGCGCACGGACCAAACTCGTTGCGCTCACGCATGTCTCGAACGTGCTTGGAACGGTCAATCCGGTCAAGGAATTGATCGCGATGGCGCATGCGCACGACATCCCGGTGCTCATCGACGGTGCGCAGGGCGTGCCGCACATGAAAGTGGATGTGCAGGATCTGGACTGCGACTTCTATGCCTTTTCCGGCCACAAGATGTGCGGTCCGACCGGCATTGGCATTCTTTACGGCAAGGAAACACTGCTCGAGAAGATGCAACCCTATGAAGGCGGCGGCGACATGATTCTGTCTGTGACGCTGGAAAAGACGACTTACAACACCATTCCCTACAAATTCGAAGCGGGGACGCCGCCCATTGCCGCGGCAATCGGGCTCGGAGCCGCGGTCGATTATCTCGAGTCCATTGGTCTTGATGCAATCGAAGCGCACGAACACAGCCTGGTCGCGTACGGGTCCGAGGCATTATCCGCGCTGGAAGGCGTTCGCGTTTACGGAACGGCGCCAAACAAGGCGGGGGTCCTGTCATTCAACATTTCAGGGGTGCATGCCCACGACGTAGGTACCATATTGAATGATGAAGGGGTTGCAGTGCGCACCGGGCACCATTGTGCGCAACCGCTGATGCAACGCTATGGCGTGCCGGCAACGGCGCGCGCATCCTTCTATTTGTACAACACACCCGAGGAAGTCGATCAGCTCGTCGTTGCAATACGCCGGGTGCAGGATATTTTCGGTTGAAGAAATACAGCTTTGGCCGGATGTGGCGGGTTGTTGGTTCTTGACGGTCTGGCGGGAACAGCATGGATTCGAAACAGCTTTATCAAGAAGTGATACTTGATCACAACAAGAAGCCTCGTAACTGGGGGCAGCTTGAAAAACCCAGTCACAAGGCGGAAGGATTGAATCCGCTGTGCGGGGACCATATCTGGGTGTCTTTGAACGTGGACGATGATCGCGTCAAGGAGATTGCGTTCGAAGGCGAGAGCTGCGCGATCTGCAAAGCGTCGGCGTCGATGATGACGGCGAAGGTGAAGGGCAAGAGCATCGATGAAGCCGAACAACTTGTCGACGAGTTTCGCGGCATGACGACCGGGTCAATGAACGAATCGCAGTCCAGGCATCTGGGACACCTGACAGTGTTCGAAGGAGTAAAGGATTTGCCGTCGCGGGTGAAATGCGCAATTCTCCCCTGGCACACGCTGCATGCAGCACTACATGCCCAAACCACCATATCGACGGAAGGTGACGAAGATCCCGTCCCGGGATCCGGAAATGCGGCGGATTGACCAATACCGTCTTACGCCAGTACATCACGTAGAGCAATGCCGAAGATAGCCGATCTCGAACACACACCTAATCCGAACGCGCGCAAGTTCATTCTGAAGGAACCATTGACCTACGGGGTCGTGAAATCCTTCGAGAATGCAGCTGAAGCGGCGAACGACGAGCTGGCGGCGCGCCTGTTCGCCATCGACCATGTCACCAGTGTTTTTTACGTGGATAACTGGTTGACGGTCACGCAGGATGGCGGCGCGGACTGGCAGGCATTAATGCGCGAGCTTGCTGGCCCGATCAGGGAAGCGCCTGCCGCCGAGAGTCAATCGGAAGAATTTGCGCAAGCGGCGGAGTGGCTGACGCGAGACGATTCGAAGCTGTCGGAAACCGACCGGGCGAAGCTGGTCCAGATCAACGAGCTGTTGGACGAGCGCGTGCGTCCTTACCTGCAAAGCGACGGCGGCGACTTGTATGTGGTCGGTCTCGAAGACAACGTTCTGCAGGTGCATTACCAGGGTGCGTGCGGCAGTTGCCCGAGTTCGATTTCCGGGACACTGGCCGGCATCACCGGCCTGGTGCGGCAGATCGACCCCGAACTGGATGTCATCGCAGTCTGACAATGACGCGTCGTTGTTTTCGGTCACGCTCGTTTCCGGGCGATGCCGGACATGGCCCGGCTGGTCTCCGGCAAAAGAGTCCGGGGTTTTATGAGCGATTGGGTTGAGGTTTCGCCGGCGGAGAGGATTGCACCATCCGGATGGGAACAGGTCGATCTGGATGGGACGTTGGTCGCCGTATTCAATCTGGATGGCGAATTCTTCGCAATCGAGGACATCTGCACGCACGATGGTGCCGTGCTAAGCGGCTGTCCGCTCGAAGGCGATGAAGTCGTGTGCCCCCGGCATGGCGCGCGGTTCTCGGTCAGAACCGGCGAAGTGCTTGCCCCGCCTGCGTGGGAACCCGTTTCGACATTTCCGGTGAAAGTCGAGAACGGTATCGTTTTCGTCCGGGATAATCGCTGGGACTGACCGGCGGTCAGGTTTGCAGGGCTAGGAGGCGGATCTGGAAGCGCCTTTGCCAGGCTGCCGTATGGATTTGCGCCGCGTAGGCAGTTTGCGCTTTTCCCTGTAGACCTCTGCGCCAACGTCCTCGGGTTCGGATTTGTAGCCCTTGATAAGGCCTTGCTTGCCCAGCTTCTCGTATATGCATACGCGATTGCGCCCGGATCGCTTCGCGTAATACAAGGCTTTGTCGGCCTGATCGAGGACTTCGACCGGCAGCCGTTGCTTCTCGATGCGCACTGCTCCGATGCTGATGGTTACGTGGCCGACCTCGGGAAACCAGTGCTCGGCCACTTTTTCGCGGAAGCGGTTTAACACCATTTCGCAGTTCGCCATCGTCGTGTCGTTGAGCACGACAACGAACTCTTCGCCCCCATAGCGAACCAGAAGGTCGGACGCCCGGAAACTTTGCTTCATCAGGCCGCTGAACTGCAACAGCACCTCGTCGCCATGAAGATGGCCGAACGTATCGTTGATTTTCTTGAATCGATCCAGATCCAGTATTCCAAGATGCGCAGAAACCGGATCCGACGAGCGGCGCCGTGGGCTGGTCAGTCCCAGCATCAGCTCCGGCAGGGTACGGTCCAGCATGCGACGGTTGAATAACTCGGTCAGAGAATCGCGTTCCGATACCTGGAACAGAGACAGAATATTCGCGTACGCATGGACCAGGGTGGCGAATTCTTCGACATCAAGCCTGGATCGCGACGAACGAATTGCAAGTACCAGCATTGAAGCAGATTCATTGACAAGCACAGGTACGAGCAGTTTGGCCCGTGCGCCCGATCTGGATTCCACAGGCCTGCGCTCCACCAGGCATGCGTTGATGTCGTCTTCGGTCGCCAGTTTCTCAATCGATGCGGTTGACTCAACCGAGGTAATACGCCGGCCTCTGGCCTCGAACAGATAAATGGTCAGCCGGGGATACGCAGAACGAAGTACGGAAAGAAACCGCAGCGGATCTCGTCCGGTTTCACTCCTGGCGAACTTGACGACCTCCCGCAACAATTGCGTACTTCTGGAAGCCTGTCGCCGGTCCCGTGTGGCTTTTTGTGTGCCCATTGATACGGTTGTCGATTCTTCTTGTGGTTACCGTCGTTAATCGGACCATTATCATGTTTGGTTGCTACTCTGCCACGATTGGCGCCGCCTATCCAGCCCTGCGGCGGGCGGCCAGATAAATGCGGAAGCGGTTCGCGAGGAGGCCGTAAGGTTGTGGCCGAACGCAACGATGTGCGGCCCGGCCTGGCGCCGCTTCAGGCAAGGCTCTTCAGCACCTGTTTGATTGCGTGGATCCGGGACGAAAGGTCAGGCGTCGGGATCTGGATGCGCAGGCGGTCGGGCCCGGCGAAGCGGGTATCCTTTCGCGATTGCACCAAATCAATAATCTTCATCGGATCGATTGGAGGCTGTGGGACGAACTGGATGCTGATACTTTCGGCGCTGGCATCGATACGGGTGATGCCCAGAGGCTTGCTCGCGATACGGAGGCGATGACTTTCGATCAATGCATTGACCGGGTCCGGCATGGCGCCGAATCGATCGATTACTTCCTCCTGCATGGCTTGCAACTGCTCTTCTGTTTCGGTGTTGGCAAGGCGCTTGTAGACGACGAGGCGTTGGTGCACATTGGCGCAGTATGACTCGGGCATCAGAGCGGGGAGGTGCAGGTTGATTTCCGTTCCGGTCGATGTCTGGATGTCCAGATCTGGTTCTTTCCCGGCTTTGAGCGATCGCACCGCGCGGTTGAGCATGTCGATGTAGAGCTGAAAACCAACTTCCTGCATTTCACCGCTTTGGCTCTCCCCCAGGACTTCGCCAGCGCCGCGAATCTCCAGGTCGTGCATGGCGAGGAAGAACCCCGCGCCGAGTTCGTCCATCATCTGGATCGCTTCGAGCCGCTTTTTCGCCTGTCCCCGCAAGGCTTCTTCCTCCGGGGTCAACAGGTAGGCATATGCCTGGTGGTGCGAGCGTCCGACCCGCCCGCGCAGTTGATGCAGCTGGGCGAGGCCGAACTTGTCGGCACGGTTGATGATGATGGTATTGGCGGTCGGAATGTCGATGCCGGTCTCGATGATGGTGGTGCACAGCAGCACATTGAAACGCGCCTGGTAAAAATCACGCATCGCCAGCTCAAGATCACGCTCATGCATCTGCCCGTGGGCGATGCGAATTCGCGCTTCCGGTAACAGCGCGGTCAGCTTCTCCAGCATCCGGTCGATGGACTGGACCTCGTTGTGAAGGAAGTAAATCTGGCCGCCGCGTTTGAGTTCGCGCAGTACAGCCTCGCGTATCAACCCGTCGCTGAAGGGCGAGACGAAAGTCTTGATGGCGAGGCGCTTTTGCGGTGCCGTCGCGATCACGGAGAAATCGCGTAACCCCTCCATCGCCATCGCCAGGGTGCGCGGGATCGGAGTTGCCGTCAGCGTCAGCACATCGACTTCGGCACGCAATGCTTTCAGTTTCTCTTTCTGGCGAACGCCGAAGCGATGCTCTTCATCGATGATGACCAGGCCGAGATTCCTGAACTCGACCCCGCGGCCGAGCAGTTTGTGTGTGCCAATGACGATATCGATACTGCCGTCGGCAAGCCCCGCCAAGGCAGTTGCGGCTTCCTTCGTCGTGCGAAAGCGTGAAAGCTCAGCGATCTTTACCGGGTAATCCGCGAACCGGTCGGAAAACGTATGGAAGTGCTGTTCGGCGAGCAAGGTCGTGGGCACCAGCACGGCAACCTGGCGATTATCCGAAACCGCAACGAATGCGGCGCGTAGCGCCACTTCGGTCTTGCCGAAGCCGACATCACCGCAGATCAGGCGGTCCATCGGCTTTGCCGATTTCAGATCATTGATGGTGGCCTCGATTGCGGAAGCCTGGTCCGGGGTTTCCTCAAACGGAAAGCCATCGCTGAAAGCGTCATAGTCATGGACATTCAGTCCGAATCGATAACCTTTGCGTGACGCGCGCAGGGCATAGAGGTTCAATAACTCTGCCGCGGTATCGCGGATTTTTTTCGCAGCCCTTTTCTTCGCTTTTTCCCATTGGCCGCTGCCGAGTTTGTGAACCGGAGCCAGTTCGGGCGGCCCGCCGCTATAGCGGCTGATGACCTCGAGTTGCGATACCGGCACATAGAGCTTGTCGCCGCCATCGTATTCGAGAGAGAGGAATTCGGTGGGGCCGTCACCCAGATCCATCGTTGCCAGCCCGGTATAACGGCCAACGCCGTGCTGGATGTGAACGACCGGATCGCCGACCCTGACTTCCGACAGGTCGCGCAGCATGTTCTCGGCGGATACGCGCCGTTCACGTGCCGTGCGTGTGCGCGCCTGCGCCGGAAACAGTTCGTTTTCCGTGATGACGGCGATGGAATCCGCGGTACTGATGAAACCCGTGTGAAGGGGGGCAACGGTGATGGCAAGCTGGCCGTCCGTTTGCTCGAGCGTATCCCAGTGTTCAACCGGTGACGGGCGCAAGCCATACTCGCGTAACAGGCCAAGCAGCGTTTCGCGGCGCCCCAGACTGTCGGCGATCAGCAGTGTTCGGCCAGGATGGTTTTCGATGAAGGCCTTGAGTGCCTTCAGTGGGTCGTCCGCGCGCCGGTTTACCGCGACATCGGGCAGCGCGGCTGTCAGGTCACTTGCAACGGGAGAACCGGCTTCGAGTTCGAGGCGCGGGAATGTCTTGATGCGACCGAAGAACTCATCCTCGCGCAAGAACAACTGCGCCGGCGCAAGCAAGGGCCGGTCGGGATCACCGCGCAGCAGACGGTAGCGGGAGTTGGTCTCCTCCCAGAATTGCTGGACCGCGTTCGTGACGTCACCGTGCAGGCACAGCCAGCTCTGCTCGGGCAGATAGTCGGCGAGCGTCGCGGTTTCGTCGAAAAACAATGGCAAATAGTACTCGATGCCTGCCGGTGTGCCCCCTTGTGAAACGTCCTTGTAAATGCGGCTCTTGGTGGGATCGCCCTCGACGCTTTCCCGAAAACGGGTGCGAAAGATCTTGCGCGCGTCATCGTCAGTGGGAAACTCGCGTGCGGGCAAAAGGCGGATTTCCGGTACCTTGTAGATGCTGCGCTGGGTATCAACGTCGAACGTTCGGATGCTGTCGATTTCATTGCCGAACAGGTCGATGCGGTAAGGCACCACGCTGCCCATCGGGAAGACGTCAATGACGCCTCCGCGAATGCTGTATTCACCGGGCGAGACCACCTGGCTCACATGCGAGTAGCTGGCCAGACTCAGTTGCCGGCGAAAGGGTTCGATGTCCAGCGTCTGGCCGCGCTTCAGAAAAAACGTATACCCGGCAAGAAACTGCGTGGGCGGCAGGCGGTAGAGCATGGTCGTGACCGGCACGACGACCAGATCGCAGTCGTTGTGCGAGATCTGATACAGCGTTTCGAGCCGCTCCGATATCAGATCCTGGTGCGGTGAGAACGCGTCGTAGGGCAGGGTTTCCCAGTCGGGAAAGAGGTGTACCCGCAGGCTCCGGGAAAAGAACCGCAATTCCTCCACCAGCCGCTGCGCCTCGGCAGCACTGTCGCTGACCACGATCAATGGACGCCGCGATTGCACCTGGCGCGAAAGCAGCAAAGCGCTTCCCGACCCGTGCGGCATGGGCACACGGGTGCGCTCGCCTTGTCGGGGAATAAGGTCTTGTCGGGGAAGGAGGGGGGGAGTGTTCATACTGCCTGAAAAGCGCCCCATTATAAGTGAGAAGCGAGCGCGCGGAAGGGCGTTTGGCCAGTCCCGGCGCCTCTGGTCTTGCGGGTGATGCGGTTGGACACGGATAATGCCAGCAAGCAACCTGAAAGTATTCCCATGACGCGCTATGTTGCGCTGGTGCCCGCGGCAGGAACCGGATCGCGTTTCGGCGATGGCCGCCCGAAGCAGTACGTAGACATGCTTGGAAAACCGATGCTGGCGCATTCGGTTGCAGTGCTCACGCGGCATCCGCGCATATCCGCGGTCGCCGTAGTCATCTCGGCGGACGATACATGGTTTCAGCGGTTTGACTGGGAAGTGTCGGGTGCCAAGCTGCAGTTCCACCGCGTTGGCGGTGAAACGCGCGCGCAAAGCGTTCGTAATGGCTTGCTGGCTCTCGATGGAGACATCGGTTCCGATGATTGGGTGCTGGTGCATGATGCCGCCCGGCCCTGTCTTTCAGTCGAGCTGGTCGACCACCTGATCGACGGCGTGGGAGACGATGCGATCGGCGGCTTGCTTGCCGTGCGCATTGCCGACACGCTGAAGTCCGCTGATGACAGCAACCGGGTCATCGGCACCCGGTCGAGGGAGGGTTTGTGGGGTGCGCAAACGCCGCAAATGTTTCGTCGCGGCTTGCTCGAACGCGCCTTGACTGAAATGCAATCGAGCGAAATAACTGACGAGTCGTCCGCGATCGAGTGGCTGGGTTTCCAGCCGTTGATCATCGAATCGGTGACCGAGAACCTCAAGGTGACCTTTCCCGGTGATCACAGGCTTGCTGAAACCATTCTGGGCGCACGCAGTGTGGCGGCGAGCAAAGGCATTGCCGGACAACGGCCAATCAGGTCAGGTAAGGAAGATCCATGCGCATAGGCGAAGGCTTCGACGTACACGCGCTGGTGGTCGGCCGCGCGCTGATCATCGGCGGTGTGACCATCCCGTTTGACAGAGGACTCGCCGGGCATTCCGACGCCGACGTTTTGCTGCACGCCATCTGCGATGCATTGCTCGGCGCCGCCGCGCTGGGAGACATCGGCCAGCATTTCCCCGATACCGACGAACGGCATGCCGGTGCCGACAGCCGTGCGCTGCTGCGGCAAGTCAGGAAACTCGTTGAGGATGCCGGATATGCCATTGGCAACATCGACTCGACGATCATCGCGCAGCAGCCGAAAATGGCGCCTTATATTGCCGCCATGGTTGCCAATATTGCGGCAGACCTGCAACTGGAGGCGGCAAGTGTCAGCGTCAAGGCAAAGACAACCGAACGTCTCGGGTTTGCCGGACGCGGAGAGGGGATCGCCGCAAAGGCAGTTGCACTGCTCAAGCCGGTTTGAACGCAGCGATCCTCCGTTGAACCAGACGGTACAGCGACTGTTTTTCGCGCTTTGGCCGGGCGCTGCGCTGCGCAGGGCACTGCATGAACTTGGACAGCGCATGCGAGCAGAGGCGGGCGGGCGCGTGGTCGCGGCAAACCGGATTCACCTGACGCTGGCGTTTCTGGGTGACGTTTCCGTCACGCGCATCGATGCGCTGAATGCCGTAGGCGATGCGCTGCAGGCAGCACGGTTCGAGCTCGAGTTGACCCGAACCGGCATCTGGAAGCGCAGTGCGGTGGGCTGGATCGCGCCGGCAACGCTGCCGGAAGCCTTTGAAAAACTGGTTGAGGCACTGCGCCATCATTTGGTGGCGGCGGGTTTTTGTGTCGAGCAACGGCCATTCAGGCCGCATGTCACGCTGTTGCGCAACGTCCGGCGTGAGATGAAGACAGGGCAAGCGGACGAGTCGTACCGCTGGATGGTGGACAGCTTTTCCCTTGTACGTTCCCAGACCTGCCAGACCGGCCCGGTCTACACGGCATTAAGGACCTGGCAACTGAACCGGACGGTGTGAATTTCTTTCGCGCCCGACGGAGATTGACGAATACCGTTGTCTGAACCATGTGGCGGCTTGCACTCGACGTCCCGGGTCATCTGCCGCTCACAAGCCGGGCGGCGGATTGGATACGCCAGGCCGGTTGGGCTGCGGCTTAACTGCCCGTTGCGTCGGCGTACAGTCTGCCAGCGACGGGTTCGATGTCCAGTTGCAGTGCTTCATTGAAGCGGTTGAAAAATTCGCACATACCGATTCGGACCGTCAGTTCCACGATCTGTGCCTGATCAAATATTTTACCCAGTTCGTCGAAAAGCGAATCATCGATGCGGCCTTTCCGGGTGTTCATCTGTTCAGCGAAACGCAGCACGGCACGCTCGACCGGATCAAACAGCGCGCTCTCGGCCCAAGAGCCGTCTTCGATAGCCCGCAATTGCGCCGCGCTGATGCCTTGGCTCAGGGCTGGCGGCGTGTGGTGAATAACGCAGTAGTTGCACTGATTGAGACGGGAAATCATCAGGATCGCCAGTTCAAGATACTTCTTCTCGACCATGCTTCCAGTGTAATAGGCCTGCATCACGCCTTGAAACGCTTTTGCCAGCGGTGGATGATGCGCCAGCGCTGCGAACTGGTTCATGAATCGCTCGAGTCCCATCGCCTCGGCGCTCCTGAGAACATCCCGCACTTCATCTGTCACGTCAGATTCTGTGTTCAACAAGGGAATCCTTGCCATCATTGTTCCTTCTGTCCGGTTTTCAGACGTGCATCAGATCAGGTGCGTCTCAACAGCAAGTGCAAGCCGGCGCGCCGGCACAACTTGCAGAAATGACGATTCGAAACATCGTTTTGCGGGAGTCATCTAACTGTACCGCAGGAATTGTTGCAACCCTTCCGGCGCATGAGCAGCGACGTTTCTCCGGAATGGCTCAAACGTCATCAGTCAGGTCGGCAATGTCTGCCTGCAGCGCCGGGCATTGGTCCGCGAGCAAGTCTTCGACCATTGGGTAGAAATACCGTTCCTCGTGCAAATTGTAACGCCGCATCGTCGCAGCGAGAGTGCTGGCGCAAGTCTGAAACCCGATCCAGTCCTTATTCGTCGACGTCTCGGACAGTGTTTCCATGAGCTTGCGCAATCGCAGGTGTTCAAGCAGCATCAGGCGCGTCAAGCCGATCGCTCCGCCGGTCTCTTCTTCGAACGCGGGAAAAAGGATCGATTCCTCGATTACGAAATAAGACTCCATTGCGTCAAGAAACGCCTTTGTATATACCTCGCAGTCAAACCAGTGCCCGCGCGTTGCGGCATTCCTGGCGCTGGCCAGATTGCGATCGCTGTCGTGTCTCTTGTGCATCATGTACGAACTGACATCGCCCATCGTGAAGCTCCTGCGTTCGACGGACATTGTTCCGGGCAGTGCGACCGTTGTACCTTGATACGAATCAATCTGGCGGTGACAGAGTTCGTGAAAGCCACCACAGCGTTGCCAGGAAAACGATCGTCGCTACCATGTTGTGAGCGAGTGAGACGGGCAGGGAGGCCGATGTGCCGTTTCCGACGGTCACGCCGCCTAGTGCAACAAACCCAATGTGACACACTGCGACGCAGATGGCCGCGACCGCAAGGACCGAGCGCGTTCTGCGTGCTGGTGCGAGCTTGGCAGGCGCTTCCTTGCGCGTTCTCAGCCAGACCCACCAGAAGAGACCGGCGAGTGCATTGCTCGCCAACACGTTTCCAAGTATCACTGCAGGTGTGTAGGTGCTGCGGGTCACCGCCCCCAGTACTGCCAGAAACAGCACGAGAATGAGCACAACGATCGACAGGCCGCGGTGGCGGCGCAACAGATGAGTCCGGGACGTCCATATGATGAAGGCAACGAGCAACGCAAGTACCGCAACCGCGGATGCTGACAGGCGGTGCGCGACGCGAGCAATCCTCTGCTCCGGCGTGACTACGACCGCGGCTTCCTGTTGTGCCGCCGCGCAGACCGAGTTCGGAGGGCAGGACGCCGGTGTTGCCGTCAGCCGCAAATACGCGCTGGTTGCGAGAATTGCCAGCACGAGGATAGTGGCAAGCGCCGAGATTCGAACAACCATCGTGCTTTGGTTGAGTTCCGGTCTGGACATTTGAGTCCTCAGTTCAGTTAAGGAGACAGTTTGTCGTTAGTTGCGTTGTTGCGCCAGTGCCGCATGTTGATGCCTTAAAAAAAGAATGAACGATTTCAAATGCCGTGTACCAGCTTGCCCCCGAGAATGGCGGTGCGTCAATTGCCGCGTAGCGAATGACTTGTCCACAGGCTCGCACAAAACAATATCGCAGCGCCGCCCTGATGTGCCGCCGCAAGTGAAACCGGGACGGCCAGCAAAAGGGTTGCGATGCCAAGCCCGACCTGTATGACGAGCATTGTCAGCATGAAACCCACGGCGACACGCGTGTGGCGGGGCAAACGGAGGCGGAGCGTCGTCAGCCAGAAGAGCGGGATCAGGACGATCAGCAGCCAGGCGATCAGGCGATGATTGAATTGCACCGTCGCAATGTTGGCAAACAGGTTCTTCCACCACGGATCGAGCATCAGGATTCCGGGTGGAATGAAGTGTCCGTTCATTAACGGGAAGCTGTTGTAGGCGAGCCCGGCGCGAATGCCGGCGACGAACGCACCGGAAATCACCATCAGAAATATCAATGCGCTGATGGCAAGGGCATGACGGGCAAGCCGGTGCTGCGCCAGAGAAAGGCGGCCGCGCGGTGGATCGAGCAGGTCGAGCGCCGTCCATAGCATTGCACCCAGTATCAGAAAGGCAATTCCCAAATGTGCCGCAAGACGGTACTGGCTGACCCGTGGATCGTCTACCAATCCGCTCTTGACCATGTACCAGCCCATCCCGCCTTGGAGGGCGCCGAGCACGAAAATACCGGCCAGCTTCCATGCGAGCGGGCCGCGGATGTTGCCGCGCAGCAAAAAATACAGAAAAGGCAGCAAGAACACGAGGCCGATACTACGCCCGAGCAGGCGGTGCGAATACTCCCACCAGTAGATGCGTTTGAACTCATCGACGGACATACCCTTGTTGACTTGCTGGTACTCGGGTGTCGCCTGGTATTTTTTGAACTCATTATCCCAGTCGGACTGATTGAGCGGCGGAATGGTGCCAACTACGGGCCGCCACTCGACAATAGACAACCCGGAATGCGTCAAGCGTGTTACACCGCCAACGACAACCATAATCAGGACCAGCACGCAGCACAGCAACAACCATGCTGCAATGCTCCCGGAAGCGGCGTTCTTCAGTTGTCCGTTCATGCTGATTGAATATCGTGATAGCGAGTTGCGTATTCTAAGCGCACGAAGCCGCGGTGGACGGCGGCTACGCGGATGGCTGGTATTTCTTGATGCGAATCAAGTTTTTTCCGCTGCGGGCCGCGTAGCCTCAGTCGCACGTTCAAGCGTTAGTGTCGCGACAAGAGGCGACGCGACAATGAATGACGTTCCAGGCAATGTCATGGCGATGCCACGAGGAGGTGCAAGATGACCGATACGGTACAACCGGCCCCGGGTGGAGGTGAACCTCCCGAACCGGAAGAAAGAGTGCCAGTGATGCAACAAATACTGGATAACCCTTTCCTGCTGCTTTTCCTGGGTATCACTATCCCCACCGTTTTCTACATTCTGTGGGGTGTGATGGAAATCGTCACCATCCCGCTCGCCAAGTAAACAATTGGCCTGACATGGAGGAATCCGCATGAGCGCAATTCTGCCGCCTGGCACTCGAGTATGGTGGAAACAGCCGATTGACCGGGTCGAGGGCACATGGATCGTGATCGCATTCCTGTGGTGTCTGATCATGTTCTTCATGATGCCCTACTGGCATGTGTTCGGAGAACAGAACCTTTCGAACGAGGCCTACCGCACGACGCCCGAGATGTTCAGCGCAAAGACCCAGGCGATGGTGGACAAGTACACGGTGCGCACCGAAACCGAACAGAACATCCCCGTAGTGCATCCGCCGGCGGGCAGTGACGTTTATATCATTGGCAGGCTGTGGTCGTGGTGGCCGATCGTTGAGCTCGAGCGCGGACAGAGCTACCGGTTGCATCTGTCTTCAATGGATTACATGCATTCGTTCTCGTTACAACCTGAGAACATCAACATTCAGGTCATTCCCGGGTATGAGGGTGTGTACACGATCACGCCGACGCGTGCCGGATCGTACTCGGTGATCTGTAACGAGTACTGTGGCATCGGCCATCACACGATGGTGTCGAGCCTTTACGTTGTCGAAAAGCAATAGACAGGGAGGTCAGATGGCCACCGCTCCAATGTACAGAACCTGTCCGGATACCGGGTTGCAATTCCACAAGTCCGCCGAAACGTTAATGAAACTCAACGCGGTGGCGGGCGTCGTATCGCTGCTGGTGGGAGGCATACTCGCGTTGCTCGTTACGCTGACCCGCTGGCCGGCAGTTCGATTACTGCCTGCCGACCAGTTCTATATGGTGCTGACGGCACACGGTATCGACATGCTCATCTTCTGGATCATCTTCTTCGAGATGGCGGTACTATATTTTTGTGCGTCAACATTATTGCGATGCCGGCTTGCTACGCCACGCATTGCGTGGCTCGCCTTCGCGCTGATGATAATCGGTGCCGTGGTCACCAATGTCGCGATACTGCAGGGCGGATCGAGCGTGATGATGACGTCCTACGCGCCAATGCCGGCTGCGCCGCACTTCTATTTGGGATTGATCCTTTTTGCCGTTGGTGCATTGCTCGGGTGTTTCGTCTTTCTGGGTACCCTGGTAGTCGCCCGGGCAGAACGAACCTACGAAGGATCGATCCCCCTTGTCACTTTCGGAGCGCTCACGGCGGCGATTATCGCCATCTTTACCATCGCCTCAGGTGCGATTATTTTGATTCCCACTTTCATGTGGTCGATCGGCCTGATCAACCAGATCGACGCGATGATGTACAAGACCATATGGTGGGCGTTCGGGCACTCTTCGCAACAGATCAATGTTGCTGCTCACGTTGCTGTCTGGTACGCCATCGCTGCCATCGTCTTCGGTGCAAAGCCGATGTCGGAAAAGGTGAGTCGTACCGCTTTTCTTCTCTATATCCTGTTTCTTCAGCTTGCCAGCGCGCACCATGTGCTGGCGGACCCCGGCGTCAGTTCTACGTGGAAGGTTTTCAATACCAGCTATGCGATGTATCTCGCAGTGCTCGCCAGCATGGTTCATGGACTGACGGTGCCGGGTTCGATCGAAGTGGCGCAGCGTACAAAGGGGTACAACCGCGGCCTGTTCGAATGGATACGCAAGGCACCATGGGGTAATCCGGTGTTTTCTGGAATGTTTATTTCCCTGGTGGGATTTGGTTTTCTCGGCGGTATCTCGGGTGTGATGATGGGCACCGAGCAGTTAAACGTCATTATTCACAACACGATCTACGTACCGGGACATTTCCATGCAACGGTTGTAGTGGGAACGACGCTGGCGTTCATGGCGCTTACATACTTCCTGTTACCCGTGTTATTCCGGCGCGAAATGATCATGCCCGGCCTGGTGAAATGGCAGCCTTACCTGTTCGGAATCGGCATGTCACTGTTCTCCTTGTTCATGATGGGAGCGGGCACCCTTGGTGTGTCGCGGCGTCACTGGGACATGGCATTCACCGGGTCGACGATGCCCTATGAGTACCCGGGTACCGCCTATTTGATGATGGGCTTGATGGCACTTGCGGGTCTGGCGGCAATTGTCGGTGGCGTCATCTTTATCTTTGTGACGGTGGGGACGCTGCTATGGGGCAAGCGCCTCGACGCCAAGGACGTTTACAGTGGCAGCACGGTTCCGCACAGATTGCCGCCGGTCGCAGCAGCGATTGAGGGTCATGGAGGCATCGGTCTGGGAGGGTTCGCAGCCCCGGGAACACTGGTCTTTGCCGGTGTATTCCTGGTTGCGTTCGTTCTGTACTACTTCGTGAACTGGAAATATCTGTCCCAGTTGTGGTTGCTCGGATGAACAGATCCTAGTGTCGCCGGCTTGACAGCCGGAGAGAGGGGAGCGTGATGAAAGCGGTTTTCGGCCTGTTCAAGCTCAGGATCGGTATCGTTATCACGTGGACCGCGCTTGCGGCGGTTTCAATGTCGGAAGGCGTAGCGCTTCCGGCGTGGCAGGTTCTCGTTCTGGGTCTGTCGGTGATGATCGCGGCGGCCTCGGCCGGCGCATTCAATCAGTTCGTGGATTGGGATATCGATCGCCGCATGGCGCGTACGCGGGCGCGCCCCTTCGTCACTGGCGCTCTGGCACACGACACCCGTTGGATGTGGTTGATCATGACGCTGATGGCGGGTGCTGTAGCCTCGGCTGCCTACGCGATCAATATGGTGACCGCACTGTATGTGTTTCTTGGTGCATTCTTCTACGCCGTCGTCTATTCCGTCTGGCTCAAGCGGCGCACCTGGATCAACATTGTGATTGGCGGATTGGCCGGGAGTTTCGCCGTACTGGCGGGGGCCTCGGCTGTCGATGCAGCCCTGCAACCGCAGCCATTGCTGTTGGCACTGGTTCTGTTCCTGTGGACACCAACGCATTTCTGGAGCCTGGCCATCGCTTATCGTGAAGATTATGTCGCTGCAGGCGTGCCGATGCTCCCTGCGGTTATCGGCAATCGCCGGGCTGCGCGGGTGATTCTGGGCAACACCATAGTTCTGGTGTCCGTTTCGTTACTTCCAGTATTCTTTGGAGCCGGTTGGTTGTATCTGATTGCTGCAGTCGCTGGCGGCGGATGGTTGCTCTGGAAAAATTGGGTGTTGGTGCGCTTCCCGCAGCGGCGCGAAGCGATGCGCGCATTTTTCGCTTCATTGGTACAGCTATCTCTGCTTTTGTCGGCGATCATGGTTGAAGGCGCATTTCGGTGACGGCGGAGAATGGCTTCATCGACACGGCGCTTCTGAGAAGACACGGTCACGCGGACGTGGCGAGGCGCTTCTTCGTAGATGGGCGCGGCGCAACTTCGGTAAGTGATGCTGCGACATGCAAGTCCGGATTGCGTGCCAAGCGGCGCGATCGCGCCTGAGCGGCCGAACGGATGATTCGCGGGTTTATCGGGGTATTGCAGGTCCTCATCGGACTGTTACTTGCGAGTAATTCGGTTGCGGCGCCGTCGCAAGCGCCGGATGTGGAAAGCGCGCTGGCGTTCAGTCAGACTGCGGTGGGTTCGAGGTTGCCAGACTACCAACTTACCGGAAGCGACGGTCGGGCGCTGCGCATTGCGCAGTTTCGCGGCAAACCTTTGCTGGTGCAGTTTATCTACACCAGTTGCTCGCAGGCCTGCCCGGTGTCCGTCAAGTATCTGGAGCGAGGTGTTCGAGCAGCACGCGATGCGCTCGGGGAAGATGCCTTTTCCGTAGTTACGGTGGGATTCAACCTGCCATTCGACACGCCGCAGGCAATGGCGGCGTTTGCAAACCGGCACGGTATTTCGGACGCCCGATGGCATTTCGCGGCCAGTGACGGGCCTACCATTACTGACATGACCCGCGCACTTGGCTTTAGCTGGTATGAAACACCGAAAGGATTCGACCACATTGCGCAGGTGAGCGTGATCGACGCACAGGGGCGTGTCTATCGACAGGTCTACGGCGAGCAGATCGACGTACCACTGCTGGTCGGCCCGCTCAAGGAACTGGTCACCGGGCAGCAGGCGCAGTCGAATGACTGGCGTTCGTTCATCGAGAAGGTTCGACTGTTTTGCACGGTCTACGATAGCGCCAGCGGAAGCTATCGACTTGACTATTCACTCTTCGTGGAGATTATTATCGGCGCTACGATACTTGCCGCAGTGGGATTCATGTTTGCCGGCGAATGGCGCAAGAACGCAAGGCGCCGTTAGTCATGTATTCGCGACAGGCATCGGTGATGAATCGAGGAGACGGCAGAACCGCCCGAAAGAAGTTGCTTGTTCCGGCATTGGTCGGAATATAGTCGTCACTCGTTTGACGGCCCACGCAAATTGTTTCATTCCCCTGCTACTCCTGCCAGTGCCCGCCATGCGCCTGCGCTCTCAGGCGCTTTCTCACTGCTGCCGGGAGTGGCCCGTCGTGCTTGATGCGGATCAATTTCCTCGTCGCTGTACGCCGGTAGATTGGTGCGTTATGAACGAGCGTAGCCGTGCGTGTCCCGGCTCGGATAGTGTTTCCACCAACAGCGATACAAGCGGCCGCAGTCCAAAGCCAGGCAGCGACGTCGCAATGACTCAAACCATGTCCTATTTTCTACCACGAGTCACGAGCAAAACGGCATGATTCGTCTGGTTCAGATTGCGGGCCAGCGTGTCTTTCTCCTGGTGGAGGGCGGATTTAACGCGTTTTTCGGCCAGGCGCTCAATCCTTTCTACCACCTTGGCGCGATCGCGTTTTTTCTGTTCTGGATCGTTATCGCCAGCGGGCTTTATCTGTACGCGTTTTTCGATACCGGTGTCGAGCAAGCGTATAAGTCAGTCGAGTACCTGAGCCACGATCAATGGTACGCAGGTGGTTTGCTGCGTAGCTTGCACCGTTACGCGTCTGACGGCATGGTGCTGGTAATGCTGTTGCACATGGCGCGCTATTTCGTATTCGGCCGGTATCGCGATTTTCGCTGGTTCTCATGGATGTCCGGTATCGCGCTGCTATGGCTCGTATACGCGTCGGGAATCAACGGTTACATGTTGCCGTGGGATAGTCTTGGCCAGTTCGTTGCAACCGCGACTGCCGAATGGCTGGACTGGTTTCCGTTTTTCGCGGGTGCGGCGTCCAGCAACTTCACTTTCAGGGGTAGCGTCAATGACCGGCTGTTTTCCCTGTTGGCCTTTCTGCATATTGGCATACCGCTGGGCGTTCTGATTCTTGCCTGGATCCATACACAGCGGGTGCCGCGCGCGCAGATCAATCCGCCTCGCCGCATTATGCTGCCACTTGCGATGGCACTGGTGGTGTTGTCCGTATTGAAACCCGCGGTGAGTCAAGGGCCGGCCGATCTTGGCGTCGTTCCGGCGGCGCTTGCGTTTGACTGGTTCTATCTGCCGCTGTACCCGCTCATCTATTCGTGGTCTCCCGGCGCGGTCTGGGCAATTGCAGGCGGTGTCACCTTGCTGCTGGTGGCGGTCCCCTGGCTGCCGCCGCGTCGGCGCAGTGGCGCCGGCGCAGTCTTCCACGCAAGCTTCAGGCCGGGAAACCTGGCGGTGACCGTTCGTCGCGGTGAGACGCTTCTTGAAGCAGGCTTGCGGCAGAATATGGCGTTGCCCTACGACTGCCGTAACGGCGGTTGCGGCATTTGCAAGGCGACGATTGTTCAGGGACAGGTCGATCACGGCGCCTACCAGAAGTCGGTTTTGGCTGATGTTGAACGCGAGCGTGGCATGACGTTATTGTGCTGCGCGACGCCGTTGTCCGACGTCGATATCGAACTGTCGGGGGTATCTCCGGTGGCGGCACGCGTATGGGAAGCGCGCGTCAAGCGTATGGAGCGCGTTGCGCCTGAGGTCATGCTGCTGTGGCTTGCTCTGGAAGGCGGCGAGCAACTTTCCTTTCGAGCCGGTCAGTACATCAACATCCTCCTTGAAGATGGGGAAAAACGCAGTTTCTCTTTCGCAACCGCATCCGGAAAGTCGGAGCTGATTGAACTGCATGTGCGGCGAATTCCCGGAGGAAGATTCACCACGCATGTATTCGAAAACATGAAAGTTGGCGATTTGGTTCGGTTCGAGGGCCCGGTGGGGAAGTTCGCGCTCGACGAAGAAAGCACGCGGCCGATCATATTCGTTGCTGGTGCCACCGGGTTCGCGCCCGTGAAGAGCATGCTGGAGCACGCGTTTGCGGTGGGCGTGAGGCGCCCGATGGTCTTGTACTGGGGGGTGCGGCGGCCGGAGGACCTCTACATGGCGGATCTTGCCCGGCGCTGGGATCGTGAGCATGCCAGCTTCAGTTTCGTTCCGGTGATTTCCGAGCCCCAGCCCGAAGACGACTGGGACGGCCGTACCGGACTGGTGCATGAAGCCATTCTGGAGGATTTCCCATCTCTGGGAGGCTACGAACTCTACACCTGTGGGTCGGTGCACATGGTGCAATCCGTGCGGCCCGAATTCCTGGCACACGGCCTTTCCGAGGATGCCTGCTTCTCGGATGCGTTTTCGTTTTCGGCCCGTGACGTCACCGGGGGCACGTCGTGAACGCCTGGGCGCGGGCAGCGGGGCAGTTGGTGCTCTACGGGTTGTTCGCCTTGGCAATTGGCTACTTTTCGACATCGCCCCGCTACACGCATATGCCAGAGGACCAGGCGCTGGTGAAAGTGAGTTTTACGCACACCGCACAGCGCATCGGCGCCTGCCGGCGCCGCAGCGATGAGGAACTGGCGAAATTGCCACCGAACATGCGTGCTCGAGAGGAGTGTCCGCGCCAGCGTGCGCCGGTGAAGATCGAACTCGACATTGATGGTGAGCCCCGTTATCGCGACGTGTTGCAGCCATCAGGGTTATCGCGTGACGGGGCAACATCGATTTATCGACGTTTTCCGGTCACTACTGGCAGGCATGAGATCAAGGTTCGGCTATCCGACAATGCCAGCGGGGAGTTCAACTTCGAGCGAGCCGAGACCATCGATCTTGCACCAGCGCAAATACTGCTTGTTGATATGGATATGCAGGCGGGCGGGCTGCAATTCAGGCACTGATCGTGGCTGATCTGGGCGGCGAGGCCGCAACACGGCGAGCCGGACAAGATGGCTCGGCACCGCACATGTCCAAAGTCTGGCACGCGGTGGAGAGCGTGCTCGACCATGTGACCGGTGCGCAGGCAAATCCATTCCGTCAACTTGGTGCACTCGGTTTCTTTTTTTTCTGGATCATTACGGTCACCGGCATCTATCTGTACGCAATATTTGATACCAGCGTTCGTGGCGCCTGGGAGAGTGTCGAGTATCTGACCCGAGAACAGTGGTATCTAGGCGGCGTAATGCGCAGTCTGCACCGGTATGCATCTGCTGCATTCGTCTTGGTGGTGCTTGCGCATCTGTTCAAGGAGATGCTCTACCGCCGTTTCAGCGCGTTTCGAGTGTTTTCCTGGCTAACCGGAGTGCCGCTGATCTGGCTCATGTGGGCAGCCGGTCTTGGCGGCTACTGGCTGGTTTGGGACGGCACGGCGCAGTTCTCCGTGATCGCTACCGCCGAATGGCTCGATGCGCTTGGCATTTTCGGTGAACCGCTTGCGCGCAATTTTGTCACGCCCGAAGCAGTGAGCGATCGGTTTTTTTCGCTGCTCGTGTTTCTGCACATTGGTACGCCGTTGCTGCTGTTGCTCGGAATGTGGGTGCACATACAGCGCGTCAGCCAGGCCGCCGTTCTGCCTGCGCGTCGTCTCGTGGCATGGATTTCTGCGGCGCTGCTTGTTCTCTCGATACTCAAGCCAGCCGTCAGTGCGGCGCCGGCCGACCTGGCACTGGCGCCAGGGCACGTCGGCATTGACTGGTTCTACATGTTCTGGCATCCACTGATGTATGCCACATCGGCACGCGTGCTGTGGTGGCTTGCCGCCGGTACCACGGTAGTGCTGATGTTGCTGCCTCTGCTGGGACGTGCGCCGCGGACCCCGGCGGCGCTGGTCGATGCGGACAATTGCAATGGTTGCGGGCTGTGCGTTGCGGATTGTCCGTATGCGGCCATTTCTCTCGTCGGCCATTCGCTTGCCGGACGACATCAGCTGCAGGCATTGGTGGATCCGGACCGCTGTGCCTCATGCGGGATCTGTGTCGGCGCTTGCCCGTCTGCGACGCCGTTCCGATCGACTGCCGCTCTCGCTAGCGGCATTGAAATGCCGAACCTGCCACTGCGTGAGATGAGATCGAAGTTACGCGCCGATCTCGCAGCAATGCCCGAATGGTCGCGTATGATTGTGTTCGGTTGTGATTGTGGTGCCAATGTGACGTCGCTGGGCCGGCCTGGGGTGGGGGTGTTCAGTCTTCCGTGCAGCGGTATGCTGCCCCCGGCTTTCATCGACTACGCGCTTCGCCGCGGCGCACATGACGTGGTCGTGGTCGTGTGCGAAGAAGGCGACTGCGCTTTTCGTCTTGGCGCGCAATGGACGTTACAACGCATCCGCGGCCAGAGGGAGCCGAAGCTGCGGCGCTCGGTGCCGCGCGACCGGTTGCACGTCGTGGCGGCAGGCCGCGAGCAGCTGTCGCGGGTGGGTGCAGTCGTGTCGCGTCTTAAGGACAAGCAACGAGGCATTAATCCTGCCGATGCTGAAACCGAATGTGCGCAGGGGGAGGGGCGATGAAAGACGTGCCAGAGCTTGCCAGCACCGCGCCTTCGACGCGTGGCCGTACCCGCTGGTTGCTGCCATTCCAGGAATACCGGATCGAAGTACCGCCGGATGCACGGCGGCAACTTGCGTTTGGCTGGATGATGCTCGGCGTCATGTCACTGCTGGTTGCCGGCGTCTTTTCGGTTCTGCTGGTCGCGTCGCGTACGCCTTTCATGCAGGACGTGTTTCCGTTTGCCGATTTTTTTCGCGTCGCGCTGGTGGTACACGTCGATCTCTCCGTATTGGTCTGGTTTGCTGCTTTTGGCGGCGTCTTCTGGAGTCTCAACTCTACCGAACACTGGCTTGCTGGCGGCTGGCTGGCACTGTTGTTGGCGTCGGCCGGCGCAGTGGCGATGGCTTTGGCTGCGTTTGTCGGCGTGCCGGCGCCGGTGATGAGTAACTATATTCCGGTGCTCGACAGTGGGTTGTTTCTGGGGGGGCTGATTACGCTTGCAAGCGGCATGGGTTTACTTGTACTGCGCGGGATGCGCGCGGTGCCGCGCGTTGGTGTTGCGCTCGATGGCGCGGGCGCGCTGCGGTTCGCACTCAATGCGGCGGCGGTATCGGCGGCTGTCGCACTGGTGGCATTTTTCTGGTCATGGCTCAAAGTGCCGACCGGTCTGGACCCGAAGCCCTATTACGAGTTGCTGTTCTGGGGTGGCGGCCATGTACTGCAGTTCACCTGGACCTTGCTGATGTTCGCATCCTGGCTGTGGCTTGCCAGTGAAGCAGACGCCGCGTTACCGCTTACGCCACGTGTTGCCGTGCTGCTGTTCGGTATCGCACTGGTCTCCGTGTTTTTTACACCGGTGATCTATCTGGCCTGGGGCGTGGAATCCGTCGAGTATCATCGCATGTTGACCTGGTTGATGCGTTTCGGTGGTGGTCTGAGTATCGTGCCGATTGGCTTGGCGGTGGTGCTTGCAATGGCGCGCGCAGCACCGACGGACGAGCACCGACGTGTCTTGCGTAGCGCGCTGGCGATGTCGCTCATTCTGTTTGCACTTGGCGGATTGATCGGTTTCTTCATCAGCGGTTCAAACGTCAGGGTGCCGGCGCACTATCACGGCAGCATCGTCGGTGTAACGCTAGCGTTTATGGGCGTCGCGTATCTGTTGTTGCCGCGGCTGGGATACCGGCAAGTCAACGCGACGGCCGCGCGGTGGCAGGTTATGCTCTACGGGGTGGGCCAGATGCTGCATATCGCCGGGCTGGTCTGGTCGGGTGGCTACGGAGTGCAGCGCAAGGTCGCAGGCGCCGAGCAAGGGCTCGACGCCGTCGGCAAGATCGCCGGAATGAGTCTGATGGGATTCGGCGGCCTCGTTGCCGTCATCGGCGGCGTGATGTTTCTGGTGTTGGTGTTGCGCTGCGTGATGCGCGGCCGCCAGTTTAATCACACGCCAGTATAGTGAGACGGTTTGGTTAAGCACCAGTTTGGTTAATCACCGATGCGATTGATCACGTAAAAGCTGACCATCGCGAGTGTGAGGATGATGCCAAAGTAGATGGCATCACGATGCTTGAAACGGGAACCGCGAGCACGTTCGATCCGGTCCAGAATCCAGTCTGAACCAAAATACAAGGTAACGCCGGCGATCAGAAAATAGATGGTCTCCATGAATACTCGTCTGAGGTGTTCGGGCTTTGGTGCATGGTCTCCGGCCGCCGGCGAACGTCAAGCCGGAGAACGGACGATGCCGCGAACCTGCCCTTGTGTCCCGCGGCGCGCTCAGGGATTCGCCTTGAGATAGAGGATAATCTTGCGGCGGACTTCCGGATTATCCTGCTTATAGTACATGTACACACCCGGCACCCAGGCTTGCGGGCTGGTGATCCAGACATTCAGGGCCGCTTCGGTCCACTCCATTCCCTTGAGCGTTTTCAACATCGTATTCGAATACGTGAAGCCCTCAACGGTCCCCGCAGGACGTCCGACGACGCCGCGCAGATTCGGTCCGAAGGGCGGGGCAAAGGCTAACCGATTGTCGGTTGCCGCGTCGGACCATTGCATCGGAAAGGATCGTGAACCCGTTAATGGACGTGCGACTGACCGGTTCATGGCCGGAATCAGGCCGGTAAGGAAATTCGGCGTGCCGTTGTCCAGGGTTTGCAGCGTTGCGACCTGGATGCCTTGCGGCGGAGAAACCGGTAAGCGGGAACCGGTTTCCTGACTCAGGCTGCCGTGACAGAGCTTGCATTCCGTTGCGTACAGCGCTTCGCCCTCAGCCAGGTCGGATGCCTCGACGCGGTTACCCGATACCAGACTAAGCGCAAGCAATGCAGCGATAATGGCTGACAGGTGCTTCATCATGACCTCTGTAAGCGACTTACGGGAACACGGTACCCAAACTAGGCCTGCTCAAGTGTGCATGCCTTGATCAGCATCAAGATCGCCCCGGCATCCGCAAGCGGGAGCGGGTTAGCGGATGGTGCAAGAGATGGCGTGCAACGTGTGGCTGGCGCGGTGGCCGCACCGGAAACACGTGCTCGGCCTTGTAGTAGCGCCCGTGGAAGCGCGGTTGCGGTCGCTATTGCCGCTCGCCAGGGAATCGTTTCCGCCAAGCAGCGCGATAGAGACGATCGGATGACGATTTGCCTCGCCGGATGGCATGGCGGCGGTGCTCGATCGCCATGGATGGATGGCGCACCTGGCGCATCGCGTGGGACTTGGCTTCGTGGAAACCGGTACCGTCATGCCAGCATCCGAACCGGGCGACAATCGCGGTATCGGCTGTCTGTTGCGCAATCGCGATCGCACTGGCTGGCTGGATGTGCATTGCAGGGTTGGCCGTGCACGCCTCGGCATCAGCATCGTTTGCAATTCATCGACTGCCGCGCCAGCTGCCGGACATGATCTCGTTGAATGCATGCAACGTCGCCAGCGCTTTGCCGTCTACCTTTCGCTCAATCTCCGCGCGTTATTGCGGGATCTGCCAAACGATGACGCACTGATGCGGTCGCTGCTTGACAATGTCAGGAGCGGTGAGCCTAGCCAGGACGAGCACAGCCGACAGGCACGCCGAAGGGCTACTGACTACAAAAAACGACTGACCCGCGGTGGCATGCCATTCGGTCCATGCCGGACACAAGTGCGTCGGCGCTGTTCGTTGGCGGCGCGCTTGGGAAAATCTTGAGCGATGTCAATGCATCGGCACTCTCGCGTCAGGCACGATGTTGTCTCACGAAGGATTCACGGGTTGGTAGCCCGACGACATGCGGAAATCATCGCTGACCGGGTCAGGCCGGTTTTCATTGTTCGAGCTTGGCTTCCGGCCGTTTTACCTGCTTGCCGCGTTGCTGGCGACGCTTGGTCTTCCAATCTGGTTGTTGCAGTGGCGCGGCATCATGCCGCAGGTCGCGATTGGCGGTATGGCATGGCACGCGCATGAAATGGTGTTCGGATTTGTCGCCGCGGTGATTACCGGATTCCTGTTTACGGCCGGCAGAAACTGGAGTGGCCTGCCGACACCCGCAGGTCCGCGCCTGGCGGCACTTGCTGCACTGTGGGTCGCCGGGCGCGTGGCGATGCTGACCGGGACCAGCCCGCTTGCCGCCGTCATCGATTGCGCCTTTCTGCCGCTGGTGGCATTGGGTCTCTGGTTTCCATTGCACCGCAGCCGCAATCGCAATCGCTTCTTCGTGGTGATCCTGCTCCTGTTCGCGCTGGCAAACGTATTGTTTCATCTGGCCTTGCTTGGAGCCGTTGCGTTGTCTCCGTTGTTGCCGGTGCGCGGCGCACTGTACCTGGGGCTGTTGATCGTGACGATCATGTCGGGACGGGTGACGCCGGCATTCACTCGCAACGCAATTCGCACCGCGCGTTCGCGCAGCATCCCGGCGCTGGATCGGGCAGCAGTGGTGCTGCTCGTGATCGCCCTTGTGATGCAGCTCGCGGGCGCGGGCGGCTGGCTGCTGGCCGTGCCGGCGTTGTCCGCCGCGCTGTTACACGCGGTCAGACTCGCATTATGGGACCCGTTGTCGACGCGACGCCGGCCGATATTGTGGATTCTGCATTTGTCATATGCGTGGATTCCCCTCGGTCTGTTGCTGATGGCGTTGTCGGCGCTGCATGAGCAAGTTCCGCTTTCGTTATCGGTGCATGCATTCGGAGCAGGCGCAATCGGTGGCACTATCATTGGCATGATCACGCGTACCGCGCGTGGTCACTCCGGACGGCCGCTCCATACGGGCAGCCCGGAAACCCTGGCTTATGTTCTGGTGCAAGCCAGTGCATTGCTGCGTGTCGCGGGGCCATTGGTCTCACCAGGCTGGCATGTCGCATGGTTCACGCTTGGTGGGCTGGCATGGAGCATGGCCTTTGCGCTTTACCTGGTGGTTTACTGGCCGATTTTGAGTCGCCCGGGACTGGAGGCCAGGACAGGTTAAGCCAGGTGGCATTTACTCCGGTTGCCGTCTTGAAGCGCGGATTCGCTATGGTGTTTTGCGCCCGGTTACCATGGACCGCACCAGATTCTCGCGATGCGTGAAACTGGCCAACAAGACGCCAGCGATATGCAGGAACACCAGCGCCAGCGTCAGATTGCCAAGCGTTTCATGCAACTCCGCCGCCATACCTTCTTCGGCTTCGTGTTCTTCGTCGTCATCGCCGCCTGTTTGATTGGCTGTTGCCGTTGCTAATGCGGTGTCACGCAGCTCTTCGGCGACGATCCCGCTAGCACTGGTTGCGGCGAGCATGACCAGCAGTAAAACGACCATCGCGCCTCCAGCCGGGCTGTGACCGAGGTAGCGCTTCGGGTGCAGCCGGGTAATGTCCCGCAGGTTGTGCAAGACCTCGCCGGGTCCACGGACGAAATCCGAAAAACGTGCGTGTTCGCTGCCAATAAAGCCCCATATGAGACGCAGGATCACCAGCACAAGAACGATGTAGCCCATCAGTTCGTGCAGCCTGTGTAGTTCCTCTCCGGATAGATATGCCGTAAAGAAGGCGATGACCAGCGACCAGTGAACGATTCGGACCGCGGGATCCCAAACATTGATCTGGGTTGCGTTCGTCATGTGCACCTCTGGTTCAGTGACTCGTTCCTTCGGAACGGGTAATTTTGTTGTAGACGTTATACTTCCCTGACGGTTTCTTCATTGGCAGGCGTTTCACTTCGGCAAGGGTTTTCGCGTCGTAGACGACGAGTGCGCCATCCATGTCCCACACGCTGACAAGGGCGTAGCGGCCGTCGCGCGTAAACTCGACGTGTGCGGCGGTTTTGCCCGGTTCCGGCGTGATGTCTTGCACCACGTCGAGAGAACGTTTGTCGATGATCTGCAGCGTGTCGGGGCGTGGGCCGTTCATGCCATCAACCCAGGCGAAATCGCTGCCTTCGTGACTGCGCAGAAAAAATCCGGGCCCGTTGGTGGAAATCTCCTTGACGAGCTTCCAGTTCTTCATGTCAATCACACTGACTACCGGATCGCGCAAGTTGGGTGTCGCGAGCAGGGTGCGCCCGTCGCGCTGCCAACTGATGCCCGACCCCAGGTGGGGCATGCCGGGAATCGCAACCGACGCGATCTTTCTGCGCACGTCGAGGTTGATGACCTGCCCCGCGCCATCACTGCGAGCGGCGCCGATCAACCATCTGTAATTCGGATCGAAGAAGAAATCGTCGAGTGGTTGTTCGAGAATGGTGCGTCGTGCATTGAGCTTGCCTTCGATGGCGATGCCTTCGCCGAGCTGGTAATCGTGCACCATGCCCTCGTAGATCGGATCGGCGTTGTCGTCGTAGCTGACTTCCCACACTTCGGAAACGTCCTTGAGTGCCACGATGAAACTCTTGCGTGGCGCAGCGTCATAGACGGCGGACACGCGTGACGGTTGTCCGTGCATGTCCGCGACGTCGATAATTTTCAGCGGGCTTAGATCACCGGCATCGAGTATCACCAGCGTCTGCGGCAGTGTATTGCCGACGGCGAGATAGCGTCCGTCGCTCGATGCCGCGAGATTGCGGCTGTTCAATCCGACACGCACCTCGGCGATCATCTGCAGATTCCACAAGTCGTACTTGCTTACCCAGCCGTCGCGCGACATGAAATGCACGAAGCGGCCGTCGGCCGAGAACTTGGGGCCGCCATGCAATGCGTAACGGGTGGGAAATCGCGCGACCGGTTCGAAGCGGTCTCCGTCGAGAATGGTCGCATGATGGTCCCCGGTCTCAACGACAACGAACAGATTGAGCGGGTCCGCATCGTAAACGGGTCTGGAAGAAAGAGATGCTTCGCCCATGTAAACGACTCGGGAGGCGAGCATGTCATCGCGTGTCCACACCGGCGGGCGTGACGGCGGGGAGTATAGGTAATCCGCGAGCGCGGCAATCCCGTCCGTGCCAATCTGATTGGCGAAGCCGGGCATCTGCGTTGCTTCCCGACCGTCTCTGATAATTGTTTCAGCCGTGTCCCGGCGTAGCCGCGTCAGGCTTTCGGGCAGCAATGCCGGACCGGTCGCGCCGAACCGGTCGACGCCATGGCAGGCGGCGCAATGCTGGCGATAGAGTTGCTCAGCGTCTTTTGCGCAAACACTCTCGCCAGTCACCAGGAACCAGGATGCGAGAAAGCATGACGTCAGGGCGCCACGGCAGCGGTGAGTCCGAAAACGCATTATCCACGCGCTCACTGGTCAGGCGTAACGGTGGTTTTAGTTGATCGTTGCCGCGAGTAGGGTGTAACGGCAAGCCGATCCATGGCCTGCGTGATACCCAGTTCCTGATCGGAGAGGTAACAGGCCGGATCCTCGTCCCAGGGATCACCCGTGAGTTGCTGCGCTCGCACACGGGTATTGCCTCCGCAGACATCCAGGTAAGGACAGGCTCCGCAGCGCCCCTTGACCGGGCGCGGGCGCTGCTTCAGCCCCTTCAGTAACGGGTCGGAGAGGTCGGTCCAGATCTCGGAGAACGGCCGTTTCCGGACGTTGCCAAGTGTGTAGTGCCACCACATCGTATCGGGATGCACATCGCCGACGTTGTCGATATTCGCCACGTTGACGCCGGAAGAGTTGCCACCCCATTGCGCGAGTTTCTCTCGCAGAAGTGCCTCGCGCCCGGGGAATCGTTGCCGTACCCATTGCAGGAGATAGACCGCGTCGGCGTCATTATTGCCGGTTACGATTTCGAGCGGTGTTCCGGACTCGAGGCTGTCCCATGCGGTGTCGAACAGCAGATCCATGGCGCGGCGCGTTGTGTCGAACACGGCGTCGCCCGCGCGGTTATTATTGCCACGGCCGGCGTAGTTGAGGTGCGACAGGTAGAACTTGTCGAGACGCTCGCGCTTCATCAATTCCAACAACGCGGGCAGGTCATGCGCGTTGTCCTGCGTCAGAGTAAAACGGATGCCGACCTTGATGCCCGCATCGCGAGCAAGGCGAATGCCGTTGAGCGATGCACTGAAGGCACCCGCCTTGCGGCGGAAGCGGTCGTGTGTGTCTTCAATGCCGTCAAGACTGACGCCCAGATAGTTGAACCCGATACCCGCCAGCACGTCAATATTGTGCCGACCGATCATGGTGCCGTTAGTGGAGAGGCCGACGTAAAAGCCCATGCTTCGGGCACGGTGTGCGATCTCCATCAAGTCGGTGCGTAACAACGGTTCGCCGCCAGACAGAATCAACACCGGCACACCGAATTGCTTCAGGTCGTCCATTACGCCGTTGACCTCTTGCGTTGACAACTCATCCGGGAAATCGATGTCTGCCGATATCGAGTAGCAGTGCTTGCAAGTGAGGTTGCAGCGACGGATCAGATTCCAGATCACCACCGGCCCACCGGGCTTGACCGGTGGGCCGAGCGGAGTCGGACTGGCGACATCCTTCAGGTACTGCGTGACTCGAAACATGGCTCTCCTCGCGCGTTGCGCTGATTCGATGACGCTCTAAATGGCGGTAAGGCGTACCCGGTGGGGGTTGCAAAAAGCATCCGGGACGCCGATCCGAAGGTTTCGGCGTCGCCAGTCCTGTCTGTCGCCAAAGCCTGGGCTGGGTGGCGCTGCGGACGATATTCGATCCGCCGCGCCCGAACCAATATGTCGTCACTGGACCGCAAGGCGTAACCCCGTCTTCTTCAATATGCGGCTGCTATAGAGGACTTCGTGTGCGCGTGCGGCTTCGCCCACAAGCGCCATGATCTCGCGTAGTTTGCTCTCTACTTCCATGCGGTCGCGACCATGTACCATGGCAAACAGGTTGTAGGGCCAGTGTGGCAGGTCGCGACTGCGCAGATAACAGTGACTGACGAGGCCGCTCTGTGCGATCTGTTGCCCGAGCGCATCGACCCGCGAGTCGTCGATATCCCATACCGACATGCCGTTTGCCCGATAACCGATTGCGTAGTGATTCGGAACCGCACCGATGCGGCGGATAACACCCGAACGCAACATGTGATTGACCCGATCCATCACTTGTGCCGGTGTCGCCCCAACCCTCTTCGCAACCTCATCCCAGGGGTGCGGTACCAATGGAAGTCCCGCTTGCGTTGCGACGACGATAGCCCGATCCAGTGCGGAATGATTACGCGAGTCAGTCATGATTTCTCGCCGGTTTGACGGCTCGCTGGCGGGGTGCTTCTTCATTACGTTTGGTCATCAGGCAGGCAGATCGAGGTTGACGAAGTATTCGCGCAGCTTGGGGAATTCGAATACCGGATAGGTGCAGTCGCGCTCGATGGAAAAAAGTACGCGTTTGACGTTCGCGGCGCTCGATGCCGCAACCACAAACCACATATTGAAGGCGTGTTCGCGGCGATAGTTGTGCGCGATTTCCGGATAAGCATTGACGAGGTCGGTAATCCGATCGTAGTCGGGTTCAGGAACCTGCATTGCCGCCAGCGTATAGCTACCGCCCATTCTCTCGACGTGAAAGAGTGGGCCGAATCGGCTGAGTACGCCATCGTCGAGAAGTTTCTGCAGTCGTGCCAGCAGGCCGTTCTCGGTCATTTGCAGCTCGTTGGCGATTTCCAGATAGGGGCGCTCCGTCACGGGCAAGCCCCGCTGCAACCGGTTGATCAGGGCGGCGTCAACGTCATCCATGGGCAACCTCGACCGGCATTCGGGCCGCTTGTTGTTTGAAGCGGCGCCGGCTGAATAACACGGCGAACGGCAACTCGAGCAGACCGCAACGCTCGCGCAGGCGGTCGATTTGCTGCATTACCCGTTCATCGTTTCTGCCGTGAATCATGCAGTACACGTTGTACGGCCAATCCGGCCGGCTGCGTTCACGGCAGGCACACAGCGACACCTCGCGGTTGGTGGCGATACTCAAACCGGTGTCGGTCGCCTGATCGTCGGGAACGTCAAACGCAACCATGGCGTTCGAGGTATAACCCAACTCGTGATGCCGGACGATGATGCCGAAGCGCGTTATCAGTCCGTCGGCGATCCATCGCGCAATCGTGTCGATTGCGTTGCGTTCGCTGGTTCCGGCACGTGCCGCCAGTTCCGCGTACGGCCGCGGCACCATCGCCAGGCCCGAACGAAGTTTATCGGCCAGCAGGGCATCTGCATCGCTACTGGGTTTCAGGCGGGTGTCGTGCCGCGTCACAACCGGCGGCCGGTCGCGCGTCTTGTGGTTGCCGGAAGCGTCATCGAGGTCGAAGCCGAGATCGATGTGGTAAGACTCGATCAGCGGTAACCGAAGCATCGGGCAGGCGGTGCGGCGCTCGATAGTGTCGAGTAGCGTTGCCAGTCGTGCCTCGTTTCTCTCGGCAGCGACGAACCACAGGTTCCATCGATGCGCACGCTCATAGTTGTGGCTGATCGAAGGGTAGTCAGTCACCAGTTTCGCCACGGCGCTCAACCGTTGTTCCGGAACGATGAGCGCTGCCAGCGTGCTTGCGCTGACCGTGTTGGGACGGAAGGCGGCACCGATACGGCTGATCTTCCCTTCGACCTTGAGTCGAGTTAACGCGGCAATGGTGCGTGTCTCGTCGATTCCCAGCGCCTCGCCAAGTTGGGCGAACGGCGAACTGCACAACGGGAAATCACGCTGGAATTCGTTGAGCAAGCGATACTCGTTCGCCTCCATGTCAGAAGCCGACACGTGAGGCACGAACGGTGAAGAATATTCCGCTCGGAGCATTTGCCGGAATTGTGGCGATAGGTTCGGCGCTGGCGGTATCGTAGATCGCCACCAGATTGTCGTCGCGTACCGATATCCATACCGCTTCGCCACGGGGTGTGAACTCCATGTGCAGCACGGCGCGTCCCGGCTCGATGGTGCGTTCGACGGAGAGAGACTCGGTATCGATAATCTGTACGCGCGTGTTATCCGGGAATGCAAAATTGACCCATACCTGGCGTGTATCGGGACGGGCAACGACAAACACCGGTTGCCCGTCGACGGGAATACGGCCGACCTGTTTCCAGCTTTCGGTGTCGACCACAAGGACTTCATGGCGCCCCACGGCTGGCACGAAGGCTCTGCGCCCTGCGACCGCCCAACCGCGCAGATGAGGCATCTTGTATACCGGCAGTTTTTCGTTGCCGTCACGATATCCCTGAAGGATCCGCCGGACCCCTTTCTCCGGATGCCACAGATCAAGCAGTGCGTAGCCGTCCTCTCCATAGAGCCCGGCGACATACCAGCGTCCATCGGGAGTGATGAGCCCGTCGTAGGGTTGAACGCCCGCCGCAAACTTCTGCACGCCGGGGCGTCGCGGATCGCTGGCATCGACCAGCCAGATCTCGCCCGCATCAAACAGGCTGAATACGAAGCGCCCGCCCGGCGCATCCGCCATGCCGACGACTTTCGACTGCTGCCCGGCGTCACCATAGCTCGCCGGAATGTCAGAGAGCAGTTCGAGTGTGTCGGCGGAAAACAACTTGACCCCGCCAGGGACATAATTCTGGGCGGCAACGACGCGTCCGTCCTGCGAGATCGCACCGCCGATACTGTTACCTGCCTGAAGCACACGTTTTTCGATCCGCATCTGCAGCAGGTCGACTTTCGACAGACCGCCGTCTCGTCCAAAGACGTACGCATAACGCCCATCGCGGGAGTAGACAGCGGATGCGTGCGACAGGTCTCCGAGCGCTTCGACCCGCCCGAGTGATACTCGCGCGCTCGTATCAACGATCTGCAAAGTGCCGGACGCACGCTCGATGACAATTCCAAGATCACCGGTCCCACGAATCTGCGCGGCGGCCTGGGATGCGAATGTGCACAACACGAAGGCGAGAATTAAGTGGTTACATCTCATCGGGCAAACCCTGTTTCAGTGATTGCGCAAGCCATTGGGCTTCGGCTGCGCTGATGAATTCTTTCCATCCCGGCATTGGTGTGCCCGGTCGGCCTTCGAGAATGACTTGCGCGAGATTGGCCACCGGTTTTTCGCGCAGTGCTTCCGGACGTAACGTGGGTCCGAGACCACCCGTGAGTCTTAGCCCGTGGCAGGCACCGCAGTCGTTGCGAAGTAGATGGATCAACACATTCTGCCGCTCCGGGCTGGGCGTAACCGCCTGCCCGTTGGCGACAATGGCACAACCGAAAACGCAGAGCGAGACCGCTCGAACTGCGTGCTTTCCCCATCTTCTTGATGGTAGAGCTTTGAGTTGCAGCATGGCTATATGAACGTGTCTCATCTTTTTCTGCAATTATCGGGACGCGTTAAACACAAGACTTTGAGCAAGGTCAATGTATTGTCGCCCGCGGCATTACGTCTTGTCGTCATGGCGGAAATGCCTGTTGGATACGTAACCGGCAGGCGCTGCTGCGCATTTTCTCCGGGTCTTTCCCACTTGGGTGTGCAAGACAGCCGTGAGCCGTTTGTCTCGCAACTAATTGCCTGGTGGAATGCGCAAGGCGGAAGGCTGCGACGAATTTGTGCAGCAATTATTGATTGTGATGTCTTCCATGCACCTGCGTAGCTGCATGTTCGCCGCCAGTGCTTCTGCATCCGGATCCAGTAACTGTGTGTTGCGCATGGAAGAGGCGGCAAAGCGGTTGCTCCCGCGCTCTGTCCATCACGACTGTTTTTTGTTTGGTGAGCCGGCCAGCGATGGGGGCATGTTTGCCGACAGCGAGCCGACTTTCATGCCCCCCGTGGGGATTTCAGTAGATGTCGTTTTGTGTGTTGTACACGTTGAACTTGCCGGTCGGGGTAATTAGCCGCTTGTCCTTGATGACGGCTTTGAGCTTACGAGTCTTGTCATCAACGACAACAATCGCGGATTCCTGGTTTTTGGCGCTCCAGACCGAAAACCACACCTCATCTCCCGTCCGGTTGTATTCGGGCTGCACGACGCGCTTGGCCCCTTCTCCGATCCCGGCCCACTCGGCGATAGGCAGTACCTGGTAGCCGGCGCCCAGGTTATTGATGTCGAATACTGCTATCGACTGGCTGATTTTCGGGTCCGGGTTGAGCGGCGTATCGACCCACAGGTTTGTCGACTTCGGGTGCGTCTTGATGAACAATGCTCCACCGCCTTGTCCCTTGAGCATGCGCACGACCTTCCATGCAGAGCTCTTGTGATTCTTCGGATCAGTACCGATCACCGCAATATTCTCATCGCCAAGATGCCCCGTTGCCCAGACCGGACCGTATTCCGGATCAACGAAGTTAGCGCCCCGTCCGGGATGCGGGATTTTTCCGACGTCGACGAGTTTTGCCAGTTTGTTTTCCTTGGCATCGACTACCGCAATCTTGTTTGACTGGTTGGCCGCAACGAGGAAGTAACGCTTGGAACTGTCCCAGCCGCCGTCGTGTAGAAACCGCGCCGCAGCTATCTCGGTAACGACCAGATTGTCAATGTCTTCGTAGTTGACCATCAGGACCTTGCCGGTTTCCTTAACATTCACGACGAACTCGGGACGGAAGTGCGAGGCAACAATCGCTGCCACGCGCGGTTCCGGGTGATATTCCTGGGTGTCCACAGTCATTCCGCGGGTTGACACAATCTTGATGGGCTCAAGCGTGTATCCATCCATGATGACGTACTGAGGTGGCCAGTACGACCCGGCGATGGCGAACTTGTCCTCATAGCCTTTGTACTTCGAACTGTCCACAGAGCGCGCTTCGAGTCCGATCTTGATTTCGGCTACCGTGTCCGGATTCTTCATCCAAAGGTCAATCAGGTTGATCTTGGCGTCGCGTCCGATGACATACAGGTAGCGACCGGAGGCCGACAGGCGTGAAATGTGAACCGCATATCCGGTCTTGACGATATTGATGATCTTCTTGCTTGCGCCGTCGATCAGTGCAACTTCGCCGCTGTCGCGTAAAGTTGTCGAGAAGATGTTGGTGATGTCGTAATCGTTCATCTTCCGTGTCGGCCTTTGCGACTGCGGAACCTGGACTTTCCATGAGGCCTTCATCTGCGGCATGCCGAATTCAGGAGGCGTGGGTGGCGTCTGCTGGATATAACGGGCCATCAGATCCACTTCTTCCTCGGTGAGTTCGCCAGACGTTCCCCAGTTCGGCATTCCAGCGGGCGATCCGTAATTAATGAACACCTTGAGGATCTCGGTCCCGCGTCCCAGCGTGATGTCGGGGGTGAGGGGCTTGCCGGTTGCGCCTTTGCGCAGTACGCCGTGGCATCCCGCACAACGCTCAAAGTAGATTTGTTGCCCGCGCTGGAATTCTGCCTGTGACATTGGCGGCGCCTTGGGGTTGATGTCGTGGTGCATCGGCTCGTCGGCCAGTGGTGAGCCTCCGGCCTGGTACTCCATCTCAGGCTCGGTCATGTGGCTTTCCGCTTCGTCCTCGGCATGGGCGTGACCGACGGTCACGGCGAACATTCCGATAACAGCAAGCAAGGCAACCCATTCCAGTGTACTGACTTTCATTTCCCCCTCCTCGGCGCGCATGCGCCTGTAAGCATGTAAGGAAGAATGGTGAAAAGCAGATGCAGAAACCTTAATTCAGATTAAGACTTCATGCGCATCCTTGCCAATAGACTAGGTTCAGGCAGCCAGTAACCAGATTGCGTCGCGACCTAGGCCACAGTATCCGCCAATAAGACTACGTCGAAAGAACTAGGGGACTACACATGGATTATCTTCCGGTTTGCATGGACATTCGTGAAAAGGCCTGCATCGTCGTGGGAGGTGGTGAGGTTGCGCTGCGCAAAGCGAATCTGCTGAAATCGGCCGGGGCGCTCGTCCACATCGTTTCACCGTACCTGTGTGCCGATTTGTCCCGTCAGGTTGCAAGTGGGGCGGTGAGTCACAGTCCATCTCGGTTCATGCCCGGGCAACTCGATGGCGCCGTACTGGTCATTGCCGCAACGGATGAATCGGAGGTAAATCGCGCGGTGTACGAGAGTGCGCGCATACGTAATATCCCGGTCAATGTTGTTGACCAGCCGAAGTTGTGCACCTTCGTGATGCCGGCCGTGATTGACCGGTCGCCGATACTGGTCGCGGTATCAACCAGCGCCGCGTCGCCGGTGCTAGCGCGATTGTTGCGCGCACGACTCGAAAGCCTCATTCCCGCCCGGATCGGTTTGCTGGCGCGTCTGGCGGGAGAGTTCCGGTCGCGCGTGCAGGAATGCATTGCCGATGCCGCGGGCCGCAGGCGATTCTGGGAGCGCATATTTCACGGTCCTGTTGCCGAGCTTGCGCTGGCCGGGGACTTGACTTCCGCACGGCGCCAACTCACCGCCGCACTGAGCGATGCTGACAAATCTGAAACCATTGGCGAGGTCTATCTGGTTGGAGCCGGCCCGGGAGACCCTGATTTGCTGACGTTTCGCGCCATGCGGCTCATGCAGCAGGCAGATGTCGTTGTCTATGATCATCTGGTAGGGGATGAAATACTGGATATGGTGCGGCGGGATGCGCATCGCGTCTATGTCGGTAAGGAAAGCAACAACCACACATTGCCGCAAGAGGATATCAACGACTTGATGGTACGCCTTGCACGTCAAGGCAAGCGCGTATTGCGACTCAAAGGCGGGGATCCTTTCATTTTCGGACGCGGTGGCGAGGAGATCGAGGCGCTGTCACGTGAGCGGATTTCGTTTCAGGTGGTGCCCGGGATCACCGCGGCTTCCGGTGCTTCATGCTATGCGGGTATCCCTTTGACACATCGTGACGTGGCGCATGCCTGTGTGTTTGTTACCGGTCATGTACGCGATGGCGGCGTCGGACTTGACTGGGAGGCGCTTGCTCGCCCCGGTCAGACAGTCGTGTTTTACATGGGGGTCGGCCAACTTGACGCCATTTGTCGCCAAATGGTCAAGCACGGACTGGCCGCCGATACCGCTGCCGCGGTGATCGAGAGGGCGACGACGCCTTCGCAGCGCGTCATTACCGGTACGCTGCAGACGCTGTCACATATTGCCAAGGCTGCCGGTACGAAGCCTCCGGCTCTGATCGTTGTTGGCGAGGTCGTGGCAATGCGCCACCAGCTGTCCTCACAGGGTGTTGCCACCAACGAGTCCTCTGAAAGTCTCGCTCCCGCTATTTGACGCGCAACAGCGCAAACATCGGCGCTTCTCCCGCGCCGGTGGAAGAAGGTATTTCCCGACGCGTGGGATAACCGCATAATGCGTGGTAATTGCAGCATGTTTGGCCAGGGAGCCACGCGCAAATGCTTACTGTTCCCATCAAGAATCAGGCTTTTCTCAGTAATCTTCCACTTTTTCGCGAACTGGAAAGCGAGGAAATTGACCGTATCGCCGCCGGCACGCACCAGATTCGCGTGAAGCGTGGCGATGTGCTTTTCCAGAAGGGTGATCCCTGCCGAGGCTTTCACATTGTCGTCTACGGCCAGATCAAGCTCATGTTCATTACCCCGAGTGGTGATGAAAAAGTGATCGAAATTGTTGGGCCGGGGCAGAGTTTCGGTGAAGCGATCATGTTCCTTGAGAAGCCGTACCCGGTAAGCAGTCAGGCACTGGCGGACACGATGCTGCTACACGTTGCCAAGGAAGTTGTGTTCAACGAAATTGAACATGACACGCGATTCGTGCGCAGGGTGATCGCCGGACTGAGCCGGCGCTTGCACCAGCTTGTCAGCGATGTGGAGTCATACTCGCTACGCTCGGCGACCCAGCGAGTCATCGGCTACTTGCTGCGAACCGATCCCGATCACGAAGACGACAGCGTAGATCCTCTTGTCAGACTACCCGCGAGCAAGACCGTCATTGCATCGCGACTCAACATTACGCCGGAGCATTTTTCGCGGGTGTTGCACGACTTGACCAAAGCGGATTTGATCGAGGTCGATGGGCGGTTGGTGACAATTCTGAATGCAGAGCAACTGCGGGATTACGACGGCTGAGGGCGATCGCGGTACTTGGCGGGCCGGCGCGATTACCGCTCAGACTCTTGCAGCCGTCACGTGGTGATGTCCGTCGAGTAGTGCAAGAGTGCCCGGTTCGTAAGCTAACGAGCCCATGCACGTTCTCGGTTCGCGGCACATCCCGGCACGTGGCGCCCCGAGTACCATTCTCTTGGCGCCGGACGGGAGATGTGCTGCGATAGCGTTGTTCCTGCCAGTGTGATTTTCTAGAAGTTGACCTGGTCGCGCCCTTTCAGTTTGAGCATGGCACGCGCCTCGTCGGGTGTGGCGATGTCGAGGCTCAGCTCCTCGAGGATGCGCCGAATCTTCCCGACCTGTTCGGCGTTGGACTCGGCGAGCTTTCCTTTGCCGCCCCACAGGCTGTCTTCGAGACCGACGCGCACGTTGCCGCCCATGACGGCAGATTGCACCGCGACGTACATCTGGCTGCGGCCGCCGCCGAGCACCGACCAGTAATACTGGTCGCCGAACAGGCGGTCGGCGGTACGCTTCATGTGCATGACGTCTTCGGGGTGGGGGCCGATCCCGCCGCGAATCCCGAATACGGACTGGATGAGCAGTGGCGGCTTGATCAGTCCGCGCTCAAGAAAATGCGCTGCCGTGTACAGGTGACCAATGTCATAGCATTCGATCTCGAAGCGCGTGTTGTTGTTGCCACACGATTCGAGGATGTAGGCGATATCCTTGAAAGTGTTCTTGAAAATTCGTTCGTCGGAGGTTTCCAGGTACGGTTTTTCCCAGTCGTGCTTGAAGTCCTTGAAGCGATGCAGCATCTCGTACAGGCCGAAGTTCATCGAGCCCATGTTCAACGAAGCGACTTCCGGTTTGAGTTGCAGCGCCGGTTGCAGGCGTTCCTCGACACTCATCGTTGGCGCGCCGCCGGTGGTGAGGTTGATCACGACATTGCTCTTCGAAGCGATCGTCGGCAGAAACTTGCGAAACATGTTGGGATCCTGCGTCGGGCGGCCGTCTTTCGGTTCGCGCGCGTGCAGGTGGACGATGGCTGCTCCGGCTTCTGCGGCACCGATCGCGGCATCGGCGATTTCCTCCGGCGTGACCGGCAGGTAGGGCGACATCGACGGCGTGTGAATCGAGCCGGTAACGGCGCAGGTGATCATGACTTTATTGGCCATTGTATTCTCCAGTAGTTTGGTTCGCGTGGTATCGGTGCGAGTGCTTCTTCAAGTATCGAGTTTGTCCTGGGCGCGTTTGTGTGCCACCAGCGCCATCAGGCGCCGGTCGCGCCAGGCTTCGCGCTCGGCGTGCTTTTCATGCGGCATTTGTTTGCGCCGCTGTGCTTCGATGCGAGCGATCAGATCCTTGTCCCATGCTTTGTATTCGACATTGCCCATCATGCTCTCGAACGCCGAACCGAAGCGGGCGGCATAGTCAGCGATCCCGCCCGGGGCATTCAGATCGATGGTTTCGAACGGGCCCATGAATGCCCAGCGCAATCCAAGTCCGTCGCGGATGGTTTTGTCCAGATCCTCTGCCGACACATAATCTTCGCCAACCAGCCGCCAGGCCTCTCGCAGCAGGGCGGCCTGCAACCGGTTGAGAATGAAACCCTCGACTTCCTTCTTCACCGTGATCGGCACCTGTCCGACCTTGACGTGCAGCGCCCGCGTTTTCTCGATGACCTCTGGCGACGTCCAGGGAGCGGGTGAGATTTCCACAATCGGCACGACATGGGGTGGATTCACCGGGTGGGCTACGATGCAGCGGTGCTTGCCTTTCAGTCCTTCGCTGAAGCGCGAAGTCTGTATGGTGGAGGTCGAACTGGCGAGTATGCAATGTGCCGGCGCTGCCTCATCAAGCATTCGGTAGACCTCGCGCTTGACGTCGGGCTTCTCGGACGTGTTTTCCTGGACATAATCCGCATCGCGGACAGCGTCTTCCAGCGTTTTTGCTGCGACAACGCGTTTCATGATTGCCGTGGGGGTCTCGTCGATCAGTCCCGCATCTTTCAACTCGGCAAGACCCGCTTCGATCAGGCCAAGTGCCTTGTCCACTGCGCCCGGCGCGTTGTCATACATCCTGACCGGATGGCCAGCGCGCGCGAACACCATTGCCCAGGCGCGGCCGATCAGACCGGAACCGATAATCGCGATTTTTTCCATTTTTTCTCCGTGTGATTTTCTGCTGACGCGTCGCCAGCGTCGTAACCTGCATCAGCCTAACATTTCGACGCCGGCGCAGACGGACAGGGCCTGGCCGGTAACCGCGGCACCGACAGGTGAAGCGAGATACAGCGCCATGTTGGCAATATCGTAAGGGCTGACCATCTGTTTCATGGATACGCGTTCGAGTGAAATTTTGCGTTGTTCTTCAAAACTGATGCCGATCGCTCTGGCTTTCTCGGCGATTACCCTGTCGATGCGTTCACCTTCGACTACGCCGGGCTGGATTGCATTGACGCGGATCTTGTCTTCACCGACCTCCATCGACAAGCTCTTGCTGAAGCCGACCACGCCCCACTTGGCGGCAGCGTAAGGCGTGCGATAGGGAAAACCCAGGCGGCCGGCGGCCGAAGACAGATTGATGATCGAGCCACCGCCGGATTTCTTGAGCATTGGCACGGCCAGCCGGGTGCAGTAGAACATGCCATTCAGATCCACCGCGATGCACCGCTCCCAGTCGGCAACATCGATCTCTTCGACCTTGCCCGTGGGCCCGGCAACGCCGGCATTATTGATCAGGCAATCGAGGCCTCCCAGATTCGATTGCACATCACCGAAGAGGCGTTCGACATCGTCGAGCTTAGAGACATCCGTCAAACTGGCGGTTACGCCGGGGAACGCTCTTTTTGTATCATCGATCGACGATTGCACGACGTCACAGATGTGCACGCGAGCCCCGGCCGTGTGAAAGACCTCGGTCATTGCGCGGCCAATGCCGCCGGCGCCCGCGGTAATCACGACCCGCAAACCCTTTACTGATATGTCCATGTATCTCATCCCGAAAAAATGCCGTTGCTAGCCTGGCGTCACAGATCCTGTTCGCGAGAGCCGCGGCCGCTCAGGTGTCGCGGCGCCGGGCCTAAAGCCAGCCAGGTTTTCTGTTCCGGCGCGCAAGCGATGTCGATTTACAGCCCTGCCAGTGCGCGTTGTTGCGCATGACCGGGTAGCCTGAAAAAAACGGATCGTTGCCAGCCCTTGCCGGTCTGCACAACGATGTGTCCCGCCGCACTGACCGGTTCCCGCAGATTGCTTGCCCCGCTACCGGACAGAACTGGCTTGTCCCCCGTTTTGTGTCGTGGGAGGTGAAGATCCTGTTTCGACCGTGACGTGCGCTGCCCGCTGGCCGGGGATTATACCTCCGGGTTGCGGTCAAGACGCCGACCGGGGGGATCGCTCACGAGCGGCACCCCGCATGCAATGATTGGTTAGAATCGTACCGGTGAGCCGCACAAACAATCCGCCCAGAATCCTTGCTTTGGAAACATCGACCGAGTATTGCTCGGTTGCGCTGAGTGTCGGCGACGATGTTCGATGCATTGGCGAACCGGCTGGCCAGAAGCACTCGGAAATGTTGTTGCCGATGGTCGATGCGCTTTTGCGGCAAGCCGATCTGGACACGGCTGACCTCGATGCGATCGCTTTTGGCGCGGGGCCGGGTTCGTTTACCGGCCTGCGCATCGCTTGCGGAGTCGCGCAGGGGCTCGCCTTTGCGAACGAATGCGCGTGCATTCCGGTCGGTTCGCTCGAAGCGCTGGCGGAGGCAAGCGGCGCGAGGCGAGTGGTCGTGTGCACAGACGCACGCATGGGACAGGTATACCATGCGGCATTCGAGCGCGATGGCGAAGAGTGGGCCGAAGTCGTACCCCCGGGCCTGTGTGATCCCGACGGGTTGCCGGATTTGCCAGGCGGCGGCTGGCTGGGTTGCGGAAGCGGATTCGATCGCTATCCGCAGATCATGTCCGGTACATACGGACGAACAGTGACTGAAGTCCGCCGGAACGTGACCCCCCATGCGCGTGAAGTGGCATTGCTGGGAGCTCGCTACCTGTCCGCCGGCCGCAGTTTTCCGAGCACCGAAGCGGTGCCTGTTTATGTGCGCAACAAAGTGGCGTTGACGATGAAAGAGCAGAAGTGAGCGCGCTTGCAGACAGCGTCCCCCACATTCGGGACATGACCGAAACGGATCTTGACCGGGTAATGGCAATTGAAACGTCGATTTACACGCACCCGTGGACACGGGGAAATTTTCTCGACTCGATCAAGGCCGGCTATTCCTGCCTCGTCATGGAGCTTGGCGGCGAGATCATCGCCTACGGCGTGCTGGCTACCGCTGCAGGGGAAGCGCATGTGCTCAACATCAGCGTCGCCCGGCCCTGGCAACGGAAAGGTTACGGACGCTCCTTGCTGTTGCATTTCATCGACCGCTCGCGCCAGTCAGGCGCGTTGCAGATGCTTCTCGAAGTGCGTCAGTCGAACGAGGGCGGCCGCGGTCTTTACTCGTCGATGGGCTTCCGGCAGATGGCGGTGCGGCCCGCGTATTATCCGGCAACCCATGGGCGCGAAGACGCGATACTGATGGGGCTTGACCTGTGAACAGGCGAGAGCAGGTTCTTGCCGAACTCGGGCTGACGCCCTTGTGGCTGCATCGGCGGCGGCTCGAGCAACCGCAACCGGATCAAGTGCCGGCACCGCAGGATGAGCCAACCGGCCGCACGGCCGATTCGGACCCGGGCGAATCTCAACCAGGGCATCTGGCTGGCAGCGGTTCGAGCGAAACAGGTTCCATCGAACCCCGCGTGACCGAATCCGGCCAGGTCGATGCTCGCGTGAAAGGCGCTGCGTCGGTTGGCAGCGCGTCGGTCGCGGGTATGGATTGGGCCGGACTGCGCGAGGCCGTCGCCGCGTGTACCGTCTGCGCTCTGCATCGAGGACGCAAGCAGGCGGTGCTCGGCGTCGGTGATGAGCGGGCGGACTGGCTGATCGTCGGGGAGGGTCCGGGGGCGGAAGAGGATGCACGCGGCGAACCCTTTGTCGGACCTGCGGGCAAACTGCTCGATAACATGCTTGGCGCAATCGGTCTGAAACGGGGCGCCAATGTTTACATTGCCAACGTGGTCAAATGCCGGCCACCGGGCAATCGAACACCATCTCCTGAGGAAGCCGAAGCCTGTGCCCCGTTTCTGGACCGCCAGATTGAATTGTTGCAGCCGCGTCTGATCATTGCACTTGGCAAAGTAGCGGCACACCGGTTGCTGGGCCTTGACGGTACTCTGGGCAGCATGCGTGCTACGGTGCATGCGTACCGCGGAATTCCACTCATAGTGACCTATCACCCGGCATATCTGCTGCGCAACATGACCGACAAGTCCAAAGCCTGGGAAGACTTGTGTTTTGCCGTCGATACCATGTCCGGTCTTCTGCAAGGCGAGGACGGGCAGGGATGATTCCCCGTCTGCCGGCGTTAGTCGTTACCAATACGGACGGTGCGAAGCCGCATGAACCACTGTTAAGTTCGGGTCCGAATGCCACGGCCGATTGAAGCGACAATTGATCTGCAAGCCTTGCGCGACAACGTCGCAGTCGCGCGGCGCCATGCCGGCGGCGCCAACGTTTTCGCAGTGGTCAAGGCAGATGCCTACGGCCATGGCCTGGAGCGGGTGCTTCCGGCGCTGGAGGCTGCGGAAGGTTTCGCGGTTGTGGAACTGGATGCGGCGATACGCATCCGTGCTGCTGCAGCGCGCAAGCCGATACTGTTGCTCGAGGGGTTCTTTGACGAACGGGAACTCGTTGCCATTTCCGGGCATCGGTTGAGCACGGTTGTTCACGAGCATTCGCAGCTGGACATGTTGTTGTCGGCATCGTTACCGCAGCCGGTCGACGTGTTCGTGAAGATCAATACGGGCATGAACCGGCTCGGATTCAAGGTGGGTGACGTGGCTGACGTCGTTGCCCGTCTGCGCTCATGCGGAAACGTCCGGGAAGTTCTGGCGATGACACATTTCGCGGATGCCGACGGGGCGCGCGGCGTCGACTGGCAGCTGCATCCATTGCGGCAGCTTGCCGAGTCTTCAGGGTTGAAGATGTGTGCGGCGAATTCGGCCGCGCTGTTGCGTTATCCCCAAACCCGTGGTGCCTGGGTCAGACCCGGCATCATGTTGTATGGCGCTTCACCGTTCGAAGACGTAACAGCGCAACAACTGGAGATCCGTCCGGTGATGACCTTGCGTTCGCGCATCATCGCGGTGCAGACGCTTGCACCCGGTGACCGCGTTGGGTACGGCTGCACGTATGTTGCCGACAGGACGACGCGCATTGGTGTTGTCGCCGCGGGCTATGGCGATGGTTATCCGCGGCATGCTCCCAGCGGTACGCCGGTTCTCGTGTCAGGCGAGCGTGTGCAGACCGTTGGCCGCGTTTCCATGGATACGCTGGTCGTGGATCTTGGACCGGTGCCGGATGCCGGCATTGGGTCGGAGGTAACGCTCTGGGGTGAAGGTCTGCCGGCAGAGCAGGTGGCGGGCGCGGCCGCAACGGTGAGTTACGAACTGTTTACGAAGGTGACCCGGCGTGTGCCGTTCCGGGTTCGCCCGTGATGCGCAGACCGGCTCGCCCGGTATGTCATCCATGATCACGCCAATTTTCCCGGTCTTTAACTGAGATGGCCAAAACCAAGACGATTTTTGCATGCACCGAGTGCGGTGGACAGACACTGAAGTGGCAGGGGCAGTGTCCGCATTGCAGTGCCTGGAATACGTTGACGGAGACGATTGCCGAGAAGCCGTCTTCATCGCGCTATCAGCCGCTGGCGGACTCCAGCCGGTTAACGCGTCTGGGAGACGTAGACGCCAGCGAAGCGCCGCGGCTGGAAACTGATATCGGCGAACTGGATCGCGTGCTTGGCGGCGGCCTTGTGCGAGGGGCGGTGGTGCTGATTGGCGGCGACCCGGGTATCGGCAAGTCAACGCTGCTGTTGCAGGCTCTGACGCGTATGAGTGAGCGCTGCAAGGTCTTGTACATCAGCGGTGAGGAGTCTGCGCAACAGGTCGCCTTGAGGGCGCGCCGCCTGCAAATCGAGTCTGACCGGGTGGGGATGCTCGCGGAAATCCAGATGGAACGCATATTCGGCGTTCTGAATGCCGAAAAACCGGACGTGGCCGTGATCGACTCTATCCAGACCGTGTATTCCGAGTCGCTGCAATCCGCACCCGGTAGCGTTGCCCAGGTGCGCGAATGCGCCGCCCAGTTGACGCGTTATGCGAAAACGGGCCAGGGCGCGCTGCTGTTGGTCGGGCATGTGACCAAGGAAGGGGCGATCGCCGGGCCGCGCGTGCTCGAGCACATGGTCGACGCCGTTCTGTATTTCGAAGGCGATACGCATTCGAGTTTCAGATTGATCAGGGCAATCAAGAATCGTTTTGGCGCGGTCAATGAGCTCGGTGTGTTTGCGATGACGGACCGGGGGTTGCGCGGCGTTTCCAACCCGTCCGCATTGTTTCTGTCCCGCCACGACGGTGAGGTTTCGGGTTCCTGCGTAATGGTTACGCAGGAAGGCACGCGTCCTTTGTTGGTGGAGTTACAGGCGCTGGTCGATTCGTCGCATGCACCGAATCCACGCCGCCTGACCGTGGGGTTGGAACAGAATCGACTGGCAATGCTGCTGGCAGTCTTGCATCGTCACGCCGGCATCGCGGTGTTCGACCAGGACGTGTTCGTCAATGCCGTGGGCGGCGTGAAGATCAACGAACCGGCAGCCGACCTGCCGGTGTTGCTGGCGATTGTTTCTTCCCTGAGGGCAAAACCGTTGCCGGAGAAAATGGTGGCTTTTGGCGAGGTCGGCCTGGCGGGGGAGGTGCGACCGGTGCAGCGGGGTCAGGAGCGCCTCAAGGAAGCGGCCAAACTCGGTTTCAAAATAGCCATCGTGCCCAGGGCAAATGCACCAAAGACACCGATCCGGGGAATGGAAGTCGTCGCGGTGGACCGGGTCGATCAGGCAATCGATTATGCCGGCGGCGCCGCGCGCGGGTAGTCTGGTGCCGGAGACCTGGCCTGTGCGCTGAATTGAAATTCAGCGGTTTCGCGCGTTCATCGGCGGTTCCAGCGCCTGTCAACACAACTGTGTTAACAGGCGCTAGCTGAAGATCAGCAACAGCATCGCGGCCAGCAGCAGGACGGCACTGCCGATCCAGATCAGGCGTAACTTCGGGTCCAATGCGATTGGCGCCCCGCTCATGCGTTCTGCCGCAGTGCGGTTGCCCCAGGTCGTGCTCGCGGAGAGCGCCGACGTTTGGTTCATTTGTTTGGCCTGGGCAAGCGCTTTCAGGCGCGCGACTTTCTGCGAATCGCTTGACTCGTCGAACTCGTGTTCCATGCCGCTGATGGCGGCCATGCGGCCGGTCGCCTCGGTTGAGTCGAATGAGCTGGAAATACGAATTTGCGGGTTCGTCGTGTCATCGGCGTTGTCGAAATCGTGGTCGGACAGTGCATTGCCGGCATCTTCGTCGAGCGGCTTGTCGCCGAGGTCGCCAATGTCCTCTTCGCGCGTGAGACGGGGCTGCGGGGCCACGAATGGCTTTGCCGGATCGGGAAAAGCGCCAGGCGATACGGACTGCGTTACGCCGCTCAAATAGTCGGCGCGCGCCTGGCGCAAATCGTTTGCCAGATCTTTTGCCGACTGGTAACGGTCTTCCACATTCTTCGCCAATACCTTGGCAATGATGTAGTTGAGAACTTCGGGCAAATCGGGGTTGAGCGTTTTCGGTGTCGGTGGCGTGAAGTTCAGCGTCTGGTACATGACGCCATGGATGTTGTCCGCGACGAACGGTGATGTTCCGGTCAGCATCTCATAGACGACAACACCCAGCGAGAACAGATCGGAGCGATGGTCCGCGCGCTTGCCGGCGACCTGTTCGGGGGACATGTACTTCGGTGAGCCGAGTATCATGCCGGTCATCGTCTTGACTTCGTTGTTGCGCATCCGCGCGATTCCGAAGTCGGTAATCTTGATCAAACCGCCGTTCAGGACCATGACATTCGCCGGTTTGATGTCCCGGTGCACGACCTGCCGCTCATGTGCGAAATGCAGCGCGTCCGCCACTTGCGCGCCGATATGCAGGGCTGAATCAATGGGAATCATCGACTCGGCGCCGAGGATAGTGCGCAATTCCTGGCCTTCCAGGTATTCCATCGCCATATAGGCGAGGTCGTCGCATTTTCCGATATCGTAAATCGTGACTATATTCGGATGCGAAAGTTGCCCCGCAGCTTTGGCTTCCTGGTAGAAGCGCGCTTCGTATTCCGCGGCTTCATCCTTGGGCAGATTGAGGCTGATCGTCTTGATGGCGACGATGCGGTCGAGGAGCGGATCGCGCGCCTTGTAGACGGTACCCATGGCGCCCTGGCCGAGTTCTGCAACGATCTCGTAACGTCCAAGTTTTTCCATCATGGCTGTCGGTGGTCTCAGGTCCGGCCGGGGGTGGCAGCCTTGGCGCTGCGAAATACCGGCCCCCAGATCGGGTGCCCCGACTCCGCCTCGTCGAGTTCGAATGACGGGTCGAGTTTGAGGGCAACGGCGAATTCTTCGCGGCAGGTGAGCTGGCGGCCAGACACACAGGCAATGAAGGCGAGATACTTGTGGGCCTGCACCCGGTCGGGAGTGGTCAACCCTTCCTCCAGCGCGAACAGCAGGCGCCTGGACGCCGCGCGGTAGTTGCCCTCTTCATAGAAGGCAATTCCCTGCCACAGGTACGGCTCGCCGGACAGACGTCTGTAACTGGATGTTTCCAGATTCGCGCAAGCGCTGATCGCAAGTGCGAGCAGTGCCACGAGCAACAGTTTGTGTATAGGCGCTGTGATCAATTGAACTTGTACCTGATCTTGATTTTCTGCCGCGACTTCAGATCGATGCGTTGGGTGTAGGGTGGAAAGTTGCCGTTACGGATTTCGACAACGCGCTGGCCCGGTGTGACCTGCACCTCGTTTACCGGCGGGCTGACGCCGATGTGCTTGCCATCGATGTAGACCTCTCCCCAGGGGCTGATTGCCAGTGATACCGTCGCGCGTTCGTTGGTTGCCGATGTTCCCTCGGTCGCGGCAGTCCATATGGACGCCGATTCGTCGGCGTCGGATGGTTCCGCATCGACTGCGTAGGTCCCGGCAGATGCCGGCACGGGTTCTTCGGGCGGCGTCTGCGCTGCCGTTTGCGGTGTTGGCTCCTGCATTGGCGACGTATCCTCCGGCTCATCGTCGGGGCCGGATCCGAAAAACGGCAATCTCAGCTTTTTCCTTTTCTTTTCGGGCGCGGACGCAGTCTGCGCGTCAGCGGCCGGTTCGCTTTGGTTCTGACCGGTGCCGCCGTCGTGTTGGCCGTCTTCGCGGTTTTCGGTATCGGGTGGTGACGCGGTTTTTGCAACGCTGCCTGCTTTCCTGATCGGTGCGTTGGCAAGGTTTTTCGCCGTCGACGCGGTGCGCACCTGCTGCTGTTCCTGCGGCGTTTGACTCATGAAGCTTGTCAGCAGAGCGAGCAGGAAAGTCACTGTCGAAAACGCGGCCGTGCCGTAAGCCAGGGAGCGGTTGCCGAGCCAGCGCTCGACTTGCAGCAGCAATCGCGCGGCTGCTGCATTCGTCGATCCTGACGCGCCGCCGTTGACGACGGGATTGGCGGGGCGGCGTATGCGGCTGGCAGATGGTCTGACCGTATTCGCCAGACGTCGAGTAACCTACGCTGTAGACTTCGTGCTCACGCACATGCTTGTCGGTACGCGAGCCCTCATAGGAGAACAGCCTGGAGTAGGCCTCCGACATGTGGGAAACGATCTCGTAGTACGAACGCGATACCAGTATCTGGCCGGTGCTGGCGAATGCCATCACGCGTTGAGCGACGTTGATGCCGTCGCCGATGATGCTGGGCTGAGAGTTCAGGTCACGGACCAGGCGTACCGGTCCCAGGTTGATGCCGATCCGGGCAGGCACTACCGGCGGCTGGTTGAGGTCCGGCGCAAATGCATCGCGCAGGCTCATCGCGACGAAAAGGGCGTCTTCGGGATCGCCCAGGAAGTTGATGGCGACGCCGTCACCGGTATCGAGAATAATCCGGTCTGCGGGTGGTATTTCACGTATGGCTGACGCGATCAACGCGTTGAAGCGATCTTTCAGCCTGATCTGCTCAGCCACCGGCTTGCGCGAGTATTCGACGATATCGAGAAACAGGACGCTGCAAATGAAGGTGCGACTGGCCCGTTCAGGCATCATGGCCGTCTCCCGGCAGAACGGTTGCCAATTGGCGAAGTTGGCCAAATGACGGCTTTGTAGTGGGAAGTGCGGTTAACGCCATGAGCCAATGGGAAAGCAGTATCCGGTCGATAAAAATTACTAAAAAACAATTGGATATAAGTTATTCTTGCAATGAATTCTAGATCTTGTGCGGCGCAATAGAACGGCTCCGGATGCGGGCATCCGCTATCATTGACGCGATTTTCATGCCGTCACGCCGGGCTTTCGCCTACGTCACTTTTTTCAATCCTGAAGAATGGTTTTTCAATGAGCCGCAACGACATGTTTGACACGGGACTGGACAAGAATCAGGGCAATTTCGCCCCGCTTTCGCCGCTTTCGTTTATTGCCTGGGCTGCCGACGTCTACCCCGATCGAACCGCCGTTGTATACGGCGACGTACAGCGAAGTTGGGCGCAAACCTACGGGCGCTGCCGCCGCCTGGCGTCCGCACTGGCGCAACAGGGTGTCGGCGCGGGGGATACCGTGGCGGTCATGGCGCCAAACACGCCGGCCATGTTCGAGGCGCATTACGGCATCCCGATGGCGGGCGCTGTCATCAACGCTCTCAATACGCGCCTGGATGCGAGGACAATCGCCTTCATGCTGGCGCATGGAGAAGCGAAGGTTCTGATTACCGATACGGAATTTTCTGCGGTTATCGGGCCGGCGCTCGAATTGCTCGACCGGCCGCCGCTGGTCATTGACATCGATGATGTTGCCGGGGGTGAGCGCCTGGGGGAAATGGAATACGAGACGTTCCTGAAGACCGGTGCGGAGGACTTTGACTGGGAATTGCCGTCCGACGAATGGAACGCGATTTCTCTTGCTTATACATCGGGCACGACCGGCGACCCCAAGGGTGTGGTGACGCATCACCGCGGCGCATATCTCAACGCGATGGGAAACATTGTCACCTGGGCGATGCCCCATTTCCCCGTGTACCTCTGGACACTGCCGATGTTTCATTGCAACGGATGGTGTTTTCCCTGGACGCTCGCCGCTGTCGCCGGAACCAGTGTGTGTCTGCGGCGTGTGGAACCGGCGGTTATCTTCGACCTCATAAAGCGGCATCGCGTTTCGCATTTTTGCGGTGCCCCGGTCGTGCACAACATGCTGATCAATGCGCCGGCTGAGTTGCGCGAGGGCATCAACCACCGCGTCAGGGCGATGATCGCAGGCGCCGCGCCGCCGCAAGCCGTGATCGAGGGCGCGGAGCGCATTGGCGTGGACCTGACCCACGTGTACGGTTTGACCGAGGTCTACGGGCCCGCGTCGGTTTGCGCGAAGCACCCTGAATGGGATGCGTTGCCGGTCAACGCACGTGCAAGCCTTAACGGCAGGCAGGGTGTGCGTTACGTCACCCAGGAGCGCATGGAAGTACTCGACCCGGACACGCTGGACCCCGTTCCTCGCGACGGCGAGACCATGGGCGAGATATTTTTCCGCGGCAATATCACCATGAAGGGTTATCTGAAGAATCCGGAGGCGACGCATCAGGCATTTGCCGGCGGCTGGTTCCACACCGGTGACCTGGCTGTTGTCGACAAGAATGGTTACGTCAAGATAAAGGATCGCTCGAAGGACGTGATCATTTCCGGCGGGGAGAACATCTCCACCATCGAAATCGAGGATGTCCTTTATTCGCATCCGTCTGTGCTCGAGGCTGCGGTCGTTGCGAAGCCGGATGACAAATGGGGCGAGGTACCGTGTGCTTTCGTCACGCTGAAGGATTCGGCGCCATCGGTTTCGGCGGACGATCTCATCGCCTACTGCAAAGAGCGACTGGCGCGTTTCAAGTGCCCGAAGCAGGTTGTTTTCGGTGCGCTTCCAAAGACGTCCACGGGGAAGATCCAGAAAGGCGTGCTGCGCGATTCGGCACGCCGTGCCTGAGGCATTGTTCGATTGAGCTCAGGTTGGTGCTGCTCGGGTGTGCATGAGGGGATGCAGGTGTGCTGCGCTGCGGTAAACTTGCATGTTGTTCGATATAACAGGATGAAGGTAAAAAAATGAAGGCTCTGGTTCCGGTGAAGCGGGTGGTGGATTACAACGTCAAGGTCCGGGTGAAATCGGACGGCAGCGGCGTCGAAACGGCGAACGTGAAAATGTCGATGAACCCATTTGACGAAATCGCCGTAGAGGAAGCGGTACGGCTCAAGGAGAGCGGCGTTGTCGATGAGATCGTCGCAGTATCCATCGGAACAACTGCGTGCCAGGAAACATTACGGACGGCACTGGCGCTTGGTGCGGATCGGGCGATCCTCGTTGAAACCTCGGTCGAAACCCAGCCGCTGGCAGTCGCTCGTGTGCTGGAAAAGCTCGTCGGCAAGGAGCAGCCGCAACTCGTCATTATGGGAAAACAGGCGATCGACGATGATTTCAACCAGACCGGACAGATGCTCGCCGCGTTGCTTGGTTGGTCGCAGGCCACGTTTGCATCCAGGGTCGAGGTGGAGGCCGACGGTGCGAAAGTGACTCGTGAGGTCGACGGTGGTCTCGAAACACTGGCGATTAAGCTCCCGGCAGTCGTCACTACCGATCTGCGCCTGAACGAGCCGCGCTACGTGACTTTGCCGAACATCATGAAGGCGAAGAAAAAAACATTGGAAAAGCTGACGCCGGAAGCGCTCGAAGTCGACGTCACACCGCGGCTCAAGACCGTGAAAGTGACCGAGCCGCCCAAGCGGAGCGCGGGGCAGAAAGTCAAGTCGGTAGAAGAACTGGTTGAAAAACTCAAGAACGAAGCGAAGGTGATCTGATGGCGATTCTGGTAATTGCGGAACACGACAACGGCGCGATCAAGCCGGCGGTACTGAATACGGTTACCGCGGCCAAGGCGCTTGGAGAAGACATCCACGTGCTGGTAGCGGGGCACGAATGCGGTGGCGCCGGCGAGGCGGCGGCCAAGGTGTCGGGTGTAACGAAAACACTGATGGCGGACGCCGCGCATTATGCACATCCGATTGCAGAGAATATTGCGGCTCTCGTTGTGCCCATGGCTTCCAGCTATACCCACGTGCTTGCTCCGGCCACCAGCTTCGGCAAGAACGTGATGCCGAGAATTGCTGCGCTGCTCGACGTTGCGCAGATTTCCGACATCGTCGATGTCGAGTCGGCCGATACATTCGTGCGGCCGATTTATGCCGGTAATGCGCTTGCGACGGTGCAATCATCGGACGCGATCAAGGTCATTACGGTGCGTGCGACCGGTTTCGATGCGGCAGCAGCGCAGGGTGGTGCAGGGGTTGTGGAAGCCATTGAAGCAGGCCCGGACGCAGGCCTTTCCAGGCTGGTCAGCCAGGAACTGACCGTATCGGCGCGCCCGGAACTCACGGCCGCGCGCGTGATCGTATCTGGTGGCCGCGGCATGGGAAGCGGGGAAAACTTCGCGATTCTGGAAAAGCTGGCCGACAAACTCGGTGCGGCAGTTGGTGCATCCAGGGCGGCGGTCGACTCGGGTTTCGTGCCCAACGATTACCAGGTGGGGCAGACCGGCAAGATCGTTGCGCCAGAACTGTACATCGCTGTCGGCATTTCCGGTGCCATCCAGCATCTTGCAGGCATGAAGGACAGCAAAGTAATCGTTGCCATCAACAAGGACGAAGAGGCACCCATTTTCCAGATTGCCGACTACGGACTGGTGGGCGACCTGTTCGACGTCGTTCCGCAACTGACCGAGGCTCTCTGATCAACCACATACCGGTCTCGTCCGGGGAGAAACACGAATGTCGACATATTCAGCGCCAATCAACGACATGCAGTTCGTTGTCAAGGAACTGGTGGGCCTGGAGCAGATTTCCCGATTGCCGGGTTGTGAGGAAGCGACGCCGGACCTGGTGGATGCAGTCATTGAAGAAGCGGGCAAATTTGCCGCTGGCGTGCTGGACCCGTTGAACTGGCCGGGAGACCAGCATGGTGCGGTGTTGAAAGAACACGTGGTGACTCCTGCACCGGGGTTTGCCGAGGCGTACACGCAGTTTTGCGAAGCCGGGTGGGGCGCCCTTGCCAATGATCCACAATGGGGTGGCCAGGGCTTGCCGCACCTGGTTTCGACGCTGACCGCGGAAATGTGGAACGCCGCGTGTATGTCGTTTGCGCTCTGTCCGATGCTTACAACGGGCGCCGTGCAGGCGATTAAAAGGCACGGTACACCTGAGCAGCAGGCGATGTACCTGCCGAATCTCGTCTCTGGCAAATGGTCCGGCACCATGAATCTGACAGAGCCGCAAGCGGGGTCGGATTTGTCGGCAGTACGCTCGCGGGCGGTGCCCGAGGGGGACCATTACCGCATTTCCGGAACCAAGATATTCATCACCTGGGGCGAGCACACGATGGCGGAAAACATCATCCATCTGGTTCTGGCCCGCACGCCGGATGCGCCCGAGGGCGTCAAGGGGATTTCGCTTTTCATCGTTCCGAAGTTTCTGGTGAATGACGATGGCAGCCTTGGAGCGCGCAACGACGTGAAATGCGTTTCCATCGAACACAAGCTCGGCATTCATGCGAGCCCCACTTGCGTCATGGCGTATGGCGACGGCGAAGGTGCCATCGGCTATCTCGTAGGCGAGGAGAACCGCGGCCTGCAGTACATGTTCACCATGATGAATTTCGCGCGGCTCGAGGTTGGCGTCGAAGGGGTGGCGATTGCGGACCGTGCTTACCAGCGCGCACTTGCGTTTGCAAAAGAGCGTGTCCAGGGACGCGAGGCGGGCGTGAAGTCGGGAGACCGGGTTACCATCATTCATCATCCCGACGTCCGGCGCATGCTGATGAGCATGAAGGCGCAAACAGAGGCGATGCGCGCGCTTGCGGCGCAAGCCTCCGCGCATCTTGATCTGGCGCTCCTGCATCCGGACGCGGGCGAGCGGGCGAAAAACCAGAACCTGTTCGATTTACTGACGCCAGTGGTCAAGGGCTGGTGTACCGAGCAGTCGATCGAAATTGCTTCGTTGGGTGTGCAGATCCATGGCGGTATGGGTTTTGTCGAGGAAACCGGGGCCGCGCAGTATCTTCGCGATGCGCGCATCACGACTCTCTACGAAGGCACTACCGGCATTCAGGCCAATGACCTGATGGGGCGCAAGATTGCCTACGAAAAAGGTGCCACTGCACGCGCCTTCATCGACCACATGCGAACTCTCGATGCACAGCTTGCCAAGGCAGCAGGGCACCCGGTGCTGTCCGTTATCCGGCGTAATCTCAATGAAGGCATCGAAGCGCTGTCCGCGAGCGTCGACTGGATGGTGGAAACCTATCCGCACAACGTCAAGGCTGCCTCCGCCGGCGCGGTGCCGTTGTTGAAGCTGTTCGGCACGGTTGCGGGCGGCTGGCTCATGGCGAAAGCGGCACTCATATCCAGGGTCCGGCTTGACGATAATGCCGAGAACTTCGACTTCTACCGGAGCAAACTGGGAACGGCGCGCTTTTACGCGGAACACATACTTCCTTTGGCACAGGCGTACAAGGCGCAAATCATCGCTGGCGCCGACAGCGTTCTCGAACTCGAGGAAATGCAGTTCTAAGGCCTGTTGACACAGATGTGATCGGCGCGTCGATCAAGTATGCGTTAACAGACCCTGGTTGCACCTGGTGCGTCCGGGGCCGAGGCTGTGGCGTATTTTCTGAAGCGGGTAGTCACGATTTATCCCGCGCCACGAGACCGAAGGCCACGCGGACGCAGGCCCGCCGATGGCTCCGTTTTCAAGCCGCGCGACCTCAACCCGGTCGTTTTCGAACTGACGTGCAATACTGATACCGAACGCGACGTCGATCACCCGCATCGTTGTTGCTAAAAGACAGGCGAAGGAGGGGACGCGAAATGAGTGCTTTCATCTGGGCGGCTTGCGCCGTCGCGGTGCTTTGGGCATTGGCCTACTTCAGGGTCAACCGGTTTGGCTGGCTTGGCGGTACGGCGCTGTTTCTTTTTGTGCTGGACCTGTGGTCTGGCATCGGTAGCGTCGCGAGCACGCTCTTGTGGATCGCGTTTCTGGCGATCGGGGTAGTCATGGCGGTGCCGGGACTACGCCGCAGTCTTCTTTCGGACCGTTTGCTGAAGTGGTTTCGCGCTGCGTTGCCTCAGGTTTCGCCGACCGAGCAGGAAGCGCTCGACGCAGGCACGGTCTGGTGGGACGGGGATTTATTCAGCGGCAAGCCATCATGGGAACGATTATTGGCCACGCCGCAACCACGGCTGACCGAGGACGAGCAGGCATTTCTCGATGGCCCGGTGGACGAATTATGCCGTTTGTGCGACGACTGGGAAATCACGCATGAACTGAACAACCTGCCCGATGAAGTCTGGCGGTTTATCAAGGACAAGGGTTTCCTCGGGATGATCATCCCCAGGGAGTACGGCGGCCTTGGTTTTTCTGCTTATGCCCACTCGCAGGTTATTCAGAAACTCGCCACGCGTAACGCGACGGCTTGCGTCACGGTGATGGTGCCGAATTCACTCGGACCCGCGGAACTGCTCCTGCACTACGGCACGGATGCGCAAAAGAATCACTATTTGCCGCGCCTCGCCAAGGGCGAAGAGATGCCCTGTTTTGCGCTGACCAGCCCTGACGCCGGCTCCGATGCCGGCAGCATTCCCGACTATGGGGTCGTTTGCAAGGGCGTGCACGAAGGTCAGGAGGTGCTCGGTATGCGGGTCACCTGGGAGAAGCGTTACATCACGCTCAGCCCGGTTGCGACCCTGCTCGGGCTTGCATTCAAGCTCTATGACCCGGATAAATTGCTGGGAGACGAGCATGACATTGGTATTACGCTGGCGCTCATTCCGACGACCCACCCGGGCGTGAACATCGGCCGGCGGCATTTCCCGCTCAACGCGGCGTTCATGAATGGGCCGAATTCCGGCGAGGACGTCTTCATTCCCATGGACTGGGTGATCGGCGGCCAGCCGTATGTCGGCCAGGGGTGGCGCATGCTGATGGAAAGTCTCGCGGCCGGCCGGTCCATATCGCTTCCCTCGTCGAGTGCCGGAATGGCCAAGATCGCTGCGCGCACTACCGGTGCCTATGCGCGCGTGCGCAGTCAGTTCAAGTTGCCGATTGGCAAATTCGAAGGAGTGCAGGAGGCGATGGGCCGCATCGGCGGCAACACCTACGTCATCGACGCGGCGCGCCGAATGACTGCCGGCGCGATTGACCTCGGCGAAAAGCCGTCGGTGATTTCCGCCATCATGAAATACCACGCGACCGAACGCGGCCGTCAGGTCGTCAACGACGCGATGGACGTGCACGGGGGCAAGGGCATCTGCCTCGGGCCAAGCAACTACCTGGGACGCGCTTATCAGCAGGTACCCATAGGCATTACGGTTGAGGGCGCCAATATCCTGACCCGTACGATGATGATCTTCGGGCAAGGGGCGATACGCTGCCATCCCTACGTGCTCAAGGAGATTGCGGCAGCGGGGGAGTCTGACCCGTCGCGCGCATCCGAGGCATTCGACCAGGCATTCTGGGGCCATGCCGGATTTGTTATCAGCAATTTCGCCCGTGCATTGTTCTCCGGGCTTACCGGTGCAAGGTTCATTGGCGTGCCCGGTGCGCCGCAACTCAAGATCGGTTACCAGCAACTGACACGGATGTCGGCGGCCTTCGCGTTTGCCGCCGACGTCTCGATGCTGGTGCTGGGCGGAAACCTGAAACGAAAGGAAAAGCTGTCAGGACGGCTGGGCGATATCCTCAGCCAGTTGTACCTTGCTTCCGCTGCTTTGAAACGCTTCGAGGACGACGGCCGGCAGCAGGCCGATCTGCCGTTGGTGCAATGGGCGCTGCAGGACGCGCTGTACCGTATTCAGGAGGCTTTTTACGGCATCTTCGGGAATTTCCCCAACCGTGGCGTTGCGTTGCTGATGCGCCTGGTGGCATTTCCTTTGGGACGGGTGTTCACCCCGCCGCAGGATCGGCTGGGTTCCGAGATCGCGCGCTTGATGATGGAGTCATGCGAGGCGCGGGAGCGTTTGACCAGCAACACCTTCGTTTGGCGCACGGAAAGCGATCCCGTGGGTTGTCTCGAATTGGCGCTGGATGCCGCCGAGGCAGGTGAAGCCGCTGAAGCCAAACTGCGATCAGCCGTCAAGGCGGGTACGGTTAGCGCTTACACGGATGCCGGGCAACTCGAGCTTGCGCTGAGCGCGGGAGCGCTCGATGAGGCTGAAACCGCGGCGTTGCGGCGCTTCCGGGAGTTGCGGCGGCGCTGCATCATGGTTGATGACTTCGCCCACGATATCGGCCGTAATGCGCAGCAAACGTCTTCGGAGAAGGCGCCGGTGGTGGCGCTTGACGGCACGACCGGCCGCTAGCATCGCCCTGGAAAGCCTGTTTTTCGCCCGCCGGCATGGCGTTCGGGTCAGCAGTCCGGTCGATGACGTACCGCGTTCAGACTGGCTCACCCGGGGCAAAGGAGAGCAGACGCACGGCGATACAACCTGACGTCATCAAGCCCGCGGATGCGCGCACGCTGGACCGGCTTTTCGCAGCGCGCGTTCAGCGCTGCGCTGACGCAGTGGCCTGTGTCAACTTCGACGAGGCCAGTGGCAGCTGGGAGCAGTAAACTTGGAAAAATAAGGAACTGATTGTCATGTCCAGCGGCGAGAAAGTGCCGCCAGTGGATATGACCATCCGGCGTTGCCCCGTGTTCGAGCCGGTCATGGTATTGGGGGAAGGCAAGTCTGATCTCGGCGTGTTTGTCGCGCGCAATCCCGACCATTGGGCCAAAGTCGCTGCTGCCCATGGCCTGGACGCAGACTCGAAACAGGTCTTGCGGACTGACCAGGTTGAAGAAATTGTGCTCGAACGCGTCAGCGCGCAGATCCATGCGTTTTACGGACATACGCAAGTGCGCGCGTGCAGCCGGAAGCGGGGAACATCGAAAGTGGCTTGCTCACGCCGACCATGAAGGTCGGGCGTGCCAAGGTGATCGAGGCGTATCAAACTGAATATGAAAGGTTTTATGAGCGGCGCGAACAGTAATGACCAACCTGGCGACAACACCGGCGTGACGCTTCCCGTTGGCAAGGACCCGACGTTGCGGGTCGTGCCGATGCCGTCCGACGCCAACTACAGCGGTGATATTTTCGGCGGCTGGATCATGTCCCAGGTCGATATTGCCGGCAGCATTCCGGCGGCCCGGCTGGCGAAAGGCCGCATCGTTACCATTGCGGTGAATTCCTTCCTGTTCAAGCAGCCGGTGATGATTGGCGACCTGGTCAGTTTCTATGCCGAGGTAGTCAAGGTAGGACGTACGTCAATTACCGTCGATGTCGAGGTTTATGCGCAGCGGCGCTCGCTGCATGAAACCGTCAAGGTGACCGAGGCGACCCTGACCTATGTGGCGGTCGACAGCGAGCGCCGGCCACGGCCGCTTTCCGGGACGTAAGACGATCTGGCCCGAAGTTCGCTTATGAATCTTCATCAAAAGATGTTCGTTGATTCAACAGACTTCGCAAGGAGAGTTTCATGAAAGGCAATTTTGGCAGATCCGTCATGGCCACAGCACTCGCCGGCGTGTTTTCTGCCGGGATGAACGGTGCCTACGGTGCCGCTTTCGCATTGTCCGAACAGAGCGGCAGCGGGCTTGGTAACGCCTATGCGGGCGCCGCGGCCGTGGCCGAGGATGCCAGTACCATGTATTTCAACCCGGCCGGCATGAGTCTTCTGGAAAAATCCCAGTTTGCCATTGCAGGAAACGTCATCAGTCTGGATGCGAAGTTTTCCGGAACGGCGACCAATCCGGCTGCGCTGGGTGGCGGCGCAGCGACCGGCGGAAATGGCGGACAGGCAGGCGGGGCCGGTGTGGTGCCCAACCTGTACTTGATGATGCCCTCCGGCCCGAAGTGGAGTTTCGGGGTCGGTGTAAACGCGCCTTTTGCCCTGGCGACCGAATACGACGCCGACTGGGTTGGACGCTTTCAGGGTGTGAAGTCGGAGATCGCATCGATCAATATCAATCCATCGGTCTCGTACAAGCTCTCCGATACCATCTCGATCGGCGGCGGCGTGAGTTATCAGATGCTGGAAGCGGAACTGACGAATGCCGTGGTGCTGGGGGCGGGATTGACCGGCAAGACGAAACTGGAGGCTGACGATGACGGCTGGGGGTGGAATATCGGTGCAATCTTTCAACTCTCGCAGGCAACGCGTCTTGGTATTGCTTATCGTTCAGAAATCGATTACACGCTCGCGGGAGACGTGACGACGACCGCTGACCCATCGGGTGCCCTGGTTCCGGCGGGGAGTGGCGCGGCGACCGCCGATGCAACCATGCCCGATAGCCTGTCTCTCAGTATCGCGCACGCGACCAGCGACCGGCTGATGCTGCTCGCAGACGCGACACGAACCGGCTGGAGCAGTATCAATCAGATCAACGTCATCGATCCGGGTACCGGCGCGAGCCGCGATGTGCTGGTTCTGGATTTCGACGACGCCTGGCGCTTTTCGGTCGGCGGCAACTACATGCTGAATGACAGGTGGACCCTGAAAGCCGGAGTGGCATTCGACGAGACGCCGGTGAAGAATGCGCAGACGCGAACGGTTCGTTTGCCCGATAACGACCGCACCTGGATCTCCTTTGGCGGCAAGATGAAGCTCGGGCAGAACGGCTGGCTCGATCTGGGCTACGCGCACATTTTCATCAAGGATGCCGACATAAACCACACCAAGACGCCGCAGCCTCCCGTCGGTGCGGCTGGAACGACCACGGTCACTGGAAAATACGAAGGCTCGGTCGACGTTTTCAGCGTTCAGTACACGCTGGATTTCTGACGCGCTCCGCAAGTAGTCCCGGCGAAAGTTTCGCCGTTGCCATGCACCTGGCCCGCGAACCCGACTGCCATTGCAGCGGGTTTGCGGTAAGCTAGGTGCATGGCCGATTCTGAATTACTGAAGGTTCGAAAGGCCGGCGTTCTCGGCGCCGGCGTAATGGGTGCGCAGATCGCTGCGCACCTCGTCAACGCAGGTGTGGAGACGCTGCTGTTCGAGTTGCCGTCGAAAGATGGCAACCCGAACGATACGGTGCGCAAGGCGATCGACGGGCTTGTGAAACTGGAGCCGGCACCGCTCGCGCGCAAGTCACTCGCAGCGCATATCCAGGCGGCAAACTACGATCAACATCTCGACTTGCTGGCCGATTGCGACCTGGTAATCGAGGCGATCGCCGAGCGCATGGATCTCAAGCGAGCGCTGTACGAACGGGTCGCGCCGCAACTCAGCGATACAGCGGTTTTCGCGACCAACACCTCGGGACTATCGATTTCCTCGCTCTCCGCGGCATTGCCCGAGAAGCTGCGCGAGCGTTTTTGCGGTGTGCACTTTTTCAATCCGCCGCGCTACATGCATCTGGTGGAACTCGTTCCCGGACCGGATACGCGCGAGTCCCTGCTCGATCAGCTGGAGGGATTTCTGACGACGACGCTTGGCAAGGGCGTGATCCGGGCGCTGGATACGCCGAATTTCATCGCCAACCGCGTCGGGGTTTTTTCCATCCTTGCAACCTTCCACCATACCGAGCGTTTCGGCCTCGGTTTCGACGAGGTCGACGCGCTCACCGGAAGCCTCATCGGCCGGCCGAAAAGTGCAACCTATCGCACTGCGGACGTCGTTGGTCTGGACACCCTCGCGCACGTTATCAATACGATGAAGGATACGTTGCCCGATGACCCCTGGCATCGCTATTACGATGCGCCGAAATGGTTGCAGGCACTCATCGATCAGGGCGCGTTGGGGCAAAAGACAAGAAAGGGTGTGTATCAAAAAGCCGGCAAGCAGATCGAGGTTCTTGACCGTGCCAGTGGTGAGTACGTCGCCTCGGGAAAGGGCGCCGACGAAGCCGTCGTCGCGATACTGAAGAACAGGAACCTGGCCGAGCGATTTGCGCAACTGCGTGAGAGCAGCCTGCCACAGGCGCAATTCATGTGGGCGGTCTTTCGCGACATGTTGCATTACTGTGCCTGTCATTTGCAGGACATCGCTGCCAATGCACGAGACCTGGATCTGGCGATTCGCTGGGGTTTCGGCTGGAAGCAGGGCCCGTTCGAAATCTGGCAGGCAGCCGGCTGGCAACAGGTGGCGGCATGGATCGCTGCGGACATCGCCGCCGGCAAGACCATGGCGAGCGAGCCGCTGCCCGCGTGGGTCATGGATCCGAAGCGAGCCGGCGTGCATGCGCAAGATGGCTCATACAGTCCCGAATACGATCGGGATCAGGGCCGCTCGAAACTGCCGGTGTACCGCCGCCAGGAATTTCCTGACCGCCTGATCAGCGACCCGGATGACTATGGCGCAACGGTTTTCGAAACCGATGCCGTGCGCATGTGGAGCAGCGGCGACGATATCGGCGTGGTTTCCTTCAAGTCCAAGATGCACACCGTCGGCGCGGACGTGCTCGACGGACTGGAACAAGCGATCGAGAAGGCCGAACAGGGCTTCAAGGGACTGGTGATCTGGCAAACCGAGCCGCCATTCTCGATCGGCGCCAATTTGCAGGGCACCGGTAGCGGCAAGGGTCAATCCAGGCCATCGGCAATTGCCTCGGTGTTCAAGAAACTGAGGCGCTCGGCGGAGGCGGTGATTCTCAACGCGGCGCGAAGACTCAATGTCGCAGATGCATTGATGTCGGGACGTCTGGAAAAAATCGAACACATCATCGCGCAGTTTCAGGAGATCAATCTCGCCTTGAGGTACTCGATGGTGCCTACCGTTGCGGCGGTCGACGGAATGGCGCTGGGTGGCGGGTGCGAGATAGCAATGCACTGTGACAGGACCGTCGCCAGCCTCGAGAGCTATATGGGGTTGGTCGAAGCCGGAGTCGGGCTGATCCCGGGTGCGGGAGGGTGCAAGGAACTGGCGCAGCGCGCTGCGACAAACGCGGAGGGCGGGGAGTTATTTCCTTTCCTCAGGCGCTCTTTCGAGACCGTAGCGATGGCGCAGGTCGGACGCAGCGCGGAGCAATCGCGCGAGCTCGGTTTTCTGCGGCGATGCGACCGTATCGTGATGCATCGCTTCGAGTTGCTGCACGTCGCCAAGCAGGAACTGGATGCGATGTACGCGGCCGGGTATCGTCCGCCGCTAAGGGCTGTCGCTATTCCTGTCGCGGGCCGTGGGGCCATCGCGACACTGAAAATGGGCATGCAAAACATGCTTGCCGGCAGCTATATCTCCGAACATGATTATCTGATTGGCAGCAAACTGGCCTATGTCATGTGTGGCGGTGATGTCGAGGCAGGCAGTACAGTTGACGAACAATGGTTCCTGGATCTCGAGCGCGAAGCGTTCATCGAGTTGTTGGCGACCGAAAAGACCCAGGCGCGTGTCGAGCACATGCTGAAAACCGGCAAGCCGCTGCGTAACTGATGAAATCCGTTGGACGCGAAGTGCGGCGTTGTCGCCTGTACATATGAGTAAGCAACGGGAGTATCCGGTATGAGCAAGCAGGTACAGGACGCCTACATTGTGGCGTCGGCACGAACGCCGGTTGGCAAGGCACCGCGTGGCGTGTTCCGCAATACCCGTCCGGATGACTTGCTCGCGCACGCGCTCAACGCCGCGATGCGGCAGGTGCCGGCCGTCGAACATGGCGCTGTCGATGACGTGGTGGTCGGATGTGCCATGCCCGAGGCCGAGCAGGGGATGAATGTCGCGCGCATTGCACTGCTGCTGGCGGGTTTCCCAAACACGGTGTCGGGGGTGACGATCAACCGGTTTTGTTCATCGGGACTCAACGCGGTTGCCATCGCCGCGGACCGCATCCGCCTGGGCGAAGCCGACATCATGATCGGTGCCGGTACGGAGAGCATGAGCATGATCCCCATGGGCGGCAACAAGATCGTCGCCAACGAGCGAATCTTTGCCAACAACGAAAACATCGGCATTGCGTACGGAATGGGTATAACCGCCGAAAAGGTGGCCGAGCAATGGAAAGTGCCGCGCGAGCAACAGGACGAATTCGCTGCCGAAAGTCATCGCCGTGCATTGGCGGCCATCAAATCCGGCGAGTTTACCGATGAGACGGCGCCGTACACGGTCAAAGAGAGGCTCCCGGATCTGGGTCAACGCAAGATCATCGAACGCGGCGTGGTCATCAGTGCCGACGAGGGCCCGCGCGCGGGGACAACGGCAGAAGTGCTGGCGGGGCTCAGGCCGGTGTTCGCGGCAAAAGGCAGCGTAACGGCGGGTAACAGTTCACAGACCTCGGATGGGGCCGGTGCAGTCGTGCTCGCCTCGGAAACCGCGGTCAAGCGCTACAACCTCAAGCCACTGGCGCGCTTTCTGGGATTTGCCGTGGCAGGCGTGCCGCCGGAGATCATGGGTATCGGGCCCAAATTCGCCATTCCCAAAGTGCTCAAGCAAACCGGAATCAAACTCGAGGACGTTGACTGGATCGAACTCAACGAAGCGTTCGCAGCGCAATCGCTGGCCGTGATAAACGATCTCGGTCTGGACCGCGCACGCGTCAATCCGCTCGGTGGCGCAATTGCACTCGGCCATCCGCTTGGCGCTACCGGGGCGATCCGGACCGCGACGCTCCTTCATGGCATGCGCCGCCGCGGACATCGCTACGGCATGGTGACGATGTGCATTGGTACCGGCATGGGCGCTGCGGGATTGTTCGAAAACGTCACCTAGCGGCTTTGCTGGGGTAAACCGCTCGTGCGTGCCACGGGCGGACGCGACAGGCTGTTCACCCGTGGCAGGATTCTCGATCAGGCGCGGCCTTATCCCGTTACCGGATCGTAGCCCAGAACGGTGCGCCCGCTGAAGACCTGTTGTCGTCGCGACGGCAGTGGATGAAAATGAATGGCGCGCACGTCGCGCACGATCCTTTCAATCGGGTGACCGCGGAAGAATCCTGGTCCGCCAACCACGTCGGAAGCCAGTTCAACGGTAGTCTTTGCAGCCTCGGCGGCAAGCGATTTGCGCACGAGTATCTGACTCGCAAGTTCGGTAGTTCCGTCAAAGCCGAGGTTGTCGTTGAGCCTGACCATGTCGGACAGCGCCAACTGTGCCGATGTGAGTGAATTCAGTATTTGACCAATCGCCGGCGCGAGTTCCGAATGCTTGTGCCTGGCTGCTTTGATTGCCAGATCTGCCGAGGCTTCGGCCATTCCGACATAGGCGGAAACAATGAGCGGCATGGCGATGGGCAGGGTGACATTCCACATGGGGTGCCACACGCCGGCAGGACGTCTCCCGACAATGTTTCCGTCCGGAATGAATACGTTTTCGAGCACGACATCGTGTGAGCCGGTACCGCGCATTCCGAGTGTGTCCCAGGTTTCGACGATTTCAACACCTTCGGTGGCGAAGGGGATGGCGAAGTGAAGAATTTCCGTCTGGTCGTTTGCCCGGTAGCTTGCGCTCGTAACAAGCAGATCAGCGCCGGCGGAGCCGCTGACGAATCGCTTGTGCGCGTTGACCAGATAGCCATCCTTGACGCGTTCAGTGCGGCCGGAGGACTCCAGCCAGTCGTTGGCACCGGTTCCCGCGATGATCAAGCGGTCCCGTGCAATTTTTTGCAATGCCTTCCGGGCAGTCTCATCGCCGCGGTGATACTTGTAGACATTCGCCGCGACGGGATGTGAATGCATTGAAAAAGCGAGAGCGGTGGAGCCGCAGTGCCGTCCGATTTCCCTTATGACGGCGGACAGGTCCGCGTAGGTTGCGCCTCCGCCACCGAGCTCTGACGGTATACCGGCGGAAAAGAAGCCATGTTGTTTCAGATCGCTGTAATTGCTGGAAACAAATGTTCCACTCCGATCGTCGTCCGATGCGCGCTTTGCAAACTCTGCTCCCAGTGCGCGAGCCAGGTCCAGCCAGTTTGCACTTGATGCGGTTGCTTGAACGTAATTGTTAGCCGGGGCGTTCATTTTGGTCTCCTTGAGAAGGTGGCGGTTGCTGATTGAGTCAATGCGGCGATAGCTGTTTATTCCCATGTCAGCGGGAAGCCGTATCGCCGGTTGGTATAAAGCAAGGGTGTCGCGTCATGCGAGGTTGCAGCTGCTACGCGACCGACGAAGATGTAGTGCGTGCCGGCCGTGTAAGCGTTTTCGAGTACGCAATCGAAAGTGGCGGTTGCGTCCGCGAGACGAGGCGCATCGGTGGCGCCGCGCCTCCATTGGGCGGAGTCAAAGTCGTAGGCTTGGCCGCTCTGCGCCATCCCCGCAAAGATGCTGGCCAGGTGATGTTGTCCGGTGGCCAGGACGTTCACGCAAAAGACCAGATTACGCCGTATCGCGGGACAAATCGGATTTTTCCGATTGATACATGCGAGCAGCATCGGCGGCTCCGCGGATACAGAGCACATCGCACTGACCGTCAGGCCAAAGCGGCCGGCCGGACCGTCGGTGGTAATCACATTCACGCCGGTCGTTGCCGCCCTCATTGCGCTGACGAATTCCTCGGTAACGGAGCCGCCGGCACGGGCCGTCCGGCTTTTCGGGCCCGAAGTCGCGACACCCATGATGTCGGACAAGCGCCTTGTTTCGTTGGGGTGGCATATTGGCCGGCCACCGCGGGCAGAAGCGGGCATGGTTGTTTCCTTTCGCGGGAGAATCGAAATCACGCGGCATCAAGAAGCGGTGCCGAGCGCGCTTTGATTGCGACCCTCTGGCGAGCGGCGTCCCGCATTTTGAGAAATATTTCGTTCTGGGCGCGGCTTCCGCCGATCCGGGATACCTTCGGTGCGAGCGTTGCCAAATCCGAAGCTGCATTCGCGAAATCTCCAGCGGCAAATGATTTGAGCGTGACTGCGAATCGGAGCAGAAGGCCGTCTTCGGGCGAGCACGCATGCGTTGTCTGGCGGCGGGTCCATTTGTCGAGATTTTCGATGTCCCCAGCACCGGCCAGCGCGAGCAGATTGTGAAGCTTTACAAATGCGGAGCATGGCCCTTGCAAAGACAGCAGTGCCCGATCGCGAACGCTGTCCCATGGCAGGCAAACCTGTCCGGTTGTTTCAAGTGCGAGGCGCCACAGCAATGCAGGTGCGTCGGTTAATGCATCATCTGACGTCAGAACAGCGGGAAGGATGTGGCGCCAGAACCGGTTCAGGACTGCTTGCCAACGGCCTAGCGAGAGTTCGAACACTGCCATATGCCATTGAATGTGAATCCACTGCGTCCCGTGTCCAGAACGTCCTGCCAGCCATGCGCCCAGCATGTGGTAGCCGCGTTCGGATTCGCCGCTATCGAGCAAGCGATGAGCCAGCACGTGCTTTTTGCCGATTTCTCCTTTGGAGAATACGACGTAGCCGCTGTTGTCGCACACCGGTTCCCCGAATCGGTTTGGCAGAGTCCTGTCTGGTGCGCATTGGGTTTGCTGTTGCCCCTGTGATTGAATGACGTTTTCCTTGCAGAATGAAGGTTGATCGAACCGCTGAAAGGTTACGGATGCTCTCAATGAAGGGCTGCGCAAGCTGGCGCAGTCAGCATGTGTGGAAATACCCGGGTACGATTTGACGTCTGGGTTTCTGCCAACCGCCATGGTGGTAGGCTGGGCGACGTCGGATGGTTGCAGGGTTCTTCCGCTTGAATGCTCGGGTACGGGCAAGGTGACTTTTCCCTCCCTTCGCCGAAGCGTTTACCTTGTCGTGTGACATCGCCAATGTCGGGGAATGGCCCTGATGTGCTTGGTAGGTATTCATGAACGATCTCCTGATAATGATTTCCAAGTTGACGGTTGCATCATCCGGACAGCGCGTCATTTCGCTGGTCAGTTTCGCGTTCTTTCGACGTCTATTTCGCGTCTATAATCGGTTTCCGTGAGCCTGGCTCTGCAAATAAACGTTCTTGGGCGTGCCGAAGTTCTTCGGCCGGGAGGGGGGCGTATCGACTTCAAGTCGAAAAAAGCCATTGCCTTGATTGGATATCTGGCTGTTGAGGGCGGACATGCTCATACCCGAGAGCAACTGGCCACGTTGTTGTGGGGGCGGACAGGAGAAGAGCGGGCACGCCACAATTTGCGTCAGGCTTTGTCAAAGGTTCGCTCTTGCAGCGAATCACTCGTGATTGCCGATGGCGAATCTCTGGCGCTTGATCATCAAAGCTGCGCTGTCGACGTGATGGAATTCGAGCGTCTCTCCAGGCTCGAAGAAATCGATAGCCTGCGTCGTTGCCTTCAACTGTATGCCGGCGATCTTCTGTCGGGCATGACAATGCGTGAGCCGGTATTTGAAGAGTGGCTGATGCCGGCGCGTACCCGGTTTCGGCAGATAGCATGCGAGGTGGCGGACAAACTCGTTGAACTGCTGATTGCCGATGACCGGGTGGCCGATGCCATGGAAACGCTTAATCGAAGGCTTGTGATGGATCCGGCCTGCGAAGCTGCGCACGCGTCACTGATGCGACTTTTCCTGCAAACGGGCCGCCGCTCGGATGCATTGCGCCAGTATCGGGCTTGTGTTGGAGCGCTGCGGCGTGAACTCGATGCAGAACCTGGCATCGAGATCAGTGCCTTGTATGCCAGCATTCAAAAAATAGCGCCGGGTGACAATCGCCGGGGAAACAGCAACAGGGAAGCGAGTCCGGAACCGGCTGTACCGGAGAAGCCGGCGGTCGCTGTTCTTCCGTTCGACAACCTCTCCGGCGAAGAGAATACCTATTTTGTCGATGGCATGGTCGAAGACCTGATCACCGCACTCTCGAGGTTCAGCGGATTGGTGGTGACCGCACGTGGTTCGTCGTTTCGGTACCGCGATCGCAGCGTTCCGGATCGCCAGATCGCGCAAGAGCTCGGAGCGCAGTTTCTGGTTCGCGGTAGTCTGCAGCGCGTTGGCAAGAGAGTGCGGATCAACGTTCAGCTACTGGATGCGTCAGGCGAGAAAAACTTGTGGGCGGACCGTTTCGACAGAGAACTGGAGGATGTGTTCGTCCTGCAGGATGAAATTACCTCGACGCTTGTGTCGATACTGGCCGGCCAGGTGGAGGCAGCGAGATTGGCCAACGCCCGCAAGGCGGTCCCGGAGCGCCTGGACGCCTACGATATCCTCCTCCGAGGCAAGGATCACCACCATCGCTTTACTGCGGATGACTGCCGCAAGGGTATCGAGCTATTCGAACGTGCGGTCGAGAAAGATCCGGACTACGCTCTGGCGCATGCCTGGCTTGCCTGTGGACTCGGGCAGGCGATGGTATTCAAGCTGGACGAGATTCCGAAACTGGTTGACCGTAGCGAGGCGGCAGCGCGTCGCGGGCTCGAACTCGACGAGAATGAGAGCGAATGCCACCGATTGCTTGCGCAGATAGCGCTGATGCGGCGGAACCTGAAACGCGCGCTATGGCACCAGGAGCGGGCGCTGTTTCTAAATCCCAACGATGACCGGTCAGTTTGCTCGATGGGTGAAATTCTTACATTTCTCGGCAGACACGAAGAAGCCGAAAACTGGGTCAGGAAGTCCATGAGGCTGAATCCGTATCATCCGCAACGCTACTGGACGCATCTTGCGCGGCCGTTGTTTCATCTGGAGCGTTACCAGGAAGCACTGCATGCGCTGGATAATATCAGCCGCCTGCGGGTCGATGATCTGGTCTATCGTGTTGCTACGTTGGCGCGAGCCGGTAACACTGCAGCCATGGAAAGCGCCGTGGCGGAGTTGTTGCAAGGGTACCCGGACTTCGATCCTGTGGCATTTGCACAATTGCAGCCCTATGAGAGGGACATTGATCGGCATGCACTGAGGGATGCGCTTGCGCTAGCGGGGCTGCGGGCAGCCGGGTAGACGGGCAGCGGAGCGAGGGCTGCGATTTCCCGCAAGATGGCTTTGTCTGCATGAAAGATAGCGATTGATGCCCATTTTGTAACCCCGGACGGCCTACACGAAGTACCGGCCCGGAGTAGAATCACCTCGAAACTCGAAAGGTCTCATGTTCTGTAAACACGAGCTTGACGTGTGAAACCGGATTATCAGGAGGTGTAATGAAACAGTGGTTGACAGGCGGCGCGCTCGCGATGTTTTTATTGTTCATCGACGCGGCGATGGCGCAGACCGCGACACCGGTCGGTTTGTGGAAGACAATCGACGATGGCACAGGCAACCCGCGATCTCATGTGCGCATCGAGGAGGTCAACGGCGAGTTGCAGGGTAAGGTGGAGAAGATTTTTCCGTTTCCGGGCGACGATCCGGAAAACTTGTGTGACAAATGCAAGGGTGAGCGCAAGGACAAGCCGGTTGTCGGCATGACCATCCTGTGGGGTCTGAAGGACGACGGCGGTGTATGGAAGGGCGGTCAGATCCTCGATCCTGATAACGGCAAGATTTACCGCTGCAAGATGACTCTCTCGGACGACGGGCAGGCGCTCGACGTTCGTGGTTTTATCGGCATATCCTTGATCGGCCGGACCCAGACCTGGTTGCGGGCGGAGTGAATTTGTCGGAACGCTCATCCATTGTGATGCGGGGGTGATGATGCGATTGATGTGTTGCCTGTTATTGCTGGCGTTGACCCGCGTTGTCATTGCAGCGGGGGACGAGCGGGTTGTCGTGCTCGGCATCGACGGCGCCATTGGACCTGCAACAGCCGATTATTTCCATCGTGGTGTCGAAGAGGCAAAGGCGCTCGATGCGCAGTTTGTAGTACTGCGCATGGACACACCCGGTGGGCTGGATGGCGCAATGCGCGACATCATCAAGGACATACTTGCTTCACCGATCCCTGTCGTCGCTTTTGTGCAACCGGCCGGGGCGAGAGCGGCGAGCGCCGGCACCTACATCCTTTACGCGAGTCACGTTGCGGTGATGTCGCCGGCAACGAACCTGGGCGCGGCGACGCCAATTTCGATCGGCGCGCCGGGCGCACCCAAGCCGCAGGAAAAACCCGAACCGGGCGACGAGCAGACGCGCCCGGCTGATCGGGCGGACTCTCCGAAAGCCACCGAAAAGGACTGGATGGCGGATGCGACGCGCCGCAAGGCGGTATTCGATGCCGCAGCCTATATCAGGGGCCTCGCCCAGTTGCGCGGGCGCAATGCTGAATGGGCCGAGAAGGCGGTGCGTGAGGCGGTCAGCCTTTCGGCCGAGGAAGCGCAGCGGATCGGCGTGATCGACATGATTGCAGAGGACATGGACGATTTGCTGCGCAAGCTGGATGGACGCACGGTGAAAGTCGCGGACGACGAGGCGATAAGCCTGCGCACCGAAGGCATCGAGATCGTTGAGATTGAACCCGATTGGCGCAACCGGTTTCTCGCGACGATTACCAGCCCGAGCGTTGCATATATTCTGATGTTGATAGGCATTTATGGACTGTTGCTCGAGTTCTACAATCCGGGCACGTTCATACCGGGTATCGCCGGCGCGATCAGTTTGCTGACCGCGTTGTATGCTTTTCAGATGCTGCCGATCAATTATGTGGGCGTTGCGTTGATTCTCCTCGGCATTGCCCTCGTGATTGCGGAGTTGTTTGTCACCTCGTATGGCATCCTCGGGGTGGGTGGTGCCATTGCATTCATCGTCGGATCGGTGATGCTGATGGATACCGACGTTCCCCAATTCCAGTTGCCGTGGGGATTGATTGCCGGCGTTTCGGTATTGAGCATCGGTTTTGCGTTGGCAATTGTTGGAATGGCGATAAGGGCACGCGGGCGACATGTGGTCAGTGGTGTCGAGGAAATGATAGGCGCTGAGGGCACGGCGCTCGAGGATTTTGACGCAACGGGCTGGGTACGCGTTCACAGCGAGATCTGGAAAGCCGTGACAAAATCGGTCATCAAACAAGGCCAGAAAGTTCGTGTGACTGGTATAAATGGTCTTGAACTGTCTGTTGAGGCGAGCGAACAACCTCAAAGCGAAGGAGGGTGAATATGGATAACTACTTCTGGTTGGTGCTCGTGGTTGGCGTTGTTGTTCTGCTGGCCTACGCGCTGCGCATCCTGCGCGAATACGAACGCGGTGTCGTTTTTCAGTTGGGCCGCTTCTGGAAGGTGAAGGGGCCGGGACTGATCATCGTTATCCCTGGCATTCAGCAGATGGTGCGTGTCGACCTGCGTACCGTCACCATGGACGTTCCCAGTCAGGACGTTATTTCTCGCGATAACGTGTCGGTCAAGGTCAACGCAGTGGTCTATTTCAGGGTGGTCGATCCGGAGAAAGCCATCATACAGGTCGAGAATTATCTGATTGCAACCGGTCAGTTGGCGCAAACGACATTGCGCGCGGTTCTCGGCAAGCACGAACTGGACGAAATGCTCGCAGAGCGGGAAAAACTCAATCTGGACATCCAGACGCAACTGGATGTGCAGACAGACGCCTGGGGCATCAAGGTGTCAACCGTTGAGATCAAGCACGTTGACATCGATGAGTCGATGATTCGCGCCATCGCCAAGCAGGCAGAAGCGGAACGCGAACGGCGGGCGAAAATCATCCACGCCGAAGGCGAACTGCAGGCCTCGGAGAAACTTTTGCAGGCCGCACAAAAGCTGTCGGAGCAGCCGGAGGCGATGCAGCTTCGCTACCTGCAGACGCTTGCCAATATCGCGGGTGACAAGACTTCAACCATCGTCTTTCCCGTGCCCGTCGACATCGTGGGGCAGGTAATGGACGCGCTCACCAAAAGACGAGTTGGCTAGCAGCGATTATTGCGGACATCCGCAACGACGTAAGTGGCGACGCGTTCTTGCCGCCGGGTGCGACCAGGCGCAACCGGCAATATTTTCCTCGTCGGCTACATGTTCGGATAGTTCGGCCCGCCACCGCCTTCGGGCGGCACCCAGTTGATGTTCTGGGTCGGGTCCTTGATGTCGCAGGTCTTGCAGTGAACGCAATTCTGCGCATTGATCTGTAGGCGTACCGCATTGTTTTCGGACACGAATTCGTAGACGCCGGCGGGGCAGAAACGCTGCTCCGGTCCATCGTATTCGGCCAGGTTGATGGCAACCGGGACGGTGGGATCCTTCAATTGCAGGTGACAAACCTGGTTTTCTTCGTGATTGGTGTTCGAGATGAACACCGATGACAGACGATCGAAGGTCAGCTTGCCGTCCGGTTTCGGGTATTCGATACGTGGCGCGTCGGAAGCCCTGCGTAACTGATCGTGGTCGGGGTGATGATGCATCGTCCAGGGCGCCTTGCCGCGAAGCACATAGGTATCGAGCGCAGAATAGGCGAGCCCGCCCCACAAACCCCAGCGGAAGGCCGGTCGGATGTTGCGCACCTGGTCCAGTTCCTGCCACAACCAGGTTTCTTGCAACCGTTTTCGATAGTCGCCGACCTCATTGGATTTCGCAGTACCGGCTACGGACGTCAGGTGCGAATACAAGGATTCGGCCGCCGTCATGCCGGATTTCATTGCGGTATGAGATCCCTTGATCTTCGGAACGTTGAGAAATCCTGCCGTATCCCCGATGAGCAGCCCGCCTGGGAAAGACAGCTTCGGCAACGACTGTAATCCCCCCTCACTGATGGCGCGAGCACCGTAGGAAATGCGGCGGCCGTTCTCGAAGTAGCTGCGTATCGACGGGTGCGTCTTGAAGCGCTGAAATTCATCGTAGGGCGAAAGGTGGGGATTGCGGTAGTCCAGACCAATCACGAAGCCAACGGCAATCTGGTTGTCCTCGAGGTGATAGAGAAACGAGCCGCCATAGGTTTCCCGGTCGAGCGGCCAGCCGATCGAGTGAATGACCAGCCCTTGCTGATGTCGCGACGGATCGACCTCCCAAAGTTCCTTGATACCGATCCCGTAGGTTTGCGGGTCCGCCTCCTTGCGCAAGTCGAAACGGTCGAACAGTGTTTTCGTCAATGAGCCGCGACAGCCTTCCGCGAAAACCGTTTGTCTGGCGTGCAATTCGATCCCGCGCTGATAGTTTTCTGTCTGTTCGCCGTCCTTGCCGATTCCCATATCGCCAGTGGCTACGCCCTTGACCGAACCGTCTTCGTTGTACAGCACCTCCGTCGCCGCGAACCCGGGATAGATTTCGATGCCGAGTGATTCGGCCTGTTCGCCCAGCCAGCGCACGACGTTTCCAAGACTGACAATGTAGTTGCCCGTGTTGTGCATTTGCGGTGGCGTGGGCAGGCGGATTGCGCGTTTTTCCGTCAGAAACAGCAACCGGTCCTCCTGCACCGGAGTGTGCAGGGGCGCGTCGAGTTCCTGCCAGTTGGGGAGCAGTTCGTTGAGCGCCCGCGGTTCGATGACCGCACCGGACAGAATGTGCGCGCCTACCTCCGAGCCTTTTTCAACGATACACACGGACAGGTCCGTATTGTTCTCGGCGCTCAGTTGCTTGAGGCGTATTGCGCATGCGAGCCCCGCCGGCCCCGCGCCGACGATCACTGCGTCGTATTCCATCGACTCACGGTCTGCCAAAGTCGTCTCCTTGTTGTTCGGGCATGACTGTTAGAATGCGCACCCGTAAAATTGTAATCATATAGCGATTGACGGCGCGCCGGTCGAGCGTGAGTTCGCCGGGTGAGCGCCGATGCGTCGCTGACCATCGGAACGACACATGTCAGAACAACGAAAACTGGTTCGAACGGATCGCATGTTCATGCGCTGGGGGGAAATGGACGCGCTTGGCCACATGAACAACGTCTCGTACCTGCGCTATTTCGAGGAGGTGCGGATCGCATGGTTCGAGAGTCTTCCCATCGAGTACCGGGTCGGTGCCGAGGGGCCGATACTGGGAACCATAACCTGCAAGTACATCAAGCCGGCGATTTACCCGGTCGAGTTCGAGATTACGTCATACACGGGTAATCCCGGCCACAGCAGCTTCTCGATGTGGCACGAACTCTACAACGCGAACGATCCAAACGAACGCTTCGCGGAAGCGGAGGCCAAATTGGTGTGGATCGATTTAGGGGCTGGGCGCTCGCGACCCATGCCGGACTGGATGAGGGAGAAGATTCAGGGCTGAGCTGGGAAAGTTTGTCCGCTGACCCCGCGGCTGTCCGGGCCCAGCAGGTAAAGATACAAGGGTGTCAGGCTCTCTGGTGCCGGCAGCGCATCGGTATTTTCTCCGGGGTGCGTCTTGCCGCGTAGCGGCGAGTTGATCGGTCCCGGCACGACCGTGTTGATGCGAAGGTTTTCATCTGCGGACCATTCGTCGTCCTGAATCCTTGCCAGCGTTTCCAGTCCGGCTTTGGATACCGCGTAGCCTCCCCAAAACGCTGCCGGAGCCGACGCGTGCATTTCGGAGGTCACCACGACGGATGCATCCGGTGACTGACGCAAAAGCCGGGCGCACGCCTGGTTAATCGCAAATGGTGCGATGAGGTTAACCCTCAGCATACGCTGCCATTCATCGATTGACTGTGTCTCCAGCGGGGAGAGCTTTTCCAGGTGCGACGCGCAGTGTGCGATTCCGTCGAGCCGGCCCAATTGTTTGCCGATCAGGCCCGCCGCTTGTGCGTACTCGCGCCACCCCGCGGTGTCGAGGTCGAGTGGCAGTGAGGCCGGCTCGGCCAACCCGGCACGCGTAATCTCATCATAGACGGCATCCAGCAGACTGACGTTACGCGCGTTGAGAACCACTGTGGCGCCGTGGCCCGCGCAAGCCAGTGCAACGGCACGACCGAGTCCGCGACTGGCGCCGGTTACCAGGATGACGCGCCCGGCAAGCAGGTTCGCGGGCGGCTGATATCGCACAGGATCAATCATGAGTACTCGCAATGTTTCGGGCGCAGGCCAACCCGCTGCGCACGGCAGCTTCGAGCGTAGCCGGGTAAGGGCCTGCAGTGTAATCGCCCGCGAGCAACAGCCCGGTTACCGCAGTGAGATTGGAAGGGCGCTGCAGCCGTGGTGTGGCGGCAAAGGTGGCGCGCTTTTCTGCGATAACCTGATGCCACTCCGGTGCGCGGCAGCGAGAATTGCCGAGCCAGCTGATCGTGAACCCGTTGCACCAACACTTCCCGCGAAAGCTCCTGGTGGCTACCTGACGCGCTGATCACCACGCCCAACATGCCCGGTTGGTCACATAGACGCCCGCGGTCGAAGACCCACTGTACCAGGCTGTCGCGCATGCCGATCATTGCTTCTGGCAGCCTGACGTGCCGCGGATACTGCAGGAACACCGAGTAAATGGGCTGGTAGCTGAATTGTTTGACCATGTCCATCTGTTGCGTGAGCTGCGGAATGTTCTCTGCCAGTTTTGCAAGCCCGTGCGGGCCGACGGCGAGAATGACGTGCGAGTAACGCCGGGCGGATGACGTGGTCAGTTCGAAACCGTCGTCAAGCACCTGCAAGGCGGTGACGGTTTGTCCTGTCTGGACCTCACCGCCGTGACGGCGCACGTATTCGGCGGCGGGTTCCGGAAAAAGCGTGCTGAAATCCACTCTCGGCAACAAGAGATCGCTGGCACTGCGGGAACCGGCGAGCGAATCGCGCAATACGTTCAGGAAGGTCTGGGCATCGGCCTGGTCCGGGGGCGTATTGAGTGCGGCGACGCAAAGCGGATTCCATAGGCTGTCGATGAGTTTGCCGGCCTGGCCTTGCTGGTTCAGGAGCATGGTGACGGTAAGGTCAGCGTCACAGCGAAATTCGCGCGCCTTCATCGTTTGTATGAAACGAATCGCCGCCAGCTTTGACGGGAGGTTCAGCCCGCTCGCGAAGACAAGCGCTGCGGCGACGTGCAAGGGGCGCGGCAGGCGAGGCGCGCGCATCCGGAAATCCGGCTCGACTCTTAGTTGCAGCGGCAAGCGCAGCAAAAGGGCGGATTCATCCGGGCCATTGACAGTGCGGATCATGCGCAAGGTCTCGCGATAGGCTCCGGCGAGAATATGCAACCCGTTGTCGAGCGCGAGTCCCTTAATCTCCACGCGCCGTGCCCGCCCGCCCAGTATGTTTGCTGCTTCAAAAACCGAAACAGGGATGTTTCGCGATGCGAGTTCAACCGCGGCTGACATGCCGGCCCAGCCTCCGCCGACTATGGCCACACGGATTGCCCGAGCAGAGGAGGGCGTCACGCTCTGAGCCAGGTGCGCCACGCGATCCACAATTTGCGTATTGGCGTCATGCTGGCGCGTTTCGTCAAGACGTCTACTGGTTCTGTCTCGATATCGTTCAAGAGTGCCTGGTAAATGCCTGCCATGACAAGTCCGGGCCGTTGCGACCGGCGGTCTTCGTCCGGCAGCGCTGCGAATGCGCGGGCATAAAAGTCCCGCGCCCGGTCGATCTCGAAGCGGATGAGTGCCATGAACCGGTCCGATGTGCGTCCGTGGAGAATTTCATCGGCCTCGACCCGGAATCTGCGCAGGTCATCCAGGGGGACGTAAATACGATTGCGGCGCGCATCCTCGCCGACGTCGCGAATGATGTTCGTCAACTGAAACGCCGTACCCAGGTTCTCCGCGTAGTCGAGAGTCGTTTCCCGGGTGTGCCCGAAGATATCGGCCGCCATCAGCCCGACGACGCCGGCAACGCGATGGCAATAAATCCTGAGTTCTTCGAAACTGGCGTATCGATTCTGATCGAGGTCCATTTCCATACCGTCGATAATTTCATGGAACCTCGATTCGGGAAGATCAAACGTCTTTACCGCTGGCACGAGCGCGCGTGTAACCGGATGCTGTGCAGTACCGTGGAACAGTTCGCCAACTTCGGTCCGCCACCAGGCCAGCCTGGTGCGCGCGAGATCAGGGTTGGTGGACTCATCGACGACATCATCTACTTCACGGCAAAACGCGTACAGTGCAGTGATCGCGCGCCGTTGCTCGGGCGGCAGAAACAGGAAGCTGTAATAGAAACTCGAGCCGCTCTTCGCCGCTTTGTCCTGGCAGTATTGCTCGGGTGTCATCGGTAGGAAAAGATGGAGCGGTAGAGCATGATTACCCAGTCAGTCGATTGCAAAGCCGGACGGTGGCGAAAGACATCTCCGCGGATCGCGTGAAGTTTTTCGAGAATGCGTGTGCCGCCGCATACGATGGTCCGCAATTCCAGGCCGATGCGTCCCGGCAGCACGGAGCCGAGAGGAGCGCCCGAGTTCAGCATGCCTTTGGCGCGTTCGATCTGGAACATCATGAACGCCGGCCAGTTGCCCGATGTGTCCGCGGCCGCGATCTGGGATTCGCTGATGCCGAACCGTCGCATTTCGTCGCCCGGCATGTAGATGCGGTTTCGTCGGTAATCCGGTTCGATATCCTGGAGAAAGTTGATCAATTGCAGACTGGTGCAGATGTTATCCGAATAATCCAGATTGGCTTTGCTCACCGCGTCATACAGATGCAGTAACAATCGGCCGACCGGATTGGCTGAACGGCGGCAATAGTCGAGCACTTCGGAAAAGTCGTTATAGCGGTGCTTGACCACGTCCTGGGAAAAGGCCGACAACAGGTCGCGAAAGAGGTTTATGGGCAGGCCGTACTGCCTGATGACTGGCTCGAGATCCCTGAAAAGCGGCGTCAGCGATGTGCCGTCCTGTTCGATGATGTCAAGCTGCTGCTGATATTGCTCAAGCTTCTCCAGTCTTTGGGCGGGCTGGTCGTCACCTTCATCGGCAAAATCGTCAGCCGTTCGCGCAAACCGGTAGATCAGTTCGATCGGGCGGCGCAGCCGTTTTGGCAACAAAACCGACGCGACCGGGAAATTCTCGTAGTGATCGATACCCATCGCTCAGAGGGGGCTGAAGTAAATCTTCAAAAAACAACGGGTTAAAAAAGGGCGGCGGGGCGCCAAATGTGCGGTCCAAGTGGCGGTGAAGGGGGGGATTATATTAAAATGCGGCAGTCGCGAAAGTGGCGGAATTGGTAGACGCACCAGATTTAGGTTCTGGCGCCGCGAGGCGTGAGAGTTCGAGTCTCTCCTTTCGCACCAGTTTCGCATTACAGCGGTCGCCTCGCTGCAGCGGAATTGAACGACTGATTGCTTGCCCCGGTAGTTGACGATGTGATTTTGAACTACCCCGGCGTTGCGCTGCCCGAGTTTGAGTTAGGCCGGTATGCCCGACGCAAGCCTGGCAGTCCCGGTATCCGAAAACACACGCAGGATTAAACCACCTGACGGCCAGCGCGCCTTGTTCCGAAAGCTTAAGAATCGATGCAAACAAACCTAGAAACACTCAGTTCCCTTGAACGCCGCCTTTCCATTACGGTGCCGATGCAGGACGTGGACACGGAGGTGGCTAATCGCCTCAAGCGCCTGTCCCGAACCGTCAAGATTCACGGGTTCCGGCCCGGAAAGGTCCCGGTAAAGATTGTCGAGCAGCAATACGGGGGGCAGGTTCGTCAGGAAGTGCTCGGGGACACCATACAGAAGAGTTTTGGCGATGCCGTGCGTGAACAGAAACTGCGTGTGGCCGGCCTTCCCAGGATTGAGGTTCAGTCTGCCGGCGACACGAACGGCGAATTCGAATACACGGCGACCTTCGAGGTCTACCCGGAAGTCACACTCGGCGATTTGTCGGGCGCCGTTGTCGAGAAGCCGGTCGTCGAAGTGGGCGATGCGGAAGTCGACAAGACGCTGGAGGTGCTGCGCAAACAAAGGGCGGTATTCGAACCCGTAGAGCGGTCAGCAGCTTCCGGCGATCAGGTGAAGATCGATTACAAGGGGACCATCGACGGCGAGCCGTTCGATGGGGGCACGGCGGAAGGAACCGTTGTCCAGCTTGGCGAGGGCAGGCTGCTGCCCGACTTCGAGTCGAATGTGATCGGCCTCAGTGCCGGGGAAACCCGGACCTTCGGGATGAAATTCCCGGATGACTATCACGGCAAGGAAGTCGCGGGAAAAGAAGCGCAGTTCGAGATCACGGTGCATGAGGTTCTGGAACCGAGGCTGCCCGAGATCGATGCAGAGTTCGCCAAGACCCTGGGGGTCGCAGACGGCGATCTTGAAAAAATGCGCTCGGAGGTTCGTGACAATCTGGAGCGCGAGGTGAAACGCCGCACCGAAGCGCAACTCAAGGACAGGGTGATGAAAACCCTGCTGGACACCGCGGCGCTTGAGGTTCCGCAATCTCTGGTTGACCAGGAAATCGAACGGCTGATGGAGCAGATGAAACAGAACTTGCGGTCACGCGGCGTGAACACCGAGAACACCCCGCTACCGCGGGAGGCGTTCGGCGAGGAGGCGACTCGGCGCGTGCGGCTGGGTTTGATCGTTTCCGAGGTGGTGAGCAAGCACGGATTGAGCGCCAAACCGGATCAAGTCAAGGAGGTGGTGGAGGAGCAGGCCAAAGCGTACGAGCAGCCCGATGAAGTCCGGCGCTGGTACTACCAGTCACCTGACCGTTTGCGCGAGATCGAGTCGGTCGTGCTGGAGTCAAATCTCGTCAAATGGGTCGTCGGGCAGGCAAAGGTCGAAGACAAGCCGATGGCGTTCGATGATCTGATGGGGAGTGCGCAATGAGCTGGATGCATGACAGGCTGGACGACGACCCCCGCGCCCTCGGGCTCGTCCCCATGGTCATCGAACACAGCGGCAGGGGCGAGCGCGCCTACGACATTTACTCGCGTCTGCTCAAGGAACGTGTCGTATTCCTGGTGGGGCCGGTAAACGAGGTCAGCGCCAACCTGATCGTCGCCCAGATGCTGTTTCTCGAATCCGAGAATCCCGAGAAGGACATTTCGTTCTACATCAATTCCCCGGGTGGGGCCGTTTCCGCCGGTCTGGCGATTTACGACACCATGCAGTTCATCAAGCCGGATGTCAGCACCTTGTGTGTCGGCCAGGCTGCCAGTATGGGTGCGTTTTTGCTGGGTGCGGGTGCGAAGAAGAAGCGTTTCGCATTGCCCAATTCGCGGGTAATGATTCATCAGCCGATGGGCGGCTTCCAGGGGCAGGCTTCGGATATCGAGATTCACGCGCGGGAAATTCTCTACCTGCGGGAGCGTTTGAATCAGCTGCTTTCTCATCACACGGGTCAGGATGTTGCGACAATTCAGAGAGATACTGATCGTGACAATTTCCTAAGTGCTGAAGAGGCTGTAAAGTACGGTTTGATCGACCAGGTTCTGGTCAGTCGGGCTACAGCGGGCCAGTCAGCCTGATGGCCAATGGGTTCCCGGAGACGAAGGCCAGGGGGCGGGAAGGACCGGATTTCGCTTTGGAACCAGTAGCGTTCTTGATGTTTGTAACATGTACAGAAAGTGGAACTGACAACTGATGGCAGCCATGTCTGACAAACCGGGTGGTGAGAAACTCCTGTATTGCTCTTTTTGCGGTAAGAGCCAGCACGAAGTCCGTAAGCTGATTGCGGGCCCGTCGGTATTTATCTGCGATGAATGCATTGAGTTGTGTAATGACATCATTCGCGAAGAGAGCCAGGTCGACATCTCGGGCAAGGGGATAAAGTCCGATTTGCCCGTCCCTCACGAGATCCGTGAAATACTCGATCAGTATGTTATCGGCCAGTCGACGGCCAAGCGTATCTTGTCGGTCGCGGTCTACAACCATTACAAGCGGCTCAAGACCGGGCAGCAAAAGGACGACATCGAGCTGTCCAAATCCAACATCCTGCTCATTGGTCCGACCGGCTCGGGCAAGACCCTTCTGGCCCAGACTCTGGCGCGCCTCTTGAACGTACCCTTCGTGATGGCGGACGCAACGACACTGACCGAAGCCGGTTACGTGGGCGAGGACGTTGAAAATATCATCCAGAAATTGCTTCAGAAGTGCGACTACGACATCGAAAAGGCGCAACGAGGCATTGTTTATATTGATGAAATTGACAAGGTGTCGCGCAAGTCCGATAACCCGTCGATTACCCGCGATGTGTCCGGGGAGGGTGTTCAGCAAGCATTGCTCAAGCTGATCGAAGGTACGATCGCCTCCGTGCCGCCGCAAGGCGGGCGTAAACACCCCAATCAGGAGTTTGTCCAGGTCGATACCACCAACATCCTGTTTGTATGTGGCGGCGCATTCGATGGCCTCGACAAGGTCATCCGGCAGCGTTCGGAGAAGAGCGGCATCGGTTTCGGTGCCGAAGTTCGTAGCAAGGACAACGCGAAAGATATCGGTGCCGTGCTGCGTGAGGTTGAGCCGGAGGATCTGATCAAGTACGGACTTATCCCGGAATTTGTCGGCAGGCTTCCGGTCGTCGCCACCCTTGACGAGTTGAACGAGGAAGCGCTCATCGAAATCCTCACCCAGCCCAAGAATGCACTGCTCAAGCAATACAAGAAGATGTTTGCGATGGAGGGTGTTGAGCTGGAGATGCGTCCGGAAGCCCTGCACGCCATTTCGGGCAAGGCGCTCGCACGCAAGACCGGCGCCCGTGGCCTGCGTTCCATCATGGAGCATGCCTTGCTTGATGTGATGTACGACCTGCCGTCCATGGACAACGTGGAAAAAGTGGTGGTGGACGAGGGGATGATCAAAGGAGACGCCAAACCGATATTGATCTATTCCGACCGGCCGAAAGTGGCTGGATCAGGGGGAGGGGCTTGAATATCGAGTGCGCAGCCCTAACGTTCAAGCATGATGTTGCTTTGTTACCGGGTGTCCAATGACCGAAATCTATGAATCCCACGAACCGGCGGTGACCTATCCGCTTCTCCCGTTACGGGATGTGGTGGTGTTTCCCCACATGGTGATCCCGCTGTTTGTCGGTCGGCCCAAGTCGATCAAGGCCCTCGAAGTTGCGATGGAGGCCGGCAAGCACATCATGCTCGTTGCGCAAAAGTCGGCCGCGAAGGACGAGCCCGGGCCGGAAGATCTGTACCGCATCGGCAGCATTGCCAACATTCTGCAAATGCTCAAATTGCCGGACGGGACTGTAAAAGTCCTCGTCGAAGGCGTGCAGCGAGCCGAGGTTGTCTCGGTCACAGACGAGAAAACTCATTACGTCAGTGAGACGATACCCGTTTCGTCCGATGACGGCGAGAACAATGAAGTCGAAGCCATGCGGCGCGCAATGCTCTCGCAGTTCGATCAGTACGTGAAGCTCAACAAGAAGATCCCTCCTGAAATTCTGACCTCGCTCTCGGGTATCGATGAAGCGGGTCGGCTGGCCGACACGGTGGCCGCGCATTTGCCGCTCAAGCTAGAGCAAAAACAGGATGTTCTGGAAATGTTTGGCGTCAAAAAACGCCTCGAGCACCTGCTCTCGCTGCTGGAGGCGGAACTCGACATCATGCAGGTCGAGCGCCGGATTCGCGGCCGCGTCAAACGGCAGATGGAAAAGAGTCAGCGAGAGTACTACCTGAATGAACAGGTGAAGGCTATCCAGAAAGAGCTTGGCGACATGGAAGAAGGCGCCGATCTCGAGGAAATGGAAAAGCGCATCAAGGCTGCGCACATGCCAAAGGAGGCCCGCCAGAAAGCCGAGAGCGAACTGAAGAAGCTGCGACTGATGTCGCCGATGTCGGCGGAAGCCACGGTCGTGCGCAACTTCATCGATACGCTTGTTGGTTTGCCGTGGAAGAAGAAAAGCAAGGTGAGCACGGATCTGCGATCGGCTGAGGAGGTGCTCGACGCCGATCACTACGGGCTGGAGAAGGTCAAGGAGCGAATTGTCGAGTATCTGGCGGTCCAGCAACGTGTGGACAAACTGAAGGCACCCATACTGTGTCTGGTCGGCCCACCCGGCGTCGGCAAGACTTCGCTCGGTCAGTCGATCGCTCGCGCGACCAATCGCAAGTTCGCGCGAATGTCTCTTGGCGGCGTACGGGATGAATCGGAGATTCGCGGGCACCGCCGGACCTATATCGGATCCATGCCGGGCAAGATCCTGCAAAACATGTCCAAGGTCGGTGTGCGCAATCCGCTCTTCCTGCTCGACGAAGTCGACAAGATGGGAATGGATTTTCGCGGAGATCCATCGTCTGCCCTGCTCGAAGTGCTTGATCCGGAGCAGAACGACAAGTTCGTCGATCACTACGTTGAAGTCGAGTACGACCTGTCCGATGTGATGTTCGTCGCCACTGCGAACACGATGAATATTCCGGCCCCCTTGCTGGACCGTATGGAAGTGATCCGGTTGTCCGGTTATACGGAGGACGAAAAGGTCAACATCGCTATGCGGTATCTGCTGCCAAAGCAGATGCGCAACAACGGGCTGAAAGAAGAAGAGCTTGTCGTCTCGGAAGCCGCCGTACGCGATATCGTGCGTTACTACACGCGCGAGGCGGGGGTCCGTTCACTGGAACGCGAGATCTCGAAAATTTGCCGCAAGGTCGTTAAGTCGCTGCTCGTCAAGAAGCGCAAAACAAGGGTGTCGGTATCGACGCGGAACCTGGACAAATATCTCGGGGTGCGTCGCTATACATTCGGCATTGCAGAGAAAGCGAATCAGGTCGGTCAGGTAACTGGTCTGGCATGGACCGAGGTGGGCGGCGAGTTGCTCACGATCGAAGCCATTGTCATGCCGGGAAAGGGCGCGATTCAGCGGACCGGATCACTTGGCGACGTTATGAAGGAGTCAGTTGAAGCGGCCCGTTCAGTCGTTCGGGCCAGAGCCGGGAAGCTCGGCATCAGGGACGATGCCTTCGAAAAAAGCGATATTCACGTCCATGTGCCCGAAGGTGCCACGCCCAAAGACGGTCCGTCAGCCGGCGTTGCGATGACCACGGCGCTCGTCTCCGCGTTGACGAAGATTCCGGTACGCGCGGATGTCGCCATGACGGGAGAGATTACGCTACGCGGGGAAGTTCTTGCGATTGGCGGGCTCAAGGAGAAATTGCTGGCGGCGCATCGTGGTGGCATCAAGACGGTGCTCATTCCGGAGGAAAACACCAAGGACCTGGTGGAGATGCCGGATAACATCAAGAATCGGCTGGATATTCATCCGGTCAAGTGGATTGATCAAGTGCTGGAATTGGCCCTGGAGAGTCGCCCGGAGCCTTTAAAGGAAGAGGAGGCGGTGGCTATTCCGGCAATTGAGCCGTCGCCAGAAGCAACCAGCCAGATCAAACACTGACATAGCATCCCAAGGCAGTATATGATTACAAGGGCAGCGCTTCGGCGCTGCCTTTTGTTTCGCTCTTGACTTCACTTGACACTGTGAATTTTGAATTGTTATATATCCAGAGAGGGAAAAGAATAACGTGAACACCCTCCATGCCTTACTCGCCAACTTCTTTTTTCTCCCGTTAACGAAATAACGAAAGGGGACCTGCGTGAACAAATCCGAATTGATCGAGGCCATTGCGCAAGCTGCTGACATCTCCAAAGCGGCTGCCGAACGTGCACTCGACGGAACCGTAGCAGCGATTACTTCATCTCTCAAACAGGGTGGCATGGTCACGCTGGTCGGCTTTGGGACTTTCTATGTGGGCGACCGTGCCGCGCGCAGTGGCCGCAACCCGCGGACCGGTGCCACCATCGAAATCAAGGCCTCGAGAGTACCCAAGTTTCGCGCTGGCAAAGCGCTGAAGGATGCAGTAAACTAGCGCGCTTTCCGATTTTGGGGTAACAGGCGGCCCCGGAAAGCGGAAATGGGTTGCCCGCGTGACAGACACGTAGTGCAGCTCCCGCAAGCGCCATCGGGTGCTTAGCTCAGTTGGTAGAGCGTCGCCCTTACAAGGCGAATGTCGGGAGTTCGAGCCTCTCAGCACCCACCAAAGTATTCAGGAGTGGTAGTTCAGTTGGTTAGAATACCGGCCTGTCACGCCGGGGGTCGCGGGTTCGAGTCCCGTCCACTCCGCCAGACCCAGAGAAGGCGAACGAGAGTTCGCCTTTTTTGTTGTTGCCGTTACTTCGCTGCTGGAAGAGTTTTTTCGATTGGGTGAAACATGTTCGATTTGGTAACCAAAAACAGGCTGCTAGTCTACGTCGTCCTCGGATTGATCATCCTTACTTTTGCATTTTTCGGGGTGGATTCGTATTTCAGTGGTGGCGGTGCCGTCAATGAGGTGGCAAAGATCGGTGATACGTCGATTTCAGCACAGGAATTCGCCCAGAGCCTCCGCGAGGCCCAGGACATGGTTCGCCAGCAGGCTCAGCAGCAAAACCAGCAAATGACTGCGTACCTCAATTCGCCGGAATTCAGGCGTGCGGTGCTGGAGGACCTCATTCAGCGCCGATTGTTGCTCGGCTACGCGAGCACGTCCGGCATGTCCGTGTCGGTCGAAGAACTGCGTAACGAGATCATGGGGGTGCAGGCGTTCTATGGTCAGGACGGCAAGTTTTCGGTCGAACGCTACGAGCAACTGCTGCGTGCACAAAATCTCACGCCGGCGGCATTCGAGAACCAGATTGAACAGGAAATCCTTCTGTCCCGGATACGCGAGTCGGTGGCGGGGTCGGCGTTCATGCCCGAAACGGTCGTGGAGCGACTGGTTCGTCTACGTGGCCAGGAACGTGAAGTAAGCCAGCTGCTGATGTCTCCGGCGGACTTCCGGGCCAAAGTCGAAGTGAGCGAAGAAGACGCGCGCAAGTACTTTGATGAAAACAAGGCGCTGTTCCAGATCCCCGAGCGTGCCAAAGTCGAATACATCGTATTGACGCCGGAAGTCGCGGCGGCATCCGTGGAGGTTTCCGAAGAGGAACTCAGACGGGTCTACAACGAACGCATTGCCGAATTTCAAACGGCCGAGGAGCGTCGTGCGAGCCACATACTGATCGCCGTGGGGGCAGACGCGAGCGACGAGGAGAAGTCGGCGGCGAAGGCCAGGGCCGACGAGCTTCATCAACAGTTGCAGGATGCACCTCAACGGTTCGGAGAACTGGCGCGCGCGAATTCGCAAGACCCGGGCTCCGCCGAACAAGGAGGTGACCTCGGATTGTTTCAGCGCGGATTCATGGTCAAGGAGTTCGAGGACGCCGCGTTTGCGCTCAATGTCGGCGACATCAGTGCTCCGGTCCAGACGCAGTATGGCTACCACATCATCCGGGTCGACCAGGTGAAACCCGTCAAGACGACGCCTTTCGACCAGGTCAGGGAACGCTTGCTCAAGGAGGTGCGGGAAGGCCAGGTTCAGGACGCGTATCTGCGGGCGGCACAGACATTTACCGATCTCGTTTACACCGAATACGACAGCCTCAAACCGACGGCAGACGAGCTAAATCTGTCGATCCAAACCAGTGACTGGATCAGTCCTTCGGGCGGTGGCATGAACCCCCTGTTGAATAACCCGGGGCTATTGGAGGCCGTGTTCTCGACGGAGTCGCTCGAGGACAAGCGGAATACCCAGGCAATCGAAGTACAACCGAATGCGCTGTTGTCTGCGCGTGTCATCGAGCACGCTCCCTCGGCCGACATGCCGTTCGAGGACGTGTCAAAGGACATCGTTGATTTCCTCAAGACGGAACGGGCGGTCGAGATAGCAAAGCAGGAAGGCGAGGCAATACTTGAAAAGCTGAGGAGTGGAGAGCGCCTGAGTGGTCTCAAGTGGTCCAAGCCGGGAATGGTGACGCTGCAACGCCGCCAGGGACTCCATCCCGAGGGCGCACGCGCGGTGTTCAGCGCCGACGCCAAAGAGTTGCCGGCCTACGCAGGTGTCAGTGTCGATGACGGGCGCTATGTGATCTACCGGATCACCAAAGTGCGTGACGTCGAGTCCGTTTCCCCCGATGAAGTGCAAACCGCTACGCGCCAGCTCTCTCAGTTGGCGGAGCAGGAACAGTATTCTGCTTTTGTAAAAAATCTGCGAGAGCGCTCCGAGGTCAAAGTCAATGAAGAAAGGCTCGCCCCCCAGCAGTGAGCTGGTCAGGGCAAGCCTGTCCGGGCATGGGCGATGTGATTTTGCTGCCGCTCTGAGCGATTCGCGGCAAGGAATGTAGGCAGGAAAAGGGCGGTCACACGCGGACCGCCATCGCCTTAATCTTCAAATCGCCTTAATCTTCAAATGGTGCCGCGCCGGCGATGTTAAAGCCGGCATCCACAAAGGTAACTTCACCTGTCACGCCGCTCGAGAGGTCGCTCAGCAGAAAGGCGGCGACGTTACCGACTTCATCAGTGGTCACATTCCGGCGCAGCGGAGCAAGTTTCTCGCTGAAGGCTAGCAATTTGCCGAAGCTGCCGATACCGGCAGCCGCCAGCGTCTTGATCGGTCCGGCCGAAATCGCGTTGACGCGAATGCCACGCGGCCCCAGGCTTTGCGACAGGTACCGTACGTTGGCCTCGAGACTGGCTTTTGCAGGGCCCATGACGTTGTAGCTGGGAAACGCACGCTCGGCGCCCAGGTAGGTCATGGTCACCAGACTGGCCTGCCGTCCCTCCATCAGCGGCAGCGCTGCCTTGGCCAGTGCCGCCAGACTGTACGAGCTGATGTCGTGCGCGATGCGGAACGCTTCGCGGTTGACGGATTCAAGATAATCGCCCGCCAGTGCCTCGCGCGGAGCGAAGGCAATCGAATGAACAAGGCCGTCAAGGCCGCCCCACTTGTCCTTCAGGGCGGCGAACAATGCGTCGATCTCGCCGTCGTCAGCGACATCGCAGGGCAGTACCAGGTCGCATTCGAAGTCGGATGCGAGCTGGACCACGCGATCCCTTATCTTGTCCCCGCCGGCGTAACTGAAAGCCAGTTCCGCACCTTCACGCCTGGCGGCCTTGGCAATGCCGTAGGCGATTGACCGGTTGCTGAGCAGCCCGGTAACGAGAATCTTCTTGTTGTTTAGAAATCCCATGATGCCTACCCCGGTTTAAAGCGCGAATTATAGCGAATGGTGCCGCGTAACCTGATGGTTGTGACCTGGGTAAGGCTGAACAGCCGGGTTAGACTCGGGGTTATGAATCCCCGGACGCGAGCCCTGCTGCCAATCCTGCTGACCGTCGGCCTTCTCACGGCCTGTGGCCAGGGCGCGTTGAACAACCCTTATCCGGATCATCAACGCGGCAAGAACATCATGTACTCGTTTTTCAACGAGCGCCCCAAGCACCTCGATCCGGTGCAGTCGTATTTTGAAAACGAAATACGATTCACGGCGCAGATCTACATGCCGCCGTTGCAATACCACTACCTGAAGCGCCCGTACCAACTGATTCCCTTCGCAGCGGCGGCGATGCCCCGTGTGACTTATTACGGCCCGGGTGACGAAGTAGTGCCGGCACAGGCGCCGTCTTCCGAGGTGGCGTATACCCGCTACGAAATCAGCATTCGCCCAGGCATCCTGTACCAACCGCACCCGGCCTTTGCCGTTGATACGGGCGGCCAGCCACTTTATATGGGCTTGTCCGGGGAGCAGCTCCAGCGCTACCGCAGCCTCGCTGATTTTGAGCGCAGCGCAACGCGTGAGCTGGTGGCAGCCGACTACGTGTACCAGATCAAACGGCTGGCGCATCCCGCCCTGCATTCTCCGATCTTCGGGCTGATGAAGGGCTACATCGTCGGTCTCGACGTCTATGCCGCTGAACTGGAAAAGCTTGCGGCAACGGGTGTGAGCCGCGCCTACCTTGACCTCGACCGCTTCGACATAAGCGGAGTAAAAGCGACAGACCGTTACCGATACACGATCGACGTGCGCGGCAAGTATCCCCAGTTCCTGTACTGGCTGGCGATGCCATTCTTTGCTCCGGTCCCGCATGAGGCCGAGCGTTTCTACCGGCAGCCGGGTATGCCGGCAAACATATCCCTCGACTGGTATCCGGTTGGTACCGGGCCATACATGCTTAGTGTCAACGATCCCAATCGTGTGATGGTGCTGGAACGCAACCCGAATTTTGGCGGTGAGTTCTATCCGACCGAGGGCGAGGCCGGGGACGCCGCGGCCGGATTGCTCAACGACGCGGGCAAGGAAATGCCTTTCATAGACAAGGTCGTATACAGCCTCGAGAAGGAGAGCATCCCTTACTGGAACAAGTTTCTACAAGGCTATTACGACCTTTCCGATATCAGCTCCGACAGCTTTGATCAGACTGTGTCCATGAGCAGTACCGGAGAAGTCGGATTGACCGATGAGCTTCGTGAGCGGGACATCGTGCTGCACACCTCGGTTTCCTCGACAACGATTTATCTCGGCTTCAACATGCTCGATCCTGTCATTGGTGGGCTCGAAGAGCGTGCCCGCAAGTTGCGCCAGGCCGTGTCTATCGCCGTTGACATGGAGGAGCTGGTTTCCATTTTTCGCAACGGCCGTGGCATACCTGCGCAAAGTCCGCTGCCGCCCGGGATATTCGGTCACCGGGACGGGGAAGCAGGTATCAATCCATACGTTTACGACTGGGTTGGCGGGCAAGCGAAGCGAAAACCTGTTGAAGCTGCCAGGCGCTTGCTCGAGGAAGCAGGGTATCCAAACGGCATAGACGAAAAGACGGGAAAGCCGTTGACCTTGTATCTTGACACGACGCTGGTGGGACCCGAGGCCAAGTCCCGGGCAGACTGGTTTACCAAGCAGTTGCGCAAGATTGACGTGCAGCTTGTGGTTCGCGCGACGGACCTGAACCGTTTTCAGGAGAAGCTGCGTAACGGCAGCGCCCAGCTGTATGTTCTCGGCTGGAACGCCGATTATCCGGATCCCGAAAACTTCATGTTTCTGTTGCACGGTCCGCAGTCGCGGGCAAAAGGCAGCGGCGAGAACGCTTCGAATTATGCAAGCTCCGAGTTCGACCGCTTGTTCGAACAGATGCGCAACATGGATAACGGCCCGGAGAGGCAGGATATTATCGATCGCATGATTGCAGTCGTGCAGCGGGATGCGCCATGGGCATTCGGTTTTCATCCTGCCGACTACAATCTGGCGCATGGCTGGGTTTACAACATCAAGCCCAATACCATGGCGAACAATGAACTGAAGTATCAGCGGGTGGACGCCGCCCAGCGCGAAAAGCGCCGCGATGAATGGAACAGGCCGGTTTATTGGCCGCTGTTGTTACTCGTAGTGTTGGCAATGGGAGGCATGGCGCCGGCTGCCATTGCCTGGCGGCGGCGCGAACGCGGCATCGCCAGGCAAAAATATCTGGCCCAGCGCGCAGATACGGAACGGCGCACGCACACCGGGCCCATGTCATGACTGCGTATCTTGTTCGGCGCATTCTCTACGCAATTCCCATTCTGCTGGGTGTCAACCTCATCACTTTTGCACTGTTCTTCTTCGTCAACAGCCCGGACGACATGGCGCGTCTCGCCCTTGGCGGCAAGCGCGTGACGGAAGAGTCGATCGAGAGGTGGAAGCGCGACAAGGGCTACGACAGGCCTCATTTTTACAATCACGCAGCGACGGGAACCGACAAGTTCACCGATACGATATTTTTTACCAAGTCGGCAAGCATGTTCGTCCTGGATTTCGGGGTCGGCGATGACGGCCGCGACATCGCGCAGGAAATTCGCACGCGCATGTGGCCAAGCCTTGCGATCGCGGCCCCGACGTTTCTTGTCGGACTGGCGTTCTACATTACGTTTGCGCTCGTACTTGCTTTCTTCAGGGCAACGTACGTCGACGTGTCCGGAGTGATCCTGTGTGTTGCCGCCATGTCGATTTCCAGTTTGTTCTACATCATCGGTGGTCAGTACCTGATCAGCAAGCTCTGGCATCTGGTGCCGATTTCGGGCTTTGGCGAGGGTGTCGGGGCATTCAAGTTTCTGGCATTGCCGGTCGCGATCGGCATTGTCAGCAGTGCCGGAGCGAACGCACGCTGGTACCGCACCATATTTATCGAGGAAATCAACAAGGATTATGTGCGCACCGCGCGCGCCAAGGGGCTTTCGGAAACTCGCGTTCTTTTCCGGCATGTCTTGCACAACGCCATGATTCCGATACTGACCGGGGTCGTGGTGATCATTCCCAGCCTGTTCCTGGGCAGCCTGATCATGGAATCGTTTCTTTTCCATTCCCGGTCTTGGAAGCTACACCATCGAGGCGATCAATAACCAGGACTATGGCATCGTCCGTGCGATGGTGTTCCTCGGATCGATTCTCTACATCATCGGGTTGATAATGACCGATGTCGCTTACACGCTGGTCGATCCCAGGGTGAGGCTGGATTGATGCCCTTCAAACCCGTCGTTCTGTGGACCGATGCGTTGTTGTTTATGCTGCTTGCAACTGCCATTGCAGTCTGGTGGCATGCGCGCGCGCGCCCGCACTTGCTGCGGCCATGGCGCAAGCTCGCCGGAAGCAGCCGAGGGATGGCGTCGCTGGTTTTCATCGGGTTTTTCCTCATAGTCGGTCTGCTCGATTCGATGCACTTCCGGGAGCGCATTGCGGCAGATAATTCGTCCCAACAGGCCCAATTCGGTGTCCAGACGCGCAGTCTGCTCGATGCGATTGTAGGACCACTGCGCACCCGTACCGAAAAGACCTACTCGGCGCCGCTTGCAACGCATCTGTTTGCAAAGGAAACGGTCGAGCTTGCCGACGGAGCGCGCGTGCGCACCTATCCCCGGCTCCGATATGGTGGTGCCCACCTGTCGGATCCGGACTCGGAATGGCGCACTGATGTGTTGCGAACCGCAGTCGCAGGACTCGGCGTGGCGGCGATCGTATGGAATGTGCTGGCGTTCACCATCACCGTACTGGTGGCGCGGCGTAGCCAGCGCAGTTTCACCGGGTCGTGGCATGCCATCTGGCATGGTCTTGAACCGGTGCCGTGGCGCGCCATTTTGTGCAGTGCCGGAGTCCTGATCCTGCTGCTTGCCCCTATGGCCGTGCTGTCCACCAAATACCACGTGCTTGGCACGGACAAGGTTGGACAGGACGTGTTCTATCTCACCCTGAAAAGCATCCGCACAGGGCTTTTGATTGCCACGCTATCGACGCTGGTCATGTTGCCGCTGGCGACCGCGCTGGGCATCATGGCCGGATATTTCCGCGGTTGGGTGGATGACATCATCCAGTACATCTACACGACGCTGAATTCGATCCCTGGTGTTCTGTTGATTGCTGCCGCGGTGCTGATGCTGCAGGTCTACATGGGCACGCACCCGGAAATGTTCGACACGATCGAGCAGCGTCAGGATCTCCGGTTGTTGTTTCTTTGCCTGATTCTTGGTGTGACGAGTTGGACCGGTTTGTGCCGGTTGCTGCGCGGCGAGACTCTGAAACTCAGAGAGCAGGAGTATGTTCAGGCGGCCCACGCTTTCGGCGTCTCACACGTCTCGGTTATCAGCCGCCATATTCTTCCCAATGTGATGCACATCATCCTGATTGCGGTGGTAATGGATTTTTCCGGCCTGGTACTGGCCGAGGCCGTTCTTTCGTATGTCGGCGTTGGTGTCGATCCGACCATGACCAGTTTTGGCAACATGATCAACGCAGCGCGGCTTGAAATGGCACGTGAACCGATGGTGTGGTGGTCACTCGCCTCGGCGTTTGTGTTCATGCTGATGATGGTGTTGTCGGCCAATCTTTTTGCCGACGCAGTACGTGATGCCTTCGATCCGCGCGTGAATGACAATGGCAGGGAACAGGGATGAACGAGCAAGCCCGTTTCCGAAGTTCGTTTGCATTCTGTTGGCGCAACACGGTTCTCGCGTGCGTGCGAGATACGGCCGTTTGGCGGAGGAAGGCTGCGTAATGTCGTTGCCTCTGCTGCAAGTGCGCGATCTGAGTACCTGGCTGGTTGGCGGTGAAGCGCCGGTGCGAGCCGTTGACGGGGTAAGCATGACGATCAACCAGGGTGAAACCTATGCGTTGGTCGGCGAATCCGGATGTGGCAAATCGATGACAGCGCTTTCCATTGCGCGCCTTTTGCCGCAGAACGGCCGTATCCGGTCGGGAACGGCCCGGCTTGGCGAAACCGAGCTGTTTGAGCTTGCTGAAACCAGCATGCGCGAGGTGCGCGGCAGGCGTATTGGAATGATCTTTCAGGAGCCGGGGACCAGCCTCAACCCCGTGCTGACCGTCGGCGTGCAGATCGGCGAGGTGCTGCGGCGTCACACGCCCTTGCGCGGTGCAGCGATTCGCCGGCGGTGCGTCGAGCTCCTCGATGCTGTCGGCATTCCGGACGCGGTCCGTCGGCTGGACGAGTTTCCGTTTCAGTTGTCAGGCGGAATCAAGCAACGGGTGATGATTGCGGCGGCGCTCGCTTGCGATCCGGAATTGCTCATTGCAGACGAACCAACGACTGCGCTTGACGTCACGATACAGGCGCAGGTGCTGGCATTGCTCCGCAAACTGCAAGCCGAAAGAGGAATGTCGATTCTGTTGATCACGCATGACCTGGCGGTGGTTGCGCAGACCGCGCACACGGTGGGCATCATGTATGCGGGGCAGATTATCGAGCAGGCCTCTCGCGAGCAATTTTTCCAGGACCCGGCACATCCATATTCGCGCAAGTTGCTTCAATCCCTGCCCGCGGGCGCTTCGGCCAACGGCGAACTGGCCGTCATTCGCGGCAGCGTCCCGACGATGACGCACCTGTTTACCGGCTGCCGGTTTGCGCAACGCTGCGATCTGCGCGAACCTGTTTGTGACAGCCGCTTGCCGCCCTGGGTGGCGCTGAGCGATCAGCACGGTGTGCGTTGCGTGCGATATCAAGACGCCGTGCCCATTTCGAAAGCGGCTGAATCGCAGCGAGAAAACGCAGATGGTGCCGTTCCGGATGTTACCCGCATGGCTTCGACGCCGATGAACGAGACATCACCGTTTGTAACGGCAAAGCCATCGCACGGGCAACAGCCATTGCTGAGAGCAGAGGGACTGAAGGTACACTTCCCGATTCGCAGAGGCTTGTTCAAACGCACGGTCGCAACAGTAAAAGCAGTTGACGATGTATCGTTGCAAATCGGGTACGGGGAGTGCCTGGCGCTGGTGGGTGAATCGGGCTGCGGGAAAACCACGGTGGGCAAAGCGCTGCTGCGCCTGTTAGCCCCCACAGCGGGGCGCGTAATGCTCGAAGGCGTTGATCTGGGTGCCTTGGGCGCAGAACAGATGCGGGTCCGGCGCAAGGACCTGCAGATTGTGTTTCAGGATCCGTATGCCTCTCTCAACCCACGCATGCGGGTGGCGGAGCTGGTCGACGAGGGGCTGCGGGCGTTCGAACTCGGTAACGCTGCCTGGCGCAGTGAGCGGGTGGATGAATTGCTATCCCGGGTCGGTTTGTCGGCGCAGATGAAATCACGCTATCCGCACGAGTTTTCTGGCGGACAACGCCAGCGCATCGCCATCGCACGCGCACTCGCGGTCGACCCGAAACTGTTGATTTGCGACGAACCGACCAGCGCACTCGATGTTTCGGTGCAGGCGCAAATACTGAACCTGCTCAAGGAACTGCAGCGCCGCCTGAGATTGTCGTACCTGTTTATTACGCACGACTTTTCGGTGGTCGAGTTTCTCGCGCAGCGTGTTGCCGTGATGTATCTCGGCCGTATCGTGGAATGGGGGCCGCGCGATGCCGTGCTCAATCATCCGCGGCACCCGTACACGCGCGCTTTGTTGTCGGCGGTTCCGGTGATCGACGAAAGCAAACGCCGCCAGGCAATCCGGCTCGAGGGCGAGTTGCCGTCGCCGGCCAATCCGCCGTCAGGCTGCCATTTCCACCCTCGCTGTGCGCAGGCGAGCGACGAGTGCAGAAAGGCGTTTCCAGGACAGAACGTGGTTGATGAAGGGCACGTAGTGGTGTGCCATCTTTACCGGCAGCCGTAGCCGTCCGGTTGCAAAAAACCTACTGGAGCATTGTCGACACGCGCGGCACGCGCAGGTCCTTGTAGATCACCAGTCGCCCGCCAGCGCGAATGAAGCTGCCTTGAATGCCGTTCCACGCCTTGATTCCGCGTACCGAGACGCCGTAACGCTGCGCAATCGTTGACAGGGTATCTCCCGGCCTGATGCGATGAACGATGCGTGTGCCATAGAAGTTGTTCGGCCGGCTGAATTCGGGGTTGTCCCAGGTTTCGTCCAGGTTCGACTCATCCACGTCCTCAGGCATCGGTACCAGGAGCGAGTGTCCGTCGCGAAGCTCGACATAGGGTTTAATGCCGTTGATCTGCCGCAGTTTGTTCGGGTCCATGTTGAAGCGCGCCGCGACCTTTTCGACACTCTCGTTCTTCTTCAGCGCGTACGTCTGCCAGGAAACCAGCGGTTCTTGATGATATTCAAGGTTGGCGGCAAATCGCTCCGCCTTCTCCAGTGGCAGCAGGATCTTGCGTCCGCCGTCAGAGGCGATCACAGGCCGGTTGTACGCAGCGTTCAGTATTTCGAAATCCTCAATCGACATCTCAGCCAGGCGTGCCGCTACTTCGATATCGATGTGATCGCGTGTTTCCACTGCCGTGAAATAAGGTTTGTCCGCCACCTCCGGCAAGGCCAATCCCAGTTTCACCGGATCGCTGATGATGTTCTTCACTGCCTGCAGCTTGGGCAGGTAGTTTCGCGTCTCGCGGGGCAGGCGCAGGCTGTAATAGTCTGTGGATCTCCCCAGTTTCTTGTTGCGCTTGATGGCGCGGTGCACTCCGTTCTCTCCGTAATTGTAGGCTGCCAGTGCAAGGTGCCAGTCGTTGAACTCACCATGCAGCATCTCAAGGTAATCCAGAGCCGCCCTTGTCGCCGCGACAACGTCGCGCCGCTCGTCATGCCACCAGTTTTGCTCGAGTCCGTAGCGTTCGCCGGTGGACGGGATGAACTGCCAGATACCCGAAGCATGGGCGCGTGAATAGGCCGTGGGGTTGTAAGCGCTTTCGATCATCGGCAGCAGCGCCAATTCGGTCGGCATGCCGCGTTTCTCGACCTCTTCAACGATGTAGTGCAGAAACAATCCGCTGCGCGCGATCATGCGTTCGAAGTACTCGGGATGCTTCTTGTACCACCCCTCAAACTGTGCAACCCGACGGCTCTCGACTTGCGGAAATGCGAAACCTTCGCGAATCCGCGGCCAGATACTTGGCGGCGCAAATTCCGGCTCGGGGAGCTCCCAGTAGGCCACGCCGTTGGCGGAAGCATCGATCTTCGATTTCGCCGTTTGCGCTGTCGCAGAGTACTGCGGGGCGACCATTGCGGCGGTATTGCCAACCACCGCGACATTGACCCAGGAAGGGGCTGACGACTGCTGGACCAGTGTGGCGCTGTCGGACTGTGCCGCGGCACCCAGTGGGGCGGCCAGCGCAGCGCAAGTCAGGAGAATGGTTATCCGGTGCATTCTTGTTGATCTGTCGTTGTTTTGGGCTGAATTATTGTGTGTATTAAATTACTTAAAGTCAATAGATTACAGAGGTTATCTAACAAATAACCTAAGATTTGGGTGCGCAGCTTGCAACGCTGGGCGGTTGACCAATGAAGATTATCTTAGGGTTACGCAACAAGTATGCTCAGATGCAGGTCCATGTTGCCGGAATAGTCGGCAAGAACACCCGATCAGGGCGACAGGCGCGGCCACGCAGGCCGTTCCGCGGGTGTTGGCCGTTCGTGCAGGCGGCCGTGAAGTGACACTTTTGGTGCATCAGGCTCCCCGTGCGGCCTCAATCCGGTACGTTATACTCGTCCACAGTGGTGAGGTCGCCGTCAATCCCCTACTCGGGCAGTCCTTGCCGCGAACAGTCCGCCCGGGTCGTCGCCTGGCTGCCCGTGGGCGCGGCGAAACAGGGCTGCCCGGCAATGTGGGCATGTAAGCCACCGTGTGTACTGCAACTGTGGTGCATGAGCCGCGTTCCTGTGGGAAACCCAGCCTTATGGCGCCATCTTTGTCTGACTTGGAACAACAGAACTTGAAAAACGCAACCGGTCTTTCCAAATGGTTCTTTACCTCGTTGGGCCGCTACGTTGCGAGCATCGAACAGGCGTATTTCGACAGGGAGGTTGCGGATGTATTCGGCTTCAACGCCTTCCAGATTGGTCTGCCAGAGCACGAATTCCTGCGCGCCAACCGAATGCCCTTCCGTTGTGTTTCGGCGAGCAGCGGGGGAGCGTCTCTGTTGGCCGATGCGCGGGCGCTGCCGATCCGCAGCGGCGTCGCCGATCTCGTTTTATTGCCCCATGCGCTAGAGTTCAGTGAAAACCCGCATCAGGTATTGCGCGAGGTCCAGCGTGTGCTGATGCCCGAAGGCCACATCATCCTTTCCGGTTTCAATCCCTGGAGCCTGTGGGGCGGCCGGCGCCTGTTGACCCGACCTTACGTTTACCCATGGGGCGGGCAGTTTGTCAGCCTGGCACGCATCAAGGACTGGCTGGCACTTCTCGGATTTGAAGTTTCGAGCGGCCGAATGGCGTGTTACGTGCCGCCGGTGGCGAGCGAAAAATGGCGACAGCGTTTTGACTTCATGGAAAAAGCAGGCGATCGCTGGTGGCCATTTGCCGGTGGCATCTACTTCCTGCACGGAATAAAGCGGGTGCAGGGCATGCGCCTCATTACGCCGAAATGGAAACCGGCGGCGGGTCGTGAACGGCTCGCGGTCCTGCCACAGCGCCGCACCCGGACGGAGGACTCTCTGGCGGCACGACGCAGCGATGAGCATCCTGAGGCCCGATGAGCGAGCCGATCGAAATCTACACAGACGGCGCCTGCAAGGGCAATCCCGGACCCGGCGGCTGGGGCGTGCTGTTGCGTTGGAACGGTCACGAAAAAGAACTGTTCGGCGGCGAGCAACAAACCACGAATAACCGGATGGAGTTGCAGGCCGTCATCGAAGCCTTGTCCTCTCTCAAGCGACGCTCTCGCGTGCGCTTGCATACCGATTCCCAGTACGTCCATAACGGCATCAGTTCATGGATACACAACTGGAAGAAACGCGGCTGGAAGACGGCCGACAGGAAGCCTGTGAAGAACGAGGATCTGTGGCGCAGACTGGATACGCTGGCATCCGCACACGACGTTGAATGGGTCTGGGTCCGGGGACATGCCGGGCACGATGGCAACGAGCGGGCCGACGCGCTGGCAAATCGTGGCGTAACAACCGTATGAGCGTTACCAACGACGTGAATGCCGGTATCGAGGCGGGAGTCGGGTTTGACTCTTTCGAGCGCATCCCGGCGGGCGGGTCGGTAACGAATGGCAAACCAGCAAACACGCATAAGCGAGAATCGGGACCCGATGCGACAGATCGTTCTTGACACCGAGACCACCGGACTGGACCCGTCGCTGGGACACCGGATCATCGAGATTGCCGCGATAGAAATGATCAATCGGCAAATCAGCGGCCGTGACTACCACTGTTACGTCAATCCCGAGCGTGAAATCGATCCGGGGGCGATGGAAGTGCACGGAATCAGTAATGAATTTCTCGCCGACAAACCGAAATTCGCGGATGTCGCAACCGATTTCCTGGCGTTCATCGAGGGCGCCGAACTGATCATCCATAACGCACCCTTCGACGTGGCGTTTCTGAATGCGGAGCTCGACAAACTCGGCCGTGAGCCGGTTGCGGAATTCTGCGAAGCCATCACCGACACGCTGAAGCTCGCCAGGGAGTTGCATCCGGGCAAGCGCAATTCGCTGGACGCATTGTGCGAACGTTACGCGATTGACCATTCCGCGCGAACGCTGCACGGCGCGCTAGTGGATACCCGGTTGCTCGCCGAGGTCTATCTTGCGATGACGCGCGGCCAGGAAAGCCTGCTGATGGAGGTCGATGGCGGCGATACGGCCACCGATGCGCATGGGGTTCTGGAAAGTGACCTCGAATTGATCGTCGTGCGCGCGACCGACGACGAGCTGCAACAGCACGAACATCAGCTCGAAGATATCGACAAGACCGCGGATAGCGGTTGCCTTTGGAGACAGCTGGATCCGGCAACGCCATAACCGGACTCCGACCAGCGGGCGATGTTGTGCCTTGCAGGCTCCGCAGCCTGGTCGGCTTCCTTCTCCAGTCGCGCAACCTATACGGCAGGTAGCCCGCGGTGCGCAACGTTGTCTTTGCGCAGCCTGTTCGGTGCGCCACTCATTCTCTGCGCAGCCTATTCGTTGCGCCACTCATTCTCTGCGCAGCCTATTCGTTGCGCAGTGCTTCGACAGGATCCAGTCGTGCCGCGCGGGTTGCCGGGAAAACGCCGGCGGCCAACCCGATGGTGACGGCGACCGTCTCGGCCAGCACGACGAACAACCACGGCGTATTGACGGGCAGCGCAGGCGCCACCAGCGTCAGAAATTGCGCGATGCCAATGCCGAGAGCCAACCCGAGCAGACCGCCTATCGCGGACAGCAGGATGGCTTCGCCGAGAAACAGCGACAGTATCTGGGTCCGCTTTGCACCCAGCGCGCGCAGCAGGCCGATTTCATTGGTGCGTTCGGTAACCGAGATCGTCATGATGGTCAGGATGCCGACGCCACCGACCAGCAACGAGATGCCGCCCAGGGCGCCGACGGCAAAGGTCAATACGTCCAGAACGGACGACAGCACGTCCATCATTTCCTGCTGCGGGGTGATCGTGAAGTCTTCGCGTCCGTGGCGCGCCAGCAGCGTTTTGTGGATGCCGGCGACAATCGTGTCGACATTGGCTCCCGGGGAGTAGACGACGTTGATCTCCATCAACCCTTCACGGTTGAACAGCTCGAGTGCGCGCCCGGCCGGAATGTAGACCGTGTCGTCGAGATCCACGCCGAGAATTTGCCCCTTCGACTCCATGACGCCGATCACCCGGTAACGGCTGCCTCCGATTTCGACCCGGCTGCCCAGTGGGTTGGTGTCGCCGAAGATTTCGTCGCGCACTTTGGATCCCAGCGCGACAAAAGCGCGCGCCTGTTCGGGATCATCATCGGGGAGAAAGTTTCCGCTGGCGACATTGATACTGAAGGCGGCCGGGAAATCGGCGCCGACGCCATAGACGGTGACACGGCGCGAGCGCCCGAGAGCATTGACTTCTGCTGTGCCCTGGACGGCCGGTACCGAATGCAGAACCGAAGGAATGCGGCTCAGTGCGACACCGTCATCAATCGTCAGAGGGCGGTCACTGGCAAATATGCCAACCGATGCGCCGCGCGTCTGGGTCTTTCCCGGGTGAACCGCAATGATGTTGGTGCCGAATTGCGAGAACTCGGCAATGACGAAGCGGTTGATGCCCTCGCCGATCGAGGTCAGCAGAATGACTGCGGCAATGCCGACGGCGATGCCCAGCGCGCTCAGGCCGCTGCGCAAGGTGTGCGCGATCAGCGATCCCAGGCCCATGCGCAACAGATCGAGCAGTTTCATCGCCTGGGCAATCCGTCAGCGTTTCGCCAGCGCGATGACCGGGTCGAGCCTTGCAGCGCGCCTGGCGGGCATCAGGCTGAAGCCGACACCTGTCAGGGCCGCCGTGACGACGGCCGCGGCAACGGCCCACGCGGGTGCTGCGGCGGGAAATGCGGGGTAGATCTGGCGAATGATCAGAATGCCTGCGGCACCGATAAGCAAACCGACGAGTGCGCCCAGTGCCGATAGCAAGGCTGCTTCGGCGAAGAAGAGGTTTCTGATCTGGGCCCCGGAGGCGCCTAGCGCCTTGAGCAAGCCGATTTCCGACGTGCGTTGCGACACCGCAACCAGCATCACATTCATCGTCAGGATGCCGGCCACCCCCAGACTGATCGCTGCGATGCCGCCAACTGCGAGGGTGAGGGTACGCAGGATTCGGTCGAACGTGTCGAGTACCGCATCCTGGGTGACGACGGTGACGTCCTCCTCGCCTTCGTGTCGCTCCTTGAGGATGCGACGGATTTCATCCTGCGCCGCGAGCAGCGAGTCCCGGTGACGGGTTTCGACCAGGATGCGGAACAGCGATGGCTGGTTGAACAACTGCTGCGCCGATGCAACCGGAATAATCGCCAGCTCATCCGTGTCGAATCCAAGTGAGCGGCCCTTTGCGCCGAGCACGCCAATGACGCGAAAGCGCCGGTCTCCGATGCGCAGCCATTCGCCGACTGGCGATTTGTCGCCAAATAATTCGCGGCTCAGGGTCTGGCCGATCACGCAGATCGATTGCGCTTGCGTTGGATCCGCCGGTGGCAGGAACCGGCCCTGACTCATCTCGAGACCCCGCACTTCGCGGAACTCATGCGTTGTTCCGAGCACCGGCGCTTCCCGGTTAAGCCGGCCGCGCGAAAGATAGGCCGAGCCGATGTTGAGCGGCGCGATGCGGGTAACATGCCTGCTGCGCAGCAGGGCGACTGCGTCGTCGAGCGTGAGATCGCGCGGACTGCGCCCGACCATCATCCCCGGAAGGTTGCCGCCGGTTTCGGTTCGTCCCGGGAAGACGATGATCAGATTGGTGCCCAGCGACGAAAACTGGTTGACCACGTAACGTCGCGCGCCCTCGCCAAGCGCAGTCAGAACGACTACGGCGCCCACGCCGATCGCCATGGCGATGATCATCAGGATGCTGCGGACCCGGAATCCCGTCAGGCTGTGGGCAGAAAACCGTAACGTGTCCGTCAGCCGGATCATGATTGACGCATGTCGTCCGTGTCGATTCTGCCGTCCACCATGTGCAACTGGCGCCGGGCGCGCTGGCCCAGATCCGGGTCGTGCGTGACGACAATCAGGGTAACGCCCGACGCGTTCAATGCTTCCAGAAGAGAAACGACTTCATGGCCGGATGCGCGGTCAAGATTGCCGGTGGGTTCATCGGCCAGCAATACCGGCGGATGCATGATGGTCGCCCGCGCCATGGCGACGCGTTGGCGCTGTCCGCCCGACAGCTGGTTCGGGCGGTGATGCATGCGATCTTGAAGGCCGTAATCCGTCAGCGCTTTGGCGGCCCGTCGGCGGCGCTCGTCGACGCCGATGCCCGCCAGCATCATCGGCACGGACACGTTGTCCAGTGCCGTCAGGCGCGGTACCAGATGAAATGCCTGGAACACAAAACCGATCTTGTCGCGGCGTACCCGTGCCTGTTCCTCGTCGCTCAGTCCCGTGACGTCGCGGTCGTCCAGCTTGTAGGTGCCCGCGCTCGGCCGGTCGAGCAAGCCGACAATGTTGAGCAGTGTTGACTTGCCGGAGCCCGACGGGCCCATGATGCTGAGATATTCTCCCGCGCCAATCTGAAGATTCACGTTCGCCAGCGCGCGCACGGTCTGGTCTCCCACCTGAAACGTTCGCTCGATGCCGGTCAGTGAAATCATCTGTCCGTGGCGGGTTCGTCCTCGGATACAAGGGGCACGCCTTGCTCCAGTCCTTCGCGTTCTGTCGACAGCACGATACGCTCGGACACGCTCAACCCCGAGACGATTTCGGTGTGTGACCAGTTCGAAAGGCCGGTTTCGACGCGGCGAACGACCAGCGTTCCGTCATTGGGGTTGACGATATACAGCTTGTCGCCGTCGACCAGCGCCGAGGTCGGTACCCGCATCACGTTCTCCCGCGTGGCAAGAACGATCTCGACGTCGGCACTGTAGCCCACCAGCAAGGTGCGGAACTGTGACGGGTCATCGAATTCGACCTCGACATCCACCGTGCGGGCCTGCTTTTCCCGATCCAGCACGTATGGCGCAATGCGGCGCACATGGCCGGCGAACTGTTGACCGGGAAATGCGTCGATGTTGATGCGACCGGGTTGTCCGACAATGATCTTGGGCGCATCGATCTCATCCATCGGCGCCGTGACATACAGGCAGGTATCGTCGATCAGGTCTACCGCGGGCGGGGTCGGGATACCCGGCGGCGAAGGTGTAGTGAACTCACCGATTTCGCCGGTGACTTCGGCCACGATGCCGGCAAACGGTGCGCGAAGGAAGGTCGTCGACAGGTCGGCGCGCACGGCCGCCACGCGGGACTCGGCCTGGCGCACATCGGCGTCGGCCGCGCTACAGGCAGCGCGTCCGGCCTGCGCCTGGGACAGCGCCCGGTCAAGCGCCTCATCGCTGATGAAACCCTGGTCCTTGAGCTGGCGGGTGCGCTGCAGTTCGCGTGCTGCCAGATCGGCGTTCAGGCAGACTTCGTCGCGACGGCTGGCTGCTGCCGCCCGCTGGCTCTGCGCAAGACTCAATTGCGCGGCGCGGTCTGCGTTCCACAACTCCAGCAGCACCTGGTCTTTTTCGACCCGGTCACCCTCCTTGACCGAGAGCTTTGCAATCTGCCCGCCGGAGCGGGGCGCGAGGCGCGCCCGGCGACAGGCGGTGATGGTGCCGGCACGGGTGTTCGAGATGGTGGATTCGACCGTGCCCAGTTCGACAGCGGTGATCACCACCGGCACCGGCTTGGGCCGCCCCAGGTACCACACCGCTACGGCAACCAGCGCCGCCACGACGACGGCACCAATGGCAATGCGGAGCAAACGGGGGGAGGCGAATTTCATCGGTGATTCGTCAGTTCCGGTTGCGGGGGCAGGGGAGTTGGATGAGACTGATCGGGCGCACTTTGCGCATTATGCCAGTCTGCCCAATCCCGGCCATTGGCGAAGATGCCATCGGTAGCCCGTGCTGGTGGGTGGTACTGGGTTCGAACCAGTGACCCCTGCCGTGTGAAGGCAGTGCTCTACCACTGAGCTAACCACCCGGGAAGGCGCGCATTAAACCATGCCGGGTTTGCAGGGGTCAACGCAGTGGTGGTGCCGGATTGCGTTCGCGTTTGTCTGATTTACGGTGTTGGTGTTGCCATTAGGGCACCTGTTGCCTCACGTTGCGCGCGCGATTGCCGTTATACTCAGGCAACGTCGCAATTTGTCGGCGCTATTTGCCTGAAAAGGATTACACGACGTTGAGCGATTCCCACCCCACAGACGACGCCCGTTTTGTCAGCCGGCTCACGCGTCAGTCGCTGGCGCTGGTGCTTGCCGGCGGGCGCGGTTCGCGTTTGCACGAATTGACGGACTGGCGCGCCAAGCCGGCGGTTGCTTTCGGCGGCAAGTTCCGGATCATCGACTTTGCGCTGTCCAACTGTGTCAACTCGGGTATCAGGCGAATCGGGGTACTCACCCAGTACAAGGCGCACTCGCTGATCAGGCACCTGGTGCGCGGTTGGAGCAACCTGCGCAACGAACTCGGAGAGTTCCTTGAAATATTGCCAGCCTCGCAACGCATCGACGCCGGCTGGTATCAGGGCACGGCGGATGCCGTGTATCAGAATCTCGACATCATTCGCACGCACAAACCCGAGTATGTCGTGATACTCGGCGGCGACCACGTGTACAAGATGGATTACGGTCTGATGCTGGCCGAACATGTCGACCAGCAGGCTGACGTCACGGTTGGCTGCATCGAAGTGCCGGTTGCCGAGGCATCCAAAGCCTACGGAGTGGCGGTCATTGACGAGAGCGGGCGTATCCGGGATTTCGAGGAAAAGCCGGAAAACCCGACGCCGATTCCCGGCCAGCCGGACCTTTGTCTCGCGTCGATGGGGATCTACGTCTTCAACACCGGCTTTCTCTACGAGCGGTTGATACGCGACGCCGACGATCCCGGTTCGAAGCACGATTTCGGCGGCAACATCATTCCCGGCTGTGTGTCCAAGTATCGCGTCCAGTCTTACCGGTTTCGTGATGCGGAAGGCGGACGGGCATACTGGCGTGACGTCGGCACGCTGGATTCGTACTGGGCTGCCAACATGGAACTGGTGGATGTCGTACCGGAACTCAACCTCTACGACCAGGACTGGCCGATCCTGACCGACCAGCCGCAGCTGCCGCCGGCGAAATTCGTTTTTGATGATGACGACGGCCGTCGCGGGCAGGCGATCGACTCGATGGTTTCCGGTGGTTGCGTCATCTCGGGGGCCAGCGTGCGCCATTCCCTTTTGTTTTCAAACGTCCGGCTCGAGGCGCGCAGTCGGCTGAGCGACAGCGTGGTGCTTCCTGATGTCAGTGTCGGGCCGGACTGCGATATTCACCGGGCGATCCTGGATCGTGGTTGCGTTATTCCCGGCGGAACCGTAATCGGGCGTGATCACGATCAGGACCGGGCGCGCGGCTTTCGCGTCACGCCCGGCGGGGTCGTTGTGGTCACGCCGGACATGCTGGGACAGACACTGCACGTTGTGCGCTGAACGCAGATGCACGTCTTGATGGTGGCGGCCGAGAACGACGCCTTGCCCGGCGGCAAGGTGGGCGGTATCGGTGACGTCATTCGCGATTTGCCGGTGGCACTGTCCGAGCTGGGATGTTCGGTGACGGTCATCACGCCCGCTTACGGACGGCTCGGGGATCTTCACGAACCGCAGCGCCTGGCGCATCTCGATGTGACTTTTCGGGGCGCGCAAACGCGCGTGGATCTGTTCGAGACAGGCGCAAAGAACCCTTTGCCAAGAGTCAGGCATATTGTGCTTGACCACGCCGCATTCAGTCCTTGCGGGCGAGGTGTCATCTATTGCGACGATCCCGCAGACCGGCCATTTGCCACCGACGCTTCCAAGTTTGCCTTGTTCAGTGCAGCGGTAGGGCACGCCGTGTCGCAGGGATGTCTTGGCGAGATCGACGTGCTGCACCTGCACGACTGGCACACGGCAATGCTGCTGGTGCTGCGCCGTTACGACGCGGCTTTCCGGAAGCTGCGCAAGATTCGCTGCGTTTACACCTTGCACAATCTGGCGTTGCAGGGTGTGCGTCCTTTGCGTGGCGACGCGTCGTCGCTCGAGTCCTGGTTCCCGGCCTTGCGCTATCAGCGGGCACTGGTGGCCGACAAGCGCTGGCCGGATTGCATCAACCTGATGGCCGTTGGCATTCGAATGGCCGATGCCGTGCATACGGTATCACCGTCGTATTGCCAGGAGATTCTCCGGCCAAGCGAGGTGTCGAGTGCCGGATACTACGGCGGCGAAGGGCTCGAAGATGATCTGGTCGCGGCCCAATCCGAAGGGCGGCTGCATGGTTTGCTCAACGGTTGTGAATACCCCGAAACGCTGCCGAAAGCGCCGGCATGGCGAGACCTGCTTGCGTTGATGCGTACCGAGAATTTGCGTTGGGCCGGCGCAAAAGAGCAGGTCAGCGGGGCGAATTTTGTCGCGCATGCGCGTCTTGCCGAATTGGGCGAGCAGCGGCCGGAGCCGATGGTCACCAGTGTGGGCCGGATCACGTCGCAAAAAGTGCGTTTGCTGATGGAGCGGTCCAGCGATGGCCGCGCCGGACTCGAAGGCGTGCTCGACGCTGTCGGCGACAAGGGATTGCTGGTGATGTTGGGAAGCGGTGATCCGGAATTCGAGAGGTTCCTGGCGACAACATCGGCGCGGCGCCGCAATCTGCTCTTTCTGTGCGGGTATTCCGATGCGCTGGCGCAGGCACTTTACGTGGCCGGTGACCTGTTCCTGATGCCGAGTTCGTTCGAGCCGTGCGGCATCAGTCAGATGCTGGCAATGCGGGCCGGCCAACCATGCCTTGTCCACGAGGTGGGTGGACTCAGGGATACCGTCAAACCCGGTGTGAATGGTTTCGGATTCGATGGCAAGTCGCTGGCACCAGCAGGTTGATGGCATGAAGGCGGCGATGCACGACGCCCTCGTGCTTCGGGCGAAGCATCCGCAGCGTTGGCAAAGCCTGTGCAAGGCGGCTTCGCGTGCGCGTTTTCGCTGGCGCACGACGGCCGAAGCCTGCCTGAAGTTGCTCTACGGGGCGGGCTAGCGATGATCATCGGCAATACCGAGTTTCCGGGCACAGCGGACGTGACGCTGGAGGAGCAATGCGCCGCGTTGGCGCGCGGCGAGCACCGCGATCCTTTTGCGATTCTCGGGCCGCACCCCGCGCGCAAGAACTGGGTGGTGCGCTGTTTCCAGCCGCAAGCCGAGCGCGTCGAAGTGATCACCCCTGGTGGTGAGCGCCTTGGCTCGGCGCGGTCACTGGTCGCGGGTCTGTTCGAATTGCGTTTGCCGTTGCCGGTGCGACCCTATCGATTGCGATTGTTCGAGGGCGGAAGCGTGCGCGAGATCGACGATCCCTATCGCTTTGGCGCGGTGCTCGGCGATCTGGATCGTCATCTCATTGGCGAAGGGCGGCACGAACGCCTTTACGAGCTGCTGGGAGCAAGGCCGGTTGAGTTCGACGGTGTGGCGGGCGTGCAGTTTGCCGTGTGGGCGCCGTCCGCGCGCCGTGTAAGCGTGGTGGGACCGTTCAACCAGTGGGACGGGCGCCGCCATCCGATGCGTTTGCACCCTGCCAACGGGGTGTGGGACCTGTTTCTGCCCGGCTTGCGCGCCGGGGAGTTGTACAAGTTCGAACTGCTGGACCCGGATGGAAGGCTGCTTCCGCTCAAGTCGGATCCGCTGGCGCGTCGCATGGAACCGCCTCCGGGAAACGCCTCGATCGTTCACCAAAGTGTGTACCAATGGCAGGACACAGGGTGGATGGCGCAACGCGCGGAGGCAGGCGCGCTTGATCGCCCGGTGGCGATCTACGAAGTGCACGCGGGTTCGTGGCGGCACCGGTCCGATGATGCCGGGCCAGGTGCCGATGGCGGGCTGGCAGGGCGCCTGGGTTACCGCGAACTGGCCTCGGAACTGGTCGAGTACGTCAGGGACATGGGGTTCACCCACATCGAACTGTTGCCGATCAACGAACATCCATTCGACGGTTCCTGGGGTTACCAGCCGATCGGCCTGTTTGCGCCCAACCTGGCGCTATGGTTCGCCGGACGATTTCAAGTATTTTGTCGATGCCTGCCATGCTGCCGGCCTGGGGGTGATTATCGACTGGGTCCCGGCGCATTTCCCGCGCGACGCCCATGGCCTCGCCCGTTTTGACGGCACCCCTCTATACGAGTACGCCGACCCACGCCTTGGTGAGCACAGGGATTGGGGCACTTTGGTATTCGATTTCGCCCGGCCGGAAGTCGTCAATTACCTCATTGCCAATGCCCGGTGGTGGATCGAGGAATACCACGTTGATGCGTTGCGCGTCGATGCCGTTGCTTCCATGCTCTATCTGGATTATTCGCGTAAAGCGGGTGAGTGGTTGCCGAATCGTTATGGCGGCAACGAAAATCTCGAGGCCATCGCCTTCATGCGCAGACTCAATGAAGTGGTTCACGCTCTCGGCGCGATGACGATGGCAGAGGAGTCCACGGCCTGGCCGATGGTCTCGCGTCCGACCTATGTCGGCGGGCTTGGCTACACCTACAAGTGGAATATGGGTTGGATGCACGACACGCTGGCCTACCTGCGAGAGGACCCGGTGCACCGGCGATACCACCAGGACGGTCTGACTTTCGGTTTGTTGTATGCGTTTTCGGAGAATTTCGTCCTGCCGCTGTCCCACGACGAGGTCGTTCATGGCAAAGGCTCGCTGCTTGGGAAAATGCCGGGCGATGCGTGGCAACGATTTGCCAATCTGCGGCTGCTTTACGCCTATATGTACGCGTATCCGGGCAAGAAACTGTTGTTCATGGGCGGTGAGTTCGCGCAGGAACGTGAATGGTCAGTGGATCGCGCGCTTGACTGGGGCTTGCTGGAGCGGCCCGAACACAGTGGTATCCGGAAGCTGGTGAGCGATTTGAACGGGGTCTACACGGGCCGCGAGGCCTTGCATCAGCGCGATTGCGATGCGGGCGGATTTTCATGGGTCGATTGTTCCGACCACGAAAACAGTGTGATTGCGTTTCTGAGGCTGGCACACGATGTGCGCGATCACGTGCTCGTGGTGTGTAACTTCACACCGGTGGTGCGCTACGATTATCGGATAGGCGTGCCGTCTGGCGGGCGTTACCTGGAGTTGCTGAATACCGATGCCGAGGCATACGGCGGCAGCGGAGCGGGCAACCTGGGGGCTGTGTCGGCCGAAGCGGTTTCAGCGCATGGCCAACCGTCGTCGCTGAGTGTGACCCTGCCGCCGCTGGCGGCGCTTTTTTTGGTACCTGAAATCGAGGACATGAACGAATGAGCACGATCCCTCACCCGGTTGAGCAGTCGCATCGGGTGGCAACGTCCGGTCTGGACCCGGATGCCTTGTCGCAGGACTTCCTGCGCTATTTCACTCACACGCTTGGCCGTGACGATTTCAGCACGTCAAACGATTACCTGTTCCCCGCGTTTGCCCTGACGGTACGCGACCGTCTCAACGAGCGGTGGAATGCGACCAGACGTACCTACGAGCAGCAAAACAGCCGGCGCACCTGTTATTTGTCGCTCGAGTATCTGCTTGGCCGGTCGCTGCGCAATGCGCTGGTCAATCTCGATGCAGACGAGCAGGCACGCGCCGCACTGGAACAGTTGGGCTTGTCGCTGGAAAACGTCGCCGAGGCCGAACACGATGCCGGACTTGGCAATGGCGGACTGGGCCGTTTGGCCGCATGCTTTCTCGACAGTTGCGCGAGTCTCGGCCTGCCGGTGATTGGATACGGTATTCGCTATCAGTACGGCATGTTTCGCCAGCGGATCGAAAACGGTGCGCAGGTCGAGGATCCCGACCACTGGCTGAGCGCGGGCCACCCCTGGGAGATCGAGCGTCGCGAGTTTGCGCAATGCATACACTTCGAGGGGCGCTCCGAGACGTATCAGGATGCCGACGGCCGCCGCCGCGTGCGCTGGGTCGACACGCATGACGTTCTCGCCATGCCGTACGATATTCCGGTTCCGGGTTACCACAACAACACCGTCAACACCCTGCGGCTTTGGTCGTCGGAGGGCACCGCAGGCTTCAATCTTGACGAGTTCAATGCCGGCAGCTACCCGGAAGCGGTCGCGGCGAAAAACGCGGCCGAGAACATCACCATGGTGCTGTATCCCAACGATGCGAGCGAGAACGGCCGCGAATTGCGCTTGCGCCAGCAGTATTTTCTTGCCTCCGCGAGTCTCAAGGATACGCTGCGGCAATGGCGGCGAATACGCGATGGCAACTTTTCGCATTTCGCCGACAAGCATTGTTTTCAGCTCAACGACACGCATCCGGCAATAGCGGTTGCCGAACTGATGCGACTGCTGGTCGACGAGCACGACCTTGGCTGGGACGCGGCGTGGGCGATTACCACGCGAACCATGGCCTATACCAACCACACGCTTCTGCCCGAAGCACTGGAGCGCTGGCCGGTTTCGCTGTTCGGGAGATTATTGCCGCGTTTGCTGGAAATCATTTACGAAATCAATGCGCGATTTCTTGCCGCCGTGGCGCGGACCTGGCCGGGCGATACTGCGCGGTTGCGTCGTATGTCGATTATCGAGGAAGGCGGGGAGCCGATGGTGCGCATGGCCTACCTTGCCATCGTCGGCAGTTATTCGGTCAACGGTGTCGCGGCGCTGCATTCCGAATTGCTGACCCGTGGCCTGTTCCACGATTTTTTCGAGATGTGGCCGGAAAAATTCAACAACAAAACGAACGGCGTGACACCCAGGCGCTGGTTGATCACGTGCAATCCTTCGCTTGCTTCCCTCATTACCGAAACTATTGGTGATGGCTGGCAGGCTGATCTGATGCAACTGCGCAAGCTTGCGGCTCATGCGGATGACACCGCGTTTCAAGCGCGCTGGGCGGCGGTAAAGAACGACAACAAGCGGCGTCTCGCGGCGCTGGTCGAACGCCAAACCGGTGTGGTGTTCGATCCCGCGGCGATGTTCGATATCCAGGTCAAACGGATCCACGAATACAAGCGCCAACTGCTGAATGTGCTGCATGTCATTCACCTGTATTGCCGGATCAAGCGCGGCGACTGCGCGGACTGGACGCCGCGATGTGTGCTGATTGGCGGCAAGGCGGCACCTGGCTATGACCAGGCAAAGCGCATTATCAAGCTGGTGAACAACGTCGCGAGGGTGGTCAATGCCGACCCGGATATGCAGGGACGATTGCAGCTGGTGTTCCTGCCCGACTACTGCGTCAGCGCGATGGAAGTCATTTCTCCGGCAGCCGATCTGTCGGAGCAGATCTCGACTGCGGGCAAGGAGGCGTCCGGTACCGGTAACATGAAGCTCATGATGAACGGTGCGCTCACCATCGGCACCCGCGACGGCGCCAATATCGAGATTCTCGATGCGGTTGGTGCCGACAACTTCTTCCTGTTTGGACTTGACGCCGATGAGGTCATCGCGCTGCGCGCGAACTACGATCCGCAGTCGATCATTGCCGCAGACCCGGACCTGCGCGAGGTGATGGGTTTGCTCACCAGCGGGCATTTCAACCAGTTCGAGCCCGGTATCTTCGATGCATTGATCGATGCGCTTACCAGTGCGCACGATCCGTGGATGACGGTCGCCGATTTTCGCGGATACGTCGCTGCGCAGCGTGCGGCAGCCGAAGCTTTCCGTGATCGTGAACGCTGGTTGCGCATGAGCATACTCAATTGCGCCGCCAGCGGGCGATTTTCCAGCGATCGGACCATTTGCGAAGTACAACGAAGAGATCTGGAAACTTCAGCCCGTGCATCCGCAGCTGCCAGCGGCGATTGCGGTTTGATCAGACCGAGCGTGGCCGTAACAAGGCAGTCCGAACCGGGTGCACTTCATCCATGCCGGACCAGATGACTACCGGGCGTTCGGGACTGGGTGCGATGCTTCGCGGATCGCCAGAGCCGTTGGGGGCGAGCTGCCAGCCCGACGGTGTCAACTTCGCCCTTTACTCCTGGCATGCGGACCGCGTGGAGTTGTGTCTGTTCGATGACTCGGGCGAGCATGAAGCGGCACGGTTTGCCTTGCCCGAATGCACAAACGGCGTATGGCACGGATTCCTGCCGGGCGTGCGCGCCGGCCAGAAGTACGGCTACCGGGTGCACGGGCCGTATGCACCGGAGGCCGGCCACCGTTTCAATCCGCATAAACTGCTGATCGACCCTTACGCGCGGCTGCTCTCCGGAAACCTGATCTGGTCCGATGCAAGCTATGGGTTCGTCCAGGGCGATCCTGCGGAAGATCTCGGCTTTGATACCCGGGATAGTGCGCCGGGCACGCCCAAATCCGTCGTGGTGGCTGATGCAAACGGCCGTCATGGCGGCGGTCGTGCCTTCGGTGCCATGGAACGACACGGTCATCTATGAAACGCATGTGCGCGGCTTTACCATGCGCCACCCTGAATTGCCGGCGGAACTGCGCGGCACCTTCGACGGGCTGGGCCACAAGTGCGTCATCGATTACATGAAGTCACTGGGTATCACCAGCGTCGAACTGTTACCGGTTCAGGCGTTTGCCGACGACCACTTTCTGGTGCGCAAGGGATTACGCAATTACTGGGGTTACAGCCCCCTGAGTTATTTCGCGCCGCATGCGCTCTATCTGGGTGGCGGCGGGCTTGCGTCGTTCAGGCAGATGGTTCGGGCGTTGCATGAAGCCGGGATCGAAGTGATCCTCGATGTGGTTTACAACCACACCGCGGAGGGCAACCGGACCGGCCCCACTGTCAGCTTCCGCGGCATCGACAACGCCAGTTACTACCGCCTGCAGCCCGATCATCCGCGCGAGTACATCGACTACACGGGTTGTGGCAACAGTCTGAATTTCGATCATCCCCGCGTCGTTGACCTGGCTCTCGACAGCTTGCGCTATTGGGCAGGCGAGATGGAGGTGGACGGTTTTCGCTTCGATCTTGCCGTGACGCTGGCCCGGTCAGGTGATGGTTTCGACGTGCAAGCGCCTTTTCTGCGCAAGCTCGCCGCCGACCCGCTTCTTTCGAGCCGCAAGTTGATAGCCGAACCATGGGATCTCGGCCCGGGTGGTTATCGTCTCGGCGGGTTCCCGCCGGACTGGGCGGAGTGGAATGACCGGTTTCGTGATTCCGTGCGCAGCTTCTGGCGTGGCGACGCCGGAACTCTGCCAGATTTCGCGCGCCGGCTGCACGGCTCGGGAGACCTGTTCGGCCACCCGGAGCGCGGGCCATGGGCGAGCATCAATTTCGCGACCAGCCACGATGGTTTTACCCTGAACGATCTGGTGAGTTACGCCGGACGCCACAACGAAGCCAATGGCGAGGACAACCGCGATGGCCACGGCGAAAATCTCAGCGCCAACTATGGGGTCGAGGGTCCCAGCGACGATGCCGCGATCAGGGCACTGCGCGAGCGGCAGCGGCGTAACTTGCTGGCGAGCGTGTTTCTGTCGCAGGGCACGCCGATGTTGCTTGCGGGTGACGAGCTAGGCCGTACCCAGCGCGGCAACAATAACGCCTATTGCCAGGACAATGAGATCAGCTGGCTCGACTGGTCGGGGTGCGATGTGGAAAACGGATTTCCTCGACTTCGTGCGTGAACTGATCGCGTTGCGCGCGAGCCATCCGGTGTTGCGACGGCAGCGCTTCGTGCATGGCGAGGAGAACGCGCCGTTGAGCGGTTTTGCCGACATCGAATGGTTGCGCGAAGACGGCAGGAGGATGCGCGCCGATGACTGGGGGGATACGGGACGTCGCTGCGTCGGAATGTTGTTGGCCGAACATCTGCCGGGAGAGCACGTGCGCGCGGACGAGGACACGGTACTGGTCATCCTGAACGCCGGCGAGTGGCCTGTTGACTTCGTGCTGCCCGACAGTGGCAGACTGAGTGCATGGCGCTGCGTTTTCGCAACGACCAATGTACCGGTGGGGCGGCTTCACACCGTGCCGGTAGAGCCGCGCGCGACTTACGTGCTGATCCCGCTGCAATGAATCCGGACTCACCGCTCGCACGCCTCGCGCAAGCCCGTGGTATCGAGCTTGGCTACCACGATATCTGGGGCAACTGGCACGCACTGCAGGAGGAGACGGCACGTCGTCTGCTCGGCGCGATGGGTATCGTTGCCGACGATGACAAGGCGATAGAAGCGGAGCTGCACGCGCTCGAGGCCGAGCGTTGGTCGCATTTGCTGCCGCCTGTGTGTGTACTCCGTGAAAACGATCCGCCCTCTATCCCCGTCGCACTTGGCGAGGCGGAGGAAGGTGAGCCCATGCACTGGCGCCTGCGCGAGGAGGGTGGCAACGAGCACGCGGGTACCCTCATGCCGCATGACCATGAATTGCTCGAAGAGACAGAACGGGCCGGTCAGAAGTTTCGACGCCGGCGCTTCACGCTTCCCTGTGCGCCGGGCCCTGGCTACCACGATATCACCATCAATACCGGTTCGCGCAGGCACAGTGCCAAACTCATCATCACGCCCGCGCGATGCCAGTCGCCGCCGAACGGGGAAGCGCGCCGGCGCTCATGGGGCATCGCGCTGCAACTCTATGGGCTGCGATCGCGACGCAACTGGGGAATGGGTGACCTTGGGGATCTTGCCCGCGCCGCAACTGTTTTCGGCGAGTTGGGTGCGGATGTGATTGGTGTCAATCCGCTCCATGCGCTGTATCCCGATGAACCCGAACGCGCGAGCCCGTACAGTCCGTCGAGCCGCCGGTTCGCGAACGCGCTTTACCTGGATGTCGAAGCCATCGCGGATTTTGCGCAGTGCGATGCTGCACGCGCACTCGTGGAGGCACCCGCCTTCCAGAAAGAGCTTGAACGATTGCGCGCGTCGGAGCTGGTCGATTACGCCGGTGTGGCGACCCTCAAGTGGCCGGTGCTGCGCGAGTTGTATCGACACTTTCGCGCACACGTGATGCCGGCCGCAGGGGGGCGGGCGCAGTCGTTCCGTCGATATCAGGATGCAGGAGGGCAGGCGCTGCGGTTGCACGCCGTGTTCGAGGTCTTGCACGCGCGGTCACGCGGCGGCACATGGCCGGACGAGTACCTCGATCCCCATTCGGCGGCGGTAAGCGATTTTGCGCTCGCGCATACAATCGAAGTCGAGTTTCACGAATACCTGCAATGGTTGCTGTGCGAACAGATCGAGCATGTCCAGGAATGCGCCCGAACCAGTGGCATGCGTATCGGACTGTATCGCGATCTCGCAGTGGGCAGCGACGCTTTTGGTGCCGATGTCTGGCGCAGCCCTGAATCTTATGCGCGCGATGTGAGCATTGGTGCGCCGCCCGATGACTTCAACCTTCAGGGCCAGGTGTGGGGGCTGCCCCCGTGGATGCCGGGTCATCTGGAGAAAACCGCGTATGAGGAATACGTGATGGCGTTGCGCGCGAACATGCAGGGCAGTGGCGCGTTACGCATCGATCACGTCATCGGCCTGCTTCGCCTGTTCTGGGTGCCCAAGGGAGGCTCTACCGCAGAGGGCGCGTTTGTACGCTACCCGCTCCACGATTTACTGGCGATCCTCGCGCTGGAGAGTGTTCGCGCCGGCTGCATCGTCATCGGCGAAGACCTTGGTACAGTGCCTGACGAGTTGCGAGCCGCGCTGTACGAATACGGCGTGTTGTCGTATCGGGTGTTGTATTTCTCGAAGAACTGGCACTCGGACCATTCGTTCCAGGCGCCGGACAGCTTTCCCGAACAGGCGCTGGTTACGGTAACGACTCACGATCTGCCGACGTTTGCCGGCTTCTGGTGCGGGCGCGACCTCGATGTGCGTGAAGCCCTCCGTTTGTTCCCGAACGACGAAATGCGCGATCGGCTGCGTGCCGAACGCGAACTCGATCGAGCGCGCATGCTGGATGCTTTGAGCAAGGAAGGCTTGCATCCGGGGGAGCCAAACGAACCGGGCCCGGGCTTGCCGTCGTATGCGCTATCTGCCGCGGTGCATCGCTATGCGGCACGCAGCAACTGCGCACTCATGATGATGCAGATCGAAGATGTGTTCGGTCTCGTCGAGCAGGTAAACGTGCCCGGCACAGTGCATGAACAGCCGAACTGGCGCCGGCGCGTGAACCTCCCGGTGGAAGATTGGGCGCAGTACGCGCCCTTGCGCGAACTGGCAGCGGCGATTTGCGAGGAGCGGGCGGCCGGGTAGCAGCGCTTCTAGTAGAATGGCGCACTTTTTCCGGCGCTTGCTTGCTGCCCGGGACCATGTGGGTGTATGCGAGAACGCTCGACAACATCCCGGTCGCCGAGCAAGCCGGGTGTCCGGCAACCTGATCGAGTAGAAGACCCATGATTCGCACCCGTTTTGCTCCCAGCCCGACCGGATATCTGCATATCGGCGGCGCGCGAACCGCGCTGTTTTCCTGGGCGTACGCGCGCCGGCACGGCGGGCAGTTCGTGTTGCGGATCGAGGACACCGACCTGGAGCGCTCGACCGGGGAATCCACCCAGGCGATTTTCGACTCGATGCGCTGGCTGGGACTGGACTGGGACGAGGGGCCGTATTTCCAGATGCAGCGTATCGCACGGTATCGCGAGGTCGCGCAACAGCTGCTCGACGGCGGCCATGCCTACTGGTGCTATGCCTCTCCGGACGAACTGACCGAAATGCGCGAAGCGCAGCGTGCCTCGGGGCTCAAGCCGCGCTACGACGGGCGCTGGCGTCCCGAGAACGCGGCCGGAAAAACGCCGCCGGCCGGCGTCAAGCCGGTCTTGCGGTTTCGTAATCCGGATGGCGGCGCGGTGGCCTGGGACGATCTGGTCAAGGGCACGGTAACGGTCAGCAACGAAGAGCTCGATGACCTGGTCCTGCTGCGTGCCGACGGCGTGCCGACCTACAATTTCGGCGTCGTCGTTGATGATTTCGACATGAAGATCAGTCACGTCATACGCGGTGACGATCATGTCAACAACACGCCGCGCCAGATCAACATCTTCAACGCGCTTGGCTTCCCGTTGCCGCAGTTCGGCCATGTGCCGATGATCCTCGGGCACGACGGCGAGCGGCTGTCAAAGCGCCATGGCGCCGTCAGCGTCATGCAGTACGAGGAGGAGGGCTACCTGCCCGAGGCGCTGATCAACTACCTCGCGCGGCTCGGTTGGGGCCACGGGGATGACGAAATTTTCTCGCTGGCGCAATTTGTCGAATGGTTCGAATTTGCCAACGTCAGCCGCTCGCCGTCGAGGTTCGACGCTGCGAAACTGGACTGGGTAAACCAGCAATACCTCAAGGAGGCCGATGATGCGCGGCTTGCGGCGCTGGTGGCGCCGTTCTTGCGCCAGCGCGATTGCGACCCCGGCAACGGGCCGGACCTCGCCCGCGTCGTGGCGCTGCTGAAGGGGCGTGCGACTACAGTGGTCGAATTGGCCGACGCGGCCGTGCTGTTCTATCGCGTACTGCATCCCACCGCAGAGCTCAAGGAACAGCACTACAGTGCCGAAGTGCGCCCGGCACTGGAGGCGCTGCGCCAACGCCTTGGCGAAGTCGACTGGCAGCGCGAAGCCATATCCGGGGCCATCAAGGCGACAGTCACCGAATCCGGGCTCAAAATGCCCCGGATTGCCATGCCGCTAAGGGTGATGGTGACCGGAGAGCCGCAAACCCCGTCGATCGACGCGACGCTGGAGTTGATTGGCCGGGATGAAGTGCTCGCGCGGATGGACCGCGAGTTGCCGAATTTTCCCGGATAGGCGTTTCTTTACAGGCATTAAGCGCGACCGTATAATTCGCCCTCGTTTTGCCGGGGGTATAGCTCAGCTGGGAGAGCGCTTGCATGGCATGCAAGAGGTCAGCGGTTCGATCCCGCTTACCTCCACCAAGAAGTTTTGACGGGACCCCATCGTCTAGTGGCCTAGGACATCGCCCTTTCACGGCGGTAACCGGGGTTCGAATCCCCGTGGGGTCGCCACACAAAAAGCCACCTGACAGGTGGCTTTTTTATTTGGCCCTGCCTGGTTACTCCTCCTGGGTCTTCGGCCGGATCGCGAGTGGCAGAACCAGTCCCGACGTGTGGTCGGCACGACTCAATTGCGAGTGCAGTTTCACGATTGAAGTGTCCGGGGAACGCGGATTTCAACTGCTGCGTACTTCGCTAGAACGCGATGGTCAACCTATCCTCGTCACGCTCGATACTCGGTTGCGGGCCAACGAACTGGATGGCTGGTTCGCCGCCGACGGTCTTGATAGTCACGCGTCCGGAATAAGTTGATTGAACGCGCAAGGTTTCTAACGAGCAGTTCGTCACCCCGTCCGCGATTGCTGTGCAATCGTGGACGACCCGGGCCGATACTCTCAGCGTTGCCGTTGAATCTGCATCGCAGACCGGAGTCATCGCTATCAGTCCGACCGACGACATCGCGATCGTGGTTGTTCTCATAATTTCCTCCCTTGGTATGCTGGCCGGAATTATTCTTTTCGAGGCCGCCGGAAGTTACTTTACGCCTGTGACAGCCCACGTCAACCGTGGTCCAGGGTTCCGCAGAAGCGTCCGGTGCGTGGCGTCGAGAGGCGTGTTTCGTGCCGATGCTGAAGCTTGCTGGAGGGCGCTAGACAAGCCGGATGCGCGGAGCGACTCGTGATCGGATAGGCCGCAGCCAATCGAAGTTGCGTGAGAAGCCTTCAGAGCAGTTTCCGCTCCGCGTCGGTGATATCGATGTTCCGGATTCTGTCGTTGGTGTCTGCCGATAAGTTGTCGAGTCTTGTTCTTGTTAATACGGCACGTTCCCGAACACCACTCTTAGGTGTTGATACATGGCGCCGCGGTGACTGGTTAGCGCGTGGGATTTGCCAAAAATCGAAGCGCGTATTTGTCGCCAAGAGGAGACATTATGGAAATCGTCACTTTCTCCGCCAGGGTAGCCGAGTTAATTGAGAGTTCTCTTCCCTAGAATTGACCCGAGGGAGGTCTTGACATAAAAAGGCAAGCGCTACGCTGGAGCGGGTGCATCGGTTTCCTCAAGGCCCACGAAAAGGGCAGCAACGCTGCCCTTTCTGTTGTTGACTCGCGGAGTCAATCGGCTACGGATTCAGAAGAGACTGGCTGCACCGCAGTTGGTTGTCCCGTTGGCTGCATTCCATACCGCGGTCGGCCCCTCGCCGCTGGTGCCGAGATGGAGACCTCCTTCACGCCACCGCCAACCGGCGCCACGTCGCCCGGCGCAAAAGACGAGAACCGGAAGCGGCCAGTGTGGGCAGTTCATCGTCAATTTTCGTGTCAATTTCCTGAATGAGGTCAACAGGGATCCGATTTCCTGTTTTGAAATTGTGACGGGCCGTTCCGTCTGGAGCCGTACCGAAGTTTCCGTCGTAGACGAACTTGAACGTGACGCCAAAACCATTGCGGGGGGTATTTGCCAACGTAGGCACAGTTCCGCCGGCGACCGGACGAAAGACTTCCTCTCCATTGATAAATCCAGCACCGGAGAGGTGACTCCAGACCAGCAACTCTTCGTGTACTTCGCTGCCCGAGACGGGAATTGCGTTCCTCTCAACGCGTCGATTGCCATTTCCATTCAAGCACGTAATTGCACAGTTCATATGAACGGATGCTGCGTGGTAATCGCCCGGCATCCTCTCGTAGCGATCATTGAAAGCAAGTACGGCTGCGGCGATGCTGTCAAGAGTACTAAGTGCTTGGTTCGTTTTAGCACTACGTATCAGTTGCTGACCAGCAGTGACCCCCCCGACAATAAGGCCAATCACGACCAGCACGATCGCGACCTCAACCAGCGTAAACCCCACTTGCCTGCCTACCATCTTGGGAGTGGGAACTGAATCACCGCTCACATGAATTGCGCACAACCCACGTCCACGCGGCTCACATTCCGTCTTCACAAACACCGGCAAATCCAGATCAACAGAAGCGCTTGCATTCATCCCCTTTCGAAATGAGCACAAGCGACGTCGAGCGTCGCCTCTGCATGCGAATTGGATTTGACTGATAACCATAGTTGCCGTGGCATGTCGCCAGAGGTCCACACGACTTCGCCATTGATATCGAGCATGTCGATTCGCGTAACCCGGTTGACGCGTAATTTGCAGTCCATTTCGACAGTTCCCCCCGTCTCTTTGAAAACGACCGGTTTCCCCGTGAAGTTCTCGGTAAGCGGCGAGTCGACGCCGCGCTTGATCACGTGCAGGCTGTCGTTGACCATGGCGATCGAGTCAAGATCCAAATAAAATTTGGCTTCCGGATCGGCGCCTACTTCGACCCAACACTTTGCAAGCGTTCGGTATTACGATTGCAAAGACAAATATGACTCTCGCCAGGGTCGTCATGGCACCTCCGGCTTCGCGACTTAGGATAGACGGCAAAGTGCTTCTTACATCAGGCGCAACGGTGCGCCTGAAGCGCGGAATACCAAGCAGTCGCAAAAGAACAAGGCGCTGCAAAAACCGTGCCGTTTGCGCGCCCAGTTCTTCGAGCGACTGTTGCTGCCGAGGGTCCTTGAGCACGCCGCTGTCGTCAAAGGCTTCATGGGCCTTGCCCACGCTTACGCGCTCCGGGACGACGACCATTCCCAGATAAGCGAGCTACGAGCGCACCGGGAGAGGCCGACATCACGCCGGCAACCAACGCGGCGAGAGGTTTCTGCATCGCCTTCCCGGCGAAACGCCCAATCGAGCGCATTTTTCAGCAACGCCGGGAACTGGCTGTTGTTTCAGGTGTGGCAACCGGCACGCCTTGGTGCACGAAGCAGCAACCGCTTGAATTCCTTGGCGCTATCCGGAAGGACCTAGTGTAGTGTCCCAGAAATAAATGCTATATGTATGGGCGTCTACTAGCTTGGAGTCCGCCCATGCCACGAGGTTGCCCGATCGAGCCGCTCGTACTCACCGATGACGCCAAGTCCCAACTCGAAAGTATCGCCCACTCGCGCTCGCTGCCGCACGGCGTCGTGCAGCGCGCGCACATCGTGCTCGCCAGCGCCGACGGCGAAGCCAATGCGTCGATTGCGAAACGATTGCGGTTGACGATGCCACTGTCGGCAAGTGGCGCGACCGATATCGTGAGCACGGCCTCGAAGGCCTGCACGATGAACTGCGCGCCGGCCGACCGCGAACCCGCCAGGACGAGCGGGTCGCCGAGGTGATCAACACTGCCCTGCAAAGCCACCCGCCAGACGGCACACACTGGAGCGTACGCTCGATGGCCGAACAGACCAGTGTCTCGAAGAGCACCGTCCAGCGTTGGTTCGACCTGTTCGGCGTGCAACCGCACCGGCAGCGTCACTTCAAGCTCTCCACCGATCCCTTCTTCGTCGAGAAAGTGCGCGACATCGTCGGCCTGTACCTCAACCCGCCGGACCACGCCATCGTCCTGTGTGTCGATGAGAAGAGCCAGATCCAGGCGCTCGATCGCACGCAGCCGCTGCTGCCGATGGGACTCGGCTAGTCGAAGGGGTGACCCACGACTACGTGCGACATGGAACCACGACCCTGTTCGCGGCCCTGGACGTCGCCTCCGGAGCCGTCCTCACCCAATGCAAGCAGCGCCATCGCCACCAGGAGTTCCTCCCGTTCCTGCGCCATATCGATGCCAATGTCCCGAAGGACCTGGACGTCCACCTCATCGTCGACAACTACTCCACGCACAAGCACGCCAAGGTCCGGGCTTGGCTGGCGACGCGACCGCGCTACCACATCCACTACACTCCCACCTATGCCTCGTGGCTCAACCAGGTCGAACGCTGGTTCAGCATCATCACCCAGAAGGCCATCCGGCGCGGCTCGTTCTCCAGCGTCAAAGAGCTCGTCCGAAGATCGATACCTTCGTCGAGCACTACAACGCCCAGGCCCCCCCGTTCGTATGGACTGCCACCGCCGACTCGATCCTCGCAAAGATCGAACGACTTTGCGTACTTATCTCGCGGGACAGCACACTAGCGGCAGGCGCTATTATTTTGCGGTAACCGCAGTCGACGACTCGGATAACGAAAGCGAATACTCCGACCAGGTTTACAAGGACATTCCCTGAACGTCGGACTCTCGATTGGCAGACCCGGCACGCTGAAAGTAGGAGTGCCCGTTTACCGCGCCGCCGGATTTCGGTGCGCACCGCGGGTTTCCAGTCGTCGCAACACGCAGGGCCATACTGCTTGATCGTGAGCCGCTACCGGTAACAGAACACACGCACGTTACGCTGGCTCTTCCTGCAGTAGTTGATGATGTCGGTGAGATTAAACTTGGCCTTGCCCCCGCACCAGATTTCCATTTCCTGCAGCGCGGAGGTGCAACCCAGCTGAGGCACCTGCAAGGGGTAGCAGTAACGATCAGAACGTTGCTTTGCCTCGCGGCAGTTGTTTTCCTGTTCGACCGGAGAGGATACCGCGCCGTCTGCTCCGCCGATCGTCACGCACCAGAAAACAATTTCCCGCAGGGATGCCTGGCAAGACATTGTGATGCTCTGAACATCGTCTTGTGCGAGAGCGGTGGTCGCTGCAGGAAAGAGAATGGCGGCAAGAAAGATGATCAGATTGCTGAAACCGGTATTGACTCATGATCACTTGATGAATCGATGCGGCGTGAACTCTTTACGTTATTCTGGCACTGACGGTTCCGGCTGACAAAGCCTGATGTTGCCTGACTTGCGACTGGCAGTCTGGTGCGAGCATGCCCCGTCTTAAGCAAGTCGCATGCGTGGGCCGGCTGCTGTCCGCGGTGTCAAGGGGAAGCGAATTGTCCTCCTTGGGTTCCAATTAGCTGAAAATGACGGACAAGCGTTCCCGACCGCCATCCCGGCCAGTGTTAAGAGGTACTTTCGCGTGGTACGGGAAATAAGTCCAGGTGTGGCTCGCTTGCAGCTGCGGCCAGAAGTAACCATCTCATTCCGTTACGACGCGCACGTCCGGCGTCCGGGCCCTTTTCCACGCGCGCAACGCGTCAACTAAGGGCGAGTGAACCATCGTCAGATATTGTTCATCCTGAAGATCCAACTTCATCGGCAGCACCTCTCCGAAAATCGCGTGTTGGGCTTTGCCCATGTACGGTTTGAATCCGAGGGTGGAGAAGTAAAAGATGAGTGAATCGTTGCATCGCAGGAATGCTGTCCGCGCATTCTCGCCAAGTGCGTGCCGGTAGGCGGCTATACACAGTTGCCGGCCCAGCGAACCGCCCCTCCATGCGGGTGCTACGAGCAGGCGCGAGATGATGCAGGTGTGACGCGGGTGATCGGCTCCCGCAAATTCCCGCATTCTGTAGAAGTCCGCATCTACGCCGAGGTCGCGTGCAAAGGCGTAATTGATTTGAATGGTTCCTGCAATTTCCGAAGAACAAGAGGCGATCAGTTGCACGCCACCTGTCCTCAGGTTGTCGTCACGTGAGTGCACTTGCTGGTCGGGTTGAAAGCGCGCCCGATTCATGTCCATGATGGCGACCCGGTGCCGAAACGTTTGAAGCGACTCCCTGTCCGCGCTGGACCGCGCTTCACATATATCAACGACTGAGGAAGCCTTCGGGATCGGTTGCGAGGGTGGCTTGCCACGCCCTTTGCTGCCTTCTGAAACCAGAGATAGCCGCCGACCTGGACCTGTTCCCGTCATCGCGTTTCGCATGTCGTGTCTCCTCCGAATCAAGCATGACCATTGTTACCGTTGCTTGATTCCAGCGCGAGATTGTAGTGTCCATTCAGCGGATTCATCAAGTTGCGAACCCTGTCCGTGAAGAGGTGTGGTGACGACGCGGATGAAGTCATGACAAAAAACCAGGCCAGGCATCGGTGAACTGTGGCGTTATTCAAGAAGATGCTTATGCAAAGTGGGATTTCACATGTAATGACGCCAGTACGGAGCTGATCTGTATCAGGGTTTTCCGTTCACAGAGGCGAGATACGATTACGGCCTTCGTTCGGGCTGCCCGAAACAACGCGGTTAAAGATTTGTTTGCATTGCCTGGCGAAGACGACGACGGACAAGCGCAATGTGCAAACGCATGTTGTAGAGTTCCTCCGCGTAAGACAGCGGCACAGCAATGTGTGCGATCTTGTCATCGAGTTTTTGAAGATCTTCGAGCAAGCCGGCGGCGGGCGCGGAGCCGATCGCAAGCCGGTCCTCGATGTCGCGCAGTTGGCGGTACCAGCGGAAAACCCGGCGCCGGATACGGAACTTGTACAACGGCGGCACGATGCGCGACAACGGGATCACGACCGCAATGATCGTGATCAGCACCACCCACATGCGGTCAATCAGGTTGGCCAGCCAAAAGGGCAGGTAGCGCTGCAGGAGCGGTGCGCCGTTGACATAATAACGTTCTGCCTCAGAAGAGAGCGGAAACTCCGAATGCTCAGCCGTCGGAAATCTCGCGGCGCGTGAAATCCAGCCGGCGCTGCCGTGAATTCGGGTCGCTGCCTGCACAAGCAGCTGTACCAAAGCCGGATGAGTGTCTTTGCGCGCCACCAGTGAAGTGATTGGTGCGATCAGGGGCACGTCGTGAGCGGGCACATTACGCCCGAGGTCGACAACGCCGCGCGGCAGGGTAACCGGACTCAGAAAGGGAAAGCGGCGCGAGTAGGCTTCTGCCTGCGGGAATTCGAGCAGCCTGATTCCGGGCGTGCGCAGCAGCATCTGAACCAGTGGTGCTTCGGGTGCCGACGCAAAGGCGACCGCTTCGAGTTCGCCGCCGAGCAGTGCCACCACAGCAGGTGTTAATTCCAGTTCTCCAGGTTGCAGGCTTTCGTAATCGATGCCATTCGCGGCCAGCAGTTTTCTCACCAGCCCGGGCGTGCCGGATCCGGGCGTGCCGAAATTGACCCGCCAGCCGGTTAACTGTGCCGGGTGATCCAGCGCCTGTTGCGGCAGGTCGCGAGCCGCCGCTTCGCGATAGAAGAACCAGACGGGTTCGAAGAACAGACTCCCCAGAGACACCAGAGGCACGCCGCTGGTGTCTTCGTCTACTGTTCTCGCGGACTCGCTGGAGCCACCCTGTACGAACCCGACGTCAATGTCACGGTCTGCATCGCGTAAGGCCGTGAGGTTGTCAAGCGAGCCGCGCGTGGCCCGCAGTTCGACTTCGATGCCGTACGTTTCGAGTTCAGCGGCGTAGCGTTTTCCGAACTCGGCGAACGCACTTTGCTCCGGGCCGGTGGCAATGACGAGCCGTTTTGGCGGATTCGGATCGAGCAGGAAGTAGGCACCGGTGAGCAGTACCGCAATCAGCAGAATGAACGGTAGCGCTGCGACAAGCAGGTCGCGGGCCGATACGAGGGTGTCACCGATAATGCGAGGCATGTGCGATCGAGCAACCGGGCTTCAAGTGAATCATTATTATCGATCATCAGAACAAGAACAGCGTAAACGAGTTTGCGAAACGGCGCACTGCTGTCCAGGCAGGCAACAAGGCGTCCACCGGACATGCCGCGGGTGGTGCCAAAGGGTTCGGAGGGAAAGCCAAAACCGCTTCGAATTCGAAGGACGTCTTTGCCGACAGTCCCGCGCGGCCATGATACCTTGCCAGGTAAACGCAAGCTGGCAGCAACGTTTTTGCGCCAAACTGAATTGATTACATGAATTGACGGCCGGATTCCCGGCCTGCAGATTGGCCCTGGACCGCGAGCCATAACCGATGAGATTCAAACCCGCTCGCCATCTCTCCCGCGCCTGCCGTGTTCCGCGACGGTGCGCTTTATTCACCGCGCTTCGGCGACATCTATCATTCGGTTGAAGGAGCAATAGCCGAGTCCCGACATGTCTTCCTTGAGGGAAATGATCTCGGGCGGCGCTGGAAAGGCAACGCAAGCTTCACGATCGTCGAGACCGGGTTTGGCTGCGGTCTGAACTTCCTTCTGACCTGGAACGCCTTGCGGGAGAGCGGCGCCGATTGCCGTCTCGATTTCGTCTCGGTCGAGAAACATCCGTTCCGTCATGATGACCTTGTACAGGTGTTGGGCCAATGGCCGCAGCTTGCGCCGCTTTCCGAAAGTCTGCTTGCCGCCTATCCACCGCTCGTCGGCGGATTTCACCGTCTGCATTTCGATCACGGCCGCGTAACGTTGACCTTGTTGTTCGGCGATGCCGAGCAGATGCTGAGCGAACTGGATGCGCGTGCCGACGCTTTCTTTTTCGACGGGTTTGCGCCTTCGCGTAATCCCGACATGTGGTCAGAGGTATTGTTCCGGCAAATTGCCCGCCTTGCGGCGCCAGGAGCAACGGGTGCAACCTACAGTGTTGCAGGTGCGGTGCGGCGAGGTCTCGAGGGTGCGGGTTTCATTGTGGAAAAGCGGATCGGTTACGCGCGAAAGCGTGAGATGCTGATCGCAAGCCGGCGCGGGCCCTCGAATCCGCGGCCGGTTCCGGAAAAAGTCGTGGTTATCGGCGCCGGAATCGCCGGGACGTCATGCGCTTTTGCTTTGGCCCGGCGCGGTATTGCGGTCGTTCTGCTCGATCGCGAGAAATCCATTGGCGCTGGTGGGTCGGGCAATCCGGCAGCGGTCATTCGACCATTCATAACGCTCGATGAAGGTGCGCGCAGCAGCTTTGGTTGGGCAGCCTTTCTGTACGCGGTGCGGCTATATCGTCAGTTGAAACAGCAAACCGGATTCGCCTGGAATGAAACCGGCGTGCTGCAATTGGCGCGCGATCCGGCGCATCTGGAAAAACTGGCTCGTGCATTTGAGCGGTTCGCGTATCCCCCGGAGCTCGCCTGCATGGTTGACTCGCGGCAGGCCAGCGTTCGGGCCGGTGTTTCGGTTAGTGAGCAAGGCGTGTGGTTTCCCGGCGCCGGGTTTGTTAATGGTCCGTCTTTGTGTGCCGCCCTGTTTGATCATGCCTCTTCATCGGTCAGATTCAAGGGAGAAGTCGACGTACAAAGAATCGATACAGATGCTGGGCTCGTTCAAATTATCGGCGCCAACGATCGTGTCATCGAAAGCGCCAGTGCGGTGGTTCTTGCGAACGGCGCGGCTGCAAAGGCGCTTGTCCCGGCCAGCACGTCGTGGCTGCGGGCGGCGCGGGGGCAGGTGACGGCGATCAGGCCGCTGGTGCCGCTGCAATTGCCCGTTTGTCGCGACGGCTATGTCACGCCGGAAATTCAGGGACGGCATTACATCGGCGCGACCTTCGACGAATCGTGCCCGGATCGCCGGGTGAAAGAGAAAGACCACGCGGCGAACCGGCGACGTGCGGCACGCATACTGCCGCAAGTGATTGATGAAGCGCGCATTCATGTTGAAACGGGTTGGGTCGGCGTGCGCTGTGTCAGCCGTGATCGTCTTCCGGTTATCGGCCGCATCGACAAGAACCTGTTTTGTTGCGTCGCAATGGGCTCGCGCGGCTTTAGCTGGTCGCCACTGGTTGGTGAGGTGCTGGCATCACAGATTGCAAATGCGCCGGTACCACTCGAGCAGACAGTGTTGGCGCGGTTGTCGCCTGATCGCTTCTGCTCGCGTGTGAACGAAGACAAAGAATAGATCTACGTCGAGGCCGGGGAACATTGGCAATTTGTCAACCAGTCACTCCGAAATCTTTGTGCTTGTTTCTTTAAATGGAGCATTCCAGAAGGTTGCTGTGTAACAGGTTCCCCCTGCGGTGCGTGTGCTTCTCAGCTAATTGCCCACCCTGTCGATGAACTCCGCACTTGCCCCGCAATCGGTTGCCGAACGACCGCGTCGGTGTACGCATCGTGTCACGCTCCGGGGTATGACGCGACGCACCATACGATACCGTGTCATGCCGCTTGATCGGCACGAATCACCGTGCGGACCGGATCTGAAAAAGGAGGTAATGGACGCCCGGTTCCGATGGTCGGCCAGGCGTCATCGTTTCGTCATTCCCGATGTCAGCGGATCGCTCTCCCGCCATGTTTCCAACGTGCCGAGTCAATTCAGGCTTTGGCGCGCGTTTGTTCTTGCGTGTTCATGCAGGACACTGTTTCGATAAAAGCGTTTGTTGGCAACCGTTTCTTAGAGATCACTTTAATTCGGTTTGCTTGCTGTCGGCGATGGTTTGATTCTTGCGCCAATCCACTGTTACGAAGTTGCAGCCGGATGAGTTCCACACGTCGCATCCTCGCCGCCTCTGAGGCAGTGAGGGATGTTGCAGTAGTGAAAAAGGCCACCAACAGTCCGATGTTGCAGCGCACCCGAAACGACTTCTCGTGCGGTCGCGTCCGGGGGGCACATGAAGAACAACGGCTCGAGAACCTGAGTTTGATGCCTGGAAGGGGGGGATATGGATACGCAATTGTTGATCCATGAAATGGCTGTTCCGGTCAGCGCTGAACGCCATGGAGATTGGTCGCTCGAAGTTACAAATGATTTCGGGTGGTGTGCAATTGCCAACTCGGTGCCGTTGATGACGGTCGAGTTCTTCAATGCGGCGTCCGAATATTGCATCGCTTTCAACCGCACGCACGCCGGCGTGATGCCCTGCGTGATACTGGGGTTGCGCCGTGACGAGAACGTTTATCTCACGCCAACCGGCGGCTGGCGCGCAGCGTACGTGCCGGCATTTGTGCGGCGCTATCCGTTCATGTACTCCCTTTCCGAAGACGGCGAAAGCTTTGCTTTGTGTGTAGACGAATCGTTCTCGCATTTCAACACCGAAGGTCGTGGCGAGCGCCTTTTTACCGGGGACAAGAGACCGGCCCCCAGTCTCGATCGAATGTTCAGATTGCTCGAGCAATATCGAATTGAGTTTCAGCGCACCCGGGCGTTCTGCAGCAAGCTTGCCGAATTCGATTTGCTCGAACCGCTGCGGCTGGACACCAAACCGAATGACAACGAAAAAGCGTCAATCGAAGGTCTGATGATCAGTCAATCGTGACAAGGCGCGAACGCTGGCTCCGAAACAGGTGTCTGATCTCGCCAGGTCGGACGAATTTGGTCTGCTTCAACTGCACTTGCAGTCAATGCGACATATCCCGACCGCGTCGAACCATTCCGGCAACAAGGCGGTGGCGTACAAGAATCGAACACCGGTCGTTCATCGCGACCGGTTCAGCGCAAGCATGTAAGCCTTATCGCGCAAACCCGCGTTGGCTAACCCGGCCGGTGCGCCAACCCGGTTCCGGAGCCTGCCGCCGGGTTGAGCCGCATGCATTCGCGGTCGGGTCGACAGCCGGGCGCTCACCACGATTTCACTGCGATTGATCCGTTGAGCTGGGGTCTTATCCTGTGCCCCGCCGACGCCCGCGGTGCGATCGATCCGCCATCCGGCTTGGCCTCGTTCTGCATCGTCTGCCTTCCTTCCTCTGCAATTTTTTTATTGGTGCCGCTGTTTCTTCAGATTGCGGTAATAAACCCAAGCGTTGCGTTCCGCCGGGAAAAATATCTAGTCGCAGCATCTGGCGACTCGATAAAAAAATAACTTTTAAACAAACAGATCGCGGTCCTTGTTCAAGTAATTGGTGCGGGTTCGCGGAACCTTTCGCTGGATAGGGCCGCAATAATGGATTGCCCTGACAGCGCTATGCCGTTACGCTCCGGCAAAAGGAGTGCTCCCTCGGACGTCTTGAAGGTCGTCGACCGAGCGTATTTGCATGCTGGCATTGCTTGTGACGAGCCATCAGGATTGGCCTGGTTACGAGTGAAGCCGGATACAAACAATAAACAACAACTCTGGTGTCGTCGCCTCTGATTTGTATACGGGTCAATGTGACGCACTGACAAGAACTGGAAGGGGGAGGCGAAGCCATGCTTGCAATGTTGCTTCGTTGCTTGAGCCAGCGTCATATCAGTAGCCGGGTTACTTTGCCGGTCTCGCGTGGCGAGGGCCGCCCGTTGGCCCCGTGCGCGCGACCTCTGGTTGTTCTGCGTGTTTTTTCTTTTGTTTTCCTCCCGAATGTTCCCTCCGTGATGCTCCGGCCCGGTCGTCTGGCTTGCGCATTACCCATGCATGCGCCGCTTCGCGGGCCATCTTGTCCGCTGTCGTTATCACCAAGGATTAATGCGTTATGAATGCGCCCTTTAATGGCCGTACCCTGGCACGCCGAGTGTTCTCGCGTCGCAAGTCCGAATCACGCCTGCCGTTTCCGGCGCAAGGCGTTGTTCGAAGCGATGGAAGCGCGAATGTTGCTCTCTGCCGATCTCACTCCGGTCGCCGAACTCGGATTGCTGCAGAACACGCGATCCGATGCGGAAGCAACCGCAGCGACTTCTACGGCGCTTTTGAGTGCGGACAATCTGGCTTTATCGGGAAGGCAGATCGTTTTCGTCGATTCCGGCGTACGCGAATACGAGACCTTGCTGACGGGATTACCTGACGACACCAGCGGCAATACGCGCGTCGTCGTGCTCGATGAGAACAGCGACGGCATCCAACAAATTACCGACGCGTTGCGCGGCGAACAGAATCTGGGCGCGGTCCACGTTCTTTCCCATGGCTCGGATGCGAGCTTGCGGATTGGCAATACGCAGTTCAATGCGGATGCACTGCAGGCCTATGCGGCGCAACTGGCAACCTGGAGCGAAGCGCTTTCCAGTGACGCCGACATCCTGCTTTACGGCTGCGACGTTGGCGCCAGCGCAGCGGGCCTCGCATTCATCGATGGTTTGGCAGCATTGACGGGTGCAGACGTTGCCGCGTCAAATGATCTGACCGGCGCGTCGGTTCTGGGTGGTGACTGGGATCTGGAAGTGCACGCGGGCTCTATTGAATCGGCCACACTGGCTCCCGACTTCGGTGGGCTTCTGGTCAATGTCATCGTCGATGGTGATGGCAATTCCAATCTGGTCACCGTTCAGCCGGCGACCAGCACCGACCCGGGAACGATCGCGGCGCCCGCCGGGCAGAAGACGTTCACCACTAACGACATTATCGACATCGACACCAGGGGCGGCGACGACGAAGTCAAGTTTCTCGCGCAATGGGCAGCCTTGGAAACGCGGGTCGACGGTGGCGCCGGTTCGGACACGCTTGACTTCAGCGCCACCGGCATGAAGGACACCGATATCGGCATCAAGCTCAAGTCGAACGGCGCGATCGACGTCATCAAGTTCGGTGGGCAGATGATCGCGGGTGTCTATAACGTCGACGGCAAGACAATCGGTACGGTTGACAACATCGAGATCGTCAAGGCATCTACCAGTGGTAACAACACGCTGGACCTTGGGGCTTACGATCAGGGCAATCTGACCGTCACGATCAGGAAAACCTCGGGCTTCGATAACGAAGTGGTCGTGCAGAACGGCGATACAACACTGCTGACCGTATTCGGTATTTCGAACATCCGCGGCGGAGAGGGTAACGACACCTTTGTATTGGAAAAGGGCGCCAAATTTACCGGCTGGATTGACGGCGGTGACGGCAGGAACAAGATTGACGCGAGTGCCTACGGCACCTGGACGAACTTTGATCTGACCGACCAGGTCGGAAGCGAAGGCTATCTGCTTTATCACACATCCATCATGCCCGGGGGCGGGGTCAAGAACATCCAGGACATCGTCGGCGGACCAGGAAGTTCGTTTCTGGGTTTCTCAACCGGAGATGAGCTTGTCGGAGATGACAAGGACAACGAACTCACCGGCGGAAAGCAGGAAGACAAGCTGACCGGCAACGCCGGGGAAGACAAACTGTACGGGCAGGAGGACAAGGACGAACTCAGCGGTGGCGGCGGCAATGACATTCTGGATGGCGGCGCCGGTAACGACCTGCTGATAGGCGGCCTGGGTGAGGATGAACTCAAGGGTGGTTCCGATAACGACACATACCGGTATTCGCTTGACGATTTCGGTGGGCGCGACAACTTGGACATCGGTGCCAACCAGGATACGGTTGTTGAAGAGAAAGCGGGCGGGGAGCGCGACGTTCTCGACTTCTCGCAATTCGAGGCGATCAACGGGGCTGGCCAGACAGTCAACATGTCAGCCGTCGTTAGCGGTGCCGGCATGGACAGCAACAAATCCGATCTGGTGCAGGTTAACCTCGGATTCGTCACCGGCACCGATCCGGACGGCAAGCCGGTCGTTCAAGACAAGGGCGCGCTGTTCAAGCAACCGGTCTCACACATCGAACAGATCAGGACGGGAAAAGGCGTCAATACGTTCAGGTTCGAGTCAACGTACAACTGGCTCGCCGACTACCGTATTGTGGCCGGAGACGCGAATGCGGTCGTGCATCTCGATCTGTCGGCAGTCACTACCGACCTCATCTACGAAATCGGTGCCAATGGCAAGGTAACCGTTTCGCAAGCACAGACGGACGCATACGGCATTCTTGGGAAACTCGACGGCGGTCACACCATCACCGCTGACCGGGTGCATGATCTGGTCGCCGGAAAGGGAAATAACCAGTTCATTTTCTCCAAAGACGGTATTTTGCTTGGTGCTCTTGCAGGAGGTGCCGCCGACAATTGGAGCGGGTTGGACTATTCCTCGTTTGGAGATCCGGTCCTTGTTAATCTGACGTCACAGGACGTAGTGATCAGCGACCCGTGTTCGATGCCAGCAACGTCAAGAACCTGACCGCGGCGGCAGGATAAACAACTGCCGGTCCAGGAGAAGTGGAAGTTCACCGTCGGCAGTCTCGAAGGCGTGCTGTACTTCGGCAATGGCGGAACGCGGCAAATGCCAGTTCCGTCACTTTCCGTGACGAAACGGGCAAGAGCCAGGAGCGAAAAATCCTCGATCAACTCGCAGGACGAACAAAGCCTGAGAGACGCGCTCATCGAGCATCTTGGGCGCAGTGACTTTACCGTCAATAAGGACCAGACATCATCCCCGGGCAAGACGATGTGGACGGTCACATTCTCCGAGCCCGAGGCGGTCGATGGTTATACGGCGGCACGAACCGCAATCCTGGACGCCGGTGCCACTGAAATGGCCGAAACGGCGGCAGCGATTGGTCAGCCTGCCGCGGATGCCGTATTTGAAGTCTACTCGGAGGCCTCAAACGGGACCTTCGGTCTTGAAGTGGCTTTCTCTGATCTGAACGAAACGGCCCTCAACATCAGCATCGACAACATCGCTTTCGACGCAACGCCGGGGAAGATCAAGGAAGCACTCCAGACAGCGATCAACGATGTATTGCTGACTGACGACGGGCGCCAGATCAAGGCAGGCTACCGATTGGACGTAAAGCCGAAGGTGCTTGTCACCGGTGCTGGCACGGCGGCGTTTCCATGGCAAATCACGCTGGCGAATCTGGGAGACGCGACGATTACCGCGGTTGCATCAGGCGTGGGCCCCTCCCTGATTGTCGCGGCCAATTCTGCCAGCGGCATCACCGGCAAGGTAACGGCGCAAATCAAGGACGTCACGGGTTCCTCCGATCGCGATCGCTTATACGGGATTCAGCGAGAGCTGGAAACCATCCTTTCATTCGAGCTGATCGGCGAGCCCGATACTGCACCCGTGGCGGATGCGCCAAGAATCGCCGGCGAGCAGGACGTGCTCGAGTTCAGCGGACAGATACAGCATCTGGAAACGGGGCAACCAGTACTCTATGAAGTAAACGCGGGCAACGAAACGGTCAACGGCCTTGTTTCCGGGAAGATCTATTTCGTCAAGGCCGAGACGGGCGGCACCACAACGAAAGTCAAATTCTTTCTCACAGGGGAGGATGCAATGCAGGACCGCAATGCGATCCTGTTGAGCGAGCCCGAGACCCAGAGTATTGGCGCAACGCACACCTTGAAGAGCGTGCCGAGCATTCATGGCGGCGACGGCGAAAGCCGGATTGTTTCGACAGTGACCAACGACGCCGGTGCAATTTTTGGCAGTGGCGGCGCAGATGTGCTGATCGGTAGCAATGGTGCTGACTTCATAGACGGCGGCGAGGGTGACGATGTTCTTTTTGCCGACGGCAGCCACACCGGAACACGGTCCATCTACAGGCAGTCAATTTCCTTCAGCGCAGGAGTCGATGCCTTCATCGTCGTCTTCGGAATTCAGCAGAAGCAGATCGACGTAGACGATACGGACGAGGCGATCATCAACAAGCTGCAGCAATTCGATGGCATCGAGGCTGTTTACATCACTCGCCCCGATGGCGTGGATGCGCCGTGGCAGATTGACTATGAGGGCGAGACCAGTGAGATCGGTGACAAGCATCTGGTGACACCCGCCCCCGGCGTCGCGATCAGTCCGCGGCTGATTCCGGACAACGCGGACGGTGTGTTCGGGGGTGATGGCAAAGACATTATCGTCGGCTATAGCGGCGACGATAATCTGTTTGGAGGGGATGACGACGACGAACTCGTCGGCGGGGCTGGGAGCGATATCGTCAGAGGCGGCGACGGCGACGATACGATTTCGGTGATCGAAGCTGGCAAGACAACTGACTACGATATTGCCGATGGTGGTGAGGGTTCGGATACCTATGAATTCAAGGGTTCCTGGGGTGTTGCCAGTATCAAGGAGGAAGGTTCGACCGGCATCTTTTCGGGAGAGAATTACGACGCGATTGACCTGTCCGACCTGAGCGAGAACTACACCCACATTCTCAGCAACGGTAGCCTCTTCTCCACCGCGGGTTCTCTCTACAACAGCGAGATCACTTTTGCCGATGGCTCGACGATGAAGCTCGGTACGGTGCTGGAGGCGCTCGAGGATTCCAGGGCCTCCCCTGGCGAGATCGTCACGCCTTGGGGGTTCGGCTTCCATCAGGCGGCGTCCGGCGCGGATGCAAAGCTCATGGCGCACGCAGCAGCGACAAGCTTCGGGAAATTTGACTTCCTGTTGCGCGTCGACAGGGGCGATGGCGCGGAGATCTATGACGTTAGCGTGAATGTGCCCGCGGTAGCGACCATCGAGGAGGCCAAACAGGCGCTGGAAAATGCGCTCAGGGTCGCGATAGGGCCATATGGCCATGGGCCGCTGGCGAGCGCGGGCCTTGAGGTCGGCATCGCAGACAACAAGCTTTATATCATTGCGAAAGCGAATAACACTCTCGTTCAGGGAGACGATACACCCGTCGTGGTGCCGGCGCAAATCGAACTTACTGTCAAGGCGGCGAACACCATCGTAGCCAGTGGTAAGGATTTCGAGCGTGTCGACAAGATCAAGCTCGGTGATGGCTCGCAGACGTTTGTCTTCGGAAATGATTACTGGGGCGGCGCCAGCAGTGCGCTGTCGGCCGCTCAGGCCATTCCCCTTGTCGATGTGATTGCGCGGAATTTGCAGGGCGAACTGACTATCGATACGCGGGACCTCATGGACGAGAAATCGGTGCTGGAACTCGATTTCCGCGCGGTCAATCACGAGTTGCGATTCAATTTCACCCCGACGGGTGAAGACGGAATCGTACGGCTTACGGTGAGCAAGGTGCGGGACCTGACGTTGCCGTTCTTCGACCAGGGGCCAGAGATTCGGGACAACGAAATCATATTCACCCACGTCGACGAGAACGCCGTCATCTACGGCGGCAGATACAAGAACACGTTCAACTTCGACGCCGGCGCGACCTTCAAGGGAAAGCTCATCGGTGGAGAGGGCGGTGCTGTTGGCGGAGCGCTGACGTTCCCGGGCAGAACCTCCGATCAGTTACTCGCGCTCGCGTCGCTGTGGGAGGACGTTGTCACATTCAACCTGACCGCTGACCGATTGAGTGACGCGTTCTTCCAGGTTCAGAACGTTCTGAGCTATTCGAATCCGGGTTCCGGTCTGTCGTCTTCGGGGGCGGTCGGTTCAATCAATCCGCTAACGTACGTCAACCTGCAGCAACTGAAAGTCGGCGACAAGACGTTGACCGATGGCGATAAAGCGTGGCAGGTCATTACGGGCAATCTGTTCGGCCCGGCTTTCGACCTTGCTGCGAAAGCTTCGGGATTGACCACCACCGGGTTTTCCGGCAACACGGAAAACACGACCGATGCCAGTCTTGGTGACGTGATCGTTCGTAGCGGCATCAATCTGGTTCGCGGTACTGATTACACGCCGAGCCTCGATGCCGAGGGGGACTCTCTGGCGTTTTTCCGCAGCGGCGCAGACAACATCAGTATCGGTGACAACATCGCGTCGATTACGCCGGGTGTTCACATCCTGGCCGGTGGCTCGGGGCCGACACTTACAGCGTGCGATCGCAGTTGTGGGGCGTGGCGCTGATGCTGGACGATATCTTCAGCTTCGACACCGCACTTGGGGGTGTTGGCGATGCCGTAGTGGACGCGCTCATTCCCCGCGACACGATGGACTTCTCCGGGTCGCTGCAGGATATGTATTTCACGGTTCTCAGTGCTTCGACGAACGATTGGGACACGCTCAAAGAGTGGGGTCAGGACATCGCAGGAGGGGTATTGCCGTTTGAAGGCTTCCCCGTCGAAGCAGGTGTCAGCATGGTGATTGCGACAGGGTGGAATCCGGGGAGCGCGACCACGATCGGTGAAATCATCGCCCAGTACGATGACCAGTTTGGCAGTCTCGGTGCGGCTGCACAAGCCAACATGGCCATCGGTATCGGCATCGAGAACATTACCGGGACCCGCGGCACTAACACCGTTCGCTTTATCGATGGCGGGCAGGTTTCGGGGCGCATTGCACCCGGTCCGGGCGGCAGCCTCGATCTTGACTACCAGTTCAACAATGATGCGGCCGGCGTGGCGGCGAATCTGGCATCGGGCTTCGATGCCGATTCTTTCGCGGGCTCCGTACCGGGGTTGAAAGATCTGGTGGCGTCCTTAAACGCAGGGCTCGCCGATGACATTCCGGATTGGCTCGACGCGCTGTTCCCCAGCACTGTTCGGCAACTCGGAAACGCTACCGGATCCGGTGGCGGCGTGCTTGGCGTGTCCGAAGGCCGCCACGTCGATGGATCGGCTTTCGCCGACTGGATTATCGGCAACCTCGCCAACAACACCATATTCGGTTTCGACGGTAACGACGTCATTGACGGTGCCGCAGGGGATGATCACATCAATGGTGGCTACGGCAATGACATCCTTAGTGGTGGCAGCGGGATCGATGAAGTCGACGGCGGCGCGGGCAACGACATCATCTCTGGTGGTGATGACAACGATACGCTGATTGCCGGAAGCGGCAACGACTTCGTGGATGGCGGTGCGGGCACTGATACCTACCGGCCCGGTGCGAGTGGTGGCGATTTGCTGGTTGTCTCAGCCCTTTCAGATCTGGACCAGTTCGGCGTGTTCGCGGGGCAGGCCGAACTGACTGACGTTACGGCAACCGGCGGCAATCCGAGGTATGAGATTGCCCTGGCATCGAACGTGTTGGGCTATTTCCAACTCGAAGTCAATCTCGGCGCAAACACCTATCAGACGAACGACATTGCGTACTGGTCGCTTGCGCGCGACGTCAAGAGATCCCTCGAGGCGGCGGTAAGCAGTGACCCGCTGTTCCAGTCCGACGATTTGACGATTGCTGTATCGGGGAGTGGTGCGCCCGGCGATCCGTGGTCGATCGAATTTCGGAGCGCTAGCGGGACGCCGACAGTCGGGTTGACCGAGTATGCAGACACCGCAATCAACTGGGTCGGCGATCTTCCGGAAGTTGACGTTGTCGTCAATGTCGAAGACATTGACCTGACCGGCGCATCGCTTGCCAGTAGCGCGCATGTCGTCACCGCGAGCGCAGGCGCGCGTACGTTCTTTCTGAATCCCGCAATAACCAACGGCACGGATAGCCGTTACGACCTGTACGTCAACGATACCGACACGATCGACCTGAAAGGTTACGGTGCCAACCGCGTCGATATACAGGCGTATGCCAATGGCGATCAGACATTGGTGTTCTATGCGAGTGCGTCGGACAAGGACGCGCATATGGCGAATCCCGATCTGGAAGCGTCTCCACAGCCAGTGCTCACGCTGGTCGTCCATGGATACGGTCGGGCAATCTGGGAAGGTGATCTCAACTGGACCGGCGACGGACCGCTCACTGCGGACGCTGTTGGTGCGGGTAGTAACGCACTCGACGACACTCAACTGGCGGCCATTCGCGCCGAAGCGGCGGCGCGCTGGGTGGGCGCAGTCGAAGCCGGCCGACAGCAGGCAGTACAGGATCGCCTCGACAGTCTTGATCTGAAGATCGTCGATCTTGCAGGTGGGGCGTTGGCCGAGACGTCCGGCCTTACCGTTGCAATCGATAGAGACGCCGCGGGTAACGGCTGGTACGTCGATACGACGCTGGACGCACAGACCGCGGACGACGAGTTCGGCAGCAACCCGCCGGCGGGGTTTGATCTGCTCACTGTGCTGATGCACGAGTTTGGTCACGCGCTTGGACTGGCCGATTCGGATGCGGATGGCGTGTTGATGAGTGACACGCTGGCGCCGCAGACGCGCCTGCAGATATCGGTCACGAGCGAAGAGGCGTCCACGCTGCCTACTTCGCCGGTCGCCGGGGGGCTCGATAGCGAGCCATCCGATCTGCAAAAGCTGATCGACGGGCTGAATGCGTTTTCGGTGTGGGCGGAGGACCTGCCCAACAGCATTGCCTCCTCCATCAGCCTGCCGTTCATCGGACTGAGCCTGGATGATTTGTGGGACGTGCCCGGTGGCGAGATTACCAGCCGCCTTGGTACGGCCATCCGCGACGAGATTATTGGTGTATTTGATGCCAGCGATGCGGTGTCTTCCGCCGACCTGATTGCGCTGCCATCCGTTGACGCGGGTGCGTCCGGCCGGTTGACAGAATTCCAGGCGACCGTCGGCCTCGCCAGCCTGCCGACACGGACGCTGGACTTGAGTCTTGAGACGCTCAAAGATCTCGGGCTGGATCTGACCAGTTTCAGTTTCCTCGATCTGTCGCAGTCCGAGCCCTTGCAGGTCGATGTCACCCTCGATCTGCAGTTCGGCTTCGGACTGGACGATGGCGCTTTCTACATCGAGGACCCGTCATTGCTGGGCCGTGTAACGGTGCATCACGACGACCCTCTTGATGTTGAACTCAACGTCGGGCCGATCGGCATCGGCATCATCGATGCCACCGTGTTCCTGCAAGCCGGTGTGATTGTCCCGACCGTCGGGCGCTTCGCGGTGAGCGATCTCGCCGGCGGTCTGGCGATCGGCACGCCGCGCTTCGATCCGGCGAGCAGTTACGAGTTCGATTTGCCGTTCGAGTTGCTGGGTTCGATCGGTGGTCTGGACAGTGACATCGGCCGTCTTCATGGCAGCTTCAACCGCGGCGACGCAGTGCCGGTTGGCGGTCTTTCGCTGGGCCAGTTCCTGACGTCCATTCCGGAGAACCTGAATTTCGAAGGCAACTTCGGTGCCTTGATGGACCTTGGCAATATTTCTCTCGATGCCGCGCTCGCGGGTATCCAGGCGGCGCTGGAGTCCGCGCTCGATCCGGACGATCCGAACGATCCCAATGATTCGGTCGGTGTTGCCTATCAGAAACTGCCGTTCCTGAACCAGAGCGCGGTCGATCTGCTCGGCGACGGTTCGGTAGACGTCGTGCAGAACATTATCAACGCGATAGCAACAGTTCGTGCCGCGCTGTCCGACATCAATCATGTCGAGATCGACGTCAATCGCGAGATCGATCGGGTTTTGAAATTCGGGCTGAACATCGGCGAGAAAGGCACAGGCGTCGAAGCTGCCTACGATGCGCTGACAGCCATTCTGAACAGCCTCAACGGCCAGTCAACGGACGAGGATGTTGCCGTTGCGCTGGCGCAGCGCGACAACGCGGCCGCATTCGAGGCCCTGTTGCTCGACCGTGATGTGGTTGCGGCCGCGGATCGTTTGGCCGCGATTGGTCTGGACGAGACGGCAACGACCCTGGACATTGCCCAGGCGCTTGCCGATGACACACAACTGCAAGCGCTGACCGATGATCGCTCGACGGTTTCCGGCGACTCGACGTTTGTCGAAGCGTGGCTGTTGCTGGGGCGTTTCGGCCTGGACTACCGAGCCACCCAGAAAGAAGTCGATGATCTGTTCGATAGCGAAGATGCGATTGCTTCGGCGCTGAACGCACTTGTTACTCTCGCAGACACCAACGCAAGCGCGGCCCAGAAAGACATCGCGCGTGTAACCCTGTTCCAGCTTGGTGTGCCGGATTCGGCCGATGAAGCGCAGGTTCGCGCCTTGCTGAACCAGGACGCCGACCAGACGGCTGTCGAAGCCGCGTTGGCCTATGTGAACGGCGTGCCGCAAACCAGTTTGCTTGAGGCCGCATTGCGGCTTGATGACACCGGGGCGAGCGTCAACGCAAGTGACCTGGAGCTGGCGAGCGCGGTAGCAGGCATCGACAACGTCAGAGCGTATAGCGCTGACCTGACCTTCTTGCAGCAGGCAGCGGTGACGCCGGCCCTGGCGGAGACCAGACTGACGGCACTGATTCTCGACGGCGACTCGACCGACACGGCGATCGCGCTGGCGTTGATTGACGCGGCGGACTATGCGAGCGCGCTTGGAAACCGCGACACGCTGTCGGCCTATGACGCGGCCAAAGTGCTGGATTTCGAGTATGCGGACTCGGTGCTCGAGGTTGGACTTGATCTTGACTTCGCGGTGACCGGTGACTACGACCTGAATCTCAGCCTGGAAGATTTGCCGGGTCTTGGCGACGTGCTGACTGGCGGTGATCTCGCACTGGTGCTGGAGACCGACGGGCAGTTGCACGTCGACGCCGATATCGACTTCGATCTGAATTTTGCGTTCGATCTGTCCAGTCTTGGTGATCCCAAGTTCATCATTGCCGATGACAGTCAAATCAACTTCAGAAAACTCGTTATCGAAACGCTGGCACCGATCGATATCGAAGCCGGCTTCGTCGCCGGCGGTAAACGCATTCTCACGGCGCTGGTGGATGACGCGACGATAAGTGTCGACCTGACCGGCACCGTCTCTCTGGTTGAGGATTCCGTCGACAACCAGTACCTGATCAGCGAACTCATTGGCGATGCTTCGCTATGGAACGTTGACTTGCTCGGCACGGTCGAGGCCGATTTGCCGATGTTCTTCCCGACGGCGTCGATGCCGCTTGGCGGGACAACAGAGGACCTCGACGGTGACGGCATTGCCGACAACGTGTTGCATGTCGATGGGCAGTTCCGCGGTCCGAACGACTACGATCTGAATTTTGCGGCGCCGGGCATCGGCCTTGTCGATGCTGGATCTGTTCGCACTGCTCAACGATCCGCAGAACCTGCTGACAGGCCTCGAAGGTTTCTTTACCGGAATTGACTATGTTGCCGACGGCATCGATGCCGTCGAGGTGCCGCTGATTGGCGGCAGCGCCTTTGACGACCTTGCCGCGCAATTGCGTGGAATGCGTACCAGCGTCATCGGCGAGAAGACCTCGGACGTGTTCGAAGGCGCGGGCAATCCGCTTGAAGGCCAGTTCATGTACCAGGCTGGCAGTATCGGCAGGTGGTTGCAGGATCAGATCGTCATCGAAAATGACAACGTGTTCGAATCGATACTGGAGTTGCTGCGCCAGTCCTTGTTCAACGGTCTGAAAGGCATCAACAGTGACTTGTTCTCGTTCGTCGTTCCTGATCTGGATGACGCCGACGAACTGCAATTTGATGCCAACGGCAAAATCATCACCAGACTGGTTGAAAAGGCGGAGGATATCCAGCTCATCTTCGTGCCGGAACAGGGTTTGTTGACCTTCAACCTGATGTTCGGCGGTGTTCTGGTCGGTGAAAAGCAGGCAGACGGCACGGTCGCACCAGCCGCGTTGCCGATCGATTTCAGTGCCGGTATCCCCGGCGTCAATCTGGAAGTCGATGCCGATCTGAACGCGACCATCGACTACCTGATGGGGCTCGGTCTGGGCCTTGGCGGTGTTGGCGTGTTTCTCGATACCAGCGGTATCAACGAAGATGGAGAGGAAATTGCGCTGGACATCGATGCCGGCCTCGCGCCGGGCTCCACTGCCGAGGGTACGCTCGGCTTCCTGAAAATGAATTTTGTCGACGTCAATCCGGACGGCAGCGGCATTCACGGCCACCTCGGACTCGACATTCGTGACGAGGACAACGATGGGATCTGGGCGCCCCTGCTTGGCGAGGGTGTCGACGTCGGGATTGCCGCTTCGGCGTTTGTCGATGCCGATATCAGTGCGTCTGTTGCGACCAGTGCTGGAGACTATTTGCCGTCCGTCTCGACCATCATTCGCTACGACCAGATTCTTGGCGACGTGGAGATTTCGACAGACGGCGGCGCGCGTTTCGACATGGGATCGCCGCAAGTCGTTCTGGAGGACGTGACACTGAACGTCGGCAGTGTCTTCGACAGTTTCCTTGGCGATACGCTGAGTACCATCGCCGACATCATTACGCCGCTCAAGCCGCTGGTCAAATTGCTCACCACGGATATCGATCTGGGCATAACGACCCTTCAGTTTATCGATATCGCTTATCTGAAATTGCCGGCGAAAACCGTTGAGCAGGCCAAGAGCGTTCTGAATGTTCTTGATAACACCATCGATTTCCTGGAGAAAATCGATGCAATGTCCACTGCCGGGGGCATCAATTTCGGCACGTTTAATCTCACCGAAAGCTCTCTCGAGAATCCGGATGCGCCAACATCGGAAGACGACGTGGCAACTTCGAAACGTGACGACAGCAAGCTCACACAGGAGCAAAAGGACACACTGAAGGGACCCAATCAGGAAGGTCTCGATAATCGTCCGGCCAGTAGTTCGAACGGTAGCAACGCGCCTGCAGGCAGCTCGACTTCAGGAAGAAACGACACCACGAAACGTGCGCTGCCAAGCGAGAAGCGTTTCAGTATTCCGTTACTGGAAGACCCGGCATCGCTGATCGATTTCATCCTGGATCGCGCCCCGGTCGACTTGTTCTACTACGACTTGCCGGACCTGAATCTGTTTTTCGAGTACTCCAAGACCTACCCGGTGTATCCGGGCCTGAATGCCGGACTGTTCGGTGAGATCGGCGCCAGCACCAATTTCGATTTCGGATACGACACGCGCGGGCTGAGTGCCTGGATGGAAACCGACTTCGACATCAATCAGGTCGGTCTGATCTTCGACGGCTTCTACCTCGACGATCACGGGTTCGAGAACACACCGGGCGACGAGGCCGAAGCCGTGGTTATCGCGGCGGTTGGCGCGATTGCGAGCGTTGGTATCCCAGGTCTTGTCGAAGCCGGGGTCAAGGGCGGGATCGAGGCCGAAATCGAGTTCGACCTCAACGACAGGCTCACCGACTTCTCGGGTGGTGAGCCGATTGGCGACGGCAAGTTGTACGGCCGTGAGTTGATCCAGCGGCTCAGCCAAGGGCCAGAGTGCCTGTTCGACATGCAGGGCACGCTCAGCGTGTTCCTCGAGGCATTCTTCTGGGTCGGACTCGATCTCGGGTTCAGCGAAATCACGATCTACGAGGCGAGTTCCCGTTTCGTTGACGAGATCATTGCTGAATTCAGTTTCGAATGCCTGCTGGACCGACCAGAGGACCTCGCCGTTCTCGACAGCACCTCCGGTGAACTGCTGTTGCGCTATCTCGGTGGCGAGGACGCGGGCGCGCACAACTACTTCGTCTCGTCCGACGTCGCAAACGCGAGCCTGACGGTGGAGGAAGCTGTCGGCCGCGGCTACATCGATCCTGAGTACTATTCAGCGACAGAACTGGATGACCTGGAAGTCTATTTCTCGGACCTTGCGACCGCGCATGCCGATGAAGACCTTATCGTCGTGTCGACGGGTTCGCGCGCCGAGTTCTTCCTGGCAGCAGACGTGAGTTCAATCAAGGCAAGGGGCACGGGCATGTCGGACCGCTTCGCCTTGCGCGGCCTGAACGGGCTGGTCGCCGACATTGACATTTCGACGGGTGAAGGTAATGACGTGATCGAGATCACGTCGAACGCTTCCCTGGACACCCTGGGGACCTTATTGATCGATGCCGGAACGGGTGACGATTACATCCTGGTCGATCCCGGATTGCTCGGCGCGGCGCCAGCCGATTCCTACGTCATTCGGGGCAACGGCGGCAGCGATCGCATCAAGATTGCCAAGTCCGGTAATGAGGATGCGGCAACCTCGACAGTACTCTACAGCTATACCGGACTGGTACTCGATGGCGGCAGCGGTGACGATTCGATCTTCGGCAATTCGGGCGTCGATATCGTCGATGGCGGCAGTGGTGACGATGTCATCCTGACTTACGGCGGCAACGACGAAATCCATGCCGGGTCCGGCGCTGACTTTGTTGCGGCCGGGACCGGTTCTGACCGTATCTGGGGAGACGAGGGCGCCGACCGTTTGTTCGGAGGCGGCGGCGGGGACGAAATGCACGGCGGGGCCGGAGACGATCTGCTCACAGGGGAGACCGGCGAGGACCAGTTGTATGGCGATGAGGGCGACGATCTTCTGGTCGGCGGCCTTGGCGACGATGGGCTCTTCGGCGGAGAGGGAGACGACACGGCGAACTGGCAGCTTGGTGACGGCGTCGACAGCTTCGACGGCGACGAAGGCGTCGACCAGCTTTCGATGCTGGGTTACGTGCTCGACCAGGATGCGTTCTACAACGATCCCGATAACTACGTCGTCGATGATGGTCTGGTAGATACCATTGTCGTGAGCGCAAGCTCCCTCGATGATGATGCCGGAAACAAGTCTGCGGAAATTGTCTGGACACACGGCGCGGATCCGACCTTCAGCATCGTGACTGGCGAGGTCGAATCCCTCAAGCTCGATGCCGGGCGTGGCGCTGATGATTTTCTGATCAATGACCTGCAATCGACGTCCGTTGACAGCATGCGTGTCAGCAGTGGCCAGAACCAGGGAATCGTCGAAGAGGTCAATATTCAACGCGACGAAATTGGCCGCGCGGTCGGGCAGGATCTGCTCATCGAAGGCTCGGTGGGGCAGGAATTCAGACTCAAGGTCGGCACATACGGTCGCGCCTCCGCAATCATTACCCTGGCCGACGATGGCACCGGTAACGTCGACCGGCAGGCGACCGCTATCGATATTCAGGCGGCGCTGCAGGCACTTCTGGGAGACGATTCGATTGACGTGACATTTGATCCCGACGTCGGCCGTTACAAGGTGGCGGGGCTGATGGATGCAGCGGACCGTATTCTGGTCTCTGATGCTGCCGTAGGTGTTTTCTCCTCATCGTTGCAACGGCTTTCATTGAACGGCCAGGCCGGTGAGAAGTTCAGCGTACGTTTCGGCGCGGCCGGTCTTTCAACCGGCCTGGTCGAATTCGCGATTGACGAAAATGGCGAGGTCGACGAGCTTGTTACCGGCGCCGTATTGGGCGACGCGCTTCGTACGCTCACGGGCGATGACGCGATTGAAGTGGTCTACGACGCGGACAGTGCGACCTATGTTGTGGCGGGCATGGCCGTGGGCAGCGAAGCCATCGAACTCGACACCAGCTTGTCCGATGCCGGCGTCACACTGACAACAGAGATTGTCCAGGAACTCGATGTCGAAGGCCTTGGCGGACAGGTATTCGAACTGCGTTTCGGCGCTGACGGAGAAACCAGCGGGCCGGTCACAATCGGAGACGACGGTTCGGGCAATGTCGACACGGCGGCGACCGCCGCGTCTGTCGAAAGCGCATTGCACAGCCTCGCCGGATACGAGTCGCTGACGGTCACCTATGACAATGCGACAGGTGTCTACGTGGTGAGCGGATTCACGACCGGCGCGGCATCGCTCGAAGTGGTAGAGGATGCAGATGCGGTACCCGTTTCGGCGGATTCCTCAAGCACCCAGATGTTGTCACTGACGGGGACTGCCGGATCGTTGTTCCGGCTCCAATTCGGTGACGCGGGCCTGGCTACGGATTTCATTTCCCTGGCGATCGCCGCTGGAGGCGGTGTCGACGAGGATGCAACCGCCTCGGCAATTCAGGCGGCGCTGCGAACCCTGTTCGAAGGTCCGGAAGCGGTGGTTGGTTATGACGCGGATGCCGGCAAGTACATTGTCACTGGTCTCGACGGGGCGACTGGCGCGTTGCAAGTCAGTTCAGGCGGGATTACCACCGACGTGGTTGGCTCTGCGACGGTTATCCGCGACATGGCGCTCACCGGAGAGGCAGGGCAGCAGTTTCGCGTGCAGATGGGACCGGCCGGCGAGTTGTCGGGGATCGTCACACTGGTTGGCGACGGTAATGGAGCAATCGACGCCGAAGCCACGGCGTTGTCGCTGCAATCAGCTTTGCGCCAACTCGGGGGCAGCGCGACGGTCGTCGTTGCCTATGACGCCGACCAGGGTCTTTACCGCGTCACCGGACTGGAAGCGCCGGACAATGCACTGCAAATCGACAGCGAAGGTCTTGTGTCCGATGTGACTGTGGCTTCACGGCCTGGCGGTATCGTGTTCAAGGTATTCGACGTCGGTGGTGATCAGGAAATCGACTCCATCCTGATCAGGGGAAGTGAAGGCGCCGACGTTTATCGAGTGAGCACGATCGAAGCGATCGGCGTCGATGGCAAAGGCGCGACCTCGTTGCGTTACGAGCAACTCAACGGCGGTGTCAGCGCGACCGGGCAGCTACTCAGCCACGTCGTGGTCGATGTGTTTGGCCTGGAGACGGCCGATTCCATCCGGCTTGATGCGCTGGATGGCAACGATCACGTCGATGCAACCGCGGTAACAACAGCCGTCGTTGCCGATCTGATCATTGATGGCGGCGCCGGAAACGACCGGCTGATCGGCTCGAACCAGGGAAGCATTTCCGATGTGCTGGTCGGCGGTATCGGCTCTGACACGATTACCGGCGGCGCCGGCGTTGATCGCTTCTTTGAACTCGCCGCTGGCCAGGCCGGCAATCTTGCGGGAGACATCGATACGCTGATCGAAACACGGGATGCCGACTTCGAACTGTCGAACACGCGACTGGGAATAGATGACAGCATCCTGCACAACCAGTATGGCAACGAAGTCGAAACGTTTGATGACATATTCGAGGACGTACGCCTGTCTGGTCTTGACGGCGCCAACAAGTTCACGATTTCCGGCTGGTCCGACAGCGGTGTGCTCGACGGCGCCAAGGGCGGCGACACCTACATTCTGGAGCTTGCCAGAACCGGTGCCGGGCGGCAGTTTTTCAATATTGACGATACCGGCGCCAGCGGCATCGATTCACTGACTTACAAGGGCAGCAGCGGCAACGACACGATACAACTCGACACCGTTTACAACCCGGACGAGGACGACCAGGCAGTGCCGGCGTTCACCGATCCCCGTTGGCTCGAGTACGGTCGACACGGCGACGGCCTGATCATTGGACATTTCAATGCCGATTCCAGTGATTTCGAGATCCAGGACATTACCGATGAAGACCGGTTGATGGACGTGAGCGTTTCCTCGCTCACGGCAGGTGATGATTACCAGGTCGTCAATTACGACACCGTGGAAGAAGTTGTGGTGTTTGGCGGTGAAGGCAACGACAGCTTCATTTCCGATGACACCGGTGCACGTTTCAATGTCTTCGGAAATGCCGGTGACGACCAGTTCTACGTCGGCTCCGTTCTGGAGGTCGAGGACGTCATCGTTGAGGGCCAGATCGTCACGGTCGTCAAGCAGATCACACGAGGGGTCTCTTTCAATGACACCTCTTTCTACGGCGGGGACGGTGACGACTATTTTGAGGTCAACCGTAATGCCGCCGACATTAACCTCTACGGAGACAACGGTGACGATGTCTTCCTCGTGAAAGCGCTCCTCACGGAACAGGGAGGTGAACTCGTCGAAGTCGATTCCCGGACGGCGACCGTCAGTGGAACCTTTGGCGAAGACAGCGAGATCGGCGGCGTCGATACGAGTAACGACACGCGGGAAGTCGACATCGACACGCTGGTTTACGTCGAGAATGCGAATGTCTCGATCGACGGCGGTGCCGGTTTTGATGCGGTCAGCCTGGTCGGCACCGTGCTCAGCGATACCTTCTACGTTTTCGTCGAAACCGATCCGGAGACGGGAGACAGCGTCCAGCGCATCTATGGTGCCGGTGTCAAGCTGCAGCAACTGCTGAACATCGAGCAGATCCAGTTGCTCACGGGTCGCGGGGACGACACCGTCTACCTGTATGGCGTCGACATGGGCACCATCGGCGACATGTTGATTCGCACTGGCAGCGGCAGCGATACGGTAATTGTGGGCGGGCCGGAACAGACCATTACCCAGATCTTCCCGCGCAGCAGCGAACAGTTCTTCTCCACCGTGGAAGGCTACGATGTAGAGAAGGACGCCACTGGCCGATTCAAGCGCGTTGGCGAAGTCGACGGCTTGCCGTTCTATGCCGTGCGCGAACTGACACGCATCGTCCCATTCGAGGTTGAAAGCCCGGGCCGCAGCGAGAACATCATCATGCCGGCGGCCTACGATATCGACGCCTTCATGTCGCCGGTCGTGATTGACGCCGGTACGGGACTCAACGACGAAATCACGTTTAACTACAAGCAGGGCACGGCGCGGGTCAACCTCGAGGATGGCGTCCTGACGAAGAAGGACCTGGTGTTCGACACGGCAAGGATTGATGTCGTTAGCGAAACGAATGATCCGGCGTCCGATCTGCCGGCAATTCTCCTCGCAACCGCCGGGGAAACCGGAGACGAGGCGCGAGGACTGCTTAGCGCCGTAGTGACCGACTACATCCGCTTTGCCGATCGCTACTACGAACCCGGTTTGCTGGAAGGTCTTGCGGCGCTCAGCGGGACCGGTACGCAGGTCGTCGTCGTGCCGGAGGGCGTGAGCTACTTCACTATCGAAACGACCCTGGTGGACGATGTGGTCGTCACTGCGAGGGAGCAACTCATCCAGTTTGCCGGCGACTTTGGCCTCGATTTGTCGTGGAAGGAAGTCGCGCATCCGGATCCGACACGTGCTGCCGCGGGCGAGAAGCTGTACGAACTGCTGGCGATTTTCAAGGACGGCGCCTCCATCGCGTTCGAAGCCCTGCACACGGAAACCATTGTGTTCGACAACAATGAGCGCAGTGTCGTCAAGGACCTCAGCGGCCTGACGCTCAAGACGGTGGCGCCGCTGCGTGCCACACTGAGCGCCGGGGTAGTGACGCGGAGCGTTGAAGTCGCACTCTCCGGTTCCGTTGGACAGGAATTCCGGCTCAACGCGGCAGGCGCATCGAGCGCGGCGATTTCGCTTGTGCCGGACGCCGCCGGTGATATTGATGCGGTTGCCACCGCGGCTTCCATTCAGGCGCAACTGCGCGCGCTTACCGGCAGCGATCTGGTCAGCGTGCGGGCCACTGACGCCGGTATTTTCCGGGTAACCGGCCTGAGCCCCGATTTCGTCGATTTGCAGATCGATACCACGGGGCTGGTAACGGATGTCAGCGGCACAGTCACCGAAATCGATTCGGTCGAGCCGGTCCGCGTCGAGGCGGTAAATACCATGACGGGCGATGGCGAGGACGCGCGGATCTACTTCTACGGGTTTGATTCGCTCGACATTCAACTCAGTGAAGCCAGCGCCGCCGGCTCGGAATTGCACATCGACAACGACCTGTTCACGGGTAACCTGAGTGTCCAGGGCGGCAGTGAGACCGACCGCATCTACATCGAAAATGTCGCCACCGACACCGTCGTGCATGGCAATGAGGGCGACGACGTGATTACCGTGGGCCGCGCAGGCTTGCTCGACGACGTGGGTGCGCAACTCTATCTGTTTGGCGACGAAGGCGATGACGAGATCGTCGTCGAAGGGTCTGCCGATAGCGACGGGGCCAATGTCGGCATCGACAAGAACGTCCTGCAGCGAACCAGCAGCTTCGAGCAACTGAGCCGTGTCACGGACGCTCTTGGCCTGAAAGGGGTAACCTCAGCAGAGAACGCACTTCTCGAGGACAGGCTCAAGGAGGCGGCCCTGCCGTTCGGGCTGGAGGCACTTGATGTCGACGCAAGCGACCTGACGGCCTACCGCGATTACGCGGCCGAAGCATTGCTCGCCGAACTGGATTCCATTGTGTCCGATCTGGACGGGCAGCTTACAGCGGAACTGGACGAAGCCGTCGCATTGTTGAAGGATCGCGACCAGGCGCTGCTGGAAAACCAGATCAAGTTGTATGTTCGCACGCGCTATTACGAAACGATCGATATCGACAGCGCAATACTGAACCACCTCTCGTCCCAGAATGGTGTCGAGACGTACATCAAGTACGAGGACTACGATCCGGATTTCTATTTCACCTACAAGAAAGTCAAGACCTTCCTTGGAACGATCACGATTCCGATCCCGCAAGTGCGCTGGGTCCTCGACAAGTTCGATAGTGGAAAAGTTACCCGGGACTGGGATATAGAAGGCGGGCTCGCCGAAATCGAAAGGTTCTTCCGCAACCCGGACGCCGCATTCAAGAGCTATGGATTGGCGGGCGTCGCGAATGACAATCTCTCGAAGAAATACCTCGACGACATCAAGGATATTCTCAACGACAATTCGCTGTTCTCTCTGATCTCGTCATCGTACTACTCGAAGGACAAGCTCAAGTTCCTCGGCGGCGGAAAACTCGACGACGACGAGTTCATGCGCATCTACCTCAAGACGACCGATGTCAACAGCGAATTCAAACGTGCCAATTCCTTCGCGCTGGCCAAGATCTACGACGAGGCGCGTGCCAAGTACGACGGGTCGGCGTCGGTGTATGCAAATCTTCTGGGTCAGCGGGGGTTCGATTCCACCGATCTGAATGCCTTGTACAACCAGTACAAGGACAACGACCAGGTGCGGGGTTTTGTCTGGGACGAGACCAATTTCTCGAAGTCGCAGATGATCGTATCGGCTGGGGATTTCGACATCGAGATCGACGCGCAGTACCGCATACTTGCCGATGCGGTGCAGGCAAAGGTCGATCATCTCGAAGGCAACTACCGCACAACGTATCTCAACAAGATCGATGAACTGAAGAATTTGATCGCCACAGCGCGGGCAAATAGCGATTACTCATCGGCGACGTTGCAGGCGATCACCGATGGAGTTGCCGGGCTCAAGACCTTCCTCAATCCGCTCACGGCGAACGTTGTCGATAACGCGGCCGGTGGTGAGGGTAGCCTGATCAAGGCGCAAGCCTACAACCTGTTCGCAACCACGACCGGCAACGGCATCGCTGGCCAGATTGGCCAACTTGCCGCACTGAGCGACACTATCGAAGCCACTGACTTCAGCGCTATAACGACTGTCGGCGATAGCGCCGGTTTCACCGAACTGACCGCGACGTTCAACGGCAGCGATTATCAGGCCGTGCGGGAAGCGTATCGGCAGGCGGGTGAAGTCATCGCCAGTTTCTCCGCGTTCAACGCGCGCTATCTCGGCGGCAACGAAGCGCCGGCCTGAAGCCGCTGCAGCAGCGACCGACATTCGCCAGCTCGACGCTGTCGCCAATCGTTTTGCCGCATTCGTGGAGGCGGTCAGTGGTGGATTCGTGTTTGATGACTTCCGCGACACGTTCGTCAGCACGCAGCAGGAAATCACGACTTTCATCGAGACAAACCCGGATTACATCGGAAACATTCTGGTGTCTTCGCGCGCCGATGCGCAGGGCGATTCGCTGCGCCAGGATGCGGTCGACATTACGGAACCGGTTGCAGTCAACCGCATTCAATACGACCTGTTCAGGGATGCATTGACAAAGGCGGAAAACGACCTCGGCACACTCAAGAAACAGCTTCGCGAAGAGTACAAATATACGTGGCGATTCCTGTGGATCAGCAAGACCATTTACCTGGATTACACCGACGATGCACGCTATACCCAGCAACTCTCGCTGATCAGTGCGCTCAAGGAACGTGTCGCCAAGGCGGACGCTTTCGCCGACAGGTCCGATGCCAGCCTGGCGCAGTTGAACGTGCGCAAGAGCGGTTACGACGCAGAACGCGATGCGGCCGAAACACTGGTAGCTGCCAAGCGCGAGCGCTACGAGGAACTGAAGACGGCGATCAACGGGCAGTTCGCGGTACTCAAGGAGTTAAGCAGGTTTGCAATCGAAGTGCTTCGCGAGACGCGGGCCGGGCAACCGATCAGCGGCTTCGTCGATACCAGCAGCCTGATCTCGGAATTGCGTGGATTCGAGGATTCGTACGCCGTATTGGCAGCGGATGGCAACTACACGCCGGTAGACACGCAGGAGTTTCTGCCCGGCGACAGCAGCAACTCCGTGGTTCTGAAGGAGAACCATATTTCGTATACCGATATTGCGACGGTAAGCGGAATGTCACCTTTCGATATCCATGTTGGTTACGACGACGTTGAGCAATTGACCTTGTTGCTGGGTGATCAGTCCGATCAGGTTCAGGTACGCGATTCACTGGGTGGGCCGAGCTCGCGGGTGAGCGTGTTCACCGGCGGCGGCGACGACGTTGTATCGATCGGAAACGCAGGGTCGCTCGATGACATTCTTGGCGCGGTCCAGGTCGATGCCGGCAGTGGTGAGCACAATCGTCTGGTCATCGACGATTCGGCCGATGGCGACGCCGACGCGGCGGTGCTCGTCACACAGGCGAGCGTGACCGGATTGGCACCTGGCGTTATCTCCTACACTGCAACCGGCGGCTATTTCGGCAGTTACTTTACCGGCGACGTGTCAACGGCGGCGAGTTCGACGCCGGAGTGACCATCCTTGGGGGCAGCGGCGGCAATTCCATCACCGTCGAAAGCGCGCGCAATAATGCCCCGGTGGTGGAGGTCACGAGACTGGACTCCGGAGCGGGTAACGACAATGTCACGATCACCGACGCCGACCCGCGTTACGTCGAAGTTCATGGAGGCACCGGCAACGACGTGATTTCGCTGAATCAACCGGCGTCGAGTTCTCCGGCATTCGGCGGTCTGACCGTATTTGGCGATGCCGGTACCGACACGATCAGCGGCGGTGTGCAGGCCGATGTTCTGGTAGGCGGATTGGACAGCGACACCATTGACGGTGGTGTCGGTAATGACGTCATTGTTGGTGACGACGCCCGTATCGTCCGGCGCGCTGATTATTCGGTCCAGCGGATCGAGACGCGTAATGACGACGAGGGCGGTGGCGACGCACTGTCATCGAGTGAAGGCGCCGACATTATCATCGGCGGTGCGGGTGGCGACAGGATCAACGCGCGCTCGGCGGGCAGCATTATTCTCGGCGATGCCGGCGTTATCGAAATCGGCGGCGATGTATACAGCACCACGCCACAAGCGGGTAGCAATGACATCATCCTTGGAGGAGAAGGTCAGAACATTCTGATCGGCGGTGCTGGAAATGACGAGATGACCGGAGGTGTCGGAAATGACGTCATAGTGGGGGATGGCGGCCGTGTTATCCGCGTGAACGGCATAGCAACTCGGGTGGAGACCATCGACACGGCGCTCATCGGCGGCATCGAAACCCTGCTTGCCGGGGGTGTGGATATCATCATCGGCGGTGACGGACGAGACGTCATTCTGGGGGGTATCGAAACCACGGCAGCGGCTGACGGGCGTATTGCCGGCGACATCATCACTGCGAGCCTCGGTGGCGATATTATTCTGGGTGATGGTGGTGTGGCGGAGTTGCTCGGCGACGTGTTCACAACGACTCCGGCGTTTGGCGGGGAGGATGTGATCTCGGCTGGCGGTGGCGCTGGTCTCGCGGAGACCAGCGTGATCATCGGTGGCGCGGGCGCGGATCAGCTGACTGGCGGATCGGGTGACAACGTGTTGCTGGGCGACGGCGGTTATGTGGCCCGCGAAAATGGCATTGTCAAACAGGTGCGCACCATAGACGCAGGGACAGGCGGCGTCGATATCATCCGCAGCGGCGATGGCAACGACATCATCATCGGCGGCGCACAGGGTGATGATATCGAGGTCGGGCTCGGCAGTGACATCGTGCTTGGCGACAGTGGTGAGGTCAATCTCAACAACACTGCTGCCCGAGATAGCAACAACATTCGTACTATCGACGGCGGCATTGGCGGCAACGACAGCATCACGGGTGGCGCGGGAATCAGCATCCTGATCGGAGGCTATGGCGCCGACAGCATCACGACAGGAGCAGGCAGCGCCACAATCATTGGTGACAACGGTGAAATTCTGCGTGATGAGAATGCCGTGGTTCGCCAGGTCAGGACAACCGATAAAGACAACACGACGGCAGGCGCAGATGTTATCAACAGTGCCGCCGGCAGTAACATCATCCTCGGCGGTCTAGGTAACAGCGCGACCCTTACGGATGGCCAACTGGGCGATGTGATCAATGCCTCAGGTGGTTCCAATATTATTCTTGGCGACAACGGGATAGTTCAAGTCAATAACCCGGATGCCAACAATATTGAAACCACCGAGATCGGACTCGGTGGAGCAGACGTGATTCGCGGTGGGGCCGATAACATCATCATCGGCGGTTTTGGCGAAGACGATATCGAACTGGGAGCAGGAAACAATACTGTTCTGGGTGATAACGGTGCGGTCAGCAGGGACGGCGCGGGTGTTGTCCTTCAGGTTCGCACCACCGATGTCGATGCGAGCACCGGTGGTGTCGACACAATTGTCAGCGCCGGGGGAACGAATGTGATCCTCGGTGGCGTTGGCGGCGACCTGATCAACGCGGCACAGGGTTCGAACATCGTGCTCGGCGATAACGGGGTGGTGAATTTGAATAATCCGCTCACCAACGACATCGCGACTACTGAGTTGGGACTGGGTGGTGATGACGTCATTACCGGCGGTGCCGACAACATTATCATCGGCGGCTTTGGTAAAGACAGCATTACCCTCGGTGGCGGCACCAATACGGTGTTGGGTGATAACGGCGTGGTGCGGCGCGATGGCGCCGGGGTCGTCACTCAGGCGGCAACGACGGATACCAGCGCCGCAACTGGCGGGGTCGACAGCATTGTCAGTGCCGGTGGCGTCAACATCATCCTTGGCGGACTCGATGGTGATGAGATCGACGCGGCCGCTGGCTCCAATATTGTGCTCGGCGACAACGGCGTGGTGAACATCAACAACGCGCTCTCCAACAATATTGAAACCACTGAATTCGGGCTGGGTGGTAACGACAGCATTGCCGGCGGAGCGGACAACATTATCATCGGTGGTTTTGGTGAGGACCGCATCACTCTTGGCGGCGGTGTCAACACTGTGCTTGGTGACAATGGCTCGGTGTTGCGTGACGGTGCCGGAGTGGTATTGCAGGTCCGGACCACCGATACTGATGCGTCAACCGGCGGCGTTGACAGTGTTGTCAGCAACGGTGGCGCCAACGTAATTATTGGCGGCCTGGGCGGTGACGTGATCGACGCTGCAGTTGGCTCTAACATCGTCCTTGGCGACAACGGCGTGGTCAATTTGAATCGCGCGGGCGCCAACGACATTGAAACCACGGAGCTGGCGCTGGGTGGTGACGACATCATTACCGGCGGTGCGGACAACATCATCATCGGCGGTTTTGGTGAAGATGACATTACGCTCGGCGGTGGTGTCAACACGGTGCTGGGTGACAACGGGGTTGTGCGCCGCGACGGTACCGGTGAAGTGACACAGGTCAAGACGACCGATACGGACTCGAGCACCGGCGGTGTCGATACGATCATCAGCAACGGCGGTCGCAATATCATCGCCGGTGGTGTTGGCGGCGACCTGATCGACGCGGCGCAAGGGTCCAATATCGTGCTCGGTGATAACGGCGAGGTGAATACAGGCGGCGACGTGTTTACCACCGAGATCAATCTGGGCGGTGATGACGTGATCACGGGCGGAGCCGACAACATAATTCTTGGTGGTTTCGGTGCGGACGACATTAGTCTGGGCGGTGGCACCAACATCGTGCTTGGTGACAATGGAATAGCTCGTCGGTCGGCAACCGGCGAGGTTCTTCAGGTTGCCACCAGCGACACGGATGCGACCACTGGTGGTAGCGACACGATTACCAGCGCAGGTGGCCGCAATGTCGTGCTTGGCGGCGTGGGCGCCGATTACATTGATGCGGCGTCGGGGACCAACATCATTCTCGGTGATAACGGCGAAGTAAATGCCGGTGGCGATGTGTTGAGCACTGACAAGAGTCTCGGCGGCAATGACATCATTTTCGGAGGTGCCGATAATGTCATTCTCGGTGGATTTGGCGAAGATGAGATTACCCTCGGTGGTGGCACTAACACGGTGCTCGGGGATAACGGCTACGTCGTTCGCAATGCCGATGATGTTGCGACTAAGGTCTACACAACGGATGTTGACGACACGACGGGTGGGACCGACTTCATCATCAGCCTGGGTGGTGTCAACGTCATTCTCGGTGGCGTCGGAGCGGACAGGATTGCTGCGCCGTTGGGAACCAACATCATCCTCGGCGATAACGGCGAGGTCTTCCTCAACAATCCTGAAGATCCATCTACGCCTTACGCGCAGGGCGTAAATAATGTTCTTACCTCTGACCCGCTGATTGGCGACCGTGATGTCATTACCGGTGGTGAAGGTGACAACATCATTCTTGGCGGCGCCGCGGCAGACCTGATTTCAGGGGGCTCCGGTCGTGACATTGTGCTCGGCGATAACGGCTTGGTACGGCGTGACGCGGACCACAACGTCATCAGCATTGAAAGCACTGACGAAGACACGGGCGGCGACGACGCGGTGATCGGCGGTGACGGCGACGACGTGATTCTCGGCGGCGCTGGCGATGACCGTATTTACGGCGGTGCCGGCAACGACATCATCATCGGCGACAACGGCGTGGTCGATCTCGGGACAAGTGAACCGCTTGTTGTCAGTGCCAATGCGGTCGATGCGAACGGTGAAGAAACCGGCGGTGTTGACGTCATCCACGGCGAAGCCGGCAATGACACGATCTGGGGTGGGGGCGGCAACGACGAGTTGTATGGTGAGCTCGGTGACGATGCCATATATGGCCAGGGGGGTGATGACTTCATTCTTGGCGATAACGGGCAGATACTGGGTGGTGCTGATGCCCCTGCCGGTCGCGCACTGGCGCTGGCGTCGGCGACGCAGCGCGACGTCTTCTTGTCAGATATCGCCTCCCTTGTTGGCACTATTTCCCTGAACGGGGACGACAGGCCGGCGGGCGATCGCGATACGCTCGATTCTCTGTTGGAAGCCGATATCGTGCTGCTTGCGGGCAGCTACGATGCAGGCGGTATACAGCGCGTTAATGCCGATGGGTCCTGGGACAGCCGCGCGCTGTTGCTGGAGCTTGCAGAGGCCGGCAACGATACCCTATCCGGCGGTGATGGTGACGACATTATGTTCGGCCAGCGCGGTGACGATACCCTGTCGGGTGACAACGGCGATGATCTGCTCTCCGGTGGCACCGGAGACGACGAAATCAGCGGTGGCACCGGAGACGACCTCATCATTGGCGATGACATCACCAACGATTCCGCCGAGTCTGCCATGCCGAATGTCACACATGGGTATTTCCTGACCGCAGCAGGCAATGCGTTCGAAACGGATGTGCTCATCGATCGGCGGGCGCGACGGTTGTACCGATAATGTCGGCCACACCGGGCAGCACGATCGAAGGCATCGAATCGATACTGCCGCACTTGTTCGGTTACCAGGCTGCGGTGCCGGAATACAATACGCTGAACCTGTCTGATGGCGGCAGTCTCGTTCCATATGCCGCCGTGGTTACCGACTTCGCGCATCATGAGGGCCAGTTGCGCGGCAACGACGTGCTCAGCGGCGACGACGGTAACGATACCATTGTCGGTGATAACCAAAACGTGCTGGCGCGCTCAGTCGCCTTTGATGATGCGGCGATTGCGCGGGCAGAGACAATCGCACGGGATCTGCTCGACATCTCCGATGACTTCTCCGATCTTGTCCACGAGCAGTATCGACTGATCGATGATGGAGAGGATGACCATCTGCATCATCATCATGAGCGCGATAAGGATGCCCCGGAGGTCATCGATGAGGTAATCGAAATCGGCAACGACGCCATACATGGTGGAACAGGCAATGACGTCATTATTGGTGACGACAATATTCTGTTCGATGCCGAGTTCTCGATTCCCACCGGTTTTGCGGACGGGTTTGAACATTTTGTCGAAGCACTCGACAACGCTGGCAATGAAATCACCCATGGTGTTGTTGACCTCATGCATCTTGAGCATGACTTGCGCGATGTGCTGATAGAAGTGCCCCACGACGACCATACGCACACCGAAGTGGAACACCACGCCGATGTAATCCTGATTGGCAACGATATCCTGATCGGCGATGGAGGTAACGACCTGATTGTTGGCGACAGCTTTGAGGTGCGCATGCTCAGCGTAGCACTGTCTCTGGGGGGCATTCGGGCAGACGCCTGGCTTGGTTGGGACAAGGGTACGCTCAAGGACAACGACGATTGGGATGACCATGGCGAGGACGACTACTGGCGGCATTTGCACCACAAGGATCGGGCGGAGTTTCTGGACCTTCTTCTGTCCGAGGCTGACAGTATTGACGGTGGGGCTGGTGACGACATCGTCTGGGGCGACAGTCTCGCGCTGCTAACAACCGAGATCGTGCGCACGGACAGTGAGTCTGAAGCGTTAAGTGAATTCAAGTACAAGCCGAAACAGGGACTGGAACAACTCGCGCAGCCGGTCGACGCGGCAGAACTGTGGCTTGACTACAAGGGTGGACATCAGCACCACCCGTATTTCGAAGAGAACGGCTATCCTGAGCACGAGCGCGACAATGGCGATTCCATCACTGGCGATGAAGGCAGTGACATACTGTTTGGCCAAGAAGGCGAAGACACGATACTCGGCGGCGCAGGTGACGACTGGCTCATCGGTGGAGCGAAGAAAGACGAACTGGATGGCGGCACCGGTGACAACGAAGTCAACAACGGGGACAGCAACTCGAGCAAACTGAGAGAGGAAGTGGCCGGGCGCCTGATCGACTGGGAAGGGGCTTTCGACGGAGTCGGTTTGTCGTTCACTCCGTTCAGTGGAACCACGATTGGCAAGGATGGCAAGCACGGACCGAACATCCTTGACTATGACTATCTCGCGTTAACGAGGAAATAACGGCTGTCATCATGATGCGCGGGACGAATGCGCTACAGAAAACGCAGGGTCGGTGTGGTGGAGACGTGCCATTAGCCTTGACGCGGTGGCCAACGTATGAGGATGTGCATGGAACGGATCGGGGTTTGAATCGAGTAAGGCACTGAATAAAATAATAAATTAGCAAGACTGTTGGCCGTGCGGTACCATACCGTGATTGCTACAAGACCTGATCCGCACTGCTCGAGGCGGCACGGCGGTCGTGATCGTTTTTTGATTGAACTCTTTACAGGGAGGTAATACCAGGATGGCCACCAATAAACCGGTAAGCGGAGAAGCCCAGAGCGCAGCGGGCACCAAGCTCAAGTGGGACGACACCAACATGAAGAGTTCCTACGCGAACGTGTGCAACGTCACCAGCACGCGTGAGGAAGTCGTCATGCTGTTCGGCGTGAATCAGGCGTGGAACCGCGGGCAGAAGGAAGTCACCATCCAGCTGACCGACCGGATCATCATCAGCCCGTATGCGGCGAAGCGTCTGAGCATGCTGTCTGCAAGGGGTTGTCTCGGAATACGAGAAGCGTTTCGGCACGCTCAACGTCGAAGCAGGCGGCGGCGAAACCGCCAAGTAATGCCGGTTTCCCGCAGCCTGGCGCGGGAAGCCCACAAGCCATGGCCGGACCTGAATTACATGAACACCACGCGCGTCTGCGCGTGGCTGACAGCGTCGCCGCACACGTACCGGACGCGGCGTGGAAGCAGTTTGCCCAGGCGCAGACGGCCGAGGAGTTTTGCGGCAGCTGGCTCGTCATCCAGGCAAACGTCATCGGCGGTGTATCCGATGGCGTGGTCGTGTCTGCAAAAGCCGGGCGCCACCTCGTTCGCGCCGGTCGCGTTTTTCCCTGAAGAATCCCCGCGACGCTCACATCTGGCGAACATCAGTGAGCGTGTCCTTGCGGAAGGTCGCGGCGTCGTCGAGCCCGTTGAGACCGACGACCCGAATGCCATTGGGCCGCGCTACCAACTGGCCTATCCGGTCCGCACCGACGGACAGGTGCGCGGTGTGGTTGGCGTCGACATCGACTGGCGTAACGAAGCGCAGCTTCAGTCGGCGATGCGCGACCTGCAATGGGGGTCGGCGTGGTTAGAACTGTTCCTGCGGCGTCACGCGGACCCGATGGAAACGTCGAGGCTGCGGCTCAAGCTCGCGCTCGAACTTGTCTCGACTCTGCTTGAACAGGAAGGCCTGAAAGAGGGCACGGCGGGGTTTGCAACAGAGCTGGCGTCACGGCTGGGATGCGACCGTGTCACCGTCGGCCTGCTCAAGCGGCGCCGCATCCGCGTGACCGCGGTATCGCATTCGGCCCAGTTCGATCGCCGCTCGAATCTTCTGCGCGCCGTGGAGACGGCCATGGAAGAGGCCACCGACCAGGCGGAACCGGTCGTTTATCCACCAGATCGCGACACCTCGCCGGTGGTGGCGCACGCGCACGAAATGCTCGTGCGCGAATCCGGGGCAGGCAGTGCCGTGAGCTATCCGTTGATGAGCGGAGAAGAGGTTGTCGGTGCGCTCAGCCTCGAGCGGCCGCCCGGCAAGCGATTTGATCTGCCGACACTGGAATTATGTGAAGCCGTCGCTGCGGTTGCCGGGCCGATCATTGATCTGAAGCACAGGAACGAGCGCAACCTGCTTGTGCACGCGGGTGGATCGACTGTTTCTTTATGGAAAAAGATATTCGGTCCGGGACATCCCGGGCTGAAGCTGGTGACGATAGTGGCCGCCGCTGTGCTGCGGTTTTCTGGCGGTCGCCGAGGGCGATTACCGGGTCTCGGCCAACACCACTGTGGAAGGCGTGGTGCAACGCGCGGTCAGCGCGCCGTTCAACGGCTACATCGCGGAGGCGCCATTGCGTGCCGGGGACGTCGTTCGAGCGGGCGAGCCGATCGTGGTGCTCGATGACCGCGAATTGCGACTGGAGCGAATCAAGCTGCGTGGGCCAGCGCGAGCAGTACCGTCGCCAGTACCGGCAGGCGATGGGCGGAGCACGAGCGTGCCCAGACCGCAGATCGTCAGCGCACAGATCGAGCAGACCGAAGCGCAACTGGCGATGGTCGAGGAACAGTTGTCGCGCTCGCGCTCGTTGCGCCCTTCGACGGGTTGATCGTGGGCGGCGACCTGTCGCAGAAGCCTCGGCTCGCCGGTCGAGCGCGGCGCAGGTGTTGTTCGAGGTGGCGCCGCTCGATGATTTCCGGGTAGTGCTGCAAGTCGACGAGCGCGACATCGCGGACGTCGTGGTCGGCCAGACGGGGCAGCTGGCCGTGACGTCGATGCCGGACGAACGCTTTGCATTTACCGTATCGAAAGATCACGCCGGTCAACGAGGCGAAGGACGGTAGCAACTATTTCCGCGTTGAAGCGCAGCTCGAAGGCGACGCCGGGCGCTTGCGCCCGGGCATGGAAGGGCGTCGGCAAGATCTTCGTCGAACGAGCGCAAACTTGTCTGGATCTGGACGCGCAGCCTCGTTGACTGGGTGCGTCTGACGCTGTGGTCATGGACGCCGTAGGGATCGGCATACCCGAGGGGCAGGTTCGATGTCGACTGATCTGTACAGCCCGTCCTGGTACCGGGTCGAAGATATGCGTCCGCGGCTGCGCAGCCACGTGCGCATCCATCGCCATCACTATCGGGGCGAGCGCTGGTACGTGCTCGAAGATCGAATCTCGAAGCGTATGCACCGCTTTAATCCGGTTGCGCACTACGTCATCGGCCTGATGGACGGGCGCCGTACGGTGCACGAAATCTGGGACGAACGCCATCTCCCGCTTCGGCGACGACGCGCCGACCCAGGACGAGACCATTCGTCTGCTCTCGCAACTGCACTCGGCAGAAGTGCTGCAAACGGAGATTACGCCGGACCTGGCCGAGCTGATGCTGCGCGCGCGCCGCAGCGGATCGAAGACGCTCAAGCAGAACCTGCTTTCGCCGCTGGCGATTCGCATTCCGTTATTCGATCCCGACCGCGGGCTGACGCGCTGGCTGGCCTGGTATCAGCCTTTGTTCGGATTGCTCGGCGCACTGATCTGGATTGCGGTGGTCGGGTTTGCCGCATTCAGCGGAGCATCGCACTGGGAGGAGCTGACCCAGGACGTCGCTTCACGGGTATTGGCACCGCAGAATCTGCTGATGATGCTGCTGATCTTCCCGGTGCTGAAGCTGTTCCACGAGTTCGGTCACGCATGCGCGATCAAGGCCTGGGGCGGCGAAGTGCACGAGATGGGCATCATGTTCCTGGTACTGATGCCCATTCCGTATGTCGACGCGTCATCGGCATCGACTTTCCGCAGCATGCGCCAGCGAGTGGTCGTCGGCGCCGCCGGAATGATTGTTGAGGTATTCATCGCTGCCCTGGCGCTGTTCCTGTGGATTGACTCCGAGCCAGGAATTTTTCGGGCCGTGTTGTACAACATCATGCTGATCGCCGGCATCTCCACGGTGCTGTTCAATGGCAACCCGTTGCTGCGCTATGACGGGTACTACATTCTTTCTGACCTGATACACATTCCCAACCTGCGCGTTCGCTCAAACCAGTACCTGGGATATCTCGTTGAACGTTACATGTTCGGCGTGAAACTCGGGGATTTCGAGGCCACTGCGTCCGAGAAACGATGGTTTGTATTTTTTGGTATCGCATCCTTTCTCTATCGGATGTTCGTGATGGCCGTGATCGCGCTCTTCGTCGCGGCGGAGTATTTCATCGTTGGTGTCATCCTTGCCGCCTGGGTCGTGGTCACTGCCATTATCCTTCCGCTTGCCAAGGGCATCGCCTATTTGCTGACGCACCAGAAACTGCGGCGTTATCGCTTGCGCGCGCTCGCGGTCACCGTGATGGTGGGCTGGCTCGTCTGGCTGGGCCTGTTCGTGCTGCCTACGCCGCACTGGACCCGTGCCGATGGCGTGATCTGGGTGCCGGAGAATGCGCAGTTGCGTGCTGGCGCGGACGGATTCGTGCGTGAGGTCGCGGCGACTCCGGGGCAAACCGTGTCACGCGGTACACCGCTCGTCTATTCCGACGACGAGCAGTTGCGATTGCGTATTCGCGTTCTCGAGGCACAGCTTCGTTTGTTGCGCACCAGGGCGCAATCGGAACTGCAGTCCGATCTGGTGACCTGGGCCTTGACCAATGAAGAGATCAAGGTCACCGTCGATGAACTGGAGGACGCGCGCAGGCGAGTCAGTGAATTGACGATACTGAGCCCGATTTCGGGAGAGTTCGTCCCGGCGATGCCGATACGAAGACATGCAGGATCGATTCATTCGAAAAGGACAACTGATCGGTTACGTGATCCCGTCAGCCACAGTCACGGCGCGCGTGCTGGTTTCGCAGGATAACGTTGACCTGGTGCGGTCACAAAGCGAGCATGTGCGCGTCAAGCTCGCCAGCCGCTTGTATGAGACATACGATGCCCAGGTCAAGCGTGAGGTGCCGGCGGCCAGTGACCGTCTTGCAAATCCTGCATTGTCCAGCGCCGGCGGTGGTCCTGCTGCTGCAGATCCGCGCAATCCGGATCAGCCGAAGACGCTTGAAAAGTGGTTCGAGTTCGAGCTGGCCCTTCCTGGCGCCATGACGCCAGTGTTGGGCGAGCACGTGTACGTGCGTTTCGAGCATGCTTCCGAGCCGCTGGCGTATCGCGCCTACCGCAGCCTGCGGCAGCTATTCATGAAGCGTTTCACGGTCTGATGACAGCGGCGGCAACAGGCTTTCTTGGCGGGAGTTACCCGGAACGCGACGACAAGCCGCAATCCAAACTCGAACGCGCGGTAACCGCCGCCCGGTTTTTTTCCGACCGCTTGTCGGCAAGGCAGGCAAACCTCAAACGCATCGTGAATGCCGTCAACGCCTGCAGCGCCGGCATCGAAGCACTCGAAGACGAGCAACTGCTCGCCCGCGCCCATGCGCTGAGGCCGCGACTTGCGCAAGGCCGGGGTGAGCGATCTGGAACTCGTGGCGCAGGCCTTCGCCATGACGCGCACCGCTTCGTTCCGTACCCTTGGAAAGCGCCACTTCGACGTGCAACTCGTCGGCGCCTGGGCGATGCTCAACGGCATGCTGGCGGAAATGGAAACCGGGGAAGGCAAGTCGCTCACCGCCATTCTGGTTGCGGCTGCCGGCGGCCTGGCGGGACACGCGGTTCACGTGATCACCGTCAACGATTATCTCGCCGAGCGTGACGCCGAGGTAATGAAGCCCGGTCTATGAGAAGCTCGGGCTCACCGTCGGCTTTGTCAAGCAGGGGATGGATCCGGCTTCCAGAGTCGCTGCGTACCGTTGCGACATCACCTACTGCAGCAACAAGGAGATCGCGTTCGATTACCTGCGTGACCGGTTGGCTCTGGGCGGCAAGGCGAGGCCTATCGCGACCAAGCTCTCGCGGCTCGAGGACGAAGGTGGCGGCCAGTCGTTGCTCCTTCGCGGATTGCAGTTCGCCATCGTCGACGAAGCGGACAGCGTGCTGGTGGACGAGGCGCGAACGCCGTTGATCCTCTCTGCGGAAGCGAAGCAGGGAGGGGAGGTCACGGTACATCACGAGGCACTGGAACTTGCGCGGCAGTTGACCGGAGACGAGTATCGGGTGACGGATGACGGCATTGTCATCAAGGACGAGGGTCTTGAACGACTGGCCGACCTTGCAAAGGAGATGAAAGGGGTCTGGGCCGGCCCCAGGCGCCGTGAACAACTCGTGCGTCAGGCGCTGGCGGCTTTGCACCAGTTCGAGCGTGACAAGCATTATCTGGTGCGCGACGACAAGGTCGTGATCATCGATGAGTACACCGGGAGATTGATGCCCGACCGGTCCTGGGAGCAGGGGCTGCATCAGCTCATCGAAATCAAGGAAGGTTGCGAAGTGACCGGAAGGCGGGACACGCTTGCGCGTATCAGCTACCAGCGCTTCTTCCGCCGCTACCTGCACTTGTGCGGGATGACGGGGACGGCCAGTGAAGTGGCTTCAGAGTTGTGGAACGTCTACGGGCTGCGAGTCTCGCGTGTTCCAACCAACAAGCCGGTACAGAGAACCTACTATCCGTTCCGATACTTCGGCCGGGCGGAAGATAAATGGCAGGCAGTGATCGAGAGCATCGAGAAGCACCGTGCGCTGGGCCGGCCGGTACTGGTGGGCACACGTTCAGTCGCTGCTTCCGAGCATCTTGCGCGTCTGCTCGATGCCGAGGGGATAGCGTACAGCTTGCTCAATGCAAGGCAGGACAAGGACGAGGCCGAGATCGTTGCGCTTGCCGGAGAGCCGGGAAGAATTACCGTTGCGACAAATATGGCCGGACGGGGCACCGATATCCAACTGGCGGCTGGCGTCGGTCAAAAAGGCGGATTGCATGTCATTGCGACTGAATTACATGACTCGGGTCGGATCGACCGGCAGTTATTCGGCCGATGCGGCCGGCAGGGCGACCATGGGAGTTGCGAGGCCATCCTTGCAATAGAAGATGATCTCGTGCGTACGCAACTGGGCCGCCCGGCAAAGTACCTTTGCACTGTCGGCGCGTTGCCAGACTGGCTGGGCAGGTCTGTTTTTTCGCTTGCTCAGGCGCGTGCCGAGCGTCTGCATTCGAGAATCCGCAGAGACCTGTTCGACATGGACGAAAATCTTGGCAACATGCTCGCCTTCTCCGGGCGCAGTGAATAGTCAAGGTTGCGCGCTAGATTTTCTGCTTTCGTTCTTCGCTGCCTTTTGTTGAATCATCGCGCGACGCTGGTCGCTTCGCCTCGATTTGCACACGCACGCGCCGCTCTTCGGCACCACGTCGATTATCCAGGATCACGTAATAGTGACCCGATTCCGGAATCACCACGCTGAATGAGAGCGCCGTTTCCAGTGTGCCCTGAAACACCGGACTGACCGGATCCGGATAGCGTTTCAGCTCTGCCTCCTGCACGAGTATCACTACCAGGCTGCCGTTGGCGACCACCTTGATGCTCAGACCCGCCCCCTCCGGGAGATTCTTGAGCCGGACCGCTTTCCATTTGCCAGGTGGAACTTTCGAGCTGACCTGTGCTTTTGCCGCGTGCACGCTTGTGTGCAAAAACATCATGCCGAGTGCCAGCATTAACGCAAGGCAGGCCGCGCGTAGCGACCTTCCCGCTGCCGCAGTCGGATGCGTGGTTAGCGAAGCGCGTGCACGTGTATGCATCATTAAAACTTCACGCGGCATTTGACGCCGGCAGGTATGCGGCCCTTGCGGTTCGGCAGCTCCAGCCGCACGCCGAACGTTCCGCTCGCCGCATCAACGACGCTGTCGACAATCTTAACGGTTGCGGAATACTTGCCTCCGATCGGCTCTTCTGGAATAACTGTCGCTTTCGAGCCAACCTTGATGCGGCCGTACTGACTGACGGGCAATACGACCTCGACGTTTAGCGGATTGATCTCGGCCAGCTTGAGGATAGGGTCCTTGAGGTTGCTGGTGGCAAATTCTCCGGGTGAGAGCACCTTCTCGACAACGACACCCGAGAGCGGGCTGCGGATCGTGCGCAATGCGACAATTTCCGCGCTGCGTTTGACTTCGAGTTGCGCAAGCACCTTGTTTTCCTCTGCTTGTCGCAACTGTTCGGTGGCGAGTTTGTATTCGGCAACCGCTTCGTCACGGGCGGATGCTGCGACGAAATTCTGTTCGTACAATTCCTGCGCTTGTTCCCATTTCTTCCTCGCCAGTTCGAGCCGTGCCTGGGCCGCATTGATTTCGCCCTGCATGGATGAGCGCGATTGCGCCAGTTGCAGCGCCGCCTCCTCCGCACCGGATTCCAAGATGACGAGCACATCGCCCTTTTTGACGAAATCGCCGCGGCTGACGTTTATCGATTTAATGACAGCTTCCACGGAACTGCGAATTTCGACGGTCTGGCGCGCTTCTATCAGACAGTCGAATTCGTTTGCGTGACTGACCGCGCCGTAGAGGACGATGCAAAGAAAGCCGATACCAAGAAAACTGCGGCGAAGAAAAGTGTTGAATGTATCCATTGATCGGTGATTGTGATTGTTTCGTGCGACGACACATTCGCCGGCGAGGGGATGTCTCATTCTAGCGGATTGACCAGTTCCGGCCTAACGCGCAACGCAGCCCGGGGCCACAGCATGGGGCGGTAGCCGTATCCGTGTTCCGGGGAGCCAGGGTGCAGGCCAGGCACCTTGCCGGCAAAGCGTCTGCCGGGTGACCCAAACCGGCAGTAATCCGGTGTGGGAAAGGTTCCGGACCGCGATTGGTGTCTATCAGGAAATGGCATGAAAGTCGCTCGCCATATCCGAAGTTGGAGTGTAACCATCGGTTTTCCCTTGTAAAACACATTTGCCCAGCGGGCAGCCGGGCTATAAAATCGGCCCGCGCACCAGGAACAGCAATCTCCCTGATGTCGGGACAGGGGGGGCGCCGGCGCAGCCGGCGGTCGTGCCGACACCTTCGTTTGGCATTGAAGATTAGTTGAAAACCAGCTTTTTCAAACGCGTCAAGGAATTGTTGCGCAAGGACGGCGAAGTACAGGAGCGCGAGGACCGCTTTCGCGCACTGGTGCAGAATTCGTTCGACATCATCACGATCCATGATGTGACCGGCGCGACAGTCTACGAGTCGGCTGCAGCCTCCCGTGTTCTCGGCTATCCGCCGGGTGCGCTGATAGGCAAATCGCCGTTCAGTTCTGTACATCCGAGGGATGATGAACGCGCACGCGAAGCATTTGCCAACCTGACCAGTGGCGGCAGCCCCGTGCCGATCGAGCTCCGCTATCGCCACGCGGACGGTTCATGGATATGGCTGGAAGTTCTCGGCAACAATCTGCTGAATCATCCCGGCGTGGCCGGCATAGTGCTGACCTCGCGCGACATCACCGAGCGCAAGCATGCCGAAGAGCGTGCCCAGTATCTTGCGAATTACGACGTGCTGACCGGACTGCCCAACCGGACGTTGATGCAGGATCGTTTGACGCAGGCGGTGGCGCAAGCCAAGCACACGCGCGAACGCATTGCGGTGGTTCACGTCGACGTCGACCGTTTCAAGATGATCAACGAGACATTGGGCCACTACGCGGGCGATGAGATTCTCAAGGCGGCCGCCGACCGGCTGAAGCGCTGCAAGCGCGAAACGGATACGGTTGCAAGGGTTGGCGGTGACGAATTCACAATCCTGATCAGGGACGCGGGACGTCTGGGCGCAGTAACCGGATGCGCGTCAAAGATCCTTTCCGAGATAGCACAACCGTTTCCCGGTGCCTCGCAGGATGTGTTCGTGTCTGCTTCGATTGGTATCAGCATGTACCCTGACGACGCGAAATCGGCTGGCGAGCTGACCAAGCACGCGGATGCGGCGATGCACAGCGCGAAAACCCTTGGCCGCAACAATTACCAGTTTTTTACCCACGCGCTCAACGTTGAAGTGCAGGAGCGCATGGTGCTGGAGACCGGTTTGCGTCTCGCGCTGAAGCGCGAGGAAATGTATCTGCTTTACCAGCCGAAAATAGATCTCACGACACGCGAAGTGATTGGTGCCGAGGCGCTGATCCGATGGCGGCACCCCGAACTGGGTCTCGTACCGCCGTCGCGATTCGTCCCCGTTGCCGAAGAATCGGGAATGGTCGGCGAGATAGGGGAGTGGGTGCTGCGTGCAGCCTGTAAGCAGATATACGATTGGCAGAAGATGGGATTGTCGCCGCAAATTGCGGTAAACGTGTCTGCGCGCCAGTTTCAGCAGTATGACGTTTCACAACTCGTCAGTACCGTGATCGGCGAAGCACGGATTTCACCGGAATCGCTTGAGCTTGAGCTCACGGAAAGCGCGGTTATGCATGATGCGGAAGCCTCCATAGTCACTGTCGAGAAACTCAAGCAACTTGGCGTGGGCATCGCAATCGACGACTTCGGTACCGGCTATTCGAGTTTGTCCTACCTCAAGCGTTTGCCGGTGGACCTGCTCAAGATCGATCAGTCTTTCGTGCGTGACATTTCCAACGACCCGAATGATGCGGCGATTGTGCGCGCGATCATCACGCTGGCACGCAGCCTCGGGATGAAGGTGACTGCTGAGGGCGTTGAAACCGAGGCGCAGATGGCATTTCTGGTGTCATACGGCTGTCAGTTCGCCCAGGGTTACCTGTTCGGCAAGCCAATGACGGCGGCGGAGTTGACCGCTCGTATGCGGTCCAGGGAAATCAGCGCGGCGGCAAGCTAGAAGCGCACGAACGCGCATCCGCTGAAACGGATGAAAGGAAAGTGGAAATGGTAGTGCCGAAGGTATTGGCATTTGCGGGCAGCCTGCGTAAGGATTCATTCAACAGGAAAGTCGTTGCCGTTGCTGCCGAAGGTGCGCGCAAAGCCGGTGCGGAGGTGACCGTTATCGATATGCGCGATGTGTCCATGCCGATATACGACGGTGATTTCGAAGCAGAGCACGGTTTGCCGGAGGGGGCGAGGACCTTCAAGCGCCTGCTGAAAGAACATCATGGCGTGCTCATCGCAACCCCGGAGTACAACAGCCAGTTTCCCGCCTTGCTCAAGAATGCCCTCGATTGGGCGTCGCGCCGGGAAGGTGACGAAGCACCGCTGGTGGCGTTTTCAGGCAAGGTTGCCGGAGTGATGTCGGCCTCGCCCGGTGCGCAGGCCGGGCTGCGAGGGCAATTGTTGTTGCGCGCGCAGCTGGCGTATCTCGGAATGGTTGTGGTGCCGGACCGGGTCGGTATCGGTTCCGCGCGTGACGCGTTCGACGGTGAAGGCAGATTGAAAGATCCTGGCCAGCAGCACTTGCTCGAGCACTTGGGCGCGCAGACGGTACGGTTTGCGCAGCGGCTGCTCCTGTAACAATCGTCAGGCACGTTTCGGGCATGCCAGCCTGCCTGAAAGCGGGTATTGTCTGACTTTCTCTCACAAGCCGGAGAAACAATGCGCGTATTGGCTTTGAGCATATTTTTGCTGTCGGCAGCGGTGCCGGACGCGCGAGCCGAGACCTGGGTCGAAGTCGGAGCCGACCCGCAAGCAAAGTTCTACATCGATGTCGACTCGATCACAATGGTCGATGGCAGCCTGCAGGTCATCAAGCGAGGTGTCTACACACGCCAGTTGACGGAAAATTTCGACGGTGAACTGATCGTTTTCAAGGAAACCAGAGGAACCGTGGAAATCGATTGCGCGCTGAGGGTTAACCGGATCCGCCGCATTGACATGCTTGATGAACAAGGCGCGGTGGTATGGTCCTCCGGGGACATGCCGCGGCAGTTGTGGCTCTCGGTGAAACCCAATTCGCACGCCGAGTCCACGCTTGACGTTGCATGCGCTTATCACGATCGCATCTGATTCCGGTCACCAACTCCGCAACGCGTGCGCCGGAGCCGGCAGCCGTTGCGAATCGGCCACGAGCAAGAAGATGATGTTGTTGACGCCATGAAAGCTTCGCTTGCCTGTATCGCGTTGCCGGCGCGGCACCGCCAGAGAGGGTTCACGCTCGTTGAAATTGCGATCGTGGTGGTCGTGATCGGCCTGCTGGTTGGCGGCGTGTTGACGGGACAGCAGTTGATACGCAGCGCCCGGGTGCACAAGCTGATGGCCGACGTGAGCGCGTACCGCGCGGCGATTCACAGTTTCACCGAACGTTATCAGACATACCCGGGTGACTACGAAGCAGCATCGCTTCACATCAACTGCTCGCCTGCCTGCCTCAACGGCAACGGCAACAAGCGGGTCGAGAGGAATGCAACCCCCGTCGGCGGCAGTCAGGTTCATGAGGAGTTGCTGGTCTGGAGCCATCTGTCCGGCGCCGGATTCATCAGCGGGCAGTACACCCCGGCTGCGGGCGGCACCATTCCCACCCTGAACAACTCTCCGGTGAATATCTCCCAACGCTACTGGCAATTCATATTCGACGCGGTTTTCGGGTCGGTTCCCGGTACGCCGCCACGGCACAACCTGAAAACGGGCAACCAGTTGCCTGTCTCGTTTCTTCAGGAAATCGACACGAAAATCGACGATGGCATGCCCAACGCCGGCTTTTTCCGCTTTTCGGCATTCGCAGCCGGGGATGCTGCACCAGTCGCCGGGGCAGCCGCTGCACCGAACTGTACCAATGGAGGCGGACAAAACGCTGTGTGGAATGCGACCAACGGGTCGGCGAACTGCGGTGCGGCCAGTCTGTTCTGAGAGGGTTCGAGGGCGGAAATCCACAAAAAAAGGGCAGCCATGCTGCCCTTTTCGTTGCGCCGGTTCGGTGGCCGTCTAGTTACGCGGGTCGTCCTCGGGATTGACAAAGCGGATGTCCGAATTCGGACCCATGCCCATTTCCTGAATGATCACTTCCTGGCGCGCCCAGGCATAGTGAGGCACTTCGGCTTCCGTAATGTAATACGCCCCTGGCTCGAATTCATGCATTTTCATGGCATCGTACTGTTCGCCAACACCCGACCAGTAGACGCCTTTGAGCACGGTCACGGTTCTGGCGTCCGCGTGGCGATGCGGCGGCAGTTTGTAGCCGGACGGCATCTTTGCCCTGAACACGTAAGGGCCGGGCTTGGTGGGATCTCCGTAGAGCATCACCGTGCGCATTCCCCACGGGGTTGCCATGTTCCGTTCCCATTTCAGGCCTTCCTTGTCTTCGATGGCATAAGCGCTTCGCATCAGCACCTTCATTCCGCTGTCCATATCGCTGTAAGCAGTCGGTAGGGCAGCCATGCCGAGCATCGCCCCGAACGCCAGCGCCGGTAGCTTGAGCGTCAGTCCCATTCAGTTTCTCCTGTTGGTTTTCAAAGAGTTTGTGTTTTCAATGAGTTGTAATCGATTTCTGGATCGTTGATGTTACCACCAATCGCGTGGCGCTTGCATGAGGCGGGCGCTGTTCGTACGACCGGTTGCGCAATGACGCGTTCATTGCGAGCTGCCGCAATATGAAAGTTTTTTTCATTCAAATTGCGTGCATTGTGATCAGACGGATTAGGGGCTATGCTAACGCCTCGAAAAGGTGGGAAAAGTAACGGGACCTTTTTCTCGTGGCGTTCCGCTTCTTGTCGGTGCGCCGTTTGATAAATCAAGAATAACCGGAATACTAACGGGGGTAGGAATATGATTTCATTGAAAGTTAACGGCGTTAGCCGGCAGTTCAATGGCGACCCGAAGATGCCGCTTTTGTGGTATCTGCGGGACGAGCTGGGATTGACCGGCAGCAAATATGGCTGTGGCTCGGGGCTGTGCGGCGCGTGTACGGTTCACGTTGACGGCGGAGCGGTCCGTGGCTGCATTACATCGGTTGAGATGGCGTCCGGCAAGGAAGTCACGACGATCGAAGGTCTCGATCCGAACGGCAACCACCCGGTACAGCGCGCCTGGCGCGCCAACAACGTGCCGCAGTGTGGCTATTGCCAATCAGGCCAAATCATGTCGGCGGCGTCACTGCTGAACCAGAATCCCGATCCGTCAGACCAGCAGATCATTGATGGCATGTCTGGCAACATCTGCCGTTGCGGGACCTATCAGCGCATTTTTGCGGCGGTTCGCACAGCCGCGAAGGAGGTTTGAGATGGCTGATATCGTCAATGTAAGCAGGCGTGGTTTTCTCAAGGGCACCGGTGCAGCAACGGCATTCGTTCTCGGTGCGCATCTGGTTCCCCGTGGTTTTGTAACCGAAGCCCACGCGCAGGGCGCGGTGGCGGAACCCAACCTCTTCGTCAAGATCGCTTCCGACGGCCATGTGACCATCACCTGCAGCCGTATCGAAATGGGTCAGGGCGTTCGCACCGGCATTCCGATGATTCTCGCCGATGAACTGGAAGCCGACTGGGATCGCGTCTCGATCTGGCAGGCGCCGGGCGATGAAACCAAGTACGACCCGGCAGGCAAGGACGGGCAGAACACCGATGGCTCGCGCAGCACGCGCCACCATCTGGATGTGATGCGCCAACTGGGTGCTCAGGCACAGATACACGCTCGAGCTGGCGGCCGCCAAGAAGTGGGGCGTCTCGATCCAGGAAGTCTACGCCAAGAACCACCGCATCTATCACAGCGGCTCGGGTAAGTCCGTCGACTACGGCGAACTGGTGGAAGAAGCATCCAAGATCAACCTTCCGGCCGGCGAAGCGGCACCAACGGTTGCTTTCAAGGACAAGTCGCAATGGCGTTACATCGGCAAGGATATGCCGGTATACGACAACTACGACATGAGCACGGGCGGCGCCAACTACGGTGCCGACATCAGCATCCCCGGGATGAAAATCGCGGTGATTGCCCGTTCGCCGGTGTTCCGTGGCAAGGTCAAGTCGTTTGATGCCCGCGAAGCGCTGAAGGTACAGGGCGTTGAGAAAGTAGTCGAAATTCCGGCCCTGCCGGACGACAAGGCGCCCGAGTTCCGAGCGCTGGGCGGTATCGCGGTCATCGGGACCAACACCTGGGCGTGTCTTGAAGGACGCAAGAAGCTCAAGATCAACTGGGACCTGGGCCCGAACCGCGTTCACTCCACCAAGGCCTATGACGACAAGATTCGCCAGTCGGCCAAGAAAGGCGGCCTTGTCGTGCGGGACCGGGGGGACTTCGATGGCGCAATCAAAGGCGCATCGAAGGTCATCGAGAAGGATTATTTCGTCCCGTACTTCATTCACACCCCGATGGAACCGCCGGCGGCAATCGTTGACGCGAACGTGCGTCCGGTGAAGGTGTGGGCATCGACCCAGTCTCCGAACGAGACGCGCCAATACGTTGGCGAAGCACTCGGGCTGGAGAAGAAGGACGTTGAGTGCTGGACGACGTTGCTCGGCGGTGGTTTTGGCCGCAAGTCCAAGCCCGACTTCGCATGTGAGGCAGCGATTCTGTCGAAGATGATCGGATCGCCGGTCAGGGTGCAGTGGACCCGCGAAGACGAGATCCAGAACGGCTACTACCACACCGTCAGCGCTCACACGATGAAAGCCGGCCTGGACAAGAACGGCAAAGTCGTGGCCTGGAAGCACTCCGGTGCCTGGCCGTCGATTCTGGGCCTGTGGAACCCGGCGCAGAAGACCGGCTTCGGTATCGAATACGGCCTCGGCATGGTCGACGTTGGCTACAACAACGTGCCGAACATCCGTATCGAAAACGGTGAGGCCGATGTTCACATCCGCGTCGGCTGGTATCGTTCGGTGAACAACATCCAGCACTCGTATGCACAGAACTGCTTTGCGTATGAACTGGCTGCTGCCGCCAACCGCGACCCGCTCGAGATGTTGCTCGAGATGATCGGCGACGCCGACAACATGGACCTGGCGAAAGACGGCGTGAAGGAGTACTGGAACTACGGTGACTCGGTTGAAGATTGGCCGATCATGCCGAACCGGCTCGCCAACGTGCTGCGTGTCGTTGCCCAGAAGGCGGGATACGGCAAGAAGTTGCCGAAGGGGCATGGTCTGGGTCTGGCCGTTCATCGCAGCTTCCACAGTTATGTGGCCACTGCGGTGCACGTGGTCGTCCATGCGGATGGTTCTTTCACCATCCCGCAAGTCGACACGGCCATCGATTGCGGTCAGTACGTGAACCCCGAAGGTATCCGCAAGCAGATCGAAGGCGCGGCTATCTACGGCAACACGATCGCGCGTTACGGCAAGATCACCACGACGCGTGGCGCGGTTGACCAGAGCAACTTCCATGACTATCCGATCACGCGCATTAGCAATGCGCCGCTGAATGTGAAAGTCCATATCGTGGAAGACTTTGTGAACCTGCGTCCGTGCGGTGTTGGTGAGCCAGGCGTGCCGCCGTATACGCCCGCACTGATCAACGCGATCTATGAAGCCACCGGCAAGCGCATTTACGAGCTGCCGATTGGTGACAAGGTCTGAATCGGATCAGAAGTAGTCGTTAAGTAGTGAAAAAGTAGCGGGGCTTTGCCCCGCTACTTTTTTTTGTTCGTGGCGCAGGTGGCGCTTCCCTGAAGACGTTTCGACGGTATTGGCGTCGTGTCAGAGGGGCATGTCAAACAGCCGGTGATCGCTGTGTATCCGGATCATCGCACTCAAAAGCGTCCCGTCCTGGGGATCCGGCTTCTGGAAGTTGCCAGGGGATGCGGGGTATCCGCTCATTCTCGCCCGTCCGCAGATCACGTCCGCATTCTCCAATTCGACCGGCTATGCTTTTGCCGTCGAATCCGTCAGTCATATGCAAGTCCGGCCCGGCTAGCATGTTGGCTGTCCCGTCCCGGTGTTGTTCATTTGTCCTGGAGATCTGAATGGCCGATGTTCAAGCGGCGGCACGTTGCCGCTGCGGCAACGCAGGTTGACCTGGGAATCGGTCTGACTCGGCCACGGGCACGCTATCTTTCTGAGAGCTGCGAGACGATACGGGGATGACTGCGATGGCCCGGATTTACAGCACGATGACGCGGGGGAATATGCGGACGCGATTTGCAACACTACTTCTGCTTGCGGTGACCTCGTTCGCAGCCGCCAGTTGGGCGGGGGAGGTCCGGGCACAAACAGACGTTCGGCGCGTCGGAGTTCTTTCGTTCCTCGCGGTCGGCGAAAACCCCGGGTTCGATGCAGTGCTCAAAGCGTTCCGGCGGGAACTCGCCGGCCGCGGCTGGATCGAGGGTAAGAACGTGGTTTTTGAATATCGGGACGCGCACGGCGATCCATCGCGATTTTCCACAGCGGCCGAAGAGCTTGCCCGACTCGGTGTTGACGTCATTTTCGCCACAAGTGCACCTGCGCTTCGCGCAGCGTTTGCCGCCACTCGCACGATCCCGATTGTCGGAGGCGATTTTACGAGTGATCCCGTTGCCGAAGGCTATATCCAAGGCTACGCCTTGCCTGGTGGAAACGTTACTGGTGTCTTTCTTGACGCGCCCGAGTTTGCCGGCAAATGGTTTGAGTTGCTGCGAGAGATCATTCCGGACCTGTCGCACGTTGCTGTGTTGTGGGATCCGGGACCGGGTACCGTTCACTTGCAAGCCGTCCGCGGTGTCGCCAGTCTGTTCCACATAAAGCTCCAGGTGCTCGAGGTGAGAAAGCCTGAAGATCTGGACCAGGCGTTCAAAACATTGCACACGGGAACCCAGGCGGTCATCTTGTTGCCGTCGCCGATGGTGTATAGCCAGAGCGCGCGGCTTGCCGCTCTGGCGCGCAAGTACGAGTTACCGGCGACGTCGATGGCCCGTGAGTTTGCTATTGGCGGCGGTACGCTCGCTTATGGACCCGAACGGTCGTCGGTATGGGAAAGTTGCGCAGTTTTGGTGGCACGGATTCTTGGCGGCACCAGTCCGGCGGACGTCGCGGTGCAGCGGGCTTCGAAAATCCAGCTCGTTGTGAACCTCAAAACCGCCAGAGCACTCGGGATAACCATTCCGCAATCGATTCTGCTTCGGGCCGATGAGGTGATTCGATGATGACGACGAACTTCAATCGGTACAGGCGACCTGATTTGAAGTATCGCGTTGCTGCTGTGCTGCTGCTTGTGGCCGGCTCGCTGACCGGTGTTGGCGGGAATGGACAGGCATGGGGCCAAACCAGGCTTGCGCGCGTCGGGATTCTCTCGTTCTCCGCGGTCTCTGATGACCCGAATTTGAATTCATCCCAGCAGAATATCCGTCACAATCTTGTCGATCAGGGTTGGATCGAGGGCAAGAATATATCGTTTGTATACCAGAACGCCCAAAGTGACCCATCAAGACTTTCTGAGGCCGCAGCGGCCATGGTTGAACTCAAGGTCGATGTCATAGTCGCCGACAGTGCGCCGACGCTTCGCGCCGCCCACGCGGCCACGCGCGCGATCCCGATCGTTGCGTTCGACTACACGACTGACCCGGTTGCTGAAGGTTATATCCAGAGCTATCGCCGGCCTGGCGGAAATGTGACCGGGGTCTTTCTGGACGCGCCCGAGTTCACCGGCAAGTGGTTCGAACTGTTGAAAGCGATGATCCCCGGGCTGTCTCGCGTTGCGGTGCTGTGGGATCCCGCCCCTGGCGCCACTCATCTACAGGCAGTGCGCAGTGTCGCCGGGTCGTTGAATATCAGATTCCAGGTTCTGGAGGTGCGCAAGCCTGCCGACATTGACACGGCTTTCTCTGCAATCAGCGAAGGAACCCAGGCCGTCATCATTCTGCCTTCGCCGATGACCTACGGTCAGATCGCACGACTTGCCAGGTTGGCACTGAAGCACCGTCTGCCTGCGACAACGATGAACCCCGAGTTCGCCAGTGCAGGTGGCATCATCGCCTACGGTCCTGACTCTGACCGGGCGGACGTACGTATCGCCATTATGGTGGCCAAGATACTCAATGGCAGCAAGCCGGCCCATGTTCCGGTGGAGCGACCCACAACCTTCCAGCTCGTAGTCAACCTCAAGACTGCCAAAGCCCTCGGCATCACCATCCCGCAATCGATTCTGCTGAGGGCCGACGAGGTGATTCGGTGAACCGGCGCATGGCACTGAGATTACTGGCACTGGGTTCGACGGCGTTGGCCAATCCGCTTGGAGCGCAGCAATCCAGGCGTATGCCGGTGGTCGGCCTGCTGATTACGCACCCACCGGTGAACAGCCTTGTTGTTACCTTGATGCGAGATGGATTGCGCAAATACGGCTACGAGGATGGCAGGAATGTGAGGCTGCAGGTACGGACGGCGTTGGGTCAACTCGATCGCGTACCAGCTTTGGCAAAGGAATTAGTCCTGCTGCCCGTTGACGTGATCGTGGTCGTCAATGAAATCGCCTTGCGTGCAGTGACTGAGGCAACGAGCTCTATTCCGATTGTCCTGGTCGGCTACATCACCGAACCAGTATCTGCGGGATGGATCGAAAGCTACCGTCGCCCGGGTGGGAATCTCACCGGTGTGTTCTCGGTGGACCTTACACTCGGTCCCAAGCGTCTCGAGATTTTGAAAGAAACCCTGCCCTCGATCTCACGCGTTGCCGTCCTTTGGGATCCGTCCTTTGGGGGACAGGAACTCGCCGAAATCGAAGTGGCGGCCCGGACTTTGAGTCTGGAGATTGTTCCGATCCAGGTTATGCAAGCGGAAGAACTGGTGGCGGCGCGGGAAACGATAAAACAGAAACATGCAAATGCGGTCTTGTTGACGTGGTCTCCAGCGTTCTGGATGCAACGGGACCACGTCGCTTTGCTGTTTCGCGAAGCAGCGCTACCAACGATTTCCAACGAAATCATGATCACGAAGGCTGGCGGCTTGTTGTCGTATGGATCGGATCACGCCTACAACTGGGAGCGCGCAGGGTACTTCATCGACCGTCTGTTGAAGGGTGCGAATCCAGCCGAGATGCCGATCGAGCAAGCCTCGAGACTCAAGTTCGCAGTTAACATGACTGCCGCCAAAGCCCTCGGCATCACCATCCCGCAGTCGATTCTGCTGAGGGCCGACGAGGTGATTCGATGAGGTGATGCCACCCCGGGCGGCTTGTGTTTGTGGTGGGTCGTTGCCCGAATGGTGCCTGTCGCGCCAACATGAGGACCGAGGGCCGGAACGGTGCGAACGGCACGAGGCGACAGATGGTATCTTCACAAATTCGCCGAAACAGAGATTGCACGAAAATGGTTTTGAAAATGACAAGAACAACAACGTCAGGGAACAGGAACACGCGTGGCTGCGCAGCCCGTGGTTCCCCCTCAAGAAGCAGCCTCGCGACGTGGAGGGCGCCTTTGCATGGCTGGACCTGCGCAACAAACCCGCCGAAATCGCGCATGCGCCGAGGATTCTTTCTATTGCTTGCCCTCTTGACGACCCCCGGATTGATCCCGCAAGCCGTCGCAAAGGACAGCCTTCCAGTGGTTGGCGTGCTTTCCTTTTTCGGGAAGACTCACGACTCGGCGTGGGACCGGATTGGCCTACAGCCATTTCGTGAAAGTCTCGCGGAACAGGGGTGGATCGATGGAAAGAACGTGCACCTGGAATTTGCGGATGCAAACGGTGATCCGAAACTGTTTACAAAAGCCGCAGAAAAACTTGTTGAGCGAAAGGTCGACATCATCATGGCCGACAGCGCACCGGCATTGCGCGCGGCATTCGCGGCGACCCGCACGATCCCGATTGTTGCCGCCGATCTTACGACGGAACCGGTCGATGACGGGTATATCGAAAGCTATTCCCGTCCCGGAGGTAATGTCACAGGCGTTTTTCTCGATGCGCCGGATTTTGCCGGCAAGTGGTTCGAATTATTGAGGCAACTGAACCCTAAACTGTCTCACGTTTCGGTGTTGTGGGATCCTGCGCCCGGGTCTAATCATCTGGACGCTGTGCGTAGTGTTGCAGGTGCGCTGAACATCGAGCTTCAAATTCTAGAGGTGCGGGAGCCGGGCAACATAGACACGGCGTTTTCCGCGATGAGCGAGAAAACCCAGGCGGTTGTAATTTTGCCCTCGCCGATGAACTTCTGGCAGAGCTCTCAGCTCGCGAAGTTGGCGCTGAAGCACGGATTGCCTGCCACTTCAGCGGCGATTGAGTTTGCGAATTCTGGTGGCTCGATTTCCTATGGCCCGGACACGATTCAGGTTTTTCGACGTAGCGCGGTGATCGTCTCCAAGATACTTGCCGGTGCCAATTCCGGGGATGTCCCGGTGGAGCGACCCTCGGTGATCAGGCTTGTGGTGAACGCCAGGACGGCCAAGGCGCTTGGCATAACGATTCCGCAATCGATTTTGCTCAGAGCAGACGAGATTATCCGATGAACCGGCGCACGGCACTGCGGGTACTTGCTGCCCTGAATTTGGCCCTTGTCACGGGACGGTCGGCGGCACAGCAATCAAAACGCGATCCGGTGGTTGGTTTTTTGATCACGCATCCGCCGGTTGACGACAAAGTGGTGCAGGCCCTGCGCGCCGGGCTGCTTCAGTTCGGTTACGAAGACGGCAGGAATGTCAGGCTTGAAGTGCGTTCGGCGCTCGGTCAACTCGACCGGATTCCGGAGCTCGCAAAAGAGCTGGTGAGCCTGCCTGCCGACGTCATCGTGTTGGTCAATGAATTGGCCTTGCGTGCGGTCAATCAGGTTACTTCGACTATACCGGTAGTAATGGTCGGCTATACGGACGACCCCGTGTCGCTGGGCTGGATTGACAGTTACCGGCGCCCGGGAGGGAATGTGACGGGCATCTTCAACGTCAATTCAGCGCTGACGGGAAAGCGATTGGAGATTCTGAAGGAAACGCTGCCCGGAGTATCGCGTGTTGCGGTTGTTCGCGACAAGGCATTCGGCAGCCGGCAGCTGGATGAATTGCAGCATGCCGCCGAATTGCTGAAGGTGAAATTTCAGTTGATTGAGGTCGATGGGTCTGAAAGCATCGCACAGGCGTTCAGGACAGCAGCGAAGAACGGCGCAGGTGCCGTCATGATGATGTGGTCCCCGCTCTTTTATGTGCATCGAGCGAAGATTGCAGCAGCGTCACTCGAAACCGGATTGCCAACGATCTCCGATCTCGATGCAATCACCGAAGCGGGCGGCATGCTGTCATACGGTTCCGACACCTATTTGCCGTTCGAGCGATCCGCTTACTTTGTTGACCGATTGCTCAAGGGGGCGATGGCAGGGGAATTGCCCGTAGAGCAGATTTCGAAACTCAAACTGGCTGTGAACCTGCGAACGGCGAAAGTCCTCGGCGTCACCGTGCCGCAGTCGATTCTGGTACGAGCGGACGAGTTGATCAGATGAGCAGGGCGGGCAGCCTCTTTGCCAGGTACTCGATCCCGCTGGTGGTCCTGGTCAGCGGAGCGCTTGTTATCAGCGGTCTGGTGCAGATCTATTTTTCCTATCAGGAAAACAAATCCGCGCTGGCCAGGATACAGCATGAAAAAGCGGTTGCTGCGGCCATCAGGATCGAGCAATTCGTACGAACACTTGAACACGACCTGTCCTGGATAGCCCAGACCGCATGGGGCTCGCCCGCAATCGCAGTCGACCAGCGGCGCCTTGACTCATTGCGACTGCTGCGGCAGTCACCCGCGATTACCGAGATCAGCCACATAAACCCCGCCGGCCGTGAACAATTGCGGGTGTCGCGCCTTGCGATGGACGTTATCGGGAGTGACAAGGATGTTTCCGGTGACGCCGAATTCGTGCAGGCGATGAAGCGTGAAACGTATTTCAGCCCGATCTACTTCCGCAAGGAGTCAGAGCCCTACATGACCATAGCGATGGCCGGAGCGGCGGAAGATGCGGGCGTCGTTATCGCGGAAGCCAACCTCAAGTTTATCTGGGACGTGGTCTCCAATCTCAAAGTCGGCAGCGGCGGCAGCGCGTATGTCGTGGACGAGCAGGGCAGGCTGATCGCGCACCCGGACATCAGCGTTGTTTTGCAGAAGACGGACATGTCCTTGCTGAGCCAGGTGAGCGATGTCATGAAGGATCGGGACGCGAGCACGGCACTTGAAGCCATCATTGGAGAAGACTTGAATGGGCACGCCGTTCTCTCCGCCCATGCCACCATTGCACCGTTGAGCTGGACGGTATTCGTAGACCTCCCGATCGCCGAGGCGTTTGCGCCGTTGTATGCGTCGATCCTGCGTACCGTGTTGCTCGTGCTGGCCGGCGTTGCGGTTTCGACGGCAGCGAGTTTGTATCTTGTGCGGCGCATGGTTGCGCCGATCCAGGTCCTGCGGGAAGGCGCGGGGCGCATTGGTGCGGGCGCGCTCGATCACCGCATCGAAGTGCGTAGCGGTGACGAACTGGAAGCGCTGGCCAATGAGTTCAATGCAATGACCGAACGCCTCCAGGACTCGCACGCGCAGCTGGAGCGCAAGGTCGAAGAGCGCACCCGGGATTTGACCGAAACCCTGGAACAGCAGACAGCGATTGCCGATATTCTCAGGGCGATCAGCAGCGCCCCCACCGATCTTGAGTCGGTGCTGGTCACGGTTGCACATACCGCAGCCCGGCTCTGCGCGGCGACTGACTCGGCGATATATCGTGTCAACGGAGAGTTCCTGCGCCCGGTTGCCGCAACCGGGAACTTGCCCACGCACCCCATCCCCGTGCGGAAAACGACGGTGACCGGACGCGCGGTCATCAACAAAAAGCATGGTGCACGTGTCCGATATTGTCGAAGTCATGGACTCCGAGTTTCCGGACGCACGACCGTTTCAGAAGGCCGTCGGGTATCGCACCATCCTTGCTTCGCCGCTATTGAGGGACGGTGTGGCAATCGGCGCAATCATCATTCGCCGGACAGAAGTGCTGCCGTTCACGGAAAGACAGATTGCCCTTTTGCAGACGTTTGCGGATCAGGCAATCATCGCAATCGAGAATGCCCGACTGTTCGAGGACCTGCAACTGCGCACCTGGGACCTTGCGCAGTCGGTCAAGCAGCTTCGATCGCTTTCCGAAGTCAGCCAGGCGGTCAATTCCTCGCTCGATCTGCAGGAAGTATTACCCGCGATCGTCACGCGAGCGGTCGAACTGTCGGGGGCGGATGGCGGCGTACTCTATGAATACGAGGAGAACAGCAAGGTGTTTCAGCCTCGCGCCACTTACGGATTCACGCCTGAGCTGGTCAGCACGGTTCTGGCTACGCCGCTGGCGTTCGATGAAGGGGCCACAGGCAGGGCGGCGTCTTTACGGGCACCGGTGCAGATTCCGGATATGCGTACCGAGGGCGCTTACGATAGCCCGCTGCAGCGAGCGACGATGGACGCAGGCATGCGCGCCGTTTTGGCCGTTCCACTGCTGCGCGAAAGCCGGATTCTCGGCAGCCTTGTCGTTTCTCGCAATACCATTGGAGAGTTTCCAAAAGAGGTGGTCGACGTGCTGCAAACCTTCGCGGCACAGTCGACACAGGCGATTCAGAATGCGCGCCTGTTCCGGGAGATCGAGCGCAAGAGTCGCGAACTGGAGATTGCCAGCCGGCACAAGTCAGAGTTTCTAGCCAACATGTCGCACGAGTTGCGCACACCATTGAACGCCGTGATCGGTTTCTCGGAAGTGCTGGAACAGAAGATGTTTGGCGAGCTTAACGACAAACAACTGGAGTACGTGCGCGACATTCATGACTCGGGACGGCATCTGCTGTCCCTGATCAACGATATCCTCGACTTGTCCAAGATCGAGGCTGGCAAAGTCGAGCTTGATCTTGTTCGTTTTGACCTGCCTTCCACGATTGACGGCACTATGACGCTGGTGCGCGAGCGCGCCGTTCGCCACGGACTGACGATGAATCTGTCGCTTGACGAAAGTCTCGGCGAAATCGAGGCGGATGAACGAAAGGTCCGTCAGATCCTGCTCAATCTGCTGTCCAATGCCGTGAAGTTCACGCCGGACGGAGGTACGATCGACATCGTAGGCGAAGTCGCTGATGGCGCAGCCCGGATTTCCGTCAGGGATACCGGTATTGGCATCGCAGCAGAGGATCACGAGGCGATATTCGAGGAGTTCAGGCAAGGCGGCGCTGATCATGACGGCAAACACGAAGGCACCGGCCTCGGGCTGACTCTGGCACGCAAATTCGTGGAACTGCATGGCGGACGTATCTGGGTCGACAGCACCGTGGGCAAGGGCGCCACGTTCACATTCACACTGCCATTGGCTTCACTGGCTGATCAGCCAGTGCCGCAAGTGAGCCGGAAATACGGACGCAACTGAAAGGACCGGGACAATGGACGGGGACCTGATTCTTATCGTCGAAGACCAGCCGTTGAATCGCAAGCTGGTGCGCGACGTGCTCCAGGCGAAAGGTTATCGCACCATTGAAGCCGAAACCGGAGAGGAAGGCATCAGTGCCGCGCGCGATCAACTTCCGGCATTGGTCCTGATGGATATACAGTTGCCCGGCATAAGCGGAATAGAGGCCTTGCAGAGACTGCGGGAAGACCCGGTTACGCGGACCATCCCGGTCATTGCGGTAACCGCTTCGGCGATGCAGCAAAACCAGCGCGAAATCCTGGCTGCGGGCTTCGACGGGTATTTGCCCAAGCCGATCAATATCAATGACTTCCTCGAAGCGGTTCGGGCGAAACTCGACGAGAGCGTTCGTGACGAAGCGAACTGACGGCACATTCGGCCAGGTGCGCGCGCTCGCATGAACGACCCGGCACTGATTCTTGTTGTCGACGACATACCGGCAAACCGCAAGCTGCTGGCGGATCTGTTGGAGGTAGCCGGTTACGAGGTGCTGCGCGCCAATTCGGGAGAAGAGGCACTCGCCAGCATCGAAGCCAACAAACCCGATCTGGTGCTTCTCGATGTCGTGATGCCCGGCCTCAATGGTTACGAAGTCTGCGAACGCATTCGCGCCGATTCCGGCATCGGAGTGTTACCGGTCATCATGGTGACGGCGCTGGACCCAACCGAAGAGCGAATCAAGGGTTTGGAAGCCGGTGCGGACGATTTTCTCACCAAGCCGATCAACAGGGCCGAACTACTGGCACGCGTGCGCTCGTTGCTGCGAATCAAGAGTCTCTACGACACGGTGCAGTCGCAAGCGGCAGAGCTGGCTGTGCTGAACACGGGCCTGGAACAACGCGTCGGGGAGCAGGTCAACCAGTTGCAGCGGCTGGCGCAGCTAAAGCGTTTCTTTGCCCCCCAGCTGGCTGAACTGATAGTCAATGGCGAACTGGACGATCCGCTGACGACGCGCCGACGGGAAGTGACAGTGGCGCTCGTCGATCTCCGGGGATTCACAGCCTTCGCCGACACATCCGAGCCCGAAGAAGTGATGGCCGTGTTGCGTGGTTACCATCAGGAGATGGGCGAAGCGATCGAGTTGCATGGCGGCACGCTCGAGCAACTCACGGGCAACACGATGATGGTGGTGTTCAACGATCCGGTCATGGTGGAAGATCCCGCAGCTCGGGCAGTCCGAATGGCCGCCGACATGCAGGAGCGGTTCGGGCGGTTGATGAAAGACTGGCGCCGGCGCGGCCACGATGTGTCGCTTGGCATCGGTATCGCACATGGCTACGCGACCATCGGTGCAATCGGCTACGAAGCGCGGCTGGGATATGGTGTGATAGGACGCGTGACCAATCTTGCCGCCAGGCTGTGTACCGAGGCGTCACCGGGTGAGATTCTCGTAACAGCGCCGGTATTCGCGCTGGTCGAAGACCTGGTGGAGGCAAAAGAGGCGCCCAAGGTGAACATGGAAGGATTCGCGCGCCCCGTATCCGCGTACAGCGTCACCGGCCTCAAGGCCGGGACTGCCGGGCCGGACACCGCGCCGGTGCCATTGCAGGTCCGTACGTTCGGTCAGTTTTCGATCAGAGTGCATGGAGAGCCGCTCTCGTTCAGCCGCAAGGCGCAGAAGAAGCCGCTCGATTTGCTGCGGGTTCTCATCGCGCTCGGTGGCGAGTCGGTCGAGATCGGCAGCCTGACCGGTCTGCTTTGGCCGGATGCGGAAGGCGATAGTGCAAAAGTGTCATTCGACAGCACCCTTTACCGCTTGCGCAAACTGCTCGGCATTCCCGATCTTCTGTCGATTTCGGAAGGGCGATTGTCGCTCGATCGATCCTTGTGCCAGATTGACACCTGGCAGCTGGAAGAGCTTGTTGTCCGTATCGAAGAGGCGATACGCGAAAACGGTGAATCGCAAGGGACTGACGTGACGGCATTGGCCGGGCAGTTGACGCAGTTGTATACGGGGCATTTTCTGGATCGCGAATCGCAGGAACCCTGGGCGGTGGCGGCTCGAGACCGGTTGCGCGCCAAATTCGTCCGCGCAGTGATCGCGCTTGGCAGCGCGCTTGAAGCGCGCAAACAGCTTGATCAAGCAGCAACGCTGTATCTGCGGGCACTGGAACTCGACAATCTCGCCGAAGCGCTCTACCGGAGATTGATGATCGTCTACCGCGAACAGGGAGAGCCGGCGGAAGCAATCAACATCTACCGCCGTTGTCAGGAAATACTGTCTATCGTGTTGAATACGCAACCATCGGCCGAAACCGAATCGATTCGCAAAGGCCTTCGCGCCTAGCCACGCGCGGAAGAATCAATGACAGCCCGTATTCTTGTTGTCGACGATACGCCCCGCAACGTGAAGTTGCTCGCGGACTTGTTGACTGTCAAAGGCTATGCCGTCGACACGGCGGCCTCGGGGCAGGAGGCGCTCGACAGCATCGGGAAGAACCATCCCGATCTCGTGCTGCTCGACGTCGTCATGCCCGGAATGACCGGATACGAAGTTTGCCGGCGCATCCGTGCCAACCCTGAAACGCACATGCTGCCGGTAGTGATGGTGACGGCGCTGGATCCCAAAGAGGAGCGTGTGAAAGGTATCGAGGCCGGTGCCGACGATTTTCTTTCCAAACCGATCAATCAACCGGAACTGCTGGCGCGGGTCAAGTCGCTGCTGCGCATCAAATCGCTGCACGACCAACTGGACGAGGCAAACCGGACGCTCGAAGAGCGGGTCAGACGGCAGGTCGATCAACTCGAGAACCTTGGGCGGCTGAAACGTTTTTTCTCGCCGCAGCTTGCCGAACTGATACTGAATGGCGGGGCAGAAGATCCGCTCAACAGTCACCGGCGGGAAATCACCGTGGTCTTTATCGATTTGCGCGGATTTACCGCGTTTGCCGAGACCGCCGAGCCGGAAGAAGTGATGAGTGTGCTGCGCGACTACCACGCGCGCATGGGCGAGATCATTCTGGCCCACGAAGGCACGCTGGAGCGGTTTACCGGCGACGGCATGATGGTGTTCTTCAACGACCCGGTGCCGGTGCCGGACGCACCGCAGCGGGCAGTGCGCATGGCGCTCGACATGCGCTTGCAACTGGTGGAGCTGTCACAGCGCTGGCGCGAGCGCGGTTTCGATCTCGACTTCGGTGCCGGGATCGCACAGGGTTATGCCACCATTGGCGCGATCGGCTTCGAGGGCAGGCTCGATTACGGCGCCATCGGCACGGTGACCAACCTGGCGGCGCGCCTGTGCGGCGATGCCGCTCCCGGGCAGATCCTGGTTTCGCGGCGGGTACTGACGTCGGTCCAGGATCTTGGTTGAAAGCGAGGATACGGGCGAGCGGGAGCTGAAAGGGTTTCTGAAACCGGTGTCCACATTCAACGTGACAGGGCTTCGTGGGTGACCCGCCAAAACGCTCAAGTAGCGCCGCTTATTCTTCAGACGTTGTCAAGACGGGATGTGGCCTGATGCAGGCCTGGCGGGTGGAGCCGTGGCGACGCGGGCGCTCCCGGCAGCTCGCACGCCGGGAGCGGCTCTGTACGTCGTTGGCTATTGGTAGAAGCCCACGCCGCAAATCTGGTCTCCGGCCATTGTGTAGTAAGTCGCTTTGTGTGACGGCGCGGTTTCGCCCGGGCGCGGCCACATGTATTCGACCATTTTGATCGTCCGGTTCGCGTTTGAACACATTTCCTGACCGGCCCGTTTGCCGGCCCGGTCAACGAAACCGCAATGGTTATCGCCGACAAAATCAGGGTTCGCCCCATGGGCGGAAATTTTCCCGTCCGGTCCGGAACAGAAAACATACAGATCCCGGTCCTTGAACCCGATTCGTACCCGCCGTGAACGACTTGAGTGCCGCCGACGGGTTGGCATCAATTGCCTCTACGGCGCGTTGCAGCATTGCCTTTGCTTCCATTGCCGAGCCTGACCGGCCGTCAGCGGTGACGGTATGTGCGGTGCCGAGGAGGCAGAGAAACAACGTGGCGCTGATCAAACGGCAATTTACCGATAAAAACGATATTGTCATATTCGTTCTCCTCCTATGGGGCTGTGAACACAGAATGCATTCACATCGGTCTTCCCCCAAAGCATTCTACTTCAAACGCAGAAATGGATGAAGACATGCGGATCATGGATTAATGCATATGGCATATTGAATGTCCTCGCATTCTTTCGTCACCGGGGCAAGCGGGCAGAGGGTCGGCGCCGGACAACAACGCTGCGCTGTGCGGAGCAAACGCCAATTTGTCGTATGATCTTGCGCGGCGGGTTTTGGGGCCAATTGCCGGCGGATTCCCGCGATGGTCGTGGGGACATCGGAGTGGCAAGAGACTGGCGAGAACAACCGCTTTGCCGATAAATCGATAACAAGGCTATGTTCCGTGGAAATACTCAACCTGTTCACCCAGAATCTGTTGTCGCCTCCGATACTGTTTTTCGCGCTCGGCATTCTGGCGGGGTTTCTGAAATCGGACCTCGACGTGCCGGATCAGATCAGTCGTTATTTGTCGATTTACCTGATGATGGCGATAGGATTCAAGGGCGGGGTCGCGATTGCGCAAACTGCGGATTTCAATCTGCAGATCATGGCGACGATCGCTGCAGGTCTCATCACCGGATTCACCCAGCCGTTTCTCGGGTATTTTCTTCTCAAGTGGACCACCAAACTCGACAGCGCCACGGCGGCCGCGGTCGCAGCGCATTACGGATCGATCAGTATGGTCACGTTCGTGACCGCAGTCAGCTTTCTCGAAGGCAATGCGGTTTTCTATGCCGGTTACATCGTGGCAGTGCTGGCGCTGATGGAAGCACCGGCCATCTTGACCGGATTGTTCATTGCGCACCGTGCCGAGCCGGTGACGATCAGCGCAGGCAAACAGGCCGCTCCGAGGTTGAGCCGCGAAATATTTACCAATGGGGCCATTCTGCTCCTGACCGGTTCGTTCCTCATCGGTTGGGCGACCGGCACATCCGGCATGGAGAAGATGCACGGATTTCTGGTCGAGCCGTTCAACGGCATTCTGGCGCTTTTTCTTCTGGACATGGGGCTGGCTGGTGTCGCGGCAATTGCACCAGCTGAAGGAGTTCACGGTGCGGCTGGCGTTCATTCGGAATCTACATGCCCTTGCTCGGGGCGACGTTCGGACTCATGCTGAGCAAGCTGATCGGCCTCGACGCCGGTACCGGCACGCTGTTTACGGTGTTGATCGCCAGTGCATCGTATATTGCGGTGACGGCTGCGATGCGGCTGGCGTTGCCGCAGGCCAAAATAGCCATCTATTTGCCGATGTCGCTGGCGATCACCTTTCCATTCAACATCATCGTCGGAATTCCACTTTACTTTTCCGTTGCGCAGGCATTGCTGGACTAGACCCATGAATGAAAAAATCCGAAAGCTCGTCGAAGGGGTGAAGTTTCAGAACTTCATCGTCGTGTTGATCGTGATCAACGCAATCATCCTCGGGATGGAGACGTCCGATTACCTGATGCGGGAGTTTGGCGTCTTCCTGAAGACGATCGACGCCCTGATTCTCAAGGTGTTCGTGATCGAGATACTCCTGCGCCTGTACGTGTATCGCTTCCGGTTCTTCACGCAGCCATGGAGTCTGTTTGACTTCTTTGTTGTCGGTGTCGCGCTGATTCCGGCGAGTGAAGCCTTTGCCGCACTGCGCGCGCTGCGTGTGCTCCGCGTCTTGCGCCTGCTCTCGGTAGTGCCGACGATGCGGCGCGTGATCGAGGGGCTGCTTTCGGCGATACCCGGCATTGCCTCTGTCACCACCATCATGCTGTTGTTTTTCTACGTGTTCGCCGTGATTGGCACACACCTCTTCAGCGAGACCTATCCACAGTGGTTTGGCACCCTTGGCGAGACCATGTTTACGCTGTTTCAGATCATGACACTGGAAAGCTGGTCCATGGGTATCGTGCGCCCGGTCATGGAGCAGCATCCGAGTGCCTGGATCTTCTTCGTGCTCTACATTCTGGTGACAACCTTCACCATGCTGAACCTGTTTATCGCGATCATTGTCAATGCGATGCACAGCAGTGCCGATGAATCGGCGAAAGAGGACCGTCTGGAGCTCAAACGGACCCTGAGCAAGGAGATGGTCGAACTCGAGCAGCGTCTGATCGAGGCAATCCGCAAAGGCCAGTAGCGGCGACGGCGCCGCGTGCGCCAGGCCTGAATCGGCCCCGGGTGAGAGGCGTGCCTTCTGTGCGCCGGCACCGGGTCTGGCGTATCGCGATGAGCGGTTCGATTGGCCGGGGCGCCCCGATGCCGGGCTGGCCTGGGCCCGCGTGACAGGGTGGGCGTAACATTGCCTGTAATGTTTCTGCAACATAGCTCCTATATAAATGCGGCCTTCGAACGCAAATGTTTCATTCTCCGGAGAAAAGCATGTTTTTACTGAAGAAATTTTCATTGCGGATGGCCGGTGTGGCGGCGGTGGCCGTGGTTGGCTTTGCCGGTTCCGCGTCCGCACGCGACTACATCAGCGTCGTCGGGTCTTCGACGGTCTATCCGTTTGCAACCGTGGTGGCCGAGAATTTCGGAAAGACGACGAACTTCAAGACCCCCAAGATCGAATCTACCGGGTCCGGGGGCGGGCTGAAGCTGTTCTGTGCCGGGGTCGGTGTGACGCACCCGGATATCACCAACTCCTCCCGTGCCATCAAATCGAGCGAAATCAAGACCTGCAAGAGCAACGGCGTCAATGAAATCGTTGAGATCAAGATCGGCTACGACGGCATTGCCATCGCAAACTCGACAAAGGCGGCGGCGCTGAATATCTCCATCAAGGACCTGTACCTGGGTTTGGCCAAGGACGTGCCGGATCCGAAAGGCGCCAAGCGTACCGTTCCCAACCCATACAAAACGTGGCGCGACGTCAATTCAGGCTTGCCAAACACCAAGATCGAGGTACTGGGCCCGCCGCCGACCTCGGGTACCCGCGATGCCTTTACCGAACTCGTCATGGAAGTCGGATGCCAGCAGTTCGACTGGATCAAGGCCATGGAAAAGACCGACAAGAACAACTACAAGAAGATCTGCCACACCGTGCGCGAGGACGGCGGCTACGTCGAAGCGGGCGAGAACGACAATCTGATCGTCCAGAAACTCGTCGGTAATCCGAATGCCCTTGGCGTGTTCGGTTTCAGCTTTCTTGATCAGAATTCCGACAAGGTACAGGGTTCGGCCATTGACGGCGTCAAGCCCAGCTTCGACACCATTGCAGACGGCACCTACCCCGTATCCCGGCCGCTGTTCTTCTATGTCAAGGCGGCCCACGTTGGCACCATTCCGGGCATCAAGGAATTCCTCGCCGAATTCACCAGCGAGAAAGCCTGGGGTGAATACGGCTACCTCTCCGAACGCGGCCTGATTCCGATGCCGGTGGCAGAGCGCAAGAAATTCGCCGCAGCGGCAAAGAATCTGACCCCGCTCAAATAGGCGGGTGGTGTCATCTTCCTGAATGCGAAGGCGGCCTCCGTTAGGGCCGCCTTCGTATTTTTGTTGTAGCCTTCCGGTTTCCCGGTAATTGGCGGTTTTGCTTCGATGCCTATTTCGCTGTTGATCATCATCCTGCTTGCATTGTCTTCGGCTGCGTACTATTTCGGCAAGCGCCGGGCCGTGTCGGTGGTGGGCGGCAAAGTCCGGGAATTGCATTCGCTCCCCGCCTATAACGGGCTGTACGTTGCGTTGTGGTGCGGGCTGCCGGCGCTGCTGGTCGTTGCCGCGTGGTTTTCGTTCGAGAATGGCGTCATTACGCAACTGGTGGTTGCGGGCCTGCCCCAGTCCATTACCGATAAGGGCCCCGAGCAGGTCACGCTCGTCGTCAACGAGATCAGGAACGTCGCCGGCGGCAACATATATGGCGACCCGGAACCGGCGATCCTCGCGGCTGCGGAACACTACGCGAATCTCAAGAGTACGAGTCACGGCGCTTTGGCCGGCCTTTCTCTCGCGCTGGCGCTGGGTGCCGGGGCGTTCGCCCTGAAAAGGATCCGGCCCCGGCTTCGGGCTCGCAACTCGGTCGAGTTCGTGATTACCGGCTTGCTCCTTGCCAGTTCCACGCTCGCGGTATTGACGACAGTGGGCATCGTCCTGTCGGTGCTGTTCGAATCGATCCGTTTTTTTCAGTCAGTGCCGGTTTCCGAGTTTCTGTTCGGCCTGGAATGGAGTCCGCAGACGGCGATAAGGGCCGAGCAGGTGGGCTCCTCCGGGGCTTTTGGCGCGGTTCCGCTGTTTGCAGGCACGATGCTCATCGCTTTCATTGCGATGTTGGTTGCGGTTCCGATCGGATTGATGTCGGCAGTCTACTTGTCCGAATACGCCAGTTTGGGCTTTCGTACCGTTGCCAAGCCATTGCTCGAGATTCTGGCGGGGGTGCCCACCGTTGTTTATGGTTTTTTTGCAGCCCTTACCGTGGCGCCCTTCATCCGCGATACCGGCGGCCTGATCGGGCTGGACGTCGCCTCGGAGAGCGCCCTCGCGGCCGGCCTCGTGATGGGCATCATGATTATTCCCTTCGTGTCGTCCTTGTCCGATGACGTGATCAACGCGGTTCCCCAGGCAATGCGTGACGGGTCGTACGGTATCGGCGCGACGCGTTCGGAGACCATCAAACGGGTGATTTTCCCCGCAGCGCTTCCCGGCATTGTCGGCGGCATTCTGCTGGCGGTATCGCGCGCCATTGGCGAGACCATGATTGTCGTGATGGCTGCCGGCCTCGCCGCCAACCTGACCGCCAACCCGCTGGAGGCGGTAACGACGGTCACGGTACAGATCGTGACCCTGCTGGTTGGTGACCAGGAATTCGACTCTCCGAAGACGCTCGCCGCCTTTGCGCTCGGGCTGGTCCTGTTCGTCGTCACGCTGTTCCTCAACATCATCGCCTTGTATATTGTCCGCAAGTACCGGGAACAGTACGAGTAGAGAAGAAACGAATGGATACCCCCGACTCATCAGCCGCGAGCGAACGGAAACCGATCGACATCATTCGGGCGGGGATGCGCCGGCGCCGGGCCGCCGAGAAGCGATTCAAGCTCTACGGTATCTTCGCCATTAGCTGCGGGCTGCTTTTTCTCGCGATCCTTTTCATCACGATCATTAGCAACGCCTACACGGCGTTCGCGCAGACAAAGATCCAGCTCGATTTCTATCTTGATCCGGCAGTTTTCAGCGAGGATGTGGTGCCCTCTGCCGAGGACCTCTCCAGTGCCGATTACGGAGGCATCGTCAGGGACGGCATTCGCAGCCTGTTTCCCGAGGTCGAGTCCAGGGGTGACGTCAGAGAGCTCAGCGCTCTGGTCGGGCGCGGTGCGGTCTACGATTTGCGTGAAACGGTCATGGCGGCCCCTGATCTGGTCGGCAAGACGCTCACGCTCTGGGTTCCGGCGGACGACGATGTCGACATGCTGATGAAGGGGCACATCGAACGTGGCGGTCCGGAAGACCAGCGGCGCCTGTCGGACAGTCAGTTGGGCTGGATCGATCAGTTGGAGGCGGATGGGCGGCTGGAGAAGCGGTTCAACATTGATTTCTTTACCAACGGCGACTCGCGCGAGCCCGAGAGTGCCGGTATCTGGGGTGCTGTGGTCGGCTCGTTCTACACGCTGCTGGTCACGCTGGTGCTGTCGTTTCCGCTTGGCGTGGCTGCGGCCGTTTATCTCGAGGAATTCGCTCCGCAGAACCGCTGGACCGACATCATCGAAGTCAATATCAACAATCTGGCGGCTGTTCCTTCGATCGTGTTCGGTCTGCTCGGTCTTGCGGTGTTCATCAATTTTTTCGGCTTGCCGCGCTCCGTCCCGCTGGTCGGCGGTCTGGTGCTGACCTTGATGACCTTGCCGACGATCATCATTGCCAGCCGGGCCGCGCTCAAATCGGTACCGCCGTCGATTCGCGAGGCAGCGTTGGGCGTTGGCGCTTCGCCGTTGCAGACCGTGACCATGCACGTGCTGCCGCTGGCGATGCCGGGGATGCTGACCGGGACCATTATCGGTATGGCACAGGCGCTTGGTGAAAGTGCACCGTTGCTGATGATCGGGATGGTCGCGTTCATCGTCGATATCCCTCAGGGTGCCCTCGATCCGGCCGCCGTGCTGCCGGTGCAGATTTTTCTGTGGGCCGACAGCCCCGAACGCGCCTTCGTCGAACGCACGTCGGCGGCGATTCTGGTACTGCTGTGCTTTCTGATTGCAATGAACGCGTTTGCGGTGTTGTTGCGTAAACGGTTCGAGCGTCGCTGGTAGGCGCCAACATTAACCCAAACCAATGTCTGGACTGTGATGAATACTGTTGATACGCAGAATCCGCCCGCCGATACCAGGGTCAGGAGTGCCGGTAAAGCCCGGCGTACGACGGTGCCGCGCGAGCATCGCGAGACGGTGGGAGAGGTCCGTGTTGACAACCCTCGCATCCGCTGCAGCAACGTCAACGTCTGGTATGGCGAGACGCATGCCGTGCACAACATCAGCATCGACGTCGGCCACAACGAAATACTGGCCTTGATCGGGCCATCCGGTTGCGGCAAAACCACTTTCCTGCGCTGCATGAATCGCATGAACGACACGATCGCCGGCTGTCGCGTCGAAGGCGAGATTCTGGTCGACGGCGTGGACGTGAATGGTCCGGATATCGACGTCGTGCCGTTGCGGGCGCGCATGGGCATGGTGTTTCAGAAGCCCAACCCGTTTCCGAAAAGCATTTTCGAGAATGTCGCCTTCGGACCGCGCATCCATGGCCTGACGGCAAACCAGCTCGAACTCGAAGAGATTGTCGTGACCAGTTTGCAGAAGGCCGGGCTGTGGGAAGAGGTCAAGGATCGCCTGGAAGAACCGGGAACGGGACTTTCCGGGGGGCAGCAGCAGCGCCTGTGTATTGCGCGCGCCATCGCCGTTCAGCCTGAAGTTATCCTGATGGACGAGCCGTGTTCGGCGCTCGATCCCATCGCCACGGCGACCATCGAGAACCTGATGGTTGACCTGAGCCAGAATTATTCGATTTGCATCGTCACGCATTCGATGCAGCAGGCAGCACGCGTTTCACAGCGCACGGCCTTTTTTCACCTCGGTGATCTGATCGAAGTTGGCGAGACCAACGAACTGTTCATCAGGCCGGGCCATCAGCTCACGGAAGATTACATCACGGGCCGGTTCGGCTGATTCTCCGGTGCTGATTCGACCGGGCTGATCGCAATAGCCGTCCGGCTGTTCCCGCGCCTTTGCGTTCGTTCGCACACCGGCACGGTCAGCAGGGTTCGCGCGCGTACTGCAGCGCGAGCCTTGCCGATCAACGCACACCGGTTTCTGTCCGGCTGGTATTGTCAGGCAAGCAGTGCGGCCGCAGTGCTGGCCAGCACACACCACAAGACAATCAGTAGCGCCGGCAGGCGCCAGACCGCGAGCAGCACAAATCCGATGAGGCCGATGGCAAGGTCTGTTGCATTCGTTACCGCGCCGGTAAAGACCGGATCGTATAGCGCGGCCGCGAGCAGGCCGACGACGGCGGCATTGGCGCCGGCAATGGCGCGTGTCGCGGCCGGACGCGCCGCGATGGATTGCCAGAGCGGCAGGACGCCTGCGACCAGAAGAAACCCGGGCAGGAATATCGCGATCAGCGCGAGCGCGGAACCGGATATGCCGCCATTGCCGCCGGGAAGCTGCGCCCCCAGATAACCCGCGACGGAAAACAGCGGTCCGGGGATGGCCTGGGCTGCACCGTATCCCGCCAGAAACACCTCGGGTGCGATCCAGCCGGGAGCGACGACGGTTTCCTCGAGTAATGGCAGCACCACGTGGCCGCCGCCAAAGACCAGAGCGCCAGCCTGGAAGAATGCACCAAAAACCGTTGCGATATTCTCACCTCCGGGCGGCAGCGCAAGCACCCCGGCCAGCAGGATCGCAAATACGAACAGCAATACCGAGCCGGTCTTCTTGCCGTAACCCGGGCTTAGCGTATCGTTCGCTGAGGGGGCGGAGGGCGGACACAACCACAAGCCGGCGATGGCACCAAGCACGATCACCAGCAGTTGCACTTGTGCGTGGCCCGTGAGCAACACGGTCACCGCGGCTGCGACGGCCAGCGTCTTGCGAGCCCGGTCGGGGCAAAGCTGTCTGCTCATGCCCGACACTGCCTGTGCAACGAAAACCAGTGCCACCAGTTTCAGGCCATGAATCGCCGCCTGGCCGGCATGCCCCGACAGGTATGGCAGCGAAGCAGCAAACCCGAACAGCAGCAATGCAGATGGCAGGGTAAAGGCAACAAAGGCGGCGACCGCGCCTTTCCAGCCGGCCTGCAACAGCCCCACGCTAAAGCCGAACTGACTGCTAGCCGGACCGGGCAGGGACTGGCAAATCGCAAGTAACTGGGCGAACTGGCTTTCGCTGAGCCAATGCCGCTTTTCGACGAACTCCAGCCGATAGAACCCGATGTGAGCCGCAGGTCCGCCGAACGAGGTCAGCCCCAGCTTGAGGAAGGCGAAGAACACCTCGCGCACGCTTGCGCGCGTTTTGGGTTCGATCGGTCCCAGGGTTTCCGGCATCTGTGATCGAGGGGCTCGTTACGCCGATCGCGAAGCGTCGGCGGAAGGGCGCATGCGCATGCGCGCGCTATCGCGCCGCATACGGCTATCGCCGTTACAGCCGCGCCGTGTCATTGTCGCAGTTCTGCACTACCCGGCGCATGGATCAGGACGAAGGCAGGGGAATGAACTCGGTTTCGCCGGGCACCATCCCGAAACGGTTAGCCTGCCAATCCGCTTTTGCCTGCTCGATGCGTGCCTTCGAGCTTGAAACAAAGTTCCACCAGATATGCCGGTCGCCAACCGGGGTGCCGCCAATGACCATGACCCTGCTCTCGGCGCCGGCATCCAGTGTCACGGGATGGCCCGGGCGTGCCACGCCCATGACGCCGGCAGCCAGCGGCTGACCTTCGACGCTCACGGTACCGGACACCACGTAGACCGCGCGTTCGTCGTAGTTATCCGGCAGTGACAGCCGGGTGCCGGCTGGCATCCTGCATTCAAGGTACAGCATCGATGAGCAGGCTTTTACCGGAGAGCGCTGCCCGAAGGCTTCACCAATGATGACGCGAACCGTGACGCCGTTTTTCTCCAGCTCGGGCAGCGCCGTTGCGGGGTAGTGCGCGAAATCCGGCGCGGTCTCTTCATGCTCTTTGGGCAGCGCCATCCAGGACTGGATGCCGTGCAACCGGGATGTCGTCTGCAGGTCGCTGCCGGCACGCTCCGAGTGAACGATGCCGCGGCCAGCCGTCATCAGGTTGACTGCGCCTGCCTGTATCGGTTGCACAAAGCCGAGGCTGTCACGGTGCAGGATTTCACCTTCGAACAGATAGGTCACGGTCGCCAGGCCGATATGGGGATGCGGCCGGACCTGGATGCCTTCGCCGGGAGGAAATTCGGCCGGGCCCATGTGATCGAAGAATATGAACGGTCCCACCATGCGCCGATCCGACGACGGCAAAAGCCGCCGCACGCTGAAGCCGCCGAGGTCTTTGGCATGCGCTTCGATACGCAGTTCGATACAACCGGCGTTGCCGGTACAAGTGGGTTTGGAAGCAGTCAGATAGGTCATGTCCGTTTCGTTGTCCGGGTGGCGAGGCCCGTGCATCGTGATGGTTGCACCGGGTCAGATTAATGCGGGTTACAGCAATGTTAGAGAGTCAGATCGCGTTGCCATAGTTCCTGACACGATGGTAAGCGGTGCCATCGTTGCACACGGCATGTGGCCGAACACCGGGTCGACCATCGAGTGACAGGATCAGCCAATAGTCTAACTTGCTCCGTCAAGCTGAAATCCGGACAGGCGACAAACCGCGACAGCACGACGCTTGTCATTGGTCATAAACAATCATCGACACCGCAAACGGTAATTTCGCACGGTTTCCTTGCGCAGGATCGCACCATCCTTCGATGTGCAGCGACCGTATCTATCACTACGAGCGAGGCGATCATGCACGACGATTGCCGAAGCTTCTCTCAAGTTCGTTCTTTACAGGAGATACCGTGATGAGACTCGCCAAAACCACACTTGTAGCAACAATCGCCGCCGTTGTGTTTGGCGCAATGGGCATCGGCTCCGCCGCAGCAGCAGTCCGTGACTCTTACGATGCGTCCAGGGACTCTGCCGGCAATTTCTACCGCTGGTCGGATATTTCGGCATTGACGCATGGCCTGCCGTCGGCCGCGGGTAACGCGTTGCAGTCGGGCCGCATCGACGGTTTCTACAAGTGGTCGGACCGCAATCATCCGAAATACAGCATTCCGTCCACGCTCAAACCGGTCGGCCGGTCCGCTGCCAGCTTCTACAAGTGGTCGGACATCAATTCGGTGACGCGCAATTGATAACCGTGGCTTGACCGTTACTCCGGCTGGATTATTCCAGTCATTCTTCGGGCCACCCGGCAATGGAACTGCCGGGTGGCCTTTTGCTGTGGTCCGGCCGGAACAGTCCCGTGTCACCGCGTATCAGGTTGGTTGGCCCGCCATGCGAACCACGGCATTCAGCAGCACGTCACAGCCCGCCGCCAGATCGGTTTTCTTCGCCGATTCGCTCTCGTTGTGCGAGATGCCGCCTTTGCAGGGCACGAAGATCATTGCCGTCGGCGCAACGCGCGAAACGTACACGGAGTCGTGTCCGGCTCCCGAGACGAGACGCATGGCTGACAATCCAAGACTCGCCGCGGACTGCGCGATCGTCTCAATACATGGTTCATCGAACTGTATCGCGGTGGATCGCCACTCGCGGTGAACAGTGCCGGTTACGTTGGCCTGCTTCGTTGCGGTGGCAACGATTTCGAGCAGTCGCGCTTCCATCGCATCAAGCGCGGTTTCGTCGGGGTGGCGCAAATCGAGTGTCACGACGACTTTCTCCGGCACGGTGTTGCGCGATCCCGGTTCGAACCGCGCATCGCCAAACGTGACGCGCGCCCATGGCCCGTGAATCCCGGCAAGTTCGTATACCTGAGCGAGTATCGCGTGCATTGCGCGTACCGGATCGCGGCGGCTCTCCATCGGCGTCGGACCGGCGTGCACGGCTTCGCCGTTCAGCTCAACGTCGTACCATCGCATGCCCTGCACACCGGTAACGATGCCGATCTGCGTATTGCTGTCTTCCAGGATGGGGCCTTGCTCGATGTGCGCTTCGAATGCGGCCTTGATCGGCTGGTGGCTGCAGGAGCGCGATCCCGCGTAACCGATACGCTGCAGCGCATCGCCGAGCGACACGCCTTCCTTCGACATTCTGGAAAGGCCGTACTCGAGATCGAACGCGCCTGCAAAGACGCCCGAACCGATCATGGCGGGGGAAAAGCGCGCGCCTTCTTCGTTGGTCCACACGACAATGTCGACCGGATGCGCCGTTCGGATCTTCTGTTCGTTCAGTGATTCGACGACTTCCAGCCCGGCCAGGACGCCAAACACACCGTCGAATTTACCGCCGGTGGGCTGCGTATCGAGATGCGAGCCAATCAACACCGGGGGCAGGTCGGGATGGGTGCCTGCCCGTCGGGCGAATATGTTGCCCATCTGGTCGTGTTCGATGGTGCAGCCTTGCTGTGGCACACCATGACTCGAAAAGCTGACGGCCTTGCCTGTCTTCATCGGTCAGCGCCTGCCGGTTGCAGCCGCCGGCGGGCGTCGCGCCGATGCGGGCCATTTCCATCAGCCGCTTCCAGAGTCGTTCGCCGTTCGTTTTGAGTGGTTCGTGTGACACGCATTTTCCTTTTGACCGGTTAGATTGTATTGGCGGAAGGGAAAATGCTCCACAGTTGCTGATTCGTTGCGGGTTCGACGAAACACCCGTGGGCAATGGCGGTGCCGCAGAAGCGTACTCTGCCAGGCGAGTGCCTGCCGGCATCGCGCCTTTTGGTGAGACAGTGCCAGCCAGCGACGAATCTGCGAATCCGTGACGTGTCACCGCTACGTGATAAGGATGATCGGCTGATTTCACCGCGTGCGCAGGGGCCTTGATCAGGATCAAGACCCGCACCTTCGCGATAACGTTCAGTAGACGTGGAGCAGACTCGGCAGCAGAGAGAGGGCTGCGGGTTGGTGAGCGTCCAGACCGCGCGTGACAGCGCTCACCTGTGGCGTCGGGCAGCCGAATGCGCTTGAGATGTGATGTGTTAATTCACCGGGGAGGTCCCGGCAAGATGAGGGCGAATATGAAAAAGCGAGTGGCTGCATGTGTCATCGGTATCACCGCCATGATGACGGCACTGCCGGCTCAGGCCGATCTGGTCGATGGCCAGACACTGTTTGAGTGGGCCAAAGAGTATGAGCGGGTGAGGGCAGGCACGGGAGACTACCTGAGCCACATCTACGACAGACGCTTTCAGGTCTATGTTGCGGGTGTCCACGATGCCCATGTTGGGGCGCGTCAGTCATCGACGGATGACCGGTTGTTCTGCAGTCCAGGGGGCGCGACGGTGAACCAGGTTTCGGTGGCCGTATACAGGTTTCTCCGTAAGAACCCGGAGATGTCTTTTGAGTCGGGAAGCGTACTGGTGATTAGCGCATTGGTCGAAGCGTTTCCTTGTCCCGGGCAATAAGCGTGAGTTGCGCTGCCCGGTGCGTATGTTCGTCATCGGCAGACGCGGTTGCGCATTGGCAGGCACCATGATTTCCGGTAGTGGCTCCGGCAGATCGAGCTTGGCTTTCGCGATCAAACGAAAGGGTCCCTTCCGACCTACGGCGCGATCTGGAAGCCTGTGCAGACCGCAACGTGCACCAAGACGCCAGCGTAACGCGGCGTTGCCGCCCAACGGCTACCATGATGCCGGTGCGCGGCTCTAAGGAGTCAGCCCACTTCTCGTTGTGAATCTGTCAGATCGTTCCTGTGCTTCGCGCCCCGGGGCTTCCGCCGCGGTGACCGTCCGCCTCGATCGTGTCTCGGCCGGCCAATCGAACTGACGTTGGTCGGCATCGCCGATGCCTGGGCTTTCGTAGTTTCCGCGCAGCTGGGACCGCAACAGCGCCCGCTTGCCATCCCGCTCGTACGCTCTCGACGATGTCGTACATGATGCCCAGAGTGACCTGCGCATTGGCATCACCCTGTTCGGCGGCTTCGAAGTACCAGCAGATCGCTTTCATCGGGTCCCTCGGCACGCCGTCGCCCGCGTATGCATGAGCCGAGGTAAAACTGTGCTTCGGCGTAGCCTTGCCGGTCTGCGCGGGTGTACCAGTAGCAGCGCCTGTGCCTCGTCTTTCGCGACGCCGTCACCGACGTCGTAGATCAGGCCGAGGTGAAACTGTGCGTTCGCATTTCCCTGGCTGGCGGCCTTTGTGTACCAGTACATCGCCTGCTTGTTGTCTTTCGGCACGCCTTCGCCGTTGCGATCGTGAGCAGGTAGCTGATGCGTCGGTCCCTGTATTCGGCTGCTTTCAAGTACCACAGGAAGAACTGCGCATTCGCGTTGCCTCGCTCAGCGGCCTGGTTGTACCAGTACAGTGCGTGCTGAGGATCTCTCGGCACACCGTCGCCGTTATCGTAGATCATTCCAGGTTGAACTGCGCGTCGGCATTGCCCTGTTGTGCCGCCTTCGAATACCAATAGAGTCCTCGCTTGTCATTGCGCATGACGCCTTCGCCGTTGCGATACATCAACCCCAGATAGAACTGCGCGTCGGCGTTGCCCTGATGCGCGAGTTTTTCAAACGCAATGACGGCGGGCTTGTAGTCGCCGCGTGAGTAGCTCGCAATGGCAAGGTCCGATCCTTGCCAATCGCGCCGTTGCAAGACGCGAGAATCAGTACGGCTAACAGAAAGCGCGGCATGGATGTCGTCGTCAGCAAGGAATGCGGATCAATCCCGAAGTTGCCGGCGATGGGGTTGCGCGACGGAGAGACCCGGGCGCAGTGGCGTTATGCGTTTGCCCGACAGGCCCGGAGGCTTTCTCCTGCAACGCGGCCAAGCGGCGGCTTGCAGGGAGAAAGTCTGCCGGAGCGGCATCCTCGATCGTCCAATCGGTATTGACCTGTTGGTATGAAACCAGCATAAAAACATACAGATAGGGTTGCCCCGTCGGATGGTTGCCAGCGCTGCCCGATGCCGTTCCCGACGGCTGGGGTGTGGTCTGAACGATGGCATCTTCAACTGCCGTCAGTCAGGGATGTCGAAGCATGAAATGATCCTGATCGTGACGCCCGGCTAACGGTCTGTATTCGCAGGGCAGACAGGCGGCAACGGTCGCCGTGGTCGCTCAAGAGCGGTTACGCTCATCGCGAGGGGTTGTCCGGGACGTGCCTGTGTGGCGCGTCTGCGAGGCATTCCAGACACGGTGCGCCGACTCCAACACGTGCTGCCCTCGACCGACTCTCAAACAGGGCGGCCAATCTGATTCAGGCACCGTCCCTGGCATTGATCGCGCGGCGTTTCCGGATCAAACAAGAACCCCGCCGAAGCGGGGGTCTTGCGGAATTTCAATCGGCAGCGTGCTTGCGCTGCTTTCTTCGTGCCGCCCAACCCATGATGCCGATGCCGCTGAGCATCATCGCGTAGATTTCCGGTTCGCGCACCGGGGCGACCGGCGGTGCGCTGCTGATCGTATCGGGACCGCCAATCGAACTGACGTTGAGGGGATCGCCAATGCTCGCTTGTGTAGCCCCGCAGCCGGAACCGCAACTGGCGAATATCCCGCTCCCGAACGTGACGATGTCATACTCCAGGGTCCCGCTGGCACCCGCCGCCAGCAGGCCCAGTTCGAGACTGCCTGCGAATGCATCCCAGCTATAGAGAAACGTATCCGGCGCCCCGGATGGCGCCGGCCATCCGGCAGACAGAAAGCTCGACACCCACGATAATGGCGTAGACGAATCGAGGGGAGCGAGACAGTCGTGAAATCTGTTTGTTTGGTGATTGGTGCAGGGGCGGGGATTGGTGGCAACGTCGGGCGGCGCTTCGCCCGAGAGGGTTACCACGTCTGTTTGTGCCGGCGCTCGGACGAAGTGGGGCTGAAGAAACTGGTTGATGAAATCGAGAACGAAGGCGGTTCGGCTTCCGGTTATCTTCTCAATGCGGTCGATGCGGACACGATCGAAGAACGTGTAGCCGCCATCGAATCCGAGATCGGTCCGATCGAAGTGGTCATCTACAACCTCGGTGCACAGATCGGCGACAGGGCGCTCGCGGACACGAGCTACAAGGCATTCGAACGGTGCTGGCGACTGGCGACCTTCGGCCTGTTCAGAGTCGCATCGGTGGTATGCCCGCTGATGGAGCAGCGCGGCAAGGGAACGATACTGGTGACGTCGGCGACGGCGGCGATGCGTGGCAACGCCGGTCAACACGCCCACGCATCAGCGATGGCCGGGCGGCGCATGCTGTGCCAATCATTGAACGCGGAGTTCTCTCCAAAGGGCATCCACGTGGCGCACATCATCATCGATGGTTCGGTGGATGCGCCCGATACGCTCGGGAAGATGCTGGGTGCCGAGAAATTCCAGGCGTTGAGAGAAACACGCGGCATGGAACACGACGGCCTCGTGCTTCCGGAGAAGGTTGCGGAGACCTACGTTCATCTCGCGCAACAGCACCGCTCGGCCTGGACCTTCGAAATCGACCTGCGATCTTTCTCGGATACGCCCTGGTGGAATCACTGAGGAACGCATCGCGGTTGGTCGGTTTCGGGTTTGGCGTCCAGCAGCGTTTTGCGATCCGTGGAAACAGGGTGGGGTCTTGAAATAAAGCAGCTTCCAAAACCGCCAGCCGGAAAGCACGCGGGCAGAGATCGTTTCGCAAAACGTATTGGGAGGGTTGCTATATTGCAAGACCTGACCCCGTTCTTGTCGCTATATTGCGAGACCTGACCCCGTGTTTGCGTACTTGTTCGCCGGCCTGAGATGTCGCACCTTGCCTCGTGGGCTCGAGGTGACCGATGATTTGCTCCATGGTGTAGTCGCTTGCGTTGGGTCAGTGTGTTTGGCAGAGCAACCTAGACCGTCGGGTCAACTTTAGGGAAAATGCTCTCATGTATGAACTTCGCGGTATGCTCCTGTCGTTTGGGTATCTGAAGGTCCAGGTGGCTTTCTGTAAGCTAATAAGCGGTGCATTATCGCGCATTCGGAGATACAGCATATTCACCCCACCGCCGCCTGAGTTCAGCCCCGTCCATATGGCATTTACGCAAGCAGTATTGCTGTACCCCTGACGGGTGTTGCCCCAGTCGTCATCTTGCTTTTTGTGGGACCAAGAGGGCACCTCCACTGGGTACGGGGTATCGGCCATACCATGTGCTTTGTAGGCCCACGTACCCATCGCCCACGCTATACCTGCGTCAAACCCTTGTTGATAAGTTTTGTTTGCGTAAAGGTCTACGTCGTCTGCGTCACCGGCAAATGTGCTACCCGAGATCATCAGCATCAGAATAAGAATTGTTCTTTTCATCGCTCCTCCCATCGCTCGGTGTGCCTCCGCGCTATGTGCGGTTCTTCAGATTGGCAAGCCGCTCCGCCATTTCGTCGGTGAAAACGGCCTCACCGATTCCAGACGAGACATTTGCGCCACAGTAGCGGCACTTCACTGCCTCGACCTTGATTGGCTCAGCACACTGAGGACACGGCTTTAACCCGGTTAGCGTTTCGAGTGGCGGCAAGAGTGCGATGATCAGGATGCCTAGTGGGCCTAGCAGGAAGCCACCGAGCAACCACCATGCGCTGCGCTGCTTATAACCGGCGATGATCGAGCACGCGACAGCGCAGGCTACCCAGAAGACGAAGCCACCTCCGAAAAGAATCAACTCCGCACTTAGCATTGTTCCTCCCTTGATCGCCACTCTCTATAACGGTGGTTCTCACTGATTCGGTTTAACGTATGCAGTTGGCATCGCCCGCGTTTGCGACAAATCGACTCAATCCAGGCAAAGAGGGTTGAACTGAACCACTAGCGGCGTAAACTTCTTCCTACCGACCTACCGAAACAATAACTCTGGTCGGTAAGGGGAGGATCATGTTACGTCGAACCTCGTTCAGAGTCGCGGTTTGCGCGGCTTTCGCGTTTGGGATTAGCTTCACCGCCGCAGCTGAACCGATAAGCACCCCGAACGATCTAAGCCCAGGTTTCAAAATAATCAATTTTGAAGACTTCGACACGGAGGGGCGAGTTACAACACCGCTCCCAAATCCGGTTACATTCGGAGACCTCACCTTTACCAGTCTGACCGGGACTGGTCCTTCAATATACGACATCTCTATAGGCGGTCGAGGTTCGCCGGATGGACCCGTATTCAACAATACTCTATTCCCGGGCGCGGAGCCTGACTCCGCCATTCTCATTCAGTTCGCTGAGCCGGTTGCCGAATTTCTCCTAGGTCGGGGAGATCCGGATTTCAACGGAAATGTACTACGCGCATCTGACGTCAACGGACAGTTGCTCGAAGAAGGGTATCCGGAATTAGGGGCCGACGCTGCCTGGATAGGCTTCAGCGACCGACCGCAGACATCGCAAGAATAATCGTGCAGCCGGACCAGTCGCAGCCTTCAGGCGATGATTATGAGATCGACAATATTCACTACAACATCACGCCGGCACCACCCGTATCCGCATCAGTAACTATAGACGTCAAACCAGGCAGCGATCCCAACTGCTTAAACATCAACGGTCATGGCGTCATTCCCGTAGCCGTTTTGGGCAGCGCCGAGTTTGACGTTCACACGATTGACCAGACAACTCTGTCTTTTGCGGGACTTGAAGTCCGGGAAAATGAGAAGGGTGATTTGCAGTGTCACCTGGAGGACACAAACATTGACGGCTACTGGGATTTGATTTGCCAGTTCGAGGACAACGCAACGAACTGGATGCCGGATAGCGACACAGAGGCGACGCTGACCGGGAATCTGTTGTACGGCACTGCGTTCCAGGGGACGGATTCTATTTGTTTGCGACCCGGAAAAGACGAGGAAGAGTTTGAAGAAGCGACTGACAGTGAACCAGCGATTAAAGGCAAGAAGATTACGGAAGACGATAACCTCGATCCGCGTCCATGGTGGTAGAGAGAGCAGGAAGTAGAAAAAGCCACTGGGCCAACACAACCCCGTTTCGGCGAGGTTGTGTTTGGCCTGCACATTCCGAACAGAATGGGGTCAGGTCTTGCATTGTCGCAAGTGACGAAATGTCCGTGTGCTGTCACCGAAAGTCAATGCCATAGTACAAGACCTCCTTTTTCGTGCCGCCAGTCGCCCGCAAGACTGTTCCTCAGTGAAGCGAGGCGGTATGGGTACACTTCCGCAATTACCGATGGGTCATTAGCGGCTGGACACCGCCGTTCTGTCATCCGCGAATTGCGTGTCCGCTGCCATTCGGTATTGCGGCCAGACCATCCGGATCCTCCGCTTGCAGATGCCGAAGAGATCGATCTGACGGCCCAGGGTCCCGCCCGCTGATCCGTTGCCGTTACTTGTACAGGGAGTTCACGTATTGCGTTGTCGGTTCCGGAAGCAAGTCTTGCGGGTGATCGCCTCCAAAAGTCAGCCACTTGCTCTTGCCGTGATAGGAAACATTAGCCAACTCCGTTCCGGATCCGACGTCAAAAACGACAAGCTGGATTTCGATCTGGTCGGATAGGCCGGACCACTCGGTCGCGCGGTCTTCCCAATGGAGTATTTCCGGTCTGACGTAGTAGCCATAGCCTCCCGCTTTGGCCACGCTCAGGCAATCGTCCCCATGGCAATTTTCGGTGGCGTCAACCTTGTGCGCATGAGCGGAAAATGCTTTCTTCACTTCGTTCACGGTCATTCTCCCGGAATTCGGATATTCCGTTTGGCTCGAACCGCCCATCGGGCCGGGTGGACACAAGAACACTCCTGGCGGGGTCCAGGCGTGCCGACGGTTCGGCGACGTCGGGATCGTTTGTAGCTTGACGCACAGCTCGCTCGTTCACGAGCGCGGTAGCTGATTGCTGTGGCGGCAAGAGTTCCGGGGAAAGCTGAAGGTCTCATCACGTCAGTCGTCCTCTCGCTGGGTCGTTGCATGCGTCGATCATAACAACTTCGCTCAATCAGCTGAGGCAGCCGCTCTGTCGGTGACTTGCAAGCCGAACCAGCTGGTGTGTCGGGAACGCCTTGCAGTCACCAGTCATCCCTCTCTACGGCCGGGACCGCCATCACTTTGTTCTGGCGTCCCAAAACGCAGTGCGGTTTGGTCGAACCCACGAGGGTTCTCACCCTAAGCGTTAGGGAAACATCCGTTTGCGCAGGAGGCAAAGTTCCGAGAGAGGGATTGTGACTGTCTCGCCTTAGGGCGATCCAGCCATCCCGGGCGTTGCCCGGGACCGCCCTTCGGGCGTCCTGCGCGAGACATGCTCGCTTGTCGAACCCACGAGGCTTCTCAACCCTCCGCGCTTCGCCAACTAAAAAGGCCCCAGCTGGGGCCTTTTTAGTTGGCGGAGAGAGAGGGATTCGAACCCTCGGTACGATTTACACCGTACACACGCTTTCCAGGCGTGCACCTTCAGCCACTCGGTCATCTCTCCGAACTTTCACAACTATTCTGATTGCCAACGCTACGCTTTGGCTCCGGCCGCGCGAGCGCTTAAGTTGCCAAGGCAAGTTAGCCTACACCGCAACAAGCTAAAGCGTGTTGTGGCTCCGACATAACCTGAAGGTTAGTCTACGCCGCAACAAGTGCCGCTGAAGCGGCCCGTGTTGTCCAGGCGTGCACCTTCAGCCGCTCGGTCATCTCTCCGTAAACTATCTACAACGTACTCTGTACTACCTTCGCTACGCCTTGTCTTCGATCGCGCAAGGCGCCGGAGCATAGCGGAGGGGCCTTGTGCTGTCAAAACGGCCCGACCACCCCGCTCCTGGGTACTTTTAGATACTCTCCTTCAACTGATCGAGAATCTGCGGGTTCTCCAAGGTAGACACGTCCTGCGTGATCTCCTCGCCCTTGGCAAGCGTGCGCAGCAGGCGGCGCATGATTTTGCCGGAGCGGGTTTTTGGCAGGTTGTCGCCGAAGCGGATTTCGTCGGGTTTCGCGATCGGGCCGATGTCCTTGCCGACCCAGTCGCGCAGCGTCTTGGCGATTTTCTTGGCGTCTTCCGCGTTGGGACGTGCGCCTTTCAGCACCACGAAGGCGATCACCGCTTCGCCCTTGACGTCGTGGGGCTTGCCGACCACGGCGGCTTCGGCGACGAGGTCGTGGGCGACCAGCGCGGATTCGATTTCCATGGTGCCCAGGCGGTGACCCGATACGTTGAGCACGTCGTCGATGCGGCCCATGATCCAGTAGTAACCGTCCTCGTCACGGCTCGCCCCGTCGCCGGCCAGGTAGTAATGCCGGCCCTTGAAGTCATCCGGGTAGTAGCTTTTCTTGAATCGATCCGGATCGCCCCAGATCGTGCGGATCATGGACGGCCAGGGTTTCTTGATGACGAGGATGCCGCCGCTGCCCAGTGGCAGCGACTCGCCCGTTTCATCGACGATGTCGGCAATAATTCCGGGCAATGGAAACGTGCATGAGCCGGGTTTGAGTGGCGTTGCGCCGGGCAGGGGCGTGAGCAGATGCCCGCCGGTTTCGGTCTGCCACCAGGTATCGACGATCGGGCATTTCCCCCCGCCGACTTCGTTGTGGTACCAGATCCATGCTTCCGGATTGATGGGCTCGCCGACGGTGCCCAGCAGCCGCAGGGACGACAGATCGTGTTTTTTCGGAAGGTCCGCACCGAGCTTGATCAACGAACGGATGGCCGTCGGTGCCGTGTAGAACACAGTGACGCCGTGATCCTTGATCATTTTCCAGAAGCGGTTGGCGTCGGGATAAGTGGGTACGCCTTCGAACACGACCTGGGTCGCGCCGACCGCCAGCGGTCCGTAGGCGATGTAGGTGTGACCGGTCACCCAGCCGACGTCGGCCGTGCACCAGAACACATCCGAGCCCTTGTAATCGAAGGTCCACTTCATGGTGATCATGGCGTGCAGCAGATAGCCCGCCGAGCTGTGCTGGACGCCCTTCGGTTTGCCGGTTGAACCGGAGGTGTAGAGGATGAACAGCGGATGTTCCGACTTGACCCAGACCGGTTCGCACACGTCCGGCTGGTTCTGGACCAGGTCGTTCAGCCAGACGTCGCGCCCGTCCTGCATGTTGATATTCGATCCGGTGCGCTTGTACACGACGATATGTTTCAGGCTGCCGCAACCGCCCATGGCGATCGCTTCGTCGACCGTTGGTTTGAGCGGGATTTCCTTGCCGCCGCGCATCTGGCCGTCCGCGGTGAGCACCGCGACGGCACCGGCGTCGCCGATGCGGTCCTGCAGGCTTTTTGCGGAGAATCCGCCAAACACGACGGAGTGGGTCGCACCGATGCGCGCACAGGCCTGCATCGCGGCGACGGCTTCGATCGACATCGGCATGTAGATGACGACCCGGTCGCCGGGTTTGATGCCAAGGCTCTTCAGGCCGTTGGCGAACTGGCAAACCTTGTGGTAGAGCTGCTTGTACGTGATCTTCGTGACGGTGCCGTCGTCCGCCTCGAAAATGATGGCGATCTTGTTGGGCTGCGTGTTGAGGTGGCGATCGAGGCAGTTGTACGAAACATTCAGCTCGCCGTCGTCAAACCACTTGAAAAACGGCGCATTGCTCTCGTCGAGGACATTAGTGAACGGTTTTTGCCAGAGCAGATTGTCGCGGGCCTGGCGCGCCCAGAAACCCTCGTAGTCTTCTTCTGCTTCGTTGCACAAGGCCTGGTAGGCGGCCATGCCGGAGATGTTTGCCTGTGCGACAAACTCCGGTGCCGGTTCGAACACGCGGTTCTCGTGCAAAACTGATTCTATGTTGCTCGTGCTCATTCGATCCTCCCACGGAAACGAATTGTTGTGATCTGGTGGCGCGATCCCCCGGAAACTCCACCCGGCAACGCTCGCCGCCCGATAACGCATTGGTTCACAATGCATTTGCAGGTCAAACGACGAAAGCACCCAAGGAAACGATGTGACCGAATCAGGGCGGCCGGGAGCGACCCGGAGGACACCACTCGCTGTTTATTTTCTGGATGTGCCGTGATTATAACGACACAAGGCGGTTGTTTCTGTGCCATGCGGGGCGCTTTGTTCGGTACCGTGCATTTGCTTGCGGCAACCGGCACCCGCGCGCGCCGTTGCCAGCGGGTGATGACTTATAATTGACCCCTTCGCGGGCGCATCGCGCCCGTTGTTCACCATTGAAGTGCACATGACAGCCATCCGACAGGAAGATCTCATCGAGAGCGTCGCTGACGCCTTGCAGTACATTTCGTACTTTCATCCGCGCGACTATATCGAGTCGCTTGCCGCGGCTTACGAGCGCGAAGAGTCCCCGGCCGCGCGCGATGCCATCGCGCAGATCCTGACCAACTCGCGGATGAGTGCGGAAGGGCGCCGCCCGATGTGCCAGGACACGGGGATCGTGGTGGCGTTTGTCAGGGTCGGCATGAACGTGCGCTGGGAGGACGCGACCATGGGCGTGTCCGACATGATCAACGAGGGCGTGCGCCGTGCCTATCTGAATCCTGATAACAAGTTGCGCGCTTCGCTGCTGGCCGATCCTGCCGGCAAGCGCACCAATACCAAAGACAACACGCCTGCCGTGATCCACTATGAGCTGGTTCCGGGGGATCGGGTCGAGGTGGATATCGCCGCCAAGGGCGGCGGTTCGGAGAACAAGTCGAAGTTCGTGATGCTGAATCCGTCCGACAGCATTGTCGACTGGATTGTCAAGACGGTACCGACCATGGGTGCAGGATGGTGTCCGCCCGGGATGCTCGGGATCGGCATCGGCGGCACGGCCGAAAAGGCGATGGTGCTCGCCAAGGACGCGCTGATGGAGCCGATCGACATGCACGAACTCAAACGGCGCGGACCGTCCAACCGTCTGGAAGAGTTGCGCATCGAAATCCACGACAAGGTCAACGCGCTGGGCATTGGCGCCCAGGGGCTGGGCGGATTGACGACCGTGCTCGATGTCAAGATCAAGGATTACCCGACGCACGCCGCGTCGTTGCCCGTTGCCGTGATTCCCAACTGTGCGGCGACTCGCCATGCGCACTTCGTGCTCGATGGCAGCGGCCCGGCGCATCTGGAAGCACCAAATCTGGACGATTATCCAAAGGTGCAATGGGCACCGTCGGCGCAGGCGCGCCGTGTCGATCTCGCATCGGTCACGCGCGAAGACGTCGCGGGCTGGAAACCCGGCGAAACCCTGTTGCTCAACGGCAAGTTGCTCACGGGACGCGATGCTGCCCACAAGCGGATTCGCGACCTGCTCGATAGCGGCCAGCCGTTGCCCGATGGCGTGGATTTCAATGGACGTTTCATCTATTACGTCGGCCCGGTGGACCCGGTGCGTGACGAGGTGGTCGGGCCGGCCGGACCCACCACAGCGACCCGGATGGACAAGTTTACGGAGATGATGCTCGCCCGGACCGGTTTGCTCGGCATGGTGGGCAAGGCGGAGCGGGGCCCGATGGCAGTCGAGGCCATCCGCAAGCACAAGGCGGTATACCTGATGGCCGTGGGTGGCGCGGCATACCTCGTTTCGAAAGCCATCAAATCGTCCCGGGTCGTCGCGTTCGAAGACCTGGGGATGGAAGCCATCTACGAATTCGACGTCAGGGACATGCCGGTCACGGTAGCGGTCGATGCCAGCGGGGTCTCGGTGCACGAAACCGGGCCGGCCGAATGGCGAGGCAAGATCGGCAAGATCCCGGTGGTTTCCGCCTGAGCGCGCCGATGCCCGAATGGTGCTGTATCCTCCGGTTGCCGACGGTGATGTCACTGCTCTTCGAGTCAAGGGGCGCGTTGGCGTGATTCGTTGTGGCGAAGAAAAGTTTCCATGGCGGGCCGCCCCGCATTGCAAGGTAGTGAATCTGGTCAGGTCCGGAAGGAAGCAGCCACAGCTATTCTCTGCAAGTGCCGGGGGTTCGGCTCGCCACCCATTCAGGACGCCGGGACGATGTAACCGGCTGTCTATTGCGCGATGCGAGGGCTGGCGATGACGCTGGCGCTGGCCCGGAAGTGGCGCCCGAGGAAGTTTGCCGAACTGGTCGGGCAGGAACACGTTGTGCGCGCCCTGACCAATGCGCTGGAGCAAAACCGGCTGCATCATGCCTGGCTGTTCACAGGCACCCGCGGTGTTGGCAAGACAACGCTCGCACGCATTGTCGCCAAGTCACTCAATTGCGAGCAGGGCACCAGCGCCGAGCCATGCGGTGAGTGCGAATCCTGCAAGGCAATCGATGCGGGGCGATTTGTCGACGTTCTCGAACTCGATGCGGCGTCGAATACGCAAGTGGACAACATGCGCGAGTTGCTGGACAACGCACTGTATGCCCCGACGTCCGGACGCTTCAAGGTCTACATCATCGACGAAGTCCACATGCTGTCTCGCAACGCATTCAACGCGATGCTGAAGACCCTTGAAGAGCCGCCAGCGCATGTCAAGTTCGTACTCGCCACGACCGATCCGCAGAAAGTGCCGGTCACGGTGTTGTCGCGTTGCCTGCAGTTCAATCTCAAGCAGATTCCGCCAGCGCAGATTCGTGCGCAGTTGCGCGCCGTGATCGACAAGGAGTCCGTCGACGCGCAGGACACCGCACTGGCATTGCTTGCACGCGCGGCGCAGGGCAGCATGCGCGACGCGCTGTCTTTGCTCGACCAGGCGATTGCGCATGGCGCCGGCAAGGTGGAAGAGTCGGCGGTGCGCGATATGCTGGGCGCGGTGGATCGCAGCTACCTGATCGAGATCGTCAGGGCATTGATTCAGCGCGACGGCGCGGCGGTGATGGCGCAGGCGCAGCGCATGGCCGAGCGCAACCTGTCGTTCGATGCGGCGCTCGAGGAACTGGCCACGTTGCTGCACAGGCTCGCTTTGGCGAAAAGCATCCCGGGCTCGCTGCCCGAGGACGACCCCGATCACGAGGTACTCGCCGGACTGGCCGAGCAGATTGATCCCGAAACCCTGCAGTTGCTGTATCAGATCGCACTGCATGGACGTCGCGACCTGGGGCTCGCGCCCGATGAGTATGCCGGCTTCACCATGAGCCTGTTGCGCATGCTGACGTTTTACCCCGGCGGGGAAGAAGACGGGCAGGGCGGCAGGCCCTCGAAACCGGTGAGCAATGCTGCGGTCAAAAAGCCGGCGGCGGCGAAAGTGGCGGTAAAAACCAGGCCGGAAGCGGCAAAGGCGGCGGCGGGCGGCAGAGCCGCGCAGCCGCAGGCGGCGAAGATCGAGATCGATGACTGGCGCAATCTTGTCAACGAACTCAAACTGGGCGGCATGGCGCGCATGCTGGCGGACCATTGCGAACTGCGCAGTATCGAGGGCGCTGTCGTGGAGTTGTCGGTGCCGGAAGCGCACCGGCATTTGTCGCAACCGGCCTACAACGAAAAGTTGCAGTCCGTATTGCGCGAGCGGTTTGGGAGCCGGTTACGCCTGAAGATAGAAATCGGCGGGGGAGAAGACACGCCGGCCGCGCAGCAAGACCGTGAGGACAAACAAAAGCTCGACCAGGCGATCGAAGCGATTGATACCGATCCGTTTGTGAAGGATCTGGTGGAGAATCTGGACGCAAAGATCATTGACGACTCGATCAAGCCGGTCTGAGCGCAGACGCCCGGCAGGGCTTGCCGGCGTGAACCGGTGTCGAGGCAGGTTAATTCAATTTCCGAATTTTGAAGCGGGAGAGAAATCATGATGAAAGGACAACTCGCGGGCTTGATGAAGCAGGCCCAGGCGATGCAGGAGAACCTGAAGAAGGCGCAGGAAGAAATTGCCGCCATGGAGATCGAAGGGCAATCCGGAGCCGGCATGGTCAAGGTTGTCATGACCGGGCGGCATGACGTCAAACGGATTACCATCGATCCGAGCCTGATGGGCGACGACAAGGAAATGCTGGAAGATCTCGTTGCAGCTGCCGTCAACGACGCAGTGCGCAAGGTCGAGTCCTCTACCCAGGAAAAGATGTCCGGACTCGGCGCCGGGTTGCCGCTGCCGCCCGGAATGAAACTGCCTTTCTGATCACGGCTTCCGGCAGAGCGTTTTGCCCGCCGGTACCAGGAACATTACCTACGGGCCATGAAAACACCCTCTAGTCTTGAAGCGTTGGTCGATGCGCTGCGCCGTTTGCCTGGGGTGGGGCCGAAGTCGGCGCAACGTATGGCGTATCATCTCCTGCAACATGACCGGGAAGGCGCGCAGCGCATTTCCAGGTCCCTGGAACAGGCGGTGGCGCGAATCAGGCACTGCGAGAAGTGCAACAACTTTTCCGAGGAACCGCTGTGCGAGCTATGCAGTTCGGCGCGGCGGGACACCAGCCTGTTGTGCGTGGTCGAAATGCCGGGTGATGTGGCGATGATGGAGCAGGCGCAGGCGTACCGCGGTCTTTACTTTGTACTGCTGGGCAGGCTGTCGCCGCTGGATGGAATCGGCCCGAAGGAGATCAATCTCGACAGGCTGATGAAGCGCGCGACAGACGGATTGGTGAAAGAGGCGATCATCGCCACCAACTTTACCGTCGAGGGAGAAGCGACCGCGCACTATATCGCCGAGATGCTGACGGCGCGCGGATTGAAAGTGAGCCGTATCGCGCGCGGCCTTCCTGTTGGCGGGGAAATCGAACACGTCGACAGCGGCACGCTTGCGCAGTCCGTGATCGAACGGCGTCCGGTGCAGTAACGCGCAGCCCGCTGCGTATTAGTGAACAGCTGCATTTGCTCATAGGCTCAATCGCAGATAGCGACGATGGCAAACAAAACTGAATCAGCCAGGCGGCCGCGCCGTGGCACGCCCAAATCCACGCCAAAAATCGCCCGCGCGAAACGCAAGCCAATGCGCCCGCCAGCCAAACGCAACGATGCCGAAACGGCGGCGCCGGCGCCGTGCCTGCCCGCAAGCAGGCCCAAGCCCCCAAGTCACAGAAACTGCAAAAGGTATTGGCTCAGTCGGGGCTTGGTTCGCGCCGGGCCATGGAGGAGTTGATCAAGAGCGGCAAGGTGAAGGTCAACGACGAGGTGGCAACGGTCGGTCAGCGCGTTACCACCGAGGACCTGATTCAGGTGGGCCGCCGCCGTATCCAGTTCAAGGTGACGTCGCGTCTTCCCCGCGTGATTCTGTATCACAAGCCCGAAGGTGAAATCGTTTCCCGTGACGACCCGAAGGGCCGAGTCAGTGTGTTCGAAAAACTGCCAACCATCCGCAACGCCAAGTGGCTCGCGATCGGGCGGCTTGATTTCAATACTTGCGGGTTGCTGATTTTTACCACTTCGGGAGAACTCGCCAACCGCCTGATGCATCCCAGATTCGAAGTCGAACGCGAGTACGCCGTGCGTATATTCGGCACGATCGGTCAGGAAGACATGCGCAGGCTGTGTACCGGCGTGCGATTGTCCGATGGTGTTGCGCGATTCGACAAACTCGAGCCGCAGGGCGGCGAGGGCCGCAACCATTGGTATCGGGTTGTCGTAAAGGAGGGCCGCAACCGGCTGGTGCGGCGCATGTTCGAAGCGCTCGGGTTGCAGATCAGTCGCCTGATGCGGGTGCGTTTCGGGGTTGTGTCATTGCCTGCGTCGCTCAGACGCGGCGCCTGCGTGGAACTCAAGGAAGCAGAGATCCGCAATTTGCTCGACTGGGTCGGCAGCGTGCCGCCGGTGGTATTGCCCTATCGCGAACCGTCGCGCAAATCGCCGGCCGTGAGCAAGAAAACGAGATCCTCTCCGGCGCGGGTCTCCAGCCAGACGAAGGGCAAGTCCGGATAAGCTTTTTCCAGCGCCGGCCGGTCACGGCCAACCTCGACAACCAAAACGCCGTCAGGCGCCAGATAAGCCGCGGCCTGGTCGATAATGCGGCGGATGATATCAAGGCCGTCTGCGCCGGCGGCAAGCGCAATCGACGGTTCCGCCCGGAATTCCGGCGGCAGTGCGGCCATGGCGTTGGCGTCGACGTAAGGCGGGTTCGAAATGATGATGTCGTAGCGACGGGCCAGGTTGCCGAACACATTGCACTGGTGCAGGTGTACGCGGTCTTTTAACCGGTAGTCATTGACGTTGCGTTTCGCGACCTCGAGTGCGTCGGCAGAAATATCCGTCGCGTCCACTTGTGCTTGTTCAAACGCATGCGCCAGCAGGATCGCAAGGCAGCCCGAACCGGTGCACAGGTCGAGGCACTGGCCCACCGCTTCGGGGTCGCTCACCCACGGCTGCAACTGTTCGCGTAGCAGTTCCGCGATGTGCGAGCGGGGAATGATGACGCGCTGATCGACATAAAACCGGAAGTCGCCCAGCCATGCCTCGTTGGTCAGATAGGAGGCCGGCAGGCGGCTTTGAATGCGGGTGTTGATGCGATCATGAATCGCGTCGATTTCCGTTGCCGTGAGTGCGGCATCGAGAAAGGGCTCGAGACGGTCGACCGGCAGGTGTAGCGAGTGCAGTATCAGGTAAGCGGCTTCGTCGAACGCATTATCGCTGCCGTGGCCGAAAGACAGGCCGGCTTCGTTAAAGCGGCTGGTGGCATAGCGCAACAGGTCGCGGACCGTACGCAGGCAATTCGTGTCCTCAGGCGTCATTCAGCACATTGCAAATGATCTGGTGGTAGATGCGCGACAGGCTGTCGATGTCTGCGACCGCGATGTTTTCGTCGATTTTGTGAATTGACGCGTTCACTGGCCCCAGTTCCACCACTTCATCGCAGATGTCGGCAATAAACCGGCCGTCCGAAGTGCCGCCAGTGGTAGACAATTCCGGTGAGATGCCTGCGACATTGCGCACGGCCTGCTCTACGGCATCCACGAGCTTTCCGCGTTTGGTCATGAACGGATTGCCCGACAGCGACCAGTCAATCCGGTAGTCGAGCTGGTGGCGGTCAAGGATGCCGGTGAGGCGCTGCTTGAGTTGCTCGACAGAACTCTCCGGCGAGAAACGGAAGTTGAAGTGCGCCTCGATTTCGCCTGGAATGACATTGGTCGCGCCAGTGCCGGCCTTGACGTTTGAAACCTGCCAGGTCGTCGGCGGGAAATACTCGTTTCCTTCATCCCACGTGGTTGCAGCGAGTTCGGCCAGCGCCGGGGCAAACAGATGTATCGGGTTGCGGGCGAGGTGCGGGTAGGCAACGTGCCCCTGCACGCCCTTGACGGTGATTGAACCGGACAGCGAACCCCGGCGTCCGTTCTTGATCATGTCGCCGAGACGCTTGACCGATGTTGGTTCGCCGACGATGCAATAGTCGATGCGCTCTGCGCGCGCTTTCAGCGTCTCGACAACACGCACCGTGCCGTCCCTGGCCGGGCCTTCCTCATCGGAGGTCAGCAGCAGGGCGATTGAACCCGGGTGCTGCGGTTGTTCACCGACAAAGTGCTCGATCGCAGTCACGAACGCGGCCAGCGATGACTTCATGTCGGCAGCGCCGCGTCCATACAGATGCCCGTCCCGGACCTCGGGCCTGAACGGGTCTGATGTCCATGACTCGAGCGGACCCGTCGGAACGACGTCGGTATGCCCTGCAAAGCAAAGCAATGGCGCGCTATCGCCGCGCCGCAACCACATGTTGTCGACGTCTCCGAATCGCATCGCTTCGGCCGTGAAACCGATGCGCGCGAGTCGCTGCGCGATCAATCCCTGGCAGCCCTCGTCGTCCGGCGTAACGGAAGGGCGGGCAATCAGGTCAGCTGCAAGAGAAAATGTATCGGAACTCATGTATGGCGGACTTTAACAAAAAACGAGGGCGAACCTGAGCTCGCCCTCGCCTGGGTGCGTTTCCTGAAAACCGGCGTTTATTTCGTCTCTTTTTCGTCCATGTTGAGTTTGATCTCGCTGAAAGAGTAGCCGCCACCGGGCCTGGAGATCATCCGGCCGGTCGGGCTCTCACCGAGCTTGCCCGAGGCTTTCTGTTCAAAGTTGTTGATCAGCCACGAAAGGTTGGTTGAGGAATCCGAGTTGTGCAGCGCCTCGTCCTTTGAAATCTCACCCTTCTGGTACAGCTCGAACAGCGCTTGCTCGAACGTCTTCGATCCCGGCGTCAGGCTTTGTGTCATGGCGTCGCGGATTTCCTCGATTTCGCCCTTGCGGATGTGCTCGGAAACCAGCTTGGTATTCAGCATCACCTCGACCGCGGCAACCAGGGTGCCATCGTTACCCTTGACCAGTCGTTGCGAAATGATGGCGCGAAGGCTAAGGGCCAGGTCAGCCAGCAGTGCCGGCCTGGCGTCATAGGGGAAGAAGTTGATGATCCGGTTCAGCGCGTGATAGCTGTTGTTGGCGTGCAGCGTCGACAGACACAGGTGACCCGTCTGCGCGTAAAGCAGTGCATGCTGCAAGGTCTGCTTGTCGCGAATCTCGCCGATCATCATCATGTCCGGCGCCTCGCGCATGGCGTTTACCAATGCATGTTCGTAGCTGTGCGTGTCGGTACCGACCTCGCGCTGGTTGATGACGCACTTGTCGTTCTTGAAGACGAATTCCATCGGGTCTTCGATGGTCAGTATGTGACCGGCTTTCAGCGCGTTCCGGTGTTCGATCATTGCGGCCAGCGTTGTCGACTTGCCGGATCCGGTCGAGCCGACTACCAGCACGAAGCCGCGCTTCTCCATCACCAGCTCTTTCAGCAGTTTGGGCAGCTTGAGCTTGTCGATGCCGGGCGTGCCGCTGCGCAGGTAACGGATGACCAGACCGATCTGGCCGCGCTGACGGAATACGTTGACCCGGAAACGCCCGACGCCCCGAAGAACGTGGGAGAAGTTCATCTCCCACTCGTTCTCGAAGGTGGCGAGCTGTTTCTCATTCATCAGTTCGTGGGCGATCTTGGAAGTCAGATCGCCATCGATGACGGTCTGGTTGACCGGCATGACATTGTCCAGAATCTTGATGGAGATCGGGGCACCAGCCGAGATGAACAGGTCGGATGCGTTCTTTTCAGCCATCAGCTTCAACAACGGATCAAGAAACATGGTGCCCTCGCTGGTTAATCTATCGAATCGATGCCGTAAACAGTAAGACCTGGCCCGGACAAACTGGCCTAGTCGCCGCGCAGCAGGTCGTTGATGCTGGTTTTGGCGCGCGTCTTGGCGTCGACGCGTTTTACGATGACTGCGCAGTACAAACTGTATTTTCCGTCGGCTGATGGCAGGTTTCCCGAAACCACCACCGAACCGGCCGGAATCTTTCCGTACGTCACTTCGCCGGTTTCCCGGTTGTATATCTTGGTGCTCTGGCCAATGTATACGCCCATTGAAATCACGGAGCCTTCACCTACGATGACGCCTTCGACGATCTCCGAGCGCGCGCCAATGAAGCAGCCGTCCTCGATGATGGTCGGATTGGCCTGCAACGGCTCGAGTACGCCGCCGATGCCGACGCCCCCTGAAAGGTGAACATTCTTCCCAATCTGGGCGCACGAACCGACCGTTGCCCACGTGTCGACCATGGTTCCTTCGTCGACATAGGCGCCGATGTTCACGTACGACGGCATCAATACGACATTCTTAGCAATGAATGCGCCACGTCGCACCGCGGCGGGGGGGACTACGCGGAATCCGCCGGCGCGAAAGTCCGCGTCACCATAGGCCGCGAACTTCGAGTCGACCTTGTCGAAGTAGTTTGTATAGCCGTCCCGGACCACCTCGTTGTCTGCCAGACGGAATGAAAGCAATACCGCCTTCTTGACCCACTGGTGGGTGATCCATTCCGAACCGGATTTTTCCGACACGCGGATCGTGCCGCTGTCGAGCCGTGCAATGGTTTCTGCCACCGCTTCGCGCACCTCGGCGCTCGCGGATTTCGGAGAGATTGACGTGCGATTTTCAAACGCCTGTTCGATCACCGTGTTCAAGTCGGCCATGCGTTGTTGTCCTCTTTTTCTGGGGTTGAGTGCGCCGTTGCGACGGGCACGGGGTAAAGGCCTTGCGGCCCGGTTGTGAACTTCCTGATCTGGTCTTTCAGAGGCTGGAAATGAAATCGCGCAGGCGATGGGCGGCTTCCAGACATTCTTCCGGTTGTGCCACCAGCGCGATCCGGACCCGGTTACGTCCCGGGTTTATTCCATGCGCCTCGCGAGCAAGCAGACTGCCGGGTAACACCACCACATTATATTGTTGGTACAGGCGACTGGCGAAAGTCACATCGTCCATGGGTGTTTTCAACCACAGGTAGAACCCGGCATGCGGCATCGCGACCTCTGTGACTTCTTGCAGCAGGGGCACGACGGCCGAGAACTTTTCCCGGTACAGGCGACGGTTGTCCTGAACATGCTGCTCGTCGTTCCATGCCGCCATGCTGGCGACCTGCACCGCGGGGCTCATTGCCGAGCCGTGATACGTGCGGTAGAGAAGGAATTTCTCCAGAATGCCGGCGTCCCCGGCGACGAAGCCGGAGCGCATCCCCGGCACGTTGGAGCGCTTGGACAGGCTGCTGAACACGACCAGATTGCGGTAGTCGTCCCTGCCCAGCGCGCGGGCTGCCTCGAGGCCGCCCAGTGGCGGTGCGTGTTCGTCGAAGTAGATTTCCGAGTAGCACTCGTCGGACGCAATGATCAGGTCATGGCGGTCGGAGAGTTCGAACAAGTGCCGCCATTCCGCAATCGACATGACATGACCGGTCGGGTTGCCGGGGCTGCAGACGTAGATCAGTTGCGCGCGCTTCCAGAGCTCCGTGCCGAGCGCTTCGGTATCGAGCGCAAAATCCGTCTCGGGTACGAGGTTGATGAACGCGGGCGTAGCGCCCGCGAGCAAGGCAGCGCCTTCGTAGATCTGGTAAAAGGGATTGGGCATGACAACCGTTGCGCCAGCTTGCGATGCATCGATTACCGTCTGGGCGAACGCAAACAAGGCCTCACGGCTGCCGTTGACCGGCAGCACCTGCCTGTCGGCGTCCGGTTGCGGCACCCCGTACCGGCGCGCCAGCCATTGCGCGATGGCCTCGCGCAATTCCACCGTTCCCTGCGTCGCGGGGTAACGCGCCAAGCCATCGAGCCCATTGGCCAGGGCGTCTTTTATCAGGCTCGGGGTGGGGTGCTGCGGTTCACCGATGGATAAGCGTATCTGCCGATACTCGGGATTTGGCGTGAGTTCGGCAAGAATCCTGGAAAACTTCTGAAACGGATAAGGCTGCAGCATCTCCAGAGAGGGTGCGAGATGCCTCATGCCGTGCTCCCTTTCCCGCCGGATCGCATTGCCCGCAAGTGCCTTTCAGGGGCTTCAGAAGCGCGCTGGCCCGGCAGATCTGGCGCAAGGTGTGTTGGTGTCGAATTGGCGGTGGGTTGCGGGACGGTATACATGGCGGGAAGAGGCCCTTGCACGAGCGTCTGTTGCAAGGACGCCAGGTTTGATCGTGGCGCCGATTGTATACCGGGTGCGCGCCAGCGTGAGCGCCCGGGCATGTCACAGGTGCGCGCGTGGCCGTTGGTGCCGATGCGCAGAAAGGGCGCTCAGGTGCTTGCGTCGGGTCCGGAGGCGGAACGGTTCAGCAGTCCAATCTGGGTGCGCAGTTCGCGAATCGCGTGCGCGTGGGCGCGATACGAACGGTCCGGTCCGCCGTAACGCAACTCGATGTACAGATCGCGGATCCGATAGACCCGTTCGCGCATGGAGGGCGTCTGCTCGACAACCCGCGCTGTGAAGTCCCGGGGCCCTTCCGATGCCTTGCGCACAATGCCGTGCGCGGCCATGGCCGCGCAGAATCGCAGCCACAGTTTCTGGCTCGGATCGGAAATGACGCCGCCGAGGCGCATGAACATGGCGACCGCAAACACGGCGAGAACCACGCCGGTCGCAACCATCAGTGCGATGATCATGTCGCGCCAGCCGATGTCTGAAAAACCGAAGGACGCGAGGAACCGGTACTGCTGTTCCTGGGTATAACCGAGTACCCACTGGTTCCATGAGTTGGTTACCGCATCCCACTGATGGCGCATTTCAATCATCCACTGCAAGTGTGTGCGCCTGAGCAGGGGTTGGACGTCGGTTTCGGGAACCGCGGTGGCAAGGCCGCGCTCGATGCGCAGGGGAGAGACGGCCGCCGTCGGGTCGTAACGTACCCAGCCTTCGTCCCGGATCCAGACTTCATTCCAGGCGTGCGCCTCTGACTGGCGCACGACAAGGTAGCCATCGATGGGATTGATCTCCCCGCCGAGATAACCGGTGACGACACGCGTCGGCACCCCGGCCGCCCGCATCATCACAGCGAAACTCGAGGCGAAGTGCTCGCAGAACCCGCGGCGCGTCTCAAACATGAACTGGTCGACAGGGTCCTTGTCGAGCGGCGGCGGTTCCAGCGTGTAGACGAATGGGAGGGAGCGGAAGGTCTGGAGCGCACGGTCGGCGATTTCTCGCGAGGTCATGCCTGCGGTTTTCCACTCGCGGACCATTTCGCGCGTCTTTGGCGCAACAAAACCCGGCAGTTCCAGCGCCCTTTCGAGTTCCTCCTGTCGCGCTTCGGTGCCGGCCCGATAGAAGGGATGCGACTCGGCGCGGTAGAGCAGCCGCTGTTGCACCGGATTGAACGAAATCACCTGATAGTCGCGCGTCATGAAACTCTTGCGCGGCAGGCTGGAGGGGAGGTCGATCAGGAACAGCCAGTTCTTGTCATGCGGTTCCAGTGTGACCGAGTATTTCAGCGGTGCGCCGCGGCTTTCGTAGCTGAACGAGCTGAGACTGATCCGTTCGCCTGCGGTCCAGGTGCGCCCGTCGTAGTCCCAGAGAACGGGGCCGCGCCAGTAGAGATTTCTCGGGTCAGCCGGAGGTGTTTCGAAGGTGACACGGAACGCGATTTCGTCTGACAGGGACAGCCGTGACATCGAGCCGGGCGCCATCTTGTCGGAGAGGCCGGTCCGGCCGATGTTCTCGAATCGCGGCAGCCCCCACAGCGGACCCTCGATACGCGGAAACAGCACGAACAGCAGCAGCATCACGGGGACTGCCTGGGCAAGCAGAACGCCGGATGTGCGCGCCACCTGTTTCCACTGCGCGGGCGCGGTCTGATGCTCCAGGCTGACCATGGTTGCGGTGATGAGCCAGGCGGCGCCGATCGAGTAGAGCGCGGTAAAGATCGTCTGGGTGTAGAAGAAATTGGTGATGGTGAGGAAATAGCACAACACGGCGACGACGGTGATGTCGCGCCGGCTTTGCATTTCCAGCGATTTGAGTACGGCCATCGCCAGGAGCAGGGTCACTGCCGAATCGCGCCCGAAAAGGCTGCGGTAGGAGAACAGCACACCGCCGACCGCAACGAGGGCGAAAATGACCATCAGCCACCTGGATGGCAGAGGGCGACGTTGCCAGCCCGCGAACAACCTGATCAGCAACCCGATCACGCAGAACGCTACCGTCCATTTCGGCACATGCGGTGCATGTGGCGCCATCACGATCGCGATGGAGGCGATGATCGCCGACAGATTGGCGAAGCTCAGATTCGCTTTCGACGTCACCGGCTATCTTTCGACTGGAATGTTGCCAGCGCTTCGAGGCATTTGGCCTGCTGCGCTTCGCCTGCGCCAAACGGGATTTCGCGTCCGGGCAGGCGCAGGCCGTAGCGCAATCCCGTCTGGGTTGCATCGAGCACCCAGCGCGTCATCCGCGACAAACGGCGCTCGAGCCCGAGCGAATCCGGCAACTCCGAATAGTCAAGCCACATGCGGGTCCCCGACGCGCCCGAAAACAGCTTGGTCGCGAACACATCCACGCGGGCCAGCGTTTTCCAGGCGATGCGCCGCGGCGAGTCGCCCGGATGGTAATTGCGCAGTCCGGCGAAATCCTCTTCGCCCGCTCCGGCGGCATTGCCAGGGCCGGCGTCCGCGCGCGCCTCGGGCAACGGAACTTCCCCGGACTCGGGCACCGGGTACACCAGGCAAGCGAGGTCGAGTTCGACGTTTGCCCATGCGTAAAACAGGCCAAGCGGGTAGGTGGTGAAGATGCGAAAGCGGCCGGGACGGAACATGCCTCTGCGCCGTGCCGGAACGGATACCCTGACGTTACATTCAGTACCGGGTTCGACGTCAAAGTACGCTGGTTCGTTGGTGCCGATGCGAATGCCCACGCTGCGGCGGTAAATGCCGCCGCGGTTCTCGGCGACGATGGCAAAGCGTGCCCAATCACCGGCGAACACGGGGTCGGTTTTTCCTGGTCTGAGTTGCAGTTTGGCGAGATTGCGCCACGTGTGCAGCATGGAGACCACGCCTGTTCCGGTGAGCAGGAAGGTCAGGGCGTAACCCAGGCTGAGATTGTAGTTGATGGACCCGATCAGCATCAGGGCCAGCGTCATCGCGAACAGCAGTCCGGCTTTGGTCGGAAGGATATATACGCGGCGCTGTGACAGCGTCACCGGCGCGATTTCCGCACCGCCGGGCGGAAATATCCAATCGCCGATGCGATCACGCAGGGAAAAAGCCGTTCCGTTTTTTTTGCCCAGCCGCGGCTGGGCTTGCTTCAGTGTGGCGTCCGCTGGCACAGGTCGGTTGTCTGAATGAGATTGATCAGCAAGTGCGCCTGATTCGATGTCGGCCTTACGGAATCGCCACTTCTTCGATCAGGCGTTCGGACAGATCCATCCCGGGCAGGGACGCGTAGCCATTGATCGGACTGAGCCGGTGTCCTACCACACTTGGAAGAACAGCTTGAATATCCTCGGGAATCACTTTTTTGCGCCCGTCCATGAACGCCCATGCCCTGGCCGCATTCAGCAGGTAAAGACCAGCGCGCGGACTGAGTCCGCTGACGTAATCCGAAGAATTGCGGGTGAACGCGAGCACCGCTTGCAGATAATCGATCAGTGCCGGCGCAGTGAAGACCGTGCGAACCTGTTTTTGCAGTGAAACAAGATCTTCCGGTGTGATTACCGGTTGCAGGCCTTCGATCATGTCGCGCCGTTCGCGGCCTTCGAGCAGTTCGCGTTCCGCACCGGCATCGGGATAGCCAAGTTGGATGCGCATCAGAAAACGATCCAGCTGTGACTCCGGCAACGGAAATGTGCCGACCTGATGGGAAGGATTCTGGGTGGCAATGACGAAGAACGGTTCGGGCAACGGGCGGGTGTTTCCGTCCACCGTGACCTGGTGCTCTTCCATTGCTTCGAGCAGGGCGCTTTGCGCCTTGGGTGTCGCCCGGTTGACTTCATCGGCGAGAATGACCTGGGAAAATACCGGTCCCGGGTGAAAGTTGAACCCCGAACTTTCGCGATCAAAGACGGTGACGCCGACGATGTCCGCCGGCAACAGGTCGCTGGTGAACTGAATGCGCTGGAAATCGAGTCCGAGGGAGCGCGCCAGTGCGTGCGCAAGCGTCGTCTTTCCGACACCGGGCAGGTCTTCGATCAGGATATGGCCGCGCGCCAGCAGGCAGGCAATGGTCAACTTGATCTGTTGTTGTTTGCCCAGAATGATTTGGCTGATCTGGGTGATGACGGGATGTAGCAGTGCAGACATGTCGTTGGCGGTTGTTGTATGAGTTGTTTGGCTGCATTCCCGGGCATGAGTTCATGCGGCGGGCAGTCGATTACGGCCGTTGATACAGGCAGGATTCGCGCCACTTTGGCCGTTTCACGGAATTTATCGCATTGCGCAACCCGATTGCGCCGAAACCGGCTTCAAGGCCGCGCGGCCATTACCGGGGGCCGGATTGGCCGATGGTCAGGGGATCAGGGCAGCCGCCACGCTACGATCCTCCGCGACCAGAATATTGTAGGTCCGGCAGGCCGCGGGTGTGCTCATGACCTCGAAACCGATGCCAGCTTCCACCAGGGGCCGCAGCGCCATTGGCTGCGGGAATTGCTGATGCTCTCCTGTGCCAATCAGGACGATTTCGACCTCGAGCCTTGCCAGGCGCTCAATGGATTCAACCCCTAGCTGGTCACTCTCACCGGCATGCCAATCCGTGTCGAGGCGCGAAGGCATGACCACCAGGCTCGTTCGATAGCGCTCGCGATTGACCTCAACGTATCCGGCGCCGTAGCCGGTGATCGTGTTTCGTCCTGTTGCGTTGGAAAGATGAAGTTTCAACGTTGCTTCCGGGTTTGTCGCGGTGGTGGCCGCTTCGAGACAGGGGCGCTGCCCATACTGTTTCTTTGCGGCGGGTCAATGCTTCCGGTAGCATTATAGCTTTCCTAATTCCGACAGAGGGTTACGGCCCATCTGTTGCATGCTGCGGTGCATGAAATGGCAGAGTTCTCTCGAATAAAGCGTCTTCCCCCGTACGTTTTCAATATCACTGGCGAATTGAAAATGGCAGCGCGTCGCCGCGGCGAGGACATCATCGACCTGTCGATGGGTAATCCTGACGGTCCGACGCCAAAGCACATCGTCGACAAGCTGGTGGAGACCGCGCAGCGTCCCAACAACCACGGATACTCGGTTTCGAAGGGCATTTTCCGGCTGCGAAAGGCGATTTGCGGCTGGTACCGACAGCGATACGGTGTGGACCTCGATCCCGATAGCGAAGCGATCGTCACCATCGGGTCGAAAGAGGGGATCGCGCATCTGGCGCTGGCCACCCTGGAGCGTGGCGACATCGTCCTGGTGCCCAATCCGAGCTATCCCATTCACATCTATGGGCCGGTCATTGCGGGCGCTGACATTCGCCACGTCAGGAACACGCCGGATGTCGATTTTTTCGAGGAACTGGAACGCGGCCTGAAAGATTCCTTTCCCAAGCCGAAATTGCTGATCGTCAATTTTCCCAGCAATCCGACGACCCAATGTGTTGACCTCGCGTTCTTCGAGCGCCTCGTCGCGCTGGCCCGGGAGCACGGAATCTATGTCGTGCACGATCTGGCCTATGCCGACATCGTGTTTGACGGGTACAAGGCGCCTTCCATTCTGCAGGTGCCCGGTGCGAAAGACATCGCGGTCGAGTTCTTTACCATGTCGAAGAGCTACAACATGGCGGGCTGGCGCATCGGCTATATGGTCGGCAATCCGGAACTGGTTGCCGCATTGGGAAGAATCAAGAGTTACCACGATTACGGCACGTTCACGCCGCTGCAGGTCGCGGCTATTGTTGCACTGGAGGGGCCGCAGGATTGTGTCGAGGAAATCCGTGCCACCTACCAGCGACGCCGTGACGTGATGGTGAAAGGCTTGTGCGAGGCCGGGTGGAGCGTCGACAATCCGCGCGCGGCAATGTACGTGTGGGCGAAGATTCCCGAGCCTTACGCAGACATGGGTTCGCTTGATTTCGCCAAGAAGTTGCTGGCGGACGCGAAGCTGGCTGCCGCGCCGGGGGTGGGTTTCGGGCAATATGGCGACACGCATGTGCGCCTGGCGTTGATCGAGAACGAGGCACGCATCCGGCAGGCCATTCGCGGCATCAAGGACATGTTCCGCAAGGATGGCGTGCTGCAGTCCGGCAATCCACCGAAGAAGAGTTCCGTGCGCGCCGCTTGACTTGCCGGTGCTTTCGCTGCCTTCCGCAATGCGCCCGCGCCGCTGAGCTGTAAAGCGGCTCCGGTTTCCCGCGGTGGGTTTGCAACAGCCGGCCGGCCGTGACGCGTTGTATTTGTCAGTTTGAATAAACCATATTCGAGAAGGGTTTTATGAAGCCGATGCTTATCGGGCTGCTGGGGGTTGGTACCGTCGGCAGCGGCACCCATGAAGTGTTGCGTCGCAACCGTGAGGAGATCGCACGCCGGGCAGGCCGGGAAATCGTCGTGCGCATGGCGGCAGCGCGTGACCTGGACAAGGCACGGAGAGTGTTGGGGGGCGAGATCGAACTGACTGACGACCCTTTCGAGGTCGTGGCGCATCCGGAAATCGATATTGTGGTGGAGTTGATCGGGGGCACCGATGTCGCGCGCAAACTGGTGCTCGCCGCGATCGAAAACGGCAAGCCTGTGGTTACCGCGAACAAGGCCTTGCTGGCGGAGCACGGCAACGAGATCTTCAGTGCGGCGCAACGCCAGGGCGTGAGTGTTGCCTTCGAGGCGGCGGTCGCCGGCGGTATTCCGATTATCAAGGCATTGAGGGAAGGCCTGGCCGCAAACCAGATCGAGTGGGTGGCGGGCATCATCAACGGCACGACCAATTACATCCTGTCCGAGATGCGCGACACCGGCGCCGCGTTCGAAACGGTGCTCGCGGAGGCGCAGCGCCTCGGCTACGCCGAGGCCGATCCGACGTTCGACATCGAAGGCGTGGATGCCGCGCACAAGCTCACCATCATGGCTTCTCTGGCATTCGGAATCCCGGTACAGCTCAACAAGGTGCACACGGAAGGCATCTCCAGTCTGGCGCGGGTTGATATCGGCAATGCCGAGGAGTTCGGTTATCGCATCAAGCTGCTGGGGATCACCAAACGGGTTGCGGAAGGCATCGAACTGCGGGTTCATCCGACGCTGATTCCGCACCGCCGGCTGATCGCCAATGTGGAAGGTGCGATGAACGCGATCCTTGTCAAGGGCGACGCGGTCGGTCCGACCCTGTACTACGGCGCCGGCGCGGGCGCCGAGCCAACAGCCTCGGCAGTGATTGCCGATCTGGTCGATGTCACGCGCTTGCATACGGCTGATCCGGAGCACCGGGTGCCGCATTTTGCGTTCCGCATGGACCAATTGTCTGACGTGCAGGTATTGCCGATGGGTGAGGTGCAATCCTGTTACTACTTGCGGGTTCCGGTGGTTGACCAACCGGGGGTGCTGGCGGACATTACACGGATACTCGCCGACCGGAAGATTTCGATCGAGGCGATGCTGCAGCGCGAGCCGGCCGAGGGTGAAGAGACGGTCAACATCATCTTTCTGACCCACATGACGAGGGAAAAGGAGATGAACGCGGCGATCGAGAAGATAGAGGCCCTGGAGGTCACTACCGGTTCGGTCACGCGCATTCGAATAGAATCGCTCGACGGAAAGTAGCAGTCGTCTCCGGATCAGGGAATGCGGAGAGGGCACCGCCAGATTTTTCCCTCCCACTAGAAGAATCAGATCAAGAAATCTTTTTATGACAAGCCATTACACAGGACTTATCAATCGCTACCGAAACCGTCTGCCAGTATCGGACGAGACGGCGGTGGTGACTTTGAACGAAGGCAACACGCCGCTGATCGAGCTCGGCAACTTGCCAAAGTTGCTGCAAAAGGATGTACGGATTCTCTGCAAGTTCGAAGGACTGAATCCGACCGGTTCGTTCAAGGACCGCGGCATGACCATGGCGGTCACGAAAGCGGTGGAGGGCGGTTCGCAAGCGATCATTTGTGCTTCCACAGGCAATACGTCCGCGTCAGCCGCAGCCTACGCCGCGCGTGCCAATATTCGCTGCTTTGTGCTGATCCCGGAGGGCAAGATTGCACTCGGCAAATTGTCCCAGGCGATGATGCATGGCTCGGTCGTGATCCAGATTCGCGGCAATTTCGACGACGGGATGCGCCTGGTACAGGAACTGGCCGAGACGATGCCGGTGGATATTGTCAATTCCATCAACCCCTATCGCTTGCAGGGGCAGAAAACCATTGCGTTCGAAGTGCTGGAAGCGCTCGGCGAAGCACCCGATTATCACGTTCTGCCGGTTGGCAATGCCGGCAACATTTCGGCACACTGGATCGGCTATAGCGAAGCAGTCGGCATGCGATGCGGTAGTTGCAATCATTGCGAAACACAGTGCCCGCATCTGGGTAAACCGTTAGCCACGCGCAGGCCCATCATGGTCGGATATCAGGCGAGCGGCGCGGCGCCGTTTCTGCGCGGACACATGGTGGATGATCCGGAAACGGTTGCCACGGCGATCCGTATCGGCCATCCGGTTTCCTGGGACCTGGCATGGGCCGCCAAGAACGAGTCCGGTGGTTGGTTCGACGAGTGCACCGACGAGGAAATTCTGCGCGGCCAGAAGCTGCTCGCCGAGGCCGAAGGCATTTTCTGTGAGCCGGCGTCTGCTGCCTCGATTGCAGGGCTATGCAAAGACCTCGAAAAAGGCCTGATTGGCGAGGGTTCCACCATCGTCTGCACACTCACCGGTCATGGCCTCAAGGATCCCGACACGGCCATCGGGCAAAGCACGAAGCCGGTCGTGGTAGATGCCAAACGCGGCGCGATCGAGAGCGTCATATCACAGCACCTCGGTGGCTGAGCCCGGTATGGCGAGCACAGACGGGTTTGACGACGCCCGGCAGTTCTGGGACGAGCGGTTTTCCACCGACACCTATATATTCGGCACCCAGCCGAACGTATTCCTGGCTTCCCGCAAGTCGTTGTTCAATGCCGGCATGCGGGTGCTGGCAGTCGCCGATGGAGAGGGGCGAAACGGCGTCTGGCTGGCCCAGCAGGGCTGTGAGGTGGTGTCAGTCGATATCTCGCCGCTGGGCATCGAAAAGGCGCGCAAACTGGCAGCGCAGCGTAAGGTGTCGGTTCAATTTGAATGCGCCGATCTGATGCATTGGGACTGGCCGAAGGGCGAGTTCGACGCGTTGGTCTGCATCTTCATCCAGTTCGCGACCCCGGCTGAGCGCAAGACGCTGTTTGACGGTTTCTGGTCGGCTTTGAAACCCGGTGGTTTGCTGCTGCTCGAGGGCTACGGCACCAGGCAACTGCAATACAGCTCGGGCGGGCCGGGAAAGCTGGAGAATTTATACACGCTCGACATGCTGCGAGATGCTTTCGCCGACTGGGATATCGAAAGCCTGCGGGAATACGAAGCGGTGCTCGATGAAGGCCCGAAGCACAGCGGCATGGCGGCACTGGTCGACCTCGTCGCTCGCAAACCGGTAATCTGAAGAAGCGGTTACCAAGCACCACCGGTCGGCGATACGAGGCCTGCCTCGCGCTACGCCATCGATACGAAGCGCATCGACAGATCGATGGCCGTGATGTCCTTCGTCAGGTCGCCAATGGAAATGCGATCGACCCCCGTCTCCGCAATCTTTCGCACATTCTTCAGCGTAATGCCACCGGATGCTTCCAGTTTGGCCCGGCCCGCAGTGATCCTGACTGCTTCAACCATACGCTCAGCCGTGAAATTATCGAGCAGAATCAGCCTGGCACCATTGGCGATCGCTTGCTCGAGTTGTTCAATTGTCTCGACTTCGATCTGGGTCGGGATATCCGGGTTGGCTTTGCGCGCGCGTTCCAAAACCTCTGGGACGCCGCCCGCTGCGGCAATGTGGTTTTCCTTGATGAGAATGCCGTCATACAGACCGATGCGGTGATTGACGCCGCCACCGGACTTGACCGCGTACTTCAAAGCGAGCCTCAGCCCCGGGATAGTCTTGCGGGTGTCGAGGATGGCGGCACGGGTCCCGGCGACGGCCTGGACGTAAGCGTTTGTCTTGGTGGCGACGGCTGACAGGGTCTGGAGAAAATTGAGTGCCGTGCGCTCTCCCGTCAGTAACGGACGGGCCGGGCCGCGCAGGTCGCACACGACGGTCCCGGCGGGCACTTTCTCACCGTCCGCGGCATGCCACTCGATTTCGATCCGCCTGTCGAGTTGCCGGAATACGGCCTCCAGCCAGGCGGATCCGCACAGAACACAGTCTTCGCGCGTCAGTATGCGTGCGTGAGCCAGCGCGTCGGCCGGGACAAGAAGTGCCGTCGCGTCACCGCTGCCGACGTCCTCGGCGAGCGCCTGTTTGACCGAACGGTCGATTTCGCGCTGCAAGTCTGTACTGATGGTCATGTTTTCTGTTGCACCCGATAGCGGTGCTGTCCATGTTTCTTTGGGTGATCAACCAATCGCGTGACTAACGCCGTCTGTGTCCGTTAGAGCGCGGATGCCGGTGACCCGGGGCGGACTCGCCCCGTTGCGGAACCCGAACGATGGGAAAATCAGTTGTCCGGATCGAGTTTTCGCTTGATCGTGACGGCTCCGCGGATCTGGCCGGCGAAATACCCGGTCGCCCGGTCATTTGGGTATTCCCGGGCAAGGATTGCCTGCACGGATGCGGGTATTCTCTCGTCACTGCCATGACACGTGAGACACAGCGGTTTGACGGGCAGAGCCTTCATGAACCGGAAGTAGTCTCCCCCGGGCTCCGACACGATCTCGGCGGCGACCATTTTTCCCGCGTCCGCTCCGCCTTTCGCTTTTTCGTCGAACTCTTGCAGGATCACTTGTTCCCACGCATCAGGTTGGCCGATCAGGGGGTTACGCGTTTTCAGGCTCACCCGGCTGACTTTCCACCCGGTGCGAAGCGACAACGCGTTCGCCAGTGCCGGCGCGGTATCCCGGCAAACCGTAATTGCGCCGTCTGGACCGGACTCCGCAAGGGCCGCTTTCAGGGCGCCGCCCAGCTCCTCGACAAATTCACGGGCGACCTCCTTGGCCTCCCGGGTCATCTCGCGTACCTGGGCTTCGTCCGCCGCTGCTGTTAGCGGTAAGGCCAGCAGGCCAGGAAAGATCAGTAATGCAACTGCGTGTCTCATTGGTGCCTTGTCCTTGTAGAAACATCGACAGCAATTTGCCAGTATTGCCACCTTGGCGCAAATGCCGCCTTTGGGGACCCGTGACATGATGCGGTTGATCGCGGGGGCGCCGCGCCGACCGCAACGGGCTGCGCTTGACGCATGCGTTCGAGCCCGACAATTGAACCGGTATGGTGCTTGAAATTGCAGGGTTTCTACCCAATGTTCGGATTAACCACGAACCAAGGATGAAATGATGCGTCTGGACAAACTCACTACGCGGTTTCAACAAGCCCTGGCCGAAGCGCAGAGTATAGCCGTCGGCTCTGATAACCCCTATATCGAGCCGCAGCACCTGCTGAGTGCTTTGCTGGCGTCAGAGGACGGGTTCACCGTGTCCCTCCTGTCGCGCGCCGGCGTGCGCGTCAAAGCGCTGCGGGAAGCCTTGCGCGCGGCGATTGGCCGATTGCCCAAGGTTGAGGGGCACGGTGGCGACGTTAACGTGTCGCGCGATCTTGGCAATCTGCTCAATGTGACCGACAAGATGGCGCAAAAACGCGGTGACCAGTTCATCGCGTCCGAGTTGTTCCTGCTCGCCCTGACACAGGACAAGGGCGACACCGGCAAGCTGTTCCGTGAACACGGTGCCGAATTCTCCGCGCTCGAACAAGCGGTCGCGGCTGTGCGTGGCGGGGAGAGCGTCAATAGCGCCGAAGCCGAAGGGCAGCGTGAAGCACTGAAGAAATTCACCCTTGATCTCACCGAGCGCGCCCAACAGGGCAAGCTCGATCCCGTTATTGGCCGCGACGATGAGATCCGGCGCTGCATCCAGATCCTGCAGCGGCGTACCAAGAACAACCCGGTGCTGATCGGGGAGCCCGGTGTTGGTAAAACCGCCATTGTGGAAGGCCTCGCCCAGCGCATTATCAATGAAGAGGTCCCGGAGACGCTGAAGGGCAAGCGTGTGCTGGTGCTCGATATGGCTTCGTTGCTGGCGGGCGCCAAGTACCGGGGTGAATTCGAAGAGCGGCTCAAGAGTGTGCTCAAGGAGCTGGCGCAGGACGAGGGCCAGACGATCGTTTTCATCGACGAGATTCATACCATGGTCGGGGCTGGCAAGGCCGAAGGCGCGATCGACGCCGGCAATATGCTCAAGCCGGCGCTGGCGCGCGGCGAACTGCACTGTATCGGCGCGACCACGCTGGACGAGTACCGCAAGTACATCGAAAAGGATGCCGCTCTGGAGCGCCGCTTCCAGAAAGTCATCGTCGACGAGCCGAGCGTCGAGAGCACGATCGCCATTCTGCGCGGCCTGCAGGAGCGCTATGAACTGCACCATGGGGTGGACATTACAGACCCGGCAATCGTGGCGGCGGCCGAGTTGTCGCACCGCTATATCACGGACCGGTTCCTGCCTGACAAGGCCATCGACCTGATCGATGAGGCGGCAGCGCGCATCAAGATGGAGATCGATTCGAAGCCGGAAGCGCTGGACCGGCTCGACCGCCGCCTCATTCAGCTCAAGATCGAGCGCGAAGCGGTGAAAAAGGAAAAAGACGAGGCTTCACAGAAGCGGCTTGCGCTGATCGAAGAGGAGATCGGGAAGCTGGAGCGCGAGTATGCCGACCTCGACGAAGTATGGAAGGCGGAGAAGGCCCAGGTCCAGGGATCGCAGCACATCAAGGAGGAAGTCGACAAGATCAAGCTGGAGATGGAGGCCGCCAAGCGCAAGGGCGACTGGCAGAAAGTCTCGGAGCTGCAATACGGCAAATTGCCGGAACTCGAAGCGCAACTCAGCACGGCTGAGTCCGGCGAGGGAAAGCCCCCCGCGTTTCAAATTGTTGCGTACGGAGGTCGGTGCGGAAGAAATCGCCGAGGTCGTGTCCCGCGCCACCGGTATCCCGGTTTCGCGGATGATGCAGGGCGAGCGCGACAAGCTGCTGCGCATGGAAGACCGCTTGCACCAGCGCGTGGTCGGCCAGGACGAGGCGGTACGTCTGGTTTCGGACGCGATTCGCCGCTCACGTGCCGGTCTGGCGGACCCGAACAAACCGTATGGATCCTTCCTGTTCCTGGGGCCCACCGGCGTTGGCAAGACGGAATTGTGCAAGGCCCTGGCGGAGTTTCTGTTCGATTCGGAGGAGCATCTGATCCGGATCGACATGTCCGAGTTCATGGAAAAACATTCGGTTGCGCGACTGATCGGTGCGCCTCCCGGCTATGTTGGATACGAGGAGGGCGGTTACCTGACCGAAGCGGTGCGCCGCAAGCCCTACTCTGTGATTCTGCTGGACGAAGTCGAGAAAGCACACCCGGATGTCTTCAACGTGCTGCTTCAGGTGCTCGACGACGGGCGGATGACGGACGGACAGGGGCGCACGGTGGACTTCAAGAATACGGTCATCGTGATGACATCCAACCTCGGATCCCAGATGATCCAGCAGATGTCCGGCGACGATTACCAGGTCATCAAGCTGGCCGTGATGGCGGAAGTGAAAACAGCCTTCAAGCCCGAATTCGTAAACCGGATCGACGAGGTCGTCGTGTTCCATGCGCTCGACGAGAAGCACATTCTCTCGATCGCCAGGATCCAGCTTGGGTACCTTGAGAAGCGGCTGCAGCACATGGACATGGAACTTCAGGTAGACGAGGCAGTGCTGAAGCAGATCGCCGACGTTGGATTCGACCCGGTATTCGGGGCCAGGCCGCTCAAGCGGGCGATTCAGGGAAGCATCGAGAATCCGTTGGCGCGAGAAATTCTGGAAGGACATTTCGCCGCCAAGGACGTGGTGCGGGTCGGACTGCGTGGCGGCAAGATTACCTTCGCAAAAGGCTTGAAAGAAGCCGAGCAACAGGTTTCGGCGTAACGGAGGTGGATTATCCGGGTGCTTTTCCCGGATAATCCACGCTTTGCCGTGTAATCGTTCTCCCGACAATGTCTGATTCGGCGCGTTGCTGAAACTGCAAGCGATTGAATCATCACGTGTTGGCAGTGAATGGCGTTCCCGCGTCTGCGCGGCTTTCTCGCAGAGGTGGTAACGTAATGCGCTGATGCGTGATCACGCCGACTTCGGATGGCACCAATCTTATGAGCCTCGACGTTACTGAAATCCAGTCCTCCTCGCCTCTTGCCCGGTTCCGAGGCGAAGCGATACTGGAATTGCCAACGGATTTATATATTCCGCCGGAAGCCTTGCAGGTCGTGCTGGAGGCTTTCGAGGGCCCGTTGGACCTGTTGCTGTATCTGATCCGCAAGCACAACCTGGATGTCCTCGACATCCCGATGGCTGACCTGACGCGGCAATACATGGAGTATGTCGAAATGATGCGAGAGCATCAGCTCGAACTGGCTGCGGAGTATTTGTTGATGGCGGCCATGCTCACGGAGATCAAGTCGCGCATGTTGCTGCCGCGGCCAAGGCATGTGGCCGATGACGAGGAGGATCCGCGCGCTGAACTGGTGCGGCGCCTGCTCGAGTACGAACGAATGAAGCTTGCAGCTCAAAACATTGACGAGTTGCCCCAGGCCGGCCGGGATTTCACACCGGTCAAGGTATGGTTCGAGAAAACGACCGAAGAGATCCTGCCGGACGTGAATCCTGACGATTTACGCAATGCCTGGCTCGGTTTGCTGGCGCGTGCAAAGGTCAAGCGGCATCATCGCATCAGTCGTGAGGAGCTTTCCGTTCGCGAGCACATGAGCCGGATTCTGAGGCGACTGCAGAATCTCAAATTCGTACAATTCGACGAATTGTTTGAACCGGAACGAGGGGTTCCGGTGCTGGTTGTTACTTTTCTGGCCATTCTGGAGCTGGCCAAGGAAACCATGGTCCAGATCTCACAGCAGGGCGTGTTTTCTCCAATTTATGTAAAGCTCACACATGGACTTACAGCAGTCTGATATTGCGCAAATCAAGCGCACACTCGAAGCCGCATTGCTTGCCAGTGGCGAGCCGGTTCCCGTAACTGACTTGCGACAGCTGTTTGAAGAGGATTATGGCGCGGATGTCATCCGACGCTTGCTCGAGGAGCTGAAAGCAGACTGGAACGAGCGCGGTGTAGAGTTGATCAACGTTGCCAGCGGCTGGCGCTTCCAGGTGCGTCAGGACCTCCAGCGGCGGCTCGATCGGCTGAATCCGCAGAAGCCGCCGAAGTATTCGCGTGCCGTGCTGGAAACATTGGCGATCATCGCCTATAAGCAGCCGGTTACGCGCGGGGACATCGAGGAAATCCGGGGCGTGACGGTATCTAGCAACATCCTGAAAGCGCTGGAAGTACGCGGCTGGATCGACATCGTCGGGCACAAGGAATCGCCCGGCCGTCCAGCGTTGTATTCGACGACGCGCAGTTTTCTCGACGATTTGGGGTTGCGGTCACTGGAGGAATTGCCTCCACTGGAAGATTTGGGATCTCTGGTGGAAAATCCGGATCAGGAAGCCATGCCGGATGCTCGGATTGGTGCGCCGCATGACAGTGAGGTGCCAGTCCACGAATCGCAAGATGATGAAGCGCAAGACGGTGGACCGATCGCGCGCGAAGACGGCGCAGACGATCAGGCACCAGAATCAGACGAACTGTCTGCCAGCGCAGCGCTGCGTAGTGAAAGCTCGCCGGCAGAAGCGTGATGAAGAAAGTTAGACTAAATTATTAAATAAGCGTGACAACCTATTGA
>CAWBXZ010000009.1:0-30000 GCA_963792855.1 uncultured beta proteobacterium | reverse complement strand
CAGAAGTAGCTAGCCTAACCGCAAGGGGGGCGGTTACCACGGTGAGATTCATGACTGGGGTGAAGTCGTAACAAGGTAGCCGTATCGGAAGGTGCGGCTGGATCACCTCCTTTCTAGAGAAAAGCGAGTATTTGTCAGGGTGCATGAAGTGCCCACATGCTTTGGCTGTCCGATGGCCCGAAGGCGCGCGCGCGGGGGTAGGTTTGCGTAGCGTATCTTCGTTGTCTGGTGTCTGCCCGGCGGGTCTGTAGCTCAGTTGGTTAGAGCACACGCTTGATAAGCGTGGGGTCGATGGTTCAAATCCATCCAGACCCACCAACGAGACGAAGGGGCTATAGCTCAGCTGGGAGAGCGCCTGCTTTGCAAGCAGGAGGTCACCGGTTCGATCCCGGTTAGCTCCACCATTAAAAGGGATTGGCAAGTAGGACTAGCGCGAGGGAGCGCTGTTTCTAGTTGCCAGTGTCCTTTGGGGTGCTGGGTTGTTCTTTAACAATATGGAAGAAGTCGATCTGATGTTACTGCCTTTGTAATGTGAGGGGTGGTAGCTCGGATCATGGGTAACAAGATTGCATTGTTGGTGCTGATGCCTGGGTGTGCTGGCGGGATGTAATGGCTGGTATGCGGGGGTGTTGGTACGAGCATGTTGAAAGAGTTTTTAAGTAAGGCAAGCGCGTGAGGGCCTGTAGTGTTGTGTGCTGTTGAACGAAAGCGGTATGCAAGGCTATAGGGTCAAGCGAATAAGTGCATGTGGTGGATGCCTTGGCGATTACAGGCGATGAAGGACGTGGCAGCCTGCGAAAAGCTGCGGGGAGCTGGCAAACGAGCTTTGATCCGCAGATATCCGAATGGGGGAACCCGGCCCGCAAGGGTCACTCCTTACTGAATACATAGGTAAGGCAGAGCGAACCCGCTGAACTGAAACATCTAAGTAGGCGGAGGAACAGAAATCAACCGAGATTCCGGCAGTAGCGGCGAGCGAACCCGGAGCAGCCAGTGCGATGTAGCAAATGTTCTAGCAAAACGGCATGGAAAGGCCGGCCATAGTGGGTGATAGCCCCGTATGCGAAAGGGTGTTTGTGGAACTAGGCGCACGACAAGTAGGGCGGGGCACGAGAAATCCTGTCTGAAGATGGGGGGACCATCCTCCAAGGCTAAATACTCGTAATCGACCGATAGTGAACCAGTACCGTGAGGGAAAGGCGAAAAGAACCCCGGGAGGGGAGTGAAATAGATCCTGAAACCGCATGCATACAAACAGTAGGAGCCCCAGCACCATGGGCTTTCGGGTTGTTTCGAGGAGCGAAGCGAGTCAAAAGACGCTCAATATGAAATTGATGCTGAATCAAGGCATGTTGAGTCAACGCCGCGGGTGATGCGGCGAGTCGAAGTCTTTTGGCGAGTGGAGTGACTCAAAAGAATTCGAGAAAGAAACAGATCCTGTATTCACGGGATTGACAGAGTCTTCATGAGTTCATCGTAGGGTGGCGTCGGATCGCGTGAGCGAGCCGGGGGTCAGCCCAGTGCGATGGACGCATCGAGAGTCCATCGTGCTGGGGTGACTGCGTACCTTTTGTATAATGGGTCAGCGACTTACATTCACTGGCGAGCTTAACCGATTAGGGAAGGCGAAGCGAAAGCGAGTCCGAACAGGGCGAATTTAGTCGGTGGGTGTAGACCCGAAAGCGGATGATCTACTCATGGCCAGGTTGAAGCGGGGGTAACACCTCGTGGAGGACCGAACCAACTAACGTTGAAAAGTTAGTGGATGAGCTGTGGGTAGGGGTGAAAGGCCAAACAAATCCGCAAATAGCTGGTTCTCTCCGAAAGCTATTTAGGTAGCGCCTCGTGACACACCTTCGGGGGTAGAGCACTGTTTTGGCTAGGGGGTCATATCGACCTACCAAACCAAGGCAAACTCCGAATACCGAAGAGTGCATTCACGGGAGACAGAGCACCGGGTGCTAACGTCCGGACTCAAGAGGGAAACAACCCAGACCGCCAGCTAAGGTCCCGAATTATGACTAAGTGGTCAACGAAGTGAGAAGGCCCAGACAGCCAGGAGGTTGGCTTAGAAGCAGCCACCCTTTAAAGAAAGCGTAATAGCTCACTGGTCGAGTCGTCTTGCGCGGAAGATGTACCGGGGCTCAAGTCATAAACCGAAGCTGCGGATTCGGAATGTCCTTCGGGGCATTTTGAGTGGTAGGAGAGCGTTCCGTAAGTCTGTGAAGGTGATCTGTAAGGATTGCTGGAGATATCGGAAGTGCGAATGCTGACATGAGTAGCGATAAAGGGGGTGAAAGGCCCCCTCGCCGAAAGCCCAAGGTTTCCTGCGCAACGTTCATCGGCGCAGGGTGAGTCGGCCCCTAAGGTGAGGGCGAAAGCCGTAGCTGATGGGAATCTGGTTAATATTCCAGAACCGCCGTGTAATGCGATGGGGGGACGGAGAAGGTTAGGCAGACCGGGTGTTGGATGTCCCGGTGAAGTGTGTAGGCGGAGCTCTTAGGCAAATCCGGGAGTTCGTTAACGCTGAGGCACGGGACCAGGGGAGCTTGTCTTCCCGAAGCTGCTGATACCCTGCTTCCAGGAAAAGCCTCTAAGCTTCAGTTACATGGTGACCGTACCGTAAACCGACACAGGTGGGCGGGATGAAAATTCTCAGGCGCTTGAGAGAACTCAGGAGAAGGAACTCGGCAAATTGACACCGTAACTTCGGAAGAAGGTGTGCCCTGTTAGGGTGAAGGGACTTGCTCCCCGAGCTCGAGAGGGTTGCAGAGAATCGGTGGCTGCGACTGTTTATTAAAAACACAGCACTGTGCTAACACGATGAGTGGACGTATACGGTGTGACGCCTGCCCGGTGCCGGAAGGTTAATTGATGGGGTGCAAGCTCTTGATCGAAGCCCCGGTAAACGGCGGCCGTAACTATAACGGTCCTAAGGTAGCGAAATTCCTTGTCGGGTAAGTTCCGACCTGCACGAATGGCGTAACGATGGCCACACTGTCTCCTCCTGAGACTCAGCGAAGTTGACATGGTTGTGATGATGCAATCTACCCGCGGCTAGACGGAAAGACCCCGTGCACCTTTACTGTAGCTTTGCATTGGACTGTGATGGGACTTGTGTAGGATAGCTGGGAGGCTTTGAAGTGGGGGCGCCAGCTCTCATGGAGCCAATCTTGAAATACCAGCCTGGTTGTATTGCGGTTCTAACCCAGGCCCCTTGATCGGGGTCGGGGACCGTGCATGGTAGGCAGTTTGACTGGGGCGGTCTCCTCCCAAAGGGTAACGGAGGAGTTCGAAGGTTCGCTAGGTACGGTCGGACATCGTACTGATAGTGCATTGGCAGAAGCGAGCTTGACTGCGAGACTGACGGGTCGAGCAGGTGCGAAAGCAGGACAAAGTGATCCGGTGGTTCTGTATGGAAGGGCCATCGCTCAACGGATAAAAGGTACGCCGGGGATAACAGGCTGATCTCCCCCAAGAGTTCATATCGACGGGGAGGTTTGGCACCTCGATGTCGGCTCATCACATCCTGGGGCTGTAGCCGGTCCCAAGGGTATGGCTGTTCGCCATTTAAAGTGGTACGCGAGCTGGGTTTAGAACGTCGTGAGACAGTTTGGTCCCTATCTACCGTGGGCGTTGGAAGTTTGAGGGGGGCTGCTCCTAGTACGAGAGGACCGGAGTGGACGTAGCCCTGGTGTACCGGTTGTGACGCCAGTTGCATTGCCGGGTAGCTAACTACGGAAGAGATAACCGCTGAAAGCATCTAAGCGGGAAACTCGCCTCGAGATGAGACTTCCCTGGGGTTTAACCCCACTGAAGGGTCGTTGCAGACGACAACGTTGATAGGTCGGGTGTGCAAGCGCAGTAATGCGTTGAGCTAACCGATACTAATTGCCCGTGCGGCTTGATCCTATAGCCTTGTGTATTGGATACACGAAGGCGTAGGCGCTTGCCAACGCTAAAGACGCAATCGAAGGACCCATAAAGACTTCTTCCAGTTTGTTAAGTGCAAAGAATACAAAGCTTTGCCTGGCGGCCATAGCGAGGTGGTCCCACGCCTTCCCATCCCGAACAGGACCGTGAAACGCCTCAGCGCCGATGATAGTGCGAGGTATACCGTGCGAAAGTAGGACACCGCCAGGCTCCCAAATGAAAAACCCCTATCGGTTTGATCCGGTAGGGGTTTTTTATTTGGTGCTTTGCACGGGTGTCCTGCTTGCGCTTGCGACAACACGCGCGCAGCGAATTGCCTGAGACAAGGCACTGCGTGCCAGTGCGCTTCCACCACCAAGCGCAGATGCGCGCTTGTTGCGGTGGAGGCTCACTTGGCGTGAGCCAGGTTAAGCCTGCCCGCGAGGGCAGGCGGCCGGAACCAAAGCAGGACACCGCCAGGCTCCCAACGAGAAAGCCCACCCCAATGCGGGGTGGGCTTTTTTATTGGGCGTTCGATCGGCGTTGTGGTGTTCGCCTTGCCGCCGCGCGTCCGGCGTGATGGGAGGGCGCCTGCTGAAAACGGGTTGCGCGCGTCGGGCAGGTTCTAGTGCTGCCTGACAATCGACCCGTCGGCCGGTTCAATCGCGCGATTGGCCGGGGATTTCTGGCACCGAATCGAACTTCAGCATTTCGGTGAGCTGCAGCGTGTCGCGCGGCAACGGCAACAACGTGGGAGAACGGCTATGCAATACCAAAAACCCCTTTAATGACTTTAATTTAGAGCATGCTTTTGGTAGAATCCGGCTCCAGAAAAGCGACACTGGGCCGAGTGCCCGTTTTTCCGATGGGCCAAGGGCCCATTTTTTATTTGTATCGTTGCTGCCAATGGACCTTCTTGAACTGCTCGAGCGGACGCTGCCGGGACTCGGTTACGAGTTTGTGGACATGGAGCGCTCGAACCACGGCAAGTTGCTTCGTGTGTTCATCGACAAGGCGGATGGCATCAGCGTGGACGATTGCGCTCTCGTGAGCAATCACCTGTCGCACCTGTTTGAGGTTGAGGGCATTGAATACGATCGGCTTGAGGTTTCATCGCCAGGCCTTGACCGGCCGTTGCGCAAGCTGGCGGACTTTCAGCGTTTCGAGGGCGAGAGGGCTTCGGTACGCATGAACATGGCCCTGAACGGGCGGAGAAATTTTGTCGGCATCCTGCGTGGGGCCGATACGGAAACAGTAAAGATGGAGATCGACGGGGCGCTGGTGTCACTGGAAATTGCAGACATCAGAAAAGCCCGGTTGATGCCGGAAATCTAGATTGGAGATATACGAATGCGCCGCGAGTTATTGATGCTGGTTGATGCGCTTGCGAGGGAAAAGAACGTTGACAAGGACATTGTCTTCGCTTCGCTCGAACTCGCCCTCGCTTCAGCAACCAAGAAGCGTTTCAAGGAAGATGTAGAGGCGCGTGTGGCGATTGACCGGGAAACTGGCGACTACGAAAGCTTCCGCCGGTGGCAGGTCGTGCCGGACGACGCGCTCGAGGAGCCGGCACGGCAACTCACGCTCGAAGAGGCGCGAAAGATCAATCCTGATGTCGAACTCGAAGGCTACATCGAGGAGCCGCTCGAGCCAGTCGAATTCGGTCGAATCGGTGCGCAGGCCGCAAAGCAGGTCATTCTGCAAAAGATCCGTGACGCAGAGCGCGAACAGATCCTGAATGATTTTCTTGAGCGCGAAGAGTTTATCGTGACCGGCAGCATCAAGCGGATGGAGCGCGGTAACGCAATTATCGAGTCGGGTCGAATTGAAGCGATTCTGCCGCGGGAGCAAATGATCCCGAAAGAGAACCTGCGTATCGGCGACCGGGTTCGCGCCTATCTGTTGAAGGTGGATCGCGCGGCACGCGGACAGCAACTGATCCTGTCCCGGACCGTTCCCGAGTTTCTTGCGAAGCTGTTCGAGCTCGAGGTTCCGGAGATCGAGGAAGGCCTGCTGGAAATCAAGGCCGCAGCGCGAGATCCGGGATCGCGGGCCAAGATTGCGGTGAAATCGAATGATCCGCGTATTGACCCGATCGGCACCTGCGTCGGAATGCGTGGTTCACGGGTACAGGCGGTGACAGGCGAGCTTGCCGGCGAGCGGGTTGACATCGTGCTCTGGTCTTCAGAGCCGGCCCAGTTTGTCATCAACGCGCTTGCGCCTGCTGAAGTGAGCAGAATCACCGTTGACGAGGAAAAGCACAGCATGGATATCGTCGTCGACGAGGAAAATCTGGCGCAAGCGATCGGGCGCGGCGGTCAGAACGTCCGGCTTGCCAGCGAGCTCAGCGGTTGGGAACTGAACATCATGACCGAGGAAGAGTCCCAGAAAAAGAGCGAGGAAGAGTTTTCCGAAATTCGCTCCTTGTTCATGGACAAGCTGGATGTAGACGAAGAGCTTGCTGACGTGCTGGTGCAGGAGGGATTTACCACGCTCGAGGAAGTCGCCTACGTTCCTGTCAACGAAATGCTCGAGATCGAAGCTTTTGATGAAGAGACTGTCGAAGAGCTGCGCAGCCGTGCGCGAAATTCGTTGCTGGTTCAGGAGATCGCGAGTGAAGAGCATGTTGAGGCTGTGGCGGGTGACCTGCTGAGCCTCGAGGGAATGGACGGTGAAACAGCGCGACTGTTGGTGGCAAAAGGGGTGACGACGCAGGAAGACCTCGCGGACCTTGCGGTCGATGACCTTGTGGAACTGGTTGACATGGATGTGGAACGAGCCAAGGAATTGATCATGACCGCTCGTGCTCCGTGGTTCGCGGAAAATTGATAGGCGGGAGGCGCTAAATGGCCAAAGTGAACGTTGCCCAGTTCGCGACTGAGTTAAAACTGCCGGTCGAGAAACTGGTGGAACAGCTCAAGTCCGCTGGTGTAAAAAAGGCATTGAGCGAAGAAACCGCTCTGACCGAGAGTGACAAGACCAAGTTGCTCGATTATCTGCGCAAAGCGCATGGGGCGACCGAGAATAAAAAGCGCATTACGCTGACCCGGCGGCAAACGTCCGAGATCCGGAAGACAGACGGGCGTGGACCGGCGCGGACGATTCAGGTCGAGGTTCGCAAGAAGCGCGTGCTGGTGAAGCGTGACGCGACTGCCGAAACCGAGGAAAAGGCTGTCAGCCCGGTCACCGAGAAGGTGAAGGTAGACGCCGAGCAGGAAGCATTACGCAACGAAGAGGCCCGCAAGCAGGCCGAGTTGCTTGCACGCCAGGCATCGGATCTGGCTGCGAAGGAAGAGGAGCGAAGGAAAAAGGCGGAGAAGAAGGCCGAAGAGGAGGCTGCAAAACAACCCGTAGCGGAAGAGAAAAAAGTTGCGGCGGCCCCCAAGGAAAAGGCTCCCGAACCGGCTTCCAGGAAGAAGGCGGCGACGGAAGGCACTCTGCATAAACCTGCAGGCAAACCGCCGGCGAAGAAGCCCGCAAAGCGCTCCCCTGCGGCCTGGAATGACGATAACAGCCGCCGCAGGACGATGAAGACGCGAGGCGCGGTGTCCGTCGGCGGCGAAGGCTGGCATACACGGGGGCGCCATCACAAGAACCGATCGGGTGATCATGCACATCAGGAACCGGTTGCACCCGCCGAGCCGATTGTTCGTGAGGTGCTGATTCCAGAGACCATTACCGTGAGCGAACTGGCGCACAAGATGTCGGTAAAGGCGGCGGAGGTAATCAAGGTATTGATGAAACTCGGGCAGATGGTGACCATCAATCAGGTGATCGATCAGGAAACAGCAATGATCGTCGTGGATGAAATGGGCCACACTGCCAAGAAGGCGAAAACGGTGGACCCGGAGTCCTTCCTGGAAGAAGAGAGCGGGCAAGTCGATATTCCTCAGGAGCCGCGTGCACCGGTGGTTACCGTCATGGGGCACGTCGATCACGGCAAGACTTCCTTGCTCGACTACATCAGGCGTACCCGTGTTGCCAGCGGCGAGGCAGGTGGGATCACCCAGCATATCGGCGCTTACCACGTGAACACTGCTCGCGGGATGGTTACCTTTCTGGACACCCCCGGACACGAAGCCTTTACTGCGATGCGGGCGCGCGGCGCCAAGGTCACCGATCTGGTGATTCTGGTTGTCGCGGCCGACGATGGAGTGATGCCGCAAACCATCGAGGCGATCCATCATGCCAAAGCCGGAAATACGCCGGTTGTCGTCGCGGTAAACAAGGTCGACAAACCCGAGGCGAATCCCGAGCGGATCAAGCAGGAACTCGCCCAGCGTGACGTCGTTCCGGAAGACTGGGGCGGGGACACCATGTTTGTCGAGGTGTCCGCCAAGACCGGGCAGGGAATCGATCAGTTGCTCGAAGCGGTGTTGCTGCAGGCGGAAGTGCTTGACCTGAAAGCACCGAAAGACGCGCCTGCGCGTGGCGTTGTCGTCGAATCAAGACTGGATAAAGGTCGCGGACCGGTCGCGTCGGTTCTGGTTCAGGCGGGAACGCTCAAGCGTGGCGATATCGTACTTGCGGGTGCCGTCTTTGGTCGCGTACGTGCCATGCTCGACGAGAATGGACAACAGATCCAGGAAGCGGGACCTTCGATTCCGGTTGAGATCCAGGGTTTGTCCGATGTGCCGATTGCGGGAGAGGAAGTCATCGTCCTCGGAGACGAACGCAAGGCGCGTGAGATTGCACTCTTCCGGCAGGGCAAATTCCGGGAAGTGAAGCTGGCGAAACAGCAAGCCGCGAAGCTCGACAATATGTTCGACCAGATGAAGGCCGGCGAAACGAAAACGTTGGCGCTGATCATCAAGGCGGACGTGCAGGGCTCCAGCGAGGCGCTGGCCCACGCGCTCAGCGGACTGTCTACCGAAGAAGTTCGCGTCAACATTGTTCATTCGGGTGTTGGCGGCATCAGCGAATCCGACGTGAACCTGGCGTTGGCATCGAATGCGGTGCTGATTGGCTTTAATACGCGCGCCGATGCAACGGCGCGCAAGCTGATCGCGTCGCATGGTATCGACGTTCACTATTACAACGTCATTTATGACGCTGTCGACGAGGTCAAGGCAGCCCTGAGCGGGCTTCTCTCTCCCGAGCAGAAGGAGACCGTGCTCGGAATCGTGGAAGTCCGCCAGGTTTTCCGGATTTCGAAAGTGGGTACGGTTGCCGGATGTTACGTCCTGGAGGGCAGCGTCAAGCGCGGAGCGTCCGTGCGGATTCTCAGAGACAGCGTGGTCATCCACGATGGCGAACTCGACTCGCTAAAGCGCTTCAAGGAAGACGTGCGCGAAGTAAAAGCGGGTTTCGAGTGTGGGTTGTCGGTCAAGAACTTCGCCGATCTCAACGAAGGCGATCAGCTCGAAGTCTACGAAGTGGTCGAGGTCGCGCGGTCACTATGATCGGGCGAGGGCAGAGAGCTTACGGATAGAGTCGGTTTGGCAAAGAATCCCTCGCGTGCCGGGCGTCTCGCTGATCAGATTCAGCGAGAGATGGCGGAGTTGATACGCGGCGAACTCAAGGACCCGCGGGTCGAACTGGTAACCGTCACCGATGTTGAAGTCAGTGGCGACAGTCAGCATGCGCAGGTGTTTTTTACAACGCTGCGAGGCGAAGAGGCGGTGCAGCCGGCACTCGACGGACTCCGTAGCGCTTCGGGGCTGTTGCGCTCGCGTCTTGCGAAAGCGCTGCGCACCAGAACCGTTCCCGAATTGCATTTTGTCTACGATGAGTCGATAGAGCGCGGCGCGCGATTGTCGCGCCTGATCGAGCAAGCCGTTGCCGACAAAAAAGACGGGAGCTGAGCAGCTGGCAGGTTCGGTCAACCAGGGTCAAGCCAGGGGAGGCGGGATCAGCGGCGTGCTGCTACTCGACAAACCGACCGGAATGACCTCCAACGCCGCAGTGCAAACCGTGAGGCGGTTGTATGACCGCGCGAAGGCGGGACACACAGGCACGCTTGACCCGCTCGCCTCCGGCCTCTTGCCCGTCTGCCTTGGCGAGGCGACGAAGTTTTCACATCCCTTGCTCGAATCTTCCAAGACCTACCGGGCCAGCCTCCGGTTGGGGTGGCGAAGCACCACCGGGGACGCGGAAGGGGAATTGTCTGCCGTGGCACCACCGGATTTCGACGAAATGCAGCTACGCCGGGCGGTCGCGGATTTGACGGGCGAGATCGAGCAGATGCCGCCCATGCACAGCGCGATCAAGATCAATGGCCGTCCCCTTTATGCGCTGGCCAGAAAAGGCATCAGTGTCGAACGGGCAACCAGGCGCGTGCATATTCATGAGTTCGAGGCTTCCCGTCAGTCTGAGGATACCCTCGAGATTTTCGTCAGATGCAGTAAAGGCACGTATATCCGGGTACTTGCGGAGGATCTGGGAGATCGGCTTGGGTGCGGCGCATATTTGACCGGTTTACGGCGAGTGGCTATCGGAACTGTCGATATTGACCAGGCGGTCGGGCTGGACGTACTGGAGCGAAGCTCCGCAGCGCAGCGCCTGGCGTTGCTCAGGCCGGTCGATTCACTGCTGGACAGCATCCCGCAGGTCAGATTGAGCATGCACGACAGCACGCGGTTGGGACATGGTCTGAACGTCAGCGGTCTGGAACAGCATGCCGCCGGGCAGGTCCGCGTGTATTCAGAGCGGGGCGATTTTCTGGGCCTGGGCGAGATCGGAGAAGATGGTTCGCTCAAGCCCCGGCGCCTCGTTTCATCGGTGTCCTGATGCGGCGCATAGTGCGTTGTAAATACGGAAAATTGCTTGGAAAACGCTTTCTTGGCGGTTATAATCGCCGCCTTTCTTGCGGAGACGAAGAGTAATGGCTATCACGACGGCCCAAAAAGCTGAATTGGTGAACAACTACCAAAGGGGGAAAAGCGACACCGGCTCTCCTGAAGTACAGGTAGCACTGTTGACGGCGCGCATCAATGATCTGACCGGGCACTTCAAGTCTCACGTCAAGGACCACCATTCCCGTCGCGGGCTGCTCAGAATGGTAAGCCGGCGCAGGAAGCTGCTGGATTATCTGCGCAGGTCGGACGTTGACCGGTATCGTCAGGTCATCGAAAACCTCGGGTTGCGTAAATAGCAGGGCCGTGTCCCTTCTTCTGCAGCACTCCGGAAATTCCAATCAATTCTTGCGGACAAATCCTTGTCCGGTAGCCTGGCGCGGATAACGTTTCCGCGCCGCTTTTACATTTGAGGGCAGTCTTTTGAACGCTATTCGCAAAACCATTCCATACGGACGACATCAACTCACCATCGAAACCGGTGAGATAGCGCGGCAAGCGCACGGTGCCGTCATGGTGCATCTGGACGATACAGTCGTGCTGGTCACGGTCGTCGGCAAGAAGGAAGTGCGGCCGGGCCAGGATTTCTTTCCGCTCACGGTTGATTATCAGGAAAAAACCTACGCCGCCGGCAAGATCCCCGGCGGCTTTTTCAAGCGTGAAGGTCGTCCGTCAGAAAAAGAAACGCTCACCTGCCGCCTGATCGACCGCCCAATTCGGCCGCTGTTCCCAGATGGTTTCCTCAATGAGGTGCAAGTCATCGCGACAGTCGTTTCATCGGACAGCGAGATCGATTCCGACATTCCCGCCATGATCGGCGCGTCGGCTGCGCTGGCGATCTCGGGCATTCCCTTCGATGGTCCGATCGGCGCCGCCCGCGTTGGATACATTAACGGCGCGTACGTGCTCAACCCGACGCTGTCGGAACTGAAGGAGACCCAGCTCAACCTGGTGGTCGCAGGAACCCAGCAGGCAGTACTGATGGTCGAATCCGAGGCCGATCAGTTGTCCGAAGACGTCATGCTTGGCGCCGTTGTCTACGGCCACGAGCAGATGCAGGCAGCGATTTCGATGATCAACGAGTTGGCCGACGAAGCCGGCAAGCCGTTGTGGGACTGGGTAGCGCCGGTAAAGGACGAGTCGCTGGCGGAGAAAGTGCGCCAGGCGGCTGAACAGCCCCTGCGTGAGGCCTACCAGATCAGGGAAAAACAGGCGCGGAGCGCAAAGGTCAAAGAGGCGTACGCCAGTGTTATCTCCCAACTGACGACGGAAGATACCGACAGTTCGGTCACCGGGGCTGTCGAGGACATGATGGGCAGCCTTGAAAAGCAGATCGTGCGCGGGCAAATCCTCGGAGGAGAGCCGCGAATTGACGGACGCGATACCCGCACCGTGCGCCCGATCAACATCCGCACCGGCTTGTTGCCGCGTGCGCACGGCTCGGCATTGTTCACGCGCGGTGAAACCCAGGCGATGGTTGTCGCAACGCTTGGGACGGCTCGCGATGAGCAAATCATCGATGCGTTGCAGGGCGAGTACAAAGATCATTTCATGCTTCACTACAACATGCCGCCCTATGCCACCGGGGAGACCGGCCGCGTGGGCACGCCAAAGCGGCGCGAGATCGGTCATGGCCGGTTGGCCAAGCGCGCACTGCTGGCCGTGTTGCCTTCGCCGGAGGAGTTTGGGTATTCGTTACGGGTCGTTTCCGAAATCACCGAATCGAACGGCTCGAGCTCCATGGCTTCGGTTTGTGGCGGCTGCCTGGCGCTGATGGATGCGGGTGTTCCTCTGAAGGCGCACGTTGCCGGTATCGCCATGGGCCTGATCAAGGAAGGCAATCGTTTTGCCGTACTCACTGATATTCTCGGTGACGAGGATCACCTGGGCGACATGGACTTCAAGGTTGCCGGAAGCGAGACGGGCATAACCGCGCTGCAAATGGACATCAAGATCCAGGGCATTACCAAGGAAATCATGCATATCGCCCTTCAGCAAGCGCGTGAAGCGCGGATGCATATTCTCAAGCACATGAGCGAGGCGCTCCAGATGCCCCGTAGCGAGTTGTCCGCTTACGCACCGCGGATGATTCAGATGAAAATCAAGCCGGAGAAAATTCGTGACGTGATCGGCAAGGGTGGGGCAGTCATTCGCGCCATCACCGAAGAAACCGGCACGACGATCGATATTCAGGATGACGGATCGGTGACCATCGCCTGCATTTCATCGGCGGGCGGAGAGGCGGCGAAGAAGCGTATTGAAGAAATTACCGCGGAAGTGGAAGTCGGCCGCATCTATGACGGTGTGGTGCTGAAGCTGCTCGATTTTGGCGCCATTGTCAGCGTGCTTCCGGGAAAGGATGGCTTGCTCCATATCTCGCAAATTGCGGAAGAGCGGGTCAAGGCGGTATCCGATCACCTCAAGGAAGGCCAGCAGGTGCGCGTCAAGGTGCTCGAGGCCGACGACAAGGGCCGCTTGCGTTTGAGCATGAAGTCGGTCAGCGCGGAAGAGCAGGCAGCCGACGTCAGTAACTGAAGCTGTTGACCCGCTCTCAGCGAGAGCAGTCGATGGCAGACGTGGTGAACCGGGTAAAACCCGGGCTGCGTTCTACGCCTAAAAAAACCCACCGGTAAGGTGGGTTTTTTTTCGGCTTGTTGCCGTGGCCGTGTACTAGTGGCCACCAGGAAAGATCTGAAGCAACGTAAAGGGATGGACGTAGGCCTGCAGTAGTACCAGCCCTCCCACCAGCATCGCGAGTACCAGAGAGTGCGGGAAAACGTAGCGCAGTATGACGCCTTCGTGCCCATACCAGCGCGTGGCCGTCGAGGCAACGACGATCGACTGGGCGTCGATCATTTTACCCATCACGCCGCCGGAACTGTTGGCCGCTGCCATCAGGTTGGGATTGAGTCCGAGCTGCTCCGACGTGACTTTCTGCAAGCCTCCAAAAAGGACGTTTGAGGCCGTATCCGAACCGGTCAGCGCGACGCCAAGCCAGCCCAGCATGGCTCCGAAGAAAGGGTACAGCACACCCGTGTGAGCGAATGCCAACCCCATGGTTGCGTCGGTTCCGGAATAACGCGTGGTGAATCCCAATGCCAGCATTGCGGCAATGGTCAAGAGAGAGAAGCGGACCAGGATGAGTGTCTCCCAGTACTTTACAACCAGTTCCCGCACGCTGTAGCGCATGAAGAAACCGGCGAGGATTGCCGCGAGCAGAATGCCCGAACCCGTTGCCGATAACCAGTTCAGGCTGTAGACCGCTTTTTCGGTATGCGCTTTGGCGGCGACCGGGGGCACTTTCTCGACTTGCTCATGCAGCCCGGGAACCTTGAAGTCCAGTTTGGTGAAGCCGTCCCATGCGTACGGCGTCCTGGTCTCGGTCTTCACACCGTCAACGATCTCGACCGTTTTCGTCGATCCGTTCAACACGTCTTTCATTTGCGGAATGCCCCACAGGAAGACGAATACCGACAGCACCAGCCAGGGTAACCAGGCACGAAAGAGTGCGTTACGGTCGTGGCGGGCGAGTTTGATCCTTCCACCCTCTGCCGCAACGCCACTGTCGGATTCATGTCCTTTGAGCGCAGTGGAACGCCAGATCGTCTTCGGCTTCCAAACGCGCAGGAAGGCGGTCAGGCAAAGCATGGAAATGATGGCAGCGCCCACGTCGACCAGCCACGGCCCGTGGTAATTGGAGATCAGGAACTGCGGCACGGCAAAGCTGACACCGGTGACGAGGATGGCCGGCCAGATCTGTAACATCCCACGCCAGCCCGCGAAAGCCCATATCAGCCAGAACGGAACGAGCAACGAGAAGAACGGCAGCTGGCGTCCCACCATGGCCGAGAGTTCCAATAGGTCGAGGCCGGTAACGGCGGACAGGGCGATGATCGGGGTTCCCAGAGCACCGTATGCGACCGGAGCCGTGTTGGCAATCAGTGACAACCCGGATGCCGCCAGCGGCGAGAATCCCAATCCGATCAGTATGGCGCCAGTGACGGCGACGGGTGTACCGAAACCGGCCGCTCCTTCGAAGAATGCGCCAAACGCAAATGCGATCAACAGCAGTTGCAGGCGACGGTCTTCAGTCACGCCGGCGATGCTGTCCTGAAGAATCTGGAAGTAGCCCTTGTCCTTGGTGAGTTGGTACAAAAAGATGATGTTCAACACGATCCAGCCGATGGGAAGCAAGCCGAACGCCGCGCCGTACATTGCGGATGCGCCGGCCATCTGTGCCGGCATGCCAAATACGAAGATTGCGATCAGGAGGGCGGATGCCAATCCTGCAAGCGCTGCGACGTGAGCGGACAATCGCAAGAACGCGAGTCCACCCAGCAAGACAACGACAGGAACTGCGGCAAGCACCGTGCTGAGCACGGCGTTATTCAGTGGGTCGTAGACCTGAGACCAGACCATTTTTGCGATTCCCAGAAGTGGAACGCCGTACCAGACGGCACTGGCGTTCGACACCGGATCGACGCGGCGCGGATTATATGCTCAATGCTTCGCGATTTGGAAGTGGGTCCATATCGACCTGGGTCGTTGGGTATAATCGACAGCCACAAGAAACCGAAGAAAGTTGTCAATGAATCAGGTTCCTTCCCTTCGCAGTGGTGGCCGAGTCCTCGTCGACCAGCTGCGGATTCACGGCGTCGACACGGCTTTTTGCGTGCCGGGTGAAAGCTATCTCGATGTCATAGATGCACTGTATGACCATCGTGATGCGATACGTCTCGTTGTCTGCCGTCAGGACGGCGGCGCGTCGTTCATGGCCGAGGCTTACGGCAAATGCACCGGCAAGCCGGGCATCTGCCTTGTGACTCGTGGCCCGGGCGCGACCAACGCCAGCATCGGCGTGCACACGGCGTATCAGGACTCGACGCCGATGATACTGTTGGTTGGACAGGTTGGCGGCGACGTGGTCGAGCGTGAGGCGTTTCAGGAAGTCGATTACCGGCGCATGTTCGGTCAAATGGCGAAATGGGTCGCGCAGATCGATCGCGCCGACCGCATACCCGAGTACCTTAGCCGTGCGTTCCACCTTGCGGTATCGGGGCGTCCCGGTCCCGTGGTCCTGGCCTTGCCGGAGGACATGCTGGTAACGGAGGTGGACGTCGTGGACGCGAAACCTTTCACGGCGAACAGAGCGGCACCTTTCGCGGGTGCGATGGATCGAGTACGGGACATGCTCGAAGTGGCCAGGCAGCCGTTCGTGCTATTGGGCGGTGGCGGCTGGACGCCGCAAGCCTGTGACGACATTCGCGGTTTCATCGAGGCAAACAACCTTCCGGTCGCCTGTACATTCCGGCGACAGGATCTGATCGACAACCGGCACCCGAATTACTGCGGCGACGTTGGCATCGGCATCAATCCCTTGCTTGCCAAGCGTGTTGCGGCGGCTGACCTCATCATCGCGGTCGGGCCACGGCTCGGGGAAATGACGACAAATACCTATACGCTGTTCGATATCCCCGGACCGGCCCAGAGAATGATTCATGTCCACCCGGGCGTCGAAGAACTGGGGCGCGTGTATCAGGCGGACCTGATGATCAATTCGGACATGGGAGAGTTCGCGCACCTGGCAACGCGCATGCCGCCGGTTGATTCGGCGCCGTGGCGCGACTGGACGCACGAGGCACACAAAGACTACCTGGCGAATATCGAACCGCAAGCGTCACCCGGGCCGGTTGATATGGCCGAGGTGATGAAAGAGTTTCGCAAGCAGTTGCCCGCCGATGCGATCATGACAAATGGTGCCGGCAACTATAGCGGCTGGGTCCAGCGCTACTGGCAGTATGGCGGGCTTCGAACCCAGGTTGCGCCGACAAACGGTGCAATGGGCTACGGTGTGCCCGCAGGTGTCGCGGCGAAAGTAGCCTACCCTGACCGGACCGTTGTGAGCTTTTCCGGCGATGGCTGCTTCCTGATGAATGGCCAGGAGATCGCCACGGCGGTCCAATACGACCTGAAGGTGTTGTTTGTCGTTATCAATAACGGCATGTACGGCACCATTCGCATGCACCAGGAAAGGGAATATCCAACGCGCGTGCACGGTACCGATCTGCGCAATCCGGATTTTGCTGCGCTTGCGCGGGCATACGGCCTGCATGGGGCAGTCGTGCAGCGCACCGGGGAATTCGCAAGTGCGCTCGCGGAGGCCCTGGCGCAGGAGACATCGGCGTTGATCGAGATTCGCATCGATCCTGAAGCGATCACTACCCGCGGCAAACTCACCGCAATTCGGGAAAACGCATTGAAGCGCAAGGGCAGCTGAGTTTTTCTCCGTTCAGCCGGGAGGCTGCTCGCTGCGGACCCGATTATCAGTTCGCGTCAGGCCGGACACGGCCGCGCGCAACCGGCCCCGCTTTAGAAGCCCACGGCCTGGCCGTCGCGTCTTGGTTCCGATGCGGCGGCGTATCCAAATTCCAGGCGGCGAATCAACTGCGCAGCACCGAACTCCTGACTGCCGTATGGCCTTGGCACGACCTTGTGACCCATTTCAGCGAGCCGCTTCAACGTTGTCTCGCCATAGCTTTGCTCGACGAGCAGCGACTGATCGTAGGACAATTTCCAGCGTGGTGCATCGGCGGCGGCTTGCGGGTTTTGCTCGAAGTCCGTAGTTCGGACCATCATCTGCAGGTGCCCCTGCGCCTGTACGTCGGCACCCATCACGCCAAAGCTCATGAATGGTTGCGCCGCCTTCGTGACAAATCCCGGAATGATGGTGTGGAATGGACGTTTTCCGCCGCCGACGCAGTTTGGATGATCTGGCAGCAAACTAAAGGCGGCACCACGATTCTGCAAACTGATTCCCGTTCCGGGAACGACGACGCCGGATCCAAATCCCATGTAATTCGACTGAATCATCGAGACCATCATGCCCGAGGCGTCCGCTGCGGTGAGATAAACCGTTTCGGACTGTGTCGGCTGTCCGTGCGAAAAAGGTGTCGCCTGGTCCCGATTGATCAGGGCGGCGCGCTTGCGCAGATAGGCCTTGTCCAACAACTGCGAAGCGGTGACTTCCATGGAAGCGGGGTCGCTCACGTAGCGGTAGGCGTCAGCCAGCGCAAGTTTCATCGCTTCAACCTGCAAATGGACAGCCTCCGCCGACTCCGGTGACATGACGTCGATGTCGAAGTTGTCCAGAATGCCGCACGCCATCAGGGCAGCGATCCCCTGGCCGTTTGGCGGTATCTCGTGCAACGTCAGGGACCGGTAGTCGGCGCGCACGGGGGTGACCCAGTCGGCGCGATGCGATGCCAGGTCTTCTGTTGTCATGGCGCCGCCGTAGCTTGCACTGTCGGCCACCATGCGTTCGGCGAGTTCTCCGCGATAGAACGCATCGCCCTGTGTGGCGGCGATCTTGCGCAGGGTGCTTGCATGATCGGGCAGGCGGACACGCTCGCCCACGGCAGGTACCCGGCCCTGCGGGAGGAACGTGTCCGCGAACCCGGGTTGGTCCTTTAGTCTCGGTGCCTGATTCTCCCACTGCATGGCAACCACCGGAGACAGTGGATAGCCGGCTTCCGCATACTCTATCGCCGGCTCAAACAAGTCACTGAACGGTAGTTTGCCAAACCGATCGGACAGGCTTACCCAGGCCGAGACCGCGCCGGGAACCGTAATGCAATCCCATCCTTCCGTTGGCATGGTCTGGCGGCCTTCGAACCGCTTGCGACTCCAGCCTCGCGGCGCGCGCCCGGACGCATTCAGCCCCTGAAGGGTCTTGCCGTCGTGAACGATGGCAAAGGCGTCGGAACCGATTCCATTCATGGTCGGCTCGACGACGGTGAGGGCGATTGCCGTGGCAACCGCAGCATCGACGGCATTACCTCCGGCCAGCAACATCCGTAAGCCTGCCTGTGCCGCAAGCGGTTGCGATGTGGCAACCGCATTGCGCGCCAGCACCGGGCTGCGGCGTGACGCGTACGGCGTTCGCCAGTCAATTGAGAGCGAATTCATCTGTGTGGCAGCCTCGTGAAAATCGTAGTAGGGCGGGCGAGACTGATGCGGTCCGAATGATGCAGGTCAACCCGCTGCTGTGCAGTTTACCGGTTTCGAAGCCGAATGCCGGAGGCGTGCGGCCGGCGAGCGTTGGCGAGGTATGCACCGGGAGAAGAGGCCGTCGTCGCGTTGCCGCAAAGCGGCCCGGCCATGGCTTGCAGACTCTCGCCCGAAATGGCGTCTTCTGCAAACGCGGCGAAACCCAGCGCCGCGGGATTTGCAAAAGGAACCAGGTCAAGTTCCAACTCATGTTCGACTGACCCGCCGGGCGCCACCGGCAGAGGGCCTTCGAGTTGGCGTACCACGAATTCGTGATAAAGCTTCCTGCCAGCGTTTTCTCCAGCCTTGATGTCGCTGCTCAAGCCATTCTCGAACATTGCGAGGAAAACGTGGGCGGAGGCCGACCCGGCGTTATGTGCCCGCAATACGATACGAACGCGGTTATCCCTTCTTGTTTGTTCCACCCTGATTTTGATTGTGGCGGAATCGGCGTTGATTACCCGCAGTCGCTCGTCGAGCCCGCCCTTTTTCCACGCGTGCCGGAAATCGCGGCCGTTTAATACGAATTGCGGTGTGTAGATGAAGGAAGCCTGATTGCGACTCGCTATCAGGCGCTGGCGTTGGGAGAAATCGGGTTTCGCGAACCGGTCTTTCCAGCCAATGTAATCCCAGTAGTCGACATGAAACGCCAGCGGTACCACCCGGCTTGTTCCTGTTCCCCGATCCTGTAGCCCGTTTAGCCAGCGATCGGCAGGCGGACAGCTGTTGCATCCTTCCGACGTGAATAATTCGAGCAAGGCAACACGGTGTTCGCTGCTATCTGCAGCACACTCCATGGCACTTGCCGGGGCACTGAACGCGGCGGCCGCCAGCATGGCGGCAAGCCCGTGAAATGCCTGCCGCAAGCCGCAATTCCGCCAACGGTGGCCAGGACGGATTTTGCTATGATGTCGGTTTGGCATGGGATCAGTTAACCTTGCATTCGCGTTTCGGCGGGAGGAGTGCGCCTCGCAGACAAATTGGCGCGGTCTATCCTTGTCTTTCAGTACGTGGCTGGCCCTTTATTGGATGTGACGCGGCAATTGGCCAGCTCTGCTCCCCGACGCAATTGAACCAGGTTTTGGACACAACGCGATCTCCGCTACCGCACTATCGCCCGCAAGCGCATTACTTACCAATGGCACAATATCTCAGGATTCATGCCGACAGCCCCCAACTGAGACTTGTGAGGCAGGCAGTCGAAGCGCTTCGGTCCGGTGGCCTGATCGTCTACCCGACGGACTCCTGTTACGCGCTCGGCTGCCGCATTGGTGACAAGCAGGCGCTCGATCGCATGTGCGTGGTGCGGAATGTTGACGAACGTCATCACTTCACCCTGGTGTGCGGCGGCCTGTCCGAAATATCGCACTACGCCGGCGTCAACAACGTCCAGTATCGCCTGTTGCGAATGACAACTCCCGGTAGCTACACTTTTATCCTGCAGGCCAATAGAGACGTCCCGCGGCGCATTCTCAATGCCCGGCGCAAGACCATCGGGCTTCGCGTGCCGGCACACCCCGTCGTGTCGGCCTTGCTGGAGGAACTCGGAGAGCCGATATTGAGTTCGACCTTGATTCTTCCGGGTGAGGATCTGCCTCCGGCGGATATCGAAGACATGCGCGATTACCTGAACAAGAAAGTCGACGTCATTATCGATTCGGGTTCGTGCGGCGTTGAAATGACCACCGTCGTGGACCTGACGGGCGATTCCCCGGAGTTGATTCGAGCCGGCAAGGGATCGTTGGCGCCGTTCGGCTTTGGCGCGACGGACAACTGATGGACATTGCCAATCTGGTCCAGCTAATCGCGCTTTACGCCATTCCGGCGATATTCGCGATCACCTTGCACGAAGCCGCACATGGTTACGCGGCAAGGCATTTCGGCGATCCGACTGCCTATCAGGCAGGCCGCATCAGCCTGAATCCGGTGCGCCATATCGATCCCATCGGCACTTTGCTGATCCCGGCCGTGGTGCTGTTCGCCAGCGGCGGCAAGTTCGCATTCGGGTGGGCGAAACCGGTACCGGTCAACTTCGGCAGATTGCGTAACCCGAAGCGGGACATGCTGTGGGTTGCTGCAGCCGGTCCTGGTGCGAATCTGTTCATGGCTGTTTTGTGGGCGCTGCTTTTCAAGATCGTCGTGACGATGCCAATCAATTATTTTTCCGAACCTGCGCTGCGTATGGCGGAGGGTGGCATCATCATCAACCTGGTGTTGATGGTCCTGAACCTGTTTCCACTGCCACCGCTCGATGGCGGCCGCATTGCTGTCAGTCTGTTGCCCCACAGACTGGCCTACCAGTTCGCGAGGGTCGAGCCTTACGGCATGGTCATCTTGATGGTGCTGTTGTTTACCGGCGTACTGGGTGCCGTGATGCTGCCAGTTGTCGGGTCGGCATGGCTGGTCCTGAAGTTTATTTTCGGTATCTGATGGAGATTCAAATTCATGTTCGATGATCGCGTGCTGTCCGGCATGCGTCCAACCGGTGCTCTGCACCTTGGGCATTATCATGGCGTGCTGAAAAACTGGGTGAGATTGCAGCATGAACATCATTGCCTGTTCTTTGTCGCAGACTGGCATGCCCTGACAACGCATTACGACACGCCGGAAGTGATCGGGGAGCATGTCTGGGACATGCTGGTGGACTGGCTTGCTGCCGGCGTTGATCCCGCGCTGGCAACGCTTTTTATTCAGTCGCGAGTTCCCGAGCATGCCGAGCTTCATTTGCTCATGTCGATGATCACGCCGCTTGGCTGGCTCGAGAGGGTTCCAACCTACAAGGACCAGCAGGAAAAACTGGTGGAGAAAGACCTCTCCACATATGGTTTTCTGGGATACCCGCTGTTACAGAGCGCGGACATATTGATCTATAGGGCGAATCTCGTCCCGGTGGGCGACGATCAGGTGCCGCATATTGAATTCACCCGCGAAATCGCACGCCGATTCAACCATGTTTACGGCCGCGATCCGGGCTTTGAAGAGAAAGCCGAGGCGGCCATCAGGAAACTGGGCGCAAAGCGCGGCAAGCTTTACCGTGAGCTGCGCACGCGCTATCAGGAACAAGGCGACGACGACGCCCTGCAATCGGGGCACGCGCTGCTCGACGAAGCGGCCAGCCTGTCAATGGGGGATCGTGAACGCCTGTTCGGTTACCTGGAGGGTGGCGGCAAGATGATTCTGTCCGAGCCGCAGGCATTGCTCACTGCGGCTTCGCGCATGCCCGGCCTGGACGGGCAGAAGATGTCCAAGTCGTACAACAACACCATATCCCTGCGCGAAGATGCGGCCAGTGTCGAACAGAAAGTGCGAACCATGCCGACGGATCCGGCACGCGTCAGACGAACCGACCCGGGCGACCCGGACAAGTGTCCGGTGTGGCAACTGCACTGCGTTTATACGGATGAGAAGACGCACGACTGGGTGCAACAGGGCTGCCGTAGCGCTGGCATCGGCTGCATCGAATGCAAGCAACCGGTCATCGAGGGGATTCAGAAGGAACTGGCGCCAATACGCGAACGCGCCCAGGTTTATCTGGATGATCCCAGTCTGGTGAGAAACATTATTTCTGATGGCAACGATCGCGCGCGCAAGCTTGCCAGCGAAACGATGCGTGACGTTCGCGAAGCGATGGGGCTGGACTACAACTAGCCGTAGTCTGCGGCCAAAGGCAGCGCCGCGCTGGCGTGCCAGCTTGATGCCGCTGCTCAGGGGCGAACTCAGAGTCGATTTGTCGTCGAACGCTGACGTGTGTGGCGCCGGACGCTGCGCTTGACTTTGGCGATGCGAAAATTGTTGGCTCCGACATAACCTGAAGCTTAGTCTGCGCCGCAACCTGGCGCGATGATCACGATTTCTGGCGCAGTAGTCGCTGTTGCTCACGCTGCCAATCGCGATCTTTCAAGACTTCTCGCTTGTCATGCTGTTTCTTGCCCTTGGCGAGTCCGACGGACAATTTTATTCTGCCGCGGGTGTAATGCAGATCGAGAGGAACCAGGGCATAACCGGCGCGCTCGACTTTTCCGATGAGCTTGCCGATTTCCTCGGCGTGCATAAGCAGCTTGCGCGTGCGAACCGGATCGGCATTTACGTGAGTGGACGCCGATGTCAACGGACTGATGTGAGCGCCGATCAGGAACAGTTCCGCGCCTTTGATGACGACGTATGCTTCCTTCAACTGCGCGCGACCGGCGCGAATGGCTTTGACTTCCCAGCCCTCGAGCACCAGACCCGCCTCGAAGCGCTCTTCGATAAAGAAGTCGTGAAACGCTTTCTTGTTTTGAATAATGCTCATGTCGGCCAGGGCTTTGCGAGAGTTGGTTATTCTATAGGACCTGTGGCGGACGGACGGACCTGATGCGATCCGGTGAATTCGGCTTTGGTGATTTTGGAACGGGTAACCTGGACAGCAGGCAGGGAAAATGGCGCATGTAGAGAAATCGATGCTGGTTGGCTATCCAGCAGAAAAAATGTTCGATCTGGTTAACGCAGTTGACCGCTATCCGGAGTTTCTTCCATGGTGCGGCGGGGTAGAGGTCGTCGAAGAGGGCGAGCAGACAATACAAGCGGCGCTGAAGATCGACTACAAGGGTATCAGGCAGCGGTTCTCAACACGCAACCGGATCGACAGGCCGCTTGGCAACAAACCGGGTTCAATTGTGATGTCCCTCGTTGACGGCCCATTTCGTGCGCTTGACGGTCAATGGAATTTCCAACCGCTGGGCGACGGCGCGTGCAAGATCCAATTCACGCTGCGCTACGAATTCTCAAGCAAGCTGCTGGATAGGGTTTTCGGCCCTGTCTTCAATTACATTGCGAATTCTTTTGTCGATGCGTTCGTGAAACGGGCCGAGTTTCTTTACGGGCACGGTTGATGGCTGCTCAGCGACGTGTCGAGGTCGTCTACGCGCTTGCGGACCAGCAGACAACCGTTTCGCTACTGCTCGACCCGGGGACAACCGTGCGGCAGGCGATTGACGCGTCGGGTTTGCTGGCGTCCCGGCCGGAAGTCGACATTGACAAAGCGGGCGTCGGAATATGGGGACAGCGGGTTGCGCTGGATCGCGTGCTGCGAGATGGTGACCGGGTAGAGGTATACCGACCGCTGATTGCCGATCCGAAGGCGAGCCGCCGGGCACGGGCGCGGCCTGCGAAGTCAGGCGGCCGTCATGGTCAGCGTTAGTCGCCGCACCATTTTTCCATCTCGGCCTGCGCCTGCTCGGTCTCCGCGGCGATCTGTTCGTCCGTGAGGAAGATTACTTCGTTTGCTGCGTCACGGCGGGAAATGCGCCCGCCTGCGGAAATGGTGTTGTATTGTCCACGAGCAAGCTCGCAGTTCCTGGCTCGCTCGGCCTGGACTTGCTCGGCACGCGCTTCTTCTTCTGCTTCCTGCGCCTTTCGGCGCTGAAACTCGGCTTCCCTTTCGGCCAGCGACTCGTCACCGCTTTCTGCTTCGAACGATGCCCCCGCCGTCGTCCCTGAGCGAGTCATCGAGCGGTACTCCTTCACTTCTGGCGGCGGTGGCTGGTCGGAGTAATGAACTTCGCCGTTCGCATCGACCCAGCGATACATTTCCTGCGCCGCTATGGTAACGGGGGCAGCCAGCAGCAGCACGGCCAGTGAAATCATGCCAACCTGGTCCTTGAAGCCTTTCATGCGCATACCTCTTAACTAAAAATGCCGGTAGGGCGGATAGTCGAGTTGTTTGATGCCCAACTCCGCAAACCTCGTCGCAGTGCGCGCATGGGCAATGGCCAGTTCGTACTCGCCGCGCTCGAATGCCGCCTGGGCGTTGTCCGCAGCCTCTTTTGCCGGGATCCACAAGGCGTTTTGGTCTGCGGCTTCTTCGATCGCGGATAAGGCCATTTTCACCGTGGCGGCTGCGTCTGCCCGCAGCGACGTTTGTTCATGACTGCCGGATGCAAAAGCCGTTCCCGTAACGGCCGACAGCAGCCATGCAACGAACCAGCAGTGCAGCGTGTAGTGTCCAGGAACCCTCATTGCGCAACTCCTTGAAATCCGGATGAACCATAGTCTGCAGTGGGCAAACGGTCAATACGCGTCCCCGTTTGCAGGCCGGGCCCGGACGCTGTCGAGTGACGTATAATCGCGCCTTTGTGAAGGAAGTGACCGCATGCGCGTCCTGCAAAAGGCGTTGACTTTTGACGACGTCCTTCTCGTTCCCGGGCATTCCACTGTTCTCCCGCGCGACGTCCGTTTGGCAACGCGGCTGACCAGGAATATTTCACTGAATATTCCGGTGGTTTCCGCTGCCATGGATACCGTAACCGAAGCCCGGCTGGCGATCGCAATCGCACAGGAGGGAGGCATTGGCATTGTCCACAAGAATATGCCGGTGGCGGCGCAGGCCGCACAGGTGTCGAAGGTCAAACGCTTCGAAAGCGGGGTCGTCAAGGACCCGATCACTATTGCACCGGACATGACCGTAAGGGACGTTCTCGGGCTCATTCGCCAGCACCGTATTTCCGGCTTGCCGGTCGTCGAAAACGCCAAGGTGGTCGGGATTGTCACCAACCGTGACCTCCGGTTCGAGACCAATCTCGACCAGCCGGTGGTCAACATCATGACGCCGAAATCCCGCCTCGTGACGGTTCCTGAGAGCGCCAGTAATGACGAAGCGATGCGTTTGATGCACAAGCATCGCCTGGAGCGCGTGCTGGTGGTCAGTGACGATTTCGAGCTGAGGGGGCTGATAACCGTCAAGGACATCCTGATGTCCTCCGAACATCCATTTGCCGCCAAGGACGAGCAAGGCAGTCTGCGCGTCGGGGCTGCGGTCGGGGTTGGCGAAGGCACGGATGAACGCGTGGAAGCGCTGGTGAACGCGGGTGCCGATGTGATCGTGGTCGATACGGCGCATGGTCACGCTCAGGGGGTCATTGATCGTGTCGCGTGGGTCAAACGACACTATCCCCAGGTTCAGGTGGTGGGCGGCAATATCGCCACCGCCGATGCCGCCCGGGCACTGGTTGACGCCGGAGCCGATGGCGTGAAAGTCGGAATCGGTCCGGGATCCATTTGCACCACACGGATCGTCGCCGGCGTCGGCGTTCCGCAGATCACGGCCATTGACAGCGTGGCCAATGCGCTGGCCGATTCAGACGTGCCGCTGATCGCCGACGGCGGCATTCGGTACTCCGGCGACATCGCCAAAGCCCTGGCCGCAGGCGCGAGCACGGTCATGCTGGGCAGCCTGTTTGCCGGTACGGAAGAGTCGCCGGGTGAGATCGAGCTGTTCCAGGGCCGGTCCTACAAATCCTACCGGGGCATGGGGTCCTTGTCGGCCATGCAGCAAGGGTCGAGCGACCGGTATTTCCAGGATAATGACGACGCCTCGGCGGAAAAACTGGTGCCCGAAGGTGTCGAAGGCCGGGTGCCGTACAAGGGCAGCGTGGTGGCAGTTGTGCACCAGCTCATGGGCGGATTGCGTTCGGCAATGGGTTATGTGGGGTGCGAGACCGTCAGCGAAATGCAGACGCGCGCCGCTTTTGTCGAGATTTCCGCCGCCGGCATTCGCGAGTCGCATGTGCACGACGTGCAGATTGTCAAGGAAGCGCCCAATTACCGCGTTGAATAATGCCCTGCTGCCAGTTTCGCTTCTCCGCGCCGGCCTGGACAACATAACAGATCACAAACGCCTTCTCCGGACCCGGTCAGATGCATCCTGACAAGATACTCGTTCTAGATTTCGGCTCGCAATACACACAGTTGATCGCGCGGCGCGTGCGCGAACTCGGTGTGTACTGCGAATTGCACCCGCATGACGTCAGCGATGCGTTCCTGGCCGAGTATGCACCACGCGGCGTCATTCTGTCGGGTGGTCCTGCCTCAGTGTACGAGGGCGAAACGCCGCGCGTCACCGACAAGGTTTTTTCCATGGGGGTGCCCGTGCTGGGAATCTGCTACGGCATGCAGACGATGGCAGCGCAACTGGGCGGCGATGTGGAATCAGCCGGCGAACGCGAATTTGGCTATGCAGAGGTGCGCGCGCGCGGGCATTCGAAACTGCTTGACGGCATCGAAGACCGACGCAATGCGCAGGGACACGGGCTGCTTGACGTCTGGATGAGCCATGGCGACGAGGTGACGCGCTTGCCCTCCGGGTTCAAGGTAATTGCCTCCAATGCTTCCACCCCGATCGCCGGCATGGCCGATGAACAGCGCGGGCTGTATGCGCTGCAGTTTCACCCTGAAGTCACGCATACGCTGCAGGGCAAGGCGATCCTCGAGCGTTTTGTGCGCTCGATCTGTGCACTTGACGCGAGCTGGACGATGCCGGCTTACGTTGATGAAGCCGTTGGCCGGATTCGCTCGGAGGTCGGCGCAGATGAAGTCATCCTCGGACTGTCCGGCGGCGTCGATTCGTCGGTGGCAGCCGCGCTCATTCACAAGGCCATTGGCGACCAGCTAACCTGTGTGTTCGTCGATACCGGATTGCTGCGCCTGAATGAAGGCGATCAGGTGATGGAGACTTTTGCCAACAACCTGGGCGTGCGCGTTATCCGCGTTGATGCTTCGGAGCGTTTCATGTCGGCGCTTGAGGGAGAGGCAGACCCCGAACGCAAACGAAAGATCATTGGCCGGGAGTTCGTGGAGGTTTTTCAGGCTGAAGCCGGCAAACTGCCCAACGCGCGGTGGCTGGCGCAAGGAACCATCTACCCCGACGTCATTGAATCGGCCGGTGCAAAGACGAAGAAAGCCAAAACCATCAAGTCACACCATAACGTCGGCGGGTTGCCCGAAAGCCTGCATCTGAAACTGCTTGAGCCGTTGCGCGAGCTGTTCAAGGATGAGGTGCGTGAACTCGGTGTCACGCTGGGATTGCCGCATGACATGGTCTTCCGGCACCCGTTTCCCGGACCGGGTCTCGGCGTGCGCATCCTTGGTGCAGTCAATCGCGAATTTGCCGACCTTTTGCGCCAGGCGGATGCCATTTACATCGAGGAACTGCGTGCCGCCGGATGGTATGAACGAACAGCACAGGCATTCGCAGTTTTTCTTCCGGTGAAGTCGGTTGGTGTCATGGGTGATGGCCGCACTTACGAATATGTCGTTGCTCTGCGCGCGGTAGAGACGCTGGATTTCATGACAGCCCACTGGGCCGAATTGCCGCACAGCCTGTTATCGCGGGTGGCGAACCGGATCATCAACGAAGTGCGCGGCATCAACCGCGTGGTCTACGATATTTCGAGCAAACCGCCTGCGACCATTGAGTGGGAATGATTCCTTGTCTGGCACCTACAAGCAGCAAATAAAACATAACCCATCGTAATAAAAGGACAACCTGATTGAGACGGTTTCCGATGAGCCGTTGGCGGTGATTCAAACCGACAACGTGGCCATTATCGACGGTGGTGGGCGTACCTTGATGCCTGGTTTGATCGAGGGACATGGGCACGTCATGTTTGCATCCGATCTCAACAAATTCATGAATCAGGACGAGTTCGAGCAGGGCGTTAATGCCGCCAGACGGGCGAATGACTATCTTATGAACGGTTTCACCACCATACGTGATACTGGTGGAAATATTTTTGGTGTCAAAAGAGCACTGGATGCAGATGTTTTTCCAGGTCCCAGGATCCACCCCAGCGGAGCAAGCATCGGGCAGACCTCCGGGCATGGTGATTTCCGATCAAATGTCGATGGCCACCCCTATTTCGATGGCAAGGAAAATGGCGGACACGTCAACCAGTGGAAGCACACCCTGATTGCCGATGGTGTCGATGAGGTGCGTCGTGCTGTGCGCGAGCAGCTGTTCCGCGGAGCGTCACAAATCAAGATTCATACGGGCGGCGGGGCAACCAGCTTTACCGATCCTCTTCAGGCGGCGCAGTACACCCCCGAGGAGATCAAAGCAGCGGTAGATGAAGCGACTCGTTACGGAACTTACGTGATGACGCGTTCGCAGATGAATAACAGCGTAGTTGCGTCACTGGATGCGGGCGTGAAATCAATCGAGCACGGTCTTGTGCTTGAGGAAACTACCGTTAAACGCATGGCCAAGCTGGGCGTTTTTTACTCTCCCCAGTTGTTCCTGACCTTGCAGCCGACTGCGGGCAACCCGATGTTTCAGGATCCTATCCAGCAGGCAAAGCTGAAGGTCGTCGCCGAGGGCACGCGCAATGCGATCGCGCTGGCAAAAAAGTACAACCTTAAAATTCTTTGGGGAACAGACACGTTTTTTGGCAGCGCTCCCTTTAACGCCTTTCTTCAGGAATTCGCCTATCGTGACGAGTTCTTTACACCCATCGAACAGCTCCAACAAATAACGGGAAACAACGGAAAGGTCTTCGCGCTTTCCGGACTCAAGAATCCTTATCCTGGCGCTGAACTGGGCGTGATCAAGGAAGGGGCTTTTGCGGACATCATCATCGTCAATGGCGACCCAACCAAGGATATTCGCTCGCTGATGGATGCAGAGAAGAACATTGATCTCATCATGTAAGGATGGGAAAATTTACAAGGACACTCTAAGTTGAACGATTGGTTTTTGATTTTGGAATGAAAAAACCATAACAAAACAGCACATTTGAAGAAAGGATAGAGACTCATGTTTAGAAAGTGTTTGATAGTCAGTGCGTTTGTTGTAAGCGCTTTGGCTGCACCCACACTATTTGCCAAGGACTATGATCTTGTTATCAAAGGCGGCAGGGTCATGGACCCTGAAACCCTGTTTGACGGTGTCGCCAACGTCGGTATCAAAGATGGTCGCATTGCCGAAATCAGCAAGAAACCGCTGAAGGGTGCCAAGACGATAGATGCCACCGGCCATATCGTGGCGCCGGGCTTCATCGACACGCACTTCCACTTTCAAATGCCGATCGGCTATTCCCTCGGGTTGCGCGACGGGTTGACCAGCAGCATGGATTTCGAGATGGGCTGTGCGGGTTCCTATATGGCGGAATGGTACAAGGCGCGCGAAGGTGTGACCCAGGCCAACTACGGCTGCGCAGTCAGCCACGAATTTGCCCGCGCGATGTTCATCGACGGGTCAAAGGGCGATTACTTGAAAGACGGCCCCGTAGCCGCTTTAACAACCCGGGCGAAAACGGGCTGGAGCGCGACGCGCCCAACCCTGGAACAGGGCAACGCGATTCTCGAGGAGATCGATAAGGGCCTGCAGGCTGGCGCCCCCGGCATCGGCAGCACCGTGGGGTACATGAGAGAGGGCGTCTCTTCACGCGAGATGTTCGAGGTGCAGAAAGTCGGGGCACGGTATGGCCGCCCGACC
>CAWBXZ010000008.1:0-77931 GCA_963792855.1 uncultured beta proteobacterium | reverse complement strand
TATCGGTGTTGCACCTTCGGCCAACATCAATCCGGATCGCACCTTCCCGTCGCTGTTCGAACCGGTGCACGGCTCGGCGCCGGACATTTACGGCAAGAAAGTAGCCAATCCGGTTGCGCAGATCTGGTCCGGCGCAATGATGCTCGATCATCTCGGTCACGCTGACGCCTCGGCAGCAATCGTCAAAGCGATCGAGGACTGCCTCGTCGATGGCCCGCGCACGCCGGACGTTGGCGGCAAGGCCAGCACCGGGGACATGGGCAAGGCGATCGCCGCAGCCATCTGAACTGAAACTGCCGTAGCGCCGTTCGCGCAGCAGCTCGCTGCGCGGGGTTGCGCGTGCGCATGGACTACGTAACTGCTTCGGTGCGCATGTTCTGCGCAATCGCATCCGTGCGTATACGCTGCGCCTCTGTGTCCGTGCGCACTCACTGCGCAATTTTGCCCGTACGCACGTCCTGCGCAACTTTACCCATGCGCTCACCGCGCAACTTTGATCCGGCGCGCTCACCGCGCGGGTGTTTTCTTGCGCAACCTGTAGGCTATTCCTTCTGATGCGCAACTGGCGCGCAATGTCTTCGTACGCGTTTTATGCGCACTGCAACATCGGTATATTTTGCGGATTGGCGGCGGTCGGTTATCCTGCCGTGAACACGCACCGACTCCGCATGCCGGACACATAACAACAATCAGGGAAAGCGCATGTTCGACTGGCTGAGAGAACTGACGAAAACCGAGCGGCGAACGCTGGGTGCCGCGTTCGGTGGCTGGGCGGTCGACGCCTTCGACTTCATGGTCTACACCTTCGTCATTCCGACGCTGATGGTGGCGTGGATGATGACCAAGGCCGAAGCCGGATTGATCGCCACGGCAACGTTGATCGTATCGGCCATTGGCGGCTGGGCGGCGGGCATACTCGCCGACCGTTTCGGGCGCGTAAAGATTCTGCAAATCACGATCCTGTGGTTTTCAGTGGCGACCTTCCTGTGCGGTTTCACCAATTCCTACGAACAACTGCTGTTCCTGCGCGCGCTGCAGGGCCTCGGCTTCGGTGGCGAATGGGCCGTGGGCTCGATACTCATTGCCGAAATGGTGCGCGCGAAACATCGCGGCAAGGCGGTCGGCAGCATGCAAAGCGGGTGGGCCGTGGGCTGGGGTCTCGCGGCAATCGCCTTCGCAGTGGTTTTCTCGGCATTCTCCGAAGACATCGCCTGGCGCGTCATGTTCTGGATCGGCATCATTCCCGGCGTGCTTGTGCTCTACATCCGCCGCAACGTGCCGGAGTCGGAAATCTTTCACAAAACGCGCGAACACACCAAGGCGTCCGGCAAAAGCCACTTCCTGGAAATCTTCTCGCCGTCACACATCCACATCACCATTCTCGGCTGCCTGCTCACCACCGGCATGATGGCGGCCTACTACGCCGTCGTTACCTGGGTTCCGACTTACCTGAAAACCGTACGCGGACTGACGGTGCTCAACACCGGCGGCTACAGCGTCGTCATCATCGTCGGCTCGTGGTTCGGATTCATGACGGCGGCCTACCTGTGCGATCACATCGGCAGACGAAAGACCTTCCTGCTGTTCGCAACCTGCACGGCTTTTGTGGCACTGGCATATACCAGTCTGCCCATCAGCAATACGGCGATGCTGATTCTCGGCTTCCCGTTGGGATTCTTCATCTCGGGCAACTTCAGCGGTTTCGGCTCTTATCTCGCCGAACTGTTTCCCAGCCGCATGCGCGGTTCGGGTCAGGGCTTTGTCTACAACACCGGGCGCGGGCTTGGCGCCTTCGCGCCGCCGCTGGTCGGTTACCTCGGCGACCATCCGCCCGCATGGTTTGCACAATTGGCATGGGTCAGTATCGGAACCGCTCGCACTATCGATCATGGTGGTATCGGTTCTTGCTTGCGGACTCGCGATGTTCTCGCTGATATTTCTGCCGGAAACAAAAGGCAAGGAGCTTCAGGTCTTTCATTAGCGCTCTGAACGCAGTCACCCGCGACGGCAATCGAATCAGCTGGACTGCAATACAACGCAAGCGCAGAGTGCGAACAGCGCGCGCCCATGCAAGCGGGCATGGCGCCATCACCCGCCGCGCTCTTGACAAGTTACGCGAGCGCCTTGATGACTGGCCACGGGTTGCGCGTAGTAGTAGGGTCATGTTTGCCGTCGCGATTCAGATTACGGGGAGATGTTGATGTCATTCGTTGAGACGCCCACGGGAAACCTTCATTACGAAGTCTGCGACCTCACACCGCCGTGGATCGAGAAGCCCGAGACCATCGTGTTCCATCACGGCGTGGCCGGGCATCCCGCCATGTGGACGGACTGGTTCGCTGCCCTATGCGACAGATATCGCCTTGTTCGTTTTGACTTGCGCGGACACGGTGAATCGGTGATTCCGGAGAAGGGTTACAAGTGGACTTTCGACGGTCTGGTAGACGACCTGCTCCACGTCGCAGATGCAGCAGGAGCGGAACGATTCCACTTCGTCGGCGAATCGATCGGCGGCACGGCCGGCATCGTTTGCGCGCTGTCGCACGCAAAACGTTTGCTGTCGCTGACGCTTTCCAACGCGTCACCCAAAGGCGGTCTGCTGGGAAACGTCAATGTCTGGCGTGAAATGGTGAAAACCGGAACCCAGGAAAAATGGGCGGCGCAAATGATGGAATGGCGGTTCTATGCCGGTGCCCTGGATCCGGATACATACGACTGGTATCTCGCGCTTCACGAAACCTGTTCGATGGATGTTTGCCTCGGGCTCGCCGATCTGTTGCTCAAGTGCAACTACAGCAAGGAACTCAAACACATCCGGACACCGACCTTGCTGCTGTCTCCGGACAGCAGCCCCTTCATTCCCGCAACGGTCATGCACCAGATGCACGACGAAATCCCGGAGTCGGAAATCCAGGTGTTCGCCCATTCGCGCCATGGCCTGCCGTTTTCGCACGGCAAGGCCTGCGCACAAGTGCTGGCGGAGTTTCTGCGGCGCCGGACCTGATCAGAAGATCTTCGGACTTGGCAGTGAGACCCACTGGCTACGAACCAGGGGGTCGTGGGTTCATTTTCTCGCTACGCGAGAAAGCCCGGCCCTTGGCCAATAGACCTCGGGCGTTCGCGAGGGCGAAAGCGGTGCTTTGGCATCTCCTCGCTCACCCTCCCGGTCGCGCCACATCCAGAAAAGGGCTTGCAGAAATGCAGGCACTTTTCTCGTTTGTGAGGCGTCAAAGGTTCACTTGCTGGATCGTTGTAGCGCGCTGCCAGCATGAATCGAAGAGCGCTTAGCCGAGCACAACCTCAACGCGATGCTCTGAACCGTCATCGTGCAACGGGACCAGTGCGTCCTTCGCGAGAACTGCGCCGTCGACACTGATACTGCGACACCACGGCAGACGCCCTGTGGGTTCTCGACCTTGATCCGGTAGACGCTGGCGCCATGGCGGTAGGATATCTCGAAGTGTTTCCAGTCGCGCGGGATGCACGGATCGATGCGCAGTGCGGAACCTTGCTTGTGAAAGCCAAGAATCGATTCCAGTCCCGCGCGATAGAGCCATCCCGCCGCTCCGGTGTACCACGTCCATCCGCCTCGTCCTGTGTGCGGCGGTTGTGAATAGACATCTGCGGCCACCGCATACGGCTCGCCTTTGTAGCGCTGCAGGTCGACGCGGGAGCTTGCATGCTGGATCGGGCTGAGCAGGTCGAACAGTTCGCCGGCCTTGTCACCGTCGCCGAGCATGGCGAACGCCACGACCGACCAGACTGCGGCGTGCGTGTACTGGCCGCCGTTTTCGCGAATGCCGGGAGGATATCCCTTGATGTAGCCGGGCTCCAGCGTTGTCTGGTCAAACGGTGGCGCGAACAGCAACAACAGACGCTCGTCATGCCGGACGAGTCGCTGTTCCATGGATTGCATTGCCTGTCGTGCGCGCTGATCGTCGGCCGCACCGGAAATGACGGCCCACGATTGGGCAATGGAATCGATCTGGCACGCGTCGTTTTCCTGCGACCCGAGTGGCGTTCCGTCGTCGAAGAAAGCACGCTTGTACCACGCGCCGTCCCACGCCTGTGCCTCAAGGGAGGCCTGGACAGACGCAGCCACGCCGCGCCAGCTGGCCGCGCGACCGGTGTCGCCGCGCAGTTCGGCGATCGGCGCGAACTCGGTCAGATTCAGGTAGAGAAACCAGCCCAGCCAGACGCTTTCACCACGGCCCGCGTGGCCAATGCGGTTCATGCCGTCGTTCCAGTCGCCGGCGCCGATCAACGGCAGACCGTGACTGCCAACACCGAGGCTGCGGTCCAGCGCCCGCGCGCAATGTTCGTAAAGCGTCGCCCGGTCGTCCGACTCGGCCGGTTCGAAGTAGGCCTCTTGCTCGCCGTCTTCGAGCGCGCGTCCTTCGAGCCACGTAGCCGTTTCCTCGAGCACCGTGCCGTCATCGGTGGTGCGCAGATAGTGAACCACCGCATGCGGCAACCACAAGCGGTCGTCGGAGATCCGGGTGCGAACGCCGCGACCGGTCGGCGGATGCCACCAGTGCTGAACATCGCCTTCGCGAAACTGCCGCGCGGCGGCCCGCAGCAGATGCTCGCGGACCAGGTCGGGCCTTGTCACTGCGAGAGACAGCACGTCCTGGAGTTGGTCGCGAAATCCGTAGGCACCGCCGCACTGGTAAAACGCCGAGCGTCCCCAGATGCGACACGACAGCGTTTGATACAACAGCCAGCGGTTGAGCAGCAGATTCATCGAAGCATCCGGCGTTGCCACCTGCACTGTGCCCAGCACCTGGTTCCACTGTTCCTCGACCTCCAGAAGCGCCGACTCAACGTCCTTCTCGCGGTAGCGTTCGACAAGCGAACGGGCATCTTCAGCGTCGGCGCCTTCGCCGAGCAGGAACAGTACCTCGGTGCGTTCGCCCGGCTCGAGTTCGACCATTGTCTGCAGCGCAGCACAGGGATCCAGTCCCGCACCGGTGCGTCCCGACAGCACGGTGCCACGCTCGAGCGACGCGGGGTGATCGAGGCTCGCGTTGCGGCCCAGAAACTCCAGCCGGTCGGCGGTCCACGAAGTCTGGCTTCCACCCAGATCGGCAAACGCAACACGATCGGCAAAATCCGCGTTCCAGGCGTTGCGCGCAAACAGAGCACGGGTCGCGAGGTCGAGCTCGGTTGTGACATGCGGCACGGAGCCGCTGCGCGCAACCCCCAGCACCCACTCCGCATAGGCGGTGATGGAAATTCGCCGCGTCCGGTCCGAAAGATTCTTCAGGGTGAGGCGCGAGATCTTTACCGGGTCGCGAACCGGCACGAACTGCAGCAGATCGAGCGCGATGCCCTGTCAGATGTGTGCTCGAACCGGCTGTACCCCTGACCGTGGCGGATGACATAGGGCGAGGATTCTTCGCGGATCGGGAGAACGGTTGGACCCCAGACATGACCGCTGTCAGCGTCGCGGATATAGAAGGTCTCGCCCGGAGGGTCGCTGACGGCATCGTTCGACCAGGGCGTGAGTTTGTTCTCGCGGCTGTTCATCGACCAGCTGTGGCCCGAACCGGACTCGGAGACCTGAAAGCCGAACTGCGGATTCGCCACCACGTTGATCCACGGTGCCGGCGTCCACTGCCCTTTGCCCAGGACCGTGACGTATTCGCGGCCGCCCTGTGCAAATCCGCCAAGGCCGTTGAAGAACTCCAGATCCGGTGCGGGAGCAGTAACCGCTGCGGCCTGCTCGCGCGGCGCGCGCCGTCGCGACGGAACCGGCCCGGGCCGCGGTCGTTCCAGTCGGTTCGCCTGCTCGGACAAGGTGCCCGCATGCGCCAGAATCACCACGCGCGCTGCCGCGCGCAGCAGTTGCTGGTCCCGCAGCGGCACGATATCGGCACGAAGCAGGAACACGCCACCTTTTTTGCCTGGCTGCGCCCTCGTCTGTTCCGGAGTGGCTCGCTCGCAACATGTCGGCGAGCGACTCCTGCAGACCCGGCGCGTAAGAGCCGACGCTTGCATTGAGAATCACCAGGTCGGCGGCAAGCCCTTTCAGACGCCAATATTCGTGCGCCCGCAGCAACTGGCGCACGACCGACCGCTCTTCTTCGCGCTCGATACGCACCAGGGCGATGGGAAGATCACCGGAAATGCCGTAAGGCCAGAGACCGGTCGCATTCAGGCGATTCGCGGCCAGAACCTTGCGCCGCCGCGCGCAACGTCGGATCGGTGTACAGCAGGCGATTGGCCAGACGCTGGAACAGGTGCGCTTCGTCCTGCGTGATCCGCAGGTGATGGAGCTGGACTTGTGCCTGTGTCCACGCCAGCGAACTTTCCCGTTCGAACGTCGCCGGCTGGCGGTATTTCTCCGCGATCTCGAGCGCCTCGTTGCGCGACGGCGCCACCAGCGTGGTGAACACCAGACGCACTGTTTTTCCTTGCGCAATTTCCAGCCGTTGCCGGAGGCTCACGATGGGATCCAGCACCTTTCCAACGGTGTCCGAAAGCGGCCCCCCATCGACCACGGATTGTGGCGTCCGGATGCCGCGACCCCGGCCCAGGAAACGCGCCCGATCCGTCTCGTACTGCAGCGGCTGCGAGCGGTTCCGCGTCGATCGTCACCAGATGCGCGAGCCAGACCTGTTGTTCTTCTGCGGAGCGTGGATGTCGCGTCGCCAGCAAGGTCCCGGTCTGCGGGTTCGAACTCGGTCTCCACGAACAGGTTCGAGAATGCAGGGTGGGCCTCGTCTGCGCCCTGGGTTGCCAGTACCACTTCGGCGTAGGAGGTGAAGTCGATCTTGCGATCCTCGTTGCCGATATTGGTCACGGTCAGCTGGCGCAGCTCGGCGTCGTCCTCAGGGCGAAACCACGATCTCAAGGGTGATGATCAGGGACCGGTCTCGCTGCGTGATCCTGGCGCGGTCCTCGGAATAGATGACTTCGTAGCGCTCCACTTCCGTTCCGCTCGGCTGGTAGCCGGCCGACCAGACCTCACCGCTGTCGACATCGCGCAGAAACACGAACGAGCCCCAGCAGTCACGCGTCGCGTCCTCGCGCCAGCGAGTGACGGCGAGATCGCCGCACCGGCTGAACCCGGAGCCCGCCGTGGTGATCATGACCGTATAGCGGCCGTTGGAAAGCAGATGCGTGCGCGGCGTGATGTCGTGCGGCGATTCGAACTGGCGCAGCGTGGGCAGGACCAGATCGCGCACCAGCGGCGCCACCCGCACTTCCTCACCGCGGGGCCGGGTCACGAACGCCCCGCGCGGCGTGCGCTCCTGCAGTAGCAACTCGGCCGCCTGGACCATCGGATGGGAATGGAAGCGCGCCTGGGTCAATCCGTCATGAAGCACGTTGCCCAGCGAAACAACCGTCATTCCCTGGTGATGCGCCATGTAGCTGCGCACCACCGCGACCGGGTGTCTTCGCCGGAAGATTCGACGGCGTGTAATCGAGTGCTTCACAGAAACCGAAAGCGCCTGCGGCTCCGGCTTCGTCGAGCCGCTCGAAATTGTGCGATTGCGGCTTCGTGGTTCAAGCATCGCGGCGAGCGCGGTCGCGTAAGGCGCCACCACGACGTCCTCGAACAGCCCGCGCCGCAACCCGAGGCCGGGAACGCCGAAATCCGAGTACTGATAAGTGAGTTCCACGTCGCGAATGTAATGGGCCGATTCAGAAACCCCCCACGGCACGCTTCGCTCTTCGCCATACTCGATCTGGCGTGCCACCACCAGACGACAGCTCAGATCAAGAAGGCTGCGCGCCGGCTGCTGCATCACCAGCAGCGGCATCAGATACTCGAACATGGAACCCGACCACGACACCAGGGCCGCACCATGGTGCACCGGCGTGAGTGCCCGGCCGAGCACGAACCAGTGACGCGGTGCCACGTCTCCCTTGGCGATGGCGACGAAGCTTCCCAGTCTCGCCTCCGAGGCCAGCAGGTCGTAGCAACTCGGATCGAGGCTACCGTCGGCAACGCGGTAACCGATCGAGAACAGCTTGCGCGCAGGGTCGAACAGGAACCGGAAGTCCATCGCCTGCATCAACCCTTCGGCGCGCAACGCGAGCGCAGCAAGGCGATGCCCGATGATGCTGTCGGCATTCGTGCTCGCCTGCGTGCGCTCGGCGAGCCGTTCCGCGTCGAGGTCGCGGGCGTGGCTGGCGATGCAGTCGCGCACGCTCGTCGCCCATGTCAGAACATCGGAGCGGGATACTGACTCGGCCTCGCTCGCGAGCGTGCCGGCAATGTCCAGAAGGTTCTCCGCCTGCACCGCCATCTCTCGCAGGCGGTGCGCCCATCCGGTGAGGGACGCGGGTGGATCATCGAGGAACATGCGCAGCGCCGCGGCGGCTTCGTGCAGGTGCGCCTCGGTAACCGTCTGCGAACGACGCGGATACTCGGCCTGCTTCTCGGAATCAAGCACCAGTTGGAGAGCGTCCCCGATTCCCATCAACGTCTGCGCACCGAAACGGGGTCGATGTCAGCCAGCTCGCGACACGCTTGCGCCACAGCAATCAGGTGTGCCGCCAGATTGCCGCTGTCGACGGTGGACACGTAGGCAGGGTCCAGCGGCCGCAGGTCCCGCGTGTCGTACCAGTTGAGGAAGTGGCCGCGGAAGCGGCGCAACCTGTCCATGGTGTCGAGCGTGTCCTCCAGGCGTTTCGCCATATCGACGACGCCGATCCAGCCAAAGTCGTGGGCGACCGTTGTGCTCAGCAGATAGAGACCCAGATTAGTCGGCGAGGTGCGGTGGGCGATGACCGGCACGGGGTCTTCCTGGAAGTTGTCCGGCGGCAGCGCGTTGTCTTCTGCACTGACGAATTTTTCGAAGAAGCGCCAGGTGCGGCGAGCGAGCAGCCGCAGCGAATGCCGCTCCCTGGGGGAGAGCGCCGTTTTCTCCGCGACCTTCGGCGGCAGGCTCATGTGCCACGCGAACATCGGCGACAGCGCCCACAAAACAATGAGCGGCACAGCGACAGGGCCAGGCTTGCGGTCTGAATGCGAGCAGCAGCAAACCCGCACCCGCGGCGAGGCGACGCCCCAGTGAAGCTGACGATAGAAAGCCCGCAGCCTCAGGTCGGCACCGTATGCCGCCTGCTCGGCCGGCATCCACTCGAGGAGATTGCGCCTGGAGACCGTGAGCCGCCAAAGCGTGCGCACCACGGCATCCGCCATCAGCCACGCCTCGTGCGCGAGCATGGTGATCACCAGGAATGTCTGCGACGAGGCGACAAACAAGTCGTAGCCCACGGCGCGCAGGTGGCTGCGCAAGGAAATGCGCCATCGATGCGGAATGAGACCGTCGACGACCGGTATGAAGGCCGGAATTGCGATCGATGCAACGAGCACACCTGTCCCGAGTGAGGACGGAACACCCGGCAGGACCCACGCCGCGACGGCGAACAGAAAAGTCGCAGGTGCGGCGAGGCTTCGGCGCAGATTGTCGACCATCTTCCAGCGGGAAATGGCGGGAATGCGCACGCCCGTTCGTTGACCGGCGGCGTCGCGCGCGACACCCAGAATCCAGGGAAGAAGCTGCCAGTCCCCCCGCACCCAACGATGGTGGCGTCGCGCGGCAACGCCGTAATTGGACGGAAAAATCTCGAACAGTTCCACGTCGGTCAGCAGTCCGGTGCGCGCGAATACGCCTTCGAACAGATCGTGGCTGAGCATCGTGTTCTCCGGGACGTTCCCGGTCAGCGCAGCCGTAAAGGTATCGACGTCGTAGATGCCTTTTCCGGTGAAGGACCCTTCGTCGAAGAGGTCCTGATAGACATCCGAAATAGCGGCCGCGTACGGGTCCACGCCACCGGGACCCGAGACGCTGCGCTGGAAGCCGGTGCTGTGCGGCCCGGTGGGCAGGAATGGCGCGATTCGCGGCTGCATAATCGCGTAACCCTCGACCACGCGTCCCTGCCGGGGATCAAAACGCGGCAAGTTCAGCGGATGCGCCATCGCCCCGACCAGTCGATAGGCGCTCGCCTTGGGAAGCCGGGTATCGGCATCCAGTGTGATGACGTAGCGAACGCCCGCGGGCACCGCTGGCGGATGGCCATCGACCGCAATGAACGTCGTATCGGTGGCGCCGCGCAGCAGGCGGTTCAGTTCGTGGAGCTTGCCGCGCTTTCTCTCCCAGCCGATCCACTTGCCTTCCTGCTCGTTCCAGACGCGCCGGCGATGCAACAGAAGAAAACGTGTCCCGCCTCCGGGAGGTCCGTCGTACTGCGCATTGAGACGCTCGATGCCGTCAGCCAGCGAAGCGACGAGATCGCCGTCGCCCGGCATATGCTCCTGTGGCGCGTCCAGCCAGTCGGTCAGCAGCGTGAAGTAGAGATGGCCGTCGGGATTTGCCAGGTAGTGCACTTCGAGTCGTTCGAGCTGTGCCTCGAGGTCGGCACGATTGGTGAGCATCGTCGGTACGGCGACGACGGTGCACAGTTGCGCGGGCACGCCCTCGGCAAGTTCGAGCTTGGGGAGCCGTTGCGGTGAAAGCAGCACCGGAACCAGGCGATGGACCAGTGACACCGCGACGGACGAAGCCGGCACGAGGCCGAGGAAGCCCAGCAGCCAGAGCGTCCAGGGTGCTGCACCGGCAGAGCCCGCGATCCATTCGATGCCGAAGACCAACAGCGCGGTGAGCGCCGTGATCCCTCCCAGATATCCCGCGAGTCCGTTGGCGCGACAGGCGCGTTGCAGCCTCAACCCCACCGGCACGCGGAAGCCAATTTGCCGCTCGAAATCGCGCCTGCCCTTCGAGATCAGGTAGTAGCCGGGGTCCTCCGTGGCGTGCTCGGCAACACCGGAAGGAGCCGGACGACGCGCCGTGTCCTTACGCGCGGCGGTATCACGGACATGCTGTCTTTCCTGCGTTGCGTTGCGCGCCAGCAGCACTGCTTCGTGGGCGACATCCAGCTCCGAGCGATTTCGCGCCCTGCGCGAGGAACTCGACCTCTTTGCGATACGCATCCCGGGTGTCGAAATCCATCGCCGAATAGACCGGAGCAGCGCGCAACACCTCGTCCACCAGACTGACGCTCTCGAAGAACTCGAGCCAGTCGATGGAGGACATCCAGCGCATGCTGCTGATGACGTTCTGCACGGTCGCATTGGCGGCACCCTGGTTGTGGTGTTCCCGGGCAACGACTTCGTCGGCGGACGTGCCCTGCGCGTGCAGTTTCCGGTGCAGCCAGTCGATCGCCGGCGTAATCGAGGTGTCCCGGTCGCGAAGCCGCTGGACCAACTGAACCGCGAACGCTCCGGTCAGCGGTAAATCGTCGAAAGGATGCAGGACGTCCGCGGTCTGTTCCGTGACCCGACCGCTCAGACCAAGCAGGCGGTCCGCCAGCTCGTCGGCTTTCGCGCGCGCATGACGTGCACTGGCCACCTGGTCGGAAAGCCGGCGCAGGTTCTCGACGAGCGCAATGCGCAGATGAATCGGCACTGCCCACAGCTCGCCGATGCTGAGCGGCTGAACGTACTGGTAGGCACGCACGTAGCGTTGCAGTGTCTCCATCTCGAAGCGGCTGTCGGTATGGGCGATATAGGCCCAGGCGACGCTATAGACGCGGGGACAGCCCGCGAGGTGGCCGGTCGCGATCTTCGGCAGCCGGCGGTAGTAACTTTGCGGCAGGTGCTCGCGGATCCCCCGCAGCTGCTCGTCGACGACGTGGAAGTTGTCGAGAAACCATTCTTCGGCGAGCGTAATCTCGTTCGCGCCCCCGACCGCCTCGACGATGTCGTGGTACGCGACCAGCAGCACGCGCCCGTTGTCACGGACCCTGGGAAGAAGATCCTGTCCTTTGTCCGGCCTGTCGGTGACGCGCTCGCTCGCAGCGAGGCTCCTGGCGTGTTGCTCCAGGCGCTCAATGCCGAAGATCTCGGCACGGATCGGCTCTTCCATGCGACGAAGCGCAGCGCCTTCGGCGCCGTTTCTCTTCACTTGTACTCGCGTTTGAAATTCCGCGTCATGAACATGTGCTGCCTGATGAGCACCGCAGCGGATATGGTTGAGCAAGTCCCAAATCGTCGCTTCGACGGTGAGGTCGTAGATCGCCAAGGCAGCCAACCTCCTCAGGCACCCGCTCGCGCGTCAGCAGATATCCTTGTCCATCAAGGTCCGGCAGCGCACGGTGGGCACCACAGCCAGTTGTGCAGCACGTTCGGAAACGGCTCGTGGATGTTGCCCTTCTCGGGTCAGCTCGGGACAGCGTTGGAGAGTTTCCTTCGCTCGCTCTTCCGCTTGCTCGTGGTGAAAGGTCCCTGGCCGTACGCAGATTGGGCTTTTGATAACGGCCGATGTCGCGGTTGAATGCTCTATGAGGGTACTCGTGTCACAGACATGGCGCAAGGAAACGATTCAGCCGGAGAGACCGTGGTTCGGGCACAACGACCGGGCATGGCTTCCCGATGGAGCCTCACGGTTTCACGGCGCGGTTCATCCGCTTGCAGTCTCAACCTTCGGCTTGACCCTGGGGGCGTCTTATCCTGTGAGGCGAATACGCCGGGCGACATTTTGCCGGCTACGAATTCGTTGGCGGTCATTCGAACTCAAACGTCGTGGTACACGGCGTGATCACCCCGTGACGGCCGCTTCGACCGCGGTTTCCTTAAAACGCGAATTTCAACAACCTGGCGGAAACGAAGAATTATTCCGTTTGATAGTCAGCAATCGTGGTGCCTCATACCTCGCACGTCGCTAGTGCCTGGTTGATGTGGAACGCGGTTCCATCGACCCAGAATGTTCACGAGATTTCACACAATCGCGGCCGGAAGAAGACGATTGGAGGATCGGAACCGGTCCGACCCAGTGTCCAGAACCATGCCCCCTGGCGCGCCAATCATGGCAAAGGCTTGCAGCGATGCAGGCCTTTTTCTTGTGAGGCGGCAATGACGGTAAATCGACGCCCCCACTGGGACAGGCTGTACAACGCGACTCCACTCTGCGTGCGCAGGCCTTTTCCGCACTCCGCCCTATAAACGGTCAAACTGCTTTGTTTTTGCCTCAAAGGAGCAAACCGGCGATACTTGCACTTGTGCCAAGGCTCCGTTACCCACCGTCATCTGGATCGATGTCCAGGACTGCCCCGATTTGGGTGCTAGCCCTGTTTCTGGCCATTGTCCATGGACAAGGACCGTGGTTGCACACCCATCAGTTCAGTCACGATGATCGAGCCGATGGACGCGCGGTTCTTCTGAAAGCACCCGCGCTTGAGCACACGCATGTAGAGCGAGTCCATTCGGCACTGGACTTTTCGCATGAAGACCACCACGGTTCGGAGTTCGGGTCCTGGGATGTCGTCCCAGACTGCTTGCTCAAGGCGGCGATCGATATCCATTCCGTGGCCTTGATCGCAGCCATTGGATTCCTGCTGTTCAGCGCTATTCCGGCCGCGGCCGTTGCCAGGCTGTATGACCGGGTTCGGGCACCACCCTGGCCACCTATCTGGCACGGCCGACCCGCGCACCACCTCGTTAGTTCCCCGTTCGTTGTTGTCCGGCGTACGCCCTGCCCTGTCTGTGGCGTGCGCGCCGGCATCCCTGTTTCCGTTTCTCCGACTGACGGCACCCGTCCCGGTGTCAACAGGTGAGGTCGTGAAAAGACTTCCTCACCATGTCGTCGCGACGGACGCCGGAAACAATCAAGGATCTTGAACTGAGGAACCAAAACGAAAATGCTTCTCAAACGGTACATGCCCACCTTATTTCTATGGCTCATTGCCTTGTTGTGCTTACCGCAACTGGTGCTGGCCCACGGAATGTCCGAAGCCGACAAACTCGCCATTATCGAAGGCGGAAATCTCGTCTACATGTGGCTGGGCGCAACGCACATGCTGACCGGGTACGACCACCTGTTGTTCGTCTTCGGCATCATATTTTTTCTGGATACGTTCCGCGACATTGCCAAGTACATCACCGCCTTCACACTCGGGCACAGCGTAACGTTGATCTACGCGACGTTCAATCGCGATCCAGATGAACTACTTTCTGATCGATGCGGTAATCGGCCTGAGCGTGTGTTACATCGCTGTTTGCCAATGTCGATGGCTTCCGCAAGTATCTCAGCCTGCCATCACCCAACATGATGTTCATGATTGTCGCGTTGGGGTTGATCCACGGCTTCGGACTCTCGACGCGGTTGCAGCAACTCCCGCTGAATCCGGACAACCTGCTCCTCAACATCATTTCGTTCAATGTCGGCGTTGAGCTTGGACAGATCGCGGCGTTGAGCTTGATGCTCGTTGGTATGGCTGTGTGGCGCAAACGTCCTTCGTTCAGGCCGGTCAGTGTCGTTGCCAACTATGTGCTGATTCTCGCGGGTGGTTTGCTGTTCCTGATGCAGATGCATGGCTATCAGCACACCAGCAACCCGGAGGAATTCGCTCCCAATGTTGCGTCCGTGGTCTCGGCTCCCGAGGCCACAGCCGCCCTGTCCTCTTCAGAGCCCTGGGCAGAGACGATTTCGGTCGTTATCCCTGCGCGAGGCGAGAAGGAATACAAGCTGTTGCTGAAGGAAGGGCAGACGTTCGATTTTCTCTGGAGCACGGACGGATCCGAGCTTTACTTTGATTTCCATGGCGAGCTGACGGGTGACACCACCGGCTACTTCGAAACCTTCGAAAAAGGCACGGACAGTCGGTCGAGTGGATCGCACAAGGCAGGTTTTGCCGGAACGCACGGCTGGTACTGGAAGAACGACAGCGCGAAAGCAGTGTCTGTCGAGCTCAGAGTAAGGGGCGAGTACCGCCGTGTGGATCGTTTCGGGGGAACGCTGCTAAAGCGCGAGGGTGAAGCCCTCTGACAAAGGGCTTCAGAGCATCGGTTACAAATTTTTATCAAATCTAGCTGAGGTGATTGATATGCAAAAAATTCTTGTTGTGATTGGCTTCTGGATCATGTCCCTGGTTTACGGACAGGCTGTACTGGCGCACGGCGACGGCCACGCGGCGATTAACGATGAGCAGGCCGTCACCGTTGCAACAGCGGCAGTGGCGGAACTTGTGGCGTCCGACGTCGGCCTCGGTTTCGGAAAACTGGATCCGTCCTGGAACAGGGTTTCCAAGAACGCCAAGCGCGTTGAGTCGAAGAAGGGCGGCTATTACATCGTCTCCGTTCAGAACAAGGGTGAAGGCAGAACCCTCTTCATACTGATGTCGGAGGGCGGTGCAGTTTACGACGCAAATTTCACCGGCAAGTTTGAGGGGGTCCAATGAGATGGCGGGCGCTGTTTTTGCACTGAAGATGGTTATCGCGGCCGGGGTCATTGCCTTTAGCTCATGGCTATCGGGCAAGAAACCGGAGCTGGCAGGATTCATCGTGGCTTTGCCGCTTGCCTCTCTGCTCGCGCTGGCGTTCTCCTACGCGGAGCACCGTGACAGTGCTGCCAGCATTGCGTTTGCAAAGAGCATACTGATCGGGGTTCCCGTTTCATACCTGTTCTTCTTGCCATTTTTCCTGGCGGATCGCGCAGGTTACGGGTTCCTGGTGAGTTACGTTTCGGGGCTGATCCTGCTTGTGGCCGGGTTCTTTATTCACCGCTATTTGACGTCGGCCCTTGTGTAGCAGTGTGAGTGCGCGCGCGTCGCATTCCTGACCGTGCTGTTTCAGGTTCCTGCTTTTCGGGAACCTGAAACATGCGGCTCTGGAGAAGTAATCCCGGCGTTTGTGTCTTGTTGGTATCGGGTGTGACCGAGTTGTTACCGGGTCAGACTGGATCCGATCTTGGCAACCGCTACAAGTGACTGATTTCAAGTATCGTCAATTAGTATCTGGATCGCCTACGAACCAGGGGTCGTGGGTTCGAATCCTGCCGGCGCGCCAATCATGACAAAGGCTTGCAGCGATGCAAGCCCTTTACATTTCCGCGCGCCTCGCCGAATCGTAGCCACACCCTTCGCCGCAACAAGCTTCAAGCTCGTTACGCGGTCTTTGTACTCGGCCAGGTGCGTGCCCGACAGGTGCGCGACCTTGCGCACCATCTGCACACTCTCGCAGCCGCCGGGCTTCCGCGATACATGCAACGGCGTATCCGTTTGCGACATACCTCGGCGAGCTGGCATTCTTGGTCGGGGACAATGTTGGTCCCGGCAACAGAACCCCGCTTATACTCCACGTACTCTGACGAGACACGGCAAACTGTCTGACTCCGAGAGACTGGCACACGCCACTGGCTCACGGCGCGTACACTGTCACGGGAACACCAGGCTTGGGGTGGAGGCATGAAACGTCGCACGTTCATCACGTTACTGGCAGCGGTTCCGGCAGCTGCATGCGTTCGGCCGGCTCACGCAACAATTGGCGGCCTGACCATGGGCACGAGATACACCGTGACGTTGCCGGCGCCGATCGACGATGCCATGCGGACCGAGCTCGCGAAGCTGATCGAGGCCGAACTGGCCGCGATTAACCGGGCGATGTCCACCTACGATCCCCACTCGGAGCTGTCGGAATTCAACAGGCGAGAAGATTCCGGTTGGGTGCCGGCGTCGCGAGGCCTGCTCGAGGTGCTCGACAGCGCGGCACGAATCAGCGCCTCGACCCATGGCGCGTTCGACGTCACTGTCGGTCCGTTGGTCAATCTCTGGGGATTCGGCCCGCAGTACAGCACCCGCCGGGTTCCGAATGACGACATCATCGAGCGGGTTCGAAAGAGTGTTGGCTACCAGAACGTGCAGACCGACCCCTCCGCCGGCGCGATCCGAAAAACACTCGGTCGCACCGAGGTCGACCTGAGTGGCATTGCGAAAGGCTACGGTGTCGATCGCGTCGCCATGATTCTGGATCGCCTGGGGTTCGACGACTACCTGGTGGAAATCGGTGGCGAATTCCGGGCCAAAGGCACGACGGCGGTCGGCCGGCCCTGGCGGGTCGCCATCGAGCAACCGGTTGCGGGTCGACGCAGCCTTGGAAAAACCGTCGTCCTCGGGAACCGGGCGATTGCCACCTCCGGCACCACCAAAGACTTCTTCGAGCAGGACGGACGGCACTACTCGCACAGTATCGATCCCGCGACGGGGCGGCCGGTCGAACATCCGCCGATGGCGGTGAGCGTGGTCGCCGACACGGCCATGGAAGCCGACGGCTGGGCGACGGCGCTGCTGGTCCTCGGGCCGGAGCGAGGGTACTCGCTGGCGCAGGCGCGCGGTCTCGCGGCGTTACTGGTGACGGCCGCCGGGACCGCATTCGATGTCCGCGTCACCGACGCGCTCCGTACGCACCTCCATGGCTAGCGCGCAGTTGTCACCAGACCGGATCGAGACGCTTGCTCCCTCCCGGATCATTGGGGCGCTGGTCTTCCTGGTGTGTCTCGCGCTCCTCGGTGTCCCGGGATCTGTGCGTGCGGCGGCGCAGCCTGACTGGTTGAGCGAAGAGACGATCCATCGTTTGTTTCCCGATGCAATCTCCACCAGCCCGCCGTCCGGAGAGCCACCGGTCGTCGAAGTTCAAGGCGTCGGCAAGCGCATCGGCTATCTGTTCTCTACCCTTGAGTTGACCGATGTCGTCGGCTTCTCGGGCGCGCCATTCAACTTCGTGGTCGGACTGGACCTGAACGGGGAGATCGTTGGCGTCGTGCTCGTAGAGCACGCCGAGCCGATTATCGACTACAGCTCCCTCGGGGAGGAACTCATGCGGTTTATCGCGCAGTACACCGGTCTCGATCCGGGCGGCGCGATTACGTTTTCCGGGCAGGGCACAACGGGTGACATCGACGGCATCAGTTCGGCAACTGTGAGCGCACGGGCATTTCATCATGCCATTGTCCAGAGCGCCCGCATGGTGGCTCGCTCTCGCGGACTCCTGACCGGCGCCGGATCGACTGCCATGGTCAATATGTCGAGCTTCGAACCATTGACCTGGCCGGAACTCGTCGCGGCCGGTGCAATTGAACGAATCGACATTCGCGATGCCGGCAATGCGGGCACAGACAGCCGGGACACCGCACTCGAACTCTATGCGGCCGTGCTCAATCCCACCTCGATCGGCCGCAATCTGCTGGGTCCCATGCGCTACGGCGAATATGTGACGGGGCATAGTCCGCAGGATCTGATCGTTCTGCTGATGGGGCTGGGTTCCTACTCCTTCGTCGGCACCAGGGTGTTCGAGACCGGTACGTTCGACCGGATCCGGATCGAGCAGGCCGGAAGGTCATTCGTGCTGGAGCGAACGCCGGAGTACTACCGGATTTTGCCGTTTGTCATAGCCAAAGGGGCACCGAAGTTCGACGAGATCGGCTTGTTCCGAATACCGGCCCAGAGCGGGATCGATGTTCTCGCACCCTGGAAAGTGGTACTGATAGTGGGCGACGATGCCGGTTCAGGTGCGCAAACGCGCGAGTTCGAGCTCAGCTACACCTTGCCTTCGCGATTCGTATTACCACCGGTCGCGCCGTCCGCCGTTGAGCCGCTCGATGCGCCCTGGCGAGAGAGCTGGCGCGCCCAGGCGAACAACATCGTCGTTCTCACCTGCGCTTTGCTGGTGCTTACAGTACTGCTTGTCGCCATGCACAGGCTGACGCGCCACGCGCGTCTCTACGAGGCGTTGCGTGTTGGCTTTCTCCTCTTCACGCTGGTGTGGATCGGTTGGATTGCGGGTGCCCAGCTCAGCATCATCAACGTGTTCGCGTGGTTGCACGGATTGTTCAGCGGTCACGGCCTGGCGGTGCTCCTCGCCGACCCGTTGCTGTTGCGTGTTGCTGGCGTTCGTTGCGGTGAGCTTCGTAATCTGGGGACGCGGTGTGTTCTGCGGCTGGCTGTGCCCGTTCGGCGCACTTCAAGAACTTTTGGCCAAGCTTGCCCGAGTCGTCAAGATGCCCCAGTGGTCGCTGTCGCACCGGACTCACCGTGTGTTGTGGCCCTTGAAGTACGTGTCGCTCGCGATGCTGGCCGTCGCCTCCCTTTACGGACTGCAGACCATGGCGGTCGCGGCGGAGATCGAGCCGTTCAAGACCGTCATCTCGCTGAAAATGGATCGAGCCTGGCCATTCGTGGTGTACGCACTGGTGCTGCTCGCCGCCGGCTTGTTCGTCGAACGGGCGTTTTGTCGGTTTCTCTGCCCGCTTGGCGCGGTGATGGCGATTGGCGGCAAGCTGCGCCTGCGCCGGTTCATGCCATTGAAGCGCCGCCCGGAATGCGGCAACCCCTGCCAGCTGTGCGCAAGGCGCTGTCCGATACAGGCCATCGAGCCAAGCGGGGCGATCAACATGGACGAATGCTTCTATTGCCTCGACTGCCAGGTCATCCACAACGATGCGACGGTGTGTCCGCCGCTGGTGCGTGAGGCAAGGCGCAACCGCAAGCTTGCTGCCGCGGCGCCGCCCCCGGCGGCCGCAGCCGGGTGAGATCGGCCGGCCCGCTGAATCCATTCGAAATTCCGGGGGGCGAACGATCGGCGACCACGCATGACCATGATGATTTATGCGCGCCTCTGAAACGGATTTGTGGGGCCAGTGTTCAAGTGTTCCAGTGCAGCCACAACGTAACGCCGCAGGTTTTCATTGCATTGTTCCGGGCTTTTCGTGACTCCAAATGGAAACGGAGAACGCTGCAAGGCATTGAACTTTGACTTCCAGCTTTTGCGACGGTGGACCAGGGGTCGTGGGATCAAATTCTGACGGGTGCACCACGATTACAGAAAGAGAGGGTGTCGCAAGAGTCTCGCTGAACGCTGTGCACATGACTGCAATTGCGCAGTATCGAACATCGGTGAGCACCAATGAAACGCAAGCGCAGTTGTAAAGCGGTGTGGGTATCAGCAACTGGATGTTTGGCCCAGCGGCGGCCAACCCACCCGGGGCGAGCGCAGGGTGTCCGGCTTGTGTGCAAGAATGCAGGGCCACGGTGCCCCGCGCCGTGCGAGTGCGAGCCGCGGACGACACTCGCGCTTTCCCAAACCGGACAGGAGCAAGACCCATGAAGATGATCGCCCTGCTTTTCGCCGCTGCGCTCTGGAGCACGCCCGTGTGGGCGGGGCCGAAGGAAGACGCACTGGCGACCTACGAGAAGTTCTTCGAGTACTTCACGACCGACAATCAGGACCAGGTAGTCTCGTTGTTTTCCCCCGACGCGCTGTTCATCGGGACCGTTTCGCCCGAGCTCGTCACCGAGCCGGAAGGGGTGCGCGCGTACTTCGTCAGGGCCCTGTCCGGTGAACGAGGGGAAGTGAGGGCCAGGGTATTCGGCACCACTGCCACTCAGCTCAGCGACGAGGTCGTGCTGGTTACGGCAGCGTGGCAGGCCGATCGGACCCAGGGCGGTGTCATGACCACCAACGGCCCATCAAGAAACACCTCGGTCATGCACAAGCGCGGGGAGCGGTGGTTCATCGTGCAGTTCCACAACTCCTGGAAACCGAAATAGACAGGTCGCCGAGAAGACGGGGGTGCGGGAGGCGGTGTCGCTGGGTGCCGAGGCGGCTGAACGGACAGCCGCAGACGTTTCGTCCTGGCGGCTGCGCGGAAGCCCATGGCCAGGAGCGGTGGCGCGCGCTTCCCGGAGCCTGCGCTCGAGGCGGCGCCGGGGACCGATAGGCAGATGCTGAGATCGGTAAGGTCGTGCTCGGTCAGGGCGCGGGGAGATGTCCGCGCGCTGCATGGACTTTCGTCCGCACCATGGTCTAATGTTGGCGAGATCCAACAGAACGCAGGCCTGACCATGTCCGCACTGAAATCGGAGTTTCTGTTCAACCTGAGCGCTTCGGTTACCCGCCTGCACGATGTCGGGCCCGTGCCATCCGGCACACGCCACGTTGATCTGCTGGGCCCCGGCACGTTCGAGGGGCCGCGACTGCGCGGCGAGGTGCTCACCGGCGGCCTGGACATGAAGACGGTCCGCGCCGACGGTGCCGTCATTCCCAACGTTCGCCTGGTTCTGAAAACGGATGATGATGCGCTCATATTCATGCACTACACCGGCATCCGCTGCGGTCCGCCGGAAGTGATGGCCAGGATCGCCGCCGGCGAGATCGTCGATGCGTCCGAGTACTACCATCGCAGCACGCCGTACTTCGAGACATCCTCGCCCAAATACGCATGGCTCAACCAGATCGTTGCGGTCGGGATCGGTTGGCGAAAAGCGGACCGCGCAGGATACGAAGTCTTCGAGATTCTCTAGTACAGGGAAACACAGACGGTAAATCTCCTGATTTCTATCTGCCTCAACGCCTGGCGAAACGTAGCGTCCCGCAACAGCGCCATTCAGAGCGACGCACGAACCGGCCGGTCGCTATAATTTTTGCGGGCCCGAAGGGAGAAGACATGATGCGACTGGTACTGATCGGATTCGTTCTCTGGAGTACATGCGGCTGGGCCGCGGACCCGAACGATCTCCTCGCCGCCTACGCCGAACAGGCGCGCGAAGCCGAACCGGGGTTTGGCGGTTTCTCGGCCGATCGCGGCCGGGCTTTTTATTTTTCGCAGCATTCCGTCGAGGACGGCTCGCAGCAGTCGTGCGCCTCGTGCCATCACGAAGACCCGCGCAAGGAAACATTCGCACACCAGGACGAGATCCCCTGCCGGGCCTGCCACGGCGGCTTCGCTCGCTGGCCGAACGGCGTGCCGAAAATGCACCGACAGATCCTCGCCTTTGCGCCTTCGGAAAATCCCGAACGTTTTACCGATATGGTGAAGGTCGACAAGTGGTTCGGATTCAACTGCACGTATCTGCTCGGCCGCGATTGCACGCCGCAGGAGAAGGGCGATCTCATCACCTGGCTGTTGCAGGTCGGGAAGTAAGAACGGCGCTTCAATTTCATCACCTGTTCATAACCTGTGCGCGGACGAAAGACACACCGGGGCGGACGGCCGTTCGGCCTGAATACCTGTCAGTGACTGCCTGCCACTCCGCACTGCGCCTGCCGCAACAGAGCCGCAACCGCCGTTTACTTCGATAAGTGAAAGCGCGTGACGTACGACCGCGGTTTCTTCGGCAACGCATACCGCAAAACCCGCACGTAGACTTGCAAAACCAGACGTCGTTACGTCGCTGGTTTGGAGAAGCTGGCAATGCCTCTGAGGCCGCCATGCGGACCTGGGCGCGTAGTCAGCGATTGCAGTGCATTGGGTGACCGTCCATAATCGGTCGGTCTCATAGTGCTCCGGGAAGCTGCCGCCGGGAGCCACTCCTGCCGAAACGCACTGGCACCGATTTCAGTCAGCGCTCGGGTTTGTTTTCGTCAGATTCACCAGCCGTGACCATTCAAGATGCAAAACAGGTTAATCGAGCTTCTGTCTCACAAGACGCCTTTCTATGGCATCACCCTGATGTGCGGTTCGACGCGAGTAACGGAGATTCTGGCTCGCAGCAATTTCGACTTTCTCATGGTCGACCTGCAACACGGCGAGTTCTCCAAGGCTTCGGCTACCGACAGCATACGCGCGATCGCTTCCACCAAAACGATTCCGATTGGCCGCGTTGCGGACAATACGCCCGGCGCGATCAATGACCTTCTCGACGCAGGTGCCCTCGGCGTGGTGGTGCCGATGGTGAACAGTCGCAAGGATGCGGAGGATGCAGTGCGTGCCGCATTTTACGCGCCGCTCGGAAAACGATCGAAGGGCGGGTCCGCTCCCATATTCTATGGCGACGACTATGCCAGGCGAGCCAACGGCGAGATCCTGCTCGTGGTGATGATCGAAACCCGGGAGGCCGTCGAAAACGCGCAGGAGATTCTGTCGGTTCCCGGAGTCGGTATGTGTCTCCTCGGAACGTCCGACCTGGCCTACGATATTGGTTGTGCTCGCGATGGTCCAGAGATCAAGGACGCCCTGGCCAAAGTAATCGACGCAGGGAGGAAGTCGAATGTTCCCGTTGGCACCGCGATCGGAGCGGTGGCCGACATCGAGAAGCTGAACGACCTCGGACCGGCTTTCTACCTGATCAGTCACGATCAGGGACTACTCAAGAAAGCGGGTGATGAGCTGTCCAGCGCTCTTCATCGCGCCTTGAAGCGCCACGGATAGCGACGCGTGAGAACGATCAAATGGGACACACTGCCAGAACGTTTGTGCTCGGGCTCGACCTTGGTACGAGTTCGTGCAAGGTATGCGCTCTCGACATTTCAGGCCGCGTCCTCGGCAGCGAATCCGAGTCCTATGCGACGTTTTTCCCGCACCCGTCCTGGTCGGAGCAAGATCCGACTGTCTGGATAGCAGCGCTTGGCATCGCGTCGAAGCGGCTGCTCGCACGTCTCGGGCTCGATGGTGAGAACGCGCTAGGCCTGTCAGTCACCTGTGCGGCCCATATCGGCGTCCTCCTCGACGCCGAGGGGAAAGTGTTGCGCAACGCCATTCTCTGGAGCGACCAGCGTTCGACTCACGAGGCACGGGCGATCGCGGAGAGCATGGGCCCCGAGGTGCTCCGCATTTCCAACAACTGGCCCACCGCGACATGGACGCTGGCGCACCTGGCATGGCTACGCAAGCACGAGCACGAGATCCTGGATCGCGCACGTCACATCCTGCTTTCGAAGGACTACATCGGCTTCCTTCTCACGGGGAAACTCGCTACCGATCCTTCGGCCGCCGTCTCGGCGATGCTGATGGATGTACACGCCGGCGCCTGGTCAAGAACACTTTGCGGCCTGGCAAGCATCGACGAAAGCGTTCTTCCGGAAATCCTGCCTACCGCTGCAGAAATTGGAACCATCACGCGATCCGGAGCGCAAGCCCTGGGCATCTCGGAAAGCGCAAAGGTTTTCAACGGCTCCATGGACAGCACGGCCGAGACCTTCGCCGCAGGTGTTCGCGAGCCGGGACAGTTTGTTATCCGGCTCGCCAGTGCCGGCGGTCTTCACGTCATCGCCAACCCGGCGCTGGCCCGGCGGCAACTGATCTCGTATCCGTATTGCGGCGGCCCGTTCTGGATGTCCCAGGCAGGCACGAACACCTGCGCCTCCGCCGTCGCATGGTCACGCGACGTCCTGTCTTCAACCGGGGATGTGACCGACTTCACCGCCTGGTCCCGGCTGGCGAGCCAATCGCCACCGGGTGCCAACGGCGTCATGTTCCACCCCTACCTGTCCGGCGAGCGCTGCCCCTACTGGGACGGTGACCTGCGCGCCTCCTTCACCGGACTCGGTCTGCATACAAAGAAATGCGATATGGCACGTGCCGTATATGAAGGAACGGCTTACGCGCTTCGGGATGCCGCATGCGTCATCGAGGCAGAAGGGCTTCGCGTGGATGAGGTCAAGATTGTCGGGGGCGGAGCGAACAGCCAGGTCTGGATACAAACAATTGCCAACGTGTTCGACTGCCCTGTTCTGCCCATGATGCACGCTGACTCATCCGCCGGAGCAGGCCTCTACACATTAGTTGGCCTGAACGAGTTCCGTGACTTCGGGAACGTCCCGCAAAACGTACTCAACCCGGAGAGTGCGCGGGAAGTGCCGCCGGAAGCGGGTCTGAAAGCGTTCTTCAGCGATCAGCTGGAACGCTACCGTTTCGTACAGGAGCATATTTCCGCGATATCGCATTTCCGGAACGCCACATGACGGTGATGAAGTCAGACGACTGAAACTGCGGCTCTTCCGCGCCGGAAAACGTCCGGCAATCAACACCATCAATTACGCGGCTTCCAATCGCGCGCGAGACGCTGCGCTTCGTCGACTTGCAGGGACGTCATCTCGCCCTCCAGCGTCTCGATCATCAACCGCGCTTCCTCGTTACCCTGTGAACTGGCACGGCTGTACCAGATGTATGCCTGCAGGTAATCGCGCTTGTATCCGTAGCCCAGACCGTCGAAGTAATACTGCCCGACCGCAAACTGCGCGTCCGACGATCCGTTCTCTGCGGCCCTCGTACACCAGTAAAGCGACTCCGCATAATCACGCGGAACACCCATCGCTTCCCGGTACATGATGCACAGCCAGTACTGCGCCTGGATATTTCCCCGCTGCGCGGCCTTGGTGTACCAGTACGCCGCCGCTTCGTGGTTTCTTGGAACGCCCTCGCCTTCGTGATACATCGTCCCCAGCGCGTATTGCGCGCGATCGTTCCCCTGTTCAGCAGCATCCGTGAATCTGGAAATCGCGGTTGCGTAATCGCCTTTGCCATAGGCCGCCACACCGTCTTCATAATCGTCGGCAATGGCACTGGCCGACGCTGCAAGCAGGCCCAGCAGAAAGAGTACTGCTCTTTTCATTGCCATCCCGTTACCGAATTGCCCGCCCGGGCATATCGATGTAATCACATTGTCAGTCTGGCAAACGAAAGAGTATTCCGGCAGTTTATGCCACTTTCGGATCGGTGAATCGCGTGAACCGGCCGGGGATGCGTAATGTGCCAGACAAGGCCAGGCAACGCGTGGCCGTTGGCGGGAACCGATTCAGGGCACAAGAAAGCGAACAAGTCTGTTTCCTCCTGACAGGTAACGTCCGTATGATGAACCAGTCGATCGCTATAATCGGTGCGTCACCGAAAGGAGAAGACATGATACGACTGGTGTTGCTCGGTTTCATTCTCTGCAGCGTGAGCGCATGGTCTGCGGATCCGAACGATCTCCTCGCTGCCTACGCCGAACAGGCGCGCGAAGCCGAACCCGGGTTCAGCGGCTTCTCGGCCGAGCGGGGCCGGGCTTTCTACTTTGCGCAGCATCGCGCCGAGGACGGCTCGCAGCTGGCCTGCGCCTCGTGCCATCACGACGACCCGCGCAAGGAGACTTTCGCCCACCAGGACGAGATCCCGTGCCGCGCCTGCCATGGCGGCTTCGATCGCTGGCCGAACGGCGTGCCGAGAATGCACCGGCAAATCCTCGCCTTTGCCCCTTCAGAGAATCCTGAGCGGTTTACCGATCAGGCGAAGGTGGACAAGTGGTTCGGATTCAACTGCACGTACCTTCTCGGCCGCGATTGCACGCCGCAGGAGAAGGGAGACCTCATCACCTGGCTGTTGGAGCAATAGGAAACAAGAATGCGATGTTGATTTTATTTCCGGCCTGGTTAAAAAACGTCGGCCTGAGATGACTCCGTTTTCACTGCAGATTCAACCGGGCTGGTGCGCCGAATATGGCAGCACGACGGCTCCGCCGCGACCTGTCATCCGAGCAATGTCGCCGATTTTGAGGCAAAGTTTTCCCGGTCAACGCTTCGTCGCGTGGACAACAAGCGCTTGCAGAGGCATTTCGGAACCCAGTTCGCGGTCGATGGCGGTGGTTACCGCAGCACAGACCGCCTGGGGATCACCGCCGCGCGTCAAGATTTCCTCATACAGCGGATTCCCGAAGACCAAACCTTGCGCAAAGTCTCTGGGCGACGGAATCGGGGAATCAACCGCAACGCGTTCGATGCTCACACGGGAGAAACCCGCCTGCGATAACGATTCCTCGATCTCGCGAGCGTCGTGATAGCCAAACGGTACCTTGTAGAAACCGGGCGGATTCCCGGGGAAAAATGATTCCACCGTTTCGTGAACGGTCTGTGCAAAAGGATTCCTTTCCCATGAATCCCATACATTGAACAAGTAACTGCCGCCGGAACGCAGAACGCGATGGGCCTCCGCGTAGGAACGATGCTTATCAGGGAAGAACATGACGCCAAACTGGCAAACGATGACGTCGAAGCTTTCGTCGTCGAATGCGAGGTCTGTCGCGTCGACCTCCCGAAAGTGCACAGACTCTCCCGAACGGAATTTTGCCTTGGCCACTTCCAGCATCGGCGGGTTCAGATCAGACGCAATCAGTTCACATTCGGCAGCAAGCGCGTCACGCAGCTTGCGGCTGAGGATTCCGGTGCCTGCCGCGAGCTCCAAGCACCGATCCGGGCTTCAGGGCCGCCACCCGGCGTGCAAGATCGTCAGCATAGTCTACGAATATGCGGGGTCCGAGATATTTATCGTAGTTTTCCGGGATCGAACCCACGAACTTCGCTGCATCATTTGCCATGCGTTTTGCTCCTGGGATCTGCAATCCTCACGTTACCATGGCCAGAAATAGTTACCTGATCGATTTCACCGTGAAAGTTTGGGCGGGAACCTGTTTTTAGCCTGAGTCGGGCTTGGCGTGCGATCTGGCTATCGGCCGATGCGGACATTCTCGAACCTGTTGGAGAATTGGCAGACCGCGATGTTTCCTATGGGAACCGTGTCGCAAGGCCTCGCAAAGTTACTGATGAGATCCGACTATCCGAATCCGAGGGGCAACACGGCCAGATTGGCCTTGCAGCCGGGGAAGACGCTTTGTGGGGTTTTGATAGCCACTCGGCAATTCGCCTCGATTTCCAGATCACCTCGCTTGCGATTGAAATGCCAGCTGGTTATGACTCCATTCGCGGCCCGTTGGAGAGATTGGGCTCAGCTCAGTCGCAGTTTGGGCAAACACCAAAAGAAGCTGATTTAAGAACTATTAGGCGATGGTAAATCGCCTATGAACCAGACGGTCGCGGGTTCGAATCCTGCCAGGCACGCCATACAAGAAAAGGGCTTGCACAGAGGCAAGCCCTTTTCCATTTGGTGCTGTGGGTGAGTTTGCGAGGTAGTGCGCCCAGGAAATTTCCCGCTACTGTGCCATCCGTGCGCGATGGATTGCGATCGCCCTAAACCACCCTGTTAACTTCGAGTCAAAGTCCTGGCAGGCGCCCCGTTCCTCCTTGAAACGGTGCCCGCTGAATCCTGCCGCCTCAGCTTTTTTCTATCTTGCCGCCTTTTGCCTTGCATTCCTCTGCGGTCATGGCCGTGAACCCCTGGCCTTTGCATTCGTTCTTTCCCTTGCATGCATTGCTCGCCGTCTTGCAATCAGACGTGCCCTTGCACGCGTTCAAACCCACGCAGTGAATCTTGGCTGTTTCGGCGGCACTTACGGTGCTTGCCGCCCCGCCAAGGAACATTCCAGCGGCGGCGACAGCCAGGGCCGCCCCCGTAACTTTCTTCATGGTCGTTCTCTTTTCGCTGTCCATACCTTACCTCTTCAGTAGTTTACGTTTCGCCCCGGCACGGTGGTCGTCAGGGTAAAGCCAAAACTTTACTCCGCTCCACATTGCCTCCCAGGAGCCGCGCTCAAAGGCAACCGCTCCAGTTGGTTGTACGTAGTCTGAAGGCTTCCGGACGCAGCGTAGCGAAAAGAATCACAAAGTAATTGGCGCCAGCGCCGGCCGGACAGGAAAGGATGTTTGAATCCGAGAATTGCGCGTACCCCCGAATGACGAACCCGTCCTTCTGCCGACCGGCCAAAGACAAGGCTTTCAGGTTCAACTCAGAGATCTTCATTGCGTTCAGTCACGGGGCAACCCGCATCCGGGATATCCCGTGTTTTCGGTGCACCGAACTGGTTGCGCGGTCTGGGTTTTGGTGTATCCGCTGCGTACACCCGGCGGACAATTGGAGGGTCGGGATTGCCTCAACCCGACGTCCGGATTCGTTTTTTCCTGCACCGAGGAAGCCCGATTTCGCCTCAGATCGAGATGAGCGCAACGCCCGAACAGCGACCGGATTCTATCCTTTGGTGCGCACTCGCCGCGTCGGCAAGCGCCGCCTCCATTCCCACCCGGTGCTCCACGTTACCCTGCGCCAGCAATATCGCTGACCTGCCGGATTGCGGCCTCCTGCTCCTGCTGGCTGAGCCCGAAGATGCCGATGAAACGGCAGATGGCATTGCGCATCAAGAGTTGCCGCGCCGGTACGGCGGGTGAAGGGTTGTCGTCGAACCCGTATCCTGCGATCACGCCGTTACGCGACACAGCGCGCGCATCCAGTTCGATGTTGCTGCCGAAGCGGGGCTCGACGATCAGGTCGTAACCCTGCCTGTTCGTATCCTCACGCAGTTGCGCAAGCAATTCCGGATCGGAATAGTCGAAACACCGCGCAGCGCCCAGTTGTTCGACTGCCGCGCAGTCTTTCGCCGACGCAGTGGCGGTGACCTGCGCACCGCAAAGCCTTGCGAACTGCACGGCATACGCGCCGACCCGTCCGGCACCGCCAGCCACCAACACCCGTTTGTCTGCGACTGATCCGGCGGCATTCAATGCCACCGCTGCCGTCACGGCGGGAATGCCGAGGCAGGCCCCTTGTTTGACCGTAACGCCATTTGTCAGTGCAACCGCTTTCCAGGCCGGCACCACACAGTACTCCGCACACGTTCCGCCGACCTGCCCGACCTGCGCACCGAACAGCCACACCTGTTCACCGATGCGCTGCTCCGGCACGCCCTTGCCGACACGATCGATCTCGCCACTGCCATCGGAGTGCGGAACGATTCGGCCTGACGTCTTTGTTTCGCTGCCATCAACACGCTTCTTGATATCGTGCGGATTCGCGGCCGACCAGGCCACCTTCACCCGAACCTCGCCTTCGCCGGGTTCGGGCGCATCCATCGTGCCGTACTGCATGACCTCGGCGGCCGGGCCGCCGCGTTCGTACCAGACCGCTCGCATTCCCTTTAGCCCTTTTTATCGCCCGGCGCCAAACGCGGTGTCGCGACGCCATTGAGTTCGCAGGCATACTCGAGCAGCGCCGAGAAATCCTTGTTCGCATAGTCAGTGGCACGCGCCGCGCCATAGACCGCGTGCACGCTGGCGCCCACCGGCAAGCCGAGACGAAACTCCGAAGCCGACTCCAGCGCCAGGCCAATATCCTTGTAGGCAAGATCGATCGCGAAACCCGGTTCGGTGTCGCCTTGCAGCACCTTGTTCGCAAAATTGAACTGGAACTGGCCGTTGGTGCCGCTGGTACCGGCGTTGACCTCTTTCAGCGATGTCGATATCGACACCCATTTTCGCTGCCAGCGCCAGCCCTTCGGCGGTGATCTGCACGATGCTGATGATCATGAAGTTGTTGACGACCTTGGTGCGGATGCCCGCGCCGATACCGCCGCAACGATGAATGGTCGTTCCCATCGCTTCGAGCAGCGGCCTGACCCGCTCGAAACTCGCATCGTCATCGCAGCCGACCATGAACAGCGATTCACCGCGCTGCGCGTGATACGCAAGCCGTCCGACCGGGGCATCGACGAAGGCAATACCCTTGGCAGCACACGCCTTCGCGATCCGGTCGGTACCGGTGGGCGCGATGGTGCTCATGTCGAGCAAAAGACTGCCTTTCCCGACATTCTCCAGCACGCCGTTTGCACCCGTCACCACCGCTTCAACGTGCTGTGTTGCCGGCAGCATGGTGATGACGATGTCGGCACCGGCAACTGCTTCGGCAACCGTTTTGGCCCCGGTTGCCCCGAGCGCAACCACCGGTTCCATTCTCGCCGCATCGATGTCATATACAGTGAGCGCCGTTCCCTTGCGAACGATGTTCGATGCCATCGGCTGCCCCATGGCGCCGAGGCCAATAAAGCTGACCTTGTTTTTCTTCATCCTGTGTTCTCCTCTCCTGGCGCCGACTGGCTTCCAACGGCGCCGCCGCTCACTTGATACCCCGCCTTGCGTACGCACGTCTGCGAACTGTGCAAGAATTTGCCTTTGCCGTGCTGACGCTGTCCCGAATGCGCGTCACGGTTTATGAAAGCCTATCACCACGGACGCACGTTCGCTCCTGCGAAAAACTCATGACTGACCAACAAGAACCCGTTCGCAGGATTTCCCGGTCCGGGCGATGCTCGGACAACGCCAATCGACGCGAGACCGCTCGCGTGCTTCAACGCAGGAACGACTAGACCCATGACCAACCGAACCCTACCGGGTGCACTGTCCCACATCCGCGTGCTCGACCTGTCGAGGATACTCGCCGGACCGTGGGCGGCACAGATGCTCGGCGACCTCGGCGCGGAAATCATCAAGGTGGAACGCCCCGGCGTCGGTGACGACACGCGGGGCTGGGGCCCGCCCTACGTCAAGGACGCCGACGGCAACGACACCACGGATTCGACCTATTGCCTGAGCGCAAATCGCAACAAGGCGTCCGTCACCATCGATTTCACGCGGCCCGAAGGACAGAAGATCGTGCGTGATCTCGCCGCGAAGTCGGATGTCGTGATCGAGAACTTCAAGGTCGGCGGGCTGAAAAAATACGGTCTCGACTACGAGTCCCTCAAGCCGCTCAACCCGGGGCTGATTTACTGCTCGATTACCGGATTCGGGCAGACCGGGCCTTACGCGCCGCGCGCCGGCTACGACTTCCTGATTCAGGGCCTGGGCGGGCTGATGAGCTTCACCGGCCGGCCCGACGACGAGCCCGGCGGCGGCCCGATGAAGGTCGGCGTGGCGCTGACTGACATCATGACCGGCATGTACACGTCCACCGCAATCCTTGCGGCGCTGACGCACCGCGCCGAAACCGGCGTCGGGCAATACATCGACATGGCCTTGCTCGATGTGCAGGTGGGCGTGCTGTCGAATCAGGCACTCAATTACCTGCACACCGGAAAGGTCCCGAAGCGGATGGGAAACGCGCATCCGAATGTGGTGCCGTACCAGGATTTTCAAACCAGCGATGGCTACGTGATCATCGCTACCGGCAACGACGGGCAGTTCGCGCGGCTGGCGAAAGCCATGGGCAAACCGGAATGGGCCAGCGACCCGCAGTACGCGACCAATGCCCAGCGCGTCAGCAACCGCAAGACGCTGATTTCCGCAATGAACGACATCACGCGAACGCGCACCACCGACGAGTGGGTCGCATTGCTCGAGACGGTCGGTGTGCCTTGCGGGCCGATCAATGACCTCGAGCACGTGTTCAAGGACAGGCAGGTGGTCGCCCGCAACATGCAGATCTCGATGCAGCATCCGAAGTACGGCGACCATGCCACTGGTTGGCAACCCGATCCGCCTTTCCGAAACGCCCGTGCAATACAAACGCCCGCCGCCGGCGCTGGGTGAACACACCGCAGAAGTGCTCGACCGGCTTCTGGGCATCGACGCGGCAGCGCAGAACGCATTGCGGCGCGACGGTATTATCTAGGATGTCGCTGACGCGACTTTTGAATTTGTTGCGCACTCACAGGAATCTGCCGTGATCGAACCCCTGTCACTGACTTCCATTCCGGCCCACGCCGAAGCGCTGCGCCCGGCGGTTCGCGCGTTCGTCCGCGATTACACCAGCAAGGTCCCGCTGGAACAGCGTGCGCGTTCGTGGATGGGCTTCGATGCGGATTTCAGCCGCGCACTGGCGCAGCGGGGCTGGGTCGGCGTCACGCTGCCGAAGGAATACGGCGGCGCCGGACTGGATGCCTTCTCGCGCTTCGTGCTGATCGAAGAACTGCTCGGCAACAGCACGCCGGTTGCCGCGCACTGGATCGCCGACCGCCAGAGCGGGCCGCTGATTCTGAAGTTCGGCACGCCGGCGCAGAAAGACTTCTACCTGCCGCGCATTTGCCGCGCCGAAGCGTTTTTCTGCATCGGCATGAGCGAGCCGCAGTCCGGCTCCGATCTGGCGAGCGTGCGAACCCGTGCTACAAAGACCGCCAACGGCTGGAAACTGAACGGCCAGAAGATCTGGACCACCAACGCGCACCGGTCGCATTACATGATCGCGCTGGTGCGTACATCGGGAAGCAGCGAGGACCGGCACAAGGGCCTGTCGCAAATGATCGTCGACCTGTCGGCACCCGGTGTCACGGTTCGCCAGATCCGCGACCTCACCGGCGACGCGCATTTCAACGAAGTGTTCTTCGAAGACGTCGAACTCGGGGAAGACGCGCTCGTCGGGTCGGAAGGCAGCGGCTGGGATCAGGTGACCGCCGAACTCGCGTTCGAGCGCAGCGGTCCGGAGCGTTTTTACTCGGCCATCGCCTTGTTCGACGTGTGGCTAGCCTACCTGCGCGAACACCACTCGGCCGACGCGTGGGCGCGCGAACTGGCCGGCCGCATCGTGACCCACCTTGCCGTGCTGCGTGCGATGTCCGTTGCCGTGACCGAACAACTCGCCCGTGGCAACAGCCCGGTGCTCGAAGCGGCACTGGTCAAGGACCTCGGGACCGAACTCGAACAATTCATCCCGTTCGCCATTTCCGAAGAACTGGGCCGACACCCCGGACACAATGTCCCCGACGGACTGTTGCGCGCCCTCTCCTACGTCACGCAAATCTGCCCGACCTACTCGCTGCGCGGCGGCACGCGTGAAATCCTGCGCGGCATGATCGCCCGCGGACTCGGTCTACGTTAAGGCCTGCCTTATGGATCCCGTACTGTACGACTCTTTCGACCGATTGCTCACCGACATCTCGACGCCGCAGGTCATTCGCGACATCGAATCCGGCGGTTCAGTGAAACCGCTGTGGCAGCAAATTGCGGAATCCGGTTTCGCCGACGCCATGGTCGCCGAAGATGCCGGCGGCGCCGGACTGAACCTGAGCGATGCCTTCGGGCTGTTTTTTCTGTGCGGACGCCATGCGCTGCCTCTGCCGCTCGCGCAGACCATGGTCGCGCGAGGCGTGCTCGCGAAAAACGGGCTCGACATTCCCGATGGGCCGATCGTCATTTCTCCCCTGCCGGCCGTACACACGAACGAACGCATTGAATGCCGCAACGTTCCCTTTGGATCATTCGCACACTCGGTGGTCGTGCCACACGGCAGCGCATCCCCGAAGGCCAAAGACCTGTTGCTGCCCGCAGCGGCAGGTACGCGTACCGCAACCGGCGTACACGGCAGCCTGCAAGCGCACTTTTCCTGGGACCAGCCCGAATCAGGCATCGTGATCGAAGCCGCTTTCCCATGGCTGGAAGTGGCCGCCGCCATCACCGCGGCGCAGATGGCGGGCGCGATGGACACGGTATTGAACATCACGGTGAAATACGCCGGCGAGCGCTCCCAGTTCGGCCGGCCGATCGGCAAGTTCCAGGCGATCCAGCAGCAACTGAGCGTACTCGCCGAACTGGCGACCGCGTCGCGGGTGGGCGCCGAGCTTGGCTGCCAGGCCTCGGCAGGCGGCACAACGAATAGTCTCGCGGCCGCAGTGGCGAAAGCCCGGGCCAGCGAAGCGGCGGGCACCGTAGTCTCGATTGCCCACGGCGTGCATGCTGCCATGGGCATCACCGAAGAATACGATCTGCAAATCTATACCAGGCGACTGATCGAATGGCGCACTGACTACGGCTCCGCCGGTTACTGGAACCGGCGTGTCGGCGATGCGGTCCTGTCCACGGAAGCGCCCTCGACGCTGGAGTTCATGCTGCCGACTTTTTTTGCGGGCACAACACCGCGCTGAGCCCGCCCTTTCCCACGCATTCCGGAGATCACCTCATGAGCGAGTTTCTACTCTATGAACAGGATGGTGCTGTCGTCACGCTGACCATGAACCAGCCCGACATCCGCAACGTGCTGACCGGCAACACGGCGGCCCCGGAGTTTGTCGATGCCTGCGCGCGCATTACCGCGGACAACCGCGTCAAGGCGGTCATCGTCACCGGCGCCGGGCCGGTGTTTTCCTCCGGTGGCAATGTCAAGGACATGCGGCGTTTTTTCGACGACGACATCGCACCGGCAGCCATTCGCGACTGGTACCGCCAGGGCATTCAGCGCATCACCCTGTCGCTGTACAACCTCGACGTCCCGACTATTGCGGCCGTCAACGGCCCGGCGATCGGCGCGGGCTGTGACCTCGCCTGCATGTGCGATATCCGCATCGCCGCCGAGAGCGCGTCGTTTGCCGAGAGCTTCATCAGGGTCGGCATCGTGCCGGGGGATGGCGGTGCCTTTCTGTTGCCGCGCGCAGTCGGCCTGTCGAAAGCCGCGGAAATGAGTTTCACCGGTGACGCGATCGATGCCAGTGACGCACTTTCCTGCGGGCTGGTCTCGCGCGTAGTGCCGGACGCCAAACTGATGGATGAAGCGCGCGCACTGGCCGCCCGCATTGCCAGAAATCCCGGCCCCACCTTGCGCATGACCAAGCGGCTGCTGCGCGAGGGCCAGCACGCGAAAATCGACACACTGCTCGAAATGTCAGCGGGCTTTCAGGCCATCGCGCACAAGACACCGCAGCACAAGGAAGCGGTGATGGCGTTTATCGAAAAACGAAAACCGGTCTTCACCGACGACTGACAGTCGTGCCGATGAAGCGACTGTGCGACCCGGGTGCGGCGTCGCGTGGCCGTTTGCTCGACAACCTGCGGGAACTGTCAATGCGTTTCAGCGCAACGCGCTGTTGAACTGCTGCGTCAGCTGCGGGCCAGTGGTGCGATTCCAGGTTTCATTCACCTGAAGCCAGAACACCATGCCACTTTCTTCCTGAGCGGGCTGGGGAAGCATTACCTGCTGTTGTGCAAGACGCTCGCGCAATTTCCCGGCACGCTGGACGGGAACGATGAGCCTGAAAATATTCGTTCCGTTGCGAACCCGTTCGACGCGTACGCCGGTGCCATCGATTTCCTTTATGAACTGCTCGGACACGGCGATGGCGTTTTTCATGTGATCGAGGTATCCGCTTGCATAGTGACGAGCCAGCACGGCAAACGGCCAGGCATTGAACAACGCGCCCCCGAACATGCGGCGCGTGTGGAACATGCCATCGAGGACATCTTTTGGCCCCGCCAGTATCGCGCCATTGAGGGAATTGAAATACTTCCACAACGACACGTAGACCGTATCGAATGGCGCCGCGTACTCGTCAGGCGCAATGCCGGTATAAGCCGACGCGATATACAGGCGTGCGCCATCCAGATGCGTGCGGATGCCGCGCTCGCGGGCCTTGCGGCAGATATCCAGCATTTGCGCGCGGTCGAACAGTTCGCCGGCAAAACGGCGCACGGGTGATTCGATCGATATGGCGCCGACCGATGCCGCCACCCGGCCCGACCCGGTCCGGTCCAGCACGGCTTCGACTTCCTGCCAGGTGAAACTGGCTTTGCCCGGCGCCATCGGCAGCAGCGTCAGGCCGCTCAGCGTCTGGCAGGCATCACCCGTGTCGTTATACATGTGGCTGATATCCTGGACGATGACGCGCCGGCGTTCACCGGCCAACGCCCTCACGGCAAGATGATTCGCGAGCGTTCCGCTCGGCATGAACAGGGCGCGCTCCTTGCCGAGTTGCCGGGCGAAAAACGTCTCGACTTCTTCGACCACGCCGCCGAGACCATACGTATCTGCCTCCGGCATCTGTTCGGCGGTCAGGCGCGCCAGTTCCGCAGCGGTTTCGGCCGGAGACAGGTTCAGGCTGTCTCCATAAAGAATGATCTGGGTCGAGGGGTTCATGCCAATCTGCCGGAAGTCGAAAGCAGCATTATCCGTCACACCGGACGACCCGGCTAAACGCGTCCTGGATCGCCTCGAATCAGGGAGCCAGCGAAAGCTCAGTGGTCCTTGATGTCTCGACCTTCGGCATCACGAACGGGTGAGCCTCCTCAAACACGCGTGACGCCTGCAGCACCTTGGCGTCTTCGAACTTGTTGCCGACCAGTTGCATGGCCACGGGCAACCCCGCTGCGGTGAAGCCACACGGCAACGTTGCGGCCGGTTGCTGCGACAGATTGAATGGATAGGTGAATGGCGACCACTCCCACCAACGCGTGCGCCCCGAATTCGGAGGCACTTCGTGACCGGCCTCGAATGCCGTAACCGCGAGTTGCGGCGTTAGCAGCAGATCGTAGGAATCGTGAAGATTGCACATGCGTCGCGCGAACGCCTCGCGCTGCCGTTCGAGTTGCCGGTATTCCAGCGCACTGAGCTCAAAACCCGGTGCCGCCAGTTCGAGCAATGGCGGATCGACCAGTTTTCGCTGTTGTTCGGTCATCGGAGCGACCCCCAGTGCCAGCGCCACCGCCCAAAGCGGTTGCATGATCGCAATCGGATCATCCAGTGCGAGATCGATTTCCTCTACGTTCGCGCCCAGTTCCGCGAACGCAAGCGCGCCCTTATCGACCAGAGCGGCTACGTCCGGATCAACATTGGCATAACCAAGCGTCTTGCTGTACGCAATTCGCCAACCTTTGACGCCGCCGGATGTTTTGGTCCTGAAATCCCGATTGCCAACGGGAACCTGGTACCAGTCGCGCCTGTCCGGCTGCGCAATGACATCGAGCACCAGCGATGCGTCATCAACGTTGCGCGCGATCGGTCCCTGATGCCACAAGGTCAGTGCCGGCGAGTGCGGGTGCACCGGCACGATCCCGAATGTCGGCTTGAAGCCAAACAAGCCGCAAAATCCGGCGGGAATGCGGATCGACCCGCCACCGTCGGTGGCAATGTGTAACGTTCCCATACCCGTTGCCGCCGCGACCGCCGCCCCGCCGCTGCTGCCACCGGGCGTGAGCCGCGTGTCCCATGGATTGACTGTCACACCCGTTAGCGGGCTGTCGGTCACACCCTTCCAGCCAAACTCCGGTGTTGTGGTCTTGCCGAGAAACACCGCGCCCTGCTCTTTCATTCTCGCCACCGGCGGCCCGTTTTCCGGCCATGGCTGGTCCGGGTCGATTGTCAGCGAGCCACGACGCGTCGGCCAGCCCTCGGTGACGATCAGGTCTTTCACGGTGGCTGGTATGCCGTCCACAATGCCGGCGGGTTCCCCGCGCTGCCAGCGCGCTTCCGAGGCGCGCGCATCATTCATCGCCCGTTGCTCGTCGACGAGGACGAACGCGTTGTAAACGGGGTTCAATCTTGAGATTCGATCGAGCGCCGCGCGCGTGGTGTCCACGGGTGACAGCGTTTTGTTCCGGTAATGCCCGATCAGCTCAGCGGCTGTCATGGAAAGGACGTCGCTCGACATCGCTCGCTTCCTTGTATCCGAAAAACCAGTTGTTCAGCGCACGAAGCAGCCTGCCGGAGAGCAATGCTCTCCGGCCGCCACTTCATCTGGGTTCACTACAACCAACAAAGGCATGACTCCCTCGAAATCTTCTCGAGGGAGTCACCGATACAGGTCAAGCCTTCTTCTTCATCGCCTGCAATACCGCGTCGGGTGAAATCGGCATGTGCCGCACCCGGGCTCCGACTGCGTTGTAGATCGCGTTGGCTACCGCAGGTGCAACCACAGTGGCAGCCGGCTCACCGACACCGCTCGGATGATGGTCCGAGGCGATGAGGGTTACGTCGATTTTCGGTGTCTGTGACAACCGGATCGGCGTGTACTGGTGGTAATTGCTCTGCTGGAAGCTTCCGTCCTTCAGCGTGAGCCGCTCCCCCATTATCTGGCTTGCGCCCCACAGTACAGAGCCACGAATTTGCGCATCGACAGCCTGCGGATTGACCACCGTGCCGGGATTCATCGCGATCGTCAGACGGTTAATGGTGAATGAGCCCGTCTTCGGATCGACCGTGACTTCGGCAATGCCGGCAACCCAGGTCGGGCTCTGGCGTTCCTCGGCCGCAGTGACCGCAATGCCAAGACCGGTGTTGGGCGGTAAATCCCTGCTTCCCCAACCCGCCTTGCCGGCGGCCACGCGCAGGCAGTTCGCCAGCCGCAATGCACCACCAACCGTAGCGGACTCGTAGGGAATCCAGCTGTCCTCTTGCGCCCACGGCAAGGAAATCCACAGCCGGTCCATGTAGTAGTCCGAAGACGTCCCCGGCGCATATCCGGTATTGGGAATACCACGGTTGCCGCCTTTGCCGTTGAGCATCGACAGCCGGAACTCGAGCGGATCGCGCCCCGCCGCGTACGCCATTTCGTCCATGAACGACTCGACAACAAAAACGTTGTACGAGTTGGACACGGTGCGCAACGCCGACGCCTGCACTGCCCAGGTGGTCATGTCGTGGTTCCAGGCACGCACGCGGTGATTGCTCACGTCATACCAGTGATCGCTGCCACCGATCGACCACTGATCGATGTCCTCTTTCTTGGCATCAACCGAATCGAGCTGCAACCAGTCCGAACCGTACTTTCTGCCGACACCGAAGCGCGCCCCCATCCAGCCGCAGACGATATCCTGATTCATCGCCATCAGTTTTCCGTCCTTGAGCCCGCCCTTGACCTTGTGATAAGTCGGCGTGCGCGCAAAGCTTGTTGCGAAGTTGGACTCGCGCGTATGGATCAGCTTGACGGGACGGCCGACTTCCTTGACGCAATACGCCGCCGCCAGGATATCGTCGTAATCCTGCTTGCCGCCGAAGCCGCCGCCGAGCAGATAGTTATGCACGTAAATTTTCAGGTCTTCCGGCTTCTGGCCCAGCACCGTGGAGAGGTAGCCAGTGAGTGTCATACGTGCAAACGACGTGCTTTGCGTGCCGACGTGAACGTGCCACTCGCCGTTGGTGTGCTGAACCGTTGCATTCAGCGGCTCCATCGTTGCATGGCAAACCATGTCCGTGGTGTATTCGACCTCGACCACCTTGTCCGCTTTGCCGAATCCCTGGTCGACGTCGCCTTCCAACACCCACGCCCGGCTCTGCTCTTCGTCCTTTGCCAGCGCCTTGTACTGCTTGAGCAACTCGGCACTGTCGAGTTTCGCGTATGGCCCTGCGTCGTACTTGACCTTCAGCGCCTTGGCCGCCTTCATCGCCGTCGGGAAGCGGTCTGCAACTGCCACCACCCATCCGGTGCACTTGCCAAGCGCGTTATCGATCTTGACCGCCTTGATGAAACCCGGAATCTTGCGAGCCTCCGAGTCATCAATGCTCACCACTTTCGACGCGTAGCGTGTGCGCGGAATCACCAGTGCACCGTAGGCCATGTTCGGCAAAAACACGTCGATACCGTACTTCGCTTTGCCGTTGGTCTTCGCCGGAATATCGAGCGACGGCACCGATTGGCCGACAAGCTTGTAATCGCCGCGTTTTTTCAGCGCGATCTTTCTGAAATCGCCAGGATAGGAAAACTTACGGTCAATCGTGACTTTTTGCAGAATTTCACCGTAAGTTATCGAGCGACCGGAACGCTTGTCTATCACACGGCTCTTCTCGGCGTAGCAGTCGTTGACATCTGCCTTGAGCAGCTTCGCGCCCGCTTCGGTCAATGCGATGCGGCCGGCCGCGCCTGCGCGCGCAATCCGGTCGAATTCGGTCGTGATACTGCCGCTGTTGACCGTGTAGGCCAGACCATAGATTGAGAAATTCTCGACGCTCTCAACCGGTGTATCCAGCCGCACATCGTTCCAGTCCACTTCCAGTTCTTCTGCGATCACCTGCGCGAGACCGGTGCCGATATGCTGCCCCATCTCCGCCTTGACGATGTGCATGGTGGTCTTGCCGTCGGGTGTCATCGTGAACCAGATTGAAGGCGTAAACGCCTGTCCGCCGATCGCGGCTTGCGCTTCCTTGCTCGCAACCAGGCCGGGCAACCCGACACTCAGGAAACCGCTGCCGGCAATTACCGCGGAGCGGACCAGAAAATCGCGCCGCGTCACGCCCTGTTCGGAACTCGTTTGCGCGGGAGTTTTGATATCAGACATTGGTGGCATCCTCTTTCATCAGTTCCGCAGCGCGATGCACGGCATCGACAATGCGCGAATAGGTGGCGCAACGGCAGATGTTGCCGTTCATATGAGCCACGATTTCCTCACTGCTCGGTTTGGGATTGATTGCCAGCAGCGCCGCCGCCTGCATGATCTGCCCCGACTGGCAGTAGCCGCACTGCGGCACTTCTTTCTCGATCCAGGCCTGCTGCACCGGATGCGAATCTCCCGGGTCAAGCCCTTCGATAGTCGTGATGACCGAACCATCGACGACGTCGCCTACCGCCACCGAGCACGAACGAACCGGTTGACCATTCACATGCACGGTGCATGAACCACACATTCCGATGCCGCAACCGTACTTGGTACCGGTCAGCTGCAACTCCTCACGGATCACCCAGAGCAGCGGCGTGTCGGGTGGTGAATCGGAAAAATAACTTTGACCATTAATGCTTAGTTGTGCCATTGCTGCAAGACCTCCATACAGGTTGCGAAAAGATTACGATCCCTGACTTCCGTCTGGCGGGCCAATCCAGAGTAAACCTCCAACCGGCTACAGCAACGAACCGGTTCAGCCCTGATTTGCACACACTTGCCTACGTCCCTTGTTGCCGGCAGCATCATCTGAATGGCAGTTGCTGACCGGCCATGAAGTTGCTGAAAGACGCTTCAGCAATCCGGTACCACTGGTACTGCGCATAGCGGAACACCTTCCACGACTGATAGAAACGCCGGAACGTCGGGTTCGCCGCGGACTCCTCCTCGTAGAGCGCATGCGCCGCATCCAGCGCCGCAGTCATGATGTCCTTCGGGTACGGGTGCAACATCACGCCTTGTTGTACGAGACGCGCCAGTGCCGGGGGATTCTTCGCGTCGTATGCAGCCACCATGCGCACATTTGCTTCGGCAGCCGCCATCTCGAATGCTTCCTGATAAGCCTTCGGCAGCTTGTTCCACTCACCAAGATTGACGAGAAACGAGATACACGACGAACCTTCCCACCAGCCGGGAAAATAGTAATGCGGAGCGACGCGATAGAAACCGAGCTTTTCATCGTCGTAAGGCCCTACCCACTCCGCGGCATCGATGGTGCCTTTCTCCAGCGACGGATAAATGTCACTGCCCGGGATGCTTTGCGGTACCGCACCGAGGCGCGCCATGATCTCGCCGGCAATTCCGGGAATGCGCACCTTCCTGCCGCGCAGATCGGCGATATCCGCGATCTCTTCGCGCCACCAACCACCCATCTGCACTCCGGTATTGCCCGCCGGGAAAATAATTGTGTTGTGTTCCCGATACAACTCCCGAATCATTTTCAAACCGCCGCCGTCATACAACCACGCGTTCTGCATGCGCGAATTCAGTCCGAACGGCAAGGCGCTGTCGAAGGCGAAGGCCTTGTTCATGCCGATGTAATAGAAGCCCTGGGTCTGTCCGCATTCGACCGTGCCCTGCTCGCAAGCGTCGAGCACACCGAAGCCGGGCACCAGCTCACCGCCGGCAAATACACGAATCTCGAATTTGCCTTCCGTCAGCACACTGAGCCGCGATGCAAGCAGTTCGGCGGCACCGAATATGTTGTCAAGGCTTTTCGGGAAACTCGACGCCATCCGCCAACGAATCGCCGGCAGCGACTGCGCAACTGCGGGTGCTGCCAGCGCGGAACCTGCGATGGCAGCACTCGCACCGGCTCGTTTCAGGAAATTTCTTCTTTTCATCAAGGTTTCTCTCTGTCCGGACCATCGCTGCCATCGGCAGGGCCCCAGTAGTTGATGAGGTCTTCCGGGCGCACTTCAAACACGGTCGGCGCCGATTCGAAATCGTTGCTCACCGGCACGTCGAGCCGCACCGCCGGCGTATTGTCGAAATCGTGCCGGTCTACCGTCGCCAACTGCGGAAATGCAATCAGCAAACCAACCATGAACAGCTGAATACACAAAAACGGTATCGCCCCACGATAGATGTCTGCGGTCCTGACTTGCTTCGGCGCGACGCTGCGCAGATAAAACAGCGCGAACCCGAAGGGCGGGTGCAAAAACGAGGTCTGCATGTTTACGCTCAGAAGCACACCGAACCAGACCAGGTCGATTCCGAGTTTTTCCGCTACCGGCGCCAACAGCGGCACGATAATGAAGGCCAACTCGAAGTAATCGAGAAAGAACGCGAGCAAAAACACCATCACGTTCACCACGATCAGAAAACCGATCGCACCGCCCGGCAATCCGGTCAGCAAATGCTCCACCCACAGGTCGCCGTTCACACTGCGAAACACCAGACCGAACACCGTCGAACCGATCAGGATGAACATCACGAAACAGGACAGTTTCGCCGTGGTATCCATTGACTGGCGCAATACTTTCAACGACAGCCGGCGCCGCAGGGCAGCCAGAACCAGTGCACCGCAAGCGCCCATCGCGCCGCCTTCCGTGGGCGTGGCGACCCCAAGGAAAATCGTTCCCAGCACCAGGAAGATCAGCACCACCGGTGGAATCAGCGAATACAGCACGCGCCTGAAGAGTGCCCGGCCGTGCAGCGTGCGCGCCGAAGCCGGCAGCGCGGGTGCCGCCGACGGCTTGAGGATGCTGACCAGCATCACATATCCGGCATACATCGCCATCAGCAACAATCCCGGTACCAACGCACCCCGGTACAGGTCGCCAATGGACTTGCCAAGCTGGTCGGCCATCACGATCAGCACCAGCGACGGCGGGATGATCTGCGCCAGCGTGCCCGATGCGGCGATCGCCCCGGTTGCCAGTCGTTTGTCGTAGCCGTAACGCAACATGATCGGCAACGAGATCAGGCCCATTGCGATCACCGACGCCGCCACCACGCCGGTCGTCGCTGCCAGCAGCGCTCCCACAAACACCACCGAGTAGGCCAAGCCACCACGCAACGTGCCAAACAACTGGCCGAGCGTGTCCAGCAGATCTTCCGCCATGCCGCTGCGTTCCAGCACCAGCCCCATGAAGGTAAAAAACGGAATCGCAAGCAGCGTATCGTTCTGCATGATTCCGAAGATGCGCTGCGGCAATGCTTGCAACAGTTCGGGTTGCAGCAGTCCCAGTTCGATGCCGATGAAGCCGAATAACAGGCCGACGGCCGCCAGCGCGAACGCGACCGGATAGCCGATCAACAGGAACAGCACCAGGCCCGCGAACATCAGGGGGCCGATGTACTCGATCAGCCATGCGCTCAACGATCACCCCCGCCACCGTTCTTCTGCCTCGAAAGTACTGCCTGGACTTCTTCTTCCTGGACACTGTGCCGGTCAAGCAGGGGGCCGGCATCAAGACGCCCTGACAGCGCTGCCGCGAGTTTGATGATCTGCGAAACGCCTTGCAGCAACAGCAACAGGAAGCTGACCGGAATCAGAAGTTTGACCGGCCACACGGCCAGTCCGCCGGCGTTCAACGACCATTCTCCGCTGTTGAAGGACAACATGAAGTATGGCCAGCCGTAATACAGCACCAGCAGCGCAAACGGAAGCAGGAAAGCGGCGGTACAAACCAGTTCCACCCACAGACGCAAGCGCGTAGGCATTCGCGTGTTGACGATATCGACGCGCACATGCTCGTTGGACAGCAACGTATAACCCGCCGCCAGCAGAAACACCGCGGCAAACAGGTACCACTGGATCTCGAGAAACGCGTTCGAGCTGACGCTGAACAGCTTGCGCGATGTGGCGTTGAACGCACTGACAATGGTCATGACCAGAATCAGCCAGCCGATACCGATCCCCACTTTGCGGTTAACCGCATCAATCAGGCCTGAAAACCGTAGCAAGCGGGTCATCGTGCGAACATACGGCTACCGGCGGCGCCCGGTAAGCCTCGAATTCGTGAACGGGAAGCGCTCCACTCCCGGCGCGTCAAGGAAACCACGTTGCCGCGGCTGGCCAATTCCTCCAAAGCCAAGTCCGTTCCGCATCAAGCCCCTTCCCTCATGGAAGAAAATCCCCGGGTCATGCCGCACTGAAACCGCCCGGCAACGCGCAAGCGGATTTGTACTGCAGCGTGACCGATTGTCCAGCCACGGACGATCACAATGTATCCGGCAGACGAAGGAAATTGCCAGCCTCGTTCGCGGGAGCTTCGTCTCCCCCTTTCGGGTGAACACAAAACAGGCAATCGCCACGTCGGCCGGACTGACGCTCGATCAGCGTGAAGAAGCGACTGTCTGTCGTGGTTTCCCGTGTCGTGGTTGCCAGCGCCTTCCAACGCCAACACCTGCGCTCACGAACGTACCGTGCTAGAACTTCACCAGCCCGCGGCGCGCCGCCAGCGAAATCGCTTCCGCGCGACTGGTTACATCGAGCTTGACGAACAGGCTTTTCATATGACTTTTGACGGTGCTCTCGGTAATGTGCAGCACTTCTCCGATGGCGCGGTTGCTTTTGCCTTCCGCCAGCAGCTTCAGAATCTGTTCCTCGCGCTCGGTAAGCGGCTCTTCCTGCACTCGCTGCGCCAGCTTGGCGGCCACTTTCGGCTGCAGGTAGGCTTCACCCGCATGCACTGCCCGGATGCACCGGAACAATTCTTCCGGTTCTACGTCCTTCAATAGATAGGCCTTCGCGCCAGCGCGCAAACCGGCGTAAATATCTTCATCATGATCGAAAGTGGTCAGCACGATGATGCCGGCTTCGGCATCCTCCGCGCGAATTCGGCGGATCGCCTCGACACCGTCCAGACCCGGCATGCGCAAATCCATCAACACCACATCGGGCTGCAATTTGCGCCACAGGTCGATTGCCTCGGCGCCGTCACCCGCTTGCCCGACCACGATTGCGTCATCTTCCATGTCGATAATCGCGGCAATCCCGCGCCGCACGACGGAATGATCGTCGACGATCAGCACACGAATCGGCGCACCAGCCGCCGCCGGTTTTACCGATGCCGCTGCTGCCTTCTGGTCACGCATGGCCGAGACTGCTTTTCGGTATCACCGTCTCGATACGGGTGCCGTGTCCGGGCCGGCTGCTTACCATCAAGCGCGCGCCTATGCGTTCGGCGCGCTCACGCATGCCAACCAGCCCGAAGCCGTCGTGATGGGCGCGAGGATCAAACCCGGTGCCGTCGTCGGCAATCGACAGACTGACGGTGTCAGCCCCGAACGCCATGCGGATTTCCACCTGCTGTGCGCCGGCGTGCTTGATCACGTTGGTCAGACACTCCTGCGCAATGCGCAACAATTCGCTCTCGACATCGTCGGGCAGCGGGATTTTCTCCCCGGCACTTTGGAACGTCGCAGTCAGCGTTCCGCTCGCCTCATACCGGCGCAACAGTTTCTGCAACGCGTGCGCGAGATCAGCCTCTTGCAGGGCTTCCGGACGCAGTGCACGCACTGACAAGCGCGCTTCCGCAAGTCCGGCTTGCGCCAGGCCGCGCGCATGCTCGATGTGCTCCAGCGTCAGATCGACGTTGTGCTTTTTCAGCGTTCGGTTCGCCGCTTCGAGATTCACCACGACACCGGTGAAACCCTGCGCCAGCGTGTCATGAATGTCGCGTGCGATGCGGTTGCGTTCTTCGAGAATCGCCGCCTGCCGTGCCTGTTCGGTGAGCCGCGCCATCTGCACCGCCAGTGTCGCCTGGCCGGCGAGCGCTTCCGCCAGAAAAATCTTGTTCTCGAGATCGACCGGGTCGCTCTTGGTGCTGCGCACACAGATCCAGCCGACTGTCTCTTTCCCCAGCACCATCGGCACAGTCAACAGGGTGTGCACGCCCAGGGAGTTGATGTAAGCGCGGTTCGCTTCCGGCATGCCCGAGACTTCATCGGACAGCACGTAGGTCTCGGCGTGCCCGGTCGGGAAAGTCGACACCGGCCGGCCGCCGATGGGCGGTGGTTTCAGCACCGCGGGGTGATGCGATTCGGTAGCCGGGATGATGCGCGAGTCAAGGTATTCAAGGTACAGCCGCGACGAACGTGTAACCGGATCGGGAAACCACAAGGTACCGCCGACACCGCCCATCTGCTGCACGGTGACTTTCAGCACATGGCCGAGAAACTTGTCGAGATTCGACTCGGTAGCCAGAAAATTCAGCGACTGGATCAGCATTTCCGACTGGCCGCGCGCCAACTCCGCAGCACGACGGTATTGCACCACTTCGCGTTCCAGCACGCGCTTGCCGGATTCCAGTATCCGCACGCGTTGCGCCAGCGATTTTTCGCGCCCCGCACTTGCAACCCTGCCCACGCGCCCCGAGTTCAACCCTGCCGACATGATCACTCCGAGTTAACTTGCCTCAACCAAGGGCACGGCATTCACGGCCCACACAATCGTCTGTCAACACTACAACAAACGATACTCCGCCGCAGGTGCGGAGTCCACGTTGTGTAGCAGGCTGTTGAAAAACGTCGCGAACGGCCTTCAGCCGGGTGCGCACTGTTTGGAAAGAACCGGAGCGCAGGAACCGGAGTGTACACGGGCAGTACATGAGGATTCCGAGCACCGGTTTCAATCAATTCGGGAGCAAGCCCGGATCAAGGCCGCGCAGTAGCTTTTCAACAGCCTGCTAGGGCCGCTGGCGGCGGTACGACGATGTATATTGATGGTGCAATCTGCAAATGCCGGCAGAGCGCTTCCCGGAGTAGACTGGCGCTTAGGGGAACTAATGACGAAGAGAGAGGGTTCGGAATGAATGGAATGCGACGGATTACAGCGATGATGCTGATATCTTTCGTCACGCTCACTGCGCAACCCACCGCCCACCATGCACAAATCACTTGACGAACACTCTGACCCCGCGCTCGTGCCGGTGCGCGACGTGCCGGCGAGCCATGCTTTTCGCTGGCTGGCGCTGGGCTGGAAAGACCTGATGCGCACGCCGGCGACCAGTCTGATGCATGGCGTGGTCGTCACCATCGGTGGCTGGATCATTCTGGCGATCACACTGCGCTACTGGTATCTGCTGCCGGGTGCATTCTCCGGCTTTCTGCTGGTGGGACCGATTCTTGCCACCGGCCTGTACGAGTTGAGCCGGCGCCTGACACAGGGCGAGCAACCGGGAATGCGTGAGGTCATTGCGGCATGGCGCCGCGGCACGCGCCCGCTGGTATGGCTCGGCCTGATGCTGGTCATCGCAGGCACTGGCTGGGTGCTCGTGTCTGCCGTGCTGTTCGCCCTGTTCGTGCAGGCACCGATCACCGGCCTGGAGAGTTTCCTGCGCCACATCGTCCTGTCGGAAGGATCATTCCTGTTCCCGGTGTGGATCACGCTTGGCGGCTTTGGCGCGGCAATCGTATTCGCGGCCACCGTGGTATCGGCGCCGATGCTGCTGGACAAGGACGTCGACATGGTCACGGCGCTGGTCACCAGCATCCGCGCCGTCGGCGAGAACCCGTTCACGATGGTGGTCTGGGCGAGCATCATCATGATCGCGACCGGCCTCGCGGCATTGACGCTGATGTTCGGTTTCGTGCTGGTCATCCCGTTGATCGGTCACGCAACCTGGCATGCGTACCGGGACGTGGTGGATGCATCCGGTCTGCCGCCCCGCAACTGAGACGTTTAACCAGTCACCGTGTTCGGATTAACAGAAGAGCAAATCGCCAGCTTCGGCCTGAATTTCGGGCTGACCGCGTTTATTCTCTTCATGCTGTTCATCATCTGGGACCTGGCCAAACAGTCGAAGGCAGGCAAGCTGGGCACTTTCGTGCTGTTCTTTGTGCTCGCCTTCGGCATGCTGGGCTTCATCGCCAAGCAAATCATCGCCTGGATACTGGACCTGTAAAACGCGTTTGCCCGCAGGCGGTCAGCGCGTAACGCGCGCCCCATGCGCAACCAACGCGTTTCCCGGCAACGGCAGCGGCTACGAACCGCGACCGTCAGGACCGCAGCCCGCAGGCTGCCGCCGCATCAGGCCCCGGGTTCCTTCGCACGCTGTCCGGCATGAAACTCCGTGTAAAGGTAAACGGGAATCTTCAGATCACCCAATCGCTCATCGATAACGGGACGTACCTCATCCCATGACAATCCGCCCACGCCGGTCGCCAGTTTCGGCAACGCCACCGATGTGAGGCCTTCCTTGTCGATGATCTTGGTCAGTTCCTTGAGGCTGTTGCGCACATGCTTGACCGTCGCCTTGTAGGGCCGCGCGCCCTGTCCGTAACCGCCTTCCTGCGTAATCAGATTGACGATGCGCACACCGCCCGGGCCACCCCACATCCACGCCTGCCCCGGTGCGGGCCGGCTGTTGTGACACCAGTGGTGAAAATCCTTGTGCATGGAGGGAAACTTCTCATGCAGCGATAGCGCCAGCCCTTCGCTCATCGGATCGTTGGCAGCAATTCCATGTGCAATGGCCTGTGCTCCGGTGAGCAAGATATCGCCTGCGACTTCGTGAATCATTACATTCTCCTTATGTGATCAGAGCGTCGAATTGTTCGACCTTGCGCATCCGTCCGCGCAGTCAAATCTTTTCGAGCCCAATCCGTTACGAACGCTAAAAACAAAAGTCTAGCGTCGATGGCCCCGATCAATGTTGCGTAACATCAAAGAGTCGGCTGATCGTTCGATTGTCCGGGCCCGCTTGCGAGCGGGCCATGCGCTGCGCCGATGTGCCCTGGCGCCACTGGCCCACGCCCACCCGCCGGCAAGGAATACCGGCGCAAGCATCGAACCGGAGATGTGGCCGGGACTTGCCTTGCCTGCACTCGAGGCCGGCAATGCCGCAACGGCCGCTTCAAGGCGCCGGATCCGCTGTTCCGTATTTTGCCGAACCCCGGCCGAGCGACTGTATGCACCTGACCGCATCGGCTACCGACAGGTCCAGTTTCTGCACCCGTGCCGGGTCAAGCAGGACGACGGAGCCCGACCAGGGATTCGGGGCCCCCGGCAGGTAGACCACAACCTGCCCGTCGGGTGTGCGCTCGATTTCGAAACTGATCTGCGCATTGTCATCAAAGCGCGAAAGGACCGGCTTGAAGCTGCTGGCAGCTTCAGCGCCACGACTTATGCCCTCGGTGATGCCCTTGACGAACGCATAGCCGGGTATCGCAGTCATCCGGCTGTCCAGTGCACGATAGACACCCCTGGCCGAGCTTGCCCCCGGCCAACAGGCCAACGAGAAAGCAGGACAGGACGATCGCAGCCAGGGCAAGGATGTTTGCCAGTGCGATACCTCCCACAGCATCAAGGGGTATCCATTTGCTCATCGGCTGCGCAACCAGCATCATGATTTGATAGGCCTTGCCCAGCACCGCGACGAGTATCACAACCGGCACGAGAAATACGACGCCACCCAGAATCGTTGTCTTGAAAAAGTTCACAATGCTCCCTCGTTGGCAACACGGCCAATCCTGTTGGTTGAGTAGTGATCAGCTGCCCGTGTCCGGGTCATGCGCGCAGAAAAAAGGTGACCGTTGGCCCGCGTCCTGCACAGCAATACAACGGGCACATGGCTATCGCTTGACCGGCAGCAAGAGGCCGCTCCGAGTTCAACCCGACACCTGCGCGCCCTGTGCAACGCGCGGCTCAACCGGGTCGCAAGCCGGGCGTTATCGCTGAACCAGGGCCTGTTAACGCATATCTGGTCGATGCGCCCAGCGCCGGACCGAATCAACCCACAGAGACCTTGTCCCCAACCCGGATCTGTCCGCCCGCAGCAATCATGCCGTAGACACCGACGTTCTGGTCGGCTTCGCGAACGACGGTGCGCAGGATTGTCTTGTCGAACTTCAGTTCCGGCTGGGCGCGGGTAGTCGCGCCGCATCTTGGCGTGGCACCGGCGCAGTCGATGGTGATGTCCCCGATCCTGATTTGCTTGCCAACCCAGTCCTGCTCAGCCAGCCCTTTGGCGTCGGGTCCGGTTTCAATCACGAGGTTGGGGCGGAACCGGCGACGATCCCAGTCGGCTTTCGGGTTCTTCGCTTTCAGGTACGCGAGCGTGGCGGTCGTGACCACATGCATAGGCGTGACCAGGAAGAACGTTCCGGGAACCGACACATGATCGATCAGCGGCGGCGGAAGCTGGCTGAAGTCCGGCAACGGCTCTCCCGGCTCGCGATCGAACGTCGCCTTGAGTTCCTCAAGCCACGTGTGGTCGTCGAGCTTGTGACGTTTGTAGAAATCGACTTCGGATTCGGGGCGCAGCGCCTCGAGCGTGGACTTGTGTCCGACCAGCTTTGTCAGCCGCTGGTGAACTTCAGCGATTTCGCTGCCGACGACACTGCCGTCGGGGAAAGTCACGTCAACATTATTCGTCGAACCCGGTGCCGGCTCTCCCCGGCAACGCGCAGTGCAAAGCAACAATTCCGGCCGGAACTTGCAGCTCTGGATCTCTTTTCTCGCGGTGTCGCGCAACGCCCAGATGCGGTCTCCATTGATCCCGTTCTCGCTGATCGCGCATGATTCAAGGGCTTCGCCCGCCATCCCCTTTACCGGATAGCGCCAGATTTCCTTGATCGTTCCCACTTCAGCCATACTCGTTCTCCGTGATGTTTTCAGTTTGTTCAGGCAGTCGTCCAAAGTTCCAGGCGCAGGCCCTGCCGGTTTTCGCATGCTACCGTACCATCGTGCGCAACCATGCTGCACTGAAGCAACCATGGTGTAGGAGACAACCATGGTGTAGGAAACAACCATGGCGGTAGAAGGTGTCGAAGGAATCGGCACTTTGCGTTGCACGCCATCCCCTGTCAAGGCTCTGCGCTGCGAGGCAAGAACGTGGGGAACGTAACGCCCGAAAGCGTCTGGTACACTGGCCCGCGCGTACCGATACGACGCTCAATGCCGGAATCGTGTCCGGCGGCTCACCTGCCGCCGCTAACGAGAACCGAACGATACGAAACCAGAAGAAACCCACCGGGAAGGAGAAACAGAATGGCCGTAAATGGCAAGCAAGGCGATACGATCGCCAGCAATGAGGCGACGCCGGACGAATCGAGCGCACTCACCACACCTGCAGCAGGGACAACGCGCCGCAAGTTTCTGAAGGCCTCCACGGCCATCGCCGGAACAGCGATGCTGGGCGGAATTTCACGCAGCTATGCCGCCGACGGTCCGATTCACGTTGCCAGCATGTTCGACGTAACCGGCGGCCTGAGCATTTACGGCCTTCCCGAAATGAACGTTTCGCGCATGGCGATACAGCACATCAACAAAAACGGCGGCGTACTCGGCCGTCAGGTGAAACTTCACGAATATGACACGCAGTCGAAGATAGAGTTGTATTCCCGGTACGCGCAGGAAATCGGCGTCAACGACGACATTTCGATCGTGGTGGGATGCATCACCGGCGCCTCGCGCGAGGCTGCCCGGCCAATACTGAGCAAGAACAACAAACTCCTTTTCTTCCCGAGCGTGGACGAAGGCGGCGAGTGCGACAAGTTCACCTTCATGCAGGGCTCGGACTGCCTGCAAATGGAAACACCGCTCGTCGACTGGGCCGTGAAGAATGCCGGCAACAAGTTCTACGTCGTTGCAGCCGATTACATTTACGGCCACGTCGCGACGGCATGGACGAAGACTCTGGTAGCGCAGGCTGGCGGCACCATCGAAGGCGTGGAATTCATCCCGCTGGACGTTTCCGATTTCGGCTCGACGATCCGCAAGATTCAGTCGGCAAAACCGAGCGTCATCATGAGTAACCTGGTCGGCGGCAATCACATGGCGTTCTACCGCCAGTTTGCCGCGGCGGGTCTTAACCGCAACATCGCCATCGTGTCGCCGTCCTTCGGGCTGGCTAACGAGCAAATGGTTCTGGCCCCCGAGGAAACCAATGGAATCGTTGTCGCCTATTCCTACTTCGAGACACTTCCCTATCCACAGAACAAGGCGTTCGTGTCGATGTACCGCCGGCAATATCCCGACGCGGGGCCGCTGATGGACCTGCCGGCGCAAGTCTGGAACGGCTGGCATCAGTGGAAAATGGCAGTCGAGGCGGCGGGCACGACGGAACTCAACCAGGTCGTCGCGGCGATGGAATCGGGAATACCGTTCAATGGCCCGAGCGGGAGGGTCCTCATGGATGCGACATCACATCGCAACATCCAGGACATCAACCTCGCTCGAGTCAACGACAAACGCGAGTACGAGATTCTCGACACACAACGACAGGTTCAACCGGCTACCACGGTACCGGGATCGGAATCGTGTGACCTGGTCGGCAAGGACAAAAACTCGCACCGCATGATATTGCCCAACATCTGATCTGATCAGTACCTGACCTAACGGACGGCCGGCGGCAGACCAGCATGGACGAGATCATCGTCATCGCGTTATCGGCGCTGACGAGCATCGCGATTCTGATGCTGACGTCGCTCGGCCTGGCCGTGATTTTCGGCCTGATGCGCATTGTCAACATGGCGCACGGCGAGTTCCTGATGATCGGAGCGTTCGCGACCACGGTTGCCGTCAGAGCAGGCGGTTTTCCGATATGGCTCGCGATTCTGTGCGCACCGCTGGTTTGTGCGCTCGTAGGCGTGTTGGTCGAACTCGCGTTCATCCGGCCGCTGTACGGACGGCGCCTGATCGACACGCTGCTGGTGACATCGGGGCTCAGCCTGATCCTCTACCAGATCGCGATCAATGTCTTTGGCACAGCCCCGCCGGGGATTGGCACGCCGGGAGGCTTTGTCGAGATCGGCAGCTACACCGTCTCGCAATACTCACTGTTCCTGCCGGTGGTGACGGTTCTCATCACTGCCCTGCTCTACGCACTGTTCAAGTCGACGCGATACGGGTTGCTTGCGCGGGCGGCTTCCGACAATCCCGAGATGGCAAGCGTGCTAGGGGTCGAAGTACGCCGCGTGAACCTGTCGACATTCGTCCTCGGGTGCGCCCTCGCCGGTCTCGGCGGCGGCCTGATTTCCCCGATGGTCGCGGTCAGCCCGGGTGTCGGCCAAAGCTATGTCGGGCAGGCATTCATGACCGTGGTAACCGGCGGGCCGGCGTTCCTGCTCGGGACGTTATCGGCGTCGACCTTGCTCGGCGGTATCGCCAACGTCGTCTCGCAAATGTTCACGACCCTGTGGGGCCTGACAGCGTTGCTGGTCACCGCAATCGTGATGGTGCGACTGCTTCCGGGCGGGCTGTCGGCAAACTGGTCACGTCAGCTCTAGCCCGCATGTTTCGAGAAGACGATTACGTATGCCACGTATGTGCAAAGCGATTCCCTCGTGAAATACGCAGGCGAGCATGACAGAAGCGGCGACCCGAAACGTCCGCGTTGAAATCGGGCGCCCGTTCCGATGACGCTCGCCCCCTGGCTGCGGAGCGTTTCCCGGCGCGGATTGCTGTGGCCGCTTGTCGTGGTGATCACGGTTCTCGCCCTGTCGCCGTTATTGTCCACGGCAACGGAGCTGAAATGGACGCTGTGGCTGAGTTTCGGCATCCTCGCACTCAGCCTGACGCTGGTCTGGGGCGTCGCCGGTATTTTCAGCTTCGGACAAAATGCGTTCTTCGGTATCGGCGGCTATGCGTTTGCCGTTGCCGCTTTCAATTTCTTTCCCACGACCGGTGAAACGCTCAGTGCCCTGATTCTCGGTGCCTGTGTTGCCGCGCTGTTCACGGCACTGCTCGGATACGTGACCTTCTACGGCCGTGTCGGCGATGTCTACCTGGCCATCGTGACACTGTCCGTTACGCTGATCCTCTATACCGTCATGTCGAGCACTGCCGGACCGGAATACCGAATCGGCGCAGCACACCTTGGCGGCTTCAACGGCATGCCGTCGGTTCCGGGAATCGCTTTTGGCGACGGCGAACTGAGCTACCGGGAGTTATTCACCTTTGCCGTTTGCCTCGCCGGTGCGCTCTATGCCTTCGTGCAGTTTCTCATCACCGGGCGATATGGCGAAATTCTCGCCGGGCTGCGTGAGAACGAAGTGCGCATGGAACTGCTGGGCTACGACGTGCGCTTTCACAAGCTCGGCGTGTTCGTCATTGGTGGTGCGATCGCCGGAATCGGCGGCGGACTGTTTACCGCATGGGGTACCTTTATCAACCCCGCGGTGTTCAGCCTGCCGCAGGCCGCGCTGGTCGTCATCTGGGTGATGGTCGGCGGACGCGGTTCTCTGCTGGGCGCATTCTTCGGTGTGATTGCCGTGCAGTGGATTTCCGATCAGGCCGACAAGATCGTCGCGCAACAGACGCCATTGATTCTCGGCATCATGCTGGTAATCATGGTTCTGGTTTTTCCCGGAGGAATCGTCCCGGCACTGACTGCCAGGTTGCAAGGCCTGCTCCGCCGCGCGCGATCAGGCAACGGCGAGACAGCACCGGCAAGCCCGTCGCCGACCGCGGCAGATCCGGAGAGCGTCCAAGCCCGCAATGGCAGCGCACCGGCGTCACGCGGAAGTCTTGCCGCTCTCGGTGTCGGGAAACGCTTTGGCGGCTCGGTCGTACTGGAGGATGTCACGCTCGAATTCGGGCAACACAACATTCAGGCCATCGTCGGGCCCAACGGCGCCGGCAAGAGCACCCTGTTCGGCTTGCTGTCGGGCCGCCACAAGGTTTCCCAGGGCCGGGTAAAACTCAATGGCGTCGACGTGACCGGCACCCCCATCCACGAGCGGGCACGGCGTGGACTCGGCATCAAGCTGCAGGTACCGAGCATCTTCCATGGCCTGACAGTCAGACAGAACATTTCGCTCGCGCTGACAGCACCACGAAAGCACAGGCAACGACCCGCATCCGAGACAACGATTCTCGAGACAGTCGGCTTGCTCGGAAAACGCGATGCATTGGCGGCCAATCTGTCGCATGGTGAGCAACAGTGGCTCGAAATCGGCATGCTGATCGCACAGAATCCGCCCGTCATGCTGTTTGACGAACCCGCGGCCGGAATGACGCAGGAGGAACGCAAACGCACGCTCGAACTGATCCGCCAGCTCTCGGCCGATCACACCGTTGTCGTCGTCGAACACGATATGGCCTTCGTGCGCGCGCTCGACGCGCCGGTTGTCATGCTCTACCGGGGCGGTGTCTTCAGACAAGGCAATTTCGACGACCTGAGTAGCGATTCTGAAGTCAGAAGGATTTATCTCGGACGGGGGCGCGATGCTGCGCGTTGATGATCTGCGCGCCGGATATGGCGAGTTGATGGTTCTGACCGGTTTCGGCATCACGCTGGAATCACGACAAATCGTTGCGGTACTCGGACGCAACGGCATCGGCAAGACGACGTTGGTCAAGACGCTGGCTGGCCTGATAAAGACACGCAGCGGCCGCGTCATTCTCGAAGGCCAGGACATCACCAACATGTCACCGCCACAGCGCGCACGATTGGGTTTGGGTTACGTGCCGCAGGGGCGGGAGATTTTCTCGAAACTGACGGTGCGTGAAAATCTTCTCGTTGGCGTTCGCGCCCGGAGACTGCCGCTCTCCACCATCGACGAAGCGCTCGAGGATTTCCCCATTTTGCGGCCAAAGTTGAACGACCTCGGCAGCAGCCTGAGTGGTGGACAGCAACAGTTGCTGGCGCTGGCCCGCGCACTGGTACTGCGCCCAAAGCTGCTGTTGCTCGACGAACCGTCCGAGGGTATCCAGCCTTCGCTGCTGGACGAAATTCAGCAACACCTCATGCAGGCGAGACAGCGTTACGGATTAACGATATTGCTCGTCGAACAGAACCTGGATTTCGCCAGCTCGCTGGCAGACCGTGCTTTCGTAATGGAAAGCGGCAGCGTTGCACGGGAAGTCGATCGCGACAAATTGCTGAGCGACGCGACGCTGGTGGACGAATTTCTGGGCGCGGGCAACGAACAAACGTAGTCTGGCGTGTTTACATCACGAACCGCTAACGAACGAAAGCCGCTATTTTCAGTAACGGCGCCCCGAAAGGCACGTCCCGGCTGACTGACGGTTGCAACCCTACCGCATGGCTGTTACACGGTTCGGGCATTTCCGTTTACCCGGACTGACTACCCGGTTTATTCGGACGCTTTGCCCGCGGCGACTTGCCTCGCAAACCCTGGCACCAATTACAGCTGTTCGAGAAGGCTACCGGTCACTCAGGATTTCCTGATGGCTCCGATCAGAAACAACAAGACGATGGCACCCACAGTGGCTGTAACGATCGAGCCCAACAGGCCTCCCGCCGAAATGCCGACCAGACCGAACATGAAACCGCCGATCATGGCGCCGACGATCCCCACCACGATGTTGCCTGCGGCACCGAAGCCTCTTCCCTTCATGATGTTGCCGGCGAGCCACCCGGCCACGGCGCCAATTGCCAGAAAAATGATGATGTTTGTAATCATGACACCTCCAGGCGTTCTAGCTCTTGATGAGCATATAGACGCCGACAACAATACTTACGGCCCCGCCGATATACAACGCCATGACCTTGTCGGTTTGCGAGCCTGTGACGACTTCGGTGATTTGTGAGGTGAACGAGCCCGACAACTGGTATCCCCAGAAAGCCAGACCAACGCCTGCGACCAGTAACGCGATACCGATGATCGACGCCGCAGATACTGCGCTCTTCGCCATTTTGCATCCCCTTCGATAGAAATCCGATCACGCACCGACATGATGGCATAGGTCTTGACGCTCGTTGGGCCTGCTGCAGGTAATCGGGCCGACCATGGCCGCCGTACCCCGGGGTCCGCGGGCAAGCGGATGTTGCACTGCATCGCCTCAATCCCCACACCCGGACCGCATCCAGATCAGCGTCACAAGCCGTATCAGCACCACTCACCGGATTTTCGCAAGGACGGACTTATGACATCGCTGCTGGCTGGCACCCGAACACTCTACGATCGATTCACATCCATTCTCGCCCCTCTTGACGGACTGCCGCCGCTGCTGCTGCGCCTCTATCTTGCGCCGGTAATGATGCAGGCCGGGTGGATGAAGCTCGCCAATTTCGAATCGACCGCCCAATGGTTCGGCAATCCCGACTGGGGCCTGGGCCTGCCGTTTCCATACGTCATGACGGCGCTGGCCGCTGGTGCAGAGTTCTTCGGCGGGATCGCCCTGATCGCCGGCCTGGCAACGCGGCTGGTCGCGATTCCATTGGCCATCACCATGCTGGTCGCGATGCTGACGGTGCACTGGGACAATGGCTGGCTCGCCATCTCCGATTCATCGAGTTGGCTCGCAAACGAGCGCGTGATGGAGGCTGCGCCCCGCAAGGCCAAGGCGATCGAACTGCTCAAGGAACACGGAAACTACGGCTGGCTCACCGGCCGCGGCTCGATCACGGTTCTGAACAACGGGATCGAATTTGCTGCCACCTATTTCATCATGCTGCTTTCGCTGCTCTTCACCGGTGGCGGCCGCTATTTCAGCATCGACTACTGGATTGACCGTTGGTATCAGCGGCGCAAGCCAGCGTAGCCGGGCATTGACCGGCTGACTGACCGCGCTATTGCACGGTCAGCGTGGCCTGATGCAGCGTCGTTCCTGCGGGATCGGTAACCGTGACGGTCCACTCACCCGGAAGATGCAATTTCTTGCTCGACCAGGTGCGCCAGGAGTTGCTGCCAATCGGGAGCGGAACCTCAAACGACTGATCGCCCGCGGACCATGTCACGGTAATGGTTTCGCCCTGTCCATCTACCACTCGCATCCACAGATAAGCCGTCTCGTTCAGCGCAAACGTGCTGGTTTCTTCCGAAATTTCGCGGTCAACAATACCCTTCCCAAGCTTCGCCTCGGATATCGAACCCGCCGACAGTGCAAGACCCGGCAGCGTCAGACACATCGCAACCATCGCAAAAACAAACTTTTTCAAATCCGTTCTCCTTTCGCACAGAATGTCGGGCATCCGCTCACGCGATCCGGGCAAGCAAGGCATCATGCCTTGTTGGGCCTTGCCTCCCTCATCTACCCGTGATGTGTCAATGCAAGCGCTAGTCAGGGCCGCGTGACGCAAAAAACCCGAGACCGATTCCCATCACCGCGAGTGCCGCCACGATCCACACAGCGACCACGAGTTGCGCCTTCGCGAAAATGGCAATGACAAAAACGATACACAGTGATATCCCGCCGATCACCGCGGCGATTCCAACCAGAGGATTTTTCTTCTGCTCGCTCATCTCGCCTCCTTCCAATTCGCCTGAAACCAGCGCATTCTGGCGCGAACGGCTCTGTTTGGCTAGGGCCTGTTAACGCATGTTTGTTCGACGCGTCGGTGGCTGCTTTGGCGCGAGACAACGTGCAGAGAGCGCGGTGTGTTCATTCCACACGAGCGAGCTGCAACACCGGATCGCAACAAACAGGGTCAAAACCGCCGGCTGCCACGGATCGGCCGGACTTCTTCAAGGCGTGTCAGCACTTCGTGCGCACCAAACGGCAAATCAAATGTCGAAACCTTCCATGCCACTTCGCCAATACCTCGTCGCCGCAGTAACGGCAAGCCTGCTGGCTGGCTGCTCCCCGTTTCTGTATCTCAATACCTTCTCGCCCGCGGAGCAGGCACGCGAGCACGCAGACATCGCCTATGGCCCGCTGAGCCGCCAGAAGCTCGACCTGTTCGAGCCTGTCAACGTCCGCCAGCAGCCGGCACCCGTGGTGGTGTTTTTCTATGGCGGCGGCTGGGACAGCGGCAGCAAGGCGGACTACCGCTTTGTCGGGCGCACGTTGGCTGCCAAGGGTTTCATCGCAGTCGTTCCCGACTACCGCGTCTATCCCGAAGTCGTTTTCCCGCGATTCGTCGAGGACGGGGCACTTGCGGTGACCTGGACGCTCGAGAACGCATCACGGTTCAACGGCGATCCGGCTCGGATTTTTCTGATGGGCCACTCCGCCGGCGCGCACATCGCGGCGATGCTTGCGCTCGATGCGAGCTATCTTGATGCGCACGCGCATTCCCCAAAACAACTGGCAGGATGGATCGGCCTGTCGGGACCGTATGACTTCCTGCCGTTGCAAAGCGGGCGGCTGAAGAACATTTTCGGGGACCCGGCACCCCGGTCCACACAACCCATCGAATTCGTCTCGGCGGCAGCGCCGCCGGCGCTGTTGATCAGCGGCGATGCCGACACGACGGTGATCCCGCGAAACACACGGCGTCTTGCGGCGCGACTGCGTCAGGCAGACGTTGGCGTTCGCGAAATCTTTTACCCCGACGTCGGCCACGGGCGCACTGTCGCAGCATTTTCCACACTCGCCGATGGATTGCCCGTCGTGGACGAAGTGACACGTTTCATCGACGGCGAATACCGGAACGCCAGCCAGCAGATCGAAGCTGCCCGCTGAAACCGCCGACAGCCCGAAATCGTCCGCTCGGGGAAAGCGCCGGTCTCCACTACCGGTTTCATGCCAGCACTGCCGTCACAAAGCATCGCGCTTCCAGTCGATCGCGCCAGCATCCTTGCGAACTGTGACAGCCACCGGGTATTGGTATTGACAGATCGGGTGAAAAAGATTCACATCTGAGCGACGGTCGGTCATTTGCACGGATGCCGTGACCGACACCAACCGCGATCGCTCGCGATCTGTTTGAACCAGGGAAACCCATGACCGATTCCACTTCACCGCAGAATCAGGACAACCCGACCGATGCGCTGCCCTTTGCCGCGCCCTGTAACGACCTGCAACCGGACGCACCGCTCAGATGGATCAAGCTGGGCTGGCAGGATCTGCGACGGGCTCCGGTCCAAAGCCTCGGTTACGGAGCGATCCTCGTCGCACTGAGTTACCTGCTGGCCTTTCTCGCAGTGACGTTCGGCAATTATGTGGTGCTGCTTGCGCTGCTTTCCGGTTTTGTTTTCGTCGGTCCCTTGCTCGCGATGGCGTTCTATGACATCAGCCTGCAACTCCAGAACGGTCGAAAGCCAACGCTCGGCCATTCATTACGTAATAGCTGGCGCCAGATCGGCAATCAGATGGTGTTTGCGTTGATCCTGATGGTCGTGTTTCTGGTGTGGGCGCGCGCGGCATCCATGATTCACGTATTCTGGCCGGCGTTGGCGAGCCCGGATCTGGCCGAGCTGGCAATTTTCTTCGGTGTGGGGACGCTTGTCGGCTCCCTGTTCGCGACATTCGTTTTCTGTATCAGCGCATTCTCGCTGCCGATGATCATGGACCGCGATGCGGATATGGTGACGGCGGTCGTGACCAGTTTCAACGCCGTGCTTCGCAACAAGGCCGCCATGGTGGTCTGGGTGCTACTGATCGTTGCCGCCGTGGCGGTCGGGATTGTTACGGCGTTCATCGGGCTGGCCGTGACCCTGCCCCTGATCGGACACGCGACATGGCACGCTTATCAGGAAACCATCGACAGTTCTGCCTGGCCGCGACACAAAGATTAGGATGTGCCGGAACATGCTCTCTCAGCGGCCGCAGCCAGGACACGGGGAGTCGGGCAGCCTCAAATAGTGCGCAGAGCCGCTGCGGCGCTGGACCACCGATTTCCGGTGTGCATATCTCCCGCTTGGCGGAGATGCCTCACCATTACTGAGTCGATGATCAACGCTCAGCGTCGACCGCGTGCTGCCTCCAGCGCTTTTTCAGCGTTTATTACTGCCTGCTCGTTCGCCCTTTGCCGCTGGAAATACGCATCGGTCAAGCGGTTGCCTCCACCGGCAGTGCCCAAACGTTCGCCCGGTAACGGCTCCTTGCCGGCTGCCAGCGCATTCCTGGCATCCTCGAGTTGCTGTTCGGCTTCCTCGATGCTTGTCTGCCCGGCCAACTCATCCTCGCGCTGGGAAGCCAACTCATCCGCACGTTTCGCGGCGTCGCGAGCGGCGGCTTCGGCCTCCTCGCGTTCCTCGGGATCAATAGGCGGCGGCGGAGCGACCGATCCTGCTTCACGCGCACCGGGTATCGGCGTATCGGAGTAAACCGTCTTGCCGTCAGGTGTGATGTACTTCTTGATTTCCTGCGCCTGGGAAGCTGCTATCGTCAGCAACAGCAGTGAGGCCGCGAAGCAAACAAATTCCGTTGTACGTTTCATCGATTACATTCTCCTTCGCGCTGTCATGCGCCGGGTACTGCAATTGATCAGGATATAGCAAGTCCCGTGCAACCCGGCAACACCTGAACGTCCATGCAGAACCCCTCCGTCAATATCCCGCGACGCACTTCCCGGCATCATTCGCCAATCGTCTCACGGAGGGCTCGATTCCCCGGCTCCTTCGCCCTCTACCGGAACAAGGATTTCGTTACGACGCATAAACCATGGCGTGAACGGCGCGTTGTAGCGCGCCCATACCGGATCCCCGGTAATGACAAGGCCCTTCCTCGCGACCCACTCTTCGAGTTCCGCCTTGTGCTTCTGGTAGTTTTTCTCACTCCAGAAACCCGAATAGCGCACGGCGGCCATTGTTCTTGGCGGCACCTGCCTCAGGGTAATCAGCGGATCATCGGGCTCGGGCAGAGTTTCCAGAGAATATCCAGACGGCATCATGAAACTGACCGCCCATTCATCGCCGGCACGCTGCTGCCCGACCGGCGCCGTCATCGCGATCTTCTCGCCCGCCGTTCGTTGCGACACCGGTGCGGTCATCGCCACCTTGTCGCGGGTGCTATTCCCTCCGGAAATATAACCGAACAGCCTGTTGAACGCCTTGCTGCCGGCATCTTCCAGACTAGCTTCTACAACGGTCTCGGCAAGAATGTGGCTTGCGTAATCACGTATCTCGAATTGCCCGTCTTTCTTCACTACTTCGTATGGCGCTTCTTCTATCGCCATGACGTCAACCGGCCCGACCGCAAGGAGCACTGCCGGTAATAACATGGAAACTACGGACTTCAATCTTCAACTCCTTTTCATTTCGTGGAATGGCGGGCGAGAGGCTGCACGCCCCGCCCGCCAAAATAAAGCCTGATGCGCGCGGCATGGCAGGCGTTGGCCCTCAACCAGGTCCGCCGGGACGCCGGGCGCGATAACGTGACCCGTTACATCCGCCCGAAGCACTGCCGCCAGTCACGTGACGCTGATCATTCTGGTTTCTGTTACAAGGCCACCGCGATCATCGGTCCAGGAGAAAACCAGTTCGCCAGATTCTTCGGCAACAAGGTAGAAGAGAAAATACGGATTGGTGGAAACGGCCGGATACAGCATCGCCCGAAACACCTCACGCCCGTTGTAGTTGCACGCGAACGCGGTGGCAATGTGCCGGGGAATCGGTTTGCCCACGTTGTTATGGCGGAAACCCGACTCCATTGGATGTTCCACCATGGTGCGGATCTCGATCACTTCACCGCGTTTGGCGGTTTCCGGAACCCGCAGCCGCGCGTTTCCCAGCAGGCTTTTCATCCGCAGCTCGAATAGGTGACTTCGACATCGGCCACATCGGAAAACAGCGATCCGTCGCTCATCACCGCGACCGCGAGCACCTGTTGCGATTCCGCAAGCCGAATGCGCGACTTGAACACCGCCTTGCCGTTCCACGGCCCGAGTTTGACCGACACGACTTGCGGCAGACGATTCCTTTCCGCAAACAGATGGATCGCGGCGACATGGTCGGATTCAGTCATGGGAGAATCGACGCTCACCGTAACCGGCACCACGTTTCCGCTCTCGGCCAGCAGCGGCAAATCCAGCTTCACCCGCTCGCGCGCGATCAGGCTCTGGCCGAACGTTTCGCGCAAGGCCGTGACGAGCGCATCCCGCGTCGCCGCGGCGGGACGAACCACCAGCATGCAGACACCGGCGGCGAGCACATGCAATGCCCGCCGCCGCGCGACTGACGGCGTGGCCGTACTGTCCGACCCGGATTCAGGTCTTGTAACTGAACCCATGGTTTTTCAGCGGCATCGAACGGATGCGCTTGCCGGTCGCCTGGAACAGCGCGTTGCCGATCGCCGGAATGACCGCTCCGATCGGCGGCTCACCGACGCCGCCCCAGAAACCGCCGCTCGGCATGATGATCGGCTCGATCTTCGGCGTTTGCGCAAGCTTGAGCACCGGGTAGTCGGTGAAGTTGCCCTGCACGACACGCCCGTTTTCAATGGTGATCTCTTCGTTCATGATGAAAGACAGACCCCAGATCACGCCGCCTTCCATCTGTGCCTTGACGGCGTCCGGATGGACGACGTGGCCGCTGTCGATTGCGATCACAACGCGCTGAACATCGACCACGGTACCATTCTCGACCGAGAGTTCGACCGCCGCCGCAGTGTAGCTGCCATACGAATCGACCACGGCGATGCCGCGATGCACGCCCTTGCCGGCCGGCTTGTTCCAGCCGATCTTTTTCGCTACGGCATCGAGCAGCGGCAGGTCTTTCGTTCCCTCAAGGAACGGCCGGCGGAACTCGTATGGGTCCTTGCCGGCAGCATGCGCGAGTTCATCGATAAAACATTCCCGGTAGAACGGATTGTTGGTGTGCGCCACCGCGCGGCAGAAGCCCGGCGGAACATGCGGGTTGCGCATCGCATATTCGTCGACGAAGTTCGGAACCTTGTACGGGTTGTCGGCGAAGCAGCGGGTGTTGATCGGGTCCACCCCGTTCTCGATCATGTTCGGCCGCACCGTGATGATGATCGATTGATCGGCCTGCCGGACGTGCCAGGCGGTCCAGTTTCCGTCCTTGTCCAGCGCACCGCGCAACTTCACCAGCGACACCGGCCGGTAACGGCCCTGGCGCATGTCTTCTTCGCGCGACCATTGCAGGCGAACCGGGGTGCCGGGCATCGCCATGGCAATCTTCACTGCCTGTTTGGTGTAGTCCTGGTGCCCGCCGCGCCGGCCAAAACCGCCGCCCGCGTGCATCTTGTGGACAATGATGTTCTCCAGCGGAATGCCCGACGTTTCCGATGCAGACGCTATCGTCGCTTCGCCGTTTTGCGTTCCGCACCAGACTTCCAGGCGGTCATCGGTGTAGAGCGCTACCGCGTTCTGCGGCTCCATGGTGGCGTGGTTCAGGAAACCGGAGTGGTACTCCGCCTCGATCACCTTGGCCGCAGTGGCGAACGCTGCATCCACATCACCGTCGCTGCGCGCGACCGGCACATCGGTTGCATCGATGCCGGTACGCAGGAACTGCATGATCGAATCACTGGAAACCTTGTCATTCTCGCTTTCATTCCATTCGACCGGCAGCGCTTGCAGCGCCTTGTTGGCGCGCCACCAGTTGTCGGCAACCACCGCCACCCAGTCCTCGTCGGCGACAACGCCTTTCACGCCGCGCATGCCCATTACCTTCGACTCGTCGTAGCTTTTCAGCGTGCTGCCGAACACGGGGCTGCGCTTGACCGATGCGTACAGCATGCCGGGCAGACGCACGTCGGACGCATAGATCTGGCTGCCATTCGTCTTCGCCGGTATGTCGAACCGCGCCGGCGAGGTGCCGGCAATCTTCCAGTCCGCAGGAGACTTGAGTGCAACATCGGTGGGGATGTCCAAAGTGGCTGCCAGCCCGGCGACCTTGCCATACGTGGTGGTCTTTCCCGACGGGTGGCTGATGACACTGTCTTGCGCACGGCACTCGGATGCCGGCACGCCCCACTGGCTTGCGGCGGCCGAAACCAGCATCTGCCGCGCGGCAGCCCCGGCCTGCCGGATATAGTCGTTGGAATCGCGGATACTGCGGCTGCCGCCGGTCGACATGCTCTGGAAGATGCGGTTGCGCCTGATGTGCATGTTGACGTCCGCATATTCCGGACGCACCTTGCTCCAGTCGCATTGCAATTCCTCTGCGACCAGTTGCGCAAGTCCGGTGAACGAGCCCTGGCCGAGTTCGGAGCGTGCAATGCGAATCACCACCGTGTCGTCCGGCTCGATGACGACCCAGGCGGTGACTTCAGGTGCAGAATCTGCGCCGGTGGCAGCACCGGCAAAACCCGGAAGCGGGAATCCGATGGAAAGGGCACCGGTCGCGGCCACGGACTTCACCAGGAAGTCGCGGCGGGAAACGTTCTCAATGGCTTCTTTTTGATAACAGTGTGTGTCATGACGCCCCCCTCAGACCGAACGTGCCGCGAGATGGATCGCCTCGCGCACCCGCGCGTAGGTCCCGCACCGGCAAATGTTGGTCATGGCCGCGTCGATGTCGGCGTCGCTGGGATTGCTGTTCTGCTCGAGTAAGGCCGTGGCGGCCATGATCATGCCGCTCTGGCAAAAACCGCACTGCGGCACCTGAAGTTGCACCCAGGCTTTCTGCACCGGGTGCGACTTGCCATCCGGGGACAGGGCCTCGATGGTGGTGATCTTTTTACCCGTCATCGCGGAAACCGGCATGACACAGGAGCGCATCGGCTGACCGTCGACGAGCACGGTACAGGCGCCACAGGCAGCCACACCGCAACTGTATTTGGTGCCGGTCAGGCCCAGTTCATCACGCAAAACCCATAACAGCGGCATATCGTCTTCGACGTCTACCTCGATCTGCTTTCCGTTTACGTTCAGCGATGTCATTCACCTCTCCTGTTCGGGGATTTCAGTTCAGATTAACAAAAACAACGACGACTTCGGGGTTCCACAGGCAAATCCGTTCGGATCATGCCGATTCTCGCACCGACTCCCGACAGCAAGCGTTGCGGGGAGTCAGACACCCAGCCAGGCGACCATTCCATCACGCTCGTGTTACCGACGTGACATTGAACTTAATGCCGTCTGCCGATGCGCGGGACAGTCCAATCCAGTCGCGCATAAACCTGTTCGGACAGGCAACCGCGCGCCGGGTTCCCCCGTGCGGGCCATCGGGTTCGGCGTCATCACGGAATGAAGTGCCGGCCAATCCGGATCGCACGATGGGCCCATGGTTTGCTTCTAGCTCGCTGTTTCCGGAATCACATCGACCGATTGTCATGACAAAACAAGAATTACGTGCTGAATCAAGAGTTTCTGTATCCCGCAAAGGGACACTCAGTGATGGAAACCGACAGTTTCCCTGCATGCTCCAGGACATGAGCGACAACGGCTGCTTGCTGATGTGTACGCGAAACCTGGAAGTGGGTCAGCAGTTCGACTTCGAGTGCGAGGTTTATCCGGGCAAAATCGTCCGCTGCAAGCTCGAAGTCATGCACGCTTCGCACGGGGACGTGGGAACACGGATCATGGAAATAGACGAAGAAAGCATCAAGCTGGTCCAGCTGTTTCTTCAGGAGAACTTCGCCGGTCTACTGGGCCGCTATGCACCGAAGATTCGATAATCGCAGCCAGCGCCGCCGGACCGAATAACGTCCGCGGGCGGTCTGCCTGAAAGTCACGGCCTAAGTCACACGAACCAGCTTCTGCAGGCAGCGCAGTTCATGATCCGGTTTGCTGCCGAACAGGATCGGCCAGTAGGTGTTGGACACCTCGGCAACGTAGACATCGCCGCGGGAATCGGTTGCGATTCCGTGCGGCGCGATGAACTGCCCGGGTTCTTCGCCAAGCGGCCTGGTACCGACATAAGCCAGAACCTCGCCCTTGTGCGCATCGACAATCGTGACCCTCGGCCCCAGGTTGGGTGCGTCCCGTGAAAACATCGACACCGCTTCCGGCCCGAGTTCGCCAATGATCGCCAACGGATTTCGGCCACGGTTGACGAACAGCCCGCAAGGCCGCGCAAGATTGTTCCACTGGCCCTGATACTTGCCGTTACCGTCGAACACCTGCACACGGTGATTCTCGCGATCGGCGACATAGACCCAACCGTCGTCATCGCAGGCGATGTTGTGCACCAGATTGAACTCGCCGGGAGCGGTGCCCGGCGCACCCCAGGAAAACATCAATTTGCCGTCGGGTGAATACTTGTGCACGCGCGCGTTCTGGTAACCGTCCGAAACGTAGATATCGCCTTGCGGAGACAACGCGGTGTGCGTGCACAGATTGAACGGCTCGCCGCTGAAGCGCGGTGCCGGATGATTCGGCATCCCGATCGTCATCAACACCTTGCCCTCGGTGGTGCACTTGCGAACGGCGTGGCCCTGGTCATCGGTGAGATACAGAAGGTCGTCGGGACCGATCGAAGCGCCATGCGCTCGCGTAAACCCGATATCCTGCCCCCAGGACCGGAGATAGCGTCCGTCACGATCGAACACGATGACCGGATGCTCGCCGCGGTTGAACACGTAGACCTGGTCCTTGCTGTCCACACACACGGCGGCAACGTCGACATACCGCATGCCGGGCGGGAGCTCACCCCAGTTTTCAACAACGCGATAGCGGTATTCTCCCGAGCCGATGATCACCGGTTCGGATGCAACACGCCCGGACAGGCCAATCGCATCATCACCCGCCGATCGCGCGGTTGACCGGGCTTCCAGCCGTCTGCTTGATCTGGCATTGACGGCGCCGAACAAACGGTGGCGCCTCATCGAACACAAAATACACATGGATTCCTCCCCGCATTCGGGTCGCGGCTTGCCGATGTAAGCGCAACCGCCGGCCCGGGAACCTGGCAATACGCCCGCGCAATCAACAAATCAATTGCTTCAAAAAGCAGTTTGACACAGTACGCACTGCCAGGGGCCGGCAACCGCTTACAAACCCGACGAGGCGTTCTCCGTCGATTCCTCGCGCCCGGTATCGAACTGGAGTGCGGCGAGCTTCGCATAAAGCGCATTCGATCTCTTCAGGCTCTCGTGCGTGCCGATTGCCACGATGCGTCCGCGGTCCATCACGATAATGCGGTCGGCCTTGAGAACCGTCGCGAGCCGATGGGCGATGATGATGGTCGTGCGTTCCCGCATCAGGTCATCGAGCGCTTTCTGCACCAGCCGTTCGCTCTCGGCATCGAGAGAGGACGTGGCTTCGTCGAGCAACATGACCGGGGGATTCTTCAGTATCGCGCGGGCGATGGCGACGCGTTGCCGCTGTCCGCCCGACAGCCGCGTACCCCGCTCGCCGAGGAAGGTGCGGTAGCCGTCCGGTAACGATTCCACGAAAGCCTCGACACCCGCGGCGCGCGCCGCATGCTCGACTTCCGCGTCGCCGGCACCCGGCCGGCCCTGACGAATGTTCTCCATGACCGTATCGGCGAATACGACCGTCTCCTGCGGAACGATGCCGATCCTTCCGCGCACGTCCTCGGGCCGCGCCGCCGCCACGTCGACGCCATCGAGCAAAATCCGGCCACGGTCGGTGTCGTAGAAGCGCAGCAGCAACTGGAAGACGGTGGACTTCCCCGCACCCGATGGCCCGACCAGCGCCACCTTCTCACCCGGACTGACCTGCAGGGTGAAGTCGGTCAACGCCGGTTGGCCGGGGCGCGACGGATAATTGAAGCTGACACCTTCGAAATCCACCCGCCCGCGCGCCGGTGTTGGCAGCGATTGCGGACGCACCGGTGACATGACTTGCGCGCGAGCTTGCAACAGTTCCACGATACGCTCGATCGCGCCGCCGGCGCGCTGGATCTCACCCCACATTTCGCTCAGTGACGCTGCCGAACCCGATACCAGTATCGCGTAGAGCAGAAACTGCCCGAGTTCGCCCGGACTCATGTCGCCCTCGATGACCGATTGCGCACCAAGCCAGAGCACGAAAACGACCGCTCCGAAAACCACCAGAATGGCAAACGCGGTGAGCCGGGCGCGCGCGCGGATGCGCATGATCGCCGCATCGAAGGAACCGGCGACCGCAGCGCCAAACCGCTCGGCGTGATAGGACTCGAGCGTGAATGCCTGCACCATCTGGATGGCGTTGAGCGTTTCGCCGGCAATGCCGCTGGCTTCGGCAATACGGTCCTGTGTGGCGCGCGTCATTTTCCGCACCCGCCGGCCGTACACCAGCACCGGCACCAGAACCAGGGGAATCAGCAACAGGATAATGCCCGCCAGCCGGGCACTGGTGACCGCCATCATGACCAGGCCGCCGGCAAGCATCACCGCGCTGCGCAAGGTGATCGACAGGTTCACCCCCGCGATCGACTGCACCAGCGACGTGTCGGTCGTCAGCCGCGACAGCACCTCGCCACTGCGCGTGACCTCGAAGAACGTCGGGCCAAGAGTAATGACGTGGCGGTAAACGGCGTTGCGCACATCCGCGACAACCCGCTCACCCAGCCAGGACACGAGATAAAAGCGCGCCGCCGAGAAGATTGCGAGTATCGCCGCGATACCGAACAAGGCAATGAAGTACCGGTCGATGGCGCCGGCACTGTCACGCGAAAAGCCCTCGTCGATCACCAACCGGATCGCCACCGGCAACAACAGGCTGGCGGCAGCGGCAACCAGCAGCACCGCCAGCGCCAGCAACAGCCTCGAACGATACGGCTTGATGAACGGCCAGAGTTTCGCCAGCGGCCGAAGGCGGGCGGACACGGGTGGCTTTGATAATGGTTGGGCTTGCATGAGTGGGTTGTCAGGCAACAACGGGATTGGGGACGATTGCAGCGACTGCAACCGGGCTGCAACGCATTGTCCCTCTTATTGCGACACGCTGCCCGGAACCGGTGCCGGCGGCAGGAAAAGCAACCCGCTCACCCGCGCGTCGCTTGCATTCTTCCGCGGGAACGGGCAAAAGAATACCGGTTATTCTGGAGCCTTTGCCGGAGCAGCGCATGTCAGGCGGCAGCACGATTACGGAACAGGCCGGCAACCCCGGGCCGGGCGCGCTCGACGGCGTGCGCGTTGTCGATCTGTCGCGCTTCATCGCAGGCCCTTACTGCGCCATGCTGCTCGGCGACATGGGTGCGGACGTCATCAAGGTCGAACCGCCGGGCCGCGGGGAAAACAGCCGTGCCTACGGCCCGTTTGTCGAAGGCGAAAGCCTGTACACCATGGTCTTCAATCGCAACAAGCGCAGCCTGACGCTGGACCTGCGCACCGAAGCGGGAAAGGCCCTGCTCAGCGACCTTTTGCGCAAGGCCGACGTGCTGGTCGAGAATTTCGTGCCGGGCACGCTGGAGAAGATGGGTTTCGACTGGGACACGCTGCAAGAGCTCAACCCGTCGCTGATCGCGACGCGCATTTCCGGATTCGGCCAGACCGGTCCGCTCTCGGCAATGCCTTGCTTCGATGTCATCGCCCAGACGAGGAGCGGACTGATGGAAGTGACCGGCGACCCGGATGGACACCCGACCATGGCGGGAACGTATATCGTGGACTATACAACCGGCATGTATGCCACCATCGGCACGCTCGGCGCCCTTCAGGCGCGGCAACGAACGGGCAAGGGCCAGGTAGTTGATGTCGCCTTGATGGACTCTGCCCTGTCCATGCTGATGACGGCGATTCCGGAACAGGTGCTCCACGGCCGCACCATGACGCGCCACGGCAACCGCGACCGCTACGCCGCTCCGGCCAATTCCTTTGCAACGCGCGACGATGCCTGGGTGCATCTGGTCGTGGCGAATGACGCCATGTTTCGCGGACTCGCGCGCGCGATGGGAAGAGCGGACCTCGCCGACGACGTGCGCTTCGAGAACAATGCCGCACGCATGCAGAACGTGGAGGAACTGGAACGCCTCATCGCGGATTGGGCAATTACCTTGAGCAGTGCCGAAATGCTGGACGCGCTGACCGCGAACGGCGTCCCGGCGGCAAAGGTCGCCTCCGTTGCCGATCTGGTCGATGACGAACACCTCGCCCATCGCGGACAGATTCTCCGGATGCAGCACTCGAAAGCCGGCACCGTGCCGATGCAGGGATTCAGCGTCCGGTTCGGCGACTCGCCGATGCGTCTTCGCCACCCGCCGCCTTCGCTGGGTGAACAAACCGATGCGGTGCTCGCCGAGTGGCTGGACATGACACCGGAAACAATCGCCGGGCTGCGTAAATCCGGCATCATCTAGCCCACCTGAGATTATTCCCGAAAGTCCGCAAGCGCCATGGCCATCAACAATCTACTGATCTCGAACCGCGGCGAAATCGCCATCCGCATTGCACGCAGCGCAGCCGATGCGGCTATCCGCTCCCACGCCATCTACTCCGAAGACGACAGTGCGTCGGCCCACACGAACAAGGCGGATGCAGCGCACGGCCTCACGGGCCGCGGGCCGTCCGCCTACCTCGACGGGGCACAGATTATCCGTATCGCAGGCGAGACCGGATGCGATGCGATACACCCCGGCTACGGTTTCCTGAGCGAGAACGCCGGGTTTGCTCGGCGCTGTGAAACCGCAGGGTTGATTTTTGTCGGCCCCACGCCGGACGTGCTGGAAACTTTCGGCGACAAGGGCGCGGCGCGCAGGCTTGCCGCGGAATGCGGCGTGCCGGTTCTTGCGGGTACCAACAGCGCAACGTCGCTCGAAGAAGTCCGCCGGTTCTTCCGCGCATCGGAAAAAGGCGGTGCTGTCATGCTCAAGGCACTGGCCGGCGGCGGCGGTCGCGGCATGCGGCCGGTTTTCAATGAAGCGGATCTCGACTCCGCCTTTGCGCGTTGCCGCTCCGAAGCAAAACAGGCGTTTGGCAATGATGCCGTCTATGTCGAAGAACTCTTGCCGAACGCGCGCCACATCGAAGTGCAGGTGATCGGCGATGGCAGTGGCGACGTTGTCCACCTGTGGGAGCGTGAGTGCAGCGTGCAACGCAACCATCAGAAACTGGTTGAAATCGCGCCGGCGCCGGGACTGTCCACGCCGTTACGCGAGAAACTGATCGACGCCGCGCTGCGCATGGCGTCGGCGGTGAAACTGCGCAACATCGCGACATTCGAATTTCTGGTCGAGCAGGATGCCGGCGATCAATCACGCTTCGCCTTTATCGAAGCCAATGCGCGCCTGCAGGTCGAGCACACCGTCACCGAGGAAGTCACCGGCATCGACCTGGTGCGCGTGCAACTCGACATCGCCGGCGGCCGGTCACTGAAAGAACTGGGCCTGACCGCCGACCGGATCGCGCCGCCGCGCGGCATCGCAATGCAACTGCGCGTAAACGCGGAAACGATGTCGGCCGATGGTGCCGTTCACCCCTCTTCCGGCGTGCTGCACGCATTCGATCCGCCCGCAGGGCCCGGGGTCCGTCTCGACACCTGCGGACACGGCGGCTTTCGCGTCAACCCGCGCTACGACTCGCTGCTGGCGAAAGTGATCGTCCACGTTACATCGGGCGGGCTCGATGCGGTCATATCGAAAGCGCGGCGCGCGTTGTCGGAGTTTCGCATCGAGGGCGTGCCAACCAATCGCGAGTTTCTGCTGAACCTGCTTGCCACACCCGCATTTACCGAAGGCCAGTGGCATACCGGACTCATCAGCGAAAATCTTGAGTCGTTGTGCGCACCGGGCGCGCATGCGCGGATGTACCCGGAACCTGCGGGCGTGAGCGCAACGGCAACGTCCCCCGCACGGAACGAGCCGCCCGATCCGCTGGCGATACTGAAACGCGGCGAGCACGAGGCCAATGCGCCTTCTTCGACAGACGAAGCACCGCTGCCGGAGGGAATGCGGGCAATCGGCACCGTCATATCCGGAACCGTTGTCAGCATCGATGTCAGCCCCGGCGAACCCGTTCGGCGCGGACAACAGGTGGCGGTGATGGAAGCGATGAAGATGGAACACGTCATCGTCTCGCCGGTATCGGGCATCGTGCAGGAGGTTCGCAGCGTCCCCGACCAGACGCTACTGGAAGGTGCCGCCTTGCTGACCGTTGCCGTGACAGCGGACGATGCCGGCCCGGAAGAAACCGGGCAAGCGATCGACCTCGATACCATCCGCGCCGATCTCGCCGAGCTTCAGCAGCGGCGCGCACTGACGGAAGATGCGGCGCGACCCGATGCCGTCGACAAGCGCCACCAACTCGGTTTGCGCACCGCGCGCGAGAACATCGCCGATCTGTGCGACCCGGGGAGTTTCCATGAGTACGGCGCTTTTACCGTCGCGGCACAGCGCAGCCGCCGCACCATGGACGACCTCATCAAACGCACGCCCGCCGATGGCCTCGTGATGGGCATCGGCCGGGTCAATGGCGAACTGTTTGCCGATACGGATGCGCGCTGCATGGTGATGTCCTACGACTACACCGTGCTGGCCGGTACGCAGGGATACAAGAACCATCAGAAAAAAGACCGGATTTTCGAACTGGCCGCCGCAGTGGCGCCTGCCCCTGATTGTGTTTGCCGAGGGTGGCGGCGGCCGTCCCGGTGACACCGACATTCTTACCTCGGGCTGGCTGAACATCAAGGCGTTCACGCTGCTCGCCAAACTGAGCGGGCTGGTCCCGCTGGTGGGTATCGTTTCCGGCCGCTGCTTTGCCGGTAACGCCGTCGTGGCGGGATGCTGCGATGTCATCATCGCCACCGAGAACACGTCCCTTGGCATGGGTGGACCCGCGATGATCGAAGGCGGCGGCCTGGGGAGTTTCCGGCCGGACGAAGTCGGACCGACATCGGTCCAGCGCCGCAACGGGGTCATCGACGTTGTCGTCAAGGACGAAGCCGAGGCGGTACGCGCCGCGAAGAAATACATTTCCTACTTTCAGGGACCGGTCTCGCAATGGTCGTGCGCCGACCAGCGCGAATTGCGCCACGCCATTCCGGAAAACCGCTTGCGCGTGTACGACGTGCGCCGGGTAATCGATGTCATTGCCGACGAGGATTCGGTACTGGAACTGCGCCGCGATTTCGGCACCAGCATCATCACCGCGTTCGTCCGCATCGAGGGCCGCCCGCTGGGACTGCTGGCAAACAACCCGATGGTACTGGGCGGCGCGATCGATGCGGATTCCGCCGACAAGGCGGCGCGCTTCCTGCAGTTATGTGACGCCTACGACATCCCGATCCTGTCTCTTTGCGATACGCCGGGAAACATGGTGGGGCCGGACGCCGAGCGCACCGCGCTGGTACGCCATTGCTGCCGGCTCTACGTGACGGGCGCCAACGTCACCGTGCCGATTTTTTCGGTCGTGATGCGAAAAGCCTACGGCCTCGGCTCGCAGGGGATGGTCGGCGGAAGCTTCCACCTGCCGATGTTCGCGGTGGCATGGCCAACCGGGGAGTTCGGCCCGATGAACCTCGAAGGTTCCGTCAAACTCGGTTTTCGCAAGGAACTCGAAGCGATCACCGATCCAGCAACAACGCAAGGCCAAATTCGACGAAATGGTCGCCGAAGCCTACGAGCGCGGCAAGGCGCTCAGTGCTGCCAGCCTGTTCGAGATCGACGACGTCATCGACCCGGCGGACACGCGCGCATGGGTCATGGCGGGCCTGCGTTCGCTGCCGCCATTAGCGCCACGGACAGAAAAGAAACGGCCGTTTGTTGATACCTGGTGAACGGTCATCGCTTGTAGATTGCGGATCTATGGCCAATCTTGACCGCCATGACAACGAGTTCGTTATCGCGGATTTCATAAACCACTCGGTAGACGCCCTGTCGTACTCGATACCGTTCTTGTGCGGAGAGCTCTACGCAACCTTCTCCGCGTGGATCGTCACGCAGCGCTTCGATCCGCTTCAGAATACGCGCGACAGCTTCTTTCGGGATGCTCCGTAGATCTTTCGCGACGGATTGCTTGAATACGAGCTCATAACTTGCCATGCGATTTCAGATCAGCCAGCAAGGCTTCGTAGCTCAGCGTTGGCTCTTCGGCACGCTCTTCGAACGCGCTCAAATCCTCTGCATCTTCTCGCAGAGCTAACCGAACCGCTTCATTCACCACCTCAGAGACCGATTGGTGCGTATTTGCCGCCTTGACCCGCAAAGCGTGATGAATCTGGGGTTCGAAGTAAATCGTTCATCTTTTGGTCATTTCACTCATGACGCACCACCTCCTCCCGTCAGATTAACGTTATAACGTTAGAACGTCACGCGACGTTAATCTGCAGCTACGGTTCGGTCTACGGGGTGTGGCCTTCCCACAGTTTCGCAGACACTCCGAAACCTCATCTTGCGGTACGCTCGAAAATGCCTCGGAAGTTCTAAGGGCTCTGGCGGCGGAAAAGGGCTCTCGGCGGAAAAGGCAAAAGGGGTCAGAGCCTCATGGCACTACCTTAAGCAGCAAAGTGCGTAAGCAGTGAGAGAATTCGGGGTGGCTGAGAGCCTCGCATTGTTAAGATGGTGGTGTCTGAAATCACCGTCGATAACGAAGGAGGATCAGCCATGTGTGAAGATAGCAAAAAAACGCCTGCAGCAAGCGGTCAAGCGGTTCAAGCAACAATTCGGTGACCGACCCACGCGTGCGCTCGACGAACTGCTGCCAAAGAAGGAGCTGTGTACGATTGTTTCCGAGGAAGCCGGTGCCTATCGTGAGCGCATCTACCCACCGCTGACCACCCTCGGGCTATTTATCGGCCAGGCACTGTCGCCAGACGGAGCGTGCCAGGATGCGGTGGCGCGACATTTGTCCGAGCGCACTGCGCAAGGCAAGGCGCCTTGCAGCCTGAGCAATGGCCCGTACTGCAAGGCGCGAAGCCGCTTGCCATTGCCGCTGATTGAGCGAGTGGGTCTCGCGGCGGGCAAGCGACTCGAGCACATGAGCTGCGCGCAGTGGAAGTGGCGGGACCGATCGGTCAAGCTGCTCGATGGCACCACGGTGTCCATGCCTGATACGCAGGCAAACCAGGCGGTTTATCCGCAAAGCGGCGAACAACGACCGGGACTGGGTTTCCCGCTGGCGATGCTCGTTGCGCTCATTTCCCTCTCCACCGGTGCGGTACTGGCCTGGGCGAGCGGGCCGTGTCGGGGCAAAGGCACGGGGGAACAAGCGCTGTTTCGCCAACTCATGTCCCATCTGGCAGCCGGAGATATCGTGGTGGTGGATCGCTATCACTGTAACTACTTCACCCTGGCGCTGCTGCGCGAGCGCGGCGTGGATGTGATCACCCGGCAACACCAGTTGCGCAAGACCGACTTTCGGCGCGGTCAACGACTGGGGCCTCGCGACCGGCTGGTCACCTGGCAGCGACCAAAGCGACCGCAGTGGATGGATGAGGCTACCTACGAACGCATGCCCGAGCACATGAGCGTTCGCCAAACCAGGGTGGCCGGCCGGGTGCTGGTCACGACGCTCACCGATGCACACAGCGTAAGCGTGCTCGATCTGGATGCACTCTACCGGTGCCGCTGGCAGGTCGAAGTCGACCTGCGCGCAATCAAAGCAGTCATGAGCATGGATGTTTTGCGTGCGAAGTCACCGCCGATGGTCAACAAGGAAATCGCGGTTCATCTGCTTGCCTACAATCTGGTGCGTGGACTCATCGCGCGTGCCGCATCTGCCGCGCACGTCATTGCCCGTGCACTCAGTTTCAAAGGCGCGTTGCAACTGCTGCTCGCGTTCCAGCAGCATCTGCGCTGGGCCGGGCGAAAGCCCACCGATATCATGTGCGCACATCTACTTGGTGCAATCAGTGCAATGACACTACCGATTCGGCCCGGGCGCATCGAACCACGTGCGGTCAAACGAAGGCCCAAACCCCATGCGCTACTCACCGTACCTCGCGATATTGCACGCGAGCGTATCATCCGGGCGCGTTCGAAGTATGCTTAAGGTAGTGCCATGAGGCTCTGACCCCTTAAATCGTTAAATCCGTTCGGCGCTGACCCCTTTAACCAGGTGAGCCTACCGGATGCCGCAGTACTTGCCCTTGCACCAGGTAGCAAATACCTGATCAGTCGCACGGCAAAATTGGATAACGATATCCACCATATCTTTCACCTCCGCTGGAGTCTTCGTGGCCCCAGGATCGCCGTGCGCGATCAGATTCCTAATGTCTACAAGATGGTCCACCATATTTGTATATGGCGTAAAGTTCCTGGTTAGGTTGCGCTGAAGTTCTCCGTGATACGCCTGAAACCCAAATCGATTGAAGTAGCTTTTGATTTTCCTAAATTTCGGGTTTGAGAAGCCTCGATTGAACCGTTCGCTGTCCACATATCGAGGTAGCGCTCCCGATCTCGACCACAGATCTTGATCGGCCGCTAGAAAATCGAAAATAGATCGGGCCACTGATTCAGGGTCGGTTGCGTCCTTGATGTTGTCTACTCGGTCCTTGGACACATGATAAAAAAAACGATGATCCAGCGTGGATCTATTAACGCCTTTGTCGAAAAGACGACTCAGCAACAATTCACCAAGTTCTTTGATGAAGGCTTCTAGGTGGCTGGAAAGAAGAACAATACCGCCTCGACACAGGGCATCGATCTGCTTGCTGTTCCCAACTGGATCGAGCCGCTCAAGCCGCGCCGCTGATATTCGTAGTACTGTCACTTCGCCCATCCGAACCACGAATGAGCAGTACGCGGAGGTGTAGCGTGCCATGATTACAGAACCCCAGCCATTGCCTCCTTCCACAAAGTGAACCTTCGCTTCGTACGTTTCGTATGGTCAACTGATCGGCTAATAAGATCTTGAAATTCCTCATTATCAAGAAGCGCTTCAAACTTCTTGCGGAATTGTGTCCTAACAGCGACTGCCTTTTGAGGCGTGATTCTTACTGCCGCCTGCGTGACCAAATCGAAGATTGCTCGATTGATTGCTTTAGGGGGCGAATCCAAAGAACTCCTGAAACACTCCTCGCGTGAGAACCAAACTAGCGAATTACCGAGCGCTTGGTTCCAGTCTGATCTCAACTGCTGAATCTTGTTTTCTGAGAAATTCCTTCCGCTCTTTGCCGCTTCATTCAACCAATGTTTCTGCGGAGTTTTATAGGATTCCAGCCCGTTGAGCTTAAATGCAAAAAACCTGAGCAGAAGCTCTTCATCCCGCATCCGCTTATCTGGCTCTTTACGCCGCAGAACAGAGAGCCAATCTTCGGCAAGAACCAATTCCTTGAGTAACGACAGCAGAGCGCCGCGATAAACACAATTCCTCAATTCCTGCGCCGTGAGTGGCACCGTGTTTGTGTTCAGGCGTTCGAACACCTCGAACTTGACCTCTGGGTGGCTCTCGTTGGTAATCAGAACAAATCGTTGCGTGTGCGTATTGATCTGTCGTTGTAATTTTGTTTCAAGTTCGTGGTAAGAATTGCCGTTCAGCTCACTAAGGACCTCCAATCCCGCCAATCGGAAGTGGTTTTTGCAAAATCGATAGATCGAGTAAATTCGCTGCTGCCCATCAATCACATCCTGTT
>CAWBXZ010000007.1:0-254648 GCA_963792855.1 uncultured beta proteobacterium | reverse complement strand
AGACAATAAGACTATCGTCTTTTTACAACACGTGGTCTCATCGACGATGAGCGTCTAGGGTCAAGGAAAACGCGGGCGGGGTGTGGCTGAAACGAGAGATAAAGTCAGGGCGCGAGCCCGTGCCAAGCGGGCCATGCTCGACGCTGTGCAATGCGGCTGATGCAGGAAGGGTTGATACCGTCTGTCACCGATGTCGCCGAAGAGGCGCAGGTTTCTCGTGCGACGGCTTATCGTTATTATCCGACGCAGGCCGCGTTGATTCAGGCGGCGGTTGATGAAGCACTCGGCCCGATTCTCGTCTGGCAATCTGAATCGACTGAACCTGAGCAGCGCATGAGTGAATTATTGAGTTTCGCTTATCCGCGAATGGAGATGTACGAAGCGACGCTGAGGGCCGCACTCAGGCTCTCGCTGGACCAGTGGGCACGTGGTCACGCAGGGCACATGGGTGACGAAGAAGCCATGCTGCGCGGTCATCGCATCGGTTTGCTTGCATCGGCGATTGCGCCGCTCAAGAACAGTCTCGGCCGCAAACACTTCGAGCGATTGTCACAGGCGTTGTCTCTGGTATTCGGGATCGAAGCGTTCGTCGTGCTCAAGGATATCTGGGGGTTCGACGGGAAAAAGACGGAAGAAGTGGCTTTGTGGATGTGTCAGGCACTTATCCGTTCCGCTGTAGAGGAAGCAAATGGACCGGGCAATATTACAAAGCGGCGCGCCAAAAGGAAATCCGGAAAGTAACGCCACGGGTACCTGGACTACAATTGCCGAGCTGCTTACACGGATCAATCTGATCATGCGTGAGATTGAATACTCTACTCCGCCACTCGGCGTACGCTTACCTCGGCTCTGCCCGCTTCATGGCGATCGCCGCTGAAGCCAATTGTGTCGTCGTGCACAAGCCATACGACTGGAACAAAGGGATCGCCGGCGTTGGCTCCACTTCTACCCGGTCGAGACCGGACAACCATCGAGCCTATTACTTCGGCCGGGAAATCGAGCGCTGGGCCGAGTACCGGGATGCGCCGGTGGTTGCCGGTATGCCTGCTCATCACTGGAACGATATGACGCTCGCCAACTGTCTCATCATCGCCGCGGGCGCGCGTGGCGCTGCGGCGGACGCGGTGGCGCACGCGATGGAGTATAGGAAATATAAACGGGGTCCCCAATCTATCCCCATTCAAGTCCCTTACGAAAGAAGCAACAGCGCACGCTGATGCGCCGGGTCGCGCGGCGCAAATTCAGACTATTTCGCCATGCTCACCAACTACTCCGCGCTTCTCTAGCGCCGCTGCCCCGCCTCGCGCGGCCATCGGGCAAGCCGACCCCCTGCCCGGGCATCGAGCCCACGGCATCACGGAAGAATGCGGTTGAGTTGGCATGCGGTGAAACGCGTTAGCTAAACGCCAGCGCGGGCGGCGCCCGGCCTGGTGGCAACCGCGCTGCGTGCACCGGGCGCGCTTTGCTCGCCAGGTGCGCGAGGATCGCCTTGATTACCGTCGGGTCTTCGATGCACACGATGATGCGCATTGGCCCGCCGCAGGCGGTGCAGGTTTCGATGTCGATGCCAAATACGCGCTTTAAGCGCTTTGCCCAGGTCATCGCGCTGCGCTGCTCGGCCGGCGTTCGTGCATCGGCCTTCGCAGCTTCTGCCCTGCCCTTGCCTCGACCGGCCTTGGTGACTAATGCCCGGTGCGCACTGTTGGGTGCGAACACACCGTGGTAGCGGGTGAGGTTCACCCGCGGCCGGGGCACCAGTGCAGCGAGCTTCGCCAGAAAGTCCAGAAGTTTTAAGCCGGGCGGGGGACAGAGTGAGGCGACCCCGAAGCTCCCGGGCCCGACCCTGTTGTTCGTGTATCTGGTGCATGAACTGCGATAAGATTCCGGGGCTGTACTATGCGTACAGCTATTCCATTGCCTTGGGGGCGTCACCTTGCTTGCCCGGGAATTACTCAGGTTTTTCTGCAAGCGCGGCTGGTTCAGCTGAAAGCTCTTGCCCACCCACTAAAGGCAGAACTCTGGCACGAGCGCAAAGAACGAGCCAATCCCCGTCGAAGCATAGCTGACCACCAAGCTCACCCCACCCATGTCTGATGCGCTAATTCAATCTTCCAAAAAGATCCTGGACCCGATGGATCGCATGTCTGAGCTCCTGTTCGGGCTCATCATGGCCCTCACTGTCATCGGCTCGGTCAGCGTTGTGTCAGACGGACGTACCGATGTTGGCGCGATGCTCGTCGCCGCGTTCGGCTGCAATCTGGCGTGGGGCATTATTGACGCGGTGTTTTACCTGATGGGCAGCCTGGCTGAAAAGGACCGAGGCCTGATGACCTTGCTCGCGGTGCGCGAAGCCACTGAGCCGCGACACGCACAACGCCTCATCGCGGACGCGTTGCCCTCAGTGGTCGCGTCCGTCCTGGAGCCGTCCGAACTCGAGGCTGTGCACCAGCGGCTGAAGCAAATGCCGGCGCCCCCCAAGCACGCGCGTTTGCGAAAGGACGACTGGCTGGGCGCCGCCGGTGTCTTTCTGGTGATGTTCACGTCCATGTTCCCGCTGGGGATCCCGTTCATTTTCATGGACGACGCCGTGTCAGCGCTACGGGTCTCCAATTCCATTGCCATCGTCATGTTGTTTTTGACGGGCTACGCTGCCGGACGCCTGAACGGACGCAATCCCTGGGCGGTAGGGATTTCCATGGTGTTCATCGGCGCTGTGCTTGTGTCCATCGCCATGGCGTTGGGAGGATGAAACCGCGATTACTTGCGCTCGTTGCAATTGCCGTTGCCGTCATCTCCCACAACGCACTGGCCCAGGTGTCCACGAACGCCACAGGGACCGACACAGCGACCGACACTGCGACGGACACAGCGATGGACACGGCACCGGCCCCCACTGAAAACGCCGATGAGAAGGCATGGTCTTTTTCTGCTTCGGCCTACGCGTACTTCGTGCCGAACGACGAGGACTACCTGTCACCCATCTTCACGGCAGACCGAGACCGGCTGCATCTGGAGGCGCGCCACAACTACGAGGACCTCGACACGGGCTCGCTGTGGGTCGGCCGCAACTTCAGTTTCGGCCAGGAACTCACGTTGGATCTCACATTGATGCTGGGCGGTGTCTTCGGCAACACTACCGGCATCGCACCGGGCTACGAAGGCTCGCTGAGGTGGCGGGAGCTCGAGCTTTACAGCGAGGGCGAGTATGTGATCGACACGCGCAATTCGACCGACAGCTTTTTCTACACGTGGTCGGAACTGACGTTGTCGCCGATGGACTGGTTTCGCTTCGGTCTGGTCATTCAGCGAACGAAGGTCTATGAGACCAACCTGGACATCCAGCGCGGCTTGCTTGTCGGTTTCGCCTACAAGCAAGCGAACTTCACCACCTATGTCTTCAATCCGGACCAGAGCGAACCAACGGCGGTTGTCTCAGTTGGATTTGACTTTTAGACAAGCGACTAATCCCGGCTAACGTGAAGCCTGCATTGTGAATTCTGCGAGTATAGGAAATATAAACGGGGTCCCCAATCTATCCCCATTCAAGTCCCTTACGAAAGAAGCAACAGCGCACGCTGATGCGCCGGGTCGCGCGGCGCAAATTCAGACTATTTCGCCATGCTCACCAACTACTCCGCGCTTCTCTAGCGCCGCTGCCCCGCCTCGCGCGGCCATCGGGCAAGCCGACCCCCTGCCCGGGCATCATGCCCACGGCATCACGGAAGAATGCGGTTGAATTGGCTTGCGTGAAACGCGTTAGCTAAACGCCAGCGCGGGCGGCGCCCGGCCTGGTGGCAACCGCGCTGCGTGCACCGGGCGCGCTTTGCTCGCCAGGTGCGCGAGGATCGCCTTGATTACCGTCGGGTCTTCGATGCACACGATGATGCGCATTGGCCCGCCGCAGGCGGTGCAGGTTTCGATGTCGATGCCAAATACGCGCTTTAAGCGCTTTGCCCAGGTCATCGCGCTGCGCTGCTCGGCCGGCGTTCGTGCTTCGGCCTTCGCAGCTTCTGCCCTGCCCTTGCCTCGACCGGCCTTGGTGACTAATGCCCGGTGCGCACTGTTGGGTGCAAACACACCGTGGTAGCGGGTGAGGTTCACCCGCGGCCGGGGCACCAGTGCAGCGAGCTTCGCCAGAAAGTCCAACGGCTCGAACACGACGTGCGTGGTGCCGTTGTGTACGGGGTCTTGAGCTGGTAGCGCACCTTGCCAGCAGCGGTGAGCGACAGACGGTGCTCCGATAGCGCCGGGCGAGCGATGTAGCGGCACAGCCGTTCGCGTTTGTTGCGTTGGTTTGCGCGGATCGCTACACCGGCGTGCAGGCTGAATCCGCCAACATTGCCGGCCGCGTGTGTTTGCCCTTGATCACCGGCGGGCAGGGTCTGCAGCGTCATGACCTTGCGCCCGGCTTGCGGCCCTACGGCGATGCGCCAGGTGATGGAGTGGCCCCATAGCGGGTCCATCGGCCCCTCGTCGATGCGCTCACCGGCCAGGTAGCTGTGTTGGGCATCGCGCTGCAGCAGGCCCTGGCGTTCCAGATAGCGGCCGATGCGCTGTGCGATGCGTTGCGCCAGTTCGGTGAGCTCGGCGCTCGTTGGTGCCTTGACCCAGCGAAAGTGAACTGCGCCGGCGCGGTGTTCAACGTACACGCCATCGAGAAACAGCAATTCACACTGCCGATCCTTGCTACTATCATCGCGGCTAGACTGGTTTCACGTTCCGGACGGAAATAGGCTATGGCTAAAGGGCATGTCACTCGAAGGCTAGCAGCGATACTTGCTGCAGATGCCGCCGGTTATTCCCGCTTGATGGGCGATGACGAGCGCGCCACCATCTCCACGCTCAGAGAATACCGCGAAGTTTTTCTTGAGTACATCGAGTCCAATGGTGGTCGCGTTGTGGACATGGCGGGTGACTCCGTTCTCGCGGTGTTCGACAGCGCGAGTGGCGCGGTGCTGGCAGCGACCCAAATCCAGGACGAGATTGCACAACGCAACGCCAGCTTGCCGGACGAGCGTCGCATGCTGTTTCGCATTGGCGTCAACCTCGGTGATATCGAGGAAGCCGACGACGGCACCGTTTACGGCGATGGTGTCAACGTGGCCGCGCGCCTGGAGGGTCTGGCCAATCCCGGCGGCGTGATGATCTCCGAGTTCGCTTATCAGCAAGTTCGCCGTAATTCGGATTTCACTTTCGCCGATGCCGGCAGCCACGAGGTCAAGAACATTGCGGAGCCGGTGCATGCTTACCATGTCGGCGCCGGCAGCGAAGCAGTGGGCGAATTCACCAGGCACAAATCACAACGCCTCAAGCGCATAGCCGTCATTTCGGCCGCGCTTGTCTTGGCGGCGGCAGCAGGAACAACCTGGTTGCTTTCAGTTAACGACACCTCTTGGAAAAGCGTCGCTGAAGATACACCGAAGTCCCCCAACGCCGATAGCAAAGAAAAGGGCCGTGCACCTTCCAGGGTCCCCTCCATTGCTGTGTTGCCCTTCGTCAACATGAGCGATGATCAAGAGCAGGAGTACTTCGCCGACGGCATGACCGAAACCATCATCACCGATCTGTCCAAATTACGCGACATCGTCGTCATCGCCCGCACCTCGGTGTTCACTTACAAGGGCAAGCCTGTCGACGTTCGCGTGGTCGGCAAGGAACTCGGTGTACGCCACATCCTGGAAGGGAGCGTGCAAAAGCATGCGGAACGCCTTCGGGTTAACGTCCAGCTTGTGGATGCCCTTACGGGCGATCATGTCTGGGCCGAACGCTTCGATCGGCCATACGCAGACTTATTCGAAATACAAGACGAGATCACCCGCGCCATCGTCTCGGAACTGGATGTTCAACTCGTGGAAGGCGAACACACCCGTTTGTGGCGGCGAGCAACGCGAAATCCATTGGCCTACGAAATGTTTCTCAAAGGCAAGGAAGCGCATCAGCGCTATACCAAAGAACAGAATCACAAAGCGATTGAATTGCTAACAAAGGCCCTCGAACTGGATCCGGACTTCACCACTGCGATGGTTTTTCTGGGTTGGTCGGAGTTTATGGATGCTTCCAGCGGATGGACTGACAATGTCGAACAGTCCTATGAAAACATGCGCCAGTGGGGCGAAAAAGCAATTGCAATCGATGAAAACAGTGGAGACGCCTACGCATTACTCCACGGTTACTATGCCTGGTACAAGTTCGATCGCAGCAAAGGTCTGGATTACGGACGAAAAAGCATCGCCCTGAATCCCAACAATTCTGTATCGCTGATGCTTTTTGTATCCACGCTGGTTATCAACGGTAAATCGAGGGAGGCACTTGACCTGGCGAATCGTGCGTTGCGACTCAATCCGTACCCGCCAAGCTGGTTCGATGTCCAGTTGCTTACAGTTCACTATGCGGAAAGAAATTATGATGAGGCGATCATGTATGGCGACAAATGCCTGAAGCTTACGCACGTGTGGTGCTACTTCTGGCTGATTCCGGCGCTTGTCGAAGCCGGGCGGATTGCGGAGGCACAAACCACCCTCGACGAGTTCACCAAGAAAGCACCCAATTTCGATTTCGATTTTTGGTTTGATTCCGATTCTTTACGTAGTATCGATGCAGATATCAGTGCCCGTCGACTTTCCGCCTATTGCAAGGCCGGAATCGAGAAACTGGTGTCCTTTGACTTGCCCTGCCCTCCCAGTCCATACAAGAGCGGATGACAGTCAGATCTCGCTTTCCAGCACGCTATTCAAAGCGCTAGTTGCAATGGAATCTGCGTTTTAGCCCCGATGTAGCCGTAACACTACAGTTGTTTCGGAGCCAAGACCGAACAGCCTCCGCACGTTGGCAACAATCGATACCGTTGCGATCAAACGTCGACGAGACTCCGGCTCTGAGTCGGGCAGATCATCGTCGTCACGACGCAGCCTAGCGACCGGTCTGGAAAAGAAAAAAGGCCCTGCACCATGCAAGGCCTCGAGTACGTTGGCGCACCCGAAAGGATTTGAACCCACCCCCCTTGGTTCGTAGGCGCCCAATGCGGAAGCAGCAATTTTTAAACTCAGTGCCTTGTGGCACTCGCCCGTATCATTTGCAGCTACGCAAAGCCAAACCAGAATTTTATTGCTTGTTGCGAGGAGTATAGGAAATATAAACGGGGTCCCCAATCTATCCCCATTCAAGTCCCTTACGAAAGAAGCAACAGCGCACGCTGATGCGCCGGGTCGCGCGGCGCAAATTCAGACTATTTCGCCATGCTCACCAACTACTCCGCGCTTCTCTAGCGCCGCTGCCCCGCCTCGCGCGGCCATCGGGCAAGCCGACCCCCTGCCCGGGCATCGAGCCCACGGCATCAGAGGAAAATGCGGTTGAGTTGCTGTTTCTCGATGGCGTGTACGTCGAACACCGCGCCGGCGCGCTTCACTTTCGCTGCGTGAGCGCACCCACGAGCGCCGAACTCACCGAACTGGCGCAACGCATCGCACAGCGCGTGGGCCGATATCTGGAACGCCAAGGCCTGCTGCAGCGCGATGCCCAACACAGCTACCTGGCCGGTGAGCGCATCGACGAGGCGCGCCCGCCTTGTTGATCAGATGCGTGGAGATGACACGGTAGACGATGGCAAGCACGCGGCCCATGATTGCCGGTTGGCTCGCGAACACGAAGCGCAGCGCGTAGGGCACGCTCAACACCCATTGACGCAGCGGCTGCTCGGGCAACACGTCGTCAACGAGCAGCGCGGCTGTCTCAGCCATGCGCCGCGCGCCGCAACTGGGGCAGATGCCGCGCCGCTTGCAGCTGAAGGCCACCAGGTGCTCGGCGTGGCAAGTGTCGCAGCGCACGCGCAGGAAACCGTGCTCGAGCTGGCCGCACTTTAGGTATGACTCGAATTCCGACCTGCACGTACTCCGGCAGCGGCCGGCCCCGACTGGCCATATGCTCGACGAATGCCGGGTAGTGCTGCGCAATGATCCGGTAGAGCAGCGTCTGTCCGGGCGGTGGCGCTCGTAGCGCAGCACGCGAGCTTGCGGCTCGGACGATCTCGCTGGGGCCGCACTCGGCACGGAGCTGCCCTCGCTGTACTGTAGTTATATACAGTATATGCTTCTGGCAGCACGCCCGCCAGACCGGCCAGCTTGCGCTCTGTCTTATGCGAAGGGCAACAGAAGGCTACCCATATCGATCTGAGCCCGGGCTATATTTACCGGCTTATTGGCGCATGCCCGTTCTCAAATACGCTGTGCGCCTCATCTGCTGCTGCCATAAACGGGTGCTGTCTATCAAATCATCTCTTGAGAGGCGCTAGTTCATATACGGCGCAACCGGCAACACCGGCGCGTTGGCGAAGTGCTCGGGCACCTCACCGGTCAGCGTTTCCAGAAAGGCAACGATGTCCGACACGTCGTCCGCACCAAGGTCACGGCCCAGCTGCAGTTTCGCCATGATGCGTACCGCTTCCGGCAACGTCGCAACCGAGCCGTCGTGGAAGTAAGGCGGCGTCATGGCAACGTTGCGCAGTTGCTGCACCTTGAACATGAAGGCGTCCGCTTCGTCCTTGGTATCGTGGAAGCGGCCTTTGTCACGGCCTTTGAGGAGTTCCTTTTCAGTGCTGCCGGTGAGTTCCCAATAGTTCTGCGTGATGCCGAATTTCTGGAACATCTGCCCGCCAACCAGCACGCCGCTGTGGCAGCCCGCGCAGCCATAGCTGATGAATTTTTCAAGCCCGTGTTTGGCTTGTGAATCAATCGCCGAAGTATTGCCCTTCAGATAATCGTCAAACGGTGAGGGCGTCAGCAAGGTGCGCTCATAGGCACCGATCGCCAGACCCCAGTTATCCGCCGTCACCGGTTCGGCTTCGCCCGGGAACGCTTTTTCGAACATCGGCCGGTAGCCGGGGATGGCGCGCAGCCTTTGTTCCGCTTCGGCCAGATCGACGTTGCCGTAGGCCAGCCCTGAAGGCAGTGCCTTGACCGCCTGCTCTTCGACGTCAACCCGATTGCCGCCGTAGTGCTGCGCGAACTGCAATGCCGTGTTGAAGACCGTGGGAACATTGCGGGGAATGCGCTTGCCCTGGTTGCCGACCGATTCGGCAAGTGCATCGGTGCCGTAGAACATCGGCTGGTGGCACTGCGCGCAGCTTTGTTTGCCATCGGTGGAAACACGCGTTTCGAAAAACAGCGCGCGTCCCAACTCTACACGGGCGGACGTGACCGGGCGATCCGGCGTTTCTGCCGTATCCGGCAATGGCTTGAACATCGACTGGGCACGCGCCAGCAAGTCAGCCTCGCCGTCGTCAGCCGCAACGATCGATGACACCACAAGCACCGAAACAGCCAATACGGCAAAAACAACCAGACTCAAACGGTTCGATTTCAACATAACGCCCTCGTGTTTAAAAAAGTGGCTCTGATTTGTGCAACGGTCAATCTTGCGGTGACGTCCCGGTGCGCCACGCGCGCTCGGCATCGTCCCACGCCGCCAACGGTTGCAGATCGGGTACCCAGGCGAGCCCGGTTTTGGCGTCCGATGAACGCGCTTCGGGGCTGACAACGACATCGAGCAAAGCCGGACGATTTGCCATGGCGCGCTCGATAGCGCCCTTCAGGTCTTCTTCCTTCTCGACGCGTTCAGCGTGCATGCCAAACGCGCGCGCCATCTGCGCGTAATCCGCAACCTGCAAACGCGTACCGACGACCTTGCCGTGGGTATCGGTCTGGTCGTGCACTTCGATCTGCCACGCTCCGTTGTTGGCGACGACGACCAGCACTGGTGCCTTGTGGCGCACGGCGGTGTCGATCTCCATCGCATTGAACCCGAACGATCCGTCCCCGGTCGCGACCACAACTTGCCGCCCGGGAAACGCGAGGCTGGCCGCAATGCCGAACGGCGTGCCGACGCCAAGGCAGCCAAAGGAGCCGGGGTCGAGATACGCCGACGAAGCCAGCCCCACGCGGGAGAAACTCAGGAAATCGCCGCCGTCTGCTATGACCACTGCGTCGTTCTTTAACTGCGCCTGCAACTCGGCGAGCAAGCGGTTCGGATGGATGCGTCCTTCGCTGTCGGAGGGTGCAGACTTCATGGTGGTTTTCAGTTTGTCCACCCGCTCTTCGTGTTTCTTGCGCAGTCCGTCGGCCCAGGTACGATCGACGGCTGGCGAGCGACCACCGGCCTTGCGCACAATTGCGGAAAGCGCAGCCGCCGGCTGGGCGAACAACTCCACTGCCCCGCGGCGATTGTCGCGAACCTCCAGCGGCGTATCTCCGATACGAAGAAAACGCGCGTCGCCAAAGATCGCTGGCGATCCGTAAGCCAGCTGGAAATCCAGACGCCGGCCCACGGTCACAACCACATCGGCATCGCCCATCACTTTCCCTCGCATCGCGGCAACCACCGAAGGGTGCGAATCGTCCACCAGCCCCTTGCTCTCGCCGGTATCGAGATAGACCGCACCGAGAGAATCGAGAAATGCAGTCAGTTCTTTTCCGGCGCCCCGCGCGCCACGGCCGCTGATGACCAATGGCTGTTTTGCTGACCACAACAAATCGACCGCCGCCTCGACGTCATCGTCGTTCGGGCGTAACAGCGGCCGCGGCTTGGGACGGAAATGTTCTTCCAGTTGCAGCGATTTCGGCACATCGGCACGCAACGTGTCAGTCGGAAAATCCATATAGACCGGACCCGGCTCTCCGCCCTGCCCGAACGCGCGCGACACCGCTTCGTCGAGCTCCTGCAACACCAGGCCCGGCTCGCGCACCGTGCGCGCATAACGCGTAATCGACTTGACCAGTTCGGTATGGGAGATATCCTGCAGCGCCCCGCGGTTCTCCTGCGCGCGCGGCGGCACGCCGGACAATACGAGCACCGGCGCGCGTGCGACGTGGGCATTGGCGATTCCGGTGATGGCATTGGTCAAGCCTGGCCCGCCGGTGACCATCGCCACGCCGAGTTTGCCCGTCAGTTCGGCGTGTGCGTGCGCCATGTACACCGCAGCACGCTCGTCACGCACGTCGACGATATCAATGCCTTCGGCGTCGGCGCGCATCCACATCGGCATGATGTGGCCACCGCACAGGGCGAAGATTCGGTCCACGCCGCGCGCCTTTAGAAAGCGGGCAATAACACCCGCCGCGGTATCCGGAGTAAGAGGAGTTGGAGGCATTGACTGGGTTTCCTGGTCGTTCAGTGAGCAACAGACTGTTTCTGCTTCTTGCGCTTGCGCAGATCAATCACGCCGGGCTGTTCACGCGGATCGACGCCAGCCGGAAAAATGTGGATCTTCTGGACCTTCGCCGACGTACCGGTTGGCAGGCTGTCGACAAACAACAGCCAGCCCGGCGCCTTGAAGTAAGCCATTCGTTCGTAGCACCAGTCGAACAGTTCATTGGCGAGCGCTTCGCGTGCCGCCGGTTCGGCAACGTCCTGCGGTGATTTGGCGATGACGCAGGCCATGACTTCTTCTTCGCGCACTTCGTCCGGTGCGGCCAGCACTGCCACCTGCTTTACCTTTTCATGCGAAGTCAGACAGGCTTCGATTTCTGCCGCTGCAATGTTTTCGCCCGATCGGCGAATGATGTTTTTCTTGCGATCGACAAAATAGAACATGCCAGTGTCGTCGCGCACCACGGCGTCGCCGGTGTGAAACCAGCCATTGCGCCAGGCTTCCTCGGTCGCCTGCTCGTTCTTCAGGTAACCGGAAAAAAATCCCTTGCGAGGCGTTGCCTCGCTGTGCCGGATCACCAGTTCACCGGGTACGTTGGACGGCGTATCGCGGTCGTCTTCGTCAACCGCACGCGCTTCGACCCAGTCATTTGATCGTCCGAAAGCGCGTGTATGGATCGAACGCGGTTCATGGTTATCACTGATCAACCGGCCGGTTTCCGTCATTGCCCACATTTCAACAACGGGAAATCCGAAACGTTTCTCGAACACTTCGTGCTGGCTCGGCTCGACTCCGGCGCACAGCGCGAAACGCACCTGGTGTTGCGTCTCTTCCGGGCAAGGCGGCAACTTCAACAGGATGTTCGGGATGATTCCCTGGAACTGCACCGCGGTCGCGCGGGTGGCAACCAGATCTTTCCACCAGGTGCTGGCATGAAACCGGTCGGGAAAAATCAGGCACCCACCATTTAACAGCATCGAAGGCGTCGATATCGACAGGCAGTTGGCATGATGCAACGGCAGCGGATTGTAGAGGCGGTCTTGTGCCCCCTGAAAATCCAGGCGACCGCCCAATGACAGATAGCAGGCGCCGAAGGTGTGGAAATACTCATTGGTCAGGATGCAACCCTTTGGCTTCCCGGTCGTGCCCGAGGTGTAAATCAACGCCGCTTCAGTGTCAGCACCCGGCGTCCCCGACTGTGCCGGGCGCACCGGTTCCGGCAGCGCTTGCGGAAACTGGTCGAATGAAACAACCGGCAATCCGTTACCGATTTGCCGCGCGACTTCGCGCATTTCGTTCAGTCGGTTGTCGACACAAACGGCGAGACTGGCCTCCGAATGCTCGACGACGTAGCGGATCTCGTCGACGCGGTAATCGGGGTTGATCGGGACGATACCCGCACCCAGTGCGTTCAGCGCGTAGTAATGGGAAAAGAATTCCGGGCGCTGCTCGAACAGGATGGCGACGCGATGCCCATAGCCGATCCCGGCGCGCTGGTAGATTTTTTTCTTCTCCTCGACAGCGGCAAGTGTTTCTGCCCATGTCGCCTGCCAGCCTTCGGGGTGATAGGCGCGGTTCGCCATCGGAGGTACCACGTAGGCGGGACGTTCCCCGTACTTGCTGGCAGTACGTAGAAGTGAGTCGTATAGCGTTCCGTAAACTGAAGCGTCCATGATCGTCAAAAAAAGTTCGAATCAGATTTTCTATGCAACCGCTTTCTTCTGGCGGACCCCGGCTCGATTTCTGGTCCGGCGCGATGCGCTCGCGGTAACCGGCACCGGTTGCGGTTGCGTGGGCAACCGCTCGGTGAGCGTTGTCGCTGCGTGCGAGATATGAAGCCGGGCGACCCGCTCGGCTTCGTTGGCATCGCCGGATATGACGGCGTGCAATATGGCTTCGTGCTGATCCCAGATTTCTCCGGGCGTTTCGCCGTGCAGCAGAACTTCGCCCATGACGCGGCGCAGGTAGCTCCAGTGCGGCAAACTCGTTTCCGCGATGAGCGGGTTCTGTGACAACCGGTAAAGAAAGAAGTGAAAGTCCATGTCGGCCGTGATCATTCTCGCAATAGAGCGACTGGCGACCGCTTCGCGTCCGCGTTTGATGAAAGCCGGACCTTCCTTGCGCGCGGTTTCGCTACCCCGCTCAGCGGCCTTGCCGCTGGCAAGACCGTCAAGGACGGCTCGCACTTCATAGAGATTGCGCACAAGCTCCGCCTCCAGCGGCGCCACCATCAGGCCGCGCCCGGGCGCGTCGCGCAGAATGCCGTGATTGCGCAACAGTAATAGCGCCTGCTGCACCGGCTGGCGTGACACGCCCAGCGACTCGGCCAGTTCTTCCTGCTTCAGGCGCGCGTCACCGTTGAACTTGCCCGCGGAGATATCGGACAGAACTGCTTCATAGACCTGGTCGACCAGGGAGGGTTGGGGTTGCAACCTGCGCATTGGACTTGCCAGCCAAGAGGAAAACGTGAATGTACTGTATTCTGAATTCAGAATGCAAGAACATAGCGCTGGTAGAAGGATATATTGCTGTTATTGATAAAGTATTTATAGGTGGAGTGGACGAGGTCGGACTCGATCTTTTCTGGCTCGAATCTAATTGCGTTTGACCTCTTGACCTTGCCATCGTGGGAAGGTCCAGCATGGCCTCTCGTTCAAACCAATCGAGGAGGGATCAAAGATGTCTTCGCATCAAACTCACATGCATCACGACCATCACGCCCATTCAAACGCCATGTCGGACCACCACGCCGCAGTGGGGACTCACGGCACGCATGCAAGCTCGCTGAACCGTCTGGCGCTGTCTGCCACGCTGCACTGTCTGACGGGCTGTAGCATCGGCGAGATACTGGGAATGGTGATCGGCACCGCGCTGGGATGGGGCAACGGTGCGACGATTGCGCTTGCGGTTGCGCTCGCCTTCCTGTTTGGCTACCTGCTGACGATGATCCCGCTGCTGCGCGCCGGCATCCCGGTCAAGCAGGCTGTACGCCTGGCGCTGGCGGCCGATACGGCCTCCATCACCGTCATGGAGATCGTGGACAATGCAATAATGCTGGCGATTCCGGGGGCAATGGACGCGCCGCTTGGCTCGTGGGTATTCTGGGGCAGCCTCGCGTCCGCACTCCTGATCGCCGGCATCGCAGCCTACCCGGTGAATCGCTGGCTGCTCACCCGCGGGCGGGGACACGCAGTCGTACATCAGTACCATTAGCGGCACACCCGGCAGGGGCTGCACGCGGCGCAAGTGAAAGCGCGATCGGTGATCGATCCTCGTTTTGCTCGCGCCAAACCGTGTTCCCCCTGCTGGATGTGGGCGTGTCATTGATCAATGGCGTCCCGGAGGACCGAGTCATGGATGCTGACGTTTCACTGAACATCGGCACAGGCTGCCAAGCTCTCCGGCGTCTCGGCCAAGATGATCCGGCACTATGAGTCGCTTGGACTGCTGCCCAAAGTGCGCCGCACCGGCTCCGGCTACCGCCAATACTCCAACAGTGAGGTGCACACGCTGCGCTTCATCCACCGGGCCCGGCGCCTGGGATTCGGCACCGGCGAGATCGCCGATCTGCTGGGATTGTGGCAGAACCACCGGCGCGCCAGCGCGGACGTCAAACGTCTCGCGCTCGTGCATGCGGCGGAGCTGGCAAACCGCATCGCGGAAATGCGCGCAATGAAGCAATCCCTTGAGCAACTCGCGGCGCATTGCCACGGCGATCAACGACCGGATTGCCCGATCCTGGAGGACCTGGCGCGAAACAATGGCGAAGTGCCACATGAAGGCGGCAAGAGCACGGACAAGCGCCGGGGCCGTACGCGCTTCCGCTGATTCGGTCGCGGTCAAGCTGGGGCCGAAGGCCACGAGCTCGCAAGGTAGCCACAGCGAGCGGCATCAGACTTTCACCGCAGGGCGCGGACGTCGACCTCAAGAGTTCAAGGGGTCGAAGCCCGTTTCGTTCAAACTGCCAATCGCTACGTGGAACGATCACATCGACGTAACGAGGTCTACATCTTCGGATAGTCGTAGTCTTGGCGCTAGTTAGCCCTGTTGCCACCGGGGTCCAAATTTGCGTAGCACTTTTGCCGGTAGTGGAGCCTGACGAGGCGCCCACATCGGACGGCTTCGCCGCCGCTTGGCCTGAACGTTAATGCCCTGAGTGAATCTGATCCGCCTTGCTCACCAGTAAATCCATCCAGGCCAGCAGCACGCCGGAAGTCACGAAAGTGACGTGCGTGATGATCAGCCACATGAGTTCATCCTTGTCGATGGCATGGATGTTCATGAACGCCTTCAGCAAATGAATTCCGGAAATGGCGACTATTGAAGCGATCAGCTTCAACTTCAAACCGCTGAAGTCGACCATGCCCATCCAGCTCGGTCGATCCCACGTGCTCGTGCACGTCGATTTCCGGACACGAAGTTTTCGTAGCCAGCGAAGATCACCATCAGCAACAGGTTTCCGGCCAATGACAGATCGATCAGGGTCAGCACGCCGAGCCTGACTTCGGATTCGGTCGCATCCAGCACGTGCGGCGCGAAGTGAAACAATTCCTGAACGAATTTGACCTGCATAATGGCCAACGCCGCTACCAGCCCGAGATAGAACGGAGCGAGAATCCAGCGGCTGGCAAAGATGCCGCGCTCCATCGCCTTTTCGGCACGATAAATGACGCCTGTTTTTTCCATTGGATGACTTTCCAAACCGTTTGCCGCGCCCAGCGCGAAATGAGGACGGCGGAGCGTATCGATACCGGCGAACGAAATCAGCCGCCGTTGCTGCCCGCGCGCATCCCTGCAAGGTAGCGCATGCCGGCAATCGCCCGGCTGCCGTACCAGGAGGTCATTTCGGCATCGATCAGGGAAACCGCCGGGCGCGAACCACCCGTGGCCATCGATTCAATTTCGGCGACGTCCCTTGGTCTGAACGCGTACGGTTCGCTGGACAGCAGGACATGGTCGACCGAACCGAGCAAGGATTCGATGTCGACCTCCGGGTAACGCGCGTCAGAATCGACTTCGATCTGGTTCCAGCCGACCGCAGCCAGCGTGCGCGCGATATACGTGTCGCGTGAAATCGTCATCCAGGGGTTTTTCCAGATGACGTAAAGCACCCGCTCGCTGGCAAGGTGGCAAGTCGCTTCAACGGTATTGCGATACACACGGTCGAAGCGCGCAGCGAGTTCTTCCGCCTCGCTTTGCCGCGCGAATATCGTTCCGAGCAGCTGGTACAGGTCGATATTGTCGAGCGGGCCGAGCGGGTGGGTAACAACAATATTCGGTACAAACGTCGCCGTCGGCTTCGACCCGTTCGCGCGGATTCTCGTCGACGTTGACGATCAGGTGCGTCGGTTCAAGGGCGCGAATCTTCTCCAGGTCGAAATCCTTTGTCCCGCCAACTTTGGGCACATTCTTTACCGCTGCTTTGGGATGGAAACAGAACCCGGTGCGGCCGACCACCTGCGCGCCCAAGCCGAGATCGAACAAGAGTTCGGTGATACTGGGCACCACGCACACGATGCGCGCATCAGCGCCTGCCGGTTGATGCAGCGTACCGACTGCGTCGGTCGCGACGGCGCGGGTCGATGTTGTCGGTTTCAATCAGACCTCGTCGCTCGGCTAACGCCCGGTGCGGCTCAGCGTTTCGCCGGCTTGCTCGCCACCGTGGGTAAGGACGGCAGCGGGACCGGGCTGTCTTTCAATGTACGCAGCACGAACGTCGACTTGCTGTGCCGTATGCCGGGAATGCGGTACAGGCTTTCGCGCAGCAGACGCTCGTAGTCGCGCGTGTCCTTCACGGCAATGCGGATGTAGTAGTCGTAGTCGCCCGATACCAGGTAAGCCTCGAGCACTTCCGGAATCTGCTCCAGTTGCCGGCCGAATTCGAACAGCGTCTCGTCGGTATGACTGTCGAGCGTGACCTGCACGATCACCGTTTCCGTGAAGCCGATGGCACCGGGATCGATGCGCACCGTATAGCCCTGGATCACGCCTTCGGCTTCCATCTTCTTGATGCGGTTCCAGCAAGGCGTCGTCGACAAACCGACCCGGGAACTGATCTCCTGCAGGCTGGAACGGGCATCCTCGCGCAGGACCGCGAGAATGGCCAAATCGTGTTTGCTGAGATTCATTCTATTGATCGTCCCAGAATAAGGGAAAGTTTTCTGCTGTTGGCCAAATTTACCAGAAAATCAGGGAAGCTTTTCCGGACTTACCCCCGTACTATCTCCACATGAACAATTGCCTGCTCTCACCACCGACCACGGACACCCAAGCCATGTCCACAGACACCATGACGTCCGGCGCTGGCGCCCTTGTCGACACACTGGTTTCGCTCGGCGTCGAAGTGATTTTCGGCTATCCCGGCGGCGCTGTGCTGCCCATTTACGATGCGCTGTTCGCCGATCGCCGGCTTCGCCACGTCCTCGTCCGCCATGAGCAGGCGGCGGTGCACGCTGCCGAAGGCTATGCCCGCAGCAGCGGAAAGCCCGGCGTGGTGCTCGTCACCTCCGGCCCGGGCATGAGCAACACCACCACCGGATTGCTCGACGCGCTGTGCGACTCGATACCCGTCGTATGCATCAGCGGACAGGTCGCCACCCCGCTGATCGGATCGAACGCGTTTCAGGAATGCGATGCCATCGGCATCTCGCGTCCCGTCACGAAGTGGAATACGCAGGTACGCAGCGCCGACGAGGTCGAGACCGTCGTACGCAACGCATTCCACATCGCCACGTCGGGGCGTCCGGGCCCGGTGCTGATTGACTTCCCCAAAGACCTGCAAGCCGCACCCGCCAGAAGCGCGCGCACGCCGAAACCGGCACCGGCTGTAACGAAACCGCCGATGCCGCCGCATACCAGCATCGAACAGGCAGCCGCCCTCATCGCGCAGGCAAAGCGCCCGGTGTTCTACGGCGGCGGCGGGCTGATCAATTCCGGACCGGCAGCGTGCGAGGCCTTTACCCGGCTGGTGAAACTCACCGGCGCGCCCTGCACACTGACCTTGATGGGGCTGGGCGCGTTTCCGGGTTCCGACCCGCAATTCCTTGGCATGCTTGGCATGCACGGCACACTGGAAGCCAATCTGGCGATGCATGCCGCCGATCTGGTGATCTGCGTAGGCGCGCGCTTTGACGATCGCGTCACGGGAGAGCTGGGCGGATTTTCCCCGGTGTCGAAGAAAATACATATCGACATCGATCCCGGGTCCGTGAACAAACTGGTCAAGGTCGATGTCCCGCTGGTCGGCGACTGCGCCGGCACACTGCAAGCACTGGTACCGCAAGTCGCCGCCATCGCACAACCGGTGGACCGCCTGAATGATTGGTGGTCGCAGATCGGGAAGTGGCGCGACGAGAAATCGCTGTCCTTTGCAGTCAAAGAAGACTGCATCGTGCCGCAGCAACTGATGCGAGCCGTTCGCCACGCCCTGGACGGCAACGACGCCATCGTTTCCACCGACGTCGGCCAGCACCAGATGTGGGCTGCGCAGCACCTGTGCTTTGATCATCCCAACCGCTGGCTCACCTCCGGCGGCGCCGGCACCATGGGTTACGGGCTGCCAGCCGCGATCGGTGCGCAGATCGCGCACCCCGACAAGACGGTCGTCTGTGTCAGCGGCGATGCGTCGGTGCTGATGAACATCCAGGAACTGTCGACTGCGACACAGCACCGGACGCCGGTGAAGGTCGTGCTGTCGAACAACAGTTACATGGGCATGGTGCGCCAGTGGCAGGAATTCAACCATGGCGGCCGTTACAGCCACAGTTACACCGAGGCATTGCCGGATTTCGTCGTTGTTGCCCGCGGTTTCGGCTGGGCCGCAGAACGCGTGACCGATCCGCGCGAACTCGACGCCGCCATCGCCCGCTGCCTTGCGCACGACGGACCATATTTCCTTGATGTAGCCGTGGCCGCGCAGGAAAACTGTTTTCCGATGATGCCTTCGGGCTGCACGCATGACCAGATCATGCTCGAGGAAAACCGATTCTACGAACCGGATCGTACTGAAACCAAATAGCCGTTCCGAACGTCCGAACTGTATCTACCGGCCAACGGGCTTACCGGCCTCAGCCAACCGGGAAATCGAATCCCATAAGGAGTCGAAGCAATGCAAGACGTCACGCTTGACGACAAATACACGTCCACCAACGGACGCGTTTACCTGACCGGCATCCAGGCCCTGGTTCGCCTGATGCTGGCGCAGCGCCAGCGCGACGCACTGGCCGGGCTGAATACCGCCGGGTTCGTTTCCGGTTACCGCGGCTCGCCGCTGGGCGGTCTGGACGAAGCGCTGTGGAAAGCGCGCCCCCATCTCGAAGCACAGCACGTCGAGTTCCAGCCCGGCGTCAACGAGGAACTCGCCGCCACCGCGGTATGGGGCACGCAGCAGGTACACCTGACCGGCGGCTCCGACTACGACGGCGTGTTCGCGATGTGGTACGGCAAGGGCCCGGGCGTGGATCGTTGCGGCGATGTGTTCAAGCACATGAATTTCGTCGGCACGGCAAAACACGGCGGGGTGCTGCTGGTTGCCGGCGACGATCACGGCGCCTATTCGTCCACACTTCCCCACCAAAGTGATCACCTGTTCTCGGCGTCGATGATTCCGGTGCTGTATCCGTGCAATGTCGAGGAGTACCTCGAACTGGGCCTGCACGGCATTGCGATGTCGCGATTTTCCGGTTGTGCCGTGGGATTCAAGGCGCTGGCCGACACGGTCGAGTCGTCCGCGTCCATCGATGCGGACCTCACCAAACCGCAAATCGTCTTGCCCGGTGACTTCGTCATGCCTGAAGGCGGACTGAATTGCCGTTTGTCCAGCGATACGCTGGGCCTGCAAGCGCGCAAGCAGGAAGCGCTGATGCAGGATTACAAGATATACGCCGCGCTCGCCTACTCGCGCGCCAATCGCCTGAACCGCACCATGATCGACGCACCCAACGCCAAACTGGGCATCGTTGCGTCGGGCAAGTCGTACATGGACGTGCTGGAAGCGCTCGAAGAACTGGGAATTTCGGAACACAACGCCGCGGAAATTGGCATTCGCGTGTTCAAGGTTTCGATGCCGTGGCCGCTCGAACCCGACGGCATCCGCGAGTTCTCCCGCGGCCTGGACGAGATCCTCGTCGTCGAGGAAAAACGCCAGATGGTGGAATACCAGCTCAAGGAACAACTCTACAACTGGGACCCCGAAGTGCGGCCGCGCGTCATCGGCAAATTCGACGACAAGGGCGAATGGGTGCACCCCCGCGGCGCATGGCTGCTGCCCGCCAAAGCGGACTTTTCGATTGCGCAAATCGCGCGTGTGATTGCCGCGCGAATCGCGCGTTTTCATCAGAGCGACCGGATAAAGGCACGGCTCGAATTTCTCGCCGCCAAGGAAACCGCATTACTGAAAGCGGTCGATACCCCGCCGCGGCCCGCGTGGTATTGCTCGGGTTGTCCGCACAACACCTCGACCAAGGTGCCCGAAGGCAGCCTGGCCCTGGCCGGGTATCGGCTGCCACGTAATGGCCACCGCGATTTACCCCGAGCACAACAAGACGCTGTCGCACATGGGCGGCGAGGGTGCCGCGTGGATCGGCCAGGCGCCGTTTTCCAAACGCGAGCACGTATTCGCCAATCTCGGTGACGGCACCTACTTTCATTCAGGCTTGCTGGCAATCCGCGCTGCTGTCGCCGCGAAAGTCAACATCACCTACAAGATTCTCTACAACGACGCGGTAGCGATGACCGGCGGCCAGCCAATCGATGGCACGCTGACGGTTCCAATGATCGCGCAGCAACTCGTCGGCGAGGGCATCGAGCGCATCGCGCTTGTGACGGAAGACCTGTCACGCTACTCCGACCGCTCGGCGTTGCCGCCGATGGTGACGGTGAACGACCGCAAGGACCTGGATTCGGTGCAGAAGGAATTGCGCGAGTGTCCTGGCACTTCGATACTCATCTACGACCAGACCTGTGCGGCAGAGAAACGCCGCCGGCGCAAGAAGGGTGAATTGCCCACGCCGACCAGACGGCTGTTCATCAACGAAGCGGTGTGTGAAGGCTGCGGCGACTGCGGCGTGCAGTCCAACTGCACTTCCCTCCTGCCGCTGGAAACCGAATTCGGGCGCAAACGCATGATCGATCAGTCATCGTGCAACCAGGACTATTCGTGCGTGAAAGGCTTTTGCCCCAGCTTCGTGACTGTCGAAGGTGGAACGCCGCGCAAATCGCGGTTGGCAAAGGCGGCGAAAGACTCCGATTTCGCGCCACTGCCGGAACCGGCACTGCCGCAAACCGATGGCTCGACCTATAACATCCTGATCACCGGCATCGGCGGTACCGGCGTCATCACGGTCGGTGCGCTGATCGGCATGGCGGCCCACCTCGAGGGCAAGGGCACATCCGCGCTGGACATGACCGGCATGTCCCAGAAGAACGGGGCCGTCACGTCCCATGTTCGCATCGCCAGATCGCCGCAACAGATCCGGGCCCAGCGCATCGCCGCTGGCGAGGCAGACCTGGTACTGGGTTGCGACATGCTCACTGCGGGCGCATCGGATGCACTCGGCAAGACGCGCGCCGGGCGCACGGTCGCGGTCATCAACACGCACCAACAGCCGACCGGCCATTTTGCCCAGAATGCAGACTGGCAGTTTCCGGCCGAGCAAATCCGATCGCTGATCAACGAAGCGGTCGAAGACCAGGCGCACTTTCTCGACGCCACCCGGATCGCAACCGCGCTGATGGGCGATTCGATCGCGACCAACCTGTTCATGCTCGGCTTCGCATTCCAGAAAGGTCTGATTCCGGTGGGCGAAGCGGCCCTGATGCGTGCCATCGAACTCAACGGCGTAGCGATCGACGCCAACAAACAGGCATTCCTTTGGGGCCGCCGCGCAGCAGTTGATCTGGATTCGGTGGAACGTGTCGCCGCACCGGCGCGACCTGTCGTCGTCCAATTTCCCGAGTCACTGGACAAACTGGTGGAACGCCGTATCGAATTTCTCACCGCGTATCAGAATACGGCTTACGCAATGCGCTACAGCGACCTGGTCGAACGCACGCGCGCCGCCGAAGCACGCATCGGCAAAGGCGACAAACTGGCACGGGCCGTTGCAACGTATCTGTTCAAGCTCATGGCATACAAGGACGAATACGAAGTCGCGCGCCTGTTCTCCGATCCGGCTTTCGAAGCGCGGCTGCGCAAGACTTTCGACGGCGACTTCAGCATCAGGTACAACCTCGCACCGCCATTGCTGGCAAAACGCGATGCGCAGGGCCACCTGACCAAGTCCGAATACGGCGCCTGGATGAAAACCGCGTTCCGCCTTCTGGCTCGCCTCAAGTGGCTGCGCCAGACCGCATTCGATCCGTTCGGACAGACGGAGGAACGCAAGACCGAGCGACGCCTGCTTCGCGATTACGAAACGACGATCGACCATTGCCTGACGGCTCTTTCCGAAGACAACCATGACGTCGTGCTGGAACTGGCTTCGCTGCCCGAACACATTCGCGGGTTCGGGCACGTCAAGGCGCGCAACGTGGAGGCATATGAGGCCAGACGTGAAGCCTTGCTTAACCGGCTGAACATCTCCAGACTCGTCCGGGCGGCATAAAGCCTGCTCTCCGGAGAGTTTACGTTTACGTTAACGTCAACCATAATGCGTCTTAAGCGGCCGGCTCTGCCCCGCCCGCCGATTGACAACCATTAATACGGGTTACGCCAATGACCGACCTCAGCCATAAACCCGCGGCCGCCAAACAGGGTGCTGCACCAAAAGTCCGCTTTGTCACGGCCGCCAGCCTGTTCGACGGGCACGATGCGTCGATCAACATCATCCGGCGCATGCTGCAGGGGGGCGGCGCCGAGGTGATTCACCTCGGCCACAATCGCTCGGTCGAGGAGATCGTCACCGCCGCACTGCAGGAGGACGCGCATGGGATCGCCGTGAGTTCCTATCAGGGCGGGCATATCGAGTACTTCAAATACATGATCGACCTGTTGCGCGAGCGCGGCGCCGATCACGTCAAGGTATTCGGCGGTGGCGGCGGCGTCATCGTTCCCGCCGAAATCAAGGAGCTGCACGCGTACGGCGTGACGCGCATCTACTCGCCCGAGGACGGCGCGACCATGGGTCTGCAGGGCATGATCGACGACATGCTCAAGCGCGCCAGCCAGGACCTGTGCGCCGATCTGCCGAAATCGCTCGACAAGCTCAAGGCCGGCGACCAGCGCGCGCTGGCGCGCATCATCACCGGCATCGAGGGTGCAGCACTGCCGGAGAAACTGCACAAGGCGCTGCTTTCGGAAGCGGAAAAACTCGACCAGATTCCGGTGCTCGGCATCACAGGCACCGGTGGCGCTGGGAAATCCTCGCTGACCGACGAACTGATTCGCCGGTTCCGGCTGGACCATTCCGACCAGATCAGCATTGCCATCATTGCCGTCGATCCATCGCGACGCAAAACCGGCGGCGCACTGCTGGGCGATCGTATTCGCATGAACGCTCTCGGCAGTGAACGCATCTATATGCGCTCACTCGCCACCCGCGGCGGCGGCAGCGAGATTGCCGCGTGTCTGCCCGACGTCATAGCCGCCGCCAAGTGCGCCGGATACGACCTCGTTGTGGTCGAGACCTCCGGCATCGGCCAGGGCGACGCCGCGATCGTGCCGCACGTGGGTACTTCCCTGTACGTCATGACACCCGAGTATGGCGCTGCCAGCCAGCTCGAGAAAATCGACATGCTGGATTTCGCCGACTTTGTCGCCATCAACAAGTTCGATCGCCGTGGCGCCGACGACGCGCTGCGCGACGTCTCCAAGCAGTACCAGCGCAACCATCAACTCTTCTCCGCGGCACCGGATACGATGCCGGTCTTCGGCACCATCGCATCGCGATTCAACGATGACGGCGTCACCGCGCTCTACCAGGCCATCGTCGAAAAACTGAAGGCCAGCGGGTTGAAAGCCCGAGACGGCCGTCTGAAAAAAGTCGCAGTGCGATCGTCAACGAAAGTCGCCAGCGTCGTTCCCCCGGAGCGTGCAAGGTATCTCGCCGACATCGCGACCACCGTTCGCGAATACAAACAGCACGCGATCGAACAAGCCCGTGTTGCACGCGAACGCCAGCAGCTGCGCGCGGCCAGGGCCATGCTCGCGGCAGAATGCGGCGAAGAAGTCGGCAACCTCGTCACGCTTGCCGATGCGCGCGATGCCAAACTCGATGCCGGCGCGAAGAAACTCCTCGATATGTGGCCGGACATGCAAAAGGCCTATTCCGGCGACGAGTACGTGGTCAGGATTCGTGACAAGGAAATCCGCACCAAACTCACCAGCAAATCACTGTCAGGCACCTTGATTCCGCGCGTATCGCTGCCGCGCTTCGAGGACCATGGCGAACTGCTCAAGTGGCTGATGCTGGAAAATGTGCCGGGGTCCTTCCCGTACACCGGCGGGGTGTTCGCTTTCAAGCGCGAGAACGAGGACCCGACGCGGATGTTCGCCGGCGAAGGCGACGCGTTCCGGACCAACAAGCGCTTTCATCTTCTGTCCAAGGACATGCCGGCCAAGCGGCTGTCGACTGCGTTCGATTCGGTCACGCTGTATGGCTTCGATCCGGATCTTCGCCCCGACATCTACGGCAAGATCGGCAACTCGGGCGTGTCCATTGCCACGCTCGACGACATGAAGGTGCTGTACTCGGGATTTGATCTGTGCGCGCCCAACAACAGCGTGTCGATGACCATCAACGGACCGGCGCCAACGATCCTTGCGATGTTCATGAACACCGCGATCGACCAGCAGCTCGACAAGTTCCGCGACGATAACGGCCGGGAACCGACCGCCGACGAAGCAGAGAAAATTCGCGAGTGGACGCTGGAAACCGTGCGCGGCACGGTACAGGCGGACATCCTGAAGGAAGACCAGGGCCAGAACACCTGCATCTTCTCGACCGAGTTCAGTCTCAAGGTGATGGGCGACATTCAGGACTACTTCATCCACCACAACGTACGCAACTTCTATTCGGTGTCGATTTCCGGCTATCACATTGCCGAGGCCGGCGCGAACCCGATCTCGCAGCTGGCGTTCACGCTGAGCAACGGCTTCACTTTTGTCGAAGCCTATCTCGCGCGCGGCATGCACATCGACGATTTTGCGCCGAACCTGAGTTTCTTCTTCAGCAACGGCATGGACCCCGAGTACACGGTGATCGGGCGCGTCGCGCGGCGCATCTGGGCGGTGGCGATGAAGAACCGCTACGGCGCCAACGAGCGCTCGCAGAAACTCAAGTACCACTGCCAGACGTCCGGGCGCTCCCTGCACGCGCAGGAAATCGACTTCAACGACATCCGCACCACGCTGCAGGCACTGATCGCCACCTACGACAACGCGAACTCGCTGCACACCAACGCTTACGATGAAGCAATCACCACTCCGACGGAAGAGAGCGTGCGCCGGGCGATGGCGATACAGCTCATCATCAACCGTGAGTGGGGCCTGGCGAAGAACGAAAACCCCAATCAGGGCAGCTTCGTGATCGACGAACTGACCAGCCTGGTCGAAGAGGCCGTGCTCAGGGAATTCGAATCCATTTCCGAGCGCGGCGGCGTGCTCGGGGCGATGGAACTTGGCTACCAGCGCGGCAAGATCCAGGAAGAATCACTTTATTACGAGCACCGCAAACACGATGGCTCCTACCCGATCATCGGTGTCAACACTTTCCGCAATCCACACGGCGACACGACACCGCAGGAAATCGAACTGATCCGCTCGTCCGAGGACGAGAAGCAGTCACAGCTCAAGCGGCTGCAGGAATTTCACGAGCGCAACAGCGCCGAAAGCGAAGCGATGCTGAAACGGCTGCAACAGACCGTGATCGAAAACGGAAACGTGTTCGCGGTGCTGATGGACGCAGTACGGGTTTGTTCGCTCGGGCAGATCACGCACGCGCTGTTCGAAGTCGGGGGACAATACCGCAGGAGCATGTAAGCGCGGCGAACTTCCGCCGCAACAAGAAAAATACGATCAAGCTACGGAGGAGGAGAAGAAGTGACGCAACAACTTACCCTGGAAAGCGTACAGGTTCGCGCCGTGTCGGTACCACTCAGAAGGCCGATCGTGGCCAAGGTCGGCACGTTCGAGAAATGGCCTTTCATTCTGATCGATGTTCGCACCAGGGAAGGCGTTGTCGGCCACAGCTACCTCGAGCCTTACGTTGCAAAGTCGGTCACGCCGATCGCGGCCGTCATCGAGAACATTGCCGACGAGCTCAAGGGCAAACCGATCGCGCCTCTGGACGTCTACGGCGGCGCGATGAGAACCCTGCATCTCAACGGCCGTCAGGGCATGACGATCATCGCGCTCTCGGGCCTGGACATGGCGATCTGGGATGCGCTTGCCAAAGCCGCCAACCTGTCGCTCGCCACACTGCTCGGCGGCAGCCCCGGGCCCATTCGTGCCTACAACACCAATGGCATGTGGCTGATCCCGAAAGACAAGATCGCTGCAGAAGCGAAGTCCCTCGTCGCGCAAGGCGGATTCAAGGCAATCAAGATGCGCCTTGGCCGCCCGACATTGAAAGAAGATATCGAAGCGATTCGCATGGTGCGTGACGCGGTCGGCGACGACATCATTCTGATGACCGACTTCAACCAGGGTCTGACGCTTGGCGAAGGGTTGCAACGCATGCACGGTCTCGACGATCAGGGACTGTACTGGTTCGAGGAGCCGATCGCCTATGACGACTACGAGGGCTGCGCGCAGATCGCGCGCGAGATGAAGACGCCCCTTTCGATTGGCGAGAACATTTATGGCTCGCGCGATTTTCTCAAGGCCGTCAACGCGAAAGCGGCCGATCTGTACATGCCCGACCTGATGCGCATTGGCGGCGTGACCGGCTGGATGCGTTCGGCGGCGATTGCCGGCGCCGCCAACCTGCCGCTGTCCAGTCACCTGTACACGCCGATCTCGGCGCAGTTGCTGCGCGTGAGCGAATCCGCCGACTGGCTGGAGTGGAGTGACTGGGCAGAACCCGTTCTTGCCGAACCATTCGAGGCCAAAGGCGGTTACGCGACGGTCCCGGACAAACCGGGCAACGGCGTGGAATGGAACGAGGCGGCGGTCAAGAAATACACGATGTAAGTGGGCAGCTTCGATTACGTGATTGTTGGCGCAGGCGCAGCAGGCTGCATCCTTGCCGCGCGCCTTGCCGGGACTGGTGCCCGCACCTGCCTGCTCGAAGCCGGCCCCCCGGACACGCATCCGCTACTGCACGTGCCCGCCGGCTTCATCAAGATGATGGGCAACCCCAGGTACACCTGGCAGTTCCAGACGGAGCCGACGGCCGAAACCAACGGACGCGCCATCTCCTTGCCGCAAGGGCGCGCACTGGGCGGATCGACCCTGATCAATGGTCTTGTCTATAACCGCGGCCAGCGCGAGGATTACGACGAGTGGGAAGCGCTGGGCAATCCGGGCTGGGGCTACGATTCGGTACTTCCCTGCTTCCGGCGCACCGAGACGTTCCTCGGCGCCGGCGACGATCGCTTTCGCGGACGTCAGGGCGAGTTGAGCGTCACCGAGAACGACTGGATCCATCCGGTTTGCGAAGCATTCATTCAGGGCGCCGGAGAACTCGGCATCAACCGCAATCCGGACTACAACGGTGCTTCCCAGGCAGGGGTCGGCTACTACCAGCGCACCATTCACAAGGGACGCCGCATCAGTAACGCGCGTGCGTTCCTGCGGCAGGCGCTGAAGAGCGGCAACCTGGAAGTCCGAACGAATGCCCAGGTCACACGGGTTTTGTTCGACGGTGCAACCGCTACCGGGGTCGAGTATTTGCGTGACGGTTCCGGCGTGCTTGCCAAAGTGCGCGCACGGCGGGAGGTCATCGTGTGCGCCGGCGCCGTCAACACCCCGAAACTGCTGCAGCTCTCCGGCCTCGGGGCCGCAGACCTGTTGCGCCAGATGCAGATCCCGGTCGTCAAGGACCTGCCGGGCGTCGGCGCCAACCTGCGGGACCATTTCGCCGTGCGGGTCGTGGCAAAAGTGCGCAATGCCACCACCATCAACGAACTCGCGCGCCCCCCGCGGCTGTGGTGGGAGATCGCGAAATGGGCCCTGGGACGGCCAAGCATCCTCGCCCTGAGCCCTTCGGTTGTTCACTTCCACTGGCGCTCGGATGGCAGCACCGGGCGGCCCGATTTGCAGGGCGTATTTTCTCCGGCGAGTTACAAAGCCGGGCGCGTGGGTGCGCTGGACGACTATCCCGGCATGAGCTGCGGCTACTGGCTGCACCGCCCGCAGAGCACGGGGCGAGTTGTCATCCGGTCGAGCGACCCGCTGCAAAATCCGCAGATCGAGGCGGGATACCTGACGCACGAAGCAGATCGCCAGGCCATGCTCGATGGCCTGCGTCTGGCCAGACGGCTGCTTGCAACACAGGCGCTCGCGCCTTACTTCGCCGCGGAGACGCTGCCCGGTGCGCAAGTCGAACGCGATGACGAGTTGCTCGACTACATCCGTCAGGTCGGCGCCTCCTCGTATCATCTGAACGGCACTGCGAGAATGGGCCCGGCCGATGATCCGCTGTCGGTCGTGGATCACACGCTGCGCGTTCACGGCGTCAATGGCCTGCGTATCGCAGACGCCTCGATCTTTCCGACCACCCCCTCTGCCAACACGGCGGCCGCGACGATGATGGTCGCAGAGAAAGCAGCGAGCCTGGTCGCGACCAAGGACTCATGAACGCCGCGTCGTGCCGGCAACCGGCTTCCTGAAGCGGGGCGGGGAACGAGCGACAATAACGCGCGTGCTACCATCGCCGCGAATCAAAATCATCCGCTTCCGGCGTTTTTCAATTTTCCTGTAGCGACACATGCAACCCGACTACATCGTCATTGGCGCCGGCACGGCCGGATCGCTGTTGGCCGCGCGGCTCGCTGAAACAAACGCCAATGTGCTGTTGCTCGAAGCGGGACCGGAAGCGCGGCATCCGATGATTCACATTCCGGCCGGCGTGCGCTCGCTGCATCGAAACCCGGCCCTGAACTGGACTTACTTCACCGAACCCCATCCCGACACGGCGAACCGCGCGATACATTGGCCGCGCGGACGCGTCATCGGCGGCAGCGGCTCCATCAACGGCATGCTCTACGTGCGCGGCAATCCGGGTGATTACGATGCCTGGGCCGACAAGGGATGCACAGGCTGGTCCTACGCAGAGGTTCTTCCCTACTTCAGGAAAACCGAGCGTTACGAAACAGGGGACCCGCACTACCGGGGCAAGGACGGCCCGATGCACGTCGTCGACTACAAGGCCCACCTCGATCTCACCCATCGTTTCGTACAAGCGGCGCAGCAGACGGGATTGCCTTTCAACCGGGACTATAACGGCCCCCAACAGGAAGGCGTGGCCTACTCGCAAATGACGCGGCTGGGCCGCTTTCGCGGATCGACTGCATTCGCGTTGCTGCGTCCCGCGCGATCGCGTCCGAACCTGCAGGTGCAGACCAATGCGCTTGTGACGAAACTGGTTTTCGAAGGAAAACACTGTGTCGGCGTGACCTGGCGCAAGTCGGAACAGGAAACGACCGTGCGGGCACGCAGGGAAGTCATACTCTGTGGCGGCGCCATCAACTCTCCGCATTTGCTCATGGTCTCGGGCATCGGCCCCGCGGACGAACTGCAGTCGCTGGGCATCCCCGTTGTTCACGATTCGGCGGGGGTGGGCAAGAACCTGATTGACCATTACTACGGCGGCATCTCCGCCCGCGTCACGAACGAGCTGTCCATCAATCAACTCGCGCGCGGATGGCGTTTGGTCCGGGAGGTGCTGCGCTTTGCGGTGACGGGAGACGGCGCGCTCACCTACGGCATCACCGCGTCAACCGTTTTCACCCGCAGCCGCCCGGAACTGGCGCGACCGGACCTGCAGCTGCTGTTCACGCCGGCCAGCTACAACCGCGAACGCTTCGGCGAGCTCGAAACCGAACCCGGCATTACCGCAGTGGTATGCATCGTCCAGCCCGAGAGCCGCGGCAGTCTGTCACTCCGGTCTGCCGATCCGGCGGTACCCCCACGCATCGAGCCGAACTACCTCACCGCACCCAACGATGTGCGCGCGCTGCTGGCCGGCGTGCGCCTGGTTCGCAGTATCTTCTCTGCGCCAGCCATGAAGGAATGCATGGTAGGGGAAACCTGGCCGGGACCGAAAGCAGACAGCGACGAGGCCATTCTCGATGCCCTGCGCCTGACCGGCACCACCGGTTACCACGCCGTCGGCACTTGCCGCATGGGATCCGATGCCGACGCCGTCGTCGATCCGCAACTGCGGGTAAACGGCGTGGAGCGGCTGCGTGTGGTCGACGCCTCGGTGATGCCGATGGTGCCGACCGGCAATACCAACGCACCGACCGCCATGGTCGCGGAGAAAGCAGCGGACCTGATTCGCAAGTCGGCATGACCGGTTGGAGACACACGCCTAGGTACCTTACCAGCGTAGTCGCTGCGCGACCGCTGGCACGTCGGCGGGCTTGAGCGGTACGACCGGGTCGCGCCCGATTACTCTCAGGATGACTTCCTCGCGGACCAACCATCCTTGTTGATGAACGTTTATATCCCAGCCTCAGTGGCGCCTACTTTGCCGATGCCCATTTGAATCGGGTTTTGTGGGCTTCTGTACTGGCATTTGCAAACGTTTATGTTTATGACTTATTTCGATTCAAAGAGAAAAAGATATTAATTACATAATCTTACGAAATTTATAAATACCAATTTACTACCAATACCTACCAAAATTAGTATTTAGTATGTTTCTAACATTGAACTACCAATTAACTACCAATTGAAACCAATTTGGTAATTCCCGAGGCGCAATGGTAGGCTTATTACCAATTCTTCATTAATTGGTAGTAAACCTTAGGATGCAAATCCCACTCACGCCCCCTGATTACACCAAGATCGCCGAGGAGATAATTGCTCAGTCACCTAAACGGCTAACCGATATCCTCTCACTCCGAATTCCTCCGGACCCGCGTGGAAACTACTACCACTGGGATCAGCTAAGGCACCTGAAATCTGCCCCCGACGGGATAAATCACCGAGAGTGGTGGTTCGGCATCAAGACCGCTAGAAAGTCTCTATATCAAACTATCCCCCACAACGCTAAAGACGGATCTACATTTGTATTTGGCGAAACCAAAGAAATGCGGCGCTTGTTGCACGAAATTGACTTGCATGGCGGCGGAGAAATCAAAGCAAGCGCGCAAGTAGCCAATCCAAACACTAGAAATAGCTATTTGATCAACTCTCTGATTGAAGAGGCAATAACCTCGAGTCAACTCGAGGGCGCAGCAACAACCAGAAAGGTCGCGAAAGCCATGCTGCGAGAAAAGCGTCCTCCCCGTGATCGATCAGAACGCATGATTCGAAATAACTACGTCGCGATGGAACATATAAATCACGTGGCCAACTTGGAGCTAACGCCGAACCTGATTCTGGAACTTCAAAGGATTCTAACTGAAGATACCCTTGAAAATTCGAAGGCCGTCGGTAGTTGGAGGCAATCTGACGACGTTTATGTGGGCGATGAAAGGGACGCAACCGTGATACATATTCCGCCTCCGCATAAAACGATTCCCGCTCGCATGGAAAGCCTGTGCAAATTTGCGAACGATCAAAATACGAACGAGTTCTTGCACCCTGTAATAAGAGCGGCACTTTTACACTTTTTGCTCGCCTACGATCACCCGTTTGAAGATGGTAACGGACGCACCGCCAGAGCACTCTTTTACTGGTCGATGCTTCGCCAAGGCTATTGGACGATGGAGTTCGTATCAATATCTCGAATACTTAAGAATGCACCAGCACAGTACATTCGATCCTATCTTTACACGGAGACGGACGAGAACGATGTCACGTATTTCCTTCTACACCAACTCAAGGTAATGCTCCGTGCAATTGAAGAACTACTCGAGTACTTGAGAAAGAAGTCAGACGAGCACAAAGAACTCGAAACACTCATTCAGAAATCGGTCAAGCTTAGGGAATCGCTAAATCATCGCCAGATTGCATTACTCTCCAGGGCTCTCAAGAATCCAGACGCTATTTTTTCGATCGAGAGTCATCGCGGCGCACATGGTGTCACATACGACACGGCAAGAACTGATCTACTAAAATTGGATGATTTCGGCTTGCTAAACAAGTCAAAGCGCGGTCGCGCATTTGTGTTCCTGGTACCGCCAGACATTCGAACCAAACTAAAAAGTCTAGACGGGTAGCGTCACTACTCGGCGTGCTGGGTCGCCGATTAGTATTCGCAAGCCATAAAGCTTTTCTGTCAGTTCGAGGCGTGCGTCATGATCATGGCACCCGCGAAGGCCGCCCTTCGGCGTCGGTAAACGGAAATATCCCTGCCTTGAAACTGTTCGCCATGTGACGGGCGACGCGGATCGCCGTTTGCGCATCCGGCGGCGCCAGTTCGTCGGTTGCGGCGCTCTCGAATACCGCTAGCCAGTGATCGAAGGCCTCGGGTTCGAACTTCAGCCGCATATGCGGCGCGTAGGCGTTGGCCTTGTACCTCCCCGTGCCGTGAATGACGCCGGACCAGAAATCCGCAACAACCTTGATATGCGGCTCCCAGTCGTGGATGGCATCGCGAAAAATCGGCCCGAGCACCGGATCGGCCAGTGAGCGCTCGTAGAACAAGCGCACCATGCGCTCGATTGCGGCTTCCTGTTCGGTGGTGGGCTGCAACTTCGTCATTCAGAGAGGAGAGTTCTTGCGGACGCTAACAGGCTGGCCCGAAGCAGGGAATTTGCAGTGGAGTGAACAAGTGCGGCAACGGGAAAGTCAGAATCAGGTGGACGATGATCGGCGCGAAACTTATTCTGACGCATGATTGCTGGATGGGGCAACACGCGTGAGCCGCGGCACGGCCCGCTGACGAAGCGTCCAGCCTCACGTAGGTGTCGCGCATCAGACCGGCAACCTGGGGAAGTTGAATGAAGTTTGAACAGTTTCGGTACGCAAGCCTGATGGAAATCACCAACCGGCCGCCGCTGGTCTTCATGCGCGGTGAAGGATCGTGGCTGTGGGACCAGGAGGGCAAACGCTACCTTGATTTCGTGCAGGGATGGGCGGTGAACTGTCTCGGTCACTGCCCTGCGGTGATCGTCGACGCACTGGCCGGGCAGTCACGCAAGTTGATCACGCCCAGCCCGGCGTTCTACAACGAACCTTCAATACAACTCGCGTCGTTAATTGTCGACCACAGTTGCTTTGATCGCGTGTTCTTCGCGAACAGCGGGGCGGAAGCGAACGAAGGCGCGATCAAGCTTGCGCGCAAATGGGGCTCGGAAAACAAGAACGGCGCGTACGAGATCATCACTTTCGACGGCGCTTTTCACGGACGCACGCTTGCCACCATGTCGGCGTCAGGGAAACCGGGCTTTCGTGGACTCTTCGAACCGAAGGTGCCCGGGTTCCCGAAAGCCACCCTGAACGATCTCGACTCGGTCGAGAAACTCGTCAATGACAATACCGTCGCAGTGATGCTCGAACCGGTCCAGGGCGAAGCGGGCGTGATCACTGCGACGAACCCGTTTCTGCAGAACCTGCGCGCACTGACCACCCGGCACAATCTGCTGCTGATCGTCGACGAAATCCAGACCGGTGTCGGCCGTACCGGCAAGCTATGGGGCTATCAGCATGCCGGTATCGCCCCCGACATCATGACGCTGGGAAAAATGCTGGGCGGCGGCGTACCGCTGGCGGCGCTCGTCGCTGCTGAATCCGTGTGCTGCTTCAAACCCGGCGACCAGGGCGGCACGTTCAACGGCAATCCGTTGAGCACGTCGGCCGGTTGTGCCGTCATGAATACCGTGCTGACGCCCGGTTTTCTCGATCGCGTCGAATTGCTCGGCAGCTATCTGACGCGAGGCCTGACAGAGCTGTCCGCGCGTCACGGGCTCGGCGAAGTCCGCGGTCGCGGCCTTCTGGTGGCACTCGATCTGAAGCGCGACATCGCAGAGGAAGTCTCAAATCTGGCCCGCGACGCCGGATTACTACTGAACGCACCTCGCCCGAATCTGCTCCGTTTCATGCCCGCGCTGAATCTGACTACGGACCAGATCGATCTGATGCTGGGCATGCTGGATAATGTGATCAACAAAGCGACAAAGGAGTAGGAATCCCGGACGCGCGCCCCCGTTTTCCGGAATATCCGTCGCGCCAGACTCGCCGCGAGGACCCGGGGGAATGGCCAAATCTTGCTGGCATCCACCAAGTTTTGTATTCTGTATACAAAAGCTAATTTCACCAAGCTACAGGCGCGGTGGGTCCCGCCGAGCCTTGATTCCCGCCAGATACACCATGGACGATAATCGACTGTCCCGGTAGCGTTTGATGTTGGCACCGGGTCTGCCGGATCAACGAAGTCAGTACTCGCTTATTTGTTCAACAACGAGATACCTCAGAGGAGCAGAGCATGAGCTCACCCATCCGCGTGTTACTCGCCAAGGTCGGCCTCGATGGTCACGACCGCGGCGTCAAAGTGGTTGCGCGTACCCTGCGTGACGCGGGCATGGATGTGATTTACACCGGGCTGCACCGCACAGCGGAAGAAGTGGTGCACTCGGCGGTGCAGGAAGATGTGGACGTGCTCGGCATCAGCCTGCTGTCCGGTGCGCACATGACCATCTGCCCGAAGATCATGAAGCTGCTCGAGGAGCAGGATGCCGCCGACACCATTGTCGTCGTCGGTGGCGTGGTGCCGGACGAGGACGTGGCGCCGCTGAAGGCAATGGGCGTAAAAGAACTGTTGCTGCAGGACACGCCGCCGAAACAGATCGTCGAGACGCTCGAACGCCTGGTCGCGGAACGCGGCCCGCGCTAGGGAAAACGGCCCATGCAGATGGAAGACTGGTCGTTTCCGCCGCGTTACGACAACAACTACCGGCCTGCCCCGGACAGCCGCTACTGGTTCCCGGTGCGCGAGACGATGCCGGCCGCCGATCGCGATGCCGCCATCGTCAACCGACTTCGCGAAGTATGTACTTACGCTTACCAGCACGCGCCGTTCTACAGGAAGAAATGGGACGAGGCCGGCTTTCATCCGGATCAGCTGCGTTCGCTGGAAGATTTCGAAGACAAGGTACCGGTCATCACCAAGCGCGATTTGCGCGCATCGCAAGCCGAGACGGAACCATTCGGCGACTACCTGTGCATCCCGCGCGAAGACGTCTATCACATCCATGGCACCTCGGGCACAACCGGCCGGCCGACCGCTTTCGCCATCGGCCGCAACGACTGGGACGCCATTTCGAATGCCCAGGCACGGGTGATGTGGGGTATGGGCGTTCGTCCCGGCGACACGGTTTTTCTCGCGGCCATATTCAGCCTGTACCTGGGCAGTTGGGGTGCGCTGGCCGGCACCGAACGCCTCGGCGCGACGTCGTTTCCGTTTGGTGCCGGCGCCTCGGGCATGAGCGCAAGGGCGGTGAACTGGATGGCGCAAATCAGGCCGACGGCTTTCTACGGCACGCCGACCTACGCGCTGCACCTGGCCGAGACCGCCATCAAGGAAGGGCTGGATGCCAGTGATTTCGGATTGAAGCAACTGATTTTTTCGGGGGAACCGGGCGCATCGATTCCGTCGGTCATCGAGAAGCTCGAATCCGCCTTCGGCGCGAAAGTTTTCGACGCCGGCTCGATGGCGGAAATGACGCCATGGATGAACGCCGCAGGCACGCTGGAAAGTGCGCCCGGGATGTTGCTGTGGCAGGACATGGTTTATACCGAAGTCTGCGATCCCGGAACGTTTCGGCGCGTGCCTTACGGTTCACGCGGCACGCCGGTCTACACGCATCTCGAGCGCACCTCACAGCCGATGATCCGGCTCGTATCCGGCGACCTGACGGTCTGGGAAGACGGACCGAATCCGTGCGGGCGCACCTACCCGCGCCTGCCGCAAGGCATCTTCGGGCGCATCGACGACATGTTCACCATTCGCGGCGAGAACGTGTATCCGAGCGAGATCGATTCCGTGCTCAACGAAATTCCCGATTACGGCGGCGAGCACCGCATCCACATTACGCGCGACGGCGCGATGGACGAACTGCTGCTGCGCGTCGAGCCGAACGCGGAAGCGCATGCCGACGCCGGGCGAAGCCGTCAGTTCAAGGAAGAAGTCAGCCGGCGCATACTCAAGACGCTGGCTCTGCGCACCGTTATCGAACTGGTTGAACCACGCTCGATTCCGCGTACCGACTTCAAGGCGCGCCGGGTAGTAGACGATCGCGAAGTGTTTCGCGAACTCAACCAGAAACTGCAAGGCGGGTAATGGCGATGCCGGTACCCTCGATGGAATTATTCGCGCGGCTGCTCAAGGGCGATCTGCGCGCCGCCGGTCGCCTGATGTCGCGCGCCGAGGCCGGCAGCGAAGAAGCGCGCGCGGCACTGGGCGACGTATACAAAGCCGCGGGCAAGGCGCACATCGTCGGACTGACCGGCGTGCCGGGCAGCGGCAAGTCGACCCTGGTCAGCAAACTGGTACAGACGATTCGCGAAGACGGCCGCAAGGTCGGCGTCATCGCCATCGACCCGTCCAGCCCGTTTTCCGGCGGCTCGATCCTGGGCGACCGCATCCGCATGAGCAATCTGACGATGGACGACGGGGTGTACATCCGCAGCATGGCCACACGCGGGTCCACCGGCGGACTGGCGCGCTCGGCACTTGCAGCGGTCGACATCCTCGACGCTGCCGGCTTTGACGTCATCATCATCGAAACCGTTGGCGTCGGCCAGGACGAAGTGGAGATCGCGCGCGCCTCGCACAGCACCATTGTCGTGTCCGCGCCGGGCCTCGGCGACGACGTGCAGGCCATCAAGGCCGGCATTCTGGAAATTGCCGACATCCACGTGGTCAGCAAATGCGATCGCTCGGACGCCAACCGGACCATCACCGACCTCAAAACCATGTTGGCGATGGGCATCAGCGTTTCCATGAGAAACAAGGATGGCAAACCGCTGTGGCAGGTGCCAGTGGTCGGCACCAGCGCCGAGACCGGTGAGGGCATTCGCGCACTGGTGGCCACCATGGACCGGCATCGCGAAGCGCATCGCACGACCGAACTCGGTCCCGAGCGGTTGCGCCGCATAGCCGAGTACCGCACGTTCAAGACGGCGGAGGACCTGCTGCGCAGCCGCTTCTTTGCCTCGACCAGCGAACGCGTCGCGGCCATGGTAGAACGCATATCGCGCCGCGAACTCGACCCGTTCGCGGCTTCCGACGAACTGATGAGAAACGTCGCTTTGTAGAGGTGGACATGAACGCACCAACCGACCCGAAACACATCCAGGCGTTACAGGAACAACTGGAACTGTGGGAAAACGATGAAGTCGCCGCCTTCCTGAAGAAACAACCCGAGCGCGAAGAACAGTTCCAGACGCTGGGCGGCTTTCCGGTCAAGCGCACCTACACCGCGCTCGACATCGCCGACACACCGCTCGAAGACATCGGTCTGCCGGGCCAGTACCCGTTCACGCGCGGCCCCTACCCGACGATGTATCGCAGCCGTTTCTGGACGATGCGCCAGATTGCCGGCTTCGGCACCGGCGAGGATACGAACAAACGCTTCAAGTACCTGATCTCTCAGGGCCAGACCGGGCTGTCGACCGACTTCGACATGCCAACGCTGATGGGATACGACTCGGATCACCCGATGAGCGAAGGCGAAGTCGGACGCGAAGGCGTGGCGGTCGATACGCTGGCCGACATGGAAGCGCTGTTCGACGGCATCGACCTGGAAAACATTTCGGTATCGATGACGATCAATCCCACCGCCTGGATCCTTCTCGCGATGTACATCGTGCTGGCGCAAAAACGCGGCAACGATCTGAACAAACTGTCCGGCACCATCCAGGCGGATATCCTCAAGGAATACATGGCGCAGAAGGAGTACATCTATCCGATTGCGCCGTCGGTTCGCATCGTGCGCGACTGCATTACCTATTGCGCCGAGAACATGAAGCGCTACAACCCGATCAACATTTCCGGTTACCACATCAGCGAGGCGGGTTCGTCGCCGATTCACGAGGTGGCGTTCACCATGGCCAATGCCGTCACCTACGTCGAGGAAGTGCTCAAGACCGGCATGGACGTCGATGCGTTTGCACCGCGCCTTGCGTTCTACTGGGTTTGCCAGTCGGACTTCTTCGAAGAGATCGCAAAGTTTCGCGCATCGCGACGAGTCTGGGCAAAGATCATGAAGGAGCGTTTCGGCGCGAAAAAACCCGAGTCGATGCGGCTGCGCTTCCATTGCCAGACTGCCGCCGCGACCCTGACCAAACCGCAGTACAAGGTGAACGTGATGCGAACCACCCTGCAGGCGCTCTCCGCCGTGCTCGGGGGCGCGCAGAGCCTGCACACCAACGGCATGGATGAAGCGTTCGCCATCCCGACGGAAGAAGCCATGAAGATCGCCCTGCGCACCCAGCAGGTGATCGCCGACGAAACCGGTGTCGGCAACGTCATCGACCCGCTTGGCGGCTCCTATTTTGTAGAGAACCTCACGACCGAATACGAGAAAAAGATTTTCGAAATTCTCGACGAGGTGCGCGAGCGTGGCGGCACCGTCAAACTGATCGAGGAAGGCTGGTTCCAGAAACACATTTCCGACTTTGCTTACGAAACCGCACTGCGCAAGCAAAGCGGATCGAAACCGGTCATCGGCGTCAACAAATACGTCGAAGAGGAAGAAGACGTCGATATCGAGATCCACCCGCACGATCCGACCACAACGAAACGCCAGATCGAGCGCCTCAACCATGTGCGGCAAACGCGCGACAATGCCAAAGTGCAAGCCTTGCTGGAGGAACTTGTTACAGTGGCAAAGGACGAAAGCCGGAACATCATGCCTGTCACGATCGAACTGGTGCGCGCCGGTGCTTCCATGGGCGATATCGTCGAGAAGCTCAGGGGGCTGTGGGGCACGTATCGCGAAACGCCGGTTTTCTGAGCGACGCCTTTTCTGACCAACACCAGGCCATTCAATCAGGGAACGCACTCAACCAAGGAACACGATGCTGGTACTACCCCACCTCCACTACACCCCGCAAATCGATCCGAGCACCACGGCCGAGGACTGGGTCACTGTCATCGGCCGCACCGAAATCGGCGCCGGCTGCTATTTCGGAAAGCTCGCTACGCTGCGCGGTGACGGTGAACATATCCGCATCGGTTCCGAGTGCTGGTTCGGTGACGCGAGCACGGTGCATATCGCGGACAGCATCTATGGCGCAAAGGTCGGATCGCACGTCACCGTCGGCCATTTCGGCCTGGTTCACGCCTGCACGATCGGCGATCACTGCGTGCTGGGCGAGCACGCAGTGGTGATGGACAACTCGGTGGTCGGCCCCGGTGCCGTCATTGCCGCGGAAAGCGTGGTGCCGCCGGGGAAAACCCTGGAAGGTGGATGGCTGTATGCCGGCACGCCGGCCAAACCGGTCGAACAGATTTCACCGGCCCGGCTGGCGGAACTGCACGAATCGATCCGCAACCGGGTAAAAATCGACAACGCGGAAGTCATCCGCGCCCGCACACCGGTTGGCGAATTTCGTCTTCCTCCCGGAACCGGGGTCGAAAAGTTCGCGGCCGACGACAGCTACATTGCGCCAACCGCCAGCGTAACCGGCACCCTGAAGCTTGCGCCGCACTCGAGCATCTGGTTTGCAGTGGAAATCGACGCCGAGGGCGCAACCGTCGAGCTTGGCGAAGCCAGCAATATTCAGGACAACTCGCGCATTCACCTCGAAGCCGGTGAAACGATGCGCATCGGGCGTCGCGTCACCGTCGGCCACAACGTGCGCATGCATGCCTGTGAAATCGAAGACGAAGCCATCATCGGCATGGGTTGCATCGTCGGCAAGGGCACCATCGTGCGCAAGGGCGGCGTCATCGCCGCCGGCGCGGTGACCGCCCCGGGCACCGAGGTGGCCGCCGGCACCATCTGGGCCGGTCAGCCGGCACGCAGGTCGCGCCCGCTGTCGGAGGAGAATGCGCGGTTTTTCTCGATGGGCGTTGACGTCTACAAGGGCTACACCGCGACCTATCGCGCTGCGCAGAAAGCCGGCAAGGGTTAGACACCTTCCAGAGCTGCCAGTGGCGAGTAACCTATAATCCTGGCGAACCACCAAGACTCAAAGGCACGAAGACTCGCGAAGAAAATCTGAAAATATACTTTGCTTTCTTTGTGCATCTTTGCGTCTTCGTGCCTTTGTGGTGATGTGTTTCCTGACATTTTCGCCATGACCCTGAAGTGAACGCACCCGTCTCCAACTCGCAGCGGGACGCGATCACGCATCGCTCGATCCTCGCGATCGCAATCCCGATCATGATCTCCAATCTGTCCACGCCGCTGCTCGGCGTGGTCGATACCGGAGTGATCGGGCAGATCCCGGACGCCTCGCTGATCGGCGCCGTAGCGCTCGGCGCACTGATATTCACATTCGTGTTCTGGGCGTTCGGCTTTTTGCGCATGGGCACCACGGGACTGACCGCGCAGGCATTCGGTGCGAACGATGCGGAGGAAGTGCGCGCCAGTCTCGGCCGTGCGCTGCTCATCGCGGCGGTGATCGGCGTTTGTCTGATTCTTGCGCAATGGCCGATCCGCGAACTGGCATTCGCGATCCTCGAAGGCACCGAGCGCGTCGAAAATTTCGCGCGCAGTTATTTTGACATCCGCATCTGGGCCGCTCCCGCAACGCTTGCCAACTACGCACTGCTCGGCTGGTTCATCGGTCTGGGCAAGGCGCGCACCGCGCTGCTACTGCAACTGGTGTTGAACATCAGCAACATGCTGCTGGACGCCTGGTTCGTGCTCGGGCTGGAAATGGGCGTACGCGGAGTGGCAACCGGCACGGTGATCGCGGAATACCTTGCAGCGATCGTCGGCGTTGTCATCGCGGCACGCCATCTGCGCACACTCGGCGGAAAATGGGAAACGGCACGGCTGTTCGATCCGTTACGGATCGCACGCACGGTCGCCGTCAATCGCGACATCATGATTCGCTCGTTGTCGCTGATTTTCGTGTTCGCGTGGTTCATTGCACAAGGCGCCAGGTATGGCGAAACGGTGCTCGCTGCGAATGCGATCCTGATGCATTTCGTTTCCGTGTCCGCGTACTTTCTTGACGGCTTTGCGTTCGCCGCCGAAGCGCTCGTCGGCAAAGCCGTCGGTGCAGCAAACCGTTCCGGCCTGTCGCAGGCGTCACGCATGACCACATGGTGGGCAGCTGGCATCGCGCTGCTTACAACGCTGTTTCTGGCCGTGTCCGGAGCGGCGGTCGTCGACCTGCTGACGGTCGAACCCGGCGTGCGCGCGCTGGCACGCGAGTTTCTGCCATGGGCCGTGTTGGCGCCGCTGGTCGGGGTGTGGTGTTTTCAGCTCGACGGCATTTTCATCGGCGCCACGCGAAGCGCCGATATGCGCAATGCGATGCTGGTATCGGCGGCAATCTTTCTGGCAGCCTGGTATGCGCTGACGCCGCTGGGGAATCACGGGCTTTGGGCCGCGCTCTACGTGCACTATGCGGCACGCACCTTTACCCTGCTGTATTACTTTCCCGGACTGCGACGCTCGATTCCGGCCTGAACAAAGGCTCTGCGATCCGCTTGGCGGAGACGAGTAGATCGTGACGCGGCAGTTCGTGGGAGAATCATCCGAAGACAGCGCGAGGAGAAACGAAATGCGACTCGAGGGCAAAACCGCGATCATCGTCGGTGCCGGCCAGAGTCCGGGACAAGGCATCGGCAACGGCCGCGCGACGGCAATCCGTTTTTCGCAGGAAGGCGCCCGGGTGCTGGCGGTAGATCGGGACATGGACTCCGCACAGGAGACGGCTGCCTTGATCACAAAGACCGGGGCGGAGTGCATCGCCTTTGAAGCCGACGTCACCGTAGAATCGACGCTCGCCGATGCGGTCGCCTACGCGCTCAAGCAATGGGGTCGCATCGACGTTCTCGACAACAATGTCGGCGTCAGTGTCGGCGGCGGCGACCAACCATTACTTGAACTCACCGAAGAGACGTTCGACCGCATCAACGCCATCAATCTGCGCGGCACCATCATGGCGTGCAAACACGTGGTGCCTGTCATGCGCGAACAAGGCAGCGGCTCGATCATCAACATTTCCTCGATGGCAGCGTGGATCGACTTCCCGCTGGTCGCTTACAAGACAACCAAGGCTGGCATGATTGCCTTTACCCAACAGCTCGCGCTCGACAATGCGCCTTACGGCGTGCGTGCCAACGTCATTCTTCCGGGCCTGATGGACACGCCGATGGCAGTCGATACCCGTGTGCGAGCCATGGGGAAAACGCGGCACGAGATCGTCGCCATGAGGGACGCCAAGGTACCGCTGCGCGGCAAGATGGGCACGGCCTGGGATGTTGCCAACGCTGCACTGTTCCTCGCGTCCGACGAAGCGAACTTCATTACCGGAATTGAATTGCCGGTGGATGGCGGCGCGCTGGCGCGAAAGGGATAGGTTGCGAACGCGCAACGGATTCCTGATCGTTACGCGCATCGCCCGGCCATAACTTCAACCCGTGGAAAACAGACTATGAAGCGCTTACCGGATCTGACACCTGAATCAATGTCCGACGAACAGAAAGCGGTCGCACACCTGATCACCTCGGGACCGCACGGCAAGGTCATGGGCCCTTACCCGGCCTGGCTGCACAGCCCCGAACTCGCAAAGCGCGCGCGCGACCTGAGCGAATACCTGCGCTTTCAGTCGGTGCCGACCAAACGCCACGCGGAGATCGCCATTCTCGTTACCGGGCGCTACTGGAAAGCGGAGTTCGAGTTCTACGCGCATGCCGAACTGGCGCGCAAGGCGGGCGTGGAGGAGCACATCATCCAGGCGCTGGCCGCGGGCAAACGCCCGGAGTTCACCAGCGAGGAAGATATCGTTGTCTACGAGCTGAGCACCGAACTGCTCGCAACGCGTCGCATCGGCGATGCGACCTACCAGCGCGCACTCGACACTTTCGGTACGCAAACACTGGTCGACCTGGTCGCCATTGTCGGTTATTACTGCATGGTGTCGACCACGCTCAACGCATTCGAAGCGCCGTTGCCGGCGGGCGAACCTTCGCCGTTTCCCGATTAAGCGACAAGAACCCGTGCGGTGACGCGCTGTCATGGGCCCGGTTCGTTGCGTGTCCACCCGGCCGGCGAATCGCACAAGGAGTTTCAATGAAATCGATCAAACTGATGGCGTCACGCCACTCGGCTTTCTACAGCCCCTTCATCTGTTGCATCGCCGGCGGATTCCTCCAGAAGGAAGGTCTCGAGGGAACCTACCAGGTCGTTGGCGCGGGACAGCGCACCGGCGCGGAGATCGCATCCGGCCGCGTCGACGTTGGCCAGTCTGCCGTATCCGCCAGTTGGGGTCAGTTGGAGAAAGGCGAAAAACCGGACATGGTTCACTTCGCCCAGATCAACTGCTACGACGGATTCATTATCGCCGCGCGGCAACCCGAACCGGATTTCGCCTGGCCAGACCTGAAGGGCAAGAAGTTGCTGCACGTGCATGGCGGCCAACCGGAAGCGATGCTGCGCTACGCGCTGCACCGGGAAGGTGTCGACCTGGATGATTGCGAACGGATTCAGTCAGGCGGCGGCGAGCAAATGATGCGGCAGTGGCAGGCCGGCGAAGGTGACTATTTCCACGAGCAAGGCGCCTGGCCGCAGCAACTCGAGCACACGGGCACCGGGCACATCGTCGCGTCGGTCGGAAAATCGATCGGTCCGGTGGCGTTCAGCAGTGTGGCGTGCCGGTGGGACTGGCTCGCCACGGACGACGCAAAACGGTTTACCGCCGCCTACCGGACGTCACGCGCCTGGGTCAATACGGCCGATCCAATGGAGGTCGCGAAAGCAGAGGCAAGCTTCTTTCCGGACATGGCGGTGGAAGCAATCGCGGCCGCTGTCGCTTTTTATCAGCAACTCGGCAACTGGAGCGGCGACATCGCGATCGACCCGCAACACTATGAAACCGCGCTCGATGTTTTTGACCATTCCAGACTGATCTCGAAGCGGCACGCTTACCGGGACGTGGTCATCGCACCGCCACGAACGCGGTGAGACGACTTTCAGCATGGCCTCGGAACGGTAATCAGGACGGCGCGGGGTCTATAACAAGTCTTCAATAAACCAGGCCGAAAAGGCATGCCGGCCGGAAACGCCTGCTTTCCGGTAGATCGCGCTGGCCTGCTGGCGCACTGTTTTCTCGTGCGTCTCGCGCAACGCTGCAATCTCCTTGATGCTGAGTCCCTTGATCAGCAATACGCCGACCTCCCGCTCGCTCGGACTGAGTTCCCAGTCGCGAAATTGCGCATCGACCGCTTCGCTCAGACGCTGCCGGGCACCGTGGACCAGTGGATTGACCGGCTTCGCGACGGTGCGCGGTTGCGCCAGTTCCTGTTTCAGGCTTTCCAGCTGACGCTGTTTCTGACGAAGGTCCCACAACATGCGCAGCATCAATAGAGCCGCCAGACCCATCAGAACCACTTCCTGCAGGACGTGCCTCAACGGGGCGCCATGGCTCAGGTCACTGACGATGTCACCAGCGCTCGCAAGTACCACCGCAGCGGTCAGCAGAAGAATGAGTTTTTCTGAAGTCGATAGTCTCATTGGGCATATGTCCCAAATCGGTCGGATGCCCGATGCATGCCGATGATTTTGAAAACATTGTACGGGCATCATCTTTATCGAGCGAGGCAGCAATGCGTACCGATGCCATCAAGGTCTGGGATCCATTCATCCGCATCTTCCACTGGAGCCTGGCCGGACTGTTCACACTCGGCTACCTCACCGGCGAGACCGAAGGGATGGTGCACGCCTGGACGGGGTACGGGATTCTGCTCCTGATCATTCTGCGTATTATCTGGGGCTTTGTCGGAACCGAGCACGCACGCTTCAGCGATTTCGTACGCTCTCCCGCCACCGTGTTTCGTTATCTGAGAGGGGAGTTCAGCGGCAACGCGCCGCGTACGCTGGGCCACAATCCGGCCGGCGGGTGGATGGTTCTGCTGCTACTTGTCAGCATCCTTGCAACCGGAGGCAGCGGCCTTGTTGTCCTTGGGCTTGAAGGTGGCGGACCACTGGCCGGTCGTATCGCAGCGGATGGATGGCTCGTAACCGTGGGAAACACCCTGGGGGAGGGCGAGACACACGAAAACAGGGGCTATCACGAAGAGGAAGACGACGAGCACGAAAGCGGTCGCCCGTCGGCCCGCAACGAGAGCCTGACGCAGGCGAACCAGCCGCTTGCGGCGGCCGAAGATGCCTGGGAAGAAATTCATGAGTTTTTCGCTAATTTCACCGTCCTGCTGGTGTTACTGCACATCGCAGGCGTGATCGTCTCCAGCATCGCGCACCGGGAGAACCTTGTTCGCGCCATGTTTAGCGGAATGAAGCGCGCACCCTGATTGCTGGCGGACAACCGGGCCATCGACGCGAACGGCAGTCGGGACAGGCTCGTTTGCGGGCTCGGATGGCCGGGCAAGACCGCCGCCTTTCATTCTTCAACAGCATGGATTGAAGTCTCGCGCCGTATTGGAAATCGGCAACCACAACACCCGGCTTGCGCGGCGGGAAGCGCCTCGGTGCCCTGGGGCCAACGCGCACTATGGCAATCAAACGACAAAGTTAGCGAAGTTACTCGTATTAGTGTTTTTCCATAACATCGAGTAACATCCGTATACATGGACCCGCGCACCAACCCCTATGCCCCGGGCGCCGGCACCCTGCCACCGGAACTGGCAGGCCGGGACGAGATCATCGAGAGAGCGGCGATCGCACTCGACCGGTTTCGCAACGGCCTGGCTGCGCGCAGCCTGCTGCTGGTCGGGTTGCGCGGTGTCGGCAAGACCGTGCTGCTGACCCGCATCGCCCAGGAATCCGAGGCGCGGGGATTTGTGGTGGTCAGCATGGAAGCACCGGAAAAACGCTCGCTTCCAGCGCTGCTGATTCCGCACCTGCGCTCCGCGCTGCTGAAACTGGACCGGGTCGCCGCGGCCGGCAACCTCGCCCAGCAAGCGCTGAAAGTACTCGGCGGTTTCGTCAACGCCATGAAGGTGAAATACCGTGACGTGGAATTCGGTGTGGATCTGGGCAATACGCCCGGCGTCGCCGATTCGGGCGATCTGGAACACGATCTGATCGAACTTTTCCTCGAGGTCGGCAAGGCAGCAAAAGAAAAGCACACCGCCGTCGTTTTTTTCATCGATGAGTTGCAGTACGTCGCCGAGGACGAATTCGCGTCGCTGATCACCGCGCTGCACCGGTGCGCGCAAGCACAGTTGCCTATCGTCCTTATCGGTGCCGGGCTTCCGCAACTGGTCGGGCGTGCCGGGCGCGCCAAGTCGTATGCCGAGCGGATGTTCGAGTTTCCGGAGATCGGCCCGCTCGCCGAAAAGGACGCGCGCAAGGCGCTGGTCGCACCCGCACTCGAACGAGACGTACGCTATGAAGACGGGGCGCTACAGGAAATTCTTCAGCAAACGCAGGCCTATCCGTATTTCCTGCAGGAGTGGGGCAAGCACTGCTGGCACTGTGCAAGCCAATCCCCGATCACCCGCGAGGACGCCGTGTCCGCCACCGAACTGGCGATTGCGGAGCTGGATGCCAGTTTCTTCCGGGTGCGTTTTGACCGACTGACGCCGGTGGAAAAGAAATACTTGCGCGCGATGGCTGAACTCGAACCCGGAGCAAGGCGGTCGGGTGACATCGCGCAAATTCTCAAAAAGGAAGTACAGTCCGTCGCGCCCACGCGCGCGACATTGATTGGCAAAGGCATGATTTACAGTCCTTCGCATGGCGACAACAGCTTTACCGTTCCGTTGTTCGATGGCTACCTGAAACGCGTCATGCCGGTATTGCCGGAGTAATCCGCCATCACTTTCACGACGCGTCGGACATGACACGTTCGGCATCCTGGCTCACCACATTCTCACCCATAGCACCATCACATGGCCCTCAAGGCAACCATCTGCAAGGCGGAGATTCATGTCACCGACATGGACCGCAACTACTATCAGGACCACACGCTTACCGTGGCGCGCCATCCGTCAGAGACCGAGGAGCGCATGATGGTTCGACTGCTCGCATTCGCACTGAACGCCGACGAGGCATTGACGTTCGGAGCAGGATTGAGCACCGATGACGAGCCGGATCTGTGGCGCAAGGATCTGACCGGCAATATCCAGTTGTGGATCGATGTCGGCCTGCCGGACGAGAAACGGATCCGCAAAGCCTGCGGGCGCGCCGACAAGGTGATCGTCTACAGTTACGGCGGCCGGGCCGCGCAGTTGTGGTGGCAACAAAATGAAATCTCGCTGGCGCGCCTGAATAAACTGATGGTGGTCGATCTGCCGCAGCCCGATACCCAGGCGCTTGCCGGACTTGCCGCGCGCAACATGGATTTGCAGATAACCATTCAGGACGGGCACGTCTGGGCATCCAGCGCCAACGACACCGTGCAACTGGTCCCTCAGCAAAGACACACCGGCTAGCGTTCGCCCTGAGCAAGCCGGTGCGCCTCGCCAACCGCGGTAAGGTCCGGCGCAACACGGTACAATTCCCCGCATACATCACACTCGCCAACGACACCTGATCGCGGCTCACCGTCGCCGGCAGGGCGACGTTGCCGGACAAGACAGTGCAACTTCTGCTGATCGAGACCGTAACGTGTTTGTTCCGGAACAATGCCCGAGGCGGCAAAAAGCCAGTTAAATACCCTGGCCGGGTTCCACACAAATTTCGCTCCCGGCCGGACCATTGACACCGCGTCACGACACCTCGGACTTTCGGATGTAACCGTCCATTCGCTAATTCCGAAATGTGGCGCAATCACCAAGAGGCGAATGGCCGCTTCCACGACCTTCGAATGTGACTTTTTGAAAGGGGTGACTCCCATGATGATGTTTATTCGTTTTCTCGCTGCCTCGATACTCGGACTTTCGCTCGCCGCTTGCGACACGGAATCCGAAACAAGCAAGGAGGCGGCAGCGCCCAAGCCCGCTCCGGAGAAGTACGGGGTACAGATGGTCGACGGCCTCAAAATCAAGAAAGTCGAAGGTTTTGGCGGCGTGATCGCGGAACGCTACGAGGACTCGAAGGAGTGGTGGCCCGAGTACGACGAACCAGGGAAGGACGCGCCAAACGTCATTATCTTTTTGCTCGACGATGTCGGCTTCGCCCAGGTCGGCAGTTTCGGCGGGCTGATAGAGACTCCAAACATTGATGCGCTGGCAGCGAATGGCCTGCGCTTCAACAACTTTCACACGACGGCACTGTGTTCGCCAAGCCGCGCTTCGCTGATGGCGGGGCGCAATCCGCACTCGATCGGGCTGGGCAGCCATGCGCTGACCGCAATGGGCTTCCCCGGTTATAACGCCGTGATGCCGGAGTCCGCGAAGTCCGTGGCCAATTACCTGGCCGAAGCCGGCTACATCAACTATGCGCTGGGCAAGTGGGACCACACACCACTGTACGAAGTCTCGCAGGTCGGACCGTTCGATCGCTGGCCAAGCGGCGAAGGCTTTCAGCATGCCTACACGTTCATGGCAGCCGACGTACATCAGTTCGTGCCGGTGATGTGGAACGACCACACGCCGGAGCCGTATCGCAAGTCCGTGCACCTCGATAAGGATCTCGCTGACCGCGCGATCGAATGGATCACCGGACACAAGTCAATCAAACCCGATCTGCCGTTCATGATGCTGTGGGCGTCGGGCTCGATGCATTCGCCGCACCACGCGCCCGACAGCCACATCAACAAGTACAAGGGCAAATTCGACATGGGCTGGGACAAGGCCCGCGAACAGATCATCGCGCGCCAGAAGGAACTGGGCATCGTTCCCGCCAACACGGAACTGACGGAACGCATCGAAGCAATCCCTGCATGGGACTCGCTGCCCGCAAGGGAAAAGAAACTGTACGCGCGACAGATGGAAGTGTTCGCCGCGCAAATGGAATGGGTTGATCTCCAGATCGGCCGTGTTGTCAACGAACTCAAGCGCATCGGCGAGCTCGACAATACGCTGATCTTCGTCACGGCCGACAACGGCGCCAGCGGCGAAGGCGGCCTCGCCGGGACTTTCAATGAAACCTATGTTCTGAACGGCCTGCAGACCCCGCTCGATGCGAACCTGCGTGCTCTCGAAGACTGGGGCCGGGCGAACACCTATCCGCACTACCACGCCGGCTGGGCGATGGCCGGCAACACGCCATTCCGGTACTTCAAGCAATCGGAGCACCGCGGCGGCCAGCAAGATCACCTCGTCGTACACTGGCCAAACGGCATCCAGGCCAAAGGCGAGATTCGCAGCCAGTATCACCACATCAGCGACATCGCGCCGACCATACTCGAAGCCGCCGGCGTCGCGGTCCCCGAGGAGTATCACGGCGTGAAGCAGCAACCGATGGACGGGGTGTCGATGAAGTATGCCTTCGACAATCCGGATGCGCCCAATGCCAAGCAACGCCAGTACTACGAAATGTTCGGCAACCGCGCCATCTGGGCCGATGGCTGGAAGGCGGTCACCCTGCACGGCAACCGCATGCCGTGGGACGTGAATGTCGTTCTGCCATTCGACCAGGACGAGTGGGAGCTTTACCACGTCGCCGAGGACTTCTCCGAGTCACGCAACCTGGCGAAAGAGAACCCGGAGAAACTGGCTGAATTGGTCGCGATATTCGATGAGGAAGCCTGGAAGTACAACGTCTATCCGCTCTACGACGACATGATCGCGCGCCTCGGCAAGCAACAGGACCGGCTGTTCGGCGATCAGAAGGAGTTCGTCTACTACGCACCGGGCGCGGTTCGCATCGCAGAAAAATCTTCCGCGCCGGTCAAGAACCGCGCACACACCATTGAAACCCGTCTCGAACGCAAGGGCGGCGAGTCAGGCGTGCTCGTAGCGGTCGGCGGCATGACGGGCGGATTCTCGATGTTCGTCAAGAACGAACGCGTGTACTACGACTACAACTACCTCGACGGCGTGCATTACATCCTCGAATCCAAGCCGCTGGACAGGGGCCCGGTCGATGTGAAGTTCAACTTCATCAAGACCAGGGAGTTCGGCGGCAAGGGCGAGCTCTATATCAATGGCGTCAAAGTGGACGAGACAGAGATGCCGCTTATGCATGTCAGCACGTACTCATTGGCGGAGACCTTCGACATCGGACGGGATACCGGCACCCAGGTGTCGAAGATGTACGCCGACCCGTACGCCTACAACGGCGCACTCGATCGCGTGATCATCACCGTCTCGGACGAGAACACGGTGCCGCCGCGCACTCTTCCGCGTAACGCGTATTGATGTTCCGGCAACCTGCCAATCGGCGACAGGTTGCCTGACAGCAGGAGGCGCTGGCTTCATTACCCCCGGCCCTTCGGCGCCGGGGGTAATCACTGGTTCCGACGGCGATTGCGTCCGATCGAAACCGCGGACGGTTGGGCCACGCAGGCTGCCCGGCCTGAATGAACGGAACGAAAATCGGGCAACGGGATCGAACCTGACTCATCTCATCGACCGATTGCCGGATAAACCGGCAGTCGGGTTTTTTGCGGTTCCACACTTGTTCCTGTTTCAGGAGGCTTGCCATGAAAGTGAAGCACGTCGATAAACGACACCGTCGCCGGTTTCTCGAGATCACGGGGGTTGCCGCTGCTACATTGGCGCTCGGCGGTTTGCCGCTTTCAACACGCGCGGCATCCGGCAAGATGAAAATCGGCATCGTGGGTTCCGGCAAGGTCGGCAGTGCCATCGGCAGCAGCTGGGTCAGGGCCGGCCACACAGTCATGTTCTCCTCACGCAATATTGATCACGATGAGGCGCTGGCCGCGCGGCTCGGGGACAATGCACTGGCCGGCTCGCCGCGGCAGGCTGCCGCCTTTGGCGAAGTGGTCATGATCTCGGTCCCGTACCATGCGCTTCCCGACGTTCGCAAGGATCTCGGAGACCTCATCAAGGGCAAGGTGGTGATCGATACCTGCAATCCCTTCGTTTGGCGTGATGGCGAGCTTGCAACGTGGGCGCGTGAGAAAGGCGCTGGCCTCGCATCACTGGAACTGCTGCCGGGTGCGCGCGTCGTCCGCGCTTTCAATGCGATCGGCTATGTGAATATGGGAAATGCATACCAGCAGCCGGGCCGTATCGGCATGCCGATCGCGAGCGATGATGCCGGCGCCGTCGCGATTGCATCACCGCTGATACGCGACGTCGGCTATGAGCCGGTCATGATTGGCGGAATGGACATGGGGAAGTATCTGATGCCCGGTACGCCGCTCGCGGGCGAGCACACGCCTGAAGAAGTTCGGGAAATTGCCGCAACGCTGAAGTAAGCGCTGCCTTGCTAGCGCTTATCGTGCAAAGCGGTGCGCCAGGTTCGAAAGGAAGACAAGCAAGCGGCTGCCGACTTCAGGTGAAGTAGCGCAGCGCGAGAACCAGCAAGGCCAGAACGCTCCCGCTCAGTATTGCAGACAACACGATGCGGGCTTCGTTTTTTCGGTAGGCCTCGAACTGCGCGGCGAGTATTTCGTCACCGAGTTGCTCGAACTCGCGGCGCCCCACGAAACGCGAAAACCGTGTTCGCCTGGCACTTTCGAAGTAGCCCGGGCGCGGGCGGCCCAGCGTTTCCCAGGTTTCCGGATGCCGGGTCGAAAGCATTTCCGCCAGTTCCCTGCCGCGCCGGATGGATCGCGCCATCGCAAGGAACGAGGCGATCAGCCAGATCAGCGCAGCGACGGCTAGTATCTTCCCGGGTTCCATGATGCCGGGCACTCGCAAGACGGGATGCTGGCCATGGTCAGGCCGAAACCCTTTCGAACAGCCGCTGACTCTCCGCTTCGCTGACCTGGCAACCAAACTCCCCGACAAGGATTTGCCTGAGCTGCGCCGAATTGATGACCGCGCTGGTACGAGCACCGGATTGTCCAATGACTGAATATTCCAGATTGCGCAATGAACGGGTTTCATTCTCGAGCAGCAAAGACACGACCAGATGATTCACGAAGGTTGCGTCGGGATGCCGGTGTGAGTAGAAGTGCCCCAGTTCGCAATCGGACTGTCCGTAGCGCACCATCTCGAACCGGTATAGCGAGAAGAACGCGTCGTCCTTGAATACCTGTACGTGGTATTCACCGGGCTGGCGCTGCGAAATACGGAACACCTTTTCGCCGTCCTTCGCTTCGGTCTCCGACATGGGGACCGGAATCCTGGGACCGAGAGGTCCGAAACCGACATCCAGCACGTAGTTGCGGCCTTCATGCTCGACCATCGAAATCCGGTGTGTAAGGCCCGGATGCGTATTCTGGTTGTAGATCACGCGCGCGAGATAGAGCGTAGGTGAAAATCCCAGCTCCTCCAGGATCCCGAACATCAACCCATTGTGTTGAAAACAATACCCGCCGCGTCGCTGAACGACGATCCGCTGGAACAGCGATTCGAAGTCGAGCGGCAAATACTCTCCGAGCAAACTTCCAACGCTACTGAACGCAAAGGTGGCGACATGCCTTGCCACCATATCGTTGAGCAGGCCGAAACCGGGTTCGCGTGTGTGCAGGCCCAACGCACGGAGATACTCCCGAACCATTTCAGCGCGTTCCATCACGCGCTCCGGTTGGCGGCGCCATTTCCGCGCCTTTTCGGCGAGTGATCCGGCTATCGGGACTGCGCCAGGACATATCCGTTTCTAGTCCTGTGACTCGACGGCCTCCAGGGCCGCAACAAAATCGGCCGCGTCCAGGCTGCGTTCGAAGTTCGCGATGTAGGGCGCGGTCAGCGTCTGCGTTGCAATCGTCCTGATTTGCTCTGGACTTGCAGGCTGCTTGAGCCCCAGGTCGCGCAAGTGCAGAGGAAGGCCCGTTTGCGAGTAGAACTGTCGCAGTTCGTTTACGAACCCGGCTGGCCGGTTTTCCAGTTGCAGCTGGATCAACAAGCCATAGGCCACTTGCAGGCCATGCAATTCGTGCGCGGTTTCGGGTATCGCGGTCAACCCGCGGGTCATTGCATGGGCAATGGACAGGCCGCCATTCTCGAAACACAACCCGCTCAGCAATACCGTGGCTTCGACCAGAGATTCAAGATGGGCATTCGGTTCTTTCCGTTCGACTGCCGCTATTGCGCCCTCCGAATTTTCCAGCAGCGTCGTATAGCAAAGGTCAGCCAACGCGTTGGCAGCCAGTGTTCCGCGCGCGCCGTACATCGTCTTTGCGCCGGCCTTGAAACACTGCGCGACTTCGAACTTCTTGGAAATGGCATCGCCGATGCCGGCCAGCAAAAGTTTCTTCGGCGCGCGCGCGATCAAGCTGGTGTCGACCACGACCGCAAGAGGGTTGGACTTCATGTGCTGAACCCCGAGCAGGCGATGATCTTCACGATAGACAACGAAAATCTTGCTCGTAGGCGCGTCGTTCGACGCGATTGTCGGCAACGTAATGACTGCGACATCCAGATGGCTGGCAACCGCCTTGCCGGCGTCGATGCCCTTGCCGCCGCCTGCGGCGATCACCACGTCAACCGGTGAGGAGGCAACCTGCTTGCACAGCCGTTCTATCTCGGCGGGTGTGATTTCGCCGTTGAACAGCGCGTGCGTCAATGACACACCGGACCGGCGGCAGGACTCGGCAATCGGCACGCCAACGAGATCGAGCACAAACTGGTCGGCCACCAGCAGGGCATTCTTTCCGGCCAGCGATGCCACGGCGCCGATCTCGCCAAGCACGCCCGGGCCCTGGATGTAACGCAAAGGCGCGCCGAAGACGCGGCTGGAAATCGATTCGATTGACTTTGACATGAGTGATTCAGAATCTGGGTGATGACTAACGACCAGTCAAGAGTGCCACAAAACCGCGACCAGTCGACACGTCTGACAAGGCCGGAAGTCAGTTGAAAAATCGGCTCTGCCTGACCCCGGCGACCCGCCTGCCCGCCCGACTTTACTTCAGTGTTGGTCTATTTCAGAACGAGGCGCACCAGTATGAAAAAATGCGACGGCGCACTCTTTGCCGACCGGTGTCAAAATCCGGAATTCAGCAGTGACACTCGAGTCAAACCAGCTGTACGGCCGCGCGGACCATACCGAACACAAACTGAGCCGCGCTGCCGTACCGTCTGGACGCACACCTTATACGTGCATGATTTCGCCTTTCAGCGAGTATGCGATAGCAAGCACATCGTTCTGTGTCTGATCGTCAATGCGGTGCTGGCGCAGGGCCGTGAGGATGTCATCGGTCGCGGCCATATACTCGGCCTCGCTGATGTTCATCCCGCGGTGGGCGTCTTCCATGCTCCGACCAGAGTATTGCGCAGCGCCCCCGCTGCCCGCTTCCAGGAACGCGCGAAGGTGCTTCTTGGTCGTCTCGAGTTTGTCGGGAGTATCCAGGTAGGGACGAAAACGTGCCCGGATCACCGGATTTTCCATGTGAAGTGCGACGATGTCCTCCACCAATGCGTTAATGCCGGTTGAGCCGCCAAGACGTTCGAACAGGGTAGTGCCTTCCATATCATTCCTCCTTATAGTTGGTGAACAGCTGGTGTAGTAGACCGGTCGGTCTATTTCTTGGGCGTAAGCATCTCTGGGTCGTTCGCATAGGGTTTACTGCGGGGTTACCTGGACGCTGAGTTGAAGTAGAAGTCGAGCATTTCGCGCAGCGGCGCAGGGTCTCTACGCATGCGCGTTCGGAGGGCTGCGCCCTCCCAGCAGTTGACAAGAAGCTCCGCCATTTTCTGCGGGTTGGTCTTTTTCGGAAGATCGCCCAGCTTGATCGCTTCCCGTAGACACTCGGAAATACGCTGCGCGATTTCGGAAAAACACTGCTCGACCTTGCGCCGGAATACTTCGCTGACCCCTGAAAGCTCCTGCCCCAACCCGCCGAGCAGGCATCCGAGATAACCTTCGGTGCGGTACTTCTCCTCGGTTGACTCGAAAAAGTGTCGCACCCGCTGGAGCGGTGGCCGGCTCTTGTCGCCGAGGCACTGGTCGAGCCCGGCGTGAACTTCCTGCATATAGAGGTCGATCACCCGCAGGCCGAAGTCTTCCTTGGATTTGAAATGGTGGTAGAAGGAACCCTTGGGGATCTGGGTCGCTTCGAGCACAGACGCGATGCCCAAGGCGTGATAGCCCTGCCGCAAGAGCATGGCCATCCCCGCCTGGAGCAACTGTTGTTGGGTGTCGTTCGCCATATATTCAAATTAGACCGATCGGTCTAGGACGAACAGTACCCGGACCGCTGGGTAACGTCAAGGCGTCGTTTCAAATGGACGGCGTTACTCGCGCTGCCGCGGGATCACACAGTCGCTCGTATTCGATCGAGCAAACGTGTTGCGGTAATTCGGACCGATTCTGCGCACTTGCTCAACCAGTGATTCGTGACGACAGGATTCCGTCCAGGCGCTTTCAATGGATCGAAATCACCTCATTGCGTTGTCTGATCAACGCAATGCCGCGGTCCGGCACTCATTTCAATCCCAGACGCGCCAGTTGCGGAAACATGTTGCGGCGCGCCTCTTCGTCCCATTCGATCTTGAACCGGTATTGCTCGCTCAGCCGTTCGATACCTTTGGCGGCGGGACGGGCATAGATTTCATCGTGGAGACGCTTCACGTTGGGAAACCGGTTCAAGGCATCCTCATCGTCGAGCGCACGCGGCATCAGGCGCGCCCAACCCCACACCGCCATATCGATAATGGTGTATTCCGGACCCATCATCCAGGGTTGCCGGCCCAGCCGTTCGTCAACGATCTGGTAATGCCGCTCCACCTCGAAGTCGTAACGGTTGACCGCATACTCCTGGGGTTGCGGCGCGAAGTGATGAAAGTGCACCGCCTGACCGGAATACGGGCCGATGCCGGTGGCAACGAACATCAGCCATGAAAGCAATTCACCGCGCTTCGAGTCTTTCGGCTCCGGCAGGAAGCGTCCTGTCTTCTCGGCGAGGTAAAGCAAGATCGCATTGCTGTCGAAAACGGTCGTGTCGCCATCGATGATTGCGGGTACCTTCGCGTTCGGATTGATCGCGAGGTATTCCGCGGTGAACTGTTCGCCCTTGCGCGGATCCACCGGAACCGGCTCGTACGGCACGCCGAGTTCTTCGAGCAACAAGGCAACCTTCATCGGGTTGGGCGAGAGGTTGAAGTAGAACTTGATCACTGGAAATTACTCCCTTTATGGATGAAACTCGCGGTCAGGCCATCGCAGCGTTCCAATGGCCCGATCGAGAGCAAACAAATGTAAGGGCCCTGTCATTGATTCAGCGCAACAAACAGGCAACCGGCCGCTTTATGCCCTGAGGAGTCAGGGCACGCAACATGACGTAACTAGTTTACCGGGACGGTCAGAACAGGTGCGGTGTGGGTTTGGGAGGCGCTTTCTGCAATAGTGACGCCCAACAGTGACGCGGTTATTCTGAAGAACCGTTTGGTGGGTTGATCTGTTTCATCAATGTAAAACCAATGGCCGCGATGCTCGACAGCCACGTAGGCGTTATCAGGTCTCTTGTCGGAAACCCGGACTCGAACGTCACGCCCCGCGGGTCCCGGTCTCGGGTAGGTTGCGGCAACACCGTTCTTCAAGTCTTCGTTCGGCACATCGATCGCGGCCGCCAGCATCTCCATCAACTCCCAAACTGATCGGGTCGTAATTCCGATTCCGTCAGATTTCCGGCCGTGAAGTGCCAGCGCAACGGGCAGCACGACCGATTGCGCGTCCTGGGCCGCCGCAGGCAGTCCCAACAGGCCGAGAAGTTCACTGATCTCGGTCTCGAAGCCCGGCGACGATCGATCAATGAAGATCGAGAGTGAATTGGCTGCTTCCGGCGCTTCGACCCAGTGGAGGCGATGGGCCTGAGTCAGCGTCTCCATCAGCGTGACGAACCGCGCGAACCGCGGATCGGCTTCCATATCACCTGTCAGAAAATCCGGGTTGTGAATTCCGTTCACGCTCGACACAAGGGCTATGTAAACACTGGTGGGATAGACTATTCTGCTAACAAGTTCCGCCAGCACCGCGATGGGTACAGGGGAAAACAACTGGCGCACATATTTTTCGCCGCCGACGGGCAAATAGGAAATGGTTGGATTTTCTTCGTAGATGACGCCGGCGCCGAAGGGAACCAGATTGCCGGCGAAGTTCTCTTCGCTACCGACGCCGACTTCGATACTGGCCCTTGTGGTCACGCTCACGTTTGCCGTAACGCTGGAAACCGCCAGCAAGCTGCCTCTTTCCTCGTACCGGGTGTGCACGGCCAGCATCAGCATCTGCTGATTGTCGGTCGCCACAATGGCTTCGTTATAGGTCAGGCGGCCGCTACTGATGGCACTCGGGCCCACGGTCGAACAGCCGCCCACCAGCACGCCGAGAACGATCGCGGCGATCATCCCGGCAAAGACGTTATCGTCCTGGTGGGCGCGATGCATGGTTTCTCCCCCTGCTTCCAGCATTCATCATCGAAGAGATGATTATTGTGCCTGAAACATCAAACAGACTCCCTTCGTGTGAAAAAAAGCCGCCGCCTGAAAGACGATCGAGAACAGCAGGCCGTGCCCAACGCAGCAAACCCCGCAAAAATCGTGGGGCCGCTCAAAACGCTTGTATCACACCGCTGTCAGCCGGGCCACATCTATTCAGTCACAAGCACCCTGTTGAAGATGCAAGTATCACCACCGTACGCCTGTGAAACGTGATCTGCCTCAACACACATCAATCGCCAAACGCCAGGTCAGCTCGGGCGCGGCTCGTCCATCAACCCCTTGACAATGGCATAGCGCCCAACCAGCAGGATGACGGTGAAAGGCAGGCCGGCGGATACTGCCACTTCGCTTGCAAGCCCTCGAGTCCGCTTCGGCGCCCTAGAATACTGAATACCCGGTCTTCTCGGCGAACTTCTCGAGCGCCATCGTGCCGACGAGCGAATTGCCCTGTGCGTTGAGGCCAGGCGACCAGACTGCGACGGCGAGGTGATGAGGCACGACAGCGGCAATGCCTCCCGCGACTCCGCTCTTGGCCGGTAGTCCGACGCGGAAGGCGAAATCTCCCGAGGCGTCGTAGTGCCCGCAGGTAAGCATCAGCGAGTTGATGCGTTTGGCGCGCTGCGGACTAACGATTTTTTCACCGTTAACCGGATCACGTCCGTCGCCGGCAAGATAGAGCATGGCGCGCGACAGCTCCAGGCAATTCATTGCGATTGCGCACTGGCTGAAGTAGGTTTCGAGCACGATCTCAACGTCGCTCTTGAGGTTTCCGAACGACTTCATGAAGTTGGCCATCGCGACATTCCGGTACCCGGTCTCTCTCTCGGAACGCGCCACCTCCGGGTCAACCGTAACTTCGTTACTGCCCGTGCGCGTGCGCAGGAAACTGACAATCTCGCCGATTGGATCCCCGCTCACGCAGTTCGAGACGATGATGTCCGTGACGACGATGGCACCCGCATTGATTAGCGGGTTGCGGGGGATGCCGTGCTCGTATTCGAGCTGGACCAGCGAATTGAAGGCAGAACCCGTCGGCTCGCGCCCGACCCTGTCCCACAGCTTGCTTCCCGCCTGGGCGAGCGCCAAAGTCAGCGTGAAGACCTTGGAGATACTCTGGATGGTAAAGCGCTCGCCGGCATCACCTGCACTGAAGACTTCGCCGTCGAGCGCCGTGACTGCAATTCCAAACTTCTTCGGATCGGCCTTCGCCAGCGCGGGTATGTACTTGGCGACCGTACCTCCTCCAATTTTTGGCCGTAGTTCGTCTACGATTTCGGTAAGGACCAGATTGAGATCTTTCTCCATAAGCAACCCTTCCGGTGCAGGACGCCGACCCTGTGCAGGCGAATCCGGCAGTATGTTAGCGGGTCCGGCCCAAACCAGGAGGTAACGCGCGATCACTATTGCAAAGAAATGGAAAATGCTAATATTCGCGTCCGCCGTTGCCTGTGGTGGTTCGCCAGAAAAGGGGCGCCATGACCTGATCTGGAAGCACGCATCAGTCGCGGCACGTTTCGCAACCGTCCTCCCGCCGAGGAGGGCGAATGGGGGCCGTCGTCCGACCCCCCGCAGCCCCAAGGGGCTTGCTGCAGACAACCGCAGACCTGCGGCCTGCAAGCGCTCCCCAAAGCCCGTCCACGTCAGGTGGAATCGCCTAACCCCTCAAGTGAGCCGGTGCACTGCGCCGCACCAACCGCGGTGGGGCGCAGTGCCGTACGGATCGGAATCATCGAGTCCGGGCAAGCGAGTTTCGCGGTTTTTTGGGATTGAAGTCCCGGAGGCTGTCTATGGATATCGTTTACTCTGTTGCCCTGTTGGGCCTGGCGGTGGTTCTCTTCTATGTGCTTCTGCTCGCCGATCGATGGCCCAATCGATCCGGCTGGGTGTCGGACGGGACGGTCGCCGAACTTTCGACCGTGCTGATCACCGGTCTGATCGCCTTTGGCCTGTGCTTTGCCGTCCGCTTCTTTGCATCCATTAATGAGGTGGCCATAGGGGTCAGGGAAGTCGCCCTGCTGGCAGCGACATTGACCGCCTACTACCTGATCCTTCTGAAACTGGCGCCGCGTCGCCGGCTCGCAGAGTACGCGGCTGCGCTCGCACAAGGAAGCGCCGTGACCGAATTGTCATCGGTGAGTATCGTCCCCCTTGCCTCGCCTGCTGACAACGACGGTCCCTCAAACAATCCGCGCTTGCCAAGAGCAGCCTGATTAACCGCCACCGGCTCACGCCGGTGGCGGCTTCCTTCGTCTGCCAGGAATCATCCCGGCGCAGACTCGACTTTCGAAGTTACGTAACGCGGACAAGACACGGTCTACAACGGCGTTTATCCGCGATTACCGCGTCCCTGTCAGACACCTGCCCACTTGCTTCTGAAGATGAAATACACGGCGCCGACCAGGCAAAGGCCGGCCCAAAGATAGTCCAGTTTAAGAGGTTCTCGAAGATAGAAGATCGCAAACGGCACAAACACCGTCAACGTAATGATCTCCTGCAAGATCTTCAGTTGACCAACCGACATTACCGAGAATCCGATGCGGTTTCCCGGTACCTGAAGCATGTACTCGAAAAAAGCGATGCCCCAACTGACGAGAGCAGCGATTACCCAGGGTTTGTGACTCAGCTCCTTCAGGTGCGCGTACCAGGCGAACGTCATGAAAACATTGCTCAACGCAAGCAACCCGACCGTCAATAGAAAAGGCCGCATGCGATTATCGCCCCGGGTTAAAACTCGGTGAAATGGCTTGTCCGCGCAATATTGTCCTCGAATCACTGGCGCATCAAATACCTGGCAACGGCTTGATAGGCGGGCAGTGAGGTCGGATCGATCTTCGCGTTCTTTGCTGTGGGAAAAGATGAAAAACGCACGATAACCATATCGGCAGTCGGGTCCACATAGATGGTTTGTCCATGCACGCCGCGCGCGGCGAAAGCGCCATGCTCGTTGTGAAAGACCCACCACATGCTGCGATAACTGCCCCCTTCAAGCGTTTTGTACCCCGCCTTCGCAAACGTCGCCTTGTCGCCGCCGGCCCGAATGCGTTCCACGACCTCTTGCGGGAACAGCCTCTGCCCGTTTATCTCTCCGCCGTTCAGCATCAGCAAACCGATTCGTCCCAGATCTCGCAGACCGGCACTGAGTCCACCGCCCGCAAACGGGGTGCCCTTGCTATCGATGGTCATGTACCCGTCCTGCTCCGCGCCCATCCTGCGCCAGATGCGCTCGGACAGCAGCGTTGCGAGATTCTCGCCCGTGACCCGCGACAAGATCCATCCGAGAGCGTCCGTGTTGATGGTCTTGTAACCAAAAGCCTCTCCATGAACCCCGTCTTGCATGACCGTCTGGAGATACTCGAAGTAACCGTTGGGCCCTTCATATTCCCTTGGTTTCGGTAACGGGCTTGCGGCAGCCGAATAGACCCATATGTCGGCCTCGGGATCGGAGTAGTCTTCGCTGTAGTCAAGCGCTGTTGTCATATCCATCACTTGCCGCACTGTCGCGCTGCCAAACGCGCTGCGGGAGAGTTCCGGGATGATCGCAGCCACTTTGACCGTGTCGTCAAGCCGCCCTTCCGCAACGAGTATCTCGGCCAGCAATCCCGTCAGGGATTTGGTCATCGACATCGCAGCATGCTTGCCCGTCTCATCAAGACAACCAAAGTACTTTTCGTAAACGACCCTGCCCTTGTGAATAATGAGCATGCCATCGGTGTAGTTGGCCGCAAGTGATTGCTTCCATGTCATCTCGTCGTCACTGCCAAGCGGCGTGAAGCGCACGGCATCAATACCGTCGTCGATCGCGTAGGTCAGTGGTACCGGGGCGCCAATGCCGCGACTTACCTGCTTTGTCGGCAGCAGTTCCCGGATATGACATACCGTCCAGCGCAGCTTGGGGAAGCTGAAGTAATCAGACTCGGGCTGCATGATCAGCTTGTCCGATGGCGGCGGGAAACCCGTCATCCATTCGAGCTTTCGGGGGTCCGAATCCTCGGCGCTCAAGGGTGTGCCGGTTTGCGCAGAGTCATGCCCGCATCCGCCAACCAGGGCGAGAACGCCCATCAAAATCACAAACGCACTACAACTCATTGAACGCGACACGTTTAGTACTCCTGAACACAGGCCGTGGCGTGGCTTGTTTCTTCATGGATGAACGAATTACAGGCGCCAGAGCTGGCGCGCAAGCCTTGGCAACCAAGCACAAAAAACGGCGCCCCCCGCGTCGCCCAGCTTCCGGCAGTTTCGCATTCGCCCGCCACGAGCGAAATCAACCCAACGAGCATGTTTCCCGGCGATCAGGCCGCCCGTCGTCAGTCACGCGCCTGTCAGATGTCGACCTTGGTCTTCTCGCCTCTCAACTTTGCCACAATCGTTGCGCAACAGGCATCGCCCCAGATATTCACGCTGGTGCGGCACATGTCGAGGACGCGGTCGAACACCATCAGCACGCCGATTGCTTCGACCGGCAAGCCGATCGCATTGAGAATGATGGCAATCGCCACCAGCGAAGCCGACGGCACGCCGGCGACGCCGATCGATGTCAGCAGCGCGATCATGACGATGCTGAACTGGACACCGAAGCTCAGTTCGAGTCCGTAGGCCTGGGCGAGAAACATCGCGGCGGCGCATTCATACAACGCAGTGCCGTTCATGTTCACGGTCGCGCCCAGCGGCAAAACAAAACTCGATACGTTGTTGGATACGCCGACGTTCTGTTCAAGGCTGTCCATCGTTACCGGCAAGGTGGCCGAAGACGATGAGGTGGAAAACGCGGTCAGCAATGCCGGTGACATGGCCCGCACCGTTGCATACGGCTTGACGCGGCCAACGAAGCGCAGCAGCAGCGGCAGAATGATGAAGGCATGAACCGCGAGCGCCAGAACGACTGTCAGCGCAAAAACCGCAAGCGGCCTCGCCGCGCCGAATCCGGTTCTGGCAACAACCGCGGCGATCAGACCAAACACGCCGATCGGTGCGAACTTCATGATCCACTCGGTCATTTTCATCATGACGTGGAACAGACCGTCAAAGAAACGGAACAGCGGATCGGCTATTTCGTGACCGAGATGCGTCATGAAGTAACCGAACAGAATCGCGAAAAAAATCAGGCCAAGCATCTGGCCCTCGGCCGCCGCCATGACGATGTTGGCCGGCACCATGCGGATGAAAATCTCGGCAACGTCGCCGGTGCCCTTGCCTTCAACGCGGGACTGGATGTCCTCGACCGGGGTATCGAGGGCGAGGATTTCCCCGGCAGGCTCGCCGTCCACGTAACCGGGCGCGATCGCGTTGATGAAGAGCAAGCCAACCAGGATCGCCGTAAGCGTCGTCACCGCGTAGAACAGCAGCGTGCGCGTGCCCAGAGCGCCGATATTGCCCCCCGAGCCGATGCCTGCGACCCCGACGACAATCGATGAGAATATCAACGGCACGATGATCATCTTCAGCGCGTTGAGGAAGATTTCGCCGACGTACTGGAACATCGAAACGAAGCTCACGCCCAGCAGCGTAGGCGTGACGGTGTCGGTGGTGTAGTGCTTGACGATCGAGCCGACCACGCCGGCGAGTACGATTGCGATCAGTATCTGCCAGTGCAGTGCGAGTTTGCGCATGATGAACGGTCAGTCTTCCGTATCGGCCAGTTTGAGAAAATCGTCGATCAAGCCGTCCGGCGCATTGATCACGTGCTCCGGACCGGGAAACTTTCCGGAACGCACGTCCTCGGCAAACTCCCTGAAACCGGCCACGCGCTCGGCCTGCATTTGTTCTTTCAGCTTGTAGATGCTGCGATATTGCTTTGAGTGCCGCGGATACGGCGGCGGGTTGTTGCCGAGAATGTCTTCGGCAAACAGAAACTGGATATCGCCGCCGCCACCGCCGCCGATCGACGAAGTGAGCAGACTGGTGCGCTTGCTGATCTCCACCAGCAGCGGTGCCGGAATCACTTCGACTTCAACGGCCCAGGCGCCGGCGTCTTCCAGCGTCTTGATCTCACGGTAAACCCACAGCGCCTCTTCGATGGTTTTGCCAACCGCACGCAGTCCGCCAGTCCACGTGCTCTTGCGCGGAACCAGCCCGGCATGCCCCTGCACTGGCACCCCCGCTTCGGCAGCGGCACTGATAAAGCGCGGTGACCACTGGCACATGATGGCGTCGGCCCCGAGTTCCATCGCCTTGTAGGCAAGGCGTACTGCCTCGGTTTCACTTGCTGCCGCCACGAGAGGAACCGAGAAAGACATGAAGGTATGCGGCGCGGCATCGCGTACCGCCTTGGCAAGATGCGGCTGCGTCGGGTCGAAGCGCACTTTCATGGTGTCGATGCCCGCTTCCTCTGCTGCTGCCGCTTCTTCCGGCGAGAACGGCAGCGTCTCGACCAGAACCCGTTTTCCTTTCTGGTCGCGCAAATCCTTGATGGTGTAATTGCGGGTGCCGTAGGCGCCCCCGAGCGTCATGATGCGCGTCAGGCCGCGCTTTTTCGCATCGCGCGGCGGAATGCCGCCGTCACCCGTTGCATGGCTTGCCATTGGTCACTCCTCCTCAGATTGTCTGTTGTTGTATCCCGTCCCCGTGGAAACAGCGAACGTTTCGCTCACCGCTTGCCCGCGTGATCGAGAACAATCTATCGGCGTACCTGCCACTCGTCAATCAACCGTTGGCGCCCGGTGTTAACGCAACTGGCGGTTTTCGCCGCCTCGGCAGCAAGCGGCGACAAGGAACCAGCGTCGGGATATTTCAGAACGACAATGGTTCGCGCCCGGCCTTGACCCGCAACCAGTTGATGCTGCTCAACACCCGGGGCAGATGCAAGAACCGCATTTCGAGCTTTCGCTTGCCGGGAAAATTCAGCATCGCGAGACCCGCGACCATCGTCAGAATCCCCTGGCCGGGCAGAAAGATCATCAGCAAACCGGCGATGAACAACAGTGCGCCAATCGCGTTCTTGACCAGCAGGAACAGCGCGCGCAGCAGCGGCCTGCTCTGGAACACGTGTCGCGAATTTCCCTCGGCATAGAAATCCGCCGGCAATATGACAATCAGGCAAGGCACGAGGAAAGCCGAGATCACGAGCGTGGCGATCGATACGAGCGCAAAAATCCACAGCACGTTCTCGTATCGCGACCACAGTTCCAGCAAGGCGTCCGGCACCATCAGTTCCTGTCTAGGGCCTGTTAACACCTATGTGATCGACGCGCCGATGTCCGCTTCGGCGCAAGACAAGGCGCAGCGAGCGCGAAGCGGTCATTCCACACGAGCGAGCTGCAACGCCGGATCGCACCAAAGCGGCCCCGGCCCTTCGGGTTGCCCCCAGGATGGGGCCATGCCGTGTTGCTCGTCGCTTATTTGGAAAAACCAAACTGCGCTCCTCGCGCCTTGCCTGGCCCCATCTTGGGGAGCAACGCGTCGATCACATAGGTGTTAACAGGCCCTGGTTTCGCATCGGCCCGGGAGGTGATTGCGAAAGTTCTATTTGAGACGCCAACCAATTTCAGGAGTACAGCAGGAACGCTTCGCGCTCCTTGCGCCACGATTGCTCATCGGCACCAGCAAGCGCTTCCAGATCGCCGGCACCCGCGGCCGGATCGTCGACCCACTGTCGCAACAGTTCGCTGCCGTTGATCAGATCGATCGCCAGACGTTGCCGCTCGTATTCATAGGCAAAGTCACGCCACAGTTCGTAGTCGGGATGCAAGCGGCGCAGGGCCTTGAACGCCAACGCCTGCAGGCGCCAGGGACGAAACGTTTCGTGGTCGTAATACGCGCTGTCCTCGACGTGAATCTGCACCCCCGCGCACAACTTGCCGGTGTGCTTGTGAAACGTCGGCTCGAACCAGCACGGACGCAGCGCGCACCCCTGCATCCATTGCGGGGCAAGCGCGCGCATCTGGGCCAGCAGTTGCGCCGCATCCAGGTCCGGCGCGCCAAACAGCTCCAGCGGCCTGGTGGTACCGCGCCCCTCCGATAACGTGGTGCCCTCCAGCATGACGGTGCCGGGGTAGCAACGTGCCATCGTCAGATTCGGCGCGTTCGGGCTGGGATTGATCCAGGTGCGCTGCTCCGTCGGCCAGCCGTAACCGGGTGACTGTCCGGGTTGCCAACCGCGCATTTCGATAATCTGCAAATCCACATCGAGCCGAAGTGTCGCGACGAACCAGCGCGCCAGCTCTCCCAGCGTCAGGCCGTGGCGCATCGGCAGCGCACCTGCGCCGACGAAACTTTCCCAACCCGCGCGCAGCGTCAGACCCTCCACCGGTCGGCCGGCGGGATTGGGCCGGTCGAGTACCCACACGCTTTTCCCGCCGAGGGCGGCTTCCTCGAGCACATAGCGCAGTGTCGTAATAAACGTATAGATGCGGCAGCCCAGATCCTGCAGATCGACCAGCAATACATCGAAGCTGTCCATCATCGCTGCCGTGGGCCGGCGCACTTTTCCGTACAGGCTGAACACCGGGATACCGTGCTGCGGGTCGGAGTAATCCGGCGATTCGATCATGTTGTCCTGCTTGTCGCCGCGCAGGCCGTGTTGCGGACCGAACGCCGCCGTCACATTGACATCGGGCAACACCGCCAGCGCATCGAGCGCGTGTGTGAGTTCCCGCGTGACCGACGCCGGGTGGGCGAGCAGAGCGACGCGTCTTCCCGCAAGCGGCTTGCGTAACGAATCGTCCGCCAGTAATCGATCCAGTCCGAACTGCATTCCGTGACCCTGTTCCGTTCGTCAGCCGCCATTATCCGGCAGCGTGGCGATAAAGCCATCCGGGTGATGGAAATCGGGCTTGTCCGCTGGATGGGCGAGCGCCCAGTAATCGAGCCGGCCATCCGCGCGTTCCATGACCGCAGCGATTGCGACGCGATTTCGCGCGGCGCGTTGGTTGTTGACCAGGCCGTGCAAGCCGACGCTCGCCTCGAGCACGAGACTGTCCGGCGTAGCGGTGGTCTGGATATCGGGCGCGTTGTCCATCGGCAATCCGGTCATTGCGCGACGATACCCGTCGAACCGGTAGGCTGCCCATTGCGTCGAGGGAGAAAAGTTGAACTCGCAATAACTGCCGTCCGCGCACATCACGAAGACTTCGAAACAGGTGTGCTGCCACAACCCGTCGCGGCGCGCCGGTTCGGCCGGCCCGGGAACGCGAAATGCGCCAACCGCGCCAAGAACGCGAAAACAAAACCGGTACAGGCCATCCTGCCCCAAACGGATACCGGCCGTCACTGTGCAGGCGTCACCGCCGTGATTTTCCCGCCACGGTTTGAGTGTCAGTGGCCGCATGGCCAGAACTTGTTCGAGTTTGCTTTCATCAGTGCGTCGCCCGGTGGCATCATGTCATTAAACCGGACGTTTCGTTAAAACCAATCCGCTGGCGAACAGAGTGAAACACCCCGTAAGTCGATCGACACTGGAGTGCGACGGCATTCGCACCGCCGTGCGCAATGCCGGCCATGGCGGCATGTTGCTGTCGGACGCTGAGCTGGAACGCTCATTGAGCGAGTCGCTGGCACAACGCGACAACAATGACCCCGTCTGGGTGTTCGGCTACGGCTCGCTGATCTGGAACCCGCTGATGCGCTTTGCCGAACGCCGGCTGGCGAAAGTGCGTGGCTATCATCGTGGCTTCTACCTGTGGTCGAAGATCAATCGCGGCTCGCCGGAACGGCCGGGCCTGGTGCTGGCGCTCGATCGCGGCGGATCGTGCGGCGGCGTCGCTTACCGGCTGCATGCCGAGCACGTGGCAGAGGAGTTCAAACTGCTGTGGCGCCGGGAAATGATTGCTGCGGCCTATCTGCCGCGCTGGGTCGATGCACACACCGATTCCGGCGTCGTCAAGGCACTCACATTCGTCATCGATCGCACTACCCCCGGTTACACCGGCCGCTTGAACGACGAGGACATCGTGGCAACGGCGCTCGGCGCGCATGGACATTATGGGTCGTGCGCCGAGTACCTGCTGCAGACCGCCATCAGCCTGGAGCAGCACGGCATATCGGATCAGCGCATGCGGCGTCTCGCCCGGCTCTTGCAAGCGCGCCGCCATCGTCAGCCCTGACACCGGCAAATCAGGCGGCAGCCGGAGCCAACCGCTTCCAGGATCGACGCAACAGCCAGCCGGCAATCGAAAGATTGACCAGATTCCAGATGATCCCGTGAACGAAAGCGATCTGATAGGAAGCCGTGGCATCGTAGATCACCCCGGACATCCAGCCGCCAAAGGCCATGCCGAACAGCGACGCCATCATCACGACACCGACGCGCCGTCCGGCTTCGCGGGGTGAAAAATACTCTCTGACAATAATCGCATAGGACGGCACGATGCCGCCCTGAAACAGTCCGAACAGTGCGGAGACCAGATACAGCGAAACGATACCGTCGAAAATCAGGTACAGACTCAGCGCGAACGCCTGCAGGAAGGAGCCAAGCATCAGCGTGCGCAGTCCGCCGATGTGGTCGGATATCCAGCCGAACGTCAGGCGGCTGATGATGCCGCAGGCGAGCAACAGCGACAGCATTTCAGCCCCGCGCGCCGCGCCGTAACCGAGATCGCTGCAGTAGGCGACCAGATGCACCTGCGGCATGGCCATCGCCACGCAACAGCTGATCGCCGCAATGGCCAGCAGCATCTGCAGCGTCCCGGGCGAAAGCCCGAGCGGCCGAAACGGCAGTGATCCGCCGAATGCCATCGCCGCTGCCGGCGCCACGCTGGGCGCGCGCCGCCGCAGCAACATCGCCAGCGGCAGCATGGTCGCGATGCAGAACAAGGCGATGCCGATGTGCGTCTCGCGCCAGCCGGCCAGCTGCACGAAGTGCTGCACGACCGGCGGCCACACCGCTCCGGCGAGGTAATTGCCGCTGGCAATAATGCCCACGGCAGCGCCACGGCGCTTCATGAACCACAACGACGTGTCGGCCATCAGCGGCGCGAAGGTGGTCGACGTGCCCACACCGATCAGCAGGCCCTGAATCAGGGTGAACTGGTAAATGCCGTCCGCCCACGCGGATAATGCATAACCAACGCTGAGCAGGCTGGCGCCGAGCACCACCGGTATGACGATGCCGAAGCGATCGGCCAGCCGGCCCATCATGACGCCACCCAGCCCGAAACCGATCATGGTCATGGTGTAGGGCAGGGAGGCATCCGCCCGGGCAATGCCGAACTCGCCTTGCACTGCCGGCAGCACTACCACCACCGACCACATGCCCACGCCACCGATGGTGGACAACAGCACGGTCACGGCCAGGCGCGCCCACGCATAGGCCGAATCGATGCCGTGCGTTGCGGACCGGGGGTCAGGCGTGTTGCTGTCGGTTGTCATGATCGTTCTGTCTCGCAAGCCGGCGAGCCCGCGCAGCGCACAGCATACTGCATCGAACAGGCTTCACCGGTTGGAGAAGTGCCGGGCGGTGCCCATCGCCGGAGAACGACGAAGCGCACAGCAATGCCAATCCCGAACCTGATCAACGCCGCTGCAATGACCGGCTTCGGCCGATAACGACGTTCTGGTGCCGAAACCCGCGCCGAAGCGCGGGAAAGTGCCCGTAGCGCAAACAGGAAAGTTGCTGCACGTCCCTTCTCCGAAGGCCGTCTGGCCGTTTTGCCTGATTCGGGAAGACGCGACCGCAAGGCGCCCGTCTCAGTGTAAGATTGCCACCGTACAAGAAGATGTTGCATTGAAGCGCCCTGGCCGGACCGGAAATGGCCAAACAGTAGACGATACAGCGCACTATGCAGACGCAGGAGGAGACCCTTTGACGCAAACCGCCGTCGGTACGGTTACGACCGAGACCTTCCCCAAGCTATTGCTTGAGAATGCACGCGTGCGCGGCGAAAAAGTGGCCATGCGTGAGAAAGACCTCGGTATCTGGCAGAGCTGGACCTGGAAAGAAAGCGCTGACGAGGTTCGCTGGCTGGCATGCGGACTTGCCTCGCGTGGCTTAACGCGGGGCATGAACATCGCCATCATCGGCGACAATCGGCCGCGGCTGTACTGGTCGTTCGCCGCCGCGCAAAGCATCGGCGCCGTGCCGGTACCGCTCTACCAGGATGCCATTTCACAGGAAATGCAATACGTCCTGGAAAACGCCGAAATCGAGGTCGCCATCGTCGAGGACCAGGAGCAGGTCGACAAACTGCTCGAACTGCTGCCGCAATGCCCGCGCCTGAAACTGATCATTTACGATGATCCGCGCGGCATGCGTCATTACACGCAACCACAGTTGCTTCCCTACAGCGAACTGCGCGATGTCGGGCGCGAATACGACGAAGCGCATCCGGACTTCTATCCCGCGCAAGTCGGGCAAGGCAAACCGGACGATGTTTCGGTAATCCTCTACACATCGGGCACCACCAGCAAGCCGAAGGGCGTTTGCCTGACGCACCGCGCCTTTATCGAAGCCTCTCGCGGCGACGTCAGCTTCGATGGGTTCAACGACAGCGATGAAGTGCTTTCCTATCTGCCAATGGCCTGGGTCGGCGACCACCTGTTTTCCTACAGCCAGGCGCTGGTGGCCGGCTTCACGGTAAATTGCCCGGAGTCGTCCGAAACGGTGATGACCGACCTGCGTGAAATCGGGCCGACGTATTACTTCGCGCCGCCTCGTGTGTTCGAGAACCTGCTCACCCAGGTGATGATTCGCATGGAGGACGCGAGCCGGTTCAAACGCTGGCTGTTCGATGCGTTCATGGCGGTGGCAAAACGCTGCGGACCGCAAATCATGGACGGCAAGCCGGTGTCGCTGTTCGACCGGATTCTGTACGCGGTCGGCGACGCGCTGATTTACGGGCCGTTGCGCAACAACCTCGGCATGAGCCGCATTCGGGTCGCGTATACCGGCGGTGCGGCGATCGGCCCCGATCTGTACCGTTTCTATCGATCGCTGGGCATCAACCTGAAACAGCTCTATGGGCAAACCGAGACGGCGGCCTACGTGTGCAAGCAGCCCAACGGCGAATCAAGACTGGACACCGTCGGCAAGCCATTGCCGGGTGTCGAAATAAAGATCGCCGACAAGGGTGAAATCCTCGTCAAGAGTCCGGGCATGCTCAAGGAGTACTACAAGAGCCCGGAGGCCAGTGCCGAAACGCTCACGGCCGATGGTTATTTCAAGACCGGCGACGCCGGCTTTTTTGACAACGACGGCCACCTGAAAATCATCGACCGCGCCAAGGACGTCGGCAACCTCAACGACGGCACCATGTTCGCGCCGCAGTTTCTCGAGAACAAGCTGAAGTTCTTCCCGTTCGTCAAGGAAGCAGTCTGTTTTGGCGATGGCCGCGACATGGTCTGCGCCTTTCTGAACATCGAGATGCAGGCAGTCGGCAACTGGGCCGAGCGCAACGGATTGCCCTATGCCGGTTACGTCGACCTTGCGCAAAAGGATGAAGTCTATTCACTGCTGCGGGAATGCGTTGACAAGGTCAACGAGGATCTTGCGCAGGAAGCCAGCCTTTCGGGCTCGCAAATCCGGCGTTTCCTGATTCTGCACAAGGAGCTGGACGCCGATGACGATGAGCTCACGCGCACCCGCAAGGTGCGTCGCAACTTCGTGGCGGAAAAATACCAACCGCTGGTGACGGCCCTGTTCAGCGGTGCCGATCACTGCGAAATTGAGACCCAGGTCAAGTTCGAAGACGGCCGCAGCGGCGTGATCAGGGCCGACGTCAAGATCCGGGATGTCGCGCTGGTTGAGGCGGCCGAACAGAGAAAGGCTGCGTGATGACGGCGGTGCGATCGCTCGGCGAACCGGTCCTGAGCATGGACAGCATTTCGTTGTCTTTTGGCGGCGTCAAGGCGCTGACCGACATCAGCCTGCACGTGCGTGAGCACGAGATCCTCGCGATCATAGGCCCGAACGGCGCAGGCAAAAGCTCGCTGCTCAATGTCATCAACGGCGTGTATCACCCCAGCAGCGGCAGCGTGACCTACAAGGGCGCGACGCGCTCGCAGATGCGCCCGCACGAGGCCGCCCGTCAGGGTATCGCACGTACGTTCCAGAACATCGCGCTGTTCAAGGGCATGAGCGTGCTCGACAACATCATGACCGGACGGACCCTGAAGATGCACGCCGGCTTTTTCTGGCAGTGCATTTACCTCGGCAAGGCGCGCAATGAGGAAATCCGGCACCGCCGCAAGGTCGAGGAGATCATCGACTTCCTGCAGATTGAGTCGATTCGCAAAACGCCGGTCGGGCGCCTGCCCTACGGCCTGCAAAAGCGCGTCGAACTGGGCCGCGCGCTGGCCGCCGAACCGGAATTGCTGCTGCTTGACGAACCGATGGCAGGCATGAACATCGAGGAAAAAGAGGACATGAGCCGCTTCATTCTCGATATCAACGACGAATTCGGCACAACGATTGTGCTGATCGAACACGACATGGGCGTGGTGATGGATTTGTCCGATCGCGTCGTGGTGCTCGATTACGGCAGAAAGATCGGCGACGGAACGCCGGACGAGATTCGCAGCAATCAGGAAGTGATCGACGCCTATCTGGGCGTTGCGCACTGAACCAGACACGGGGCAACCGGGCGAAACAACAACAGGGAGGCACTACACGACATGACCGGGGCTTGACCGGCAGCAGCAACAGGGATTCTCGCAGCCGGCGCATGTTGTGTTTCACCAGATATGGGTTTCTTTATCGAAGTTCTTGTCGGCGGACTGATGGCGGGCGTGCTGTACTCGCTGGTTGCGCTCGGCTTCGTGCTGATTTTCAAAGCCTCCGGGGTATTCAATTTCGCACAGGGTGCGATGGTGCTGTTCGCCGCGCTGAGTTTCGTGCGCCTGCTCGACATCCTGAAAGACACCTTCGCGCCCATGCTGCTGGCGCTGGCGATCACCATCGCAATCATGATCGTGCTGGCAATTGTCGTCGAGCGGCTGGTGTTGCGGCCGCTGGTCAACCAGCCCGGCATCAGCCTGTTCATGGCGACGCTCGGGATCGCCTATTTTCTCGACGGATTTGGCCAGGCTATCTGGGGCAGCGACATCTATACGCTGGATGTCGGCATTCCCAAGGACCCGGTCCTGCTGTTCGAATCGATATTCGAGGGCGGTGTGCTGCTGTCGACCGAAGACATGGTCGCCGCGCTCGTTGCCGGCGTGCTGGTTGCCGTGCTGGCTCTGTTTTTTCAGCGTACGCGTATAGGCCGCGCCTTGCGCGCCGTTGCCGACGATCACCAGGCTGCCCAGTCAGTCGGCATCCCGCTCAACTACATATGGATCATCGTGTGGACCGTCGCCGGCCTGGTTGCGTTGGTTGCGGGGATTATCTGGGGTTCGAAACTGGGCGTGCAGTTCTCGTTGTCACTGATCGCGCTCAAAGCGCTGCCGGTGCTGATTCTCGGTGGATTCGAGTCCGTGCTCGGTGCCATTGTCGGCGGCCTGATCATCGGTGCAGGTGAAAAACTTTCAGAGGTTTACCTGGGGCCATACATCGGCGGCGGCATCGAGAACTGGTTTGCTTACGTGCTGGCGCTGTTCTTCCTGCTGTTCCGGCCACAAGGCCTGTTCGGCGAAAAGCACATCGACCGGGTATGACGAACCGTCCCTGTATGCAACAAAGCACCATGCGAGTGGCAACCATTCAACATCCGGAACGTTAACGAATCATGTTCTATCGCGAAGCAGGACAGTTCAAGACCAGTTACGCCGCCGACCAGGCGGTGTTCCCGATTACGCAGGACCGCATATTTATCGGCATCTGGCTTCTCATTGGCTTCGTCGCCATCCCGCTGTTGTCCAACGAGTACCTGTTTCGCGCGATTTTCATTCCGTTTCTGATCATGGCGCTGGCCGCTCTGGGTCTCAATCTCCTGGTGGGTTACTGCGGCCAGTTGTCTCTCGGAACGGGCGCGTTCATGGCAGTGGGTGCCTACGCCGCCTATAACTTCTGGATACGCATACCCGGACTGAACCCCTTGATTGCGTTCGTGCTCGCGGGCGGCGTCGCGACCCTGGTCGGCATATTGTTCGGGATACCAAGCTTGCGCATCAAGGGCTTCTACCTGGCGGTGGCAACACTTGCTGCGCAGTTCTTTATCGACTGGGTATTCAGCCGCATCGGCTGGTTTACCAATTACACGCCGTCGGGCTCGATCGCCGTCCCGCCGATCAGCGTGTTCGGTTTCGAATTCGAATCACCGCTGCGGAAATACTTCCTGTGCCTGACGATACTGGTGTTGTTCGCGATCATTGCAAAAAACCTCGTTCGCGGCCGGATCGGCCGGTCCTGGATGGCAACGCGTGACATGGACGTGGCCGCGGAAATCATAGGCATCCGGCCGATGTATGCAAAGCTCTCGGCCTTTGCCGTGAGTTCATTCTTTATCGGTGTGGCGGGCGCCCTGTGGGGTTTCGTGCACCTGGGCTCATGGGAGCCGCTCGCGTTCGATGTCAACCGTTCGTTCAGTATTCTGTTTATGGTCATTATCGGCGGACTCGGATCGATACTCGGTGCTTTCCTGGGTGCGGCCTTCATCACGGTGTTGCCGCTGTTCCTGAATCAGTTGCCGCAGTGGCTGGACATACAGCTGTCAACGGCCATGATTTCGCACATCGAGTTCATGATATTCGGAGCCCTGATCGTGTTTTTCCTGGCTGTCGAACCGCAAGGCCTGGCCCGCTTGTGGCGTATCACGAAGGAAAAATTGCGATTGTGGCCGTTTCCGTACTGATCGGAACGGGAAAGACCCCGGTCCGTTGTCGAAGCTACCGAAAACAGGTGGTGTTGTATTACCGGTGTTGTGTCACTTAGGAGAAGAACCATGCGTACGTTCCTGAAACTCAAGATGCTGTTGCTGGGGCTTGCGGTCGCCGGCTCGATTGGCGCGATCCCCGCGGCGTATGCTGCCGCCGAACAGTTCATTCCGCTGCTGGTTTATCGCAGCGGCCCGTATGCGCCAAATGGCATTCCTTTCGCAAACGGGTTCGTGGACTACCTGAATCTTGTGAACGCGCGCGATGGCGGCATGAACGGCGTCACGATTACGTTCGAAGAGTGCGAAACCGGATACGCCACTGATCGCGGCGTTGAATGCTACGAACGTCTCAAGGGCAAGGGCCCGACCGGCGCGTCCGTAGTGAACCCGCTATCGACCGGAATTACCTTTGCGCTGACCGAGAAAGTCGCAAGTGACAAGATTCCCCTCGTGACCATGGGTTATGGCCGCTCTGAGTCTGTTGACGGATCCGTGTTTCCGTGGAACTTCCCTCTGCTGGGAACGTACTGGACTGCTGCCGATATCCTGGTACAGCACGTGGGCAACCTCAGCGGCGGTCTGAACAAGCTGAAAGGCAAAAAGATCGCGCTGGTTTATCACGATTCGCCTTATGGCAAGGAACCGATCCCGCTGCTTGAAAAACGTGCCGGCATGCACGGCTTCACGCTCATCAAGATCCCGGTGACCCACCCTGGCGTGGAACAGAAGGCGGCATGGCTGCAGGTCCGCCAGAACCGTCCCGACTTCGTGTTCCTCTGGGGCTGGGGCATCATGAACTCAACGGCGATCAAGGAAGCGTCCGCTGTCAGGTACCCGCGCGACAAGATTTTCGGCGTGTGGTGGGCAGGCGCGGAACCCGATGTACTGCCCGCGGGGGACAACGCCAAGGGCTTCAACGCGATTACGTTGCAGCACTCGGCCGGAAGAACACCGGTACACACGGATATTCTTGAATACGTCTATGGCAAGGGAAATGGCGCCGGGCCCGCAGAAAACGTCGGTGACGTGCTCTACAACCGTGGATTGCTCAACGCGATATTGATCGTTGAAGCGATCCGCACCGCGCAGGGCAAATACGGCAACAAGTCGCTGACCGGCGAACAGGTGCGCTGGGGCATCGAGAACCTGAATGTGACCGCAGCCCGCATCAAGGAACTCGGACTCGGCGACATGATGCAACCGCTCAAGGTCACCTGCAACGATCACGAGGGTTCGCGAAGGGCGCGCATCCATCAATGGACCGGCAGCGAGTGGAAATTTGTGTCCGACTGGATCGAAGGGGATAACTCGGTATTGCGCCCGATGGTGGATGCCGCTGCGGACGCCTACGCCAAAGAGAAGAACATCAAACGGGCGAGCTGCAAGGGTTGATTGTTTGCACCCGGGCGGAGCCTGTACGGATCCGCCCGCACGCGCATCGAGCATAACGGGATTGTCATGACAGAGAGCACGCCGGGCCGGACCCTTTTGTCGGTGAAGAACATCGAGGTGATCTACGACCACGTCATCCTCGTCCTCAAGGGGGTTTCCCTTGACGTCGAGGAAGGCAGCATCGTTGCGCTGCTGGGTGCAAACGGTGCAGGAAAATCGACCACTCTCAAGGCGATCTCGAATTTGCTCGGCGCCGAACGGGGCGACGTCACCAAAGGCTCGATCGTGTTCGATGACGAACGCATTGACCAGCTCAATCCTTCACTGGTGGTCAAGCGCGGCGTGATTCAGGTCATGGAGGGCCGGCACTGTTTCGCACACCTGACGGTCGAGGAGAATCTGCTCACCGGAGCATTTACCCGCGGCGGTGCGCGCGCCGAAATCGCTGCTGATCTGGAAAAAGTGTATTCATACTTCCCCCGGCTAAAGCAACGGCGAAGCAGCCTCGCCGGTTACACTTCGGGCGGAGAACAGCAGATGACCGCAGTTGGCCGCGCGTTGATGGCACGGCCGCGCATGATCTTGCTTGACGAACCGTCGATGGGACTGGCGCCCCAGATCGTCGAAGAAATTTTTGCGATCGTTGAGGATCTCAACCGCAAGGAGAACGTCAGTTTCCTTCTCGCCGAGCAAAACACCAGCGTGGCGCTGCGTCACGCCGACTACGGTTACATTCTCGAGAACGGCCGTGTCGTGATGGATGGACCGGCGAACGATCTCGCCAGCAACGAGGACGTCAAGGAATTCTATCTCGGCATATCCACCTCCGGCCGCAAGAGTTTTCGCGATTCGAAGCATTACCGCCGCCGCAAGCGCTGGCTTGCGTAAGGCGCGCCGCCCGGTTCCGGGCGTTCCCCGCTGTGACGCAAACGCCTGACCGTCCAGCGCAATCGATTTTCGAACCTCACAGTTGAAACGACATGACCGATTTCTATGACGATCTGGAAACCCGCTCGGCCGAGCAGCGTGAAAAGGCATTGCTCGACACGCTGCCTGGCCATATCGAACACGCCAGAACCAAGACCCCGTATTTCGGCCGGCTGTTGAAAGACGTTGAGGCGAAGGCGGTGCGCGACCGCGCTTCGCTCGCGCACATTCCCGTCACCCGAAAGTCCGACCTGATCGCGCTCCAGAAGGAAACCCCGCCGTTTGGCGGCATGACCGCCGTTGCGGCCGGACACCTGGGCAGAATCTTCGCGTCACCCGGGCCGATTTACGATCCTCAGGGCGCGACAGGCGACTTCTGGCGTTTCGGGCGGGCGCTATGGGCGGCGGGCTTCCGGCGTGGGGACGTCGTGCACAATTGCTTCTCCTATCATTTCACGCCTGCCGGGTTCATGGTCGACCTCGGCGCGCAAGCCGTCGGTTGCGCGGTATTTCCGGCAGGTGTCGGCCAGACCGAAATGCAGGTGCAGGCGATTCGCGACCTGCGCCCTGGCGCCTATGCCGGCACGCCTTCGTTTTTGAAGATCATCCTGGAGAAAGCCGACGAAACCGGCGCGGACGTCTCCTGCCTGCGCAAGGCACTGGTTTCCGGCGAAGCGCTGCTGCCAGCGGTGCGCAAAACGCTCCTCGAGCGCGGGATCGAAGTGCGCCAGTGTTACGGAACGGCCGACGTCGGCCTGATTGCATATGAATCTGCACCCGATGCCGGTCTGATTGTCGATGAAGGGGTCATCCTTGAAATCGTCAGGCCCGGCAGTAATGACCCCGTCAGCGAAGGAGAAGTCGGTGAGGTCGTGGTCACCAACCTGTCGACCGAGTATCCGTTGATCCGTTTCGGAACGGGTGATCTGTCGGCGGTGTTACCCGGACAGAGCCCGTGCGGGCGGACCAATATGCGGATCAAGGGCTGGATGGGCCGTGCCGACCAGACTGCCAAGGTCAAGGGCATGTTCGTGCACCCCTCCCAGGTCGCTGAAATCGCCAGACGGCATCCGCAAGTGGTTCGCGCCCGGCTCGTCATCGAGCACGACGCGCAGAGCAACGATCGCATGACCCTGCACTGCGAGGTCGCGGACGCTGGCGAGACACTCGCGCCGGCGATAGCCGGAACGATACGGGACGTCACAAAACTGCGTGGCGAAGTCCACGTCGTAGCGCCCGGCTCGCTGGCAAATGACGGCAAGGTGATCGACGATCTACGCAAGTTCGACTAACCATACAGAAAGCAGAACCATGAGCGACAAACCCATCAGCAGTTTCCCGGTGCCGGAACTGAAGGAGTTGCCCGAGGACATTCGGGAAATGATGCTCGCCGTGCAGGAAAAGGCCGGATTCATTCCGAACGTGTTTCTCGCGCTGGCGCACCGTCCCGACGAGTTTCGCGCGTTCTTTGCGTATCACGACGCGTTGATGCTGCGCGACTCGGGGATCACGAAAGCCGAGCGCGAAATGATCGTGGTTGCGACCAGCGGCGTGAATCACTGTCTGTACTGCGTCGTCGCACACGGCGCAATCTTGCGCATCTACGCAAAGAACCCGCAGATCGCCGATCAGATCGCGACACACCATTCACGGGCCGACATTACCGATCGCCAGAAGGCAATGCTGGACTTCGCCGTCAAACTGGCACGCACCCCCGAGGCTGTTGGTGATTCCGACAAGGCAGCATTGCGCCAGCACGGCTTCAGCGACGAGGACATCTGGGATATCGGCGCCATCACCGGGTTTTTCGCGCTGTCCAATCGCATGGCGATCCTGACGGACATGCGCCCGAACGACGAGTTCTACCTGATGGGACGGGTGCCGCCCAAAGCGAAATAAGCCCTCGGCAGCACCCGGCAGGATTTCATATTATGAATGCCAGTGGCATCTGACTTATGCCTTCGAACAGCCGAATCGCCCCGGGAAGGCATAATTACTGCGTCCCGATGCTATAATTTTTTCCCATTGCGGGAGCGCCGATCAGTGCTTGCACCCGCGTCATCCTCAAAAAGGGTTTAACAATGTCTGCGCTACCGGACGACGATCCGCAGGAAACAAGGGAATGGCTGGAGGCACTCGACGGTGTCCTCAAACACGAGGGGCCTGAGCGGGCGCACTACATACTTGAAAAACTGATCGAGAAAGCGCGCCGATCCGGCGCTTACCTCCCTTACAGCGCCAACACGGCCTACATCAACACCATCCCGCCCGGGAAAGAGGAAAAATCGCCCGGCGATCACGAACTCGAGCACCGCATCCGCTCCTACGTGCGCTGGAATGCGGCCGCGATGGTGTTACGCGCGAACAAGGACACCAACGTGGGCGGTCACATCGCCAGTTTCGCCTCGGCCGCCACGCTCTACGACGTTGGTTACAACCACTTCTGGCACGCCCCGTCGGAAAATCACGGCGGCGATCTGGTGTTCGTTCAGGGTCATTCCGCGCCCGGCGTGTATGCGCGTGCCTTCATGCTGGGACGGCTGACCGAAAAACAACTGGATAACTTCCGCCAGGAAGTCGACGGCGAAGGGCTGTCGTCCTACCCCCACCCCTGGCTGATGCCGGATTTCTGGCAATTCCCGACCGTGTCGATGGGTCTGGGCCCGATCATGGCGATCTATCAGGCGCGCTTCATGAAATACCTGCAGGATCGCGGCATCGCCAACACCGAAGGCCGCAAGGTGTGGTGTTTTCTCGGCGACGGAGAAACAGACGAGCCCGAGTCATTGGGTGCGATCGGCATCGCTTCCAGCGAGCGCCTCGACAACCTCATATTCGTCGTCAACTGCAACCTGCAGCGCCTGGACGGGCCGGTGCGTGGCAACGGCAAGATCATCCAGGAACTGGAATCGGATTTTCGCGGCGCCGGATGGAACGTCATCAAACTGATATGGGGTTCGTACTGGGATCCATTACTCGCCCGCGACACCGACGGCGTGCTGCAAAAACTGATGGAAGAAACGGTGGACGGCGAATACCAGACCATCAAGTCCAAGGACGGCGCCTACGTGCGCGAGCATTTCTTCGGGAAGTATCCGGAAACGCGCGACATGGTATCGAGTCTGTCGGACGACGATGTCTGGCGCCTGAATCGCGGCGGCCACGATCCGCACAAGATCTACGCAGCCTACGCGGCAGCATCGAAGCACACCGGGCAGCCAACGGTCATTCTCGCCAAGACCATCAAGGGTTACGGCATGGGCGAAGCCGGCGAAGCGCAGAACATCACCCATCAGCAGAAGAAAATGGGCACGACTTCGCTCAAGTCGTTTCGAAACCGTTTCAATCTGCCGATCCCTGACGAGAAGCTCGAAGAAATTCCCTACCTTAACTTCGAAGAAGGTTCGCCGGAACTCGAATACATGCACAAGCGCCGCGAGGCGCTTGGCGGCTACCTGCCAACACGCCGCCGCAATGGCGACGTGCTGGAAATACCCCAGTTGTCGGCGTTCGAAGGTTTGCTGAAGGAATCGGGCGAACGCGCATTCTCAACCACCATGGCGTTCGTGCGCATCCTCGGCATCCTCGTCAAGGACAAGAAAATCGGCGAGCGGGTCGTGCCAATTGTTCCTGACGAGTCACGCACCTTCGGCATGGAAGGCATGTTCCGTCAACTCGGCATCTGGTCTTCGGTCGGCCAACTCTACACGCCGCAGGACGCGGATCAGTTGATGTTCTACAAAGAGGACAAGCACGGGCAGATCCTTCAGGAAGGCATCAACGAGGCCGGCGCAATGTCCTCCTGGATCGCCGCCGCGACCTCCTATTCGACGCATGGCGCGTCGATGATTCCGTTCTATATCTATTACTCGATGTTCGGCTTTCAGCGTATCGGCGACCTTGCCTGGGCCGCCGGCGACCAGCGCGCGCGCGGCTTCCTGCTCGGCGGGACAGCGGGGCGCACGACGCTCAACGGCGAGGGCCTGCAGCACGAGGACGGCCATAGCCACCTGATCTCGTCGACAGTTCCCAACTGCATCTCCTACGACCCGACTTTCGCGTACGAAGTCGCGGTCATCATCCAGGACGGCCTGCGCCGCATGTACAAGGAGCAGGAGGATGTCTTCTACTACCTCACGCTGATGAACGAAAATTATCAGCATCCGGCCATGCCCAAGGGAGCCGAAGAAGGCATCATCAAGGGGATGTACCAACTCTCGGAGAGCAAGCTGGGTACCGGCAAGGGCGGCAAGAAAGCACCGAGGGTGCAACTGCTCGGCAGCGGCACGATTCTGCGGGAGGTTATTTCCGCGCAGACATTGCTGGAGCAAGATTTCGGCGTCGCCGCGGATATCTGGAGCTGTCCCAGCTTTACCGAATTGCGGCGCGAAGGACTCCGTGTCGAGCGCTGGAACATGCTCCACCCGGACCAGAAGCCGCGTGAAGCCTATGTCAGCCAATGCCTCGACCGTGCCACCGGCCCGGTGGTGGCGGCAACGGACTACATGAAAATGTTTGCCGACCAGATCCGGCCGTTCGTTCACAAACATTTCGTCGTGCTTGGCACCGACGGATTCGGGCGTTCGGACACCCGTGAAAAACTGCGCGGGTTTTTTGAAGTCGACCGGCGATACGTCGCGGTTGCCGCGCTCAAGGCGCTCGCCGACGAAGGCACCATCCCCGCGGCCAAAGTCGCGGAGGCGATCAGCAAATATGGCCTGGATCCGGACAAGCCCGATCCAACGACCGTCTGACCCGCACCTGAATCGTTAACGGCCAAACCCGAACAGCAAAGAACAACGGAATCAAGGACACTGAGATGGCAAGCCTGAAAGACGTGCTGGTACCCGACATTGGTGACTTCAAGGACGTTCCCGTCATAGAAGTACTGGTCAAGCCCGGCGACACCGTCAATCCGGAGGACTCGTTGATCACTCTCGAGTCGGACAAGGCGACGATGGAAGTACCGGCGCCGTTTGGCGGCACCGTCAAGGAAATGAAGGTCAAGGTCGGTGACAAGGTCGCCGAGGGCGCACTCATTCTGACCCTCGAAGCCCGCGACGAAGCACCGGCCGGGCAAACCAAACCCGCGCCCGCGCCCGCGCCGGCCGCAGCGCCTGCCGCAGACAAACCCGCGGCAGCGGCTGAACCCGCAGCACCGGCACCGGCGGCGTCCGCACCTACACCTGCCGCGCCGGCGACAACCGCACCATTCGACGAACGCGCCTTCGTTGCCGCACACGCCAGTCCCGGCGTGCGGCGATTCGCGCGCGAGCTTGGCGTTGACCTCGGCCGGGTGAAAGGCAGCGGGCCGAAAAACCGGATACTGAAGGAAGATGTAGAGAAGTTCGTCAAAGGCGTGATGGCCGGCGGTGGCGCATCCGCCAGCTGCTTCGGGCGCCGGCCCCGCGCTGGGCCTGCCGGCGTGGCCGGTCGTCGATTTCGCCAGGTTCGGACCGGTTGAAACGCAGAAAATGTCGCGCATCAAGAAGATTTCCGGTCCGGCTTTGCACCGCAACTGGGTGCACATACCGCATATCACGCAAAACGACGAGGCGGACGTTACCGAGCTGGAAGCATTCCGCAAGTCGATGGCGAAAGAAGCCGAGAAGGCGCAGGTCAAACTGACACCGCTGGTATTCATCATGAAGGCGGTCGTCGCGGCGCTGAAGAAGCATCCCGAATTCAACTCCTCGCTCGCGCCCGAGGGCGACGCGCTCATCCTCAAGCGCTACTACCACATCGGGGTAGCGGTCGACACGCCAGGCGGACTGGTCGTGCCCGTGGTCCGCGATGTCGATCAGAAGGGCGTGATGCAACTGGCGACGGAACTCGGGACTCTGAGCGGCAAGGCGCGCGACGGCAAGCTTGGCCCTGCAGATATGCAGGGCGGTACATTTTCGATATCGAGCCTGGGCGGCATCGGCGGCGGTCATTTCACTCCGATCGTCAACGCGCCTGAAGTTGCCATCCTCGGCGTATCACGCTCGACGATCAAGCCGGTATGGGATGGCAAGAACTTTCAGCCGCGCCTGATGCTGCCGCTGTCACTGTCCTACGACCACCGCGTCATCGACGGTGCCGAAGGCGCGCGCTTCATCACCTACCTGAACGCCGTGCTCAGCGACATCCGCCGGGTGCTGCTGTAGAGCGGCGCTCTTCCCCGTGATCTGTCCGCGCCGCCGGCCGCCGGGTTCACACAAGTCCACCGCGGCAGCGAACAAACCCTGCCCGGGGCGCTTGCGGCGCAGCCGTTGAAGACCGTGGCTGCCATAGGCCTGTTCGGAGGTACGTTCGATCCGATTCACTTTGCACACCTGCGCCTTGCCGAAGAGATTGCGGAAAACTTCGGGCTTGAACAAGTGCGTCTTATTCCCGCCGCCGTTCCGCCACACCGTGGCCGCCCGGCGGCCTCGCCCGAGCATCGACTTGCCATGACCCGGCTGGCGATCGAGGGCAACCCCAGATTTGCAGTGGATGCTCGCGAACTCAAACGCACCGGACCGAGCTATACCATCGACACGCTGACCGAGACCCGCAAAGAAGCCGGCGAGCAGCCGCTTTGCCTGTTGATGGGCGCGGACGCCTTTGCCGCACTGACAACCTGGCATCGTTGGGAGGATCTGTTCGAGCTCGCTCACGTCATCATAGCCAGACGTCCGGGATTTCCGCTCGAGCAGCTTGCCTCGTCGCTGCCCGATCCGTTGCGCGTGCAATACGAGAACCGCCTCGAATGTGATCCCGAACGGCTCGAGCAGGCGCCGGCAGGCGCTTTGTTCACGCATGAACTGACCGCACTGGACGTATCGGCCACGGCGGTGCGCAAACTCATTCACCGTGGCGCCAGCCTGCGATATCTGCTGCCCGACGCGGTAATCGCGTATATTCGTACGCACGGACTGTACAAGGAGCGAGATGCAAGCTGAAGCACTGTGCCGCGCCGCGGTGGATGCGCTGGAAAGTATCAAGGCGGAAGACATTGTGGTGCTGGATGTTCGGAAAATGAGTTCGCTGTTTGATTACATCATCGTCGCCAGCGCCGAATCGACGCGACAGACCCGCGCGCTGGTAAACAACCTGCAGGACAAAGTCAAAGCGCTCGGAGCCCGGATTCTGGGTGTCGAGGGCGAAGAATCCGGCGAGTGGGTGCTCGTGGATCTGGGCGATGTCATCGTTCACGTCATGCAGCCGGCGATACGCAGCTACTACAACCTCGAACAACTGTGGGGCAGCGAGACCCAGCAGCCGGAATCCGCCGTAATGGCTGGTGGCCGTGCAAATCGGGGCTCGGCTGCCTGAGGCGGAGCACCGCCGCTCCCGTGAAGCTGCACATCCTCAGCGTCGGCCATAAGCCGCCGGCGTGGGTTGCCGAAGGGTTTCAGGAGTATGCGCGACGCATGCCTCGTGAAATGCCAGTCGTGCTCACGGAAATCCGGCCCGCCGGGCGCACCGGCAAGGCTGCCGCACTGGCTGCACGCGCACGCGCGGCGGAGCGGGATCGCATTCTTGCCTCAATCCCCTCCCACAGTGTAAAAGTAGCTCTGGACGAGCACGGAAAGACACTGACGACAACACAGTTGGCAAACCAGCTGCAAGACTGGATGGCGCAAGGGCGCGATGTCTGTTTCGTCATTGGCGGCGCAGACGGACTGGACGAGGGGGTCAAGGAAAGCGCAGATCTCGTTTTTTCGCTCTCCAGACTGACGATGCCGCACGCGCTCGCACGCGTCGTGCTTGTCGAACAGCTCTACCGGGCAACATCGATCATGAGAAATCATCCGTATCACCGCGAATAACACACCGGCTGACGTTGCTGAAAGCGGAAAACAAAGTGGCATTTCTTGAAAGACATATCTACCTCGCCTCGCGCAGCGCCAGACGCCGGGACATCCTCAAGCAAATGGGCGTGAGTTTCGAAATGCTCCTGCTGCGCGAAGGCCCCGGGCGTGAAGCGGATTTCGATGAAATCCCGCTTGCCGGGGAAGATCCGGCGAAATACGCCAGCCGGATTGCCCGCCTCAAGGCCGAGGCCGGCTGGGCACGGCTCGAACAACGCCGTCTGTTGCGCTATCCGGTCCTCGCGGCAGACACGACCGTGGCCCTCGGCGACGATATCCTCGGCAAACCAGTCGACCGCGAAGACGCGGTGGCGATGCTCAAGCGTATTTCCGGAACCACGCACTTCGTCCACTCGGCGGTCGCCGTCAAGTACAACGACCGTTTCGAGGAAGCACTGTCGACCACGCAAGTGCGAATTCGCGAGCTGGAGGATGACGAGATTCGCCGCTATGTCGCGACCGGCGAGCCGTTCGACAAGGCTGGCGCCTACGGCATCCAGGGACGGGCGAGCCTCTTCATAGAACACATTTCCGGAAGCTATAGCGGGGTGGTCGGATTGCCGATTTACGACACGGCGTGCCTGCTTGCGTCGTTCGGGCTGCGCACGACGTGAACGGTGAAATTCTCATCAACCTCACGCCGCAGGAGACGCGGGTCGCTGTATTGCAGCAAGGCGTCGTCCAGGAACTTCACGTAGAACGCGAGTCCAGCCGCGGACTGGTCGGCAATATCTATCTGGGCCAGGTGAGCCGCGTGTTGCCGGGCATGCAATCGGCATTCGTCCAGATCGGTCTGGACCGCGCAGCTTTTCTCCACGTCGCCGATCTCTGGGGCCACCGGCAGAACGCGGACGAAATCAAACCGATCGAGAAAGCCTTGCACGAAGGACAGAAACTTCTGGTGCAGGTCATCAAGGACCCGATCGGCACCAAGGGCGCGCGACTGTCAACGCAAATCAGCATTGCCGGCAGGCTCCTGGTGTATCTGCCACAGGAGACCCATATCGGTATTTCGCAGCGCATCGGCGACGAGGCAGAGCGCACGTCGCTGCGCGAAAAACTTCTGGAACTGCTGAAGGACTCCGCGGACCGGGGCTACATCATCCGCACCATGGCCGAAACCGCCAGCGATGACGAACTGGCTGCCGACATCGAATACCTGCGAAAACTCTGGGGAAGCATTCAGGAGGAAGCGTCAAGTGCGCAGGCGCCGGCACTGCTTTACCAGGACCTGAATCTGAGCTTGCGCGTGCTGCGCGATTTCGTAAACGACCAGTTCGAGCGCATCCTGGTCGATTCACGAGAGAATTATCAGAAGATGAAAGCCTTCGCCGGCAATTACCTGCAGCGCTTTGCCGATCGCCTGCAGCACTACGCAAGCGATCGCCCGCTGTTCGAGTTGTACGGTGTGGAAGAAGAGATCGAGCGGGCACTGGCGCGTCGCGTCTCGCTGAAATCCGGCGGCTACCTGATCATGGACCAGACCGAAGCGCTGACCACGGTGGATGTGAACACCGGGGGATTCGTTGGCGGCCGGAATTTTGACGACACGATTTTCAAGACCAACCTGGAAGCGGCCCAGGTGATCGCCCGCCAGTTACGGTTGCGCAATCTCGGCGGAATCATCATCGTCGACTTTATCGACATGGACAACGAAATCCATCGCGAAGCGGTTCTGGCTGAATTCAAGAAAGCGCTTTCGCTCGATCGAACGCGCATTACCGTCAGCGGTTTCAGCCAGCTCGGTCTGGTCGAGATGACTCGCAAGCGAACGCGCGAGTCACTCGCGCACATCCTGTGCGAACCCTGTCCCATATGCCACGGCCGCGGCGAAGTAAAGACGCCGCAAACCGTCTGCTACCAGATTCTCAGGGAACTCCTGCGCGAATCGCGCCAGTTCGCAGCCCAGGAATTTCGCATTCTTGCGTCACAAAAGGTCATCGACATGTTTCTGGACGAAGAATCGCAAAGCCTGGCAATGCTCGAGGAGTTCATCGGCAAGCCAATATCGCTACAGGTCGAATCCGTCTACACGCAGGAGCAGTACGACATTATCCTGATATGACTGCCGGGTTTCGCAACGCAGTGCGAAGCCCGGGCTGGAACGGCACCTTCAGGCGGCGACTGCGGCGTCGGTTTGTTCCGAAGACGGGTTGTCTGCGCTGAGCGTATCCCGGATACGGGTCAGATCGGCTACCTGTTTGGATAGTTGCTGCTGCTGTTTTTGCAGATAGCGCACCCGCTCCTGGAGCGCATTCACATCACCGGTAATCTTGCGAAGGCTCTCGACCCGGGCAGCCAGAAGTTTCTGGTGTTCCCGCAGTTGCAGGGATAGCGGGTTGAGCGCCCCCTTCAACCAGGCGTCGAGTTCTTGCCGGACGTCACGGAACAACTGCATTCCCTGTCCGACCAGGCTCGAGTGAAAACGCCGGATGACAAACCGTTTTTCCCGTCCCAGCACGTTCGCCGGGCTCTTGCAAAACTCCTCGGTTTTTTCCTGCAGCGTGTGCATGCGCAATATGTGCCGCTCCAGGTTGAGCGGCGGCGGCGAAATTTTCTTGAAGCCGTATTGCTTGTGAAACTGCGTGTAGACGTTATCAACGAAACCACGGGTTTCTGCCGAGAAGGCAAGAATCTTTTCCGCCTGCTGCGAAAAAGCCTCGAACAGGGCCTGCATGGAGCGCATCAAACCCGCCGTCGTCCAGCTGTCGTTCATCGCCTGGGAACTCTTTGCCAGCAATTCGCCAAGCCGATCGTCCGACATCGTGTTGAGCAGAACCTGACCCTGTCTCGTTACGGTCTTCAAGGAGCCATTGAAGCTCTCCATGTGATGGCCGTATTTGGTTTTGTCCTGCTCGAACTTCGTCAGCAGGCTCTTTGCCAGATCACGGTTCTTGCCGGACAGTTTTGACATCTCGAGCAGTTCGCTGCGGCCGCTGTCACGCGCAGCAACAACGGTTTGCAATGATGACTCGACCATCCCGCCGACTTCGCGCGAAACCGCCGCACGCAGAATTTGCTGCTTTTCCGGGATGATTTCATCGGCAATCAGGCGTTCGAGTCGTTCTATGCCGCTTTTCTTGAGCAGTGCGTCATCCTCACGAATGCGCGCGAGCAGCGCTTTTTGCGCAGAAAGCGCAAGAACATGATCGCGTGAAAGGCCGAGAGTTTTCGCGGTTTCGTCGAGTTGACGCTCGATGCCGGCGTCGATATCCGCCTGTTTCTTGAGATCGTCCCAGGCGAGATCGACTTTATTCAGTACCGCTACCCTGCGGCTGACATAATCGCGAACATACTGTTGCCAGATATGCAGGTCCGACTTGGTAACACCTGTGTCCAGGGCCAGCAAAAACAGAACCGCGTGCGCGCTGGGAATCATCGAAAGCGTCAACTCCGGCTCCGTTCCCAGCGCGTTCACACCAGGCGTATCCAGTATCACCAGACCGTTTTTCAACAGCGGATGCGGGAAGTTGATCATGGCGTGACGCCAGCAGGGAATCTCGACCGTTCCCTCGCCTTTCTTGATCACGGTCGTCGTCAGGAACTCTGACTCGTCAAGCAGACCCATTGCGTCGGCAGCTTCAATGGTTACCGTCTTGACTTCGGCAAGCTTCGACATGGCCTCCGTCATGGCCTCCTGCGAATCAACTTCGAGTTTGATCTGGACCCATTCGATAGGCCGGTGCTTCAGCGCGCCAATTCCGTCTTCGCCATTGCGGGTTTCGATCGGCAGCAGGCGAATATAAGGCTCTTCGGCCCCGTCGTAGAAAATTTCGGTCGGACACATGGTGGTGCGCCCGATGTCCGACGGCAACAAGCGCTGCTGGTATCCGGAGAAGAACATCGCGTTGATCAACTCGGTCTTGCCGCGCGAGAACTCGGCAAGAAACGCCAGCATGATGCGATCGTTTCTCAGACTCTCGACCAGGTCGTAAATCCGCAGGCTGCGGCGGATATCTGCGTGGCCATGGCCCTCGAGCCATGCCTGGTACGCTTCGATGGTCTCGCGAAGTTCGTCGCGCCATTTCTGGTAGTTCTCTACCTGGGTTTCGAGTTCAGTTCTCATGTGTTTGCTAACTGACCAATCCTGTTTATCGAGCCAATGGCCTCATCGGCGCTTGTTCAATGGCGCGTGCCAGTTTCGGGACGCTTGACTGATGCCAACCATCTGTCACGCGAAACTGGCGAAATCCTCCAGCAAATCAACCTTTGCCGCCGCCTTTACCCGCAAGTGGCATGCTGCCCACGCTGACGGGAAAGATCTCACCTTGCTTGACAGAGCAAGTTTCGTACAAGCTGCGTCGGATCGTGCCTGTGCCCATCGTTCTGCCGCGAAGCCGTTTACAACAAACGCACGAACACCGCCTCCAGATAGGCGACCGGCCACATCAGCAACAGCTGGCAGACCACCAGAACAAACAACGGTGACAAATCGACACCGCCTATGGGAGGAATACGGCGCCGGAACACGCCCAGAAACGGCCGCGTCATGGCATTGAGGATCGGCGCGACCGGGCTGTAAGGGTTGATCCACGACAAAATTGCCTGAATGATGGTTGCCACGAGTACGATGTAAACGAATGTTTTCAGCAGGTTAGCGGCCGCCAGGCAGATAAGCCCGGCTATGGCCGTACCGACAGGGGCGGAAAAATCGTAGCCCTTGATCGACAGCACAACCGCCATCAACGCAATCTGTAACAGCCAGGCCAGCACCAGGCTGGACAGATCGTAGCCCCACAGACCGGGCACAATGCGACGCGCGGGCCGCACCGCAAAGTCGGTGAGCGCTGCCACGAAATTCGACAGCGGATTGCGCACCGGAGCCCGAACTGCCTGAAGGAAGAATCGCAGCAACAGGGCGAGCACGAACAGGCCCACGAAAGTCTCCAGCAAGAAGACCATTCCCTTGCTCATGCCGACTTGCCGTTGCTGGTCATGCGCGAATCCGTCGCTGCATCAGTCATGGCCAAACTCGTCTCCCAGTTCACGGGCGCGCCCCTCGGCCCGCTTGACGGCTTCGACAATCCGGGATCTGACATTTTCCGACTCCATGTAGGCAAGCGCACGCTCCGTGGTTCCCGCTTTGGAGGTCACTCTGGCCCGCAATTCGGCAGGCCCTTCACTGGACGAAGCGGCCAGCGTCGACGCCCCCCGAAAGGTCTCGACCGCCAGCAAACGCGCAGCCTGTGCATCAATTCCGAGCGCAATCGCGGCCTCTTCAAGCGCTTCAATAAAATAGAAAACGTAGCCTGGTCCGCTGCCCGAGACGGCTGTCACGGCATCGAGCTGCACTTCGCGTTCGAACCATACGCTCTTGCCAGCCGCGCCGATAATCTTCTCGGCCGCCTTCCGGTCATCGCCACCGACACCCGGCGTCGCGAAAATTCCCGACACGCCCGCCCCGATCAACGCGGGTGTGTTGGGCATGACGCGCACGATGCGCTCGTGACCGCCAAGCCAGCGCCCGATATCCGCGCAGCGGATACCAGCCGCAATACTGATGACCAGCGCGGCACCACATTTCGACTTGACGTCTGCAACCGCTTCTTTCATGTTTTGCGGCTTTACCGCAAATACCACCACATCGGCGCGTACCGCATCATCCCACCGCGCATGCGCGCTGACGCCAAGCTCCGAAAACCGGCCCCGTGCTGAAGCCGATACGTCAATCACGTGCAAGTCACCAGACCGGGCGCCTTGCTGCAACATGCCGCCAATCAATGCCGCGGCCATGTTGCCGCCGCCTACGAAAACAATTTTCACGAAATACCCAGACGCAGTTGCAGCCAAGGCCGCTCCCGCAAAAAATCCGATGTCAGTGTCGGTTTACAAAAGAATAGCGGGCGGACCGCGCCGTTTCGGTCGATCTTGCCTGCCGCACGAATCACTCCGCGTTTGACGGAGTGTAGCGTCCACCGCGTGCCGGCGTCGAGGGCCGCATGGAAAACGCCGGGCGAACATTCACCGCGACTGGCGCGGACCAAATATCGCTCGCCCCACACGAACCATGGTTGCGCCTTCGGCAATCGCCGGCTCGAGATCATCCGACATGCCCATCGACAAGGCGTCAAGTGAAAGCCCTGACGACACGAGCTGATCCTTTAATTGCCGCAGCAGGGCAAATCGCTGGTGCTGCACGCGCACGTCGGATGTTGGCTCGGGGATTGCCATCAGACCCCGCAATTGGAGGCGAGGCAGGCACGCAACAGCCAGTGCCAGTTCCTGAAGTGCATCCGGCTGGCAGCCGCTCTTCGATCGTTCACCGCTGACATTGACCTGAATACAGATTTGCAGAGGCGGCAAGCCTTCCGGCCTGGCGGCCGACAGGCGCTCAGCCAGCTTGAGCCGGTCTACCGAATGCACCCAGGCAAAGTGCTGCGCAACTGGCCGGGTCTTGTTGCTTTGAATTGGTCCGATGAAATGCCATTCCAGCGGCAGGCCCGGCAGGGCCTCAATCTTGCTCAATGCTTCCTGGACATAGTTTTCTCCGAAGGCGTGCTGGCCCGCCCGGCAGGCTTCGCGCACCGCTGAAGCGGCAAAAGTCTTGCTGACGGCGATGAGTCGAACCGCATCGGGTGGGCGGCCTGAAGCCGCTTCGGCGGCCCGGATACGCGCCTGAACTGCTTGCAAGCGTGACGCAATTGTGCTCATAATTTACTTGCGCTATGTGCGATAACTATTGAATATAAATGGAAATTTGGCATTTTTAGCGAGACCACATTATCGCTTGCGCCTCCCCTTCCGCAAAATGGACTGACATAGATGGATATCTCAGAACTGCTCGCTTTCTCGGTCAAGAACAAGGCCTCTGACCTGCACCTGTCGGCCGGCCTGCCGCCAATGATCCGCGTACATGGTGACGTAAGGCGCATAAATCTGCCTCCCATGGAACACAAGGACGTGCACGCGATGGTGTACGACATCATGAATGACGGCCAGCGCAAGTTCTATGAGGAAAATCTCGAGTGCGATTTTTCCTTTGCCATTCCGAACCTTGCGCGCTTCCGGGTCAACGCGTTCGTGCAACAACGCGGTGCCGGCGCCGTGATGCGGACGATTCCGTCGAAGGTGCTGACGATGGAAGAACTCAAATGTCCGCCGATTTTCAAGGACATCTGCGAGTACCCGCGCGGCATTGTGCTGGTCACCGGACCGACCGGCTCGGGCAAGTCCACCACGCTTGCGGCCATGGTCAATCACATCAACGAGAACGAGCACGGCCATATCCTGACCGTTGAGGACCCGATCGAATTCGTCCATGACAGCAAGAAATCGTTGATCAACCAACGTGAAGTCGGCCCTCACACACTGTCGTTCAACAATGCCTTGCGCTCCGCCCTGCGTGAAGACCCGGACGTGATCCTGGTCGGCGAGATGCGCGACCTGGAAACTATCCGCCTGGCAATGACGGCGGCAGAGACCGGCCACCTGGTATTTGGCACCCTGCATACGAGTTCCGCCGCGAAAACGGTGGACCGGGTGATCGACGTGTTTCCGGCGGCGGAAAAGGAAATGATTCGCGCGATGCTGTCCGAAAGCCTTCGCGCGGTGATTTCGCAGACCCTCTGCAAGACCAAGGACGGACAAGGGCGCGTCGCCGCCCATGAAATCATGATCGGCACCCCGGCCATACGGAACCTGATCCGCGAAGCCAAGGTCGCGCAGATGTATTCGGCCATCCAGACCGGCCAGAGCATTGGCATGCAGACGCTGGACCAGAATCTGACGGAGCTGCTGAAGCGCAATGTCGTGAGCAAGGAAGAGGCACGATCGAAAGCCGCCAACAAGGACAACTTCTTTTAAGTTCGAGCCCGTCATTCAATCGAAATCCGGTAACAAGACATGGAAAGAGACCAGGCAGTCAAATTCATCCACGACCTGCTCCGGGCGATGATCGCCAAGGACGCGTCGGATCTGTTCATCACCGCCGGATTTCCGCCCGCGTTCAAGATGGACGGCAAGATGACACCGGTATCGAACCAGAGCCTGACGCCGCAACACACCCAGGAACTGGCGCGGGCCCTGATGAACGACAAGCAGGCGCAGGAGTTCGAAGCGTCGAACGAATGTAATTTTGCGATCAGCCCGCCGGGCATTGGCCGCTTCCGGGTCAACGCCTTCGTCCAGCAAGCGCGAGTGGGCCTGGTGCTGCGGACCATCACCACGACAATTCCGAAGATCGAGGACCTCGGATTGCCGCCGGTCCTCAAGGACGTCGTCATGACCAAACGCGGACTGGTTATCGTGGTCGGTGCCACCGGTTCAGGCAAATCGACCACACTCGCAGCGATGTTGGGCTACCGCAACGAAAACAGTTACGGACACATCATTACCATCGAAGACCCGATCGAGTACGTTCACGAACACAAGAACTGCCTGGTCACACAACGCGAAGTCGGCGTCGATACGGAATCCTGGGAAGCCGCACTGAAAAATACCTTGCGCCAGGCGCCCGATGTCATTCTGATCGGCGAGATCCGCGACCGGGAAACCATGGATCACGCGATCGCATTCGCCGAAACCGGCCACCTCTGCATGGGCACGCTGCATGCCAACAGTTCCAACCAGGCGCTGGACCGCATCATCAACTTCTTCCCCGAGGAGCGTCGCGCACAGTTGCTGATGGACCTTTCGCTCAACCTCAAGGGAATGATTTCGCAGCGTCTCATTCCGAAAAAGGACAGGAAGGGGCGTGCTGCCGCTATCGAGATATTGCTGAACACTCCGCTTATTTCGGACCTCATCTTCAAGGGCGAAGTGCACGAGATCAAGGAGATCATGGCGAAGTCCCGTGAACTGGGCATGCAGACATTCGACCAGGCCTTGTTCGATCTGTACGAGGCAGGACGCATCAGCTACGAGGATGCCATGCGTAACGCCGACTCGATGAACGAACTGCGCCTGCAAATCAAACTGCACGGCAAGGAAGCCCAGGACAGGGACATGACCTCCGGCCTCGACCACCTCAACATCGTCTGACCCGGCCGCCCCGGCCACACACTGAAGCAGCGGGCAGGCAGGCGGTCGCCTGTTCGACACCAGGCTGGCCGCACTTCACAAGGGCAGGTAAATCTCCATCTCGACGCGCCGGTCCGGGTCGCGGTGCCTGCTCAGCCGCACCACCCGGGCACGCAAGCGATTGCCGAAATCCATCTGGCGCGCAAGGTCCACGCTCACATCTCTCCGGCACGTAGCCAAGAACGCGGCCCGACCACTCGACGCGAATCGCATTGGGGTCTGCCGAATTCTGCCGCTCCCGCACCAGCCGCAGTGTGTCACCCACTTTCAGCTGCCTGAATACCCTGTTGCCCTCGTAGTGCTCGAATCCGGCCACATGTGACACCTGCACGATCAGGATCGCATCCACCCGCTCATCGGCATGGGCCGTTGTCAACAATGTGCCGAGGGCACAGACGGCAATCCAGCGCATCTGCCTGTCACGCGTGCGCAAGGCCGGGTCAGAAGGGCTTCATCACGACAAGCAGCACGACCGGCACCAGGATCAGCACCGGGGCCTCATTGAACCACCGGTACCAGACGTGACCGTGACAATTTCGATCACGGCGAAAATCAGCAACCAGTTTGCCGCACCACAGGTGGTAAGCGATCAGAATCAGGACGAGCAATAACTTCACCATCAGCCAGCCGCCGTGAAACCCCCAGCCGAGCCACAACCACAGCCCTGACCCGACGGTCAGTATTCCACCCGGCGTCATGATTCCGTAGTACAGCTTGCGCTCCATCACCTTGAAACGATCGATGCTCTGCCTGTCATCCGACATCGCGTGATAAACGAACAGCCGCGGCAGATAAAACAGGCCGGCAAACCAGGTCACCATGAAAATAATGTGAAGCGATTTGACGATCAGCATGATTGATTCCGTGATTGAGAAAACGGCAGACAGACCGACATGGCGAAGAGATCGGCTCTGCACCGGATTTGCTCACGATGACACATGCGCGGTTCGGAAACTACCCGGTCACGTAACACCCTGGCATCAGTCGCGACAATAACGCATGACCTGCTGTTGCAGTTCAGGGAGCGCGCCATGAAAGAAGTGCCCGGCGCCGGGAAAAACCACCACCGGCAGCTGTTGCGGCCGCGCCCAGGCCAGTACATCGCCGAGTGGAACAACGTCGTCTTCCTCGCCGTGCACAACCAGCGTCTGTTTCGGCACATCTCCCAGCGGAAACCGGCCAACCGCAGGTGCGATCAGCACCAGCTGCCGCACATCCAACTGCTGAGAGGCGCTGGCTGCAATGTAACTGCCGAAGGAAAACCCGGCGAGCACCGTCTGCGATTCACCGAAGCGACGCCGGGCGAAATCGGCAACGGACAGAAAATCTTCCAGTTCCCCCGGGCCTTCGTCGAATACGCCCTCGCTCTCGCCTACGCCTCGGAAATTGAATCGCACGGCGGCATAACCGAGTGCATACATTGCCTTGGCGAGCGTTTGCACCACCTTGTTGTCCAGCGTTCCGCCGTACAACGGATGCGGGTGCGCGATGACTGCATAGCCGCGTCGGTTATCTCCGGGATCGGCGACAACAACTTGGAGCCGTCCGGCCGGACCGTCGATATGGATTTTCTCCTGGCTGCGTGCTCTCAAATCCGCAACCGCTCCACGATGACACCGTTGACCAGGTGTTTGTCGATGATCTCGTCCACGTCCTGCTGGTCGACATAGGTGTACCAGACACCTTCCGGATACACCACCAGCACCGGGCCTTCCTCACAGCGATCCAGGCAGCCGGCCTGATTGATCCGCACACGGCCTTTCCCCGCCAGCCCCAGTTCCTTGATCCGAGCCTTGGCGTAATCGCGCACCGCCTGCGAGCCATGATCATTACAGGAACAACGGCCATCGCTGCGCTGGTTGCAGCAAAAGAACACGTGATGAGAGTAGTAGTTCACCTGCACACACCTTTACGGTTTGGTCGGGAAAACGGCTACGAGGCCAGGACCGCACGACAAATAACCACTCGATCGCCGTGGTTCTTCCTGGCACCAGCAGACGGAAAACGCGATGATTATAGCGGAGCCACTACGTCGCAATTGGCGCCGCTCCCGGGGCGCAAAGCTTCAGCGCAAGCGATAACTCATGAATGTCAGGAACGCAATTGCCGCAAACGGCCACACGCTCGACACCACGTTCGTCAACTCGATGAGACTGGTGTAGTGACCATAGTTGGATACCCGTAGCGCAGCATCGAGGTAGGGGTTTTGCGGCGCTGCATTGACCAAAGCCATGCCCAGCGCGATGAAAGTGGTTGCAGAAGCGACCTGCAAGGAAACCGGCAAACCAAGTAACACGATCCATAGAATGCCGCCAAGAAACAGCCCCCACATGGCGCCGGGTGCAACCCACAAAGTGGAAGCCCCGGCCACGAACAGCAGCTTTGCAGCGAGCGTTTTCAGCGCCAGAGCGCATATCACCAACAACAGCACCGAGAGCATCGCACCTCGAAGCGATCGGGAGATCACCGTCAACATCAACGCGACCCCGCAAAAACTCAAACCCGTAATCGCCGCTTCCAGCAGCAGGTAAACACGCGGGGTGTAGCCAACACCGGGAAGTGTCGGCAGCAAGTGCCGGATATCGCCGTTACCGAACAGGCGAATGTCGGCGTTGAGCTGGGTTGCCAGCCACAGCGCAAGAAGCAGGAAACAGATATCAACCGCTATGCCCGGATGAAAGTTGCGCTGACGCAGCCGATACAGCCGTCCCGACAGAATACCGCGACCGCCGATCGTCAGCGCCAGCGAAACACCGGCTAGCGTGCCCACGGTATTGCACAGCAAGTCCGCGTTTGACGGTATCCGGCCCGGCAGAAAAACCTGCAACACCTCGATCGCAAGGCTCATCAGGATACCCAACACGCTCGCCAGCGCTGCGGCCGCTGCGCCGCGCAGGAATGCCATCAGCACCAGAGTCAGCAACAATCCCACCGGGACGTAAGCAAGGACATTGAGGATCAGGTCGGTCCAGGTGAAATAGGCTGGCCACGGTGCGGTGAGGAAAACGCGCACTTCCTGCGCTGGCGCCCGCCACTCGGAAAATGGGTGCAGACTGGTGTAGACCACCAGAACGAGGTAGGTTACCGTCAGGTAGCCGACCAGTCGGGAGCGCCGCGCGAACAATCCGTCCTGTATTTGCATGTCGTTGATCATGTCACCATCACGTTCGGCGAGCGAAAAGTTTTTGCCAAGCCGGCCTGTTCGATCCGTCAAACCTCGAGGGAAAGCCGCTCTTTGAAATTCTATGATGTCTATAACGGCGATGCTGACGGCCTGTGCGCCTTGCTACAGCTTCGCCTGAGCGCCCCCCGCGACAGCGTTCTCGTGAGCGGCGTCAAACGCGACATCTCGCTGCTGAACCGGATCGATGCGCAGCATGGCGATGAAATAACCGTGCTCGATATCTCGCTCGACGCCAATCGCGACGCCCTCGAACGGGCACTCCGGCATGGCGCCCGGGTAAGCTGGTTCGATCACCATTACCCTGGAGAAATTCCCGCCGATACGGCATTTGTATCGCACATCGACACCGACCCGGCAATGTGCACCAGTTTGATTGTGGACCGTTATCTGGGCGGAAAATTTCGTCACTGGGCTATCGTCGCCGCATTTGGCGACAATCTTGAACAGCCTGCAAGACATCTCGCCGCGACTGTGGGCCTCGACGGGGCACAGACCGAACTGCTGCGCGAACTCGGCACATGCCTCAATTACAACGCGTACGGAGAAACGCTCGACGACCTGTTGTATTCCCCGATTGCGCTGTTCGGCAAGATGAAGTCGTTCCCGGACCCACGTGAATTCGTCCGGGCGAGTGACATCTTTGAAGCGCTGCGGGGGCAGATGCATGAAGATCTGTCGCGGGCGCAGGCGATCCGCGTCCGGTCCATTGCGCCTGGCAGCGCCTTTGCAGTATTACCCGATACCGGCTGGAGCAGAAGAGTGATGGGGGTTTATGCAAATGGACTGGCGCGGCGGGAGCCGCATACCGCGCATGCCATCATGGTCGAAAGAGCAGGCGGATACAAGGTGAGCATCCGGGCTCCGCTTGCAGACCCGAGAGGCGCATCGGCCGTCGCCCGCGCGTTCCACTCCGGCGGTGGCCGCGAGGGTGCAGCAGGAATCGATTTTCTGCCGTCGGCGGAACGCGACAGGTTGTTTGTTGTGATGCGCGAGACGTTTCCCGGCGTTGGCTGAACCGCTGCAATGAAACGGCCCGGCACAGCCCGCCGGTGCCGTTTCAGTCTCAGCCAGGCGCGCTGCCCGCGCTATTGAACCTTGATTTCGGTCCAGATGCGATTAAGCATCGCACGCTCGTCCTTGTTCATCGGCTTGAGCATCTCCAGCGTCATCGCAGTTTGTTCGTCGGGAAACACCGCTTTCATCGCCTTGATCTCCGGCGTGATGAATTCCATGGCCGCCGCGTTGGGATTACCGGAGCCAAGCATGTTCGTCAGCTCGGCGGAGTTCTTCCCGTCGAGCATGAAGTTGATGAACTGATGCGCGAGATCGGGGCGGGGCGCGTCCCGGGAAATGACCAGTGCGTCCAGAGCCAGCACCGCACCTTCCCTGGGCAAAGCGTGACGAATCCTGAATTCCTTTCCGGCCTCCTGGGCGCCCAGATCGGCGAGATAGATGTCGCTCGAATAGCCATGTGCAAGCACGATATCGCCTGCGGCGAGCAACTCGATGTAACCGGAGGCCTTGAACGCCGCCCAGTAGGGCTTGGCCCTGAGTATGACTTCCCTGGCCTGTTCCCAGTGTTTCGGATCGCGGTCGTTGACGGAGTATCCGAGATACTTCAACGCGGCTGCCGTCAGTTCGTCCGGGCTGTCGAGCACCGTGACGCGCCCCTTGATCTTCTCAAGGATGACGGGATCGAAAATAGCCGCCCAGGAGTCGACCGTTACGCCCAGCTTCAGCATTTCCTGCTCGTTGTAACCGAGCATGGTCACGGTGTAGGCATACGGCACCGAATAGACGTTGCCGGGATCGAATGGCGTATCCATGAAACCGGCCGCGATATTGTTCAGATTCGGCAGTTGCGCCTTGTCCAGCGGCTGAAGGTATCCGCCCATCGACAGGTCGGAGACATAGTTCGATGTCGGCACCAGCACGTCGTAGCCCTTTGCGCCGCCCGTTATTTTCGCCATCAGTTCGGAGTTATCCGCGTAGAACGACTGCTCCACCTTGCACGAACAAGTCTGCTCGAAGCGCTCGATGGTTTGAGGCGCGACGTACTGGTTCCAGTTGTAGAGGTGCAGCACGTTTTCCTTGTCGCCGCACCCGCTCATCACCGAGACGGCCAGCAGCCACAGGAGAAACTGTCCCGACATTTTCATCTGAGTATCCTTTTCAAGTTGTCAATTACAGGGTTAACGGTACAGAAAAGACAAAACGGACAAACGACGCGCAGTTTTGGTTCAGCGCGCTCGCAACACGCTTGGCGCCAGCCTTGAAGCAACGACGATGAGCAGTAACGTCAACGTCATCAACAGCGTCGAGACGGCGTTGACCTCCGGCGTCACCGTGATTTTCACCATGGTGTAGATGACCAGCGGCAGCGTGCGCGAATCCGGCCCGGCGGTAAAGAAGGTGATTACGAAGTCATCGATGGACAGCGTGAATGCCATCAGCGCGCCGGCAATGACCCCGGGAGTAATCAGCGGCAAGGTAACCAGCCGGAACGCCTGCAGCGGTGTCGCACCGAGGTCGCGTGCCGCCTCGATCAGACTCTCGTCCAGACCGGCCAGACGCGCACGTACGACGATCGCCACGAAGCCGATACAAAACGCGATATGCGCCAACACGATTGACAGCATCCCGAGCGTCACGTTCAGCATGACAAAGAACAACAACAGCGACACGCCGGTCAGGATTTCCGGGATGGCGATCGGCGCAACCACCATCGCGGGAAGCAATCTGAGGCGAAAACGGTACATCGCATAGCCCGCCATGGTGCCGAGCACTGTGGAAACCGCGCTCGCTGTCAGCCCGATCAGCAACGAATTGCGGGCCGCCGTGAGCATCTGATCGTTAGCGAACAGCTTGTGGTACCACTTCAGGGTAAACCCGACCCATTGTCCGTTCATGCTCGAATCGTTGAACGAGTAGATCACGACAATCACGAGAGGCGCGTACAAAAAGGCGTACGCCGCGAGAGCAGCCGCTTTCATCCAGGGCGACTGCCTCACGGCCGCGACCTCCGGACGATCAGCGAAACGGTCGCGGCGATCACGAAGGCGGACAGCGTGAGGACAATGGACAGGACCGAACCGAAAGGCCAGTCGCGGCTATCAAGGAACTGCTGCTTGATGACGTTGCCGATCATGGTGCCGCCGGTGCCGCCGAGAATGTCGGGGATCGCGAAAATACCGAACGCCGGGATGAATACCAGCGCGGCGCCGGCATACACGCCCGGAAGCGACAAGGGAAACGTGACGCGCCAGAATCGCTGCCAGGCACCCGCACCCAGATCCTGCGCGGCATCCAGTAACGCCGGGTCCTGCTTCTCGAGGATGGCGTACAGCGGCAACACCATGAACGGCAGATGCACGTACACCAGGCCGATAACAACGGCAACCGGGGTGTAGAGCAAGCGGACCGGTTCCAGTCCCGCCCACGCCAAGGCTCCGTTGAGCGCACCGACGAATACCGACTGCGGCCCGAGAATGATGATCCAGGCATAGACGCGGATCAGAAAGTTGCTCCAGAACGGCAATATCACCAACAGCACCAGCAGATCGCGAAAGCGCTTGCGGCTGCTCGCGATGAACAGTGCCAGTGGATAGGCAATCACCAGACAGAACGCGGTCGTCAGCAACGCATACCAGATCGATCTGACAAACACGCGCACGTACAACAAATCCTCGAACACGCGGACGTAATTGCCAAGCGTCAGTTGCAGATGCCAACCGGCCGCGTCCTGGGTGAGGATTGGCGCCAGACCGCCCCAGGGACCCGCATGGCGGAAAGACGCGACCACCATGATCAGCGTTGGCAAGGCAAAGAAGACAATCAGGTAGGCGAGTGGCGGGCCGCCGACCAGCCACTTGTTCCAGCGCTTGTTCATGCGCCTGTGATTACCGGGCCGCGCCGCTCGCCAGCGGCCAGTTCCCCGCCAACGGCGATTGGGCGAGATACGCGGCAGTCAGTCATACAGAAAGTGTCCGGCATCGAAGCGCCAGGCCACACTCACGGCCTCGCCTGGCTGGAAGAAGCTGGCGTCTCCCGTCGCGGCATTGGGAACCAGCGCCTCTACCCGGCGGCCGCGGTCGAGCTCGACAACGTACAGGGTGACATCGCCGAGATAGAGGAAATCGTGCACCCGGCCGGCAAAGCGGTTCATTTCCGGATCCGCCTCTACCGCGCGGCCAATGACGACCTTCTCGGGACGCAGCGCAAGAACACCCCGGTCCGCACCTTCCACCGGGTTCGGCACGACGGCCCGTACTTCGCCGATCCCGTCCAGATCGATCGCCGGGCACTCGGCCGTTGCTCCGCGGACCCTTCCTTCCAGGAGGTTGCAGTGGCCAATGAAGTCGGCGACGAAGCGGTTACGGGGGGTGCCGTAGATGCGTGAAGGAACGTCCACCTGCTCCACCCGGCCCTCGTTCATCACCGCAATCCGGTCCGACAGTGCCAGTGCTTCGCCCTGGTCATGCGTCACATATACAAAAGCAATGCCGACTTCTTTCTGGAGGTTGATCAGTTCCAGCTGGACACTCTCCTTCAGCTTTGCATCCAGTGCCGCGAGCGGTTCGTCGAGCAGGAGCAATTTGGGCCGGTTGACCAGCGCCCGCGCGACCGCGACCCGCTGGCGCTGACCGCCGGAAAGCTCGTTTGGATATCGCCGTCCCATCCCGGTGAGGTGCACGTCACGCATCGCCACCTCGACGCGCTCGCGAATCTGCGCCGGCGCGACCCTGGCCATGCGTAACGGAAACGCGATGTTGTCCTCGACACGCATGTGCGGAAACAGCGCGTAACTCTGGAATACCGTGTGAATGTTGCGCCCCTCGGGCGGGATGCCGGACATGTCACGCCCCCCCAGCAGCACACTGCCGGCATCGGCGGCGTCAAAACCGGCGATCAGACGCAGCAGCGTGGTCTTGCCGCAGCCAGACGGGCCAAGAAGCGTGAAGAACTCGCCGGCTTCAATGCTCAGGCTGACGTTGTCCACGGCGGTGAAGTCGCCGAAACGCCGGGTAACGTTGCGAATTTCGAGAAGAGGCATAAGAGGCCCACTGCAAGACGGCGCAATTCTAATTGCACGGCAGACCGCATGGAACAACCGGGGGACGGAACAGGCAAAAAAAGGGCCGCGAGTTCTAGTCGCGGCCCGAAGTACAGCGCTTAAGCCGGAAGGGAGATAGCCTTCCTTACTAACTGCCTGATCGATCAGAAGTAAAGCTGCGACGCAGCCGTGATCGCGTCTCGCTTTCAACGGTTTGGTCCTGCCGACGGTAATCGGCGTATCGTAGTCGTTTTCCACCCAGTCGAGCAGGAAGCGCATATTCGTTACCGGGATCCACTTCAGCCGACGTCACGGCTCGGCCGTTATCAGTCCCGCTTTGCGACTGCGTCGGCCTCGAATTGGCCAACGCACGCCCACTTCCCAGGCGCCCGGCCGCCGCCGCCCAGCGGCTCTGAGCGGCTTGATCGAGCGCATCCCGTTGAGCGTGTAGCTGTCGGTGTACTTTTCGCCGGTAATCAACCAGTTCGCCGAGATATAGCTCGTGTCGATATCCCGGTCGTAGGCGCCGGTTCCGGAATAGTTTGCCATCAGGTACTCGCCCTGGACCTTGAACGGACCAAAGGCGACAAGACCTTCGAGATTGGTCCGCTCCCGATCCATTTCCGTCCCGCCCGGTCCGACACCGCGGAAGAACGTCAGCCCCCTGGCCTCGGTTGTCTGGTTGCCGGGATTCCCGCCGCGATGGTACCGGTGGCAAAACCCGCTCCCAGATGCAAGACACCCGAGTTCCAGTTAACCATCGGCGCAAAGTTTACTGCGGCGCGGCCAATGAGATCCTTATCGTCGGCTACTGCATTGACTTCGTTGGAGTTCTTGCCTTCACCATTGGCAACGCCGACGGAATAGGAAAACACGTTCTTCTTCGGCTGACCATAGAGCATCACGCCGACATCCTTGCCCGGCACCCAGGAATTCACGAACGAGCGCTCCATGAAATCGGTAAAGCGCGAACTGGTAATTTCCTCAAAGCTGAAACCGTACTTGAATGCGCCCATGCGCAGTTGGGCGGCATCGCTCCATTTGTAGTCAAGAAATCCGTATTCGAGAGCGCCGCCATCCAGATTGGAAGTCACCTCGAAACTCCAGTCCTTGTACATCTTGCCTTTGACCCCGAAATAGACGCGTCGAATGTCAAAGCCGTCACCTTTAATCGAAACCGATCCATCATGGTCGTACGAACGGTAGTCGAGCTGTACCCGCCCCGCTAACCCGATCTCATGCTGACCGTCCTGGCTCTTCCAGGTGAAGCCGTCCTTGAAGCTGGAGGACATCTTCGCCCCGTCGGAGCTCTTCAGTTCGTTGTACTCGTCCTCCGTAAGCACACCCTTCTCGTAAAGCGTCTCCGCCAGCTCGTCAGCCAGCGCCGGGGCGGTAACGCCACCAAAAATGGCTGCGATTGAAGCTGCGAGAACGAGCTTTTTCGTTTTCGCGTCTTTAATGACTTGCATTCTGATCTCCTGATTTAGATACAGTTTCCATTGCTCACACCGTATTCCGGGCCGGGTCGACGGAGGTATGGTTACAGCCCCCCGCAAGCCGCGAACAGGCGCATTGTCGCGATCAAATGTGACGGTTTGATTAAATGTCACGAACGAGGCAGAACGCCTCGCTCGTGTTGCGTCAGCGCAACAGCAGGACCAGCAGCGCGCCGGTGACCCCGGCCAGTAAAAACGCGGCGGAAATCAGCATTGCATTGGCCCGGCGATACTTGCCGGTGATATCGCGGAGCCGGGCCTGCTGCTCGCACGCTTCGTTCGTGGAGAGGTAGGAATGCAACAAACGGGGCAACTGCGGCAACAACGTTGACCAGTAAGGCACTTCCTGGCGCAGATTGCCGATGAAACCCTGGATGCCGACCTGTTCGGACATCCAGCGCTCGAGGTAAGGCTTTGCCGTTTTCCACAAATCCAGCCCGGGATCGAGCTCGCGCCCCAACCCTTCGATATTCAGCAATGTCTTTTGCAGCAGCACCAGCTGCGGCTGGATCTCCACATTGAACCGGCGCGATGTCTGGAACAGGCGCAACAGCAGCTTGCCGAAAGAAATCTCCTTCAGGGGCTTGTCGAAAATCGGTTCGCAAACCGCGCGAATGGCGGATTCGAACTCGTCGACGCGCGTGTCCGCCGGCACCCAGCCGGCATCGACATGCGCCTGGGCAACGCGCCGGTAATCGCGCCGGAAAAACGCCAGAAAATTCTGCGCCAGATAATTCTTGTCGACGTCCGTGAGCGTGCCCATGATGCCAAAGTCCAGGGCAACGTAACGTCCATCGGGACCAACGAGGATGTTGCCCGGATGCATGTCGGCGTGGAAGAAACCGTCGCGGAAGACCTGGGTGAAGAATATTTCCACCCCAGCCCTCGCCAGTCGCTCGAGGTCAATGCCTTGCTCGCGCAGCCGGGCGATCTGGCTGATGGGCGTACCCGACATGCGCTGCATCACCATGACTTCGGTCGCGCAGTAATCCCAATGCACCTCAGGCACGGCCAACAAGGGCGAGCCCGCGAAGTTGCGGCGCAACTGACTCGCGCTGGCCGCCTCTCGCATCAGGTCCAGTTCTATTTCCAGGTGCTTGCGAAACTCGTCGACAACCTCGCGCGGCTTGAGACGCTTGCCGTCGGCCCAGAAACGCTCGATCGTCGCCGCCGCGAGTTGCAGCAACGCGACGTCATGTTCGATCGTTCTGCGAATGCCCGGCCGCAAGACCTTGACGGCAACCTCTTTGCCGTCCTGCAAAACAGCAAAATGCACCTGGGCTACGGACGCACTTGCAACCGGTACCGGATCGAAACTGGCGAAGACGCCGCCATCATGGCCGGCATAAACACGCTCGAGAATCGCCTGCACTTCGTCAGAGGGAAACGGCGGAACCCGGTCCTGCAGCCGGGCCAGTTCATCGGCAATGTCGGCCGGTATCAGATCGCGCCGGGTAGACAGCACCTGGCCGAATTTGACGAAAATCGGACCGAGTGTTTCCAGCGCCAGACGCAGGCGTTCACCGCGCGGACGCTCCAGGGTACGCCAGAACAACAGCATGCGCACCGGCGCGCGCAACAAGCGCAAGCGACCATGCGTCATGGCGAATTCATCGAGCCCGAAGCGCAGGGATACGGCGAGAATTTTCAGAAAGCGCAGTAACTGCATCAGGGCATATCGCTCAGCCTGGCGCTGTTTCGCCCAGGCGGCGTACCAGCCTGTCGATGCGCTTGTCTAGCCGCTCGACCGCGTCGCGAAGTTCGTCGACCCCGGCGGTGAACTCCTCGACGGCCAGCGGCGTCGCAAGCGCACGCCGTTCCTCGCTGAGATATTCGGCAACAGCGCGCGCCAGCGATTCAGCAGCCTCTGCTGGCCACGCGGACAGACGGCGTGCGCCGCCGGCAAGCCGGTGCGCCGCCACGTCGCCAACCGCCTTGCTCAGATCTTCCTCATAATCCCAGCGCAGGTTGCTCATCACGTGCGATACCGCCGCCGCGAGTTCCATATCACCCTCGACCCTTGCCTCTCGCCAGGCGGCCTCGCGATCGGACAGCCATTTCGCCGCCGCCACCGGTGTCAGCTTCACCACCAGATCAGGCGCCGCATCGGGCTCGCCATGCTCGAGATAACCATCAGAGGCAATCCGCAACAGGACGGGCGCAGGCACGAGCAACAGATCGACGCGAACCTGCTTGCCAGCGTGTTCGCGCAGGCGCGAGCGAGCCCATTGTGCCGGGCCCAGAAGATGACGCGACGTACCGAGAACGATTTCGTTCAGCATTGCCGGGGCTCAATTCTTGAAACCGCGATGCAGTGCGACAACACCGGCACTGAGGTTGAAGTAGTCGACTTTTGCGTAACCGGCGTTGCGCATCATCCCGGCCAGTTCCGCCTGCGCCGGGTGCATTCGAATGGACTCGGCAAGATAGCGGTAGCTGTCGGCGTCATTCGCAATCAGCTTGCCGAGCAGCGGCAGAACCTTGAACGAGTACACGTCATAGAGCGGCGCCAGCGGTTTCCATACGGCGGAGAATTCGAGCACCAGCAGGCGCCCTCCGGGGCGCAGCACGCGTAACATTTCCTTCAGTGCGGCTTCCTTGCGGGTCATGTTGCGCAAGCCAAACGCCACCGACACGCAGTCGAAATAGTCTCCCGGATACGGCAGTTTTTCGGCGTCACAGCGAACAGACGGCAGCGCATGGCCGGAGTCGATCAGGCGGTCGCGACCCCGCGCGAGCATGTCGGCATTGATATCGGTCAGCCAGACCTGTCCGGTCGATCCGGCGCGGCGCGCCAGCAAGCGCGCAACGTCTCCGGTACCGCCGGCCACGTCGAGCACGCGCGCACCCTCGCGCACACCCGATAGTTCGACAGCGAAACGCTTCCAGAGCCGATGCAGGCCGCCGGACATGAGATCATTCATCAGGTCATAGCGTCCCGCGACCGAACTGAACACGCCGGCAACCTTGCCGGCCTTGCGTTCTTCGTCTACGTTTTCGAAACCGAAATCGGTGGTCTTGCTCATAGGCTGGTACTCATGCGCTCAGGCGTCACGGCTGGCGCCCGCTTTTTCGAGGCGCTGGAGGTATTCGTTCCACAGACTGTCATGGTCAGCACCGAGTGAATAGAGGTAATCCCACGAATATAACCCGGTGTCGTGGCCGTCACTGAACACCAGCTTGATCGCGTAGTTTCCAACCGGCTCGATCGCCGTGATGCTGACCTCCCTCTTGCCGGTTTGCAGCACTTCCTGTCCGGCGCCGTGGCCGCGCACCTCCGCCGACGGAGAACTGACACGCAAGTACTCGCAAGACAGTCTGTATCGCTTGCCGTCGTCGAAAGCGATCTCCAGGATCCGTGATTGCTGGTGGAGGATGATATCGGTCGGTTGGCGTGTGCCTTTTTGCGGGCCAGTCACATCGGTTCTCACTTGTCTGTTTGCAGCCGGGCCGCGATGATACCGGGTCAACAAAATCAGGGAAGCTGTCTGTCAAATATGTCAGATGTCACAAATCTGCAACATCTGGTTCATACTATACAGGCCTCTCTGAAAGCAAAGCCAAAACACGCCCATGGCTGCAACCATACTGGTTGTCGAAGATGAACCCGCGATACAGGAACTGATCGCCTACAACCTCAGGCAGGCCGGTCACCAGCCCCTTTGCGCCGACACTGCCGAACAGGCATTGCGCCTTGTGGCGAACGCTCTTCCCGATCTGGTGCTGCTCGACTGGATGCTGCCGGGCGCCAGCGGAATCGAGGTCGCGCGGCGCCTGCGCGGCGACAAGCGCACCAGGGCCATCCCGATCATCATGCTCACTGCGCGCTCCGAGGAGCAGGACAAGCTCCTGGGCCTGGAGAGCGGTGCCGACGACTACATTACCAAGCCGTTTTCGCCGCGCGAGCTGAACGCGCGAATCAAGGCGGTATTGCGGCGGCGCGCGCCGCAAATGACTGACGACGTCGTCGAGATCGGCGGGCTGCGCGTCGACCCGGCCGGCCATCGGGTAACCGGCAATGGCGAGAATATCGACCTGGGTCCGACCGAATTCCGCTTGCTGCATTTCCTGCTCACCCACCCGGAGCGGGTGCATTCACGGGCGCAACTGCTGGACAACGTCTGGGGCGATCATGTCTTCGTCGAGGAGCGCACCGTAGACGTGCATATCCGGCGCCTGCGCAAGGCGCTCGAAGCGGGACATCTGGACCAGATGATACAAACCGTGCGCGGCACCGGCTACCGGCTGTCCGGCTCCTGACATCATCATCGGGGCCGTACTCTTCTGCGCGCGGTTCCCGCCGAAAAAGCGCCTGATCGGCGCAAGGCGTTTTTTGGGATAATTCAGGCCTTACTCGGTCAGGGACTCCGCTTCGATGCGACTGTGGGGCAAACCGCTCTCGGCTCTTTTTGTTCTGGGCGCGATAGCGCTGGTGAGTTGGCCAATTTTCGGCGCGATGGCGGCACTGTGCCTGTTGTCGGGCGGATTGCTGATTCTGCTGCTGCACCACATTCATAATCTGTCGTCGCTGCATGCCTGGTTGCGTGAGCCTGGCGCGAACACCATGCCCAATGGCACCGGGTCGTGGAGTTATATTTTCTGGTACATGGGCCGTTTGCTGAAGCGGCAGCGCGCCAGCGAATTCAGCCTTTCGAAAGCGCTCGGGCGCTTTGAGCGGGCCGGCGAAGCGTTTCCCGACGCAGTTGTGCTGCTCGACGATGATGATCGCATCGCCTGGTGCAACCCGCGCGCCGAAACGTATTTCGGCCTGCGCCTGCAACGCGACCGGGGCGCGCTAATTACCTATCTGGTGCGCCAGCCGCAGTTCTCGGCCTACTTGCAGTCAGGCGAAACTGCCGAACCCCTCACCCTCCACCTGCTCGGCCAGAACGGCGAACGTGCCGTATCGATACAACTGGTCCCCTACGGCAATTCACAGAAATTGCTGCTTGGACGCGACATTACGCGTTGGGAGCGACTCGAGACGACCCGCCGCGACTTCATCGCCAATGTCTCACATGAACTGCGCACTCCCCTGACGGTGGTGCGTGGTTTTCTCGAAACCCTCGAGGACGCACCTGAGTCCGATCCCGAGTTTCTTGCCCGCGGCATCAAACTGATGTCCGAACAAACGGTTCGCATGACAAGCCTGGTCAATGATCTGCTAACGCTGTCGCGCCTCGAAAATTCGGTTTACACGATCGCCGACGACAAGGTTGATGTGCCCGGGTTGCTGCAATCCTTGCGGAACGAAGCGAGCGCTTTGTCCGGCGGGCGCCATACCATCCGCGCCGAGGCACGCTGCAACGACTGGCTGATCGGCAGCACGGACGAATTGCGAAGTGCCTTTGGCAATCTTGTCAGCAATGCGGTTCGCTACACGCCGCGGGGCGGGACGATCGAGCTGATCTGGGAACGTCGCGATGGCACCCCGGTGTTCACGGTCAGCGACACCGGCATCGGCATCGAGCCGCAGCACCTCCCGAGGCTGACCGAGCGATTCTACCGGGTCGACAAGAGCCGCTCGCGCGAAACCGGCGGCACCGGTCTGGGCCTGGCAATCGTCAAGCACGTCATCAATCGCCACCAGGGGCGACTCGACGTCGATAGCGAGCCCGGCAAGGGCAGCACCTTCAGTATTACCTTCCCGACAACGCGCATTGCCTTGCCACGTTACACGGACAACACTGCAGAGACCGTGCCCCGCCAGGCAAGTAACTGAGGCGGCAACCAGGGCCTGTTAACAGGCCCCTAGCCCAGTTGCGCATCCAGTTCAGCGCGAAAACGTTCCCAGTAACGCTCGGGCAACGGCTGCGGCTTCCCGGCGGTCCGGCTGCCCCAGACCGGATTGGGATAATGCGGGTCGAGCCGGAAGCGGGGAATGATGTGCCAGTGCACGTGCGCGACCATGTTTCCGAAGCTGGCGATATTGATCTTGTCCGGTTTCAGGAGTTCTCTTTGCGCGCGCTCCACCGCGAATACGATACACATGATTCTCGCGCGCTCTGTTTCTTCGAGGTCGGTCATTTCGCGCGCGTGACGCTGCAGAACGACACGGCAAAAACCGGGATGATCCTCGTCCCTGACGTCAACCACCCGGGCGAGCGTGTCCGACCAGACGATCTTGCCACCGGTTTCCGCACACAACACGCAACCGTTCGCAGCTGCATTCATCCCTGAGTCCCCGGTTGTATCGGCGTCACAGCAAGACCCGCTCGATGCCGCCGCGATTGGCCTGCGCCACATACTTTGCCATCCAGTCCGGTCCCAGCAGATGCTTTGCCATTTCAACCACGATGTAGTCCGCTTCCACTCCGGTGTCGTCGCGATAGCGTGACAAACCCTGCAGGCAGGACGGGCAGGAAGTCAGGATCCTGACTTCGCCCTCGTACCGCCCGGCGCGGATCGCATCCACGCCTTTTTGCATCTCTTCCTGTTTGCGAAAACGCACCTGCGTCGATACGTCAGGGCGTGAAATCGCCAGGGTTCCCGACTCGCCGCAACAACGGTCATTCAGATCCACCTGCGCGCCCATCAACTCATTGACAACCCGGTTTGCCTGATAGGTCTTCATCGGCGTGTGGCAGGGGTCATGGTACATATAACGCACCCCGCTTACGCCCTCCAGCCGCAAGCCTTTTTCCATCAGATACTCGTGAATGTCGAGCAACCGGCAGCCGGGGAAAATCTTGTCGAACTCGTATTTCTGCAACTGATCCATGCAGGTGCCGCAGGAGACGATGACGGTCTTGATGTCGAGGTAATTGAGCGTGTTGGCGACGCGGTGGAACAGCACCCGGTTGTCGGTGATGATTTTCTGGCCGCGGTCTTCCTGTCCCGCGGCGGTCTGCGGATAGCCGCAGCAAAGATAACCCGGCGGCAGCACGGTAATGGCGCCAGCTTCATACAGCATCGCCTGGGTCGCCAGCCCGACCTGACTGAACAGACGCTCGCTGCCGCAACCGGGAAAATAGAAAACAGCGTCGGCATCTTCGCTCGACTTTTCCGGGTTACGAATCACCGGCACCATGCGCGCGTCCTCGACGTCGAGCAGCGCGCGTGCCGTTTTTTTCGGCAAACCGCCGGGCATCGGCTTGTTGATGAAATGAATCACCTGGGCCGTGACCGGCGCCTTGCCGACCGTTGCGGGCGGATGCGCTACCTGCTTGCCCAGCAAGCCGCTCCACTTCGCTACCCGGTAGGCGAACTGCTGCAGTTTGTAACCCAGACCGATCATTACAGAACGCGCCAGCTTGATGGTGGCGGGGTCGGTTGCATTGAGCAACAACATCGCTGCCGAGGTTCCGGGGTTGAACCGATTCTTGCCATGCTTGCGCAGGAAATTGCGCATGGCAATCGACACATCGCCAAAATCGATATCGACCGGGCACGGGTTCAGGCATTTGTGACAGACAGTGCAATGTTCGGCAACGTCGGAAAATTCGTCGAAGTGCATCAGCGACACACCACGGCGCGTTTGCTCTTCATACAGGAATGCCTCGATCAGCAGCGAGGTCGACAGAATCTTGTTGCGCGGACTGTACAAGAGGTTTGCGCGCGGCACGTGCGTGGAGCACACCGGTTTGCACTTGCCGCAACGCAGGCAGTCCTTGATCGAATCCGAGATTTCGCCGATCTCGCTTTGCTCCAGAATCAGGCTCTCGAGCTCGAGCAGGCTGAAGCTGGGCGTATAGGCGCGGTCAAGATTGGCACCGGGCAGCAGCTTGCCTTTGTTGAAATGCCCGTCAGGGTCGATGCGCTGCTTGTATTCCTCGAAGCTGCGCAATTCATTGCGATCAAGGTAATCGAGCTTGGTAATGCCAATGCCGTGCTCGCCGGAAATGACGCCATCCAGTGAGCGCGCGAGGCGCATCACCCGCGACACCGCGACATTGGCTTCGTGCAGCATCGCATAGTCGTCGGAATTGACCGGGATATTCGTGTGTACGTTGCCGTCACCCGCATGCATGTGCAGCGCAATGAACACCCGGCTCTTCAGGATGCGCTTGTGCGTGGCGTCGATTTCGGCGCGCACCGGGTCGAACGCCCGGCCGTCGAACAGATCCATGATCGCCCGCCGCACTTCCGTTTTCCATGACACGCGCAAGCTGTAATCCTGCAATGCCTGAAACACCGTCTTGCCGTTATCGCCACTCGCGCTGTCCGGCAATGAAAAATCCTGGCCGGAATCGGCCAGCCACCCCGAAAACTCTTCCAGAGCAGCGTCAAGGTGGTCTGCAATCCACTGCCAACGCGACCGGACCGCGCGGAGAATGCCGAGTGCGGCGTCGCAGCGGTCTGCAATCAGCTCGGCCGCGACACTTTCCCGGTGTTCCGGATCGAGGTGCAGCTCGCCGCCAAGCACGTCCTCCAGGGCGTCGAGCAGGGCCAGCTTGTTGCGCAGCGACAACTCGATATTGATTCTCTCGATACCATCAGAATATTCACCGAGACGCTCGAGCGGAATGACAACGTCCTCGTTGATCTTGAATGCATTGGTATGGCGAGCGATGGCAGCAGTGCGCGCGCGGTCCAGCCAGAACTGGCGGCGCGATTCGGCGCTGACGGCCACGAATCCTTCGCCGTGTCTGGCATTCGCAATGCGCACCACCTGCGATGCCGCGGCTCCGACCGCATCGTCGTCATCGCCGACGATGTCGGCAAGCAACAGCATTTTCGGGCGGCCGCTGCGTTTTGCCTTGGCGGCATAACCGACGGCGCGAAGATAGCGTTCGTCGAGATGCTCGAGGCCGGCGAGCGTTGCACCGTCGTTGCCATCCAGATAGGACTTGATTTCGACGATCGACGGCACCGCCTCACCGACACTGCCGTAGAACTCGAGGCAGACGGTGCGGGTAAACGCGGGCATGCGGTGCAGTATGAATCGCGCCGACGTGATGATGCCGTCGCAACCTTCCTTCTGTACGCCGGGCAGACCGCCGAGGAATTTGTCAGTGACGTCCTTGCCCAGGCCCGCCTTGCGGAACTGCCGGCCGGGTATTTCCAGAATCTCGGGTTCCCGCAGCCGTTTCTTGCCGTCAACAGCAAAACGGCTCAGCCGGAATCGCGCGGTTTCGATGTCGTGGATCTTCCCGATATTGTGATCGAGGCGTTCGACCAGCAACCAGTTGCCGTCGGGTGTGACCATCTTCCAGGACGCCAGATTGTCCACCGCCGTGCCCCACAGCACTGCTTTCTTGCCGCCAGCATTCATCGCGACATTGCCGCCGATGCACGATGCGTCGGCCGAAGTTGGATCGACCGCGAAAACCAGTCCCGCGGCTTCGGCCGCTTCCATCACACGTCGGGTGACCACGCCGGCCCCGCAATCGATAGTCGCCACATCGCGGTCCAGTCCCGGCAGGCGAGTCTGTTCGACCGGACCGTGGCGATCGAGTTTTTCGGTATTGATGACGGCGGAAAACCGGGTCAGCGGAACGGCGCCGCCCGTGTAACCGGTGCCACCGCCGCGGGGGATGATCGTGAGGCCCAGCTCGATACAGGCGCGCACCAGCCCCGCCACCTCGGCCTCGGTATCCGGGTACAGCACCACGAAGGGATACTCCACGCGCCAGTCTGTGGCATCGGTGACGTGCGACACACGCGCCAGTCCGTCGAAAGCGATGTTGTCGCGGCGCGTTACCCTGGCGAAGCGGCGAACCGCTCCGCGCCTGAGCGTGACGACGGTATCGAAGTTTCGTTCAAACGCTTCGATCGCATCGGATGCCGCCGCGATCAGTTTGCGGACACGCTCATCCTGATTGAGACGCCGCGCTTCGATTTCATGCAGCCGGTGACGAAGCGCCTGCACGAGCAGTTTGCGTCGCTCGGGGTTGGCAATCAGGTCATCCTGCAAATACGGATTGCGCTCGACCACCCAGATGTCACCGAGCACCTCGTAGAGCATGCGCGCCGAACGACCGGTGACGCGCTCCGATCGCAGCTCGTTGAGCAGATCCCAGGCAGCCTGCCCCAGCAATCGAATCACGATCTCACGATCGGAAAACGACGTGTAGTTATAGGGAATCTCGCGCAGGCGCACGCCTGTCGGAGCAAAACTGGGGACCGGTTCCATTAGCGACAGACCATCGGGAAAACACGATTGAGGTTGGAAGCAGGAGTTTATCGCACTGCAGCATCCGAAACAGCCGCGGCTGCGCAATCAGTCGAGCAATAGCTTGGCCAGCACCCAGTAACGCGCACCTTTTCCCACAGCGATAAACAAGGTGGCGTAGAGGAACCGGATGCGAAGCCAGCCCGCGGCGAGGCACAAGGCATCGCCCACCAGGGGCAGCCAGGACAACAGCAACGCCGGTGAACCCCAGCGGCGCAGCCAGCCGATCATTCTGGCGTCGGTTTCCCGATCGGGTACCAGGCGCCCGATGAGATACGTCGACAGCCCGCCAAGACTGTTGCCCAGCGTGGCGACAGCCACGGCGCGCCCGACGCTGACGGTTTCTGACAGCAACAACGCAGCGAAGACCAACTCCGAGCCGCCGGGCAAGAGCGTGGCTGCGAGAAAGCTGCTGACAAACAGCGAACCAAGCCCGGTCGACTCAGTCACGACGCAAGGCCCGGGAATGCGCGTTGCCGCACTCTGCGCTACGGCCTTTCAATATATTTGAGGATCTCGACCACCTGATCGGTGGTTCGCGCCCAGGCGAGCGCCATTGCGTCCACTTCCTTCAACGGATGAATGATGTCCTCCGCGTGCAAAGTGATGTAGGGCTTGGACAATGCCGCGCAGTAACCGGCATCGAAGGCGGCATTCCACTGTTTGTACTTGTCGCCGAAGCGCACCACCACGAGATCGGCCTTGCGGATCAGCGTCTTGGTGCGAATCGCGTTGACTTTCGAGGATTTGTGATCACGCCAGAACGGGTCTGTTTCCGCGCCGAGGTGATCGCCGGCGGCGTCGCTCGCCGAGTGGTCGGTGACCGGCGCCGTAAACGTGATGTCGAGACCGTTTGCGGCAGCCCCTTTCTGGATTTCCTCCCGCCACGTGGTGTGAATCTCACCCGAGAGATAAACCGTCAATGCCATTGGGTCAGTCCTTGTCTGTTGCCGGGCATCGGTGCGTGACCAATTTCAGCGAGCGAACACACCGGGTGCTCCCTCCGGATGCCGATGCACTCAACCGCGCGGCCCCGAGCCGCCGGCTCGTCCGGCGATGAACGAAAAAGGGCCCGCATCAATGCAAGCCCTCGTTGTGTGGCGCGCCCGGCGGGAGTCGAACCCACGACCTTCGGCTTCGGAGACCGACACTCTATCCAGCTGAGCTACGGGCGCAAGGGTCGATAGGATAGCCGTAAACGCTTGTTTGGTCTACGTTTACCTTTTTAGATGGGCAGAATTCGCTTATAATTTTTCGCCCCGGGGTTGAAGTCGCCGGGTTTTGCATCGATGCGCACCCGTTTCCCGTTCCACTCTCATCGCAAGGATTGATTCATGGCAGATGTACACATCGAGGAACATTCTTCCCCGATCAAAACCCCGCAGCAGCTGATCGTCGTCGTCGTTCTTTCCTTCGTGGTCCCGGTCGCCCTAATACTGCTGCTGGTCAAGCTGATCACCGGCGGCATGCAGATCGATCCCGACAATTCAACGATGAGCGAGGACGCCATCGCCAATCGTCTGAAACCGGTCGGCGAAGTGAGTGTGGTCGCGGGCGGGGAAGAATCCACCAGCGGCGCGGGAGGTGGCGAGCAATTATTCAATGGCGTGTGTCAGGCGTGCCACGCGGCAGGCCTTGCCGGTGCCCCGAAAACCGGCGACAAGGCCGCCTGGAAGGCAAGAATTGCCCAGGGTATCGACACGCTCTACGCCAGCGCCATCAATGGCAAGAACGCGATGCCGGCAAAAGGCGGCGCGATGGGTTCTCCGGACGAGGACATCAAGGCCGCTGTCGACATCATGGTCAGCAAGGCGAAATAGGCAAGCTTCCCGGCGGCACCGCAGTGACAGCGAGCAGCCGCAACTGTATCCGTCGCAGTTTCGTGATCCGCGTTGCGGTTGTTTCGGGCTTTGCCGTGATGGCAAACCCGCTTGGCGCGGCCGCCGCGGAAGAGGAGCCGATGCAGTTCGCGAAGGCCGAGATCAACAAGTGGGTCGATATCGACGGCCAGGTGCACTACGGAGACGCGCCGCCCGCGGATGCCAACGCCGCACCGCTGCAGGTGCGACCCAACGTGATAGAAACCGGTCGGCCCGCCGCTTCGACCAGTTCGACAGAAGCATCCGGCAAACCGGATGCTTCCATCGATTCGGCACCGATGGCCGTGCCCGCAACCAGACCGGACATTGATCGCTATGTCGCGCACTGCCGCGACAACCGGGGAGTGGACTGCGAACTGGAGGCCCGGCAGATGATCGATGGTCCCGCGCCAGTGCTGTTTCCCGGCGATCCGGCCGTCTTTCCACGGCCCGATGTGAAGCCACCACCACCCGGCCTGCATTTGAAATACAGCATTACGCCCTGACCGCTCTCATCGGCCGGACTGTTCACGAATCCCTGCGCCACGGGCGACACCTGCGAAAACGTACCGATCGCCGAATCGCCCCTTCAGTATTCCGAACGCCGGCTCCCCGGTGCAGTGATCGGGGGCAATCCACCGAACGCCAAACGATTCCTTGAGCGAACACGCGATGCGTTCGGGCTGTTCGTCCTTTGCCGGCAGCAGCTGCAATCGGTCAACGCCAGGGAAAGTGGCAGAATGATCCACTCCCGGCCACCCTCTGCGACACATGGCGACATACGCGATTGGCGATATACAGGGCTGCCTGCAGCCATTTCAACAGCTTCTGGAACTGATCGGTTTCAATCCGCAGCGCGACCGGCTGTGGCTGGTCGGTGACCTGGTCAATCGCGGCCCGGACTCACTTCAGACCCTGCGTTTCGTGCGCAGCCTGGGAGAGGCGGCAATCACGGTTCTTGGCAACCACGATCTGCATCTGCTCGTCGTTGCCGCCGGATTCGGCCGCAGGCACAAGAGCGACACGCTGGACGATATCCTGAATGCGCCGGACCGCGCCGAGCTGCTCGACTGGCTGCGCTCGCGCAAGCTGTTCCACTGCGAAGAGGAGTTTGCGATGGTGCACGCGGGCCTGTTGCCGCAATGGGATGTACAACGCGCGCAAGAACTGGCAGCGGAGGTCGAGCTGGTATTGCAAGGGCCACAACACGTCGAGTTCGCCCGTCACACCTATGGCGGCAAGCCGGATCGCTGGGACGAGACACTGACCGGCTGGGACCGGTTACGCGTGATCATCAACGCGATGACACGAATGCGCGTTTGCACGACGGATGGCCAGATGGAGTTTCACCACAAGGGCAAACCGGAAAACCTTCCCAAGGGCTTCATGCCGTGGTTCGATGTGCCCGGCCGCCGCAGCGCCAACGTGTCACTGATTTTCGGACACTGGTCAGCCCTGGGTCTGCGGGTCTTGCCAAACCTCCTGGCCATCGATGGCGGCTGTCTGTGGGGCCGCCAGTTATGCGCGGTACGGCTCGAAGACCGCCGCGTTTTCCAGATTAACTGTCTGCAGCAGGCAAACTGAGCGCGGCGGCAATGCTGGCGTGACTCGCCTGGGCCAGCTCGCGCCTGTTTCGCCCCTGCGTCTCGATCGCCGGTAATATCTGCACCTCGGCGCAGATGCGCGGCGCGCGCACGATGGCTGCCAGCGACTCCATCAGGCTCATGTCATCGACGTATGCCGCGGCCGGCTGGCGATTACCTTCACCGTCCGTATAGCGAATCGCGACCGGCACGATCAGGGCCTGTTCATCCACCGCCGGTTGCAGCAAGGACGCGTGAAAACGCAACAGCTGATCGCCGCGGGTCGTCGTGCCTTCCGGGAATACCGCAACGGCATCGCCATCTTCGAATGCCTGATGAATATCGCTGTTGATTCGCGCCGCATGACGCCGGTTGGCACGCTCAACGAACAAGGTGCCGGTGCGCGCAGACAACCAGCCGATAAACGGCCAACGTCTGATCTCGGACTTGGCGACGAATCGCAGGTGCCAAACAGAATGCAGAACCTGAATGTCGAGCCAGGAAACATGGTTCGAAACCGCCATGACCCGCGCGCCATGTTTCGGCACTGCCCCTTTCACCTGCACCCTCACACCGGCACTGCGCACCACGCCGCGTGACCATTTCTGCACCGCCCGCCAGCGGCGGGCGCGGTCGTAAAACGGGAACAGGAAGGCAACCGTGAGCAACCCCGAGGCGAGCCGCAAAACGAGGCCCGCATAACGCGTGCACCGCTGCAGAATCGACGTGGACGATTCGCCGCTCACGGCTCAGAAGCAATCCAGAGCACACGCCGGCGCGGGACGGGGTCGACGCAGCCGCTGTTCAGCCACGGCGAAACCGTGACCCCAAAGGCCGTGCACCGTTACCCGAGCGCTCAGTGCCGGCAACAAATGCTGGCGGCAGCGGGTGGTTCCGCGAAACGGAAAAATCAAGGCCGGATGGAAAGCATCACGGCAACGCCATGCCAAAGGCTTCGGAAAACTGTTCGGAAATGGCGTCGCGAGTAAATTCATGGTTCTGCGGGCCGCGGTGGGAAATCTTGATCGACCCCAGCAGGGACGCCAGCCGCCCGGTGATCTCCCAGTCAAGGCCATTGGCAATGCCATAGAGCAAACCGGCGCGGTACGCATCGCCGCAACCGGTCGGATCGACAATCCGCGCCGGCGGCACCGACGGAATCTTGATCTCCTTGCCGTCGACATAAATGAGCGAACCGTTCGCACCCTGCGTCTGAACGAACGCCTTGACCTTGCGCGACAGTTCCGAAACGCTCTTGCCGGTACGCTCCTGCATCAACTTCGCCTCATAGTCGTTTGCCGCGACGTAGTCGGCCAGCTTGATGAATTCGAGCAGTTCCTCCCCGTTGAACATCGGCAGGCCCTGGCCGGGATCGAACACGAACGGTATGCCGGCCTCGGCAAACTCACGCGCATGCTGGATCATGCCGTCACGACCATCGGGCGCGACGATGCCCAGGCCGACATCCCTGGCATCGGCAATGTGATTGTGATGCGAGAAACTCATCGCACCCGGGTGAAACGCCGTGATCTGGTTGTCATCGAGGTCTGTCGTGATGAATGCCTGCGCCGTAAAACTGTCCTTGACCTGGCGAATATGATCCTGCGACAGGCGCATTCCCTGGAGTCGATAGGCGTAGGGCTGATAATCCTCCCCGACCGTTGCCATGATCAGCGGGTCGCCGCCAAGCAATTTGAGGCTGTAGGCAATGTTGCCGGCACAACCGCCGAACTCGCGCCGCATGTCGGGAACCAGAAACGCCACATTCAGAATGTGGATCTGGTCCGGCAGGATATGGTTCTTGAATCGGTCGCCGAACACCATGATGGTGTCGTAGGCGATCGACCCGCAAATCAGCGTTCTCATAGCGTCGTCGTCTTTCCGTTGTGGGTTGTTTATCTGATGATGATCAAGGGTGAAATACCGAGCATACGATAAACGCGGCTCGCTTCGCGATCGGCCACCACACGGCTTTCATAAGGCCCGGCATGAACCCGGTAGAGATTCGCGCTCTTGTAAAGGTGAATCGAGTCGCCCATCCAGGCAGCGTCGGCACGTAATTGCCGCACGTAAGCCTGCGCATTGTCCCGTTCAGAAAACGCGCCAAACTGCAGAAAGATGCCGCTCTCCCCGGTTTCGAGCGAGCCGGCACGCGGCGGCGGTTCGGTCGCGGCAGTGATTGGCGCCGACGACACGATCATCTCGTCCGGCAATATCGCCTCGACCTCGACCATGGTGCTGCCGTCATCGAGGAAACCCAGCTTGTACGCGGCCGCGTAGGACACATCGATAATGCGCTCCGAGAGAAACGGCCCGCGGTCGTTGACCCGCACGATGACCGAACGGCCATTGCCGAGGTTGGTGACCTTTGCGTAACTCGGCAGCGGCAACACCGTGTGGGCCGCTGTCATCGCGTACATGTCGTAGGTTTCGCCAGCGGCGGTCTGCTGGCCGTGATAGCGCTTGCCGTACCAGCTCGCCATGCCGCGCGCCTTGTAAGGCCGGTGCATGGCGAACGGCCGGTAGGTCCGGCCATTGACAGTGTAGGGGCGGGTCGTTGCCTGCCTGATTGGCTCGGCACGCGGACTTGCATCGGACACGCGGTCGAGATCGACGGGTGGGCGGCCACCCGGGCCGTCGTCGAGGTAATAGCCACCCGATTTTCTGGGTGCAGAGCCGCAACCTGCAGCAACCAGCGACACGGCAAGAATCGCCGCGGAGCACCTCAATGCCGCCGTCAGCGCCACGATCAGGTCGGCACCAGCCGTCGATGGGTACGAATGCTCATCAGCAAACCGATACCGAACAGCAGCGTTACCAGCGACGTGCCCCCATAAGAGATGAGCGGCAGCGGCACACCCACAACCGGCAGCAAGCCACCGACCATACCCATATTCACGAATACATAGGTGAAGAAGGTCAGCGAAATTCCGCCTGCGAGCAAGCGGGCAAACAGCGTCGGCGCGTTTGCGGCGATGATCAGGCCGCGGCCAATCAGCAACATGAAAAGAAGAATCAGCACCACGTTGCCGAGCAGACCGAACTCTTCACCAAAGACCGCAAAAATAAAATCGGTCGAACGTTCAGGCAGGAACTCCAGATGCGCTTGTGTGCCATTGAGCCACCCCTTGCCGAGCACGCCACCCGAGCCCATGGCAATCGTCGACTGTATCGTGTGGTAGCCGGCACCGAGGGGGTCTTGCATCGGATCGAGCAGCGTCATGACTCGCTGGCGCTGATATTCGTGCATGGCCTGCCAGAGGAAAGGCAAAGCGGCGATTCCGACCAGGCCGGTTCCGATCAGCAGGCGCATCGACAGGCCGGCGAGAAACAACACATAGAAGCCGGCGACAGCCACCAGTAGCGACGTGCCCAAATCCGGCTGGCTGGCAATCAGCAATACGGGAACGACCACCAGAATCGTCGCGACGACGAAATTACTGAAACGCAGGACCGCCTCGTACCGGTCAAAGTACCAGGCGAGCATCATCGGCACTGCGATCTTCATCAGTTCGGAAGGCTGGATGCGCGCAAAACCAAGGTCGAGCCAGCGCTGGGCGCCATTGACTTCCAGCCCGACCAGCTCGACCGCGATCAACAATCCCAGGCCGGCGATGTACAGAGGCAATGCGACGCTGGCGAGATGGTGCAGCGGTATGTTCGCCGCGAGCCACATGATCGCCAGCGCGACCGCCATGTTGGCTGCCTGCGCGGCGACACGCTCGGCGCTTCCACCTGACGCACTGAACAGAATCAACAGGCCCATGACCAGGAGAATGCCGACCAGAATCATCAGCTGGCGGTCCAGGTGCCGGCCCAGAAATGCCAGGAAGCGGTTAATCACCTTCGCTCTCCGCAGCCGCGGGACGGGGCGCGAGGGGTTTGGGCTCAACGCCAAGCAGGTAGTAGTCGATCACCTTGCGTGCGATGGGCGCCGCGGTGCTGCTGCCGTGCCCGCCGTTCTCCACCAGCACGGCAAGCGCAATCTTGGGTGCTTCAGCGGGTGCAAAACCGATGAACAGCGCATGGTCGCGGTGTCTTTCGTCAATGGCGTCCTCGTCGTACTTCTGGCCCTTCAGGCCAATCACTTGCGCTGTGCCTGTCTTGCCCGCAAACGCGTACTTCGCACCCGATCCGGCCCATGCAGCAGTGCCGCCCGGCCGCGTGACGTCCACCATGGCCTCGCGAACCAGGTCGAGGTGCCTTGGCTGCAGGGGCACCTGTGCAACGGGATACGGCTCAACCGTCTCGAGTTCGTTGGTCTCGGCATCCTGGATGTGCCGTACGAGATGGGGCCGGAATACCTGCCCGCCGTTGGCGAGAATCGCGGTCGCCGACGCGAGTTGCAGCGGGGTCACCAGGTTGTATCCCTGCCCGATTCCAACCGAGATGGTATCGCCGACAAACCAGCGTTGTTTGAACCGTTGTTCTTTCCATTGGCGCGAGGGCAACAGCCCGCTGACTTCTCCGGCAATGTCGATTCCGGTGCGCTCACCGAGGCCGAACTGGCCAATAAAATCGTGAATCATGTCGATGCCCAGGTCCTGCGCCAACTCGTAAAAATACGTGTCACATGACTCGACGATGGCCTTGTGCATGTTGACGATTCCGTGGCCGCCGGCCTTCCAGTCACGGAACACATGACCTCTCCCGCCGAGCATGAAATAGCCGGGGTCGCTGATACTGTAATCGGGTGTGCGCTTGCCGAGTTCGAGCCCGGCCAACGCCATGAATGGTTTGAAGGTCGAACCCGGAGGGTAAACGCCCTGTAACGCCCGGTTATTGAGCGGATGGTCCGGCGATTCGTTCAGCGCCGCCCACAGCGCCGGATCGATGCCCTCGACAAACAGGTTGGAATCGAAACCGGGGCGCGACACGAAGGCAAGCACACCGCCGGTTTCCGGTTCGATCGCAACCAGTGAACCGCGGTAATCGCCGAACGCGGCTTCCGCGATTTGCTGAAGACGCACATCCATCGCCAGCAACAGGTTGTTTCCGGAAACCGGGAGGATCGAACGCAGTGTGCGGATGGAATGCCCGTTGGCATCGGTTTCGACATGCTCGTAGCCGGTTACGCCACGCAGTTCCTGCTCGTAGAACTGCTCCAGCCCGACCTTGCCGATATAGTCGGACTTCGTATAGTTGTAGGCCAACCCCTTTTGTTGCAATCCCTCATAGTCCGCTTCGCTCAAGCGGCCGATATAGCCGACAACATGTGACGCCGCTTCGGCATTCGGGTAATGGCGAAACAGGCGCGCGTTGATTTGTGCGCCGGGAATCCGGTATCGATTGACGGCGAAGTGCGCCACTTCTTCATCGTTGAGCCTGGTACGAATCGGGATGCTGGAAAAATCCGGTTCTTCGTCGAGCATTTTCCGGAAGCGCCGCAAATCCTTGGGCGTGATTTCCACCAGCGCCGAGATCTCTTCTATCAGCGCATCCAGGTCGCTGACTTCGCTGGGTGTGATCTCGAGCGTGTAGGCGGCAAAGTTGCTGGCCAGGGTCACACCGTTGCGGTCGAGAATGACGCCACGATGCGGCACGACCGGAACGATGTTGACGCGATTCTGCTCGGCCAGCAATTGATAGTAATCGTGCTGGATCACCTGCAGATAAAACAGCCGCACGAACAGCACAACAAATACCAGTCCGACAAAGACGGCAGCAACGGTCAGGCGGAACTGGAACACGTACAGTTCACGCTGGTGATCCCGCAATTCCACCACGCGCCTCATGCGGACCCCATCAACACGACGCGCCTCGTGCGCGCGCAAATATGCCCGGTGCGTCTCGAGCACGCCAACATATATCCGGTGCCTCTCCAGCGCACCAAACGGCAGCTCATGGGCGACGGCGGTCTGGGCAAGCCGGCTTTCACAATTCCTCGGACTTGACTCTCGGTCGTAATGGCGAGGTCACGATCTGGCAGACCAACGGCCAGATCAGGCAGCCGCTCAAACTGGGCAGGAAGTACCACCAGCCGGGAAACGCGTTACCGGCAGCCAGTTGCACGCCCAGCACTATGAACTGTGCCACCAGCAGCATTCCCAGAACGTGCAGCATCTGTCCTTGTATGCCGAACAGCGACACGCGCCGATGCCAGGCGACACCGGCCGCCATCAGCACACAGTAAGCGAGGGCATGCTGCCCGAAGAGACTGCCGTCGGTCACGTCCATAACCAGACCCAGAATGAATACGGGCGTAAAGCCGACCTTTCGAGGATGCTGTATCGCCCAGTACAACAGGATGACGGCCACGAAATCCGGCCGGATCATCAGCACCCAGCCAGACAGCGGCAGCATGTTGAGCATGAATGCGACAAAGAAAGACAGGCTGACGTACGCCGGTCTGGCCGGCAGCAATATCTCGTCCGCGTAGGCTTTGCCGAATGCCGGAATCGCCATCAGTTCTTTCCTCCAAGGCCGCGCTCGCCCTGCTCTGGCGCGAGCGGCCTCTCGGGGTAATTCTCCGCGACTCCCAGCACCATCACGTGGCGGTGAGAACGAACGCCGGACGCAGGCCGGCAGTTAATGCGCGCAAACGGATACGCAGCATTGCGCTCGACGCTGTCCACGAAGGCGACGGGCAGGCCTGGCGGATAGACACCGTCGATGCCGGACGTTACCAACAGGTCACCTTTTTCGACATCGGCGTTGACGGGCATGAAACGCACCTCCAGCGCGCCGTCGTAGCCAAGCCCGAAGATAAGGCCGCGCAATCCGTTACGAACCACCTGCACCGGTATGACCTGCTCCCTGTCGGTAATCAGGACGACTTCCGATGCCCACGGATAGACCCGGTGAACCTGCCCCACCAGGCCGAACGTATCGATCACGGGCGCGCCAGGCACCACGCCATGGGTTACGCCCTTGTCGACGACAACCTGACGCACAAACGGGTCGCGCGCTGTATATAGTATCGAGGCAACCTGCGACGAAGGCTCGAAACGGGGCCTCAGATTAAGCAGCTCTCGCAGATTCTCGTTCTCGGCGATGAGGTCCTGCTGCTTTTGCAACAAACCCGAGTTGACGAACGCCTCTTCTTTCAGGCGGGTGTTCTCGTTACGCAGCGTCGATTGCAGCGAAAAGTAATTCGCCATTCCGCGAGCCATGCGCGCCGGCGTATCGACCAGTTCCTGAAACGGATAAAGAAACACGCCGACGACCGCGCGAATATCTTCCATGTAACGAAAGCGCGCATCGGCGAACAGCAGCACCAACGACAGCAGTGAGAACAGCGTCAGCCGTGTGAGCAGGTTGGGTCCGCGTTTGAAAAATGGCGGCGGCGAATATTCCATCGGCGCGGGATCAGCGTAACCGGTGTCTGACGGGGGAAGCGGGAGAACCTGGTCGGCGTCCGCTCACTCCGGCAGCACCTCAGTCGCTGGTGAAAATACCCGTGAGTTTGTCCATCTTCTCCAGAGCCATGCCGGAACCGCGCACCACACAAGTCAACGGGTCGTCGCCAACGATCACCGGCAACCCGGTTTCTTCCATGAGCAGGCGGTCGATATCGCGCAGCAGCGCACCACCTCCGGTGAGCACCATTCCTTTTTCGGCAATGTCGGCACCGAGTTCCGGGGGCGTTTGCTCCAGTGCGGACTTGACGGCCGAAACAATGCTGTTGAGCGGATCGGTCAGTGCCTCCAGAATCTCGTTGCTGGAAATGGTGAAGCTGCGGGGAATGCCTTCGGCCAGATTACGGCCCTTGACCTCCTTCTCGCGCACTTCGGATCCGGGGAAAGCTGATCCGATTTCCTTCTTGATCTCTTCTGCCGTTGTCTCGCCGATCAACATGCCGTAATTGCGGCGAATGTAGTTGATGATGGCTTCGTCGAACTTGTCGCCACCGACGCGCACGGAACCCGAGTAGACGATACCGCCCAGGGAAATAACGCCAACCTCCGTCGTCCCGCCACCGATGTCAACGACCATCGAACCGGTGGCTTCCTCGACCGGCAGCCCGGCGCCGATGGCGGCCGCCATCGGCTCCTCGATCAGTTCGACCTTGCGCGCCCCGGCGCCGAAAGCCGACTCGCGAATCGCGCGCCGCTCCACCTGCGTCGACCCGCACGGGACACAGATAACGATCCTCGGGCTGGGCGCAAAGAACCGGCTGTCGTGGACCTTCTTGATGAACTGCTTGAGCATCTGCTCGGTGATGGTGAAGTCGGCGATCACGCCATCCTTCATCGGCCGTACCGCGGTAATGTTGCCCGGCGTGCGGCCAAGCATCTGCTTCGCGGCAAGGCCGACTTCCTGAATGGTTTTCTTCCCATTCGGTCCGCCTTGTTGCCTGATGGCGACAACAGAGGGTTCGTTGAGTACGATACCCTTGCCCCGCACGTAAATCAGCGTGTTCGCCGTACCAAGATCGATGGCGATGTCGTTTGAAAAGTATCCAATCAGAAATCCGAACATAGTTATTTATCTGGAAGCGTGATCCGCGGTGCGGGAAAAATCGCCGACTATGATAACCTATCGCACTTGGGCAGATAACAAAAACAGTGCCTTCCGAACTATTTTTAAGGGCTTTTCAGGGCGGAATCCCGCACCCCGGGGATGGCGGCGGCCGGCCGCTGGCGAGATCGCCGGCGACCGCCCCGGGTAATCCCGCAATCCGAATCGCGTTCACACAACATCCTGACTCTCCATGTCACTATCCCTGGACGACGTAAAACGCGTAGCCATGCTGGCGCGTATTGAAGTCACTGACACCGAAAGTGCCCAGATACTCGATCAGCTGAGCGGTGTATTCGGCCTGATCGAGAAAATGCAGGCGGTCGACACCACGGGTATCGAGCCGATGGCCCATGCGCAAGACGTGGTAGCAAGGCTGCGCCCGGACACGGTCACCGAGCCTGACCAGCACGATTTGTTTCAGTCGGTGGCGCCGGCCGTCGAGGACGGCCTGTACCTGGTTCCCAGGGTCATCGAGTAATGGTTCGCCGATTCATCAGTCCGTCGCAACCGGCACGCGCTTCATGATCGAATCCAGCCTCAGGACGCTGTCGCGCAGTCTGGCAGAGAAGAAGATCTCCAGCGTCGAGCTCACGCGCGCCTATCTCGAGCGCATCGATGCGCATAACCCTTCGATCAATGCGTACATCACCATCGATGCCGAGGCCAGCCTTGCCCAGGCAAAGACAGCAGACGCTCGCATCTCGGAGGGCAACGCCGGCCCTTTGACCGGCATCCCGATTGCGCACAAGGACATCTGGTGCGCCAAGGGCTGGCGCACGACCTGCGGGTCCCGCATGCTCGAGAATTTTCGCGCGCCTTACGACGCCCATGTCATCGAGCGCTTCAATGACGCCGGCGCAGTCATTCTCGGCAAGACCAACATGGACGAGTTCGCCATGGGGTCATCGAATGAAACGTCCTGGTTCGGCGCGACGAAGAATCCGTGGGACCCGACGCGGGTGACCGGGGGCAGTTCGGGCGGTTCGGCGGCTGCCGTCGCCGCGGCGCTGGCACCGGCTGCGACCGGCACCGATACCGGCGGGTCGATCCGCCAACCCGCAGCCCTTTGCGGCATATCCGGATTGAAGCCGACCTATGGCCTGGTTTCCCGCTACGGCATGATCGCCTTCGCGTCGAGCCTCGATCAGGGCGGACCGCTGGCAAGGAGCGCGGAAGATCTCGCCCTGTTGCTCGACGCGATGGTGGGATTCGATGCACGTGATTCGACCAGCCTCCAGCGCCCCGAAGAAGACTACTCGCGCGTGCTCGATGCGCCGCTGGCCGGCTTGCGCATCGGGCTGCCCAAAGAGTACTTCGGTGAGGGCATATCGACCGATGTTCGCGCCGCGGTCGAAGCGGCGATCGACGAATACCGCAAACTGGGCGCGACCACGGTTGAGATCGGACTTCCCGCAAGCGAGCTTTCGGTTCCCGCCTATTACGTCATTGCGCCGGCCGAAGCGTCGAGCAACCTGTCACGCTTCGACGGTGTTCGCTACGGTTTTCGTGCCGAGCAGTATTCCGATCTTCTCGACATGTATTGCAAGACCCGCGCGCAGGGATTCGGCGCAGAGGTCAAGCGGCGCATTCTGATCGGAACCTATGTCCTTTCCCATGGCTATTACGATGCCTACTACCTGCAGGCGCAACGTATTCGCCGGCTTATTGCACGCGATTTCGCCCAGGCGTTCGAGCAGTGTGACGTGATCATGAGCCCGACCTCGCCGTCAACGGCATTCGGGATTGGCGCGAAAGTGGCTGACCCGGTGCAAATGTACCTGTCGGACATATTCACCATTGCCGCCAACCTCGCCGGGTTGCCCGGAATGTCGATCCCGTGCGGAATGGACAGCGCCGGCCTGCCGGTCGGGCTGCAGATCATCGGCAATTACTTCAGTGAAGCGCGGATGCTCAACGTCGCCCATCTCTATCAGAAGCAGACCGACTGGCATGCGCGCAAGTCGCCTGTCGCGGCGAGTTGATCATGGACTGGGAAATCGTCATCGGCCTGGAAACCCACGCCCAGCTCTCGACCCGCTCAAAAATCTTTTCGGGTGCTTCCACAGCTTTCGGCGCACCGCCCAACACGCAGGCCTGCGCGGTTGACATCGCGTTGCCCGGCGTATTGCCGGTGCTCAACGTCAGCGCAGTCGACAAGGCAATCCGTTTCGGGATCGCGGTCGGCGCCAGTATCAATCGCCGCTCGGTGTTCGCCAGGAAAAACTACTTCTACCCCGATTTGCCCAAGGGATACCAGATCAGCCAGTACGAGATTCCCGTGGTCGCGGGCGGACAGGTCACGATACACGCAGGCGGCGCGGAAAAAATCATTCACCTGACGCGCGCCCACCTCGAAGAGGACGCCGGCAAGTCGTTGCATGAAGATTTTCACGGCATGACCGGGATCGACCTGAATCGCGCCGGCACGCCGCTGCTCGAAATCGTCAGCGAACCCGACATGCGCTCGGCCGAGGAAGCCGTCGCGTATGCCAGGACACTGCACGCGCTGGTTCGCTGGATCGATATCTGCGATGGAAACATGCAGGAAGGCAGTTTTCGCTGCGACGCAAACGTCTCGGTGCGCAGGAAGGGTTCGGATCAACTCGGCACACGCCGCGAGATCAAGAATCTGAATTCCTTCCGCTTCCTGCAGCAAGCCATCGAATACGAAGCAAGCTGGCAGATCGAGCAACTCGAGGACGGTGGACAAATCCAGCAGGCAACCGTGCTGTTCGATCCGGATTCGGGCCAGACACGCCTGATGCGCACCAAGGAAGACGCGCACGACTACCGGTACTTTCCCGACCCCGACCTGCTGCCGCTGGAAATTGACGACACCTGGCTGGCGCGCACCCGCGAAGCGATGCCGGAATTGCCTGCGGCACGCAGCCATCGCTACCAGTCCGAACTCGGGCTATCCGCACAGGACACCGTGTTGCTGGTCTCCGATCGCGATACGGCGGACTTCTTCGAAGCAACGCTGGCAGAAGTCGCCGGCGACAACCGGCAGGCAGCGGCCAAGATGACGGCCAACTGGATCATTGGCGAACTGGCGGCGGCACTGAACCGGACAGAGATGGAACTGGCGGTGTCCCCGGTCAGCGCGCCAGCACTGGCCGGGCTGGTCAGCCGCGTCATCGACAACACGCTTTCCTCGAAGCTGGCGAAAGAGGTGTTCGACGGACTGTGGAAGGGCGAGGGCAGCGCAGACGAAATCATCGACAAGCGCGGACTGCGCCAGATATCCGACAGTGGCGCCATCGAAAAGCTGGTGGAGGCAGTGATCGCCGCCAACGAACGGCAGGTTACCGATTATCTCGGCGGCAAGCAGAAAGCGTTCAATTCACTGGTTGGCCAGGTGATGAAGGCCAGCAAGGGCAAGGCGAACCCGGCCCAGGTCAACGAAATCCTGAAACAGAAACTGGATAGCCGTTAACGGGCCAGGGCTGGCCAGCCTTCTCGCGCAAGCGTATTTCCCACAACGCGGCTAGCGCTTCTGCTTGTCGTATGCCTCGACGAGTTGGCGATAGCGCTCCTTCTCCGCCTCGTAACGGTCAATGACGCGGTCAACGCTGCGCTGTTTTGTCTCCAGCTCGTATTCAAGCCGGGCGATATCCGACAAGGTGGCGTCAATTTCCTCGATGAGCGATAAAGGCGCGTTCTTGCCTTCGACCGAGTACTCCACCTCTTTGGTCCTGAGTTCGCTCAGCCGGTCGGTGTAGATCGCGAGCTTCTTTTTTGCGTACTTTACCGCCAGCAAGGGGTTTTCAAGGCTGCGCTTCTTGGCTTCCTCGATTTGCTGCTCCGAGCTGTAGGTCTGCAGCAGCGCGCGATCTTGCCGTTGCTGGGCAAGCCTTTCCTGGCGCTCTTCCTGGGTCTCGCCGGGACGCAAAGCGTCGGGACGCTCCAGTACCAGGCCCTGTTTCGTCAATTCGTCGGTCTCGCCGCCCTCGCACTCCATCCCGGGACGATCCGAATAGTAGACACGTCCGTTCTTATCCTTGCAGCGGTACATATGCGCTTCGACCGCAAATACCGGCGCAGAAAAGAAAAAGAGGACGAGCAGCACCCCAACGCGGGTCAGTCGTCGCTTGTCAGGCCTCATGCATTCACACCATATTTCCGGCGATAGTCCTGAACTGAACGCAACTGCTGTGCCAATTCAGGGCTGGCGGAAAGAAAACCGCAGAGATCGTCCAGCGTCGAGATGCTGACGACTTCCAGGGAAAAGGTGCTGCGGACCTCGTCAATCGCCGACCGTTACCAGTGCCGCGCTCCATCCGGTCAAAAGCAATTGCCACCCCGCATGGTTCGGCTCCGGCGGAGCGGATAATGTCGACCGATTCGCGCACCGAGGTCCCGGCGGAGATCACGTCGTCAATGATGAGCACACGGCCGGCCAGCGGAGCACCTACGGTGTTTCCGCCTTCTCCGTGATCCTTTGCCTCCTTGCGATTGAAGCAAAACGGTACATTTCGACCCATTTCCGCAAGCGCCACTGCGGTGCTGGAAACCAGCGGAATTCCCTTGTAGGCGGGGCCGTACACCATGTCGAACGCCAGATCCGACGCGATGATGGCTTTCGCGTAGAATTGGCCGAGCTTTCGCAGCGCGACTCCGTCGTTGAACAATCCTGTGTTGAAAAAATACGGCGAAAGACGGCCGGCCTTGGTCTTGAACTCTCCAAAACAAAGAACCCCGGCGGCGAGGGCAAATTGAATGAAATCCCGTCTGAAATCCGAATTCATCATATGCTTCGAATAGTCTCGTTGAACCTGAACGGCATCCGGTCTGCCGTCAACAAAGGCGTGCTGGACTGGCTGGCAACGCAGTCCGCCAGCGTCGTCTGCCTGCAGGAACTGAAGGCACAGGCAAAAGACATCGTGCCTGCCGTCCACAATCCGGGCAAGCTGCACGGCTATTTTCATTACGCCGACCGGCCCGGCTACAGTGGCGTGGGATTATATTGCAGCAAGCAGCCTGATCGAGTCATAAATGGCCTGGGGATTGACGAGTTCGACGTCGAGGGGCGCTACATTGAAGCGCAATATGGCAACCTGTCGGTCGTCTCGTTGTATGTACCTTCGGGCTCGAGCTCTCCGGAGCGTCTTGCAATCAAGTTCAAGTTCATGGAGCAGCTCATCGAGCCGCTGCACAAACTGATCAGCAGCGGCCGCGAGGTGATTATCTGCGGCGACTGGAACGTGGCTCACAAGGAAATCGATCTCAAGAACTGGCGCTCCAACCGCAAGAATTCCGGTTTCCTGCCGGAGGAGCGGGAATGGTTTTCCGGCGTACTCGACAAGCTTGGCTATGTCGATGTGTTCCGCACGCTCAATCAGGAAGAGGAGCAATACACCTGGTGGTCCAATCGCGGTCGGGCCTGGGCGAAGAACGTCGGATGGCGGATCGACTATCAGGTGGCGACGCCGGGCATTGCATCGCTGGCGCGGCGCGTGGAAATCTACAAGTCACAGCGGTTCAGTGATCACGCACCACTGACCATCGACTACGAATACGAGCATTGAGCCAGCAGGAATGACTGCAAACGCCGCAGACAATTTCCCGGCATGAGCAACGCATCCTCCCTGGCGCCGCGGCTTGCCCGGTTCTTCGCCGACCTCAAGGTATACGCGCGGCCGCACGTGGCCCGCATGCTGTTTCTCGGCTTTTCCGCCGGCCTGCCTCTGCTGCTGGTTTTCGGTACGCTGTCGTTCTGGCTGCGCGAAGCGGGCGTCGATCTGTCGACCATCGGGTTTTTCTCGCTGGTCGGGCTTGTTTACGGATTCAAGTGGGTCTGGTCACCGCTCGTCGATCAACTGCCGATCCCCTTTCTGACGCGCCTGATGGGCAGACGGCGAAGCTGGCTGCTGGCATCACAACTCGTGGTCGTGCTCGGATTGTGCGGCATGGCATTGAGCGATCCGGCACTCGGTCTGCAGCATATTCTCGCGCTCGCGCTGCTCACGGCGTTCGCATCCGCCACCCAGGACATCGCACTGGATGCCTTCCGTATCGAATCTGCGCAGATCGCCGAGCAGGGCGCAATGGCTGCGAGCTATCAGGCCGGCTACCGTGCCGCGATGCTGGTGGCATCGGCCGGGGCGCTACTGATCGCGGCAGCTTTCGATGCCAGTGAAGTAACTTACGAGCAGGCGCCCTGGGCGGCGACCTATTTCATCATGGCGGCATTGATGGGAGTGGGCATCGTCACCGTATTGCTTTCCGCCGAGCCGATGCCGATCAGCGCCGGAGAAACCGCAACGACGCCCGCGACGCAGGCGATCGATAAATCCGCCGGCGCGATGGAGCGTCTGGGGCAATGGTTGCTGGTCGCGTTCGTAATGCCGTTCTTCGATTTCATCAAACGCTATCGGTATGACGCGTTGCTGCTGCTCGCACTCATCGGCACTTACCGCATCTCCGATGTGGTGATGGGCGTCATGGCCAACCCCTTCTACCATGACATGGGGTTCTCCAAGGACGAGATTGCAACCATCTCGAAAGTCTACGGTGTCATCATGACGCTGGTCGGCGCGGCGCTCGGCGGGGTGTTGAGCTTGCGCATCGGCGTCATACGAACACTGTTTCTCGGTGCCCTGCTATCGGCCGCAACCAATCTGTTGTTTGCCTGGCTGGCCACACGCGGCCACGATCTGACCGGCCTCGTATTCACAATTTCGGCAGACAACCTGAGCGCCGGCATCGCCAGCGCCGCGTTCATTGCATACCTGTCGGGGCTCACCAACGTCAACTACTCGGCAACCCAGTACGCACTGTTCAGTTCGGTGATGCTGTTATTGCCAAAACTGATCGCGGGCGGCTCCGGCGTCTTCGTTGAACAATATGGTTACGAAACCTTCTTCACGGCAACAGCTCTGCTCGGTGTCCCGGTGCTGGTTCTGGTTTGGCTGGCCCGTAACATATCAATGTACAAGCGCGACAAACCGCCCGGAAGCACGACGTCCTGAGTACACCCAAAATCGGAAACCGTTCTGGCTCGATAGGCGACACCTGAGCGAGCACGTGACGCCGTAATCGGAGCACGCAGTTGCGCGCCCGGCTCACTCACCTGGATTGTTGAAGAAAGCGTAGCGAGCGGTCTTCAGGCGGGTGCGGCCGGAGCACAGGAACCGGAGTGTACATACAAGTACATGAGGATTCCGAGCACCGCCCAATCCCGGCTGGAGACCGCGCAGTAGCTTTATTCAACAATCCTAGCCGGACCACTTGTCGAATCTATACACCGCCAGCGCGCCCAGCAGATTCGGCATGAATTTGACCTGCTCACCCGCTTCGTCGAGAACGATGCGTTCACGTATGCGCATGCCATGACCGGCGCAGAAGATCTCGAAGTCGTCGATGGTCAGCACGTGAATGTTTGGCGTGTCATACCATTGATACGGCAATTCACGTGATACAGGCACGCGTCCCATCAGCACATGGACGCGGTGGCGCCAGTAACCGAAGTTCGGAAAAGTCACGATGCCCTCGCGGCCTACGCGGAGCATTTCCTTGACGATGCGTTCTGTGTGCCGCACTGCCTGCAGCGTCAGCGAAAGAATCACGTAATCGAAAGAGTCATTGTCGAACCCCGATAACCCGGCTTCGAGATCCGCCTGCAACACGTTGATACCGTTTTTCAGGCTGGCGAGCACCTTGTTGTCATCGATTTCGATTCCGTATCCGCTGGCGCGGCGCACCTGTTGCAAGTGACGCAGCAGGGAGCCATCGCCGCAACCCAGATCGAGCACGTGAGCGCCGTCGCTGATCCAGCCGGCAATCGTCTCGAAATCGCGCCGGCCGGTTCGCTTTGTCTGACGCACCGGCGCATTCATGTGGGCACCCTCTCGAGGTAGGCGCGGATGAGGTTGTGATACACGGCGTCGTCCATCAGGAACGCATCGTGGCCATGGGGCGCCTCGATTTCCGCATACGAGACTTTCAGCCGGTTATCCACCATCGACTTGACGAGTTCACGGGAACGTTGCGGCGAAAAACGCCAGTCGGAAGTAAAAGACACCACGAGGTAACCGGCCTTCGACTGCTCCAGCGCTGCCGAAAGCGAGCCGCCGTACTTGGCGGCCGGATCGAAGTAATCCAGCGCCTTTGTAATTCGCAGGTAGGTATTTGCGTCAAAGGTATCGGCAAATTTGTCGCCCTGGTAACGCAGGTAGGACTCGATCTGGAAATCGATGTCAAAGTTGAAGTTCAGGACTTCCTCGCGGAGATTGCGTCCGAATTTCGCGTCCATCGCGTCATCAGACAAATAGGTGATGTGGCCGATCATGCGCGCAATGCGAAGTCCGCGTCGCGGCACGACATTGCGTTCGTAATAGTGCCCGTCGTAGAACTCCGGATCAGATGTGATGGCCTGGCGCGCCACCTCGTTGAACGCGATATTCTGCGCCGACAATTTCGGTGCGGCCGCGATCACCAGCGCATTACGCACCCGATCCGGCTGGTCGATGGTCCACTGCAGGGCCTGCATGCCGCCAAGGCTTCCGCCCATCACCGCAGCAAACTGGTCGATTCCCAGACGCGTGGCAAGGCGCGCCTGCACCTGTACCCAGTCTTCCACGGTCACGACCGGGAAATCACCGCCCCACTCCTTGCCCGTCGCCGGATTGATGCTTGAAGGTCCGGTCGATCCGTGGCAGCCACCGAGATTGTTGACGCCGACGACAAAAAAACGTTCTGTGTCGACCGGTTTGCCCGGGCCAATGAGGTTGTCCCACCAGCCAAGGCTTTCCGGCTGGTCGGCGTAGACGCCGGCGACATGGTGCGACGCGTTGAGCGCATGGCAAACAAGGATGGCGTTGTCGCGTGCCGCATTGAGTTCACCGTAGGTTTCATAGGCCAGGGCGTAGCTGCCGATGCGCGCACCGCTCTTGAGTTCGATGGGTTCATCGAACTGCATCGATTCGGGAGTTACGATTCCAATCGATCTTTCGGGCATTCCGTCCCTACGCTGATTTCCGGTCTGCGGGTGAAACCGTGTTGCGCAATGCCGGCGCCCAATTCACCCGGATCGCCACTTGCGTGCATCCGGTCCGCCGGCCCTGAGCCTCTGACTGCGCCGCATTATAGTCATCACGAAGGGACATTGACGACCGACAAGCGGCGCAACATCTGCTGCACGGCGTCACTTCGCATATCCGTGAACAGCAGTTTCACTTCCGATTCCTTCCCCAGCGTTTGCGTATCGTCGTAGGTCAGGTCGCGCCGCACGGTGATCTCCTGCTGCGGAACCAGGTCCTGCATCTGTGTATCCAGGATGCGGTAGCTGACCCGGTACAACAACTGGAATTCGTTGACGCTGCCGGCCGCAGAAATCGACAGGATGTTTTGCTCCTGCCGCTCTTCGAGAACCTTTAAAACCACCTGGGCCTGCTCCGGCGCATCGACCAATTTGACGGCGCTGTTGCCCTTGAACACGCGGCGCAATTCCGTGGCGAACTGCGACGTTCCGGCGCTATCGATGTAGACACTTTCGAAAGACAGATCCGTCTCGCCGCGCAAGTGAAAGCCGCAACCGGCAATTGACACGCTCAGGAAAAACGCCAGCAGCGCCGCAAGCGCGGGACGCTGCCTGATAGTTGATGTCTTAACCAAGCTCCCGAAACCCTTTCCTGGCAATCAAGCCACGATGTTGACCAGCCGGCCCGGCACGACAATCACCTTGCGGATCGGCTTGCCCTCGACGTGGCGCTGTGTCGCGGGATGTGCGGTCGCGGCTGTTTCGACCGCTTCACGGTCTGCATCGGCCGCCACCAGCAGCTTGCCGCGCAATTTGCCGTTGACCTGCAGCACAAGTTCGATCTCGTCCTGCACCAGTGCAGCGTCATCCACCTGGGGCCATTTCGCGTCCTGCAACTCGCCGGCAAAACCCAGTTCATCCCATGCCGCCTGGCAAACGTGCGGAACCATCGGAAACAGCACGCGTAACAATATGCCCATCGCCTCGCACTGGAACATCGCGCGCGGCTTGTCCTCCGCGGACGACAACATGTCGCTCTCGAGCACATTGAGCATTTTCATTCCGGCAGAGGCCACCGTATTGAACTGCTTGCGCTCGTAATCGAAATTTGCCTGACTCAACAGGACGTGCATCTCGCGACGGGCATCGCGCAACGCCCCGTCCGCCGGTTCCTTGCCACCCTGTTGCCCGTTCCCTTCCTTGTTGACGGCTCGCAGCGCACTGGCATTGTCTGCCGCGTACTTCCAGAGCCGCCGCAGGAAACGATACGCACCCTCGACCCCGTCGTCGTTCCAGGCCAGCGTATCTTCCGGCGGCGAGGTGAACATCATGAAGAAACGCGCCGTGTCGGCACCGTATTTCTCGATCAGCGCCTGCGGGTCAACGCCGTTGTTCTTCGACTTCGACATGGTGCGAATGCCGCCGGATTCGACCGGCTTGCCATCGGTGATCAGCCTGGCGCCAATGCGCTTGCCTTGCTCGTCGTGATCGATTTCGACATCCTGCGGGTTGAAATAGACGATGCGTCCCGACTCATCCTTGCGCGAAAAGATCTCGTTCAGCACCATGCCCTGGGTGAGCAGGTGCGAGAACGGTTCGCCCGTCTTCACCAGACCGAGATCACGCATGACCTTGGTCCAGAATCGCGCATAGAGCAAATGCAGGATGGCGTGCTCGATACCGCCGATGTACTGGTCCACCGGCATCCAGTAATCGACCCGCTCATCGATCATCGCGTCGTCCGACCCCGGGCAGGCGAAGCGCATGAAATACCACGACGAATCCACGAAAGTGTCCATCGTGTCGGTCTCGCGCCGCGCATCGGCACCGCACCGCGGACACTTGCAGGAGAGGAAATCTTCGCGCTTGTTCAGCGGATTGCCCGAGCCGTCCGGCACGCAATCTTCGGGTAGCACGACCGGAAGTTGGTCATCCGGCACGGGCACATCGCCACAAGCTTCGCAGTGAATAATGGGCACCGGCGTGCCCCAGTAGCGCTGGCGTGAAATGCCCCAGTCACGCAAACGCCACTGCACCTGTTTCTCGCCCATCCCCTTGGCGTGCAGATCTGCGGCAATGGCGTCGATGGCATCGGCGAACGGCATCCCGTCATAACGTCCCGAGTTCACGCACACGCCGTGGTCCGTGTACCAGTCCTGCCACGCATCGGTTGAATACGTCTGCCCGGCCACGTCAATGACTTGTGCGATCGGCAAACCGTATTTCTTCGCAAAGGCAAAGTCGCGCTCGTCGTGTCCCGGCACACCCATTACCGCGCCTTCGCCATACGTCATCAGCACATAGTTGCCGACCCACACTTCGACTTTCTCGCCGCTGAGCGGATGCTCGACGAACAATCCGGTTGGCATGCCTTTCTTTTCCATGGCCGCCATGTCGGCTTCCATGGTGCTTCCCTGGCGGCACTCTTCGATGAAAGCGGCAAGCCCGGCGTTCGACTTTGCCGCGTGCGCCGCCAGCGGGTGCTCCGCCGCGACCGCACAGAACGTGACTCCCATTATGGTATCGGCGCGGGTAGTGAACACCTTGAGCTGATGGCGCTCGCCACGCAACTCGTAGGGAAACGAAATGTTCACCCCTTCGCTGCGCCCGATCCAGTTGGCCTGCATGGTCTTCACGCGCTCCGGCCAGCCGTCCATTTCGTCCAGGGCGGAAAGCAGTTCTGGCGCATAGTCGGTAATGCGCATGTAGTACATCGGGATTTCGCGTTTCTCGACCAGTGCGCCTGTGCGCCAGCCACGGCCGTCGATCACCTGCTCGTTGGCGAGGACGGTCTGGTCCACCGGATCCCAGTTCACCACACCGGTCTTCTGGTAGACCAGCCCTTTTTCCAGCATGCGCAGGAACAACCACTGGTTCCAGCGGTAGTAATCGGGCTTGCAGGTCGCCAGTTCACGATCCCAGTCGATGGCGAATCCCAGTGACTGGAGTTGCTTCTTCATGTAGGCGATGTTGTCGTAGGTCCACTTTGCCGGCGGCACCCCGTTGGCCATCGCCGCGTTCTCGGCCGGCAGGCCGAAAGCGTCCCAGCCCATCGGCTGCAATACGTTGAAGCCGCGCATCCGGTGATAACGCGTCAGCACGTCGCCAATGGTGTAGTTGCGCACATGGCCCATGTGCAGCTTGCCGGACGGGTAAGGGAACATCGACAGGCAGTAATATTTCGGGCGCGCCGGGTCTTCAGCGGCCTGGAATGCCTTGCTGTCAGACCAGCGTTTCTGAACCTGTTCCTCGATCTGGGCGGGATGATACTGGCTTTGCATTTCAGCAGCGGAGGGTGATCAATCAACGAAGACGGGGATTATATCGTTCACGCTCGCCCTAAGTAGGCAAACAGGCGGGTATTTTTCCGGCAACCGGGCGCCTTGCCGGCCGCACGCGACTTGCACCCCGGTTCCAGGCAGTCGTTTCGTTGTACCATCTGCCGCCCGCGCGAGTGTTTCGCGCAGGTTTTCCAATTGCCGATTCATGTCCAGAAAACATCCCATTGTGGCGGTTACCGGTTCCTCCGGCGCAGGCACGAGCGCGGTGCGGGCGACTTTCGAGGCACTGTTCGAAGTCGAGTCGATCAACGCCGCTTTCGTGGAGGGCGACAGCTTCCACAAATACGAGCGTGACGAGATGCGCAAGCTCACCGACGAATGGGAGCGCACGGCCGGACGCGCGATCAGCCATTTCGGCCCCGAGGCCAACCTGTTCGAAGACCTCGAGGCACTGTTCCGTGAATACGGGGAACAGGGCACGGGAAACACACGGCATTACCTCCACAACGAAGAGCGCGCCGCGCGTTATGGCCAAAAAGCCGGGACATTCACCGCCTGGCAACCGATTGCGGAGAATACCGATCTGCTCGTCTACGAAGGGCTGCACGGCGGCGTGGTAACCGGTACCGTCGATATCGCGCAGCATGTGGACCTCCTCATCGGGGTTACGCCCATCATCAACCTCGAGTGGATACAGAAAATCCAGCGCGATCTGCGCGAGCGCGGCCATTCGCTGGAAATGATCACCGAAACCATTCTGCGGCGCATGCCCGATTACGTTCACTACATCACGCCGCAGTTCTCGCGCACGCATGTCAATTTTCAGCGTGTGCCGACGGTCGACACATCGAACCCCTTCGCCGCCGTGAGTATTCCCGGCGCGGAAGAAAGTTTCGTGGTCATCCGGTTCGCCACACCGGAAGGGGTGGATATCGACGCAATCCGGCTACAGATTGCCGGCGCGTTTCGCTCGCGGCCGGACACGCTGGTCATCCCGGGCGACGAGATCGATCTTGCAATGCGGCTGATTCTGGAATCGCAAATCAGGGACCTGGTAGACGAAGGCAGACGACTCAGAGCGGCGTCCGTATAATTGGCGCCCTTGCGGTCACAACCGGTCTTGAGCAGCGCGCAGTTTTTTCAACCTCGGTAATCGCAGCGCCAGGCTGCGCAATTAATCATTCACATCGGCACCTGGTTGCAGAGTGCCGGACAGCCATAACGTCGTAATGTCGCAAATTCTCGAAGGGCTTAACAACGAGCAGCTCGAAGCGGTAACGCTGCCTCATTCCTCGGCTCTGGTACTTGCCGGAGCCGGATCGGGAAAAACCCGCGTTCTGACCACCCGCATCGCCTGGCTGATCCAGACCGGCCAGGTCAGCCCGCTGTCGGTGCTGGCCGTCACCTTCACCAACAAGGCGGCGCGCGAGATGCTAACGCGCATTTCCGCCATGCTGCCGATCAACACGCGCGGCATGTGGGTGGGCACTTTTCACGGACTGTGCAACCGCTTGCTGCGCGCGCATCATCGCGAGGCCGGGCTGCCGCAAACCTTCCAGATCCTCGACAGCGCCGACCAGCTGTCGATGGTCAAGCGCGTAATGAAGGGCCTGGGCGTGGACGACGAGAAGTATCCGCCGCGCCAGGCCCAGTACTTCATCAACTCCAACAAGGAAGAAGGCCTGCGCGCCAACGCGGTCGAGGCGGTGGACGATTTTTCGCGCCGCCTGCTCGACGTGTACGCCGCCTACGACGCGCAGTGCAACCGCGAGGGCGTGGTGGACTTCGCCGAACTGCTGCTGCGCTGCTTCGAGCTGTTGCAGAAAAACGAGATTCTGCGCAGCCACTACCAGAACCGCTTCAAGCACATTCTGGTCGACGAATTCCAGGACACCAACCGCCTGCAGTACATGTGGCTGAAACTGCTCGCGGGCCCCGACTCTACCGTCATGGCGGTAGGCGACGACGACCAGTCAATCTACGCCTTCCGGGGCGCACGCACCGGCAACATGCTCGATTTCGAGACCGATTTCGGCGTCGAGAAGGTCATCAAACTGGAACAGAACTACCGCTCGCACGGCAACATCCTCGATGCGGCCAATGCGCTGATTCGCAACAACCGCGCGCGTCTTGGCAAGAACCTGTGGACCTCCGAAGGCAAAGGCGAACTGCTGCGGGTTTACGAGGCGGCGACCGACGTCGACGAGGCGGCTTACATACTCGACGAGGTCCGGGCACTGAAAAACGAAGGCGTCAGTCTGTCCGACATCGCGCTGTTGTATCGCTCCAACGCGCAGTCACGCGTGCTTGAGCACGCGTTGTTCAACGCCGGCATCGCCTATCGCGTTTACGGCGGTCTGCGTTTTTTCGAACGCCAGGAGATCAAACATGCACTGGCCTACCTGCGCCTGATCGCCAATCCGCAGGACGACGGCGCGCTGCTACGAGTGGTCAATTTTCCCACCCGCGGTATCGGCAACCGCACGCTGGAGCAGATTCAGTCAGCCTCCGAGGGCGCGGGCATCAGCCTGTGGCAGGCAGCGTGCTCGAGTACGCCGACGGGGCGCGCCGGTGCGGCAATCGCCGCCTTCATCAGGCTGGTCGAATCCATGCGCAACGCCACCGAAGGACTGCCGTTGCAGGAACAGGTGGAACACGTGATCGAGGCCAGCGGCCTGGTCGACCACTACCGCAAGGAGCGCGAAGGCGCTGACCGTGTGGAAAACCTCGAGGAGCTGGTCAATGCCGCCGCGTCCTTCGTGTCGGAAGAAGGCCTCGCCAACTATGAGGCCGATACCGCCAACGCGGTCACTGGCGAGGCGGATGCGCCCGAAGTGCAGGAACTCGATCCGCTCAGCGCTTTCCTTGCTCACGCTTCGCTCGAAGCGGGTGAAAACCAGGCAGCCGCCGGTGCCGACGCCCTGCAGTTGATGACGGTGCATTCGGCCAAGGGGCTGGAATTTCACACGGTCTTCATGAGCGGACTGGAAGAAGGCCTGTTCCCGCACGAAAACAGCCTCAACGAAGAGGGCGGTCTCGAGGAAGAACGGCGCCTGATGTACGTGGCGATGACACGCGCGCGCCGGCGGCTGTATCTGACGCTGGCACAGACGCGCATGTTGCACGGGCAGACGCGTTACAACGTCGCATCCCGGTTTCTGGATGAAGTGCCGCAAGAACTGCTCAAGCGCCTCAACGTCTCGGCCCGGCCGTTTGCGCCTGGCGGCACGAGCACCGCGCCACCGGCCCCGCGCATGCGTTCCATGCCGGTAACCGTCGGCGGATTCCGCATTGGCCAGCAGGTGTCGCACCCGAAGTTCGGTGGCGGTGTGATCGTGCAAGCCGAAGGCAGCGGCAATGACGCCCGCGTCCAGGTGAATTTCCGCAACGAAGGGTTGAAGTGGCTCGCCCTCGAGTACGCCAAGCTCTCAGCGGCCTGACCGGCGCTCGACCTCCCTGTGCTCTGGCCGCACCGGCGGCCTATGCCGGCAGAAAACTCGCGTCCGCACCGCCGGCGCGATAACGCAGCAACAGTCTGCGAAACGGCTCCGGATCGTGCGCGTGGGTCAATTCACCCGGCCGCGGCAGATGAAAATCGTAGAGGCGTGACACCCAGAACCTGAGTGTGCCGGCTCGCAGCATCGCTGGCCACAAGGCGCGTTCCTGATCGGTGAAGCTGCGCACCGTCGCGTACGCGCCCAGCAGGGCCTCGCACCGCGCGGCATCGAGTGTCGCATCCGGATTGGTACACCAGTCGTTCACGGTGATGGCGACGTCGTAGATAAAGCTGTCGACGCAGGCGAAGTAAAAATCGATGAAACCGCCGACGATGTCGCCGTCGAAAAGGACATTGTCGCGGAACAGGTCTGCGTGCACGGGCCCGCGCGGCAAACCGCTGCGCGAGACCGCTGACTGAAATTCGATTTCCGATCGCAGCAGTTGCGCGTCGTCCCGGCTCAGAAACGGATAGATCTCCGGCGCGACCTTCGTCCACCAGTTGGCGCAGCGCAGATTGTCGAGATGCTGTTTGAAGGACTGGCCCGACAGATGCATGTCGGCGAGTTGCTCTCCCACCAGGGCACAGTGATCCGGCCCGGGGTCCATCACCGGCTGGCCCGGCAGGCAGGTGACGATGGCTGCCGGCTTGCCGTTGAGTTCTCCCAGAAATTCATTCTGCAGATTGGCGATGGGCTTCGGCGACGGTACGCCGTGATTGCTCAGGTGCGCCATCAGGTTCAGATAAAACGGCAGTTCCTTCGGCGTGAGTTTCTCGAACAGGGTCAGCACGTAGCGGCCATGCGTCGTCGTCAGGAAGTAGTTGGTGTTCTCGATGCCGGACAAAATGCCCTTGAGCTCCACCAGCGAACCGATCGAGTAATTGCGTAGCCAGGCGCTCGCCTGTTCCGAAGTGACTTTTGTAAATACCGACATCGAGGAAGAAATTAAGGTACTGGCTGCGCGTTCAGCTCAAAAATCCGGTTTACAGATTGAGTTGCGCTTCACGTTCGGCGGGCGAAGGCTCGAAGGTACGCTTCTCGTAATGGTTGAAAATGGCGTCGACGACCTGCTGCGGTTCGTCAAGCACCTGGATGAGGTCCATGTCTTCCGCATCGATCATCTTTTCCTCGATCAGGCGCTGCTTCATCCAGTCGATCAACCCCGCCCAGAAAGGCGTGTGAACGAGGATCAGCGGGATGCGCCGCACCTTTCCCGTCTGCACCAGCGTGAGTGCTTCCATCAATTCGTCCAGCGTGCCGAATCCGCCGGGCATCACCACGTAAGCGGACGCGAACTTGACGAACATCACCTTGCGCGCGAAAAAATGGCGAAAACTCTGGCTGACGTCCTGAAACGGATTGCTGACCTGCTCGTTCGGCAACTGGATATTCAAGCCGATCGACAAGGATTTGCCGTAATAGGCGCCCTTGTTGGCCGCTTCCATGATGCCGGGCCCGCCGCCGGAGATGACGGCGAATCCCGCGTCGGAAAGACTGCGCGCAATCTGCCGTGCCAGTTCGTAATAGCGATGGCCTTCCTGAATGCGGGCACTGCCGAAAAACGAGACTGCCGGGCGGATGTGTGCCAGCCGCTCGGTCGACTCGACGAACTCTGCCATAATCCCGAACACTCTCCACGACTCGCGCGCGGACCACGTTTTCTCGACGAGTTCGGGTGCGATCGGGGTGGTTATTTTCTGCGTTCCGCTCATTCTGGGTTCTCGTACGGCCTTCGCCGATGACAAAACTGGTTCTTGTAGACGGCTCTTCCTACCTGTACCGCGCTTTCCACGCGATGCCGGATCTGCGCAACAAGGACGGAGAACCGACCGGAGCGATCTACGGCGTGCTCAACATGTTGCGCCGTTTACGCAAGGAAACCGCGGCGGATTATATCGCCTGTGTATTCGACGCAAAAGGAAAGACGTTTCGCGACGACCTGTATCCCGAGTACAAGGCGAACCGCCCGCCGATGCCGGACGACCTTGCCTCACAGATCGAACCGCTGCACCAGTGCATCAAAGCAATGGGCATACCGCTGATCAACGAAGGCGGCATCGAAGCCGACGACGTCATCGCCACGCTTGCGGAGCAGGCGGGCGCCAACGGCATGGAAACCCTCATTTCCACCGGGGACAAGGATATCGCGCAACTGGTGCGTCCCGGCGTCACCCTGGTCAACACCATGTCCAACGAAACACTGGATGATGACGGGGTAAAGAACAAGTTCGGCGTCCGGCCCGACCAGATGGTCGATTACCAGACGCTGGTCGGCGATTCGGTCGATAACGTGCCGGGCGTGGAAAAAGTCGGCCCGAAAACAGCGGTCAAGTGGCTCGAAACATACGGCAGCCTCGACGAGATTATTGCCCACGCCGACGAGATCGGCGGCAAGGTCGGAGAAAACCTTCGTGCGGCACTCCCCTGGCTACCCACCGCACGCGCCCTGGTCACGCTGAAGCGCGATTGCGACCTGCCATTCGAGTTCGAGGACCTGGCACCGAAAGAAGAAGATGCCGACGCACTCACCGCGCTGTACGGCAAGCTGGGATTCAAGAGCTGGCTGGCGGAACTGAACAGCCGCGCCGAAGGCGGGAGCGGCTCGGAGACAGACGCCCCTGAAGCAAAACCCGCAGCGCAGCGCGACTACGAACTGGTGCTGACCGAAGAGGCGCTCGACGCCTGGCTGGCGCGCATCGACGACGCGGAACTCGTGTCGCTCGACACCGAAACCACCGGTCTCGATCCGATGACGGCAAGGCTGGTCGGCATATCACTCAGCGTCAAACCGGGCACGGCCGGCTACATTCCCGTTGCGCACGACTATGCAGGGGTTCCGGCGCAACTGTCGCTGGAAACCGTGCTCGGCAAACTCAAAGGCTGGCTGGAAAATCCCGACAAGCCCAAGCTCGGCCAGAACATGAAGTACGACCTGCACATTTTCGCCAACCATAGCGTGCGGGTCGCCGGCGTGGCGCACGATACCCTGCTGCAGTCCTACGTGCTGGAGAGCCACCGGCCGCACGACATGGACAGCCTTGCTGTTCGGCATCTTGGCATCAAGACCATCAGCTACGACGAGATGACCGGAAAAGGTGCTTCGCGCATTTCCTTTTCGCAAGTCAATCTGGAAGGCGCAAGAGATTACGCCGGCGAGGATGCCGATATCACGCTTCAGCTACACCGGGAGATGTTCCCGGCGATCGAGCGCGACGAGAAGCTGATGAACGTCTACAGCGCCATCGAAATGCCGGTGATGGAGATTCTGTTCACCATCGAGCGCCACGGGGTGCTGCTCGATGTCGGGGTGCTGAGAAAGCAGACTGCCGAACTGTCCGCACGGCTCGGTGAAATCGAGAAAGAAGTACACGAGCAGGCCGGCCAGCCTTTCAACCTCGGCTCGCCCAAACAGCTGCAGGAAATCTTGTTCGTCAAACAAAAACTGCCGGTGATAAAGAAAACGCCCGGCGGCCAGCCGTCCACCGATGAGGACGTACTGCAGCAACTGGCACTCGATCACCCGTTGCCGAAACTGCTCCTCGAGTACCGGGCACTGTCGAAACTCAAATCGACCTACACCGACAAGCTGCCGAAGATGGTGAATCCGGAAACCGGTCGCGTGCACACCAACTACGCACAGGCCGTCGCGAACACCGGGCGCCTGGCCAGCAACGACCCGAACCTGCAGAACATCCCGGTACGCACGGCCGAAGGCCGCCGCGTGCGTGAAGCCTTCATCGCACCCGAAGGTTGCAGCATCGTTTCCGCCGACTACTCGCAGATCGAGCTGCGCATCATGGCGCACCTGTCGCAGGACGAAAACCTGCTGAAGGCTTTCCGCGAGGGCTCCGATGTGCACCGCCACACCGCCTCGGAGATTTTTGGCACCAGCCAGGACGAAGTCACCAGCGAGCAGCGCCGCTACGCCAAGGTCATCAACTTCGGCCTGATCTACGGCATGTCGGCGTTCGGGCTGGCGGGCCAGTTAGGCATCGAGCGCGCCGCCGCGCAGCAATACATCGACCGCTACTTCGCGCGCTATCCCGGTGTCGCTGACTACATGCAACGCACCCGCGAGACCGCAAAGGACAAGGGCTATGTCGAAACGGTTTTCGGGCGCCGCCTCTATCTCGCCGAGATCAGGGCATCCAACCACCAACGCCGCCAGGCCGCCGAGCGCGCCGCCATCAACGCGCCGATGCAGGGCACCGCAGCCGACCTGATCAAATTGTCCATGATCTCCGTGCACAACTGGATCGCCACGGAAAAGCTGGCCACGCGTATGGTCATGCAGGTGCATGACGAACTGGTGCTCGAAGTCCCCGCGCCGGAACTGGCGCTGGTGAAGAAAACCGTTCCCGAACTGATGGCGAGTGTTGCGCAACTCGATGTGCCGCTGGTGGCGGACGTCGGGGCCGGACCGAATTGGGAGCAGGCACACTAAGTCGCCGAACAACACAATCGAGAGCACATGCACTACTCGCTGGAAAATCCGAACGAACACCGCAACCACGGCATGGCCCACAACCCGTTCAAGGCGCTCGTGGCGCCGCGCCCGATCGGCTGGATCAGTTCGATCAGCAAGGACGGCGTGCTGAATCTTGCGCCGTACAGCTTTTTCAATGCGGTCTGTGATGCGCCGCCAACGGTCATGTTCTCGTCGGCAGGCCGCAAGGACAGTCTGAACAACATCGCAGAGACCGGCGAGTTCACTTGCTCGATGGCGACCGAGGCGCTGGTCGACGCGATGAATCTGAGTTCGGCGCCGGTCGCGGCAAACGTCGACGAGTTCGAGCTGGCGAAACTCGAAACCGCGCCCTCGCTCCTGGTCAAGCCACCGCGCGTTGCGGCCAGCCCGTCGGCACTTGAGTGCCGGTTGTGGAAAACGCTCGCACTGCCGCGCACCGACGATTCGCAGATCGAGCATGTGCTCGTGTTCGGCCATGTCGTGGCGATCTACATTGACGATGCTTACGTCAGGAACGGCATCGTCGATACCGGCGCAATGCGCCCGCTGGCACGGATGGGCTACATGGATTATTCCGTGGTCCGGCCCGATACGGTGATCACGCTGAACCGGCCGGTTGCGACCGGGGACAAACAAAGCGCAACGGTGCAACCCGGCCCCTGGGACGGCGTGTACCGTTAGACGCCTCCGCGGACTTTCTGAAAAGTCCGGCGGCTTGTGCCGCCATGGACTTGCACTCTCGATGTACCAGGGCCGGCCGGCCTGACGCCAGACCGCCATTCATGCAAGACCATGCCGCGCGCGACATGACGAAATCGGCCTCTGATTTATCCAACAAATCAAGACGGAGCTTCTCATAAGATTAATCGATCAGCTTGTTCGATTAAATGCGTTGGCCAACCGGGCGCCGAAAACCTATAAAGAGGTTCATGAATCTTTATGAGACCCGAACCCGAAAGGAGCTCGACATGGGTAAAAACGATGCAATCTCTGCCGGCAAATGCCCGGTGATGCACGGCGCGATGACCAACACCGCGACGTCGGTCATGGACTGGTGGCCGAAGTCGCTGAACCTCGACATCCTGCATCAACACGACAGCAAGACCAATCCCATGGGAGCGGGTTTCGACTATCGTGAAGAACTCAAAAAACTCGACGTGCAGGCGCTCAAGAAAGACCTGCATGCCCTGATGACGGATAGCCAGGACTGGTGGCCCGCCGACTGGGGACATTATGGCGGCCTGATGATCCGCATGGCATGGCACGCCGCCGGTTCCTATCGTATCGCTGACGGCCGTGGCGGAGGCGGTACCGGCAATCAGCGCTTTGCGCCGCTCAACTCCTGGCCGGACAACGCCAATCTCGACAAGGCGCGACGCCTGCTGTGGCCAATCAAGAAGAAATACGGCAACAAGATCAGCTGGGCCGATTTGATCATCCTCGCCGGAAACATCGCCTATGAATCCATGGGCCTGAAAACCTTCGGCTTCGGTTTCGGCCGTGAAGACATCTGGCACCCGGAAAAGGACGTCTACTGGGGTTCGGAAAAGGAATGGCTCGGCAAGGACCGCTATGCGAAGTCCGGCGACGAGTCCTCCCTCGAGAACCCGCTCGCCGCGGTCCAGATGGGCCTGATCTATGTCAACCCGGAAGGCGTCGACGGCAAGCCCGATCCGCTGAAAACGGCCGAGGCCGTGCGCGTGACCTTTGCGCGCATGGCGATGAATGACGAAGAAACTGTCGCGCTCACCGCCGGCGGCCACACGGTGGGCAAGACCCACGGCAACGGCGATGCGAGCCTGCTGGGTCCCGATCCAGAGGGTGCCGGCATCGAAGAGCAGGGGCTTGGCTGGATCAACCACACGAAGCGCGGTATCGGCCGCGATACCGTAACCAGCGGCCTCGAAGGTGCCTGGACTACTCACCCGACCCGGTGGGACAACGGCTATTTCCACATGCTGCTCAACCACGAATGGGAATCGAGGAAAAGTCCGGCCGGTGCGTGGCAGTGGGAACCCGTCGACATCAAGGAAGAAGACAAACCCGTTGACGTCGAGGATCCGGCGGTTCGGCAGAATCCGATCATGACGGACGCCGACATGGCGATGAAGATGGATCCGGCTTACCGGAAGATCTCCGAACGGTTCTACAAGGACCCCGATTACTTCTCGGAAGTGTTCGCGCGGGCGTGGTTCAAACTCACGCATCGGGATATGGGGCCCAAGGCACGCTACATCGGACCTGATGTGCCGAAGGAAGATCTGATCTGGCAGGATCCGGTACCTGCGGGCCGCCGCGACTACGACGTTGATGCCGTCAAGGCGAAGATCGCCGCAAGCGGCCTGACCATCAGCGAGATGGTCGCAACCGCCTGGGACAGTGCAAGAACCTTCCGCGGCTCCGACATGCGCGGCGGCTCCGACGGCGCTCGTATTCGCCTCGCGCCCCAAAGAGACTGGGAAGGTAACGAGCCCAATCGTCTCAACAAGGTGCTGGCGGTTCTCGAACCAATTGCGGCCGCGGCAGGTGCAAGCGTGGCGGACGTGATCGTGCTTGCTGGTAACGTCGGCATCGAGAAAGCTGCCAAGGCCGCAGGCGTTGTCACTACTGTGCCTTTTTCCGCGGGACGTGGTGATGCAACGCAGGAGATGACGGACGTCGAGGCGTTTGAACCGCTGGAACCGATCCACGACGGCTTTCGCAACTGGCTCAAGAAGGATTACGCCGTCAGTGCAGAAGAGCTGATGCTCGACCGCACGCAACTGATGGGGCTGACCGCCCCCGAGATGACGGTGCTGGTTGGCGGCATGCGCGTTCTCGGTACCAACCATGGCGCGACAAAGCATGGCGTTTTCACGGATCGCGAAGGTGCATTGACCAATGACTTCTTCGTCAACCTGACCGACATGCGCTACACGTGGAAGCCGGTCGACATGAACCTGTACGAAGTGCGCGAGCGCAAGACGGGCAAAGTCAAATGGACGGCCACCCGGATCGATCTCGTCTTCGGATCGAATTCGGTTCTTCGCTCCTACGCGGAGGTTTACGCGCAAGACGACAACAAGGAAAAGTTCGTAAACGATTTTGTTGCCGCCTGGACCAAGGTCATGAACGCCGACCGTTTCGAACAGGTCTGATGACGGTTATGTAGCGTTCGAGGTTTTCCGAACGAAAACCCGAAGTGATGGAACGAGGGCGGTATTCCCGGAAATGGAATACCGCTCTTCGTTTTTTGGCAATCCGTCAGCACACAGGGCGCATTTAGATCTTCGTATCGCGATACGCCGATTGCACTCCATCGACCCAGTTGCCGACATTCCATTGCCCGTGCGCGCCCATGTCGCCGAGTGCATCCGCGCCTGCATATACGGGCACATGCACAACACCCAGACCGTCAAAAGCGTGCACCTGCGCAAGCGCGGCGCGCAAGCTCTCTGGAGAATTTCCGCCGCTGATTGCCAGCACGCCCGACACCGCACCGGCGAGCTGTACATAGTCAACCGCGACGCTGTCACTGGTTCGAAAATCCTCGCCGTACTGGGCGACCTGCAGCGCACTGATTGCCGCCATGCGCCGGTTGTCGAATATCACAATGGCCGCGCGCAGACCGTGCGCGACCGCATCAACGAGGATTTGCGGATTCATCAGGAAAGAACCATCGCCGGTAAAAGCAACGGCGTAGCGCGGCTGATCGGCAAGCGCGCTCGCCATTAACGCACTGACTGCGAAACCCATATAAGACGCACCGGATTCGGTGATGGTGTCGAACGGGTTGTCGTCTTCGACAATCTGAAAGCCGTTGGCCTGCACGTCGCCGGCATCGAACAGTTTGAGCGCACCGGCCGATTTGGCGAAATCGGCGGCGACCTTGATCGCCTGTGGCTGGGTCAGCACGCGCTGCTGCCACACTTGGTCGAACAGCGTTGGCGCCTTGTAACGTTGTTGTTTGAAGGCGCTCCATTCGGCTTTCTTCTGTTTGCACTCGGCGAGCCATTCCTGCTTCGCCGGGTCGACCGTGAAACCCTCGCGGTCGATCATTTCAATGAGCCGGTCGAGCACCGCGCCGATATCGCCTTGCAGCGCCAGCGTGCGGTTGTAGTGGCGCACGTCATCGACATCGAGATTGAGATTGATGACCTCGCGCACGTTCGGATAGCCAATGCCCGAACAGTCGGACTGGCATACCGCGCGCGAGCCAATGACGATCAGCAACTGCGCTTCGGCCATCGCGTAGTTGCCGCTGATCGATCCCTTCGACCCGCCGACATGCATGTTCTGCGCATGCGCGTCGGGAAGTACGCCGGTCGAACCGGGGGAAAGCACGACGGCGGCGCCGACTCGCTCCGCGAAGCCGCGCACCTGATCGGCGAAATGCCGGGAGCCGCCACCCGCCTTGATGACGATGCGTGAGGCCGCCCTGACACGTGCCAGTGCTTGCTTGAGCGGATGATCGTCTGAAGGCACGAGCGGCGGCAGTGCAGCCGGCACCGGCAAGGCGTCGACCGACAGAGTCACCAGCTGCGGTTGCGTGTTGATCGGCAGCATCAGCGTGAACGGTCCCGCCTTCGCCGGATGATGCACGGTGGCGATGCCTTCCCTCAGCGCTTCGCGCAGTGCCTCGGGCGTGTGCAGCGTGTACGAACGGTTCATCAGTCCGGTGATCATGCCGAACGCGCCCTGCAACGGTTTTGGCACCTGTTGCATGTTGTAGCCTTCGCCGTGCGTCGTCTCGTCGCCGTACAGATGATAGACACCAATGCCATTGGAAGCCGCGACCAGTGACCCGGCCATGGCCTGCAACGCACCCGGTCCGATCGAAGTGACCAGCGCAGGAATTTCGCCGTAGGCCCAGCGCATCGCGGTCGCCGCGTGCGCCATTGCGACTTCGTTGCGGAACTGAAACGTGCGGGTCAGCCCGGCGTTCTCATAAACCCGCAGCACCTCGCCGATCTGGGTCGAGCCATGACCGAAGATCGCGAGATACTTCCTTACGCCCTGCCGCAACAAACCGAGGACCAGTGCCTCTGCCATCGTGAGGGTGACACGAGGCGGAAGTACGCGCTGTTCCAGCGCCTGTTCAAGCCCACCGACTCTGGCGATCGCCGCCGCACGCATCACGATGCGCCCGGGCGTGTCGAGTACGTGGCTATCAGAATCGATACGTTCAGACATCGACCGCGCACCCCTGCCGCGCCGACTCCTCCGCCGCAATGCCAAAACGCAACACCGCGCGCGCATCCACAGCGCTGAGCCGGGCCGGCTCTCCCGCGCGCAGTGCGTCGATGAAATGCCGCGTGCAATGCACGAAGCTGCGCTCCCAGCCGGTCTCCACATCCCGGTATTCGGTGAGCGCGCCATCGCGCAGCAACGCAACCGGTGCAACATCGGCGAGCCGTCCGTGACCCTGATTAACGAGCACCACGCCTTCGGTGCCGGTGATCTCGACGCGGTCGTCCTGCGCGTAGTGCTCTGTGAGAATGGTCAGACCGGGCGAATGCACAACCTCGAAGTTGCCGAAGCGGTTACCGGGAAAGCGGATCGAAATCATCGCCGGACTGTCGCGCAGCGAGCCGTTGGGCATTTCGGTCTGGCCGATCCAGGCATGCACCTGCTCGGCCGGGCCCATGAAGTACCACGCGATGGCGAATTTGTGGTGGCCATCGTCAAACACGCTCGGCCCGCCACCGGCCTTTGCCCTGTCCTGGCGCCACGCCTGGGCCGCCTCGGGTACTTTCCAGGCCAGCGCGCGATTGCCGGAATTGCTTTTCAGGCGAATGGTCAGCGGCGTGCCGATTGCACCATCGTCAACCAGCGCCTTTGCCTTCACGATCGGCGGGTAAAACAGAAAATTCTCGAACACGCGGAAGCGCGTACCGGAAGTTGTCGCCGCATCAACCAGCCGGTCGGCTTCGTCAATCGTGAGGGTCATTGGTTTTTGCAACGACACCGCCTTGCCGGCGGCGATGGCCGCCAGTGCAACTTCGGCATGCAGGTGGTGCGGCAACAGGATATCGACCAGATCGACGTTTTCGCGCGCAAGCAGATCAGCGTAGTTGTCGCAAATGCTGACGTCTTCAAGGCCCCAGGCCTTTGCACGGCTCTGGGCCAGTCCAGGGTCCGCATCGCACAAGGCGACGATTTGCGTATGCGGATTACCCAGATATTCGATTGCATGCAGATCGGATATGCGGCCGGTGCCGATAAACCCCACCCGAATCTTGTCCATCGCCGATCCCCCGACCGATGCCTGCCATTGCCGCGACACGACCCAGAGGGCGTGTTTCGGTTACAGCGCCGTTAACGGCAATCCTAACCGGCTTTGGGCGCGCCCGTCAGCATGCCTTGAACGTGCGCAATAACAGCGACTCGCAGGAATACGATCTCGCTAACCGATGGTTTTCCAGTAGGTGTCCTTCTTCGTGACCATCCCGTTCGCAAAGGTCCATACGTCGCAGCCCAGCCAGTTGATGGGTTCGCCGTCTTTCGGCGTGCCCTTGACGGTCCACTCCGAGCAGGCCTTGCTGCCGTTGGCAGAAATGAAGTGCGACATGTCGACCCAGCGCATGTCCGGTATCACCGCATACCGCGCCGAGAGTACTTCGGCAATGGCGGCCTTGCCGCGCAGGCGTTTGCCTTCCCACGGGTCGGGGCCGCGCGCCATCACCCACTCACAGTCGTCGGCGAAATACGAAAGGATGCCGTCGACGTCGTGTCTGTTGAAAGCATCCTGGATCGCATCCAGCAGCCCGATAGTGACTTGTTTGTTATTGGACAAGATTGCAACCTCCCGAATCTGAAAGACGTTGTGCGCTGAAGGAATCGCGATCAGCTAGACGGATCGTGCCACGATCAGGCCCGGCGAACCCGGCCCGCCACCTGTCTGTCGCATTGCCCGACTGAACAGGGTGGAGCGCCGCCGTCTATTCGTCAGGCAGTGAATCGACGAACAGGTTGAAACGAACGCGGTCGCGCTTGTTGATTTCTACAACCACGGAACCATAAACGAAGCCGTCAGCGTGCGGGCTTCCATTGATGATCCGGCAAAGAACCGTGACAGGCTCACTGCCCTTTGCCAGGTCGAGCTTGAGTTCGACAACCGAATCCTCGGCAAGCGCCTGTTCGCAGATAAACCGGATTCCGCCCTTGCTGACGTTGAGCGTTCGCATGCGCACGCTTGTTGTGCGGAAGCTGGTCATTTCGCCTTCAACCGATATGCTGGGGCGCTTTGCGCGCCTCTGGTTTTCGGAGTACAGGCAGACGATGTTCTTGCCGGTTCCCTTGGCGGTGTACAAGGCCTTGTCCGCATTTCCAATCAGCGCATCGCTGGTGTCACAGTCATGCGGGTACACCGCAAGCCCCAGAGAGGCCGTTACGGACAACTCGTGGCGGTCGGCACTGGCCTCGTTGACGAACGGATGCGCGGCAATTCGCGCGCACAGACTGTTCGAAAGTTCGTAGACCTCCTGCTTGCCCGCTCCGGGCACGATCACCGCAAATTCCTCGCCGCCGTACCGAAATGCGTCACCGAGATCGCCGAATTCGGTTTTTACCAGCAGCGCGATCTGCCGCAGAATGCCGTCGCCCGCCAGATGTCCATAGTCATCATTGATGTGCTTGAAGTCGTCAATGTCGATGATTACCAGTGACAGCATCTCTTCGCGGCTTGTTGCCGCCTGCATCCCGGCCTTGATGCGCTCCCTGAAATGGCGATAGTTGTAAAGAGACGTAAGATCATCGAGGATCACCTTGTCCTGCGTGCTCTGGAACACCTTCATCTCGATGATTTTCGGGTTCTGCAGTTGCCGGTTTTCGTTGATGAAGTAGCTCAGTGTGGTGATCCGGGTGTCGATCGAATACCCGAGGTCCTGTTCGAATTTGCCGTGATAGCGCTTGAACGCATCCCAATGCCGGACGGCATCCGATTCTTCGAATTCCAGGTGAGTGAGCAGGTAGAAGTAGTTCCGGTAGACCTCCATGCCTGGATGTGCCCTGGCAAGCGACACCAGGGCCTCGTCCACGGCAGCAACTTTCATGTGCGGAGTTTCGAAGATCTCGTTCAATCTTGCCTGCTGCTGCACTTCGTCCGGTTTCCTGTCAGTCAACGCAAATCCTTTCCGCTTCGCTCTGCGCCGTTAGGCTGTATCGCTGTGGCCGCTGCCTTGCAGCGCCGGTCACACCAGAGTCAAGCAACTGTCAGGCCTCAAGCCGGCCTGGATATTCCAGCAAGGCGGGTGCGAACTCACTCCGCGTTGGCCGGTTTTTCCGTCACCGTCACGTCAGGCAGGCGGTTCTCAGCCACCGCGTGGCAGGCCACTTCGCTCGTATCCCTGCGCATCAGCGTCGGCACCTCGGTCCGGCAACGATCATTGGCGTAGGGGCAGCGCGGGTGGAAGTGGCAGCCTGTTGGCGGGTCGATGGGATTGGGCACCTCGCCCGCCACCGGAATGCGTTGCCGGCCGCTCATCTCGATGTCGGGGATCGCATCCAGCAACATGCGTGTGTAGGGATGCAGGGGACGCTGAAACAGCGAGCGCTTGTCACTCCATTCCACCAGCCGTCCGAGATACATTACGCCAACGAAGTCGGAGATGTGGTAAACGACGGCGAGATCGTGGCTGATGAACAGATAGGTCAGCGCGAACTGGCGCTGCAGGTTTTTCATCAGATTGAGAATCTGCGCCTGCACGGACACGTCCAGAGCCGAGGTCGGTTCGTCGCAGATCAGAAACTCCGGCTGGCTGGCCAGCGCTCTGGCGATGGAGATTCGCTGGCGCTGCCCGCCGGAGAACTCGTGCGGAAACTTGATGCCATCGGCGCCCGTCAGTCCAACCTGCTCCAGCAGTTCGCCGACACGCCGGGCAACGGCCGCTTTTCCGGCGATCAGTTTGTGCACGCGAATCGGCTCGGCAACGATATCGCTGACCCGCCAGCGCGGATTGAGGCTCGCGTACGGGTCCTGAAAAATCATCTGCAACCGCTTTCGGACCGCCTCTGTTTGCGCGCGCGTCGTCAGCGTCGCCATGTCGATTCCGTCAAACACGATGCTTCCACGACTCGGTCGATAGAGACCGGCCACCAGTTTGGCGACCGTGGATTTTCCGCATCCGGATTCGCCAACAAGGCTGAAGGTCTTGCCACGGGGAATCGCGATGCTGATGTCATCGACGGCCTTGAGCAGAATCCGGTGCTGGCGTTCGAGCAACCGGTTCAACAAGGGCGGCGAGACATCAAAGTCTTTTCCGAGACCGGCAAGCCTGACAAGCACTTCGTTCTCTCTCATGCCGCCGTCCTCATGCCTCGCCGCCGGGACGCGGCCGACGCGTTTCGTCATACAGCCAGCAGGCCGCCTCGCTCGCGCCCACGCTGACAAGCTCGGGGCGCTCGATGCGGCAATGCCCGAATGCCTTCGGGCAACGCGGATTGAAAGCACAGCCGGAAGGAATGGCCGTCAATCGCGGCATCGCGCCCTCGATCTGCGTCAACTGCGCCACGTCCTGCCGGATCACCGGGATGGCGTTCATCAGCCCCTGGGTGTACGGGTGCCTGGCGCGCTTGATGACGTCCTGAACCGACCCGACTTCGACGATGCGTCCGGCATACATCACCGCCACCCGGTCGGCGGTTTCCGCAATAACGCCCATGTCATGCGTGATCAGCATCACCGAGGTGCCATGGTCCCGGCAAAGCCGTTTCAGCAATGTGATGATCTGCGCCTGGATGGAGACGTCCAGCGCCGTTGTCGGTTCGTCCGCAATAATCAGGCGCGGGTTGGCCGCCAGCGCGAGGGCAATCACCACCCGTTGGCGCATGCCGCCGGAGAACTGGTGAGGATACTGATCGATGCGGCGGCCCGCGGCCGGGATGCCGACTTCATCGAGAAGCTCGATTGCGCGCTCGCGCGCTCCGCGTTGGTCCATCCTGACGTGGGTGCGAATCGTTTCGGTCAACTGCCGGCCAACCGTGTACAACGGATTCAGCGATGTCAGCGGATCCTGGAAGACCATCGCGATCTGATCGCCGCGCAGGCGGCGCATTTTCTCGTCGCCGATATCGTCGATGCGCTTGCCATCGAAAATGATTCTTCCGTCCGCAATCCGGCCGGGCGGTTCGAGCAAGCCGATGACGGCGGCGCCGGTCAACGATTTGCCGGCGCCCGATTCCCCGACCACGCCCAGCACTTCGCCCTCGTCGATGTGAAACGAAACATCGTCGACTGCCACCAGCGTGCCGCGCCGCGTCGGAAACGCCACGCGCAGGTTTTCCACGCGCAGCAACGGTTGCCTGTTTTGCGCTTCGCTCATCAGCGCAATTTCGGATTGAGCGCGTCGCGCATCCAGTCACCGAGCAGATTCACTGCAAGCGCGAGTATCACCAGCGCGAGTCCGGGGAAAATCGTCATCCACCATTCGCCGGAAAAGAGGAAATTGTTGCCGAAGCGAATCAACGTGCCGAGGGAAGGCTGTGTCGGCGGTACACCCACGCCCAGAAACGACAGGGTGGCCTCGGTGATGATCGCCAGCGCCAGACTGATGGTGGCAATGACCAGCACCGGGCCCATGACATTGGGCAATACGTGCCGCACCATGATCGCGACCGGGGCGCGGCCGATGACGCGTGCGGCCTGCACGTACTCCTTGTTTTTTTCGACCATGGTCGAGCCGCGCACGGTGCGGGCGAACTGCACCCAGTTCGACAGTCCGATGGCAACGATGAGCACGTAGATCGCCACGTCTTCCTGAAGCTCGCGCGGCAACACGGCCTTGGCAAATCCGAACAGCAGCAGCGCCACCAGTACGGCCGGAAAGCTGAGTTGCACATCGGCCAGGCGCATGATGATGTGATCCGTGCGCCCACCCACATATCCGCTGATCAATCCGAGACTGACACCGACAACGACCGAGAAGATCACGCTCATGAATCCGACGATCAGCGATACCTGAGTGCCGAACATGATCGCGGAGAGCACATCGCGGCCCTGGTCGTCGGTTCCGAGCAGATGCTCGCTGCTGCCGCCTTCCATCCAGGCCGGCGGCTGAAACGCATCCATCAGATCGAGCGTTGCCACATCGTTGGTATTGAATGGCGCCAGCATGGGTGCGGCAAACGCGCCAACAAAGAAAACCACCGTCACGAGAAAGGCAAGTACGGTGACGGGTGAACGGCGAAAACTGTAGAAAACGTCGCTATCAAGAAAACGGTACGCGCTGTCGCGTAGCCGCCAGACCCAGGCACTGCCCGTTCGCTCCGTGCTGTTCGCCGTTGCCATCTCCGCGTCCTCAGTGCGTGTGGCCCGCGCTGTCAAGGCGCAGACGCGGATCGATCGCGTAGTAGAGAAGGTCTACAACCAGATTGATGACAACGAAGATAAGCGCCACCAGACACAGGTACGCAGCCATGACAGGAATGTCGACGAACTGGATGGCCTGCAGGAACAGCAAGCCCATGCCCGGCCACTGGAAGACCGTTTCGGTAATGATCGCGAACGCGATGAGCGAACCGATTTGCAGACCGGTAATGGTGATGACCGGCACCAGGGTATTTTTGAGTGCGTGTCCGAAATTGACGGCGCGGTTGGTCAGTCCGCGCGCGCGGGCGAACTTGATGTAGTCGGTGCGCAAGACTTCCAGCATTTCGGCACGCACCAGGCGCATGAGCAGCGTCAACTGGAAAAGACACAGCGTGAGCGCCGGGAGAATGATGGACTTGAACCCTTCCCACGAAGCCAGGTTGCTTTCCCAGCCCCACAGATCGACCGTCGCGCCGCGCCCGAACGATGGCAACCAGCCGAGCCAGACGGAGAAAACCAGAATCAGCAGGATACCGATCAGGAAGGTCGGCAACGAAATGCCGACCAGCGAAGCGGTCAGGAGTATCCGGGAAATCGCACCGTCCCTGTGCAGGCCGGTATAGACCCCAAGCGGCACACCGATGACAAGCGCCATCACGGCAGCGACAAACACCAGCTCCAGTGTTGCCGGCAATCGTTCGCTGATGGCGGTCACGACGGGCATGGAGAGGCGATAGGACTGGCCGAAATCCCCCTGCACGGCATTGACGGCAAAACGCGCGAACTGAACCGGAAACGGATCGTCGAGCCCCAGTGTTTTTCTTGCCCACTCGCGCTCGGCGTCCGTAGCCTCGACACCGACCATGTTGTTGATCGGATCACCAACAAAGGTGAACAGGGAAAAAGCGATGAAGCCCACGGCAACCAACACGAGTATGGATTGCAGGAGCCGGCGAACGATGTAGGCAAGCATCGGTGTCAGTCGGTAACGGCGCGCCCCGGATTACGGAAAGCCCGGACCGCGATCTGTTGGTTGGCTTGCACTACTTCATTATGACGTAACGAAGGTCGACGTCGTTTTGCGGCCGTTGTTTGACTTCCTTGACCCGCTTGCCAACGCCCCAGGCAAGGGTTTGCTGATGCAGCGGAATGTGGCCGACGTCGTTGTGGTGAATGGTGAAAGCCTCCATGATCATCGCGTTGCGTTTGCCGGAATCCATTTCTTCCGCGATCTGGTCCGTGAGCGTCTCGACGCGCGGATTGGTATAACGCCCGCCATTCCACGTGCCTTGCCCTTCACCGTCCAGGGTCATCAGTTGCAACAACGGATTGTGGGCGTCATAGCTGCCGGGCGTCCAGCCCAGCATATAGAAGCTCGTGTTGTAGTTCTGCTTGCGGCCGATTTTCTCGAAATGCAATGACTTCGTCTGCGCGTTCAGTTTGACGTCGATACCTATGCGCTTGAGCATCGGAATGATGGACAGGCAAATGGCCTCGTCGTTGACATAGCGATCGTTCGGGCAGTCGAGAGTGACCGGGAATCCGTTGGGGTAACCGGCCTCGGCCAGCAGCTTTTTCGCCGCTTTCGGGTCGTAGGGATAACGTTTGGTCATGTCGGGCTGGAAGCCGTTGATCCCCTCGGCAATCATCGAACCGGTCGGTTTCGATGCCTTGCGCATGACGACACGATTAATCGCCTTGATGTCGATCGCCTGATAAAACGCCTTGCGCACGCGAACGTCCTTGAAGGGGTTCTTGCCGCTGCCCGGCATATCCAGCAGTTCGTCGCGATGCTGGTCGAAACCGAGAAAGACAACGCGCAGTTCCGGACCTTGCATGACGCTCACCCCCGGCGTGCTTTCCAGGCGCCGGATATCCTGGAGCGGCACCGGATACATGAGATCGATATCGCCCGACAACAGCGCTGCCACACGCGTGGACGCATTGCCGATGGGCTGAAATATGGCCCTGGTCAGATTGTGCTGCGGCTTGCCCCACCAGTTCGGATTCGGCACCAGAACGGTGCGCGTGTCAGGAATCCTCTCCTCCAGCATGAACGGTCCCGTTCCGTTGACATTCAGGTTGACGAAGGTGCTGACGACTGCGCCCTCCTCGATGTTCATGCCCTTGTTCGCCTCCAGCCATTCCTTGTCCATGATCCAGAACAGGGGCAGGTTCAGCAGCAGCGTCGGGTCGGGATATCTGGTGACGATGTCGATGGTGTGATCGTCGATCCTGACGATCCTATCGATAGAAGCCACCGCGAACTTCATGCTCGAATTGGGCTCGCGAATGCGTTTCAGCGAGATCAGCACGTCGTCCGCCGTAAAGGCATTGCCGTTATGAAATTTCACGCCCTTGCGCAAATTGAAGCGCCAGGTCAGCGCATCGGTCTGTTTCCAGTCGGTGGCCAGTGCCGGGTGCAGGGACAGATCATGGGAGCGGTGAATCAGGCCCTCGTAGAGGTTGTCCTTCATCGCGTTGTTCGGCCCTTCGTTGTTCGTGTAGGGGTCCAGGCCCAGAATGTCGCCCGAGGTCGAATAGCGGAAGGTATTGGCTTCCGCAGTGACACCGGCGACCAACGCCGACAGCATCACGATGACGGAAAGTGCTTGCTTGTTCATCGTCCTCTCCAGATTGCAATTCAATCGCGGAATACGCCTGGCCGGTTGGCGCATTCACTTCACCAGGCCCATTCCACCGCACTCGGCGCAAGCTGGCAAGCCGGCCGGACCGCATGCGGAAGATTTCCCGGGCCGCGCGTCGGGCAAGTTCCCTGTTCCTCCGCTTATCCATTGAGGCCGGGAAGAAATGACAAGGGCGAACAACGCGCCCCGCAGAGGAGTTGCCATTGGACCGGCACGCGGTCATGCTTGCCGCGATCAGAAAAAACCCGACGTCCGGGCTTCGCTACGCTGACAGCAGCCAGTCCAGCGTATCGCCCCGGGGTATCTATCGGCAACAAAGGCATTGCAGGGAGATCCACATCATGAAAAAGCCACAGCTACGCACGGGCATCGTCGGCGCCGGTTTTTCCGCCCGTTTTCACTTCGAGGCGGTACAGCGCGTCGTCTGCGCCGATGTCGACGTGGTCGGTGTGCACGCCAGGACCGAAGCCAGCACGCGTGGCTTTGCCGACAAGCACGCGATCCGGGCCTTCGACAATCTCGATGCATTGTTGGGCGACATCGATGTGCTGCACGTCTGTGTCCCGCCGGCGCTGCACGAAGAGGTCACGATAAAGGCACTGTCGCGCGGCGTATTTCCGATCGTGGAAAAACCTTTGACGGGATACTTCGGCGACGGGGCGGAGGATTTCGATGGTCGCACCGCATCCATGACCGTGGCCCGGGACGGTGCGCTGGACAGCATCCGCCGCATGCGCGAGGCAGAAGCCCGATCAAAAGCGCGCATGCTGTATGCGGAGAACTGGGTGTATGCCCCGACGATCCAGAAAGAACGGGAGATCCTGGAAAAAACCCACGGACAGATCCTCTGGATGCATGGCGAGGAAGCCCATTCCGGTTCGCACGCGCCGAGCTATGGCCATTGGCGCCTGGCAGGAGGCGGTTCGATGATCGGCAAGGGCTGCCATCCGCTAACCGCCGCACTGTATCTGAAGAAGGTCGAAGGCCGTGCGCGTTTTGGCAAACCGATCCGGCCGGCGAGCGTGACGGCACGCGCCCACGCGCTGACGCAATTGCCCGAATTCGTGAATACCGGACACCTTCGTGCCGACTATAACGACATTGAAGACTTCGCGATGATTCACGTCACCTTCGAGGACGGCACCATCGCGACGGTGTTTGCATCGGAGATCGTTCTGGGCGGCGTCCACAACTGGCTGGAGGTCTGTGCCGGCAATCACCGCGCGATCTGCAATCTCAATCCGTCGAACCAGATGCAAACCTACAATCCGGTAGAAAGCCAGTTCGACGACATTTACGTGGTGGAGAAGATCGGCACCAAACAGGGCTGGGCCATGACCGCACCCGACGAGGATTTCTCACACGGCTTTCCCCAGGAGATCGAGGCGTTTTACCGAACGGCGGCCTATGGTGACGATGTGGAAAGCGACAGCGAACTGGCGGCAGACTGTATCTCGACGATCTACAGCGGTTATGTTTCGGCCGCCAACGGCGGTAAGGAAGAACCCGTCACCCTGCTCTAGCCTGTAGCGTCCGGAAAGCATTTGCCGGCCCGGGTGTTTGCGCGCCCGGTGTTCGCGAAACAGGTGTTCGCGAAACAGGTGAATGGGTAACATCGCGGTGCGATGCGTGATTTCGCTCGTCAGGATTGCGGCAACATGAAGCCGCAGAAGAATTCCGAAAGCGCCTGGTGCGCCTGCAGAGGCAACACATGAGCGACGTACTGGTCGGGACGTACCAGCACCATGCAACCCTCTGCCCGGTCGATACCGCGTAGTGCGAAGATATCCGCGCCGCGCTTCAGGTCCGGGCAGAACACTTTCTCGTAATCGCGCAATCCGTAGCGTCCCTTGCGCGGCAGCAGCAGCGCGGGCAGTTTCTCAAGCGCGAGCTCGCGGTGTTCCTGCTGGAAAATCGCGCGCACATCGAAGACCGCATCGATATCCTGACCGCCCGGTGTGAACCTGCGAACCGGCGAATCCGGCGATTGCGCGAGGAAATCGCACAGTGTTCGGATTCCCGAGATATCGGACAGCGGGTCGCCGGCGCCAGCAAAGGCATACAGGCGCCAACGCCCGTCAGCCTTGCCGGCATGGCCAAGGTGCACCCGCAGGGCATCCGCAAGCCGGATGACCGGGGCGGAATGAAAGCGCATGCCGATCGTATAGCCTTTGGCCAGGTGTTGATGGCTCGAGTCACCGCAGATGACAGAAGCCCGGTAATGCGTTCCGACGCCTGCGGTGAACCGTCCGTGCTGGACGAAATAGGTCTGGAACGCTTTCGGATCGCTTCCTTTCGCCTGTTCCGGTCTGGTATCAACGTCCTGCACGGGACGATTGCTGAACATCCTGGCGAATTCGCGATCGAAATCGATCAGTTCCCGGGCAACACGTTGCCGCTCCTCCGAGTAGGTGTGCAACAGCGCCGGTGCGCATTGTTTGCGTAACACCGAAGCCAGCTTCCAGCCCAGGTTGAAACTGTCCTGCATGGAGAAGTTCATGCCCTGCCCGGCCTTCGGGCTATGGGTATGGCAGGCATCGCCGGCGATGAATACGCGCGGCAACCGCGCACCCGTTTCCTGTTCGGGTACATCGTCGTACCTGTCGCAAATGCGCTGTCCGATTTCGTATACCGACCACCACGGGACTTCTTTCACTTCCAGTGAGTACGGATGCAGAATACGTTGCGCTGCCGCGATGACATACTCGCAGGTGATATTGCGGCTGCTGACCCGCTCGTTTTCATTGAGTTTGTCCAGCTCCACGTAAATGCGCACGAGATAGCCGCCTTCACGGGGAATAATCAGCGCGTTGCCCTCGTTGGCGGAGTGGATGACCGCTTTGAGACGAATATCGGGAAAGTCGGTAATGGCCAGAACATCCATCACGCCCCAGGCCTGATTGGCGGAATCCCCGGCAAATTTCCTGCCGATGGATTTGCGCACTGCGCTGTGCGCGCCATCGCAACCTACAACGTAGCGTGCCTTGACCACTTCCACCTGCTCCTCGTGCTGCGCATCCGTTCGCTGCAGCCGGACAGTAACCGGATAGCCGGCCCCGCCACTCTGGTCGATCTTCAGGTCCAGCAGCCTGCGCGAATAGTCCGGTTCCAGGCGGTTCGGCGAGTTGCGCATCAACTCGAGATAAAAATCATGCACGCGCGCCTGATTCAGGACGACGTGCGGAAACTCCGACAGGCCGTCTTCGACATCCTGCACCCGGCCGTGACGACGGATGTTTTCCGGCCGTTTCTCGTCCGGCCTCCAGAAGGTGACCTCGTTGATCCAGCAGGCTTCCCTGAGTACGCGCTCGCTGAAATTGAATGCCTCGAACATTTCCATGGTGCGGCAAGCGATGCCATCGGCCTGACCGAGCCGCAGCGGCCCGTCTTTCTGTTCAACGATGCACACGCTGACATCGGAAAAGGCGCACAACTGCGCGGCCAGTGTCAGCCCGGCCGGACCGCAGCCAACAATGAGCACGTCCACTTGCTCGGGAAGCGCCCGGTTTTTCGTGCGTTGCCCGGCATGCCCGGACGCGTCGCTCACGAACGGATCGCCGGGTCTGTATCCATCAAGATGAAATTGCATCGCCTGTATTCATACTGTTCATTTTTCCGCCCGCAGCAAGGTAGATTATCAGGAGCCCATCGCAAGTCGGTTCAATGCCCGGCGATCGCATCACGAACCAGGCTGGCAAAAGAGGAAAACTCACCGCTTCAGTCCTTCTTTTTCAAGCCGCCAGCGCAGCGTGTCAATACGGTCCTGGCCGAAGAACGGTTCGCCCCTGAATTCGAATGTCGGAACACCCCAGTGCCCGGTCTTGTCAAGCGCGCGCTGATTCGCTTCGACGTCTGCTTTATGTGATGCGGGACCTTCAATCGCCTCGTCCATGCTCGCCAGATCGAGTCCCGCTCTCGCCGCAGCATCTGCCAGATGGTTGCCCATATGCCAGTCGCGGGTGCCGCCGAAAATCACGGCCGACACTTGCGCCGCGAACGCGATGCCACGGCCACGCCGTTGCGCTTCAACACCCAGATAAGTCAGCCGATAAATGTAGGGCTGGTCGGTCGCAATGGCGTAGGTCTTCAGATCCTGCACGATGGGATCAGGCGAAGGCCACCGGTGCGGCATGCCGAGCATCTCGGCACGGCGGAGCCAATCCATCATGATGTACCTGGCGCGCTTGACGTTCTGCGCACTGAAAAAATCCGGCTGCCGCAACGCCAGCGGCAAGACCGGGCGTAGTGCGACGCTGACGTCAAAATCACGCTCGAGTTGCAGGGCGCCCGGAGTTGCCAGATAGGAGTAAGGACTCCTGAAAGAATAGAAAAGGTTCACGATGTGGTTCACGCTGGACCCTCCGACACGGCATCCCGCCTTACCGATGTTTAACGGCTACCGGATTCTGGAACAGCGGCATTGTTTCCAGTAGTGTATGGCAAACGGGCAATCCGCCCCGGCAGATTCGGGCGATCCGCCGCCCGTGACAACGTATCGATATGCCAAGCGCCGAACAGATTCTTCACAGTCTTGCCATCATCGCGAATGACTGGAAGTCTCTGGCAATGATGTGGCACGCTTATTTCGCGGTGATTCTGGCCGCAGTCCTGCTCGGATGGCGTCCCTCGATGCGTGTCATCGGTGCGCTGATGATTGCGCCGCTTGCTTCGGTAAGTTTGCTGGCCTGGGCCAACGGAAACCCGTTTAACGGCACGGCCTTCATCCTGATCACGGTGTTATTGGCCTGGGTCGTTGGGTGCGTGGAACGACGAATTGTTCGCACCAACACACATTTCTGGACTGTGATCGGCACAGCACTCATTGGATTCGCGTGGATCTATCCGGATTTTCTTGATGCGGAGTCCTCGTTGGCCTATCTCTACGCATCGCCACTCGGATTGTTGCCATGCCCAACGCTTTCGATGAACATCGGCATCGCAATGATTCTCGATGATTCCGGCGATCGGCTATTCGCTGCGGTGCTGGGGATCGCCGGATTGTTCTACGGCGTCTTCGGCGGGCTGCACCTCGGCGTAATCATGGACTGGGCATTGGCGGCAGGGGCATTGTGTTTGCTGGGACGCGCAGTGCTGCGAAAACCACAACCCGGCAACGGCGCTCACTTCTGAGAGCAAGCGGTGAGCGTGATAATCGTGCCATCTCCGCAAGCGCGCGCCACCGTTGTGCGTTCCTGTAAGAGCGGCGACCACGGTGTCGACAGCCCGCTCTCGTTCTTGCGGTCATGTTCGCTACCCTGCTTCGTGGGTCGTTTGACGGGCATCACATCATGAAAAAAGAAACAGAAAAACCGGAAGAAAACATCTGGCATCAGATGGCGGCTGAAGACGCCATTGTTTTGTTGCGGACGGATAACAATGGCCTGTCTGCTGAAGAAGCCGCAGCGCGGCTCGATGCCTACGGATCGAACAGCCTGCCCGAACCGGCGAAACGAAATGCGTTGATTCGCTTCGTCCTGCATTTTCACAATATCCTCATCTACGTTCTGCTCGGTTCCGCAATAATTACCGCGACTCTCGGCCACGTTGTCGATACGTGCGTCATTCTGGCGGTGGTGATCGCCAATGCCGTTATTGGTTTCATTCAGGAAGGCAAAGCCGAAAAGGCGATGGCCGCCATCCGGAAGATGCTCGCCTTGAAAGCATCCGTCGTGCGCGCCGGACAACGACGCTCGATTGACGGCGAAGCACTTGTTCCCGGTGACATTGTCTTGCTGGAGGCGGGAGACAAGGTGCCCGCCGATCTCCGGCTGCTGCGGGCTCATGGCCTTCATATTCAGGAATCGATCCTGACCGGCGAATCAGTGCCGGTAGAAAAGCATGTCCGTGCCGTATCCCGCGACGCTGCTCCTCGGGGACAGGACCTGCATGGCCTATAGCGGCACACTGGTAACCAGCGGTCTCGGCAGGGGCGTGGTCGTTGCGACCGGAATTCATTCCGAGATCGGCAGGATCAGCGGCATGCTTTCCACGGTCGAAACGCTGACCACGCCGCTTGTCCGGCAGATGGATGCCTTTGCGCGCTGGCTCACCGTCCTGATTCTTCTGATCGCCGCAGCCTTGCTGACCTTCGGCTACTTCGTCGAGCATTTTGAGTTCGCCGACATGTTCATGGCAGTTGTGGGTTTGTCGGTCGCCGCGATTCCGGAAGGATTGCCAGCCGTTCTCACGATCACGCTGGCCGTCGGCGTTCAGGCCATGGCGCGGCGCAATGCCATTGTGCGGCGCCTGCCCGCCATCGAGACGCTCGGTTCCGTCTCGGTGATCTGCACCGACAAGACCGGCACACTGACCCGCAACGAGATGATGGTCGCCTCTGTGGTTACGCAGGCGCACGTCTTCTCGCTGGAGGGGGCGGGTTACGAGCCAAGGGGCGTCGTCAAACTCAACGATGCCGTTGTCAGCTTGCGCGAACACGCGGTACTCGAAGAAATCGGGCGTTCGGCGCTTCTTTGCAACGATGCGTCGTTACACGAGCGGGACAGCGTATGGCGTGTCGAGGGCGATCCAATGGAGGGTGCACTGCTCGCGCTATCGGGCAAAGTCGGCATCGACATGCGAACGGAACTCGCCAACTGGACGCGTACCGACGCAATCCCCTTCGACGCCAGACACCGTTTCATGGCCACCCTCAACCACGACCGCGAAAACCATGCGTTCGTTTCCGTGAAGGGCGCGCCGGAGCAGATACTGGCTATTTGCAGCGAACAACGCACGGTTACAAACGGAACCGAGCCCATAGACCGGGACTATTGGCACAGCAAGGCAGAGCGTATCGCAGCGCAGGGACAGCGCGTACTGGCATTTGCGGTCAAACCGGTTGCCCCGGAACACGCCCTTCTCGAATTTTCCGACGTGCAGAATGGGCTGATCCTTATCGGTCTTGTCGGGTTGATCGATCCGCCACGCACCGAAGCAATAGAAGCGGTGGCCGAGTGTCACCGCGCCGGCATACGCGTGAAAATGATTACCGGAGATCACAGAGGCACAGCCGTCGCCATCGGCAGGCAGATCGGCTTGCTGAACCCGGACAAGGTTTTGACCGGTACCGACCTGGACGCCATGGACGACGCCGCACTGTCTGCCGCCGTGCGGGACACGGATATATTTGCGCGCACCAGTCCGGAACACAAACTCCGGCTGGTCATGGCACTGCAGGCACACGGCATGACCGTGGCAATGACAGGGGACGGCGTAAACGACGCACCGGCCCTCAAGCGCGCCGACGCCGGCATTGCCATGGGATTGAAAGGCAGCGAAGCCGCCAAGGAGGCGGCGGAACTCGTGCTCGCCGACGACAACTTCACGTCGATCGCCGCCGCCGTGCGCGAGGGGCGCACCGTATACGACAACATCAAGAAAGTCATCAGCTGGACTTTGCCAACCAACGCCGGTGAAGCGATGACCATTATTGTCGCCCTGCTATTCGGGATGAACCTTCCGATCACCCCGGTACAGATACTCTGGGTCAACCTCATTACCGCGAGTTACGCTCGGATTGGCGCTCGCCTTCGAACCGACCGAAGACAACACCATGCGGCGACCGCCCCGGCCGGTAAATGAATCGCTCCTGACCGCGGACCTTGGATGGCACATCATTTTCGTTTCCGCACTGTTTGTTGCCGGCGTGTTCGGCATGTACACCTCCGCGCTGGATCGCGGCTATCCGGTTGAACTGGCGCGGACGATCGCCATGAACACGCTTGTGGTCATGGAAATATTCCATCTTTTCTTCATTCGAAACATCTACGGCACGTCGCTCACATGGAAAGCGCTACGGGGTACGAAGGTCGTATGGGCCACCGTGATTAGCGTGACCACCGCCCAGTTCGCCATCACATACCTGCCGCCGCTGCAGGAAGTATTCAGCACGAAAGCCGTGCCATTTCTCGATGGCGTCCTCATTGTCGCTATCGGCATCGCGCTGTTCGCGATCATTGAAGCGGAAAAACAACTCCGCCTTCGTGTACGCGAGCTTCGGGCGCCGCGACGCGTGCAATGACCATGACCGGGGAGACAATCCCGGCCAAGAGCCATGCCGGCATCCGATACGTCGAAACCGGGGTGAGTGGTGGTTTTCATCGCGAGAAAGAAACGCGCACGCTTGATTGCGCCCCGCAATGGGTCGTCCCGAAGTGCAGTCAGCCTGTGGAACGCCGACGGCGGATACAGTAGTGTATTGCCTGCATAAGGACCGATGGCGACAGCACCCGCAGGAGGAGATTCCCGAAAATGTCACAACAACAGTTCTTCAATCTTCATGACTTGTCGCAGGGCATTGCGCGCGATCTCGCCGACGGCTTGCGCACGCGTATTTTTCCCGGCGAGAACGTCATGGTGTCGGTGGTGCGCGTCGGCCCGAACCGCGCCGGCGAAATCCACAGCCATCCCCAGGAACAATGGGGCGTCATGCTCGAGGGCAGCGGGGTACGGATCCAGGACGGTGTCGAGCACGAAGTCAGATCCGGCGACTTCTGGCAAACACCGGGAAACATCCCGCACGGTTTTCGCGGCGGACCCGAGGGCGCCCTGATACTGGACATATTCAGCCCGCCGCGCGAGGAATACAGGACAGCCGGCTCCGGTTTCGGGACGGGAAGTAACTGATGGGGGCACCGTCTTGACCAAGCCCTGCCTCGGCCCGGACCCGAACCCGCGCGCACCGAAATTCGCCATGCCCGCGCACGCATGCGACTGTCATGCGCATGTGCTCGGCCCGCCCGAAAAATACCCCTACGTCGCGCAGCGGTCTTACACACCGCCAACGGCCACGCTTGAAAGCTACCAGGCGCTGCATCGCGTGCTGGGCATCGAACGCGCTGTGATCGTGCAACCGTCGGTCCACGGGACCGACAATCAGGTGACGCTCGATGGCATTGCCGGATACGGCCCCAACGCGCGTGGTATCGCCGTTGTCGAGGCAGACGTCGATGATCGCGAACTGGCACGGCTTGACTCGAGCGGCATTCGCGGCGTACGTCTGAACCTGCTGTTCGGCGGGGGCGTCGGTTTGCAGGCCCTCGAACCCTTGTCGCAACGAATCGCCGATATGGGGTGGCATGTGCAGCTACTGCTCGATGCCCGCGATCTGGTGGAACTGGCACCCCGGCTGCGCCGACTGCCCGTCCCGGTGGTGATCGACCACATGGGGCACATGAACGTGGCGCATGGCATTGAGCATCCGGGATTTCAGGCTTTGCTTGGACTGGTTCGGGATGGCGTGTGCTGGATCAAGCTTTCGGGCAATTACCGCATCTCGGCGGCGGGCCCGGCTTACGCAGACGCCATTTCATTTGCACGCGCGCTGATCGAAGCCTGTCCCGGGCATATGGTGTGGGGTACCGACTGGCCGCACCCGGCGTTGACGGACATCATGCCCAACGACGGCGATCTGATCGATGCGCTCGATGACTACGCGCCAGAGCCCGATCTGAAGCGCGCCATCCTGGCCGATAATCCGGCGCGCCTTTATGGATTTGATTTGTAGGAACACGACATCCGCCGCGCGAGCCGGGCTGCAGGCAAAAAAAACGCATCCCTGATGCCAGGGATGCGTAAATTGGGAGAGAGATTGCATGAAGCTTTGTCTAGGGCCTGTTAACACATAGGTGTTAACAGGCCCTAGTCCTGATCGCCCGGGGAGGCGCGCAGGTGTTACCCGTTGTTGCCACTCCAGCCCGGAATCACATCACGGGCCCGGCCATATCAAATGATTCCGGTGAGCACCTTTGGGTCGGACATCCCGTCAAGATGAACACGCTTGGCGGCTTCCTCGAGCACTTTGTGCTCATTGGTACCTGCGCCAGGGCTCTGCGGATGCGGTGCGGCAAAGGCAGTGCCCGAGGCGAACAGAGCGGCCAGTGACGCGGCGGCAATAATGCGTTTGGTTGCTGACATATCATTCTCCTTCAGGCGTTGCGTTAAAAATGGGCTGGCAACCATGTACCTCGGCAGCCAGTGAGTGAATACTAGGGTTCGGGCCGCGTCACGGCTGCGAACTGCGGCGCTGCACAATTGTGCGATATTCACATTTCACGCTGTTTCGGCCAGCAGGCCGCCAGTCCGGCCCCGGAATGTGGCCAGCACGGGCGTGATGGCAGGGCCGCTGGCCAACCTGGGAGGACCCCGTGAGCTCAGACAAGAACACCCCGTTTCGCGCAGGTGCATTCGAAATCGACATCATCGTTCACGGCTTCCCGGGCAAGAGCGTATGTCACGGACCGCTGGGCTTCAGCACGATTGCGCTGGTCCGTCACAAGGACCGCGCTGCGCTGGTGGACGTTGGCGGGTTCGGACAACGTCTGCTGTTGCAGGACCGCCTGTCCGAGCTGGGCCTCACCCCCGATGATGTGACTGACGTCTTGCTGACTCACTCGCATTACGACCATTCGATCAACTGGCTGCTGTTCAGGCAGGCCAACATCGTGATCGGCAAGGAGGAACTGAAATGGTCCGTGAAGCAGCCGTGGGGTGAAACCTTCGTGCCGGAGCTTTATGTGCGCGAGCTGCAGCAATCTCCGCGTCTGCGCACGGTAGAAGAAGGCGAAGGCGTGTTCCCCGGCATGACCGCGCACATGGCGCCCGGCCATACGCCGGGCAGCGTCGTGTTCGTATTGGACGCCGGCGAGCGCGACTTCGTGTTCACCGGTGACGCCTGCAAAAATCGCGCGGAACTGGTTTCCCGCGCCGCCGACATGACCTATGACCCGGCGTTGACCAATGCATCGATCGAGGCGATCTGGTCGTTCTGGTCACGCCGTCCGGGCAGCGTTCTGGTGCCCGGTCACGACCTGCCGATGGTTCAGGACGCGGGCAAAGTGCGCTACCTGGGCCGGCGCGAAGCGGCGATCCGGGCTTGGTACGGCGAAGACCTGAACGAGACAACGGTCATCTCGCTGACCGGAAAGGCCGGCGCGTCAGCTTCGTGACCCGGGTTGCAGAGCTTCGCGGGCAGGTGTTAGCGCGCCGGCTGTCCGCTATCCTCCGCAGCGGGTTCTGTTCCCATCAGTCTGCCGTCGGCCGACAGCAAGATTGCAACCCAGTGCAGCTGGGGGATATGGGAACAAACGATCGCCATGATCACCATGATCGGCACGCTCAGTATCATTCCCGGCACCCCCCAGATACCGCCCCAGAACATGAGCGCGGCCAGGATCATGAACGAGCTCAGATTAAGCGAGCGCCCCATGAAAACCGGCTCGAGCACGTTGCCGATGATGAACTGTGCCGAGCCCAGACCCAGCACCACCAGCAGAAACGGTGTAAGCGTGTCGAACTGCACCAGCGCCAGCAACGAAGGAAATATCACTCCGATAACCGAGCCGATGTTCGGAATGAAATTGAGGAAAAAAATGCTCAGTGCCCAGGTCGCGGCGAAGTCCAGCCCGACCAGTTTCAGGATGCCGTACGCGACCAGCGCCGTGACCAGACTGACGATTGTCTTGACAAGCATGTAACGCCGCACGTTGCGCGAAATGTGTAGCGCGAGATGGCGTCTCTTCGCCGCTCGCCCCGCTTCGGTTTGCAGCCGGGCCAGCTTGGCCGGCAGATTTCGCTGCTCGACCAGCAGGAAACCGACATAAATAACGACCAGGACAATATTGGCGACCGCCACTCCGAGTGCGCTGCCCAGCCAGGTAAACACGGCTCCCACGTTCAGACGGTCCAGCAACTGCGTGATGGCCGGTAATCGCTCCGCACCCAGCATATCCATTACGCGTTCAGCGAGGCGCGAGAAATTGGCCTGATAGACGGGCGCGGCTTCCTGTAGCGCGGTTGCCTGGCCAGCGAGAATGACGTAGACGAGGTAGACGCCAAGCAAGATCACGGATACGGCCAGCATCGTTGCCAGCCAGCGCGGCACGGAATGGCCACCCGGAGCGAAGCGCTGCAAGTGCTCGCGCAAGGCGTCAAGCAGGCTCCAGATCAGTACGGCGACGGCAAGCGGAATGAGGAAATCGCGTCCCGCGACGAGCAGTCCGACGGTCACCGCGATGATGACACCCCAGTACATCACGTCGCGGGCCTCGAACCCGCCCGCAACCCGTTCTTCGGGCATCATGCGTCGTCCGTTTTGGTTTTCTTGCGCTTGCGGTGTTCGGCAACTGCGTCAACGACCGTCTTGATCACCGGCGCAAGGCCGGCCAGACCGGCACCGATCTGCCCGCCCCTGGTGAGAATCGAAAAGCCGGTGCGGATTCGTTTTACGTCCTTTCCAACCTTGCTGACCTCTTCCTGCAGTTCATCGACGTCGGCCGTCAGTTCTTCCAGTGCCATCTCGCGAATCTCCCGCGCCATCTGTTCTTCGGGTCCGGCTTTGATACGCCAACCGAAAAACGCCAGCAAGGCGGCGAGCACGGCGTTACCGGCTGCAACGATGAATGCAGAATCGCCGGAACTGTAGCGCTCGCTCAGCAACTGATAGACGCCGATGTTGGCCATCACCACCGCGAGCAGAAACAGGCCGGCCGCGAGCCCAAGGAAAACGGCGCGACCGGCCAGACGCCTGAACTTGACACGCGCCAGATTCATTTCGGCGCTGGCAAGTATGCGTAGCTTCAAGAGTGTTTCTTCCATTGCCGCCTCTCCTAACGCAGGTAGCGTCCAATGAGAACGCCGAGCATGAACACCGCGAGCGTCGGCAGGGCCGGCATATCACGGATTTCCTCCTGCAACAGTTTTGTCAGTTCCTCGATCTGTTCCCTGATCGTGTGGTCGGCCTGCTCTTGCCCGGCCCCCATTGCAGCGTCCTCGGCCTCGCGTTCTGAGGCCGCCTTATGCTGCCGGCGGGCCGCCGCCAGCTCCGCTACCTGCTTGCGCAGCCTTAGCAACTCTTCGTGTATGTCTGCATTTGTCATGTTGGGTTCCTCTGCTTGACTGACATGTCGATGCGATTTCCGCGCCCGACGATCGCGCACCGGAACGCCGCCCCGGTTCGCCGGCATTCTACGTTTGGTCGCTTCACCCGGCAGGCAACCACATTCGGCTGAAGCTATTCCGTCTTGGTGGCATCTGCATGCTCGACCCGCACATCGAGACGGCCCGAACGCACGTGCAGGTCTCTCTGAGGGAACGGAATCTCGATGTGATCGACACGGAATTCGTCCTCGATCGCCCACAGATAGATCGCCTCCGTTTTGCTCGGCCTGGCGACCAGATCGGGGCCGACCCACACCACCAGTTCGAAGTCGAGACTGCTGTTGCCGAAACCGACCAGCCAGACGTCCGGTTCGCGGCCAGGATCGAGTACGGTTCCTTCGACGCGGCGCGCGGCACGCAGCACCGCCGCCTTGACACGGTCCTTGTCGGATCCGTAAGCCACGCCGAAGGGAATGCGTAACCTGTGCATCCGGCTGTGATAAGTCCAGTTCGTCACCCGTCCGTTGACAAATTCCGAGTTCGGCACGATGACATCGACATCGTCGTTCGTGGTCACCCGCGTAAAACGCAATCCGATTTCCCGAACGTGACCGCGCACGCCTGACTGAAGGTCGACGAAATCTCCGACTTTGAGTGTGCTCTCCATCAGGATGACGATTCCGGAAACGAAGTTGGCAACGATATTCTGCAGGCCAAAACCGATGCCGACACCGACGGCACCGCCAAACAGCGCCAGACTCGCCAGACTGAAGCCGATGTAGTTCAGTCCGATCAACGTACCCACAATCCACACGACGTATCTGAGCACTCTCGCCCATGCGTACACCGTAGCCGTGCTTTTCTCGCGACCCGTCGCCGCGCAAGCCGATACGGCGGATGCCCTGTTCCAGTGCGGCGGCCAGCCACCAGACCAGCACAATGATGATAATCAGCCCGACCAAGCGGCCGGCGGACACGGGTGTGTCGCCCAGCGTGAACCACGGGACGTTGAGCCACTCGTAAATCCGATCCAGCACGGAAAGCCGGTTTTCATTCACTGCGTCATTCTCCGTGGTCTGTTAGCGCGGCACTTCGCCATTGACCGTAGTGCGATACATCTCTCTGCGAAAGCCGTCGTAGTCATTGAAGGCCTGGTGTATGCAGATTCGGTTGTCCCATAGCGCCAATGTCCCGCGCTCCCAGCGCAAGCGGCAACTGAATGCCGGCTGTGCCACGTGATCCTTGAGGAATCCCAGTATGGCATCCGCCTCCGCAGGCGCCATGCCTTCGATACCGTGCGAATACGTGTGGTCGACAAAGAGCGCTTTTTCTCCCGTTTCCGGATGAGTGCGAACGATCGGATGGAACCAGCCCGTCACCATCTTCTGCGTGTTTACGTTCAGTTTCATGTTTCCGAAACCCTTGCCTTCACCGTCCTCGCCACGGGCTTGTTTCGCTTCGTTTTCCTTCTGGAGGTTGGCAACGACTTCGACTGCCGTCATATGCACCTTGAGCGGCGCGATCACCTGTTTCATCGTGTCACTGAGGCACTTGTACGCCAGCACCGTGTTGCACCAGATGGTGTCACCACCGTAAGGCGGTATGTCCGCCCCGAACAGCATGCTGATGGCAGGTGGCGTTTCCATGAAAGGCGAATCGGTATGCCAGCCACTGCCGAAAATCATCTTGATCCGCGTGTCCGCTTCCTTGACCACCGGCTGGACGTTGCGATGCCCTTCCACGCCCGCCGTGTACGCGTCGACGCCAAAATCCCCGAACCGCAAAGTGAACCGTTCCTGATCTGCGTGATCCATCTCCTGATTCCGCAAGAAGATCATCTTGTGCCGGAAAAGCGCGTCCCGTATTTCGGAGAATTGCGCGTCATCAAGACTGCTGATCTGTACGCCGCGAATCTCGGCGCCCATCGCCGCCGCAAGAGGCAAAGCAGTGATGTGCCTGTACTGCCTGGCGCCATTGTCGAAAACCGCCGTGGGATGTAGTTTCAGTCGCGTCATCTTGTGTACCGGATTCGCTGGACAAACCCTTGCAACTCTACGGGCTGTCGGGGTTATTGAAAAGGACGCTCATGGCTGACGGCACACCCGCATCCTCGGGCGGAAGCATCATGAACCAGTCCGTGAGTTTGCCGCATCCCCGATCGGCCGAATTGACAGACGTCAACCGAGCGATAGTACCGCCGATGCAAAGTCGCGAGGCGCCTCCTGGGGCAAATTGTGCCCGGCGTGCGCAATGACCCGCCTCTCATAGGGCCCGGTGAAATGCCGTTGGTGATTCTCCGAAGCCGTCGCCGCAATCACGCCGTCGTCACTGCCGTGCAGCACCACCGTCGGCACGGCGATGATTGGCTGCCCGGTCAACTGGCGCTCGCTTTCCTCGACGGCGGGATCACCGGGCTCCAGTCCGTAGCGGTGCCGGTAAGAATGGATAACCACGGCGACGAAGTCGGGGTTGTCGAAAGCGACAGCGGTACGCTGATAGGTCGCCTCGTCAAAATCCCAGGTCGGCGACCATAGCCGCCACAACAGACGGCAGAACTCGTGCCGGTATTGCCGCAGCCCCGAACGGCCGCGCTCACCGTGAAAGTAGTACTGGTACCACAGTTGCCGTTCCACTTCGGGTGGCTGTGGTTCAAGCGCGCTGCCAATGTCCTGGATGTTGTAACCGCAGGCCGACACGAGGCCGCGAACGCGTTGCGGCCACAGCGCCGCGGCAATGCAGGCAGCGCGCCCGCCCCAGTCGTAGCCGGCCAGCACCGCTTGAGGAATCTGCAAGGCATCCATGAAAGCAATGAGGTCGTGCGCAAGCGAGGCCTGCTGTCCTGAACGCGGCGTGTCCTCGGACAGGAAGCGCGTCGGGCCGTAACCGCGCAGGTAGGGTATCAATACCCGATAGCCGCGAGATACCAGCAAAGGCGTTACATCGTCGTAGGCATGAACATCGTAGGGGAAACCGTGCAGCAGGACGACCGGTTCGCCTTCAGCCGGCCCATGATCCAGATAACCAATGTCGAGCACTCCGGCCCGCACTTGCCTGGCATTATTGTTCCTTGCGGTTGATTGCACGTGCATCGCGCAGTGTGCAGGCCGATGCGTCAGGCCGACCCGGGACAGCGTGCGGGAGTATGGCTGCTCGCCGACAGTGAATGACAACGGCCTTCTGGTCCACGCCCGATTTCCGTGAGAGATACATATCAACCATCCGAGCTAGGACTGACCCGGCGACCGATCATATGTCGATCACCACTTCCAGGTAATCCGCACTCACCATCAAGCTCTCATCACCCGACCGGTTGAATCGGCCGAGGATATCGTTAAGCTCCCGAAGGAGTCTCCGTTCTGCTTTTTTCGTCAATGGTATCAAGCACATGTATGATCGGCCCGAACCAGGCACTGAACACTTCGATCCAGTGCTGGTTGTTCCGGTAGCGAAACAGCGCGCAGCGTTTTTTGATGTTGACGCTGCCCGATAAAGCACCAAACAATTCCCGAGGCGTTTTTCGGTGCCCCATTCAGGCGGCGGGCGTACGCCTTCCGGAGGAGGCAGATAGCGACCGAGAAGTGCAAACGTCTGTCCCCAGAACCCGTCAGGCGTCCAGTTGCCCATGCCGATCTTGCCTCCTGGTCGGCAAACACGAACCAGTTCGCTTGCCGCCGCCTCCTGATCGGGTGCGAACATCGATCCGTAGAGCGACATAACGCGGTCGAAAGACGCGTCAGGAAACGGGATCTTTTCACAGTCGGCCACTTCGAAACGTACCGGCAACCCTTCGGCTTCGGCGCGCTTGCGGGCCCGTTCGATCAGTCCGGGTACGAAGTCAATTCCGACCGCCTCACAATTTCGCCGTGCCGCTGACAAAGCAACGTTACCCGAACCCGCAGCGACATCGAGCACCTTGTGCCCGGCTCGCAGATCAACCGCTTCGCACAGCAACTCACCGGGAAACACCGTATTCCAGCCGATGATGGCGAAGTCCCCGGTGGCCCAGGTACTTTTCTGCTTCTGCTTGATGCCGCTGTAATCGGGCATCGATATCCTCCGTTCAGGGTGTGCATCTCGAAGGAGACAGTCTCGGCACTGACTTTACCCGCACAAGGCCGGCTCGGCTCAGGCCACGAGGTTCGACGGCCAGCCGTTGACGCGAACATACTCCGCAAGATTCTTCGGCCGGTAGTTCTTGTCACGGTCCCAGCGTTCCTTGACGGACTGATGGATCAGCAGCTTGTCCTTGCCGTGATCGATGGGACGGAAAACTTTCTGCTTGATACGGTAATAACTGCGCCGCGACTCGTGCAATGTCGCCGTTGCTTTTGGTTTAAGCCGGTCCTTGAGATGCGGCTCCAGCGTCAGGCCGGCTTTGTTCGCCTCGCGCATCATCCACCCGAGGGCGATATCGGAGAGCAGCCACCCGCCCGGATCAGGTGGATAACTGCCGCCGACGTCACTGTGCGCACCGGCAAACCATACCTGCTTCAGGTCCAGGTTCTCGCGCGGCAGCCATATGGTCGGCTCGAAATCGGCACGCAACTCGTCGATCGCCATGGCGTGACGGGCGATACGCACGTTCGATCCGATCTTCGTGTCGTAGAACTCATCCTTGTCCTCGAGAAGTCCGAGGAAGGAAAACGGGATGCCCATTGCACCAACGGTGTCCCACACGCCAACAAATTTGACCTCGCGTGAAGGATGCGAGTGGGCTTCGCGAAACCGGATCGAGGCGCTGCCGCGTGGCGCATACGCGGCACCCGGGTTCTTGTAATGGTCGAATGCGGTCTGGATCAGGCGTGCATCCGGTCGCGTGAGAATGCCGCAGTTGTTGATCAGTCCGCACAGACAACGAACCGTATAGGCGCCGCGGCTGAATCCGAAAAGAAAGATTTCATCACCCGGCGCATAGTTCTGAACGATGTAGCGGTAGTCGTCGACGATGTTCTTGTGCAGGCCACGGCCGGTCGCGCCTCCGACCACCTGATCGTAGTAGGAACCGACACCCCAGTCATAAAACACCTGCTGCGGCAACTTGCCGCTACCGACCGGTTTGACCGCCCGCGCCAGGCGCAGAACATTGGTTGGAAAATCCGTGCTCAGGTCTTCTTCGGGCCGGTTCCAGGTGCCATCGGCACAGATGACGATTCGCTTCGGCATATGGTTACTCCCGCTTGAGAAAAACGTTCCGCTGCGCTCACCGGCGTTCAGACCATTGCGCGGCGTCGATCATCGGGTCACATCAAACGCAGGGCCACATCAAACACAGGATCACATTGATCACGGCATCGCGTAACGATAGTCCAGATGCTGCACAAAGGGAAACGCCGGCGGTATCCCTGCCGATGTACACATTCAGGCGAACACGTGATCCATCACTTTTTCGCAAAGCGACACGCCGCGATCAACAACCGATGCCCGCCAGTCGAGGTCTTCCGGAGCCAGCATGCTCTTCAGTTTCTGCTTGCTTAGGTGTTCGGTGCCGACATTGCCAAGATGGTGCCAGTAATTCTCCAGGCGCAACGCATTGATCACTCTGAGGGCGGGATAGGTGCCGAACTCCTGCAGGATAAACGACCAGTCGGGCGCCGGTTCCAGCATGGAAAACGCGTCGGAGAGCATGCCGCGAATTTCGTAAGCACCATGCGCGGCGGCATCGGTGAGAATGGTTCTGCCCAATTCCTCGCCGAGCTTTGCCGCTTCGTCGTCGAGGTCGCGCCCGGTTCGCAAATAAAGCGCTTCTTCCCCCCACTTTCCGAGGCCGGTGTGCACGTCTACTGCAACCAGGCGGCGCACGGACTTGAGATGCAGACTGAGCCAGCCGAGATATTGCATCGGACCTTGTTCGAATTCCTGTCCGCCATAGAACAAACCGCGGGGATACTCGTACTGCCCTTCGGCAACAGCCTGTCGCACCGCCGGCATGCCATATTTCAGGATGCAACGAAGGGCCCGCAGATAGAACAGGTCAGGACCCGGTCGCAGGCGTGCGGGGTTCAGCAGCGGATCGAGCGCGCGGTAGATGTCGGCGACTCCGGACCGTTCTCCATTGTCGAGAATGAAATTCCGGTTCAGGTCGACATTGTTCTCGTTGACCCGCCTCAGCCACGCCATGCCGTAGGGATTGAGGCAGTGCACCAGAATGAGCGCTGCGTCCTGCGGGATATCGAGCGGGGAATCGAGCAATGCAAGCTGAACAGCCGAACCGGCAAAGCCTTCCACTCCGTGTATGCCGGAAGAATGGATCACAACGCGCGATGGGTGTTGCGCTCCTATCCAGGCAATCTCGATTGCCAGGGGCGTATCGGCCGGACCCGTCGCATCGAGATTCACTTCGTCCATCCTGGCCCCGGCAGCACACGCCGCGGCAATGAAACGCGAACGTGCGATCGCGTATGAACTCGAGAAGTAATCTTTACCGGTCATTTCTGCCTGTTCCGGGCGTCCGCTGGTCGTGGTCGCGCCTGTTCTTACGCGAATATAACCCACGAGGAGGTGGCCCCAACCGCTATATGGCCGAGGGTATGCCTGCCATTCCAGCGCACCGCATCGACGGCCGGGAAGACGGCCGCCTGCCCGGGATATGGAGGCAGAGGCCTCGAGGGTCTAGCGCAGCAGCTCCGGCAACCACAGCACGACGCGCGGGAATGCCGAAACAACGGCAATCACCGCGATGAAACCCAGATAGAAGGGCAGCGAAGCGCGGATGGCGCTCTCGTAGCTGACCTTGGCAATTTGTGCTGCCGTCATCAGCGTCATTCCCACCGGAGGGGTGATGTTGCCGATGTTGAGGGTAAGAATCATCACCATCGCAAAGTGCAGGGGGTCGAAACCGAGTTGCACCATCGCCGGTACCAGCACTGGCGCAACGATCACCAGCGCCGGCAGGACATCGACGGCGGTGCCAATCAACAACAGCAAGACATTGACCAGGAAAATCTGCACCAGCGGATCGGTACTGAAACCGGCAATGAGGTCCGCCGCGTCGCGCGTGATGCCGGAGCGGGTGACAAACCAGCCGAGCACCGTCGAGGCGCCAAGCAGGAAAAACACGACGCCCGACAAACGTACCGTGGTGAGCAAGGCGTCCCACACCATCTTCAGCGAAAGGTGACGGTAAACGAACATGCCGACGGCAATGGTGTAAACGGCAGCGAACGCCGAGGCTTCGGTTACCGTACTCAATCCGCTGAGAATGCCGCCAAGAATAATGACTGGCACCAGCAACGCCGGCAATGTCGGCAAGAACGCCTTGAGCGCGAGCACGATTCCGCCGTCGCCATGAACCGGGTAGTTGCGCCGCCAGGCGAGCCAGATACTGACCAGTAGCAGAGCGCCCACCAGCAGCAGGCCCGGCACGATCCCCGCGACGAACAGCGAGATCACGGATACATCCTGCAGGATGGTGGCGTAGACGACCATCACGACGCTGGGCGGGATGATGGGGCCGACTACCGACGAGCAGGCAGTCACTGCCGCAGCGTAATCGGCCGGGTAGCCCTCTTTCTTCATCGCCGGAATCATCAGTTTGCCAACGGCCACGGTGTCGGTGATTGCAGCGCCCGTCAGTCCGGCGAAGAACAGGCTGGTGGTGATGTTGACGTGGCTGAGCGCGCCGCGCACCCGGCCAAGAAGCGCATTGTTGAAATCGATCAGGCGTTGCGTCAGGCCGGCGCGGTTCATCAGCTCGGCGGTGAAAATGAAATAGGGGATTGCCATCAGGAGGAATCCGCTCACGCCCGACAACATGCGGTCGGGAAGAATTTCGAGGAACTCGAAACCGCCGAGCGATACCGCGCCCGCCAGGCCGGAGAACGCCATGACCAGCGCAATCGGCGCACCGATCAACAACAGGATCAGAAAGAGCGCGAGCGCGGCGGCCATCAGCCGGGCCCGGCCTCGTGGGAGGGAATGCCTTGCGATTGCCGCGAGCCAGTTTCGTCAGCGCCATTTTCGTCGCGGCCGAGGATAGCCGTGCCATTGACGAGGTGTACGAGCAGGATGGCACCGCTGACCGGCAAGCACGCCGTTACCCAGCGAGCATGAACCTGCAATTGATCGGAGACCATGTAGTACTGGGTCGTTGTCAAAAAGTATTGCCAGCCAAACCACAGCAGCAAGGCCCCAAACACAGCGACGGCCACCAGGCTTGCGAAGCGCAGAATCACCGCCAGCGGCGCCGGCAACCACCGCGCCAGCAGGTTCATCGCAACGTGTTCGCCGTCATGAAAAGCCACGGTAATGCTGAGCATGCCGATCCAGGGAATGAACAGGCGCGCGAGCGAATAGGTCCAGCTCAGCGCTTCGCCCGTGACCAGCATGTAGAAGAAACCAATGAAGGAGATCGACAGCATCGACAGCACGCAAGCCACGCAGACAAACAGCGCAACCGTGTTGACCGTATTGCTGACGCGCCTTAAGGCCGGTACGGCGACCATGCGTGGATCAGCGCCCGTAGAGGCGATAGTCGCGTTGGTCGGTTTCGCGTTCGAGCCGCGCCACTTCCTGCCATAGGTCGTCGACCAGTTTTTCACTGATGCCGAAGTCTTCGGTCACCCACTGCCTCCATGCCGGCCGGGCAACTGCCGCCATGGCCTGCTTTTCGGCCTGCGTCAGGATGTGGCATTTTTTGAAATTCCTGCACGAGGCTTCCCAGCCCTTGATCGCGGCGAGCACCGCAATACCGTGTGAAACCTGAACCGCCTCACGCGCCGACTCCAGGACAGCCTTCTGATAATTCTCCGGCAACTTCCTGAACCATTTGTCACTGACCACCCAGGACACGGAGTTGTACACATGCCCGCTCCAGGTCGTGTAGTCGTTTACTTCCCACAGCTTGAACGCAAGGCTGACACCGGGTGCGTTGAACTGTCCGTCCGCCAGACCGGTATTCAGGGCGGTGATCACCTCGCCCCACGGCAACGGTGTGGCCGACGCGCCGAGCGCTTTCATGGTCGCGACGTGCGCCGGATTCTCTTCGACGCGAATCTTCAACCCCTTGATATCGGCAACCGTCTTGATCAGGCGCTTGTTATTGGTAAAGGCGACGAAGCCGCCACCATCGTCGAGGGTACCCAGATAACGCAGGCCGGACTTGAGTGTTCCGCGCATGAAGTTGGCATGCCAGTCGCCATCAAAATAGGCACGCGCGATGCGATAGTCCGGGAACAGGAACGGTGTCGTGACGATCTGGTACTCCGGGAAGAAAGACGACATCGCACCCGATGAAATCAGCGACGCCTGAACAAGACGCCCTGCCTGTGCCTGCCGGGCTGTTTCCACTTCGGAGCCCAGCTGGCCGTTGCCGAACACCTGCACGTCGATGTCGCCGCCGGTGGCCGCTTCGAGTATCGACTCGAAATGCTTCATGGCCGGGTGCATCTCATTGTTGCCGAGATCTTCGGGCGCGAGGTGGCTGATGACCATGGTGTACTTCGCAGCCTGCGCCGGCATCAACGCGGTACAACCGATCAAGGCCAGAGCTGCGGCAGCGATGCCTGCTTTGTTGAGCGTCATTGTCCCCTCCCGTTACGCTTTGGTTTTTCTGGGTAGGGGGCAGCATCGCCATCGCGATGCGCATCTGTCAAGTCCCGCGCCGGGTTTGTACCGGGCGTACCACTCCCGGCGGGGCAGGCCGCGAGACGCCGCTAATCGACGCCGAAGTGCGTTGCCAGATAATCGAGCACCCGATTGCGTGTCGCGGCGTCCTCGATTGGTGCTCATGCCCTGTTCCTCCACCATCCATTCAAGCGACTCGTCCCAAGCCGCCCGGCTGAGACCCTGCTGCTTGACGATCATCAGGGAATGACAGGCCTTGCAGCGGTAAAAGACGTCTTCACGGCCCGGACCGGGGGGTAATCCCTGCCACTGTTGCGGGTCATCGCTCACGCTTGCCACACTCGCACCAGGTGCCGTCCCCGCATCGGGCAACGCTACCGGACTGTCGCTCAATGTTCGCAAATAAGCGATGAGATGCGCCCTTTCGGTTGTCGATTTGACGCCGGGAAACGGCATGCGGCCTTCGGGTGCGAGGCGCTTCGGATCGAAAAGGTAAACGTTGAGCCGCTCGAAGTCCCAATCGCCTGAAACCTGTTTCAGCGAATCCGAGTAGTCGTAGCCAGTCTGGGCCGCAACCGGGCGCCCGACGACCTCCCACAGATTGGGGCCGATCGTGACACTCGCTCCCGGTTTCGCCACATGACAGGCTGCACATTGCGCAAAGGCTTTCTCGCCAACTGTCGCATCAGCCGCCGCCAGAATTTTCGAAATCGGCTCCACCGGCGGCTGCGCGATCGCAACAGCCGCCGGCCACCCGCTCAGCGCGAACAGGCACAGCGGCAGGATGGCTCGCGCGCTCACGCCACGCGGACCGCGATGCGGTGCATGGAGTTGTTCAGATAGCCCTTCGGATTCCAGGCGATCGCAAACGGTTGTTGCTTGCCGTTGTCGTCGGTGGCGCGCGCCCAGACTTCGTAATAGCCCTTGCCCGGGAAACGAACCCGGCCGCTGAAGTGCTGCCACGCGAACGGGTTTGCCGGCGCGCGCAAATCTGCCTTGATCCACGTGACACCAAAGTCGATCGACAATTCGACTGACCTGACGGCATTATCGCCGGCCCAGGCGTGTCCGCGCACCGTGACTTCCGGCGCACCCGTCAACTCGAGGCCACTTTCCGGGTAGGTGATGAGGGACTTCACCGGCATCGATTCGATGATGCGGAAATCCTCCTTGGGCACGTCCTCTCCGGGTTTGACCGGATAAGCCGGCACGCGATAAGAGGTACCCGTCATCTTGGCGCCATCATGGACCCGGTCACGAATCTGGATTCGCGTCAGCCATTTCTGCGAGCACGACCCCGGCCAACCCGGCACCACCAGTCGCAATGGTGCGCCATTCATCGGATGCAACGGCCCCCCGTTTTGCTCGAACGCAATCAGGTTGTAGGGGCTAAGCGCCTTGGCGATGGGTACGCCGCGCGAGATCGGCTCCTTGCCCTCATCACCGGAAAGGTGGGTGTCGGCACCATAATGCGCGGTATAGACCGCGTTGCTGTTCACGCCGGCAGCCTTCAATACGTCGGCAAGCCGTACCCCGGTCCATTCGGAACAGCCGACCGCGCCCAGCGTCCACTGGTTGCCCTTGGCCTTGGGTTCAAAATAAGCACGTCCATTACCCCCGCATTCGAGTTGCAGCTGCAGTTTCACGACCTCGAAGCGGTTTTTCAGGTCGTCGATGCCGAGCGTCATCGGCGAGGCGACTTCTCCGTCAATCTGCAACTTCCAGCTCGAAGCATCGACAGCGGAAGGAGGCACCCCGTTGTTGCGTACAAAGTGACGCGCGGTCGGCGTGACTTCATCATCGAGCAGGTGAGGCGGGCACTCGGCATTGACCGGGCGATCATTGAGAATAACCAGACCATCCTTGTTTTCGATACGGAATGCCTCTTCGGCGAGCGCCACAGGAATCAGTCCGCCCGGCATGTTGCGATGAAACGGGATTGCACCTCCCAGCAACGCGGCCATGCCGGCCAATCCGGCACCTTTCAGGAACCCGCGCCGATCGGGATACGTTTCGCGACCGAACACGACGCGGTCTGCCAGTTGCGGATCTTTCGCATACAGCTCAAAAATATTCTTTCCTGTTTTCTTCACCAGTCATTCTCCTGAGGCACATGAATCAAGTTGTAACAAATCTGTCACGGAAATACCGGTTACGTCAGCAACAGATTAAATTCCGAAACTGCCGTTTGTTCTGTCTTTGATCAAAAACTCCTGAACGATTGCGGCACGCGTTCGTTTACATGTGTTGAGAAAAATCTGTCTGCCAACACCGTTGGGCGGACAAGGTCAACGCCGGAACGGCAGGCCACCACAAACAAGTGGTGGCTTGTGAAAGACCTGGCAAAAACCGCGAGTCGGGACGGACATCGTGGTCATGACAGCACGCCAGCATCCGGATTTCGCCCTGTCTGAGGGCGTGGAACCATCGCACTGGTGGTGGAAGAACTCTGCGCTGCGGGAGTGATCGCCGAGTTATTTGACAGGGAACATCCGCGCAAGCCAGCCGGGTTTAGCGGGTTTCGGTACCGTTTCCAGCGAGCGCAAACTGCAGCTGGTGCAACCGGGAGTAGATTCCACCGTGGGCCAGCAGATCGGAATGGCTGCCGGTTTCCGCGATACGTCCTTCGTCAAGAACAACGATGCGGTCGGCATTTTCAATGGTGGACAGGCGGTGGGCGATGACCACCGTTGTCCGGCCTTTCATCAGTGATTCCAGCGCCGCCTGCACGTGCTTTTCCGATTCCGAGTCCAGCGCCGAGGTTGCCTCGTCGAGAATGACGACGGCTGCGTTTTTCAGGATCGTGCGCGCGATGGCAAGGCGCTGACGCTGACCACCGGAAAGCCGCACACCGTTCTCGCCTATCAGTGTATCGAGGCCCTGCGGCATGGCGTTGATGAATTCCGTCGCGTGAGCCGCTTCGGCTGCAGCGATAATCTCGTCGCGGCTCGCCCCGGCGCTGACACCATAGGCTATGTTTGCCGCGACCGTATCGTTGAATAACGCGACTTCCTGACTGACAAGCGCGATGTTGGCCCGCAAGCTGGCCAGTGTCAGAGTGCTGATGTCATGCCCGTCAAGCAGAATGCAGCCGGAGTCCGGGGAGAAAAAACGCGGGACCATGTTCGCGAGGGTCGTCTTTCCCCCGCCTGAGCTGCCGACCAGCGCAACGGTTTCACCCGGCGCAATCGTCAGGTTGATGTCATTCAAAGCCGGCCGGCTGCTGCCCGCATAACGAAAATTGACGTGGTCGAACCGCAGCTCACCTTTGGCGCGAGGCAATTCGACAGTACCGTTATCGGTCTCTGACTTTTCGTCGATTAGCGCAAACACCGATTCTGCGGCGGCAAGGCCGCGCTGCAGATGCTCCGCGACGCCGGTGAGACGCTTGAGCGGCGCAGTGAGCATCAGCATCGCCGCAAGGAATGAAACGAAACCGCCCACCGTCGTCGTGTTCTGTTGCGCCTGCACGGTGACGTAGTAAACGACAACCGCCGTTGCCAGCGCCGCAAACAACTGCACGATTGGCACATTTGCCGCCGCTGCCGCAGTCTGTTTCATCATGAACCTGCGCAGGGCGTTACTGGTGTCGTTGAAGCGGCGGGTTTCATAAGCCTGGCCGCCAAAAATTTTCACAACCTTGTTGCAGTCTATGGTTTCCTGCACAACCTGGGTCAGATCACCCATCGCTGTTTGCGTCGAACGGCTGGTGTTTCGCAAGCGAATATTGAAGTAACGCACGACGAGCGCGATGGGCGGAATCATGACCAGCGATATCAGGGTCAGCTGCCAGTCCACGTACAGGAGGTAAGCGAACAGCCCGATGATGGTCAAGGTATCCTTGACCAACACTGTCACGACCTGGGTAGCGGCCTGCGTGACCTGTGCAACGTCGTAGGTGAAGCGCGACAGGAGGTTGCCCGTGGAGTGATCATGGAAGTAACCAAGCGGCAGGGCAAGCATGCGGCGAAACATCTGGTCGCGCAGATCCATGACCACCTTGTTGCCAACCCACGCACTGGCGTACTGGCCCAGAAAGCTGCCGAGGCCGCGGAACATGAACAACAGGATCAGGGCAATCGGCGTCCATGTGATCAGCACCGGATCCTTGTTGACAAACGTGCCGTCAAGGAAGGGTTTGACCGCGGCAGGCAGCGCGACTTCGGTCGCTGCACTGATGAGCATTCCCAGGATGGAAACGGAAAAGACCCAAAGGTAGGGGCGCACGTAAGCCAGCAATCGAAAATACAGTTGCGTGCTGGTCATATGCTGCATGGCGCGCACCATAACAGAGGACATGAGAAAACAAAATGGGCGGATCGGGAAGACCGGCCCCGGGTCGTCGCCTGCACCGTGCAGAGCCGGCAAAGCTTCCGGCGCCCCGAAATGACCGCGCTCTAATCTCCGAACCGGTACTCCGCGAAAACCGTCACGGTTCGTTCCGGCAACGGGTAGGCACTGTAGGCATCGGTCATCGTGCTACGCACCGCATAGGTGTAGTACTTCTCGTTGAGCACGTTGTTCAACACCAGCCCGGCCTGCCAGGCGCCAAATTGCTGCGAATACTTCAGGTCGAGGACCGAGTACGCGGGGATTTTGGTATAGAAATCATTCGGTTCGTCGTTGTCCATGTATTGGTCGCCGACGTAGCGAAACGCTGCTGTGATGAAAGCGCCCTCGTTGATCGCCCATTGGGCGTTGATCGTGACCTTGTCCCGGGGCACCAGCGGCACCGTCTTGCCGGCAATATCGACACTGCCGCTCCCGGATGCAAAACTTCCTTCGATGAACTTTGCCTCGGTATAGGCATACGTTACGCCAAGAGTGACACTCCCGAGCAGGAAAGACGACTCCAGTTCGATGCCCCTCCGGCGTGACGGCGGAAGGTTCGTGTTGCCGAGTCCCGTGCTGTAGGGATCGAGATGAATCTCGTCCTCGACGTCAATCCGGAATAACGTCGCGCGGAGCAGGTGCGCGTCCCATCTGCGCTCGACGCCAACGTCGATGCTCTCGCCGGTTTGTGGCCGCAGGAACTGGAACTCCCGCTGGAATGTCGGTGAGAATTCGTAGATTTCATCTACTGTCGCGAAACGAAAGCTGCGCCCCGTTTTGGCGAGCATTGCCCATTGCGTGTCCAGTTCATAACGCAGGCCAAGGTCATAGGCGTACTCGCGCAAATCCTGCCGCCCGCCGGGCGCACCGGAGCCGAATGCGCCGCCCGGCGCGGTCGGATCGTAATCATCCGTGGCTTCGATCTCCTGCCACTGTTCGCGCCAACCCAATGACACTTGTATGGCGTCGGCGAATCTGATCGTGTCGTACAGGTAGTAGGCGTAGTCGAGCTGGGTTGCGCGCACCTGGTTGACCGGCGTCGCGATATTCTGCGGATCATTCGAGGTATTCAAGCTGTAATCCCAATCGTATATGTCCACGCCCACCACGAGCTGATTCTCGGCTGCTCCAATGAAAAACGGAATCTTCACGCGCGGTGTAAAACTCCAGACGTCGAGGTCAACCTCCCGGTAATCGGGAAACCCGCCGAAGTGGAAATACGAGAATTGCTGCTTTCCACGGTAGCCGAGCTCGGCGTCAATCAGACCATAGTCCTGCCGGCTCGACAGCCCAAATGTCGCAAATGCGCCGTCGCGCGTCGCGTAGTCCAGCGGGGTTGATGTGCCGCGTCGGTCGTCTTCAAGCTCGTTGATACCGGCACTCGGCTGCACGCGCCGTCCGCCTGGCAACCGCACCGATTGTCGATCGCTGCCCAGTTGCAGCGAGAGGTCGTTCGAAACACCGTCACGCCGGGCATCCAGTTGCACGCTTGAATCGTCGTTTTCATTGTTGTCGCGGTAACCATCGGACGAATACTTGTAGGCGTTGATATCCAGCCCGTAGTTGTCGTTGCGCAAGGTCGCGTTGACTTTTCCTTCTCGCGTATCGAGTGAGCCGTAGCGTGCACCGAGCGTTGCGCCGCTACTTTCCCCGCCTGGCGATTTGGTAATAATGTTGACGACACCGGCCACTGCGCCATCGCCATACAGGACCGAACCGCTGCCACGAACGATTTCAATTCTGTCGACTGTCGATAGCGGGATAGACGACCATTTGACGCCCGACAGATCGATGTCACTGACACGGCGGCCATTGACGAGAATGAGGGTGTTCTGACCGCCCGTCGCGCCGAAGCCCCGCAAGTCGATGTTTGCACTGACGCCGTTATTGCCGAAAAGCTCACTGTTGACGACGCCAACCTGGCTGGCGAGGAGTTCCGGCACCGTTTTCGCGGGACTGGCTACGATTTGCTCGCTGCCGATCACGGTCAGATTGACCGGTCGGTTGAGATCGGTCTCGGGAAAACGCGTCGCGGTAACGACCACGTCGTCGGTGCGCACACGGGTGGGCGCAACCTCGCTATCCGAATCATCGGCACCGCCGACCGGTGGTGACAGGCACACCAGTGTGCCGGCAATGACAGCCAGGCGAAGTTTTGTGGCCATGATGCTCTCCTGTGTTGCACACCCGCCGTGTGCGCGGAATGAACAGGGAGCTCCGCTGGAGGCTGCCGGGCATTTGGGAAACAGCCGGTTTACCGCCCCTCGCGGAAACTCCGTCGCTGTTCACAGGGCCGGTATCCGGGCTCGCGAGTTATGACGCGTCGCCTTCCCATCGCGAGTAAGTACTAACAAGCGTTCTCGCTACAGTGGCTCGGGATCCATTGAGAGGACCCTTGAATGACGCGCCCGCACTCGCCTACCGTTGCGGGGGCAGCACAGGACTGTCTAGTCCGGATTTGCGGCGCAAACTACCGCGAATCCGGGCCGGTTCACCTGATTTCCCGTTTAACCCTGAAGAAACTGACCAGGGCACCTCGGAACGGGCGCAGTGTACACCGTCCGGATGCACCATACCGTCTATAAATCAGCAACTGCTGGCACCAAAGATGCTAAACAACATTCAATACATTCTGTTAGCAGTTGACTTTTCAGAACTTTTAAATATAGTGTTGCCATGGAAGCCGAGATCAACAGCCTCGACGATAAGGTTCAGCAGTTGGCGCAACTTTGCGACCGATTGCGCAAGGACAACTCGCAGCTGCGCCAGCAATTGGCGACGGCACGCGACGAGAACCAGCGGCTGAGCGAGAAAATCAGCACAGCCACGACCCGTCTGGAAGCCCTTGTGGACAAAATCCCGGAAGACGCGCAATGAGCAAGGAAGCGCCCGGAATGGACGTCTCGATACTCGGCCGGCAGTTCCGCGTCGCGTGTACCGAAGATGAGCAGCAGGAACTGAAAAAAGCGGTGAGTTATCTCGATGCCAAGATGCGCGAAATCCGCGACAGCGGCAAAGTCATAGGCGTCGAGCGAATCGCCATCATGGCTGCCCTCAATATGGCGCACGAGCTGCTGTCAGTACGCGTGGGTGGCGTTGACCTAGGCGAAGTGCGGCGTAGAATGACTGAAATGCGGTCAAAGATCGACGAGGTATTGGCCGCACAGGATGAGCTGTTCTGAGTTGACGGTTCATCCTTGATCCCATGTCCCCTGCGGTGTGCGTTTAGGCTGTTGTTTCTCTGAACCAATGTGATCGCTCCAGGTCGCCGACTCAAGTAACGTCGTTGCGCGCGTCCAACACGGATGTACCTAAGGCGTTCGGAAGGTGGCCGCACTTGAACCGAATGGTTCAGGATATCGGTCTGACGGCATGCGCGGGGGGCACCCTATTGATCTGACCGGCGAAAGCCGTTGGCGGAATGCGCGAACCTGATCAAAGCGGCTGAGCCGCTTTTTTTTGTTTTCGCAGCCCGGGTTTCGACGGCGCTGACTCTGACGACACCAGGTGGCGATACCGACAATGCGTTACTGGCTGATGAAATCTGAACCCGATGTCTTTGGCATCGACGATCTGGCCAAGCGCCCAAAGAAAACCGAACCGTGGAATGGCGTGCGCAACTACCAGGCACGCAACTTCATGCGTGATGACATGAAGCGCGGCGATCTGGTTTTTTTCTACCATTCGAGTTGTCCACAACCCGGGATTGCCGGCATCGTGAAAGTGTCCCGCAACGCACATCCCGACGAAACGCAGTTTGACGACAGCAGCGAGTACTTCGATCCCAAGGCAACGCGAGACAATCCGCGCTGGGTGAATGTCGACGTCACACTGGTACGCAAGACACGCCTGATCGGCATTCAGGAACTGCGTTCGCATCCCGAACTTGCGTCCATGCAGATCCTGAAACGCGGCAATCGGCTTTCCATCACGCCGGTGAGCCCGGCCGAATGGGCATTTATCATGTCGCTAATCGACGCCTAGAGGCAAAGCTTGGACTGGTGGATTGCCTATCTGTTGCTGGGTCTGTTTGTCGGTCTGTTCGCCGGCATGCTGGGCATCGGCGGCGGAATGCTGTTGGTGCCACTGCTTGTATTCATGTTTTCGGCCCAGGACTTTCCCGCCGACCGGATACTGCATCTGGCGCTAGGCACTTCGTTGACGACGATTGTTTTCACGTCTCTGTCGAGCATACGCGCGCACCACATGCACGGTGCCGTTCGCTGGGATATCTTTCGCCAGGCCGCCGCCGGCCTCGTCATCGGCACCTTGTTCGGCGCTTTCATTGCCGACTGGCTGGACTCACGCTTTCTTGCGGTTGTGTTCGTGATCTTCGTGTCCTACTCGGCGACACAGATGATAATGGGCAAGAAACCGGCGCCCAGCAGACGGCTGCCGGGTCCGGCAGGAATGTTCGCCGGGTCCGGCCTCGTCGGCGTGATTTCGAGCCTGGTCGGCGCCGGCGGCGGCGTTGTCTCCATTCCGCTGATGGTGATGTGCAACGTGCCGATACGAAATGCCGTCGGCACCTCGGCGGCTCTGGGCTTGCCAATCGCTTTGGCAGGCGCCGCGGGTTACGCCTACACGGGTCTGGGAGAACAGGGCCTGCCGCCCATGACTCTGGGTTATATCTATCTCCCGGCGCTGATCGGAATTGTGATCGGGACTTTTGTCACGGTGCCATTCGGCGCACGGCTCGCGCACAGCATGCCGGTCACGCGTCTGAAACGGATCTTCGCGCTGATTTTGTTTGCGCTGGCGGCAAGAATGCTGTGGTCCGTTTTCTACGGCTGAGGTTCTGCGTAACCATAAACCGGGATTACTGACCGAACCGTTCCCGCAACAGGTTTTTTTGTACCTTGCCCATCGCGTTGCGCGGCAACGCTTCAACAACGTAAATGTGCTTGGGTATCTTATAGGCAGCCAGTTTCGTCTTGAGTGTCTTGATGATGGCGGCTTCATCGATTTGTGCGCCTGCCGAAGCAACAACCACCGCCGTCACCGCTTCGCCGAAATCGTCGTGCGGCATGCCGACTACGGCCGATTCCATTATGTCCGGCAGTTCATCGAGCGCCTGTTCGATTTCCTTGGGGTAGACGTTGTAACCACCGGTGATAATGAGATCCTTTGCCCGGCCAACGATGGACAGATAACCGTCGGTGTCGAATGTGCCGATGTCGCCCGTGCGGAACCAGCCGTCGGCTGTGAATTCCTCCCGCGTTTTTTCCGGCATCCGCCAGTAGCCGCTGAAGACGTTGCGGCCCTTGATCTGAATCGCGCCCTTTTCGCCGGTCGATACGGGCTTGTCCGCTGCGTCAACCACACGGACTTCAACACCCGGCAGTGCAAAACCGACCGTTCCGGCACGGCGCTCGCCGCGATACGGATTGGACGTAATCATGCCGGCCTCCGACATGCCGTAGCGTTCGAGGATTCGGTGTCCGGTACGCTGCTCGAACTGCTGATGCGTTTCCGCAAGCAAGGGTGCCGAACCGGATACGAACAAGCGCATATTGCTGCACGTTTCGCGCGACAGCTCCCTCTCAGCGAGCAAACGGACATAGAAGGTGGGCACGCCCATGAGCACGGTGGCGCGCCTGAGGTCGCGCACAACGTCCTTCGCTTCAAACCGCTCATGCCACAGCAAGCAAGCGCCCGTTGTGAGCGCACAGTGATTGGCGACAAACAACCCGTGAACGTGAAAAATCGGCAGCGCGTGCAGCAGCACGTCGTTACTGGTGAATTGCCATTCCTGCGTCAGCGCGCGCGCATTGGAAACGAGGTTGTCATGCGTGACCATCGCGCCCTTGCTGCGCCCCGTTGTGCCGGAGGTATAGATAATCACCGCAAGATCGCCGGGCTCCGAGTTTGCGGTGGGAAACTGATCGCTGGCGGCAGCCGCGCATTGTGCGAGACTGGCTGCGTCGCCCGCTTCGAGCGTCATCACCGCCGCGCCGATCGATGCCTTGGATAAATCCTCCATCGTCGTCCGTTGCCCGGGTTCGACCAGTATCAGACCGGGTTCGGCGTCGCGCAGGAAATAATCCAGTTCGGCACTACGGTAGGCGGTATTGAGCGGCAGGTAAACCAGGCCGGCGCGCAGACACGCCAGATAGACAAGCAGGGATTGGACGCTTTTTCGTACCTGAACGGCGACCCGGTCACCGCGTTGCAGACCGGACTCTCTCAGCGCATTTGCGTATCGCGCGACCTCGGCGTCGAGCTCGCCGTAACGCAATTTCCCGCCATCGCCGGTCTCCAGGGCGATGCGTTCCGGGTCGGCTGCGACGACACGCGCGATTTCGAGGTACATATTGCTGTTATTCATTCCCGCTCCCGAACTGCGTCGCCGCCGCTGCGTCATCGCGGCGAACCGGTACGAGACGGTCGGCAATGCCAGCCGCGAGGGCATCGGCTATCGTTTCGTCCGGCAGGGTTTTTCCCATCACGATTTCTACCGCTCTTTCCGGCAGCACGCGCACTTTTGCTGCAAGCGTTGCTTCCACCCGTTCGGCACCGGCCGCCAGCGCAACATAAATCCCGCCGGCACATTCTCCGCAGATGCGCGAGACGATTTCGACCCCTTGGCGGCTGCGATCACGCAGGCAAAGCGCCAGGTGCGCGACGTATTCGGAAAGCACCAGCAATTCGTCGGAACGCGATGCAGCCTGACCGGGACAGTCAATCTCCAGATTGACCGTCTGCCCAGGCCTGCACGAAAGAATTGCATCCGCGAGTTGCCATAGTTCCGCAGCGCCGACCGCTTTCCCTTGTTGGAATAATGCGGCCGCGTCGGGCAATGTCAGCGTGCCCGATTCGAAGCCCGTGTCGCGCAGCCGCCGTTCGAGCATCCGGTGCTGCGCGCAAAGATCAGCCTGTTTGCTCATGGCAAGGTCAAGCAGCGTAGCCAGCGCTTCGCGCCGCGGCGTATCCGGATCGAACACAAAATCTATCGCACCGGTTCGGGCGCGTGCCGGTGCACCGAACAGGGCCCGAACTGCTTCATGGTCCGACGCATCGAGATCCTGCCCGCCCGACAGCGCGGCGACAATTCCCGGGCCGGACATACCGAGCCGTGCGGTTTCGATTGCGCCCCGCACCGGACATAGCATTGCCAGCATGCTGGCCCCACCGAAACAATCGCGTTCCATCATCGCGACCATTGACACACCGGCAAGCCGTACATCGAGGGCAGCACGATAGAGGCGTCGAAACGCCGCAAGTCCCGCCAGGCCCGCATCCAGCCGTGCACCTGCCGAATCGAGCACGAGGACAATCGGGATGCGATCGTCGCGGGTGCGCAACAGATGCCTGGTCAGCATTTCGCTCTCGTCGATGCCGAATGAGCCGCCGGCAACCGCACGATTGGTCAACGCAGCGCGCAGTGCGCGCCCTTTGCATCGCCCCTCGACCACCGTCAGCGCACCCGCTGTTTCGATCGGCCCCGCACTGCCATCGTCAAAGAGTGCTCGAGCGCGGGCCTCTATGTCCGAGGCAGGTCGAACACGGGACGAATCAGACACCACACCAGTCAGCGATGACCTGCTCGTAAAGACTGACCGAAGAAGTGACGCGGTCGATGACGCAATACTCATCGGTCTGGTGTGCCATTTGCGGTTCTCCCGGCCCGAGGATCACCGTCGGCGGATTGCCGTATGCCGGCGTCAGTGCCGCGGCATCGGTGAAATAGGTTGCAACTTTCGGTTCCGGACGGGCACCGAGATAGGGTTGGGCAATGTCGAAAAGCCGTTGGATCCAGGCTTGATCGGGGTCACTGTAAACGCTTTCCAGATCGATGATGGTTTCAAGATCGACCTCGCCGCCGAGTTGCTTTTGCAGCGCCGCTCGAATGGCATCGTGACGCGATGTCGGCACACTGCGGATGTCAATTTCGATTGCCGCTTCGTCGGGGACCGAGTTGATGTTCAGTCCGCCGCGCACGGTACCGACGTTGAGCGTCGCCTGTCCCATCAGGTCGTGCGGCGGATTGTCGAAACGAAAGTTCTCGAGCGCCGTAATAGCCCGGGCTGCCTTGTAAACCGCATTGTCCCCGCGTTCCGGCATCGAGCCGTGGGCGGTTACGCCATGCGTTTTTGCGCATAGCCAGAATGCACCCTTGTGCCCGACATACGGGTAGTTCGAGGTCGGCTCGCCCACCAGTACGGCGCCGGCGCGGCCCAGCGCTCCCCGGCGCCGCACCAGATCGAACGCGCCATCGCAGCCGACTTCCTCGCCCGCAGTGATTACGAGTTCGAGACCGGGTGAGCGATGGAGCTTTGCAGCAAGCGAGATGGTCGCCGCAACGAACGCTGCGACCCCGCATTTCATGTCACTGGTGCCGCGTCCATACAAACGGCCGTCATCGGTTTCGCCGGCAAACGGATCCTTGCTCCACGCTGCGGCGCCGAGCGGAACCGTGTCGATGTGCCCGGTCAGGCATAGTGGCGCCTTGTCGCTGTTGCCGCCGATGCGTGCGACCAGGCTGGCGCGTTTGTCGCCAAGCTTGTGATAGGCAACGGTGCAGCCGGCCGATTCGAGCAGGGACCCCAGCACCCGCGCGCACGCTTCTTCGTCTCCGGGCGGATTGATCGTGTTCATGCGCACAATTTGTTTGGTCAGTTCTACTGCATCGACCGGTTTGGCCATTTCAGTCTTCCTTTCTCAACACAGCCCCCGTCCCACTTGGCACTCCATACCAAGAAAAACACGCGTTTCAGCTACCGAAGTAGGCCGCGCGCACCTCTTCATTGTCTCGCAACTGCGCAGCGTCGCCTTGCGCGACGATACGTCCCTGGGACAGTACGTAGCCGCGATGCGCTATGGCCAGCGTCTGGCGCACATTCTGTTCGACCAGCAGCACGGTAACACCCAGTTCGTTAATGCGCTGGATCACCTTGAAATTTTCCTTGACGAACAAAGGCGACAGACCGAGAGATGGTTCATCAACGATCAGCACCTTCGGCCCGCTCATCAAACCCCTGCCGATCGACAGCATGGCTTGTTCGCCACCCGACATGGTGCCGGCAAGCTGCCCGGCGCGCTCCTGCAAGCGCGGGAAAATGGCGAACACTTCCTCGAAACGTTTTTCAACCGCCTGGCGGTTGGTATCGGTGTAGGCGCCGACCCTGAGGTTTTCCAGTACGCTCATCCGGGGGAAAACCCGCCTGCCTTCCGGAATACAGGTTACCCCGAGCGCGGCAATGCGGTGGGTCGGCTCGCGCGTAATATCCGTTTGTCCAAAGTGAATTCGGCCGCTGCGCGCCGGGGTCAGGCCCAGTATGGCCCGGATCAGCGTCGTCTTGCCGGCACCGTTGGAGCCAAGCAGACAGGTTATCTGCCCTTCGGGTACCTGCAGTGAAACACCGCTGAGAACGTCGGCCTGGTCATAGCCGCTGACGACGTCTTCGATCAATAAAGCATTGCGCACCGCTCAGTCCTCTCCGAGGTAGGCAGCCCGGACGTGACTGTCGCTGGCGATTTCGCGATAGCCGCCTTGGGCGATTTTCTCGCCGTAATTAAGCACTACGCAGCGGTCAGTCACGCGCTCGATCACGCCCATCTCGTGCTCGATCAGCACGATCGCGAGCCCGGGCATGCGCTCGCGCGATGCCAGCAAATCGTCCATCAGCGCGCGTGTTTCTTCATGGGTCATGCCTGCGGAAGGTTCGTCCAGCAACAGTATCTTCGGCTCGCTGATCAATGCGCGGCAAACTTCGACCCGTCGCCGGTCAATCATTGTCAGCTGCGACACCGGATCGAAAAGGCGCGACGCCAGGGGAGCGCTGAACTGCTCGAGCAGCAAACGGCTTTTTGCGACGTTTTCTTCGATCTCGTGTTTGAGGCGCTGGCGCGCAAACAGGTTCGCAATGATTCCGTGGCTCAGGTTCCGATGATTGCCGATCATCAGGTTGTCGAATACCGACAACGTCGATGCAAGACGCAAGCGCTGGAAGGTCCGGGTCATGCCTGCGTCATATATTTTCTGCGGCGGGAATCCCGTGATGTCTTTTCCTGACAGGACGACACGCCCCGACGCGGGGGCGTAAATCCCGGTGAGCGCATTGAAGAAGGTTGTCTTGCCTGAACCGTTTGGCCCGATGAGACCAACGAACTCACCCGCGCTCAGCTCGAACTGCAGGGCGTCCAGCGCGGTGAGTCCGCCGAAGCGCACGGTAAGACCGTCTACGGCAAGTTCCGGCTTGGTCATGAGCGGCCCCAGCCGGCGTAGTACTCTCGCATTTTCCGCGGCAACAGACCTTCCGGTCGAAACCGCAGAATCAGAATAACGAGCACCGCAAACAACAACAGCCGGTACTCCTGGATGACCTGCAGTTTCTCGGGCAACACGACCACCAGCAGTGCTGCCGGCAAGACCCCGAGCGGGTTGCCACTGCCGCCAAGCAAGACGATTGAAACGAGCAGCAGCGAGTCACCGAAGTTGAAACTGGCAGGTGCGATGAACCCCGACATCATCCCGTACACCCCGCCTGCGATACCGGCCAGACAGTTACCCGCGGTAAAAGCGAAAATTTTCCATCGAGGCAGGTCGATTCCGAAGGACGCTGCCGCCGTTTCGTCAGTACGCACGGCGTCGAGATTCAACCCTAGCCAGGAACGCTCTAGCCGCTTGATCAATGCGTAGGCGCCGGCCGCGAGCAGCAATGCAACGACGGCATAAGACGCGTAGAAGGAAACGGTACCAAGAGGCCCGAGCGAAATATTGTCGTTGAGCGACCAGCCGAACACCTGCATACCCGGTACCTTTAGGCCCTGCGGCCCGCCCAACAGGTCATTTACCTCGAGGAAGGTGCGAAAGAGGATGCCGAAAGCGATGGTTACCAGAGCCGCGTAATGCCCGCGCGTTCTGAGCATGGGAAGAATCAGCAAGGAGCCGATGAGCCCGGCGATAATTCCCGAGATCACGATGACCAGCAGATGCGGCAACGCACTGTGCACGGAAAGAACAGCCGCGGTGTAGGCGCCAATACCGAAGAAAGCGATGCCGGCGAAGTTGACAATGCCCGCATAACCGAATTGCAGCGTCAGCCCCAGACAGATGGTGACATACAGAAACACAGTGGCGAGCATGAGCAAGGCGAAATGCTCACCTCGCAGCAAAAAGATCACCAGCAAGGCGGCGACGATATTGACCATTATCGTCGTACGCGGATGATAGGAGGCGGAGATTTCAACGCGCGCCAGAAACCCGAAGCGGGCGGACGAGAAGAGTATTGCGACAAGGCCAACGGCGAGCAGGGCGATTTCCCACTGCTTCTCGAGAAAAAGAAACAGAAAGACGAACAAGGCCGCAGACAGCGCAGTGACAACGACCGGCCAATAGCCGTGGCGGCTGCTTTTCATCCGCTCAGACACGTTCCGCCGACTTTTCCGCAAGAAGCCCGGTCGGTTTCCATGCCATCAGTATGATGATGCAGGCAAACGCGAAGACGTCTTTATATGCCGGCACGGAAAACCAGACCGCGCCAGCCGTCTGCAATGCTGCGAACAGAAAACCGCCGATGATCGCGCCATAGAGGCTGCCCAGGCCGCCGACAACGGCGGCACTGAAACCGATCACACCGAGCAACAGACCCATGCCGAAATTGACTTCGCTGTAATACAGACCATTGGTAATTCCCGCCAAAGCCGCGAGCGCGGATCCGAGTGCAAACGTCATCAGCACGACCCGCTCGAAATTGATCCCCATGAGCCGTGCCGTTTCCGGGTCCTGCGCGACAGCGCGTATGGCCAGGCCGATACGACTGCGCTGAATCAGCAGATGCACCGCGACAATCGCACCGAGTCCCAGGACGATCAACAGCACGCTGTCGAGTCGCAGCTCGAGGTTACCGATCGTCATCGCCGCGTCCGGCAACAGTTTCGGAAATGGTTTGGGATTGGAACCGTTCGGGTAAAACAGGCGCACCGCCTCGCGCAGAGCGAGTCCGAACATCAGTGTGATCAACAGCGTGTTGAGCGGCGGGGCGTTGCGCAGTGGCAGAATCAGCAGCTTGGCGAGTACCGCACCAAGAATAGCCATGGCGACGATACCCATTGCCGTGATGACAATGGCGGCAAGAATTCCTTCGCTGATGCCAATCCACTCGAGACCGGCATAGGTTGCCAGCGCCGTGAAAGCACCCGCCATTACCACGTCGCCGTGCGAGAACTTGATGACGTCGAGCACGCCGAAGAACAAGGTGAATCCGACCGCCACCATCGCGTAGATCACGCCCAGTACGATGCCGTTGAGCAGGTATTGCGCGATGAATCCGGGGTCCATGGCCTTGCGTCGCGAGCCGTCAGCGCCGCGACAGGGTGCGGTTTCCCCCGGCGTATTCGCTCTGCTCCCACACGACCCATTTGCCGTCCTGTATGACGTAACGGGTAATGAGGGCGACGGTGTTCTGGCCATGATCATCGAAGGAAATGGAACCGACGATGGAATCGTAGTTGCGCGTCGCATTCAGTTCCTGCATCACGGCCTTGCGGTTGGGACCGGCTTTTTCGATCGCATCGATGATCAGCTGAGTCGCCGCAAAAGCGAATGCGCCATAGGCTTCTGGCGGTTCGCCAAACCCCTGCTGGTTGTACTTCTCGATAAAACCTTCACCACCCGGCAGATTTTCCACGGGCGCTCCTTCACGAAACGCGATGACGCCTTCGGACAACGGCCCCAGACCTTCAATGAAGGCGTCTGAGACAATCCCGGACGTTCCCTGGAACACGGCATCGATGCCGAGCTTTTCCATCTGTGAGCGCAGGCGCACCCCGGTGGGCGCCAGACCGCCGAAATAAATGACGTCGGGATTGAGCTCCTTGACCTTGGTGAGTTCGGCATTGAAGTCCTGCTGGTCGGCACTCACGCCGAATGTCCCGAGGATTCGGCCGCCCCTGGCGACGAGGTACTTCGAGAAATAACGGTTATGCCCTTTCCCGTAATCAGTGGTGTCATGAATGATGACCCATGTCTTGTATCCCTGTTCCAGCATGAAATCAGCGGCGACTTCATTCTGGTTGATCATCGTGCCGTTGACGCGATGCACCTCCTTATAGTCATTGCCATAAGTGATCTCAGGTAACACGGCGCCCCACACGACAACCGGCAAACCGAACTTGTGATAGACGTCGACGGTCCCCATGGCTACCGCAGAGCAGTAATGGGTAACGCCGGCAATCACGTGCTTGTCCGCAGCGACCTTGGTAGCTACCTGCACACCGATGTTCGGCTTGCATTCGTCGTCCAGCGTAACCAGCTCATATTTGTAGTTGCCGGTGGATTGGGCGTTGTGCAGGCTGACCGCAAGCTGCGCGGAATTGCGTCCCCCAAGACCATTCGCGGAAACGCCTCCGGTGAGTGGACCGATGAAAGCGATCTTGACAGTGTCTTTTTCCGACGAGCATCCTGTTAAAGCAATGGTCAGAAAGAAAATAGTCAGGATTGTGCGATTCAATTTCATAGTGGCCTCAGTAAACAAGAATTTTCGCGCGCGTGCAGACAATGCGGAAAACCGCCGCTGCCACGCCTGAGTGCAGCAACGAGGGAGCCACGTAATTGTGACGGATACACAGGAACAAAAAAAGAGCAGCAATGATGCTGCTCCTTTTCGTTTCCGTCGCCACCGGAGGGCGCCGGGACGGAGCCGGACTGTTGCTAGTGCTTGCGCAGCTTGCGAATGGCAGCCAGTTGCGCCGCCAGCATCGCGAGCTCGCCTTCCACAACGGCAATTTCCTGCTTGTCGGTGGCGTTGCGCAACGACTCTTCGGCGCGCTGTTTGGCCTCCAGTGCCTTCGCCTCATCCAGATCATGGCCGCGAATGGCGGTATCTGCAAGTACCGTCACCATCGCCGGTTGCACTTCGAGGATGCCTCCGGCAACGAAGATCAGTTGCTCTTCGCCACCGCCACTGGGCTGTATGCGGATCGCACCGGGCTTGATGCGCGTGATCAGAGGGGTGTGGCGCGGGTAGATCCCGAGTTCGCCGGATTCGCCCGGCAACACGACAAAGGCCGCCTCACCCGAGTAAACCGACTCTTCGGCGCTTACTACTTCTACCTGTATCGTATTTGCCATCAGTGCCTCGAAAAATGCGCTCTATGTGCTTGCCGGTTAATCGATATCGCCACGCGTTACTGCAGCTTCTTGGCTTTCTCGAATGCTTCCTCGATACCGCCAACCATGTAGAAAGCCTGCTCGGGGAGCGCATCGCACTCGCCGTTAACAATCATCTTGAAGCCACGGATGGTGTCTTTGAGCGACACGAACTTGCCTGGCGAACCGGTAAACACTTCGGCCACGTGGAACGGCTGTGAAAGGAAACGTTGAATCTTGCGCGCTCGGGAAACCGCAAGCTTGTCTTCGGGCGACAACTCGTCCATGCCGAGAATGGCGATGATGTCGCGCAGCTCCTTGTAGCGCTGCAGCGTAGCCTGCACCGCCCGCGTGGTGCTGTAGTGCTCTTCGCCGATGACATTTGGATCAACCTGGCGTGAGGTGGAGTCGAGCGGGTCGACCGCCGGGTAGATACCGAGTGACGCAATGTCACGGCTCAACACCACGGTCGCGTCAAGGTGACCGAAAGTCGTTGCCGGTGACGGGTCGGTCAAATCGTCAGCAGGCACGTAGACAGCCTGAATCGATGTGATCGAGCCTACTTTGGTCGAAACGATACGCTCCTGCAGCTTGCCCATTTCCTCGGCCAGTGTCGGCTGATAACCCACCGCTGAAGGCATCCGGCCGAGCAGGGCGGAAACTTCGGTTCCGGCAAGCGTGAAGCGATAGATGTTGTCGACGAAGAACAGGATGTCGCGGCCCTCATCGCGGAACTTCTCTGCCATTGTCAGACCCGACAAGGCCACCCGCAGGCGGTTGCCCGGAGGCTCGTTCATCTGACCAAACACCATCGCCACTTTTGACTCACCGATGTTGTCCAGCTTGATGACGCCGGCTTCGGACATTTCATGATAGAAGTCGTTGCCCTCGCGAGTACGCTCTCCGACGCCGGCGAATACCGACAGACCCGAGTGCTGTTTGGCGATGTTGTTGATCAACTCAAGCATGTTCACGGTCTTGCCGACACCGGCACCACCGAACAGACCAATCTTGCCCCCCTTGGCGAATGGACAGATCAGGTCGATAACCTTGATACCTGTTTCCAGCAGGTCAACCGAGGGCGACAGATCCGCAAACGCCGGGGCCGGCTGGTGAATCGCACGCCTTTCGTCGGTCTCGATTGGTCCCGCTTCGTCGATTGGCCGGCCCAGCACGTCCATGATGCGGCCAAGTGTTCCATGCCCGACCGGGACCGAAATCGGCGCGCCGGTTGAAGCGACCGGCATGCCGCGGCGCAGTCCGTCGGAGGAACCCATCGCAATACAGCGAACGATACCGTCGCCCAGTTGCTGCTCGACCTCAAAAGTCAGACCCGCTTCTGCCAGCCCGCCTTCGCTGCCATCTTCCACCAGCGTCAACGCCTCATAGACGTTGGGCATATTCTCGCGTGGAAACTCAATGTCGACCACAGCGCCGATGCACTGGACGATTTTTCCGGTTGCTTGTGACATGGCTATATCTATCCGTTCAAGTCAGTTATTTGGTATCTGTGTATTCGGTATCACTGCGCATCAAACTGCAGCAGCACCGCCGACGATCTCTGCCAGTTCTTTGGTGATGGCAGCCTGGCGCGATTTGTTGTAGATCAGGGTCAGCTCATCAATCAGCGTTCCGGCATTGTCGGACGCCGATTTCATTGCCACCATGCGGGCCGATTGCTCGGAAGACATGTTTTCCGCGACCGACTGGAAGATCACCGCCTCGATGTAGCGGGTCAGGACCTGCTCGAGCACACTCTTGGCCTCGGGCTCGTAAATGTAATCCCAGGAACCCTCGGGAGCACCCAGGCGCTCGCCGCTGATGGGTAACAGCTGTTCCATCACCGGTTCCTGCTTCATGGTGTTGACGAATTTTGTATAAAAAAGCACGACACGGTCGAAGCGGTCCGACATGTATCCGTCGAGCATGATCTTCAGCGCGCCGATGATCTGTTCGAGGCGCGGCGTGTCACCCAACCCGCTCACTTCGGAAATGATGTTGGCGCCAAGACGTTGCATGAAGCCAAGGCCCTTGCCGCCGATGCAACAGACGTCGATCTCTTCACCTTCTTCCTGCCACTGCTTGTACTGTCCGAGCGCCATGCGCAACACGTTGGTGTTAAGACCCCCGCACAAGCCCTTGTCAGTGGTCACGATGATGATGCCGACACGTTTCACGGTGTCACGCTCGACCAGGAAAGGATGGCGATACTCGGGATTGGCGTGCGAGATGTGTGCCGCGACGTTACGGATTTTCTCGGCGTAAGGCCGGGCCGCGCGCATACGATCCTGCGCCTTGCGCATCTTCGAAGCAGCAACCATCTCCATTGCTTTCGTGATCTTGCGAGTGTTCTGAACACTCTTGATCTTGGTTCGTATTTCCTTAGTGCCTGCCATCGCTCGCCTCTAGACCCCGGCCCCGATTGGTGTTCGGTTGCGTCGGGATCAAATTAGTAACTACCGTTCGCTTTCCAGTCAGCAATCGCGTTCTTGAGCGCTTTCTCGTCTTCCTCGCTGAGATTCTTCTGCTCATCAATGCGTTTGATCAGGTCAGCGTACTTGCCCTTGAGGTAGTCACGCATGGATTTTTCCGCCGCCAGCGCCTTGCTCACTTCAATATCATCGAACACGTCGTTGTTAACGGCAAACAGCGTGACCGCCATTTCCCAAACTTCCATCGGCTGGTACTGGGGCTGCTTCATCAACTCCGTCACCATGCGCCCGCGCTCGAGCTGTTTACGTGTCGCCTCGTCAAGATCGGATGCGAACTGGGCGAACGCGGCAAGTTCCCGGTACTGGGCCAGTGCCAGACGCACACCACCGCCAGTGTCCTTGCGCTTCATGATCTTGGTCTGGGCGGCACCGCCGACTCGCGACACCGATACACCGGCGTTGATGGCAGGACGAATACCGGCGTTGAACAGGTCTGTCTCAAGAAAGATCTGTCCATCGGTAATCGAAATCACGTTGGTCGGAACGAAGGCAGACACGTCACCGGCCTGCGTTTCGATAATCGGCAGCGCGGTCAATGAACCCGTCTTGCCCTTGACCGCTCCATTGGTGTGCTTCTCGACCCAGGCCGGCGAGACGCGCGCTGCGCGCTCAAGCAAGCGCGAGTGCAGATAAAACACGTCCCCGGGATAGGCTTCGCGTCCCGGCGGCCGGCGCAGCAGCAGCGAGATCTGGCGATAGGCCCACGCCTGTTTGGTCAGATCGTCGTAAATGATGAGAGCATCTTCTCCGCGATCGCGGAAATACTCGCCCATCGTGCAACCCGAGTAGGCCGCAATGTATTGCATCGCTGCCGATTCGGACGCAGTTGCGGCAACGACAATGGTGTAATCCATCGCGCCATATTCTTCGAGTTTACGTACCACGTTGGCGACCGTTGACGCCTTTTGACCGATGGCGACATACACACAGAACAGGTCCTTGCCCTTCTGGTTGATGATGGTGTCGACGGCAACGGCGGTCTTTCCGGTCTGGCGGTCGCCGATGATCAGTTCGCGCTGACCACGGCCTACCGGCACCATGGCGTCGATGGACTTCAGTCCGGTCTGCACCGGCTGGGAGACCGACTGGCGCCAGATGACGCCCGGAGCGACTTTCTCGATAACGTCTGTCTGTTTGGCGTTGATCGGACCCTTGCCGTCGATCGGCTGGCCAAGGGCGTCAACGACACGGCCAATCAGCTCCGGCCCGACCGGCACGGCCAGAATACGGCCCGTACACTTGACTGTGTCACCTTCGGTGATGTGGGTGTAATCGCCCAGTACCACCGAGCCGACGGAATCACGTTCGAGGTTGAGCGCAAGACCAAAGGTATTGCCCGGGAATTCGAGCATTTCGCCCTGCATAACGTCTGACAGCCCGTGGATTCGACAGATACCATCGGTAACTGAAACGACCGTGCCCTGAGTTCGTGCCTCGGACACAGGGGCAAGACTCTCGATCTTGGTCTTGATCAGCTCGCTGATCTCGGATGGGTTCAACTGCATGGATCAATGCTCCTATTTCGTAAGGGCGGCGGCCATTTCCTGGAGTCGGCCGCGCACCGAGGCATCCCAAACCTTGTCGCCTACCTGTACCTTGATTCCGCCAATCAATTCAGAATCCACACCGACAGTCGGGCTGATTTGCTTGTTGTAACGCTTCGCCAAGATATTGACGATTTGCTCAAGTTGCTGGTCTTGCAACGGGTAGGCCGAGGCAATATTCGCCTCGATCACGCCCTCGTCTTCGGACTTGAGGTGTTCAAAGAGATTCCGTATTTCTGCGAGCACAGACAGGCGCCCGTTGCGAACGAGCAGCTGAATGAGGTTGCGTGCCTGCCCGTCAATGCGTTCGCCGCACACCGACAGCATCAGCTTCTCGACATCGCCACCGGTAACCTTTGGACCGGCGATCGCTTCCTGAAACTGTGTGTCCTGATAAACGCTCGCGAGCAGCCCCAGCATCTCCGACCACTTGTCGAGTTCGCCGCGTTGCTTGGCGAATCCGAAGGCGGCCTCGGCGTATGGTCTCGCGATGGTTGCAAGTTCGGCCATTGGTTCTACCGCAGCTCGGCTTCCAGGCTCTGCAACAGCTGCGCATGTGCCTGTGCGTCAATTTCGCGTCTGAGAATTTTCTCGGCGCCGGTCACGGCAAGCACTGAGACCTGCGCACGCAGCTGCTCTCTGGCGCGATTGACTTCCTGCTCGATCTCCGCCTTGGCCGCCGTGACGATGCGCTCGCCTTCGGCCCTCGCATTCACTTTGGCTTCCTCGACGAGTTCTCCGGAGCGTTTCTCGGCCTGCGCCAGGATTTCACTCGCCTGTTCGCGTGCCTTTCGCAATTCCTCGGTGACACGCTGGGCAGCCTGTTCCAGCTCCTGCTTGCCCTTTTCGGAAGCCGCCAGACCGTCGGCGATCTGCTTCTCGCGGTCTTTCATCGCTTTTTGCAGCGGCGGCCAGATGTACTTCATCGTCAGCCAGATGAAAACCGCGAACCACAGCGCCTGGCCAAATAGTGTTGCGTTGATATTCACGCTAACCTCCCGCGCTTAAGAAACGAGTTCTTCTTCAACCGCCGATGATCCCGATGAACGGGTTCGCAAACAGCAGATAAAGCGCGATACCAACACCGATCATGGTCACGGCATCCAGCAGACCCGCAACGATGAACATCTTGACCTGCAGCGTCGGAATCATTTCAGGCTGGCGCGCGGCACCTTCAAGGAAGCGGCCACCGAGGATACCGAAGCCGATTGCGGTGCCCAGTGCGCCCATTCCAATCAACAGCGCGACCGCAATTGCCGTCATGCCCAGTACGGATGCGAGTTCCATCTTTTTCTCCTAAGTACAGTAGTTGTGATCGTAAACGTGAAAAATCAGTGGTGTTCTGCCGCCATACTCATGTACACGACGGTCAGCATCATGAACACGAAAGCCTGCAGGGTAATAATCAGAATGTGGAACAGGGCCCAGCCGAGACTGAGCGTCGCGGCAAATGGCGCCCAGAGAAAACTGGCGCCGGCCCAGACGGCAAGCAGTATGAAAACCATCTCGCCGGCGTACATGTTTCCGAAAAGACGCAGTGCGAGAGAGACCGGCTTGGCGATGTCCTCGATGATCCGGAAAAGCAGATTGACGGGGAAAAGGTACTTGCCAAACGGTACCGTCAACGCCTCCTTCAAAAACCCGCCAACACCTTTGTACTTGAAATTGAACCCGAGCATGATGACAAACACGGTCAATGACATTGCGAACGTCAGGTTCGGATCGGTGGTGGGAACAATCTTCAAATAGGGAACGCCGGCTGCCTCTGCAGTCATCGGAATGAAGTCCACCGGAATCAGGTCCATGGCGTTCATCACGAATACCCAGATGAATATGGTGATGGCCAGCGGCGTTACGAGGTTGCTTTTTGCGTGAAAGGTGTCGCGGACCTGCGTATCCACCATCGACACGACCATCTCGACGAAATTTTGCCAACCGGAAGGCACGCCACTGCTGGCCTTGCGTGCCAGCAGCATCATGAACCCGAAAACGACCAGGCCCAGAAGCCCGGATACGATCAGCGTATCGAGATGAAGCGTCCAGAACCCTTCACCAACTGTGAGGTTGGTGAGGTGGTGAACAATGTATTCGCTCGAAGTTGGCGCGCCCGAATCGGCCATGCTCGTTTTTCTCTTAAATTCGTTTAAACACAATCAGTGCAAGCCAATACGCCATCAAGGTGGCGATATAGGCGGCGAACAACGGTATTACGGAAACATCCCTGATCCAGACAAACGTCGCGGCGAACATTACGAAAGTCAGTGCCAGCTTCCCTGCTTCGGCGACAAAATGAACCTGCAGTAATCGCTCGGCCGACGCTTTTCGGGAAACGATCAAACGCCACGCGTAAAACGCTCCCGGTACTACCGCGATCGTGCCACCGATCGCCGCCGACTTCGCGGCCGCAAGGCCGGAAAACAGCAAGAAACCCGATGCGGCCACGCTCAACACCAGCACCTGGAGCCCGAGTACCGCGAGCAGCCCCCGGATCATGAATTGTGATCCGTCGTAATGGCGCCGTACTCCTTGTGCGGCCGCAGCATAGCCACAAAAAGGCCGAGATTTTATTGGCTTATGACAATACTGTCAACGCGTCCGGCCATCTCCGGCAGACCGGTCCTCAGGCCCTTAAACGGCCGAGAATCGAGTCCAGCTGGTCCAGGTCCGCGTAGTCAATCGACAGCGTTCCGCTGCCGCTTTTGCGATGCCGTATGGACACCGTTGCCCCGAGCCGCTCTGACATGGATTCTTCAAGTGCGGCGATGTCACGGTCCTTGCGGGGCGCTTTCGAGGGACGCTTGCCGGCTGGCACCCGTTGCGCGACCAGTTGCTCGGTCTCCCGCACGGAAAGCCCGAGCGCGGCAATACGCTGCGCGAGTTCGATCTGCCGGGACGCCGGCGCTGCCAGCAGAGCACGGGCATGGCCCATATCGATGCGTCCGTCCATGAGCATTGCCTGAACCTGCTCGGGCAGTGACAGCAAGCGCAGCAGATTGCTCACGGCACTGCGTGAGCGGCCCACCGCCTTTCCCACCGTTTCGTGGGTCATGGCGAATTCGTCAATCAACCGCTGGATACCGACTGCCTCTTCCAGAGGGTTGAGGTTCTCGCGCTGAATGTTCTCGATCAGTGCGATGGCCAGAGCTGCGTTGTCGTCGACGTCGCGCAGCACCACTGGTACTTCCTTGAGCCCTGCCAATTGCGCTGCGCGCCAGCGCCGCTCACCGGCAATGATTTCGTAAGCGTTATCGACCGAGCGCACCAGAATGGGCTGCAACACGCCCTGCGTCCTGATCGATTCCGCGAGCTCTGCAATGGACGCTTCGTCCATACGGCTGCGCGGCTGGTAACGGCCGGGCCGCAGCTGCGCCGTTGTGAGTGTGCGCAGTTCACCACCAGGCGATTGCGTTTGCGCTTCGTCGGCGGCAAGCAACGCATCCAGCCCGCGCCCGAGTCCCTTTAGTTTCGCCATAGGCTGTGTCCTCAATGAGTCGGAGACGGCTGCTTGAGTATTTCGTCAGCGAGCGACAGGTAAGCCAGCGCGCCCTTTGACTGCTTGTCGAAGTCAATAGCCGGGATACCGTGGCTCGGCGCCTCCGCCAGGCGGACGTTGCGCGGAATGATGGTGCGATACACCTTGGCGCCGAAATGCTTTTGCAGTTGATCGGAAACCTGCTGCGAAAGTGTGTTTCGCGGGTCATACATGGTGCGCAACAAACCTTCGATTTCGAGCGAAGGATTGAGATGACTGCGCACCTTCTTGATGGTCTGCACCAGATCGCTGAGGCCTTCGAGCGCGTAGTACTCGCACTGCATCGGGATCATGACCGCGTGCGCTGCGGTCAGACCGTTAACCGTCAGCAGGTTAAGGGCGGGCGGACAGTCGATGAGAATGTAGTCGTACTCGGAATCGACAGCAGCCAGCGCATCTTTCAGTCTGTTTTCGCGGCGCTCGAGTCCGACCAGCTCGATCTCGGCGCCGGCGAGTTCCTGGTTGGCTGGCACCAGATCGAAGCCGCCATTCTCACAATGAATCCGGGCACTGGGAAGGTCGCATTCACCGAGAAGCACCTCGTAAACAGTGGCATGCGATCCGCGCTTGTCGACTCCGCTTCCCATCGTTGCATTGCCCTGCGGATCGAGATCGATCAGCAGCACACGTTTTCCGGCGCGCGACAACCCGGCCGCAAGATTGATCGAGGTTGTTGTCTTGCCGACGCCGCCTTTCTGGTTGGCTACCGCCAGGATACGCGCCACTGGTTAGCCTTTCCGCGCTGATGGCGGGTTGAGAAACACGACATGTCTTTGTCCGTCGATCATCGGGACTTCCAGTCGCACTGTCTCCCGGGCGATGCCCGGCGGCAGTGCGTCAAGTTCTTCGGTAGGCAGAATGCCCTTCATGGCGATCAAGGTCCCGCCTTCACGGCACAGATGTCCAGCCAAATCGATAAAGGACTGCAGATCCGAAAAGGCGCGGGAGACAACCACATCGAAGGCGTTGTGCGGCTTGAACGACTCTGAACGCGCCGTTTCCACCACCACGTTCACCAGGCCCAGCTCGGCCACCGCCTGGCGCAAAAACGCGGTCTTCTTCTGGTTGCTGTCCAGCAGTACGATTTCACGGTGCGGGTTAACGATCGCGACCGGCAGCCCCGGAAAACCACCGCCTGACCCCACGTCGATCATCCGTCCATCCGGAAGAATGCTTACTATACTTAGCGAATCCAGTAAGTGATGGCTCACCCACTTTGATTCCGCCAGTGACGTGAGGTTGTGGACGCGATTCCATTTCGCCAGCAGTTGCAACAGCGAGCCGAGTTGTTCGACCGCGTGGGGCGACAACTGCAAGCCCATGGCCGCCGCGTGTTCCGCAAGACCCCACGGTCTCAAGTCCGTCCTCCCTGCGAAATCAATGCGTCCTCTACGGCGTGGTCCACCCCGTTGAAGCGTTTCAGGTGGACCATCAACAAGGAAATGGCTGCCGGCGTGATGCCGGATATCCGGCCGGCCTGTCCAAGCGTTTGCGGCCTTTGCGACGCCAGTTTCTGGCGCACTTCCGAGGACAGCCCGCGCACGAGTGCATAGTCCAGACTGGGCGGAATGCTGACCGACTCGATGTGTTCGAGCCGCGCGCATTCTTCACGTTGCCGGTCGATATAACCCTTGTACTTGGTTTGGATTTCGACCTGTTCAGCGACTTGATCATCCTCTGTGCCAGGGCCGATTCCATTCAGTTTCATAAGGTTACGATAGCTGACCTCGGGTCTCCGCAGGAGTTGAAGTGCCTGATATTCGCGCTCCAGCGTTTGACCGATGGCGTCGGTAACGTCCTGGCCTTCAAAACGGCGCGGATCGATCACCAGTTTTCCAAGCCGCTCCAGCTCGGCGAGAACGGCATCCCGCTTGCGCTGGAAGGCATTCCAACGCCGGTCGTCCACAAGGCCGAGTTGCGCGTCCGGTCTCGGTCAGGCGGAAGTCGGCGTTGTCTTCCCGCAAGCTGAGCCGGTATTCGGCGCGGCTGGTAAACATGCGGTATGGCTCGGTGACGCCACGGGTGACCAGATCATCAACCAGAACCCCGAGGTAGGCCTCATCCCGCCGCGGGCACCAGGCCGGCTTCTCCTGCACCAGCAATGCGGCGTTGATACCGGCCAGCAGTCCCTGCGCCGCTGCTTCCTCGTATCCGGTAGTGCCGTTGATCTGCCCGGCAAAGAACAAACCGCCGATTGCCTTGGTCTCCAGCGATGCTTTCAGTGCACGTGGGTCGAAGTAGTCATATTCAATGGCATAACCTGGCCGCAGAACATGTGTATTTTCCAAGCCTCTGATTGAATGCACGATTTCGAGTTGCACATCAAACGGCAAACTGGTTGAAATCCCGTTCGGATAGACCTCATGGGTATTCAGACCTTCCGGCTCGAGGAAGATCTGGTGTGAAGACCGATGCGCAAAGCGCGTGACCTTGTCTTCTATCGACGGGCAATAGCGCGGCCCTACCCCTTCGATGACCCCCGAATACATCGGCGAGCGATCGAGGCCGGCCCGGATCGCCTCGTGGGTGCGTTCATTGGTGTGCGTGATCCAGCAGGATACCTGCCGCGGGTGTTGCGTCGGTTCACCCAGATAGGAAAACACCGGTACCGGCTCGTCCCCTGGTTGTGGTTCGAGTACGGAGAAATCAATGGAACGACCGTCGAGCCTGGGCGGTGTGCCGGTTTTCAGCCGTCCCACCGGGAGTTTCAGCTCCCGCAGGCGATGCGCAAGGCTCAGAGACGGTGGATCTCCGGCACGGCCGGCCTGATAATTCTCGAGGCCGACATGAATCCGTCCTGACAGAAAAGTACCTGCCGTGAGAATCACCGCACGTGCCCTGAACTGGAGACCGATCTGGGTCACCACGCCGATGACGCGATCTCCCTGCAGCAGAAGGTCATCCACTGCCTGCTGGAACAATGTGAGATTGGGCTGGTTCTCGAGGCGTGATCGAATGGCCTGTCGATAGAGCACACGATCTGCCTGGGCACGCGTTGCCCTGACCGCTGGCCCCTTGCTGGCGTTCAGTATCCGGAACTGAATGCCCGCCTCGTCGATTGCCTGCGCCATGGCACCGCCCAGCGCATCGATCTCCTTGACGAGGTGGCCTTTGCCAATGCCACCGATCGATGGATTGCAGGACATCTGGCCCAGGGTCTCGATACTGTGCGTCAGCAACAGCGTGTCGCAGCCAGCGCGGGCGGCCGCCAGCGCCGCCTCGGTGCCTGCATGACCGCCGCCGATGACAATGATGTCAAACTGTTTCGGATAAAACACGGGTGCCCTCTTGAGAGCGCGCAATGATACCGGAAAGCGTGTCGCGACGGACGGTCGACGGCGGATGTTTCACGTGAAACATGCGCAATTCTACGATTCCCCGGGTGTCGTCCAACGACCGATGTTCCACGTGGAACATCGGCTCCCACCGGCTTGCGTTACGGCTTCTTTACCGTTGCGGCAGCTAGAGTGCGCATCCATCCAGAGCGTCTTGTCCCACTGGACAACTCTCTCCCGCGCCTGCGGGGAATCTGTCGGTCGCTACTTGCCGATACAGAAACGCGAGAAAATCTCGCCGAGCAAATCGTCCGCCGAAAACTCCCCGGTAATCTGGCCAAGGGACTGTTGCGCCAGTCTGAGTTCTTCCGCACACAGTTCCAGGCGCTGTGTTTCTTCACACGCTGTTTGAACGCCAGCCAGTGCGTGCTTCAGCGAATCAATATGGCGCTCCCGGGCCATGAAAGGCACTTCGTCCGTGACGCGACGTCCGCTCACCCTCAGCAAGGTCTGCCGCAGCAAATCGACCCCGGCTCCCGACTTCGCCGACAGCCAGACCTTGTCAAATTCGTCCTCGTGAACGACTTTCGGGGTTTCCCCGATAATATCTATCTTATTGATTACAATTATTTTTCTTGTCCCTGCTCGCAGTTCGACAGGCATCCGGAAAGAAGCATCAGGGTGTGCCCCCGCCACCTCGTGCATCTCCAGAACCACATCTGCCTGTTCAATCTGCTTCAGGCTTCGTGCCACACCGATGCGCTCGACCGGGTCATTACTTTCGCGCAATCCCGCCGTATCGATCACATGAACCGGTAATCCCGATACCACCAGCTCGCGTTGAAGAACATCCCGGGTCGTGCCGGGTACTTCTGTGACAATCGCCACCTCTTCTTCGGCAAGGCGGTTCATCAGACTGGATTTTCCGACATTCGGCGCACCCGTCAAAACGACGCGCAACCCCTCGCGCAACAAATGACCCTGGGTCGCCGAGTCGATCAATGCGGCAATATCCGCCTGGACCTTATGCAACCGGGCGATCACCTGATGGTGATCGATCAAGTCGATTTGCTCTTCCGGGAAATCGAGCGCGGCCTCCACCAGCATCCTGATTTCAACGAGTTGGTCGACGACGGAATTAACCCGTGACGAGAACTCCCCGGAGAGCGAGCGCTGTGCACTGAGAACTGCATCAGCCGAAGACGCGTCGATCAGGTCCGCTACACTCTCCGCCTGCGCCAGATCCATTTTGTCGTTGAGGAAAGCGCGCTTGGTGAATTCACCCGGATCGGCGACACGCGCACCCAGTTCAACGCAGCGCCGCAGCAACATGCGCAGTATGGCAACGCCACCGTGACCCTGGAGTTCCAGCACGTCCTCGCCGGTGTATGAGTGCGGACCGGGGAAAAAAATCGCTATGCCCCGATCGATCACCCGACCGTCCGCATCGCGGAATTCGCTCAGGGTCGCGTGACGCTCGCGCGGCACCTGCCCCGTTAGCGAAACCGCCAGTTGCCGCGACGCGGGACCGGAAACCCTGACGACACCGATGCCGGCGCGACCATAACCGGTAGCGACAGCCGCTATCGTGTCAGCGGTTTGCATTGGCGGGCTTGGACCGCTCGATCCCCCGCGTAATATGCCATTGCTGGGCAATGGAAAGAATGTTGTTCACAAGCCAGTAAAGCACCAGTCCCGCCGGGAAAAAGAAGAAGAAGATGCTGAACACTACCGGCATGATTTTCATGATCTTCGCCTGCACCGGATCCGGAGGCGTTGGACTGAGCCACGACTGCACAATCATTGACAAGCCCATCAACACCGGCAGCACGTAGTACGGGTCCTTGGCTGACAGATCATGTATCCAGAGGATGAACGGTGCATTACGCAACTCGACGCTGGCCAACAATACCCAGTACAACGCAATAAAGACCGGAATCTGGACAAGAATAGGCAGGCAACCTCCGAGCGGGTTGATTTTCTCCGTCTTGTACATCTCCATCATCGCCTGCTGCATGCGTTGCCGGTCGTCGCCGTAGGTCTCCTTGAGCGACTGTAACTTTGGCGCCAGCACCCGCATCTTCGCCATCGACTTGTAACTCGCCGCTGACAGCGGATAGAAGACCAGCTTGATGATGACGGTCAGCAAGACTATTGCGACCCCCCAGTTTCCGACCCACTCATGGATTGTGGAAAGCAGCCAGAAAAGGGGGGCGGCAATGACCGTCAGCCATCCGTAATCCACGGTCAGTTCAAGTCCCGGCGCGAGCTTCGATATTGTCTTCTGGTCCTGAGGGCCTGCATACAGGCGAGAGCCAATAGCGCCTTTGCTTCCTGGGGTAATCTCTGGCACGGGCTGGATTATGCCAACGGCATACAAGCCGTTATCACGGGCTTTAGTAAAATACTCCCGCGTCGTCCCCTGCTCTGGCAACCACGCCGCAACAAAGTAGTGTTGGACGATGGCTGCCCAACCGTCCTCCGTCTTCTTCGGGTATTCGACCTTGCCTTTGTCCATGTCCTCGAAATCGACTTTCGTGAACTTGGACTCTTCCGTATAGATCGCGCCACCGGTGTAGGTCGGCTGCATCTTGGAATCGCCTGCAGCGGGATTACCGTCCCTCAAGAACTGAAAATATGCGTATGCAGACAACGGCGCACTGGTCCTGTTGGTAATCTCATAGTCGATGTCGATTACATAGCTGCCGCGATGGAAGGTGTAACGTTGAACGACCGCGTATCCGCCCGGCTCTGTGGCCCTTAACGCGACTTCCAGCGTTTCCGCGCCTGGTTGCAGTTCGAATGAATCACCGTCAATCTCGAAAGCTGTCGCATGGTTCGGCAGGCTCGCGCCGATCAACCCGCTTTGCGCAACGTAGGTTCGTTCCGCATTCTTTCTGAACAACTGCAGGGTGCGGTCAGGATCGTCCTTGCTGCGGTGTTGCAGCAGCTCGAGTTCCTGCAGAACACCGCCGACGGTGTTGATCTTCGCCACGAACAGGTCGGTGCGCACCGTGACGACTCGCGACGATTGCGCGGCCGGCGCCGACAGTGCGGGCATCTCGCCCGTCGGTCCGCTCGCATCGGTAGCTTCCCGGGTAACTTCGGGAATCGTACCGGCGCCGCCCGTCTGAGGCACACTCGATGTCCCTGCCGCAATTTCCTGAGGTGGTGGTTGTTGGCCCTTGAACCAGGCATCGGCCAGCAGAATGACTGAACCGGCAAATATGATTGCGGCAATGATTCGCGCGTTATCCATTATGGCTTCTCTGCTCTGTTTTCACGGCCGGTAGCGGCTTCGGTGCCTGGCACCAGATCCATACCGCCCTCGTGCCAGGGGTGACATTTAACGACACGCCGCACCGCCATCCAGCTGCCCCGGGCACTGCCATGCTCCGCAATGGCAATACGCGCGTATTCCGAGCAAGTTGGATAAAACCGGCACTGATTGCCGACCCATGGTGATATCAAGTATTGATAGGCGCGAATCAGCCATACGAGCACATGTTTCATGCGCCGGCCTGCTCCAGCAACGCGTTTAACTCAGAACGAAGCACTTCGTTGGCTTGTTTGTTCGGCTCCGGCCGATATCGGACAACCACGTCAATTCGGCCGAGTTTCTGGCGGCACAATCGGAATGCCTCGCGGATGATGCGGCGAAGCCGGGACCGTTCTACCGCTCGGGCTACCTGCCTCCGGCCAATAATAATCCCCAGCCTGGCGCTCCCAGCTGCGGAACCTCCGGGCCGTGACAATAACAGGAAATGCTTGCTGCGAAACCGGTCCCGGAAGGAACCGGTAAACTGCGCTGCGCCCCGAAGCCGGGCTGATCGGGGTAAGGTCGCGCGCGGCCCAATCACACGCTCAGACGAGCCCGTCCTTTTGCACGCCGCGCATTGATCACTGCCCGGCCGCCACGGGTACGCATGCGCACGAGAAAGCCATGACGACGTTGCCGCCGCGTTTTCGAAGGCTGGTAAGTGCGCTTCATAGGTAATCTCCAATACGGTCTTTGAAAAAGCCCGCTATTACACTGATTTGTCGGCCCAATGTCAATGCCGGAAAGACCGACATGTCTGTGGATAACTTTTGGCGGGGCTGCTAGAATCCGCCTTCCTCTGTTGGTTGCTGCAGATCGCAGTCCACTACGCCTTGACCACCATAAGAACACGTATTAATGGACAGCTTCTGGACACATTGTCTTCGCCACTTCCAGTCGGCGATTCCGGCCCAACAATTCAAGACCTGGATACAGCCGCTAAACGCGGAGTTTGACGGAAAGACAATCCACATCGCCGCCCCCAACCGTTTTGTCCTGGAATGGGTACGCGATAAGTATCTGGGCGATATTCAACGACTTTCGTCCGAGTTTCTCGACAAAAACGTTGGCATCAACATGACGCTGGCGGTGCGGCAGGCGCCACCGCCAAGCCCGTCCGATTCCAGAGAAGCTGCGGCATCGACGAAACCGAAAGAACGCGAAAAAAGCCGGCTCAATCCACTCTTTACCTTTGACACCTTTGTCACGGGGAAAGCAAACCAGCTGGCCCGAGCCGCCGCTTTGCAGGTAACCGAGCACCTGGGCAGCGCCTACAACCCGCTTTTTGTTTATGGCGGTGTCGGCCTGGGCAAGACACACCTGATACAGGCCATCGGAAACGCCGTACAGGCGCGCCAGCCGGACGCGAAAATTCGTTATTCCCATGCTGAACAGTATGTCTCGGACGTAGTGCGCGCTTACCAGCATAAAGCTTTTGACGGTTTCAAGAAGTACTACCATTCGCTCGATCTGCTGTTGATCGACGACATCCAGTTCTTCAGTCGGAAGAACCGGACCCAGGAAGAGTTCTTCTACCTTTTCAATGCACTGACCGAGGCGCATCGGCAAGTCATCATTACCTGTGACACCTACCCGAAAGAAATTTCAGGCATGGAAGACCGTCTGGTGTCACGATTCGGCTGGGGCTTGACCGTAGCGATCGAGCCGCCGGAATTGGAAATGCGTGTCGCCATTTTGCTGAAAAAGGGCGAGATGGAACGGATGCACTTGCCCGAAGACGTCGCGTTTTTCATTGCGAACCATATCCAGTCCAATGTCCGCGAACTGGAAGGCGCACTCAAACGCATTCTCGCCTATTCCCGATTTACGAAGGAACCGATCTCGGTAGAACTCGCACGCGAAGCCCTCAAGGATTTGCTCGCGGTGCAAACCCGGCAGATATCCCTGGAGAATATCCAGAAATGCGTCGCCGACTACTACAAGATCAAGGTTTCAGAAATGTATTCCAAGAAGCGCTCCCGTACGGTCGCGCGACCCAGGCAGGTTGCCATGGCTCTTGCCAAGGAACTGACGGGCAACAGTCTGCCCGATATAGGTGAAGCATTCGGCGGGCGTGATCACACAACGGTGCTCCATGCCTGTCGAAAGATAGCCGAACTGCGAACAACCAACGCGGATATCAGCCGCGATTTCGATTCCTTGCTGCAAACACTGCGAGGTTGAGAACAAGTGAAGCTGCCTAATGTGGAAAAGCAATGTATCAATTGTGGAAAACTCGGCCGAATGGCAAGGACAAATTTTTATGCACAATCTGTCCACTGCTTCTTCAGCCTTTCGACCATTTTCCATACAGTAGGAATCAGCATCTGTTTCAACAACTTGAATCAACTGTTCATGGTATCGGCTCTGCCCTATTAATCTTATTGTCTTTATATAATGAAACTACTAGATACTGACCGCGACACATTACTCAAACCGTTGCAAGCGGTGTCGGGTATTGTCGAACGTCGCCATACCCTGCCAATCCTGTCTAATGTGTTGCTGGAAACCACGGATACGGAGCTCAAGTTGTTGGCCACCGATCTGGAAATTCAGGTGGCCACTGAAGCGAAACTGAGCAAGGCGGCGAAATCTCACGTCATTACTGTCTCGGCACGCAAGCTGCAGGACATTCTGCGTTCCTTGCCTGAAGGTGCTTCGGTTTCGTTCGATGCGCAGGACGGCAAGCTGGTAGTGAGGGCCGGGAAGAGCCGTTTTAATCTGCAAACCCTGCCGGCAGAGGATTTTCCGCGGCTGGCAGAAGGTTCGGGTGAAGCTACGACGGTAACCGTCGCGCAGAAAGAGCTGAAGCGAATGCTTCAACTCGTCCAGTATGCGATGGCCCAGCAGGATATCCGTTATTACCTCAACGGGCTGCTGATGCTGGTCGACGGGAATAAGCTGACGTTCGTAGCGACCGACGGCCACCGGTTGGCCTATATATCGACCACTCTGGAGGGCTCGCACGCCCGTGCCGAAGCCATCGTGCCGCGCAAAGCCGTGCTCGAGATGGTAAAACTGTTGACGGATACGGACGCCGAAGTAGAACTGCAGATTTTGCAAAACCAGGTGAGGAGTCGTTTCGGCGCCGTTGATCTCGTTTCAAAGGTCGTCGACGGCAAGTTTCCCGATTTCACCCGCGTTATTCCTTCCAGTCCGCCGGGGCACTTCCTGATTTCGCGCTCCGAACTTCAGCAAGCGCTGCAAAGAGCGTCGATCCTTTCGAACGAAAAATTCAGGGGCGTTCGCTGGGTGCTGACAAAGAACCTGCTACGCATTGTCTGCACTAACGCGGAACAGGAAGAAGCAGAGGAGGAACTCGAAGTCGAGTACGCTGGAGAGCCATTGGATATCGGTTTTAACGTTACTTACCTTCTTGACGTACTCGGAAACGTTTCTGCGGAACAGATCGAGTGCTCTCTTGGCGACGCCAATTCCAGCATGTTGATGACCGTACCGGGTGACGAGAGCTTCAAGTATGTCGTCATGCCCATGCGTATCTGACGACGGGGAAAACAACTAAATGCAAGAAAACAACGAATATACCGCCGGGAGCATACGGGTCCTCAAGGGACTGGAAGCGGTTCGCAAACGTCCCGGCATGTATATTGGTGACACCAGCGACGGAACCGGATTGCACCATATGGTGTTTGAGGTAGTCGACAATTCGATAGACGAGGCCCTGGCCGGGCATTGCGACGAAATCAAGATCGTGATCCATAGCGATGGCTCGATCAGTGTGGTCGACAACGGCCGAGGAATACCGACCGACATACACCCTGACGATGAAGAAGGACGCTCGACTCCGGAAATCGTGATGACCGTGTTGCACGCGGGGGGCAAATTCGACAACAACTCGTACAAGATTTCCGGTGGACTGCACGGAGTCGGTGTATCCGTTGTCAATGCCCTGTCGGAGTGGCTGAAACTGACGATTCGCCGTGGTGGACAGGTCTACACGATGGAGTTTCGCGATGGTGTCCCGACCGCGCCGCTCAAGGCAGGCGGTTCCACCGAGCGCAGAGGAACGGAAATCCATTTTCTGCCAAGCACGGATGTGTTCGAGAACATGGAGTTTCACTACGACATTCTCGCGAAGCGGCTGCGCGAACTGTCGTTCCTGAATAACGGGGTGCGCATAGAACTTCAGGATCAGATTTCCGGAAAGCAAGACGTCTTTCAGTTCGATGGCGGCGTCAGGGGTTTTGTCGAATATATCAATCGCTCGAAGAACGTCCTGCATCCGAACATCTTTCATGCCATCTACGAAGCTAACCAGATGACCGCTGAAATCGCGATGCAGTGGAATGACTCCTATCAGGAGCAAGTGCTGTGCTTTACCAACAATATTCCCCAGCGCGATGGCGGAACCCACCTGACCGCGTTGCGCAGCGCCATGACGCGAACGCTGAATCAGTACATCGAGTCGAATGAACTTGCCAAGAAGGCAAAAGTGGAAACCAGCGGCGACGATATGCGCGAAGGTTTGACGTGTGTGCTATCGGTGAAGCTCCCGGATCCGAAATTTTCTTCGCAGACCAAGGAAAAGCTGGTGTCCTCGGAGGTCAGACCGGTCGTAGAGGAAGCAGTCGGCAAGGAATTGTCAGCCTGGTTGTTGGAAAAGCCCAACGACGCAAAGATCATTGTTTCAAAAATCATTGAAGCGGCCAGAGCTCGCGAGGCGGCGCGAAAGGCCCGCGAAATGACACGGCGCAAAGGCGTGCTTGATGGCTTCGGTCTGCCGGGTAAGCTGGCGGATTGTCAGGAGAAGGACCCTTCCAAGTGTGAACTCTATCTGGTGGAGGGCGACTCGGCGGGTGGTTCCGCCAAGCAGGGAAGGGACAGGAAGTTTCAGGCCATCCTTCCACTGAAGGGGAAGATCCTGAACGTCGAGAAAGCGCGGTTTGAGAAGCTCGTTTCTTCGCAGGAAATCGCAGCACTGATCACGGCCCTCGGTACGGGGATCGGAAAAGAAGAATACAAACCGGAAAAGCTTCGTTACCACCGCATCATCATCATGACCGATGCCGACGTGGATGGCTCGCACATCCGTACCTTGTTATTGACGTTCTTCTATCGACAGATGCCGGAACTGGTGGAGCGCGGTCACGTCTTTATCGCGCAGCCGCCCTTGTACAAGGTCAAGCACGGGAAAGAGGAGCGCTATCTCAAAGATGACCACGAGCTGAAGGAATATCTGCTCAGGATTGCGCTCAAGGATGCCGAACTGGTCCCGGCAGAGGGTAGCGCACCTTTGGCTGCGGAAGCCCTGGAACAGGTCGCGCGTTCCTACATTCTTGCCGAAGCAGTCATCGACCGGGTTGGAAGGCGCATTGATCCGGCCGTGCTGCGCGCATTATTGAAGGATCCGCAAGTGAGCCTGGAGAACGCAGACGCTGCTGCCGAGTCCGCCAGACGGCTTGCCCAGGCGTGCGCTTCAGAGCATCTGGTGATCGAACCGCAATTCGATCAGAAGACCGAAGCCCATTATCTGTTGATCAAGCGCACTCACCACGGCAACGAGCGCAATACCTATCTTGATATCGATTTTCTCGAGAGCGGAGATTACGCGCAAATACAGCAAACCGCGCAAGTGTTGCTGGGTCTGCTCAGCGAAGGTGCCGTGGTCAGGCGCAAGGACCGGGAGCGTTCGATTTCCGAATTCAAGGAGGCGCTGGACTGGCTGCTCGAAGAGGTCAAGAAAGGCATCGGGACCCAGAGATACAAGGGCCTGGGTGAAATGAATCCGGATCAGTTATGGGATACGACGATGAACCCGGAAACGAGGCGTTTGCTCAGGGTGCAGATCGAAGACGTGATCGCAGCAGACGAGATATTTACCACGTTGATGGGCGATCTCGTCGAGCCAAGAAGGCACTTCATCGAGAGTAACGCGCTGGGCGTACGCAACCTCGATATCTGACGAGACAGTTTCTAGCCCGATTTGCGGCGGCTTTTCTTTTTCGCGGCTGGTGCTCTTGTTGTAGCAGTTTTCCTGGCAGAAGTCGTTTTACGTGGTTTTGCCTTGGTGGACTTCGTCGGCTTCTTGCCTTTGCTGCTCTTTGCCGCTATCAGTTCGAGCGCTTCTTCCAGAGTGATCTTTTCCGGATCGATCGATTCCGGAATGGTCACGTTAATCGAACCGTATTTCAGATAGGGACCATATCGGCCAGAATTGACGGTGATGGCTTTTTCGTCATCCGGATGCGCGCCGATCTTGCGCCCGCCACCGCCACGGGTCTTGGCCTGTGCGAGCAGCTCTACCGCGCGGTCCATTTCGATATCGTAAACACTGTCGGTTTTTGGTATCGATTTGAACCCGCCATCATGCTTGATGTAGGGACCAAACCGGCCGATGTTCACCTCGACCGGTTTTCCGGTTTCAGGATGATTGCCCAGTGCCCGCGGCAGCGACAGCGCCTTCAGCGCAATCTGCAAGGCTTCCGGAGTCGCTTCGGACGGTAGTGCAACACCCTTGGGCCACGCAGCGCGTTTTGGCTTTTCCTTTGTTCCCTGTGGCGGCGTCTCACCAATCTGCACGTAAGGTCCATAAGGTCCGCTGAGAAGATAAATCGTTTTGCCGGTTTCCTTGTGCGGGCCGATTGCCAACGGCTCTTTGCGCACCGGGCCGGAGCCGAACGGTTCCGTGAAATCGCAGTCCGGATACGCACTGCAGCCGACAAACAGGCCGCGACTGCTGTTTTGCAAGAGAACAACACTCTTGCACTTTGGACAGAGCTCGGGTCGCTTGTGTTCCTGCCAGGCAGGATCCATGAATCCGCGTGAGTAAGCCTCCCAGCTTCGAACCGGTGTCTTGCCCTCGGGCAGCGGGATGCCCCGGCTGACGGCTTCCTTGTTACGCAGATCACCGGCGAAAGTGGTCCAGAACTCTTCCATCACCGATACCCAGTCGAGGGCACCGTTCGATATCTCGTCCAGTTCGGCTTCCAGGTTCGCGGTGAATCCGTAATCGAGATAATGATTGAAGTGCGAGGTAAGAAAACCGTTTACCAACCGTCCGACATCGGTCGGCAGGAAACGCTTCTTCTCGAGGATCGCGTAACCGCGATCCTGCAAGGTCGAAATGATGTTGGCGTACGTTGAAGGCCGCCCGATACCGAACTCCTCCAGGGTCTTGACCAGGCTTGCTTCGGTATAACGTGGTGGCGGCTGGGTAAAATGCTGTTCGCCATAGAGTTTCTTAACCGGGAGGGTGTCGTCGACCTCCAGGCTCGGCAGCTTCGCGTCCTCCTCCTGCTCCGTATCGTCTGCACCTTCGGTATAGACGGCGATGAAACCGGGGAACACCAGCACTTGTCCGCTGGCCCGGAATACCGTGTCCGAATTTCCGGCTTCCAGATCGACACTGGTTGTGTCAAAGCGCGCCGGTGCCATCTGGCAGGCCAGTGTTCGCTTCCAGATCATTTCATACAGCGCTGCCTGGTCAGGGCGCAGGTACTTCTTGACTGATGCCGGCGTGCGCGCAATCGATGTCGGCCTGATCGCTTCGTGCGCTTCTTGCGCATTCTTGGAGCGATTGCGGTAGGTCACTGCGCTCTTGGGAAGATACTCCGCGTCGAAGTTCTTGCCGATGTAGTCGCGGATTTCCTGCACAGCTTCCTTTGCGAGTGCGACCGAATCGGTTCGCATGTAGGTAATCAGGCCAACTGTGGAACCGCCAATGTCGACACCTTCATATAGTTGCTGCGCGGTGCTCATGGTCGTTCGGGAAGTCATTCCCAATTTGCGCACAGCCTCTTGCTGCAACGTCGAGGTAATGAAGGGCGCTGCAGCCTGTCGTGATCGCGGTTTCCGTTCGACGCGCGTAACCTTGACTGAACCCTTTGCCGCTTTTTCGATCTGTTCGATCGCTTTTTTCTGGGCGGCTTCGCTGTCGAAGGTGAACTGCTCAACCTTCTTGCCTTTGTGCTGGAACAGTCTCGCCGAGAAAGCCTGGCGGTTCTTCTGCGAATCGAGGTGGATCGTCCAGTACTCGCGGCTGTTGAAATTCTCTATTTCCTGCTCGCGCTCGACGATCAACCGCAACGCCGGACTTTGAACACGGCCGGCAGACAGGCTGCGGCCGATTTTCTTCCACAATATAGGCGACAGATTGAAGCCAACGAGGTGATCCAGCGCGCGTCGGGCCTGCTGTGCGTTCACCAATGGCATAGAAATCTTGCGTGGGTGCGCTACCGCTTCCTTTACCGCCGATTCGGTGATTTCGTAGAAAACGACGCGATGCAGTTTGCGGTTCTTCAGCAGCTTCCTGTCTTTCAGGATCTCCGACAGATGCCAGGCGATTGCCTCGCCCTCGCGGTCCGGGTCGGTCGCGAGATAAATGTCCTTGGCTTTTGCGACCGCCTTTACGATGCTGTCTACATGCTTCTTGTTGCGTTCGACCAGCGCGTAGCGCATGTTGAAATCCCTCTCGGGATCAACAGCCCCTTCCTTCGCTTCGAGGTCGCGAACGTGACCATACGAGGCAAGGATATCGAAGCCCTTGCCCAGGTACTTTTTCAGGGTTTTCGCCTTCGAAGGCGACTCAACGATCAGCAGGTTTTGCGACATTCACGCGGCGATTCGGGAAAATGAGGGCGAGATAATAAGAAGATGCCAGCTCTGGAGCAAGCAAATGGTGGTCCGCAGGGGCTTTTTTTACTGAGGACTGCTGTAGTCGCGGCTGGCCAGCAGTTCGAGCACGAGGCTGTCGACTGACTGCTGCTGGTTCCATAACACCATCAGCACAATCAGTTTTATTCTCTCCAGGTCTACCGAAGTTTCAGGTAATGCCAGGACACGTTCGATGATCAACTCGCGCTGTGGCGCGGAGATAATGTCTGAATCCTGCAGAAAAATGATGAAGCCACGTGCCTCGACGGTCAGATTCGTCAGTTCTTCGTCGGCATAAACGCGAAAACCGTGGCTTTGGGTAAAGGCCGTGTTTTCCTCGGTCTCTTCGGGTTGGCCAAATCCGCTCAGCCAGGTCAGCGCTTCGGAAATATCATCATCTTCAAAGCCGGCAGCCGACAGGCGTTTGGTTATCGTTTCGGCATCAGGGAGTTGCCCATTGTGAAAATAGTTTTCGACTAGATAAACAAGTATGTCGAACATGTGTCCCCAAAGCTGGTTGATGATTCCACTACTGCTAGCGGATCTGCTGGTACTTCCCACCCGGCAATTTTACGACCGCGCCTTCGAGCTCCAGTTCCAAGAGCATCGCCGAAGCTTTCTCGGCAGTCAAGCCACTGCGTGCACACAGTGTGTCGAGATCGACGGGGTCGAATCCGATGGCTTCCAGTAAAAGCGGGTGTGTCGTTGTTGTCGCGCGTTGCCTGGCGCTGGAGTCTGGGGCTGACTGGCGCCCGAACTCCTCGAGAATGTCGGCGGATGTTTCGACAAGCTTTGCGCCTTGCTTTATCAGCGCGTGACAACCCCTGGACAACGGTGAATGGACCGACCCGGGTATGGCGAACACCTCTCGCCCCTGTTCCAGTGCGTAACGCGCAGTAATGAGCGAACCACTCTTTAATGCGGCCTCCACAATCAGCACGCCTTTCGATATTCCGCTTATCAGCCGGTTGCGCCGCGGGAAATTTCCCGCGAGCGGTTTGGTGCCGAGAGAAAATTCGGAGACCAGTAAACCGTGTTGTGAAAGCTCGTGTGCAAGATCGCGGTTGCGTGCAGGGTAAACGCTGTCCAGACCGGTCGCGATTACTGCAATTGATGAACTCGCCCCAAGCAGCCCACCCTGGTGGGCTGCTGCATCGACACCGAGCGCAAGACCACTGACGATGGTGTATCCGCTGTCGGACAGTTCCTGGCCAAATGCGCGCGCGTTCGCGATTCCCTGAGGCGTCGCGTTTCGACTGCCGACAATCGCCAGCGCGTTATGTTGCAGTAACCTGCTCTGCCCCTTGAGATAGAGCAGTGGCGGTGGATCGGAGATTTCGAGCAGCGCGCCAGGATAATCGTCGTCGGCGAGCGTAAGAACACGATTGCGCTCGTTGGCAGCCCAATCAAGCGTTCGGGCGAGCAATTCCCTATCTGGCCCGGCTGCAATGGCAGCGGCCAGTTCAGGTCCAACAATTCTTTCGACTGCTGCCTGGCTCGCACCGAGCGCAGCTTCAGGATTGCCGAAGCTGCTCAGTATTTTTCGGAATCCAACCGGGCCCAGGCGCGAGACGAGCCCAAGCCTTAGCCAGGCCTCGAGCTCCGCGCCGCGCATTCAGGATGGTGTCAGAACGGCGTCGTTAACTTTTACCGATCGTGTCGTGTTCATCACCAGCGCGTAAGACATGCGCTCATAAACCTTGAAAACGAACACAACGCCGTAGCGTTCGTCGGGTAGCGTTACGCGCTCGCCCGGATCTGTCGATCCGGCTGGCCGAATCGTGTCGCCCGTGCGTGACACCTCCAGCACGTTACCGATCTCGACGCCATCGCGGCGCCCACGGTTCAGGACAACGACGGTAAGCGGGCCGATTTCGGTAACACCCTCGTTGGCGGCCGCTATGATCTTGCCGACAATCTTGCGACTTGGCGGCCGCGGCATATATGGTATTTCGTCGTTGTTGCTCACCGTCAGCAACCGGTCACCCGGATTGATTTCGCGCTCCGCGCGACTGATCTTGACGGTTGAAATGTCGGCGACTTCCTTGATTCTCACATCGCCGAGATACACTGCTTCGTTTCCAAGCACTTCGTCGGTATCAGGGTCGATGAACGTGCGCCCTGGCCTGACCGCGTAATAGCGTTTGGTGCTGGCGTTCTTGATGCCGCTTGCGTATGCCGTATCGCCGGGGCCAAGAATGATGCGTCCTTCCTGACCGGAGACGATTTTCGGCGCCGCTTCCAGTTGTTTCTCGTCGGCGATCAGCGTGTTGGCGAGGAATGACTTGACCAGGGCGGGGGAAATCGACGGTATCGCCGCACTGTCCAGTGAAGAGGTGCGCATTTGCGGGCTCAGGCGTTGCTGCACCAGAGTCCAGCCGCTATCGCTTTCGAAACGCAGTCGCGGCGTAAGGCCGGAAAAATCGAGAACAATCACGTCGCCGGGATAAATCCAGTGCGGGTTCTTGATTTCGTCCCGGTTCAAACCCCATATATCGGGCCAGCGCCAGGGATCGCGCAGAAAACGGGCCGAGATATCCCACAGCGTATCGCCCTTCACCACAACGTATCGGGATGGCGGGTTTTCACTCAGGGCAATCGGCGCAGTTGCCTTGCCGTCCTGCGCTGCTACCAGGCTGGGGCCCGCAAACACGGCGATTGCGGATAACACCATATATATAATTGCCTTGCCCATTTGAAAGGTCCTCGTGCTTCGGCGTTGTCGGCCCAAGCGGCTTTTGCCGGATGGTGATAGCCTCATCGTATCAGATACTTTGGTTTAAATTCTGCATCTAGTCTATTAAATTAGCAAGCATTTATGGCATTGCTTCCTATACTCAAGTACCCCGATCCGCGCTTGTATACTGTCGCCGAGACAGTGCAGGCGGTCGATCACGACATCCGTTCGCTGGCCAGGAACATGGCCGAGACCATGTACGCGGCGCCTGGTATTGGATTGGCGGCGACACAGGTTGATGTTCATAAGCAGCTGATAGTCCTCGATATTTCTGAGACAAAAGACCAGTTGTTGGTGCTCATCAATCCCCAAGTCATCGAATCGTCCGGCCAGGTCGCATGCGAAGAAGGCTGCCTGAGCGTGCCTGGCATCTACGAAAAGGTGTCCCGCGCCGAGAAAATTCGCGTCAGAGCGCTTGATCTGGACGGAAAGACCTTTGAATTTGATGCCGAAGGCCTGCTAGCGGTCTGTGTGCAGCATGAAATGGACCACCTCAAAGGTAAGGTATTCGTGGAGTATCTCTCGCCCCTCAAGCAGCAGCGGATTGTGAAGAAGCTGCGTAAAGCCGAGCGGCTGGCGATCTGAACTACAGCATCTGGCCGAACAAATGCGCTTGGTATTTGCCGGAACACCGGCTTTCGCAGCCGCCGCTCTCGAAGCGCTTGTCCGAAGTGAGCATGAGATCGCTATGGTCCTGACGCGACCTGACGCCGCGGCGGGCCGCGGCATGAAACACGTACCCAGTGAAGTAAAGCAACTTGCGTTGTCGCACGGGATGGAAGTATTCCAGCCCGCGACGCTGCGCGACGAGGACGTCGTCGGTCGCATTGCGGCAGTTGGTGCCGATGCCATGGTGGTTGCCGCATACGGGCTTATCCTTCCGGCCAATGTGATTGCGGCATTTCCCGACGGTTGCATCAATATTCATGCGTCGCTGCTGCCGCGCTGGCGCGGTGCGGCACCGATACAGCATGCGCTGCTCGCAGGCGACCGTGAAACGGGCATCAGCATCATGCGCATGGATGAAGGACTTGATACCGGGCCCGTTTACATGACGGAGTCCATACCTGTAGACGCGAGTGAAACCGCAGGCACGCTGCACGACAAGCTCGCGACGCTCGGCGCGCATGCCATCGTTGCTGCATTGTCGGACATTGCCGCGGGCAGGCTGCAAGCGCATGCGCAGCCTGCGGAGGGTGCGACCTATGCCCACAAGATCACACGCGAGCAGGCGCGGATTGACTGGTCAAGGCCGGCTGTCGAAATCGAACGGGCGGTACGCGCGTTCAATCCATTCCCTGGCGCGTTTTCGGAGTTTGATCAACAAGTGGTCAAGGTATGGAGGGCAGAGCTCGCCGGGATTTCCTCCGGTCAGCCCGGGACAGTGCATGCTGTATCGGAGGCTGGCATTGTCGTGAACTGCGGCGACGGTGCGCTGCGGCTGACGGAATTACAAAGATCAAGCGGCAGGCGACTACCCGCGGCAGAATTCTTGCGGGGATTTCCCATCGCGCCAGGTCAGCGCTTCGCTGACTAGCCAGGCGCGTGCAAAAAATCCAGCAGGCGGCAGCAAAGACGGTTCGTTCGGTACTTTCTGGACACAATCTGACCAGTGCTTTGGGTACGCAACTGCGCGCACCTGACCTGACGGACCAGGAGCGCGCTGCAATACGGGCGTACAGCTACGGCACGCTACGCTATCTTGGCCTGTTGCGTTACATGCTCGATGAGCTGGTCACGCGTAAACCGAAAGACCCGGGTGTCATTCCATTGTTGCTGGTTGCACTCTACCAGCTCGAATACGGCAAGGCCCCGCATTACGCGGTCGTCGATCATGCGGTCAAAAGCATCAGTTCGGTTGCCGGCCCGGCCCTTAAGCCATTTGCCAACGCGGTACTGCGGCAGTACCTGCGCCGGAGAGAGGAACTGTTGCATGCGGCGCGGCGCGACGACGTCGCCCGGCTGTCATATCCGCGCTGGTGGATAGAGAAATTGCGGTCGCAACTGGGTTCGCAGGCGGATCATGTTCTCGAGTTGGGAAACCTGCACCCGCCAATGACGCTGCGTGTAAACCGACGCCGTATTGAGCCCGGGGAGTATCTGGCGATGCTGGAACGGCAGCAGATTGTTGCGAAACCGATAGATTCATCAGCGATTCTCCTTCAAGTGCCGGTCGCGGTGGACCGTCTGCCCGGTTTTGAAGAAGGACTGGTGTCGGTACAGGACTCGGGCGCGCAAAAGTCGGCACATTTGCTCGATTTGCAATCGGGCCAGACCGTGATCGACGCATGCGCCGCGCCGGGAGGCAAAACCGGACATATTCTCGAGCTGGCCGATGTTCGCCTGACTGCCCTGGATCGCGATGCGGAAAGACTTGCACGGGTGAGCGACAATCTGCGGCGACTTGGTCTCCAGGCAAGGCTGCAGTGTGCCGATGCGGCGCAACTGGAGAGCTGGTGGGATGGCCGCCCTGTTGATCGCGTATTACTCGACGCGCCGTGTAGCGCATCCGGCGTCGTGCGCCGCCACCCGGACGTGAAATGGTTGCGGCGCGAGGACGATGTGGCGGGATTTGCACGCCAGCAAAGCCGTTTGCTGGACGCGCTGTGGCAGGTCGTCGCGCGCGGTGGTAAATTGCTCTATGTTACCTGTTCGGTCTTTCGGGAAGAGAATCAGGATCAGGTAAAGCGGTTTCTGTCCAGCCATGCCGATGCACGTTTGGTGTCGCGGCACGAAAGCAGTGGAGGTGACTTGCTGCTTCCATCCGAAGAACACGATGGTTTTTTCCACGCCCTTTTTGAAAAGTCATAGGTGGTTACGCACGCTTCTGGGCGTGTTGTTCCTGGTCAGTACGTCACTGGCCCGGGCGGACAGCATCTTTGTCCAGTCGGTTGACCTTGTTCCCCGGGACGGCGAATACTTTCTGAACGCGAGCTTCAACATCGGGCTTACGCCAACGGCCCAGGAAGCGCTCGACCGCGGTGTCGCTCTGCATTTCATCGTTGAGTTCGCGCTGATCTATCCGCGCTGGTACACGCTTTATCTCTGGAACAAGCGCCTGGTCGAGTTGCAGCAGACGTATCGCCTCAGCTTTAATGCACTCACGCGACAGTACACGCTCAGTTACGGCGTCCTGCATCAGACGTTCTACACGCTGGAGAACGCTTTATCGGTGCTCGGCAGTCTTTCCGATCAACCGGTGTTCGAGGAATCGTTGATCGACGAAGAGCGAGTTTACGAAGCACAGCTTCGCATGCGTCTCGATACGGCTCGATTGCCCAAGCCCTTCCAGATCGATGCACTCGGCTCGGACGATTGGGACGTGTCTTCTTCGTGGTTCCGCTGGACGATCACACGATGAATCGCACGTTGCAGAAAATCCGCAGGTCCCTGATGACCCGGGGTATGCGATACGTCGTAGGGCTTGCGTTGACTCTTGGCGTCGTCATGCTCTACCTGCTGTCGACTGCGAGTACCAATACCGCGAATTTTGGCAATAACCTGCCCGGGCTGCTCGGTTTCGGCGTCGCCATTGTTGTCGCCCTGATGGTGCTGGTCGGTTTTCAACTGGTTTTTCTGAGACGCCGTCTGAAAGCGCGCATATTCGGCTCCAAGCTGACGCTGCGCCTCGTTATTGTTTTCACCATCGTGTCGGTGCTGCCTGGCGTGGTCATGTACGGCATATCGGTGCAGTTCCTTGCCGGATCGATCGAATCATGGTTCGACGTTCGTGTCGACAGCGCCCTGGAAAGTGGCCTCAACCTCGGGCGTGTCAATCTTGAATCCGGCCTGCGTGAACTTCAGCGCAAGGCCGATTCGATGGCGGTGAGCCTCTCCGATGGCAAGGTTGTCACGCCGGTTTCGACACTTAATCAGTTGCGTGAGCAGGCGGCAGTACACGAAGCCGCGCTGTTGTCATCGGATGGAAACATCATTGCGTTTTCGGGTGTCGATTCGGAGCAGTTGATGCCGGTCGTGCCCAATCCTTCGGTGCTGCGCCAGGTGCGATTGCAGCAGCCCTACCTTGCGGTCGAGGAAGATGGCGCGTCCGGGTTACGCCTGCGTGTGGCCGTGCCGGTTAATCAACCGGGTGGCGGAACCGAGATTCTGCAACTGGTGCAACCGGTGTCGGAGCGGCTTGCGCGTGATGCGGCTTTGGTGCAGGAAGCTTATCGCGATTACCAGGAATTGTCCCTGTCCCGGCATGGCCTCAAGCGCCTCTACACCCTGGCGCTGACGCTTTCGCTGGGTTTGGCCCTGCTCTCGGTGCTGCTGCTTGCGATCATGTTCAGTAACCGCCTGTCGTCACCGCTCGGTTTTCTGGCGGCAGGCACGCGTGCGGTGGCGCAAGGAGATTTCAGTCTGCGTCAGCCGGTGCACAGGCAAGATGAGCTTGGTGTGCTGACCGAGTCGTTCAATGCCATGACGGAACAGCTTTCCGAAGCGCAGAGGGCTGCACAACGCCATCAGGACGCGCTTTCCGCGGCGAAAGCTTATCTGGAGAGCATTCTCGCCAACCTGTCAGCCGGCGTGCTTTCGTTTGATACGCAATTCCGGCTGCGCGCGAGCAATCGCAGCGCGGAGAAAATTCTCGGCGCCGATCTTGCGCAACTTATCGGAAAAAGTGCCGAGCACTGGGCTGGCACCGCGCCACGGCTGGTGAACATCGTGCAGGTGGCACGAACGAGGTTTGTTAACGACGCGGATGCGACCTGGGAGCAACAAATCGACGTTGATACCCAGACGGGAAAACAGGTGCTTTTGCTCCGCGGTTCGCAACTCCAGGAAGGCAAGGAAAAAGGTTACGTGGTGGTATTTGACGACGTGACCAAACTGTTGCAAGCGCAGCGATATGCAGCCTGGGGCGAGGTGGCGCGACGGCTTGCTCATGAAATCAAGAATCCGCTAACGCCGATCCAGTTGTCCGCCGAGCGGTTGCAGCGCAGATTGTCGGAAAAGCTGGATGATTCGGATTCGGATGTGCTGAACCGGTCGACGCATACCATCGTCAACCAGGTATCGGCCCTGAAGGATATGGTCAACGCCTTCAGCGAATACGCCCGCTCTCCCGAGACTGACCTTGTGCCGGTTGATCTGAATGTGCTGGTCGGTGAAGTACTCGAACTCTATGAGGCTTCGAGGCCGCGCCTTCGAGTCGAGCTTGGCCATGGTTTACCGGTCATTTCCGGCGACTCGACGCAACTCAGGCAACTGGTGCACAACCTTCTGCAAAATGCCGAGCAGGCCGTCGCCGAAGTCAGCCGGCCGCAGATCGTTGTGCGCACCTGCGAGGTAGAGGACGGTGTCGTTCTGTCGGTACGCGACAATGGGCCCGGATTCCCGGAACAGATGATGGCGCGTGTATTCGAACCCTACGTCACCAGCAAAGCGAAAGGAACCGGCCTTGGTCTTGCCATCGTCAAGAAGATTGTCGAAGAGCACAATGGCAGTGTCGCGATCTCGAATCCGGAGTCTGGCGGGGCATTGGTAGAAATCAAACTCGCCAAGGCGACCGGGGTTTCGAACACGGGCCAGGTTGCCATGAATCAATAGCGGATCGAGAGACCATGAGCCAGATTCTGGTAGTAGATGACGAGGTCGGCATTCGCGAATTGCTATCCGAGATCCTGCGCGAGGAAGGTCATCAGGTTCGTCTTGCCGAAAGCGCGTCCAAGGCGAGGGAACTGCGGTCGCGGTCTGCACCGGATCTGGTGCTGCTCGATATCTGGATGCCCGACAGCGACGGCGTCACACTGCTCAAGGAGTGGGCGTCCACCGGGCAATTGACCATGCCGGTCGTCATGATGTCCGGTCATGGCACTATCGACACGGCGGTGGAAGCAACGCGCATTGGTGCCTACGGGTTTCTCGAAAAACCGATCGCGTTGCAAAAACTGCTCTCGACAGTCGGTCTGGCGCTTGAGCAGGGCCATTCAAGCGACAAGCCCTTGCCCGTCTTTGCCACGATTGGCAAGTCTGCCGCTGCCGGCCGCATCCGCGAGCAACTCGAGCGGGTCAGAAAACTGCAAAGCTCCGTACTGTTTGTGGAGCCGCACGGTGCCGGGGCAGACCAGTGCGCGCGCTTGCTCGCGAAGAAAGATCAACCGTGGGTGGAGGTAGCGAGCCCGGGTCAGTTCGACGAGCGCCGCGAAGACTTGCCACGTGTGGCGCGACAGGGAACTGCATATCTGCGCGACGTTCACGAGTACTCACGGGAACAACAGTTCGCCTTGCTTGCAATGATGGCCGATCTTGAAGCAAGTGGCACACGCTTGCTGTCATCGACGACGGCGTCTTTGCCCGACTGCATCAATTCGGCTGCGTTTGAAGCGCGGCTGTATGCCGTTCTTGCCGGGACCATCATTCGCCTGCCGGCATTGCGCGAACGGTCCGAGGACATTCCCGAACTGATTGAACAGATTCTCCTGCAAGCCCTGCCGGCAAGAGACATGCGGCCCCGCGCGTTCAACATGGCGGCCTTGAACATGCTGCGTAATTATCACTGGCCGGGTAATCTGGTTCAGCTTCAGACCGTAGTGAACAGCTGTCTGCAGCTTGCTACCGGAACAGAAATCGGCGTTGGCGATGTCAGCAACGCGCTGGCGGAATTTGACGCGGCAGTACCGGTCATCGACGAACGCCTGAATCTGGATCGCGACTTGCGCGCCGCGCGAGAGGATTTCGAGCGCATCTACTTTGAGTACCACCTCAACCGGGAGAACGGCAATATGTCCCGGGTTGCGACGCGTGCCGGGCTGGAGCGCACGCATCTGTACCGCAAAATCAAACAATTGGGGCTCAAGGCGCCACGCCGTACCGACGATTGACAGGCTTGGCGCGAGACCGGCATTGCCTGAGATAGAATATGGCCGCTCCCGGAGCCGGGAAATCCCGGGCGCCGATCGATCCCGGAACACCCGTTCCGGGATTTTGTTTTCCTGGAAGAGGACCAATGGCGAACAGAACTGAATTGGCCAATGCCATCCGCGTGCTGGCAATGGACGCAGTGCAAAAGGCTAACTCCGGACACCCGGGTATGCCGATGGGCATGGCTGATATCACCGAAGTCCTGTGGCGCAAATACCTGCGCCACAATCCTGCCAATCCGGCGTGGGCCAACCGCGATCGGTTCGTGCTGTCGAATGGCCATGGCTCGATGCTGCTGTACGCGGTGTTGCACCTGAGCGGGTATGAACTGCCGATGGAACAGATCAAGGCATTCCGGCAACTGCACTCCAAGACGCCGGGACACCCCGAATACGGCGTAACGCCGGGGGTGGAAACCACCACCGGGCCGTTGGGGCAGGGTCTGGCCAATGCCGTTGGCATGGCAATCGCGGAAAGATTGCTCGGTAGCGAATTCAACCGGCCCGGCTTCGATATCGTTGATCATCATACCTATGCCTTTGTCGGTGACGGCTGCCTGATGGAAGGCATCTCGCACGAAGCGTGTTCGTTGGCCGGTGTGCTCGGTCTGGGCAAGCTTGTCGTGCTGTACGACGACAACGGCATTTCCATCGATTCCGACAAGGCGCATATCAGTCTGTGGTTTTCCGACGAGACGCACAAGCGCTTCGAAGCTTATGGTTGGCATGTCATTGACGGCGTCGACGGGCATGATCCGGACGCCGTTGATCGCGCCATCGCCGAAGCCCGTTCGGTAATCGAAAAACCATCGCTGATCTGTTGCAAGACCAGCATCGGCAAAGGTTCGCCTAACAAACAGGGCACCGGCGCGGCACATGGCGCGGCACTCGGGAGACGATGAAGTCGCAGCCACGCGAAAGGCGCTGGGCTGGTCGCACCCGCCCTTCGCGATTCCGGACGACATCTATGCCGGGTGGGACGGTCGCCAGCAAGGAGCCAAACTGGAAACCGAATGGAATCAATTGCTCGATGCCTACGCGCGCAAATTTCCCGATGAAGCGGCGGAATTCAAACGGCGTGCGAAAGGCGAATTGCCAGCTCAGTGGCGATCCAGGAGCGACGCCATTATTTCCGGCATCGCAAAGAAGGCAGAGAAAGTTGCTACCCGCAAGGCTTCGCAAAATGCGCTCGAAGCATTCGCACCGTTGCTTCCCGAACTCGTCGGCGGTTCGGCTGATCTGGCTGGTTCCAATCTCACCATGTGGTCAGGATCGAAATCGATTACCGAGCCCGGCGGGAATTATGTCTTTTACGGCGTGCGCGAGTTCGGCATGGCGGCGATCATGAATGGCATCGTCCTGCACGGCGGATGCATACCCTATGGCGGTACTTTTCTTGTTTTCTCCGATTACTGCCGCAATGCACTTCGTGTTGCGGCGCTGATGGGCGCGGGCAGCATATTCGTTTTTACCCATGATTCGATCGGTCTGGGAGAAGACGGTCCGACCCACCAGCCAGTTGAACACGCAACGACCCTGAGACAGATTCCGAACCTGGACGTGTGGCGGCCGTGTGACGCGGTGGAAACCGCCGTCGCGTGGTCTGTGGCGATCGAGCGTCGCAACGGTCCGACCTCGCTGTTACTCACACGCCAGGGCGTTCCCCACCAGCAGCGCTCGGCAGCGCAGATCGAACAGATACGCCGGGGCGGTTACGTGCTTGCTGATGCTGACAATCCGGCCGCGGTCATCATTGCGACCGGATCCGAGCTGGCGCTGGCCATGGATGCACAGCGCGCCCTGGCAGACAAGGGTATTGCGGTGCGTGTCGTGTCGATGCCGTCCACCGACGTGTTTGATCGCCAGGACGCCGCATATCGCAACAGTGTGTTGCCTCACGGTTTGCCGCGAGTGGCGGTCGAAGCCGGCGTGACGGATTTCTGGCGCAAGTATGTCGGTCTGGAAGGTGCTGTCGTAGGCATCGATTCCTTCGGCGAATCGGCTCCGGGAGGCGAGTTGTATGCCTATTTCGGCATTACGGCCGATGCCGTTGTTGCTGCCGTTGAAAGCACGCTGAAAGCCTGAATGGGCGCTGCCGGACCGCAATGAACGTGGCGAATCTGGCATTGGTGGCGGATATCGGCGGGACGAATGCGCGTTTTGCCCTGGTGCCGAAGGGCGAAACCAAGGTGCGGCAAGAACACAATCTGCGCTGCCGCGATTTTCCCGGGCCAGTCGAAGCGGTTCGCCACTACCTTGGGCTGGTTGGCGACCCGGTCGTTCGGGTCGGCGCGTTCGATGTGGCAACGGCCGTTACCGAAGACACGATTTGCCTGACCAATGGCCCCTGGTCGTTCTCGGTGTCTGCGACGCGCGATGCGCTTGGCCTTGACCAGTTGCATGTAATCAATGACTTCACCGCGCTGGCGCTTTCCCTGCCGATTCTCGGTGAGGACGAAAAACGCCAGGTGGGCCGCGGTGCGCCCGTGGATGGAAGCGCGATTGGTGTCATTGGCCCCGGTACCGGTCTCGGCGTTTCGGGTTTGTTGCGCGATGCAGGCCGCTGGGTGCCCTTGCAGGGCGAAGGCGGGCACGTCGCCTTCAGTCCGGCGAACGAGCGGGAAGACCAGATTCTGCGTGTGCTGCGCCGTGAATACGGCACGCATGTCTCGATCGAGCGGCTACTCAGTGGCATGGGACTGGCGAACATCTATCGGGCGCTGTGCGAGCTCGAAAACGAAACGCCGAAAACTCTCGAGCCGGAGCGGATTACTGACCGGGCCCTGGATGGCAGCGATGCAAGATGCCGCGAAACAGTCGATATTTTTTGCGGGGCGCTTGGCACGGCTGCGGCCAATGTTGCGGTCACATTGGGCGCGCGCGGCGGCATATTCATTGGCGGGGGTATCGTTCCGAAGCTCGGCGATTACCTGGACCGTTCGGAATTTCGTCAGCGTTTCGAAGACAAGGGGCGTTATTGCGCCTACCTGTCAGGCATCCCGACTTATGTCATTGTCGCCAGGACACCGGCGCTCAGAGGACTGGCGACGCTTCTGATGTAGTTCGGTGTGAAAAAATCCCGGCGCGCCGACGCTTAGGCGGCGCTGCTAGCGAATCCGCTTTTCGGTTTCCGGATCAAAGAAAACGAGCTTGGACAAGTCGAACATGAGCTCCGTCATCTGTCCGCTGCGAACCATTGTTTCCGGATGAACGCGGCAGGTAACCGGTGTGTCGTTGAGTTCAATCAGTATCAACGTATCCGGGCCGGTGGGGTGCACGACTTCGACTTTGGCTCGTCGTTTGACATGGCCCTCCCGGGCCAGGCCGCGCGATATTTCGTCACTGATCTGCTCCGGCCGGATGCCGACAATGACATCGCTGCCGGTCCATTTCGACAAGCCGTCCTGTATCGCTTCCGGTGCGGGGAAAAAGAACGTCTCACCTCCATTACGCAAGTTAACGCCGACGCCGCCGTCGTGTTTTGCAACGGGCGCGCGTATCAGGTTCATCGGCGGTGAACCGATAAACCCGGCGACGAAAAGATCGGCCGGATCGTCATACACCTCTTGCGGACTCGCAAGCTGATGCACTTCCCCCGATTTCATCACGGCAATCCGGTCGCCAAGCGTCATCGCTTCGATCTGGTCGTGCGTCACGTAAACGATGGTTGCCTTGAGCCGTTCGTGCAGCAGTTTGATCTCGGCGCGCATCTCCACGCGCAGCTTGGCGTCCAGATTGGACAGCGGTTCATCAAACAGGAACAGCGCAGGATCACGCGCGAGGGCCCGGCCCATTGCGACACGCTGGCGCTGGCCGCCGGAAAGCTGCGATGGCATCCGGTCGAGCAGCGCTTCGATCTGCAGCAACTTGCTCACCCGATTGACGGTTTCTTCCTGTTGTTCCCTCGGGACTTTGCGGATCTTCAAGCCGAAAGAAATGTTGTTGCGCACCGTCATGTTCGGATAAAGGGCATACGACTGAAACACCATCGCTATGTCGCGGTCCTTTGGTGACAGGTTGTTTACGACGCGGCCACCGATGGCAATCTCTCCGCTGGAGATCGTATCGAGGCCTGCAATCATGTTGAGCAATGTCGACTTTCCGCAGCCCGACGGCCCTACCAGAATGAGGAATTCACCGTCTTCGACGTCGATATTGATCCCTTTCAGGACTTCGACTGGTCCGTAGCGTTTTTTGACGTCCCTTATCGAGAGCGCGCTCATTGAGAACTATCCTTTGACGGCGCCGGCGGTCAGGCCACGCAGAAAGTATTTGCCGGCAACAATGTAAACGAACAGGGTGGGCAAGCCGGCGATGATTGCCGCCGCCATGTCGACGTTGTATTCCTTGACGCCGGTAGAGGTATTGACCAGATTGTTCAGCGCCACTGTAATCGGCTGTCGCTCTCCGGAAGAAAAGACGACGCCAAACAGAAAATCGTTCCAGATCTGAGTGAACTGCCAGATAACGCTTACAACAATAATCGCCGGGGAAAGCGGCAGGATGATGCGCCAGAAGATGGTGAAAAAACCGGCGCCGTCAATACGTGCTGCCTTCGTCAGATCCGGCGGCACGGTGACATAGAAATTGCGAAAGAAGAGCGTCGTGAATGCCAAGCCGTAAACAACGTGGACAAATATCAGTCCTGGAATCGAGTTTGCGATTCCAAGGTAGCCGAGTGTTTGGGCCATTGGCAACAGTACGACCTGAAACGGAATAAAGCAGCCAATCAGCAGCAATGTAAACAACACGTCGCTGCCGCGGAATCTCCACATCGTCAGTACGTAGCCGTTGAAAGCACCGATCAGCGTCGAGATCGCTACCGCCGGCAAGACAAAACTCACCGAATTGAGGAAATTGCCTTTCAGTCCGTTACATGAGACGCCGGAACACGCCGAGCTCCACGCCTTTACCCACGCATCGAAACTGATTTCGCGAGGAAGCGAAATGAGATTGCCGGTACGGATGTCATCGAGCGTCTTCAGCGAAGTCGTGATCATGACGAACAGCGGCATCAGGTAGTACAGCGCAAACACCACGAGCAATGCGTAAATCACGATGCGCCCGACGAAGTGCGATCCCGCCGTTTGGGCGTAGTGTCCGTCAGCCATTGCCACTATCGTCCATGGTGCCCTCTGCGTGTTTCCGCGTACATCAAGGGCACGAGTATCGCGACCACGGTCATCAGCATGATCATTGCACTGGCCGCACCCAAACCGATCTGGTTGCGGTTAAAGGCAAACGTGTACATGAACGTTGCCGGCAGGTCGGACGAAAAACCCGGCCCGCCTCCGGTCAGCGCCATCACCAGGTCGAAACTCTTGATGGCGATGTGCGAAAGAATGATCAGTGAACTGAAGAAAACGGGACGCAGCGAAGGGATGATGATGCTGGTATAGATACGGGTCGCAGACGCACCGTCTACCTGGGCCGCCTTGATGATTGCGTCGTCCACACCACGCAGGCCCGCCAGAAACAGTGCCATCACGAATCCGGTGGACTGCCACGCGCCGGCAATGACAACGGTGTAGATTGACATTCCGGGCGTAACGATCCAATCGAACGTGAAGCTCTCGAACCCCAGCTGGCGGACCAGATTCTGCAACCCCAGGCCCGGATTGAGAATCCACCGCCACGCAGTTCCGGTAACGATGAAAGACAATGCCATCGGATAAAGGTAAATGGCACGCAGAAAGCCTTCTGCGCGTATCCGCTGATCGAGCAAAATCGCGAGCAGTAGTCCTGTTACCAGGCAAACCCCGATGAACAAGCTGCCGAAAATGCCGAGATTTCCGAGCGCCGTCCACCAGCGCTCGTTCTGAAACAGGCTGATGTACTGGACGATACCGGCCAGCTCATAGCGCGGTAACAGCCTGGAGTCGGTGAAGGAGAGCCAGCCCGTCCAGAGAATAAAGCCGTAGACGAAGACCAGGGCACACAGCAGCGTTGGTCCGAGTACGACCTTCGGCAGGGCATTCTCAATGTAATCCCCCCAACGCCGTTGCGGATGGACCAGCTTCCCGGAAGCTCCGGTTTCCATCATCTCGTGTTCAGTGGCTTGATCGCGCAAAGATGCAGCGCAGGTTTGAACACGTGCGCTGCATCCCGGCGAAGATAGCCTACAGCTTTCCGGCCGCTGCCATTCTTTCAGTCGCTGCCGTCGCTGTCATGTCTGGCGTATTCATGAAGGCCGTGACAACGTCGAACATGGCGCCCTTGTTGGCGGGCGGCATAGCCATTTCATGGGCCCAGCTCGGCACCAGCGTCTTGTCCGCCGATGCCGACGCGAACTGTGCCGCCGAGTCTTTTGCGCATTGGTCAAAATCGGTCAGGTCCATGCCCAGCCGAACCGGAATCGAACCCTTGTTCAGATTGAAGATTTCCTGAAACTTGGGATCCATGATGGCCTCTGCCAGGTGCGCCTGGGCTGTCTTCGCGGCATCGTCCTTCTGTTCGAACATGATGAAACTGTCGATGTTGAACGTAAAAGCACCGTCGGTACCGGGAGCCGGCGCGCAGACATAGTCGGTACCCGGCGCCTTGCCGGCGGCCGTGAATTCGCCCTTCGCCCAGTCGCCCATGAACTGCATGGCGGCTTTGCCGTTGATGACCATTGCCGTCGCCAGATTCCAGTCGCGGTTGGCGGCATCCTTGTCGATGTATGTCTGCACCATGCGCAGCGTTTCGAACGATTTTGTCATCGCCGGGCTGTTCAGGGCACCCTGATCGAGATCCACGAAGGCCTTCCGATACCATTCGGCGCCGCCTGTGCCCAGCGCGATGGATTCAAACAGGGTGGCGTCCTGCCAGGGCTGTCCGCCATGCGCGACCGCAATGAAACCGGCCTTCTGGATCTTGTCGGCGGCCACCGCGAACGTCTCCCAGGTGGTCGGTATTTCAGCGCCTGCTTTCGCGAATACCTCCGGATTGGCCCACATCCAGTTGACACGGTGCACATTGACCGGCACGGCGACGTAATGGCCGTCGTATTTCATGACATTGCTCACGACGCCTGGCAGCAGGTTGTCCCAGTCACCAGCCTTCGCGACGTCGTCGAGGTTGGCCAGCACGCCCTCGCGTGCCCACTCCTGAATCCCGGGGCCTTTGACCTGTGCAGCGGTCGGAGGATTGCCGGAAACGACCCTGGATTTGAGCACCGTCATTGCCGTTTCACCGCCGCCGCCGGCAACAGCGAAGTCCTTCCAGGTGTCGCCCCGCTCTTCGAGCATCTTCTTCAGTTCGGCGACCGAGCGTGCCTCGCCGCCGGATGTCCACCAGTGCAGCACCTCGACTTGACCGGGTTCATCGCGAGAGCACCCTGACAACGCTATCGCCAGCAGGCAAGTCGACAATACCGGTTTCCAGATACGCCAGTTCATGATGTGCTCCTCCTCAGTTAGGTACGATTCTTTAACCGCAACGTAGGTTGCCCGAGCGTTGTCGGGCGACAAGCGTCAGTGCGCCCCTGGGGGGCGTCTTGTTCTTCGGAGAATATGGGTGTGCCGTGAGAAAAGCAAATATGGCAGCGGCAAGTCACCGATGATCCCTATGATCGCGGTTGGGAGTGCAGTAAAATTCGCTTTTAATCAACAGGGAGCTAAGCGATGGCGGTTCGTGTTGCCATTAATGGATACGGGCGTATCGGCCGGAATATTCTTCGAGCCCATTACGAGGGCGGCAAGAAACACGACATTGAAATTGTCGCAATCAATGATCTGGGCGACGCCGATACCAATGCCCATCTGACCCAATATGACACCGCGCATGGCCGTTTCCCCGGGACCGTGTCGGTAGAAAAAGACCACTTGCTGGTCAACGGCGACAAGATTGCCGTGCTGGCGGAACGCAACCCCGCGGATCTTCCCTGGAAGAAACTCGGCATCGATGTGGTTCTGGAGTGCACCGGTCTTTTTGCCAGCAAGGCAAAGGCGCAAGCCCATATTGCAGGGGGTGCGAAGAAAGTCATCATATCCGCCCCCGGCGGCAAGGACGTCGACGCGACCGTTGTCTATGGCGTCAACCACGGCGTGCTCAGCAGCAAGCACACGGTCATATCGAATGCGTCCTGCACCACGAACTGTCTCGCGCCGCTGGTCAAGGCGGTCAATGACAGCATCGGCATGGTGAACGGGCTGATGACGACCATCCATTCCTATACCAACGATCAGGTGCTGACCGACGTCTATCACTCCGACCTCAGGCGGGCCCGGTCAGCCACCATGTCGATGATTCCGACCAAGACTGGCGCGGCTGCCGCAGTCGGCCTGGTTTTGCCGGAGTTGAACGGCAAGCTCGATGGTTTCGCGATTCGCGTACCGACCATCAATGTTTCGGTCGTGGATCTGGTGTTTGTGGCCAAGCGTGCGACCACCGTTGAAGAAGTCAACGGCGTTGTAAAAGCAGCCTCGGAAGGTGCGCTCAAGGGTATCCTCGAATATACCGATGCGCCCCTGGTTTCGGTGGATTTCAACCACAACGCATCATCGTCGATTTTCGACGCAACGTTGACCAAGGTATCCGAAGGCACTCTGGTCAAAGTGTGTTCCTGGTACGACAACGAGTGGGGTTTCTCGAACCGTATGCTCGATACCACGATGGCGCTGATGAAAGCAAAGTAGGACGGCGCATCAAGGGTCACACAGGGCACAGGGTGACCATCCTGTGCCCTTGTAGTTTTTGTCCACTCTTTGAACAGTCAGAGGAAGCATCGCGAACATGTCGTTTCTCCGGATGAGCGAACTTGATTTGGGCGGCAAGCGCGTGCTTATTCGCGCCGATCTGAACGTGCCGCAGGACAAGCGAAGGCGGCATCACCGATGACACCCGCATACGGGCATCTCTTGCCGGCATCCGGGCCGCCGTTGATGCCGGTGCGGCGGTGATGGTCATGTCCCATCTCGGACGCCCGAAAGAGGGGGAACTCAGGCCGATTGATTCGCTTGCCCCCGTTGCCACCCGCCTCGGCGCATTACTGGGCGCCACCGTGGAACTCCGGCAGGACTGGGTGGATGGCGTTGACGTCAAGCCAGGACAGGTCGTCCTGCTGGAGAATTGCCGGGTCAACAAGGGTGAAAAGAGCAACGACGAAGGGCTGTCGAGAAAAATGGCGGCGCTATGCGACATTTACGTAAACGATGCCTTTGCCACGTCGCATCGCGCGCAAGCCAGCACCCATGGTGTAGCGCGCTTTGCGCCCGTCGCCTGCGCCGGCCCGTTGATGAGCGCCGAACTGGAGGCATTGTCACGCGCGCTCAAAGAGCCGGCGCGACCGCTCATTGCAATCGTCGCCGGTTCCAAGGTTTCGACGAAACTCACAGTGCTCGACGAACTCGCGAAGAAAGTCGATCAACTCATCGTCGGTGGCGGGATTGCCAATACCTTTCTGCTCGCCAAGGGCTGGAACGTTGGCAAGTCGCTTGTTGAAACCGACCTGGTCGCGCAATCCCGGAAGATCATGGATACCGCTGCGGATCGCGGAGCCAACGTGCCATTGCCTGTCGATGTGGTTTGCGCGCGCGAGTTCTCCGCCGATGCCAAGGCGAGCGTGAAGAAAGTCGATGCCATTGAAGACGAAGACATGATCCTGGACTTCGGGCCCGAGAGCGCGAAAAGGGTGGCCGGCCTGATGGCCAAGGCGGGGACCATTGTCTGGAACGGCCCGCTGGGCGTGTTCGAATTCGATCAATTCGGTGAAGGCACGAAAACGCTCGCTCACGCGATTGCGGACTCGAAGGGATACTCGATCGCTGGCGGCGGCGACACCGTCGCAGCGATTGCGAAGTACGGCATTTCGGACAAGATCGATTACATCTCCACGGCCGGGGGCGCTTTCCTGGAATTTCTCGAAGGCCGTAAGTTGCCGGCCGTTGAAATCCTCGAACGTCGCTCCTCGACACCGCCAGAACAGTAGACCGCAGACATGAGCCGCAGAACCAAGATTGTCGCCACGCTAGGCCCGGCGTCCACCAGCAAGAAAGTGATCACGCAGATGATCGCGGCCGGCGTGGACGTCGTGAGAATGAATTTCTCCCACGGCACGCGCGAGGAGCATTTGCATCGGGCGGCGGTGGTGCGCGAGGCGGCGCAAGCGCTGGAGCGCACCATCGGCATCATGTGCGACCTTCAGGGACCGAAAATCCGCATCGGGAAGTTCAAATCCGGAAAGATCACGCTCAAGAAGGGCGATACCTTCATTCTGGATGCCGGTTGCGACCTGGGCGACCAGGAACGGGTCGGCCTCGACTACCGGGAACTCACCCGGGATGTGCGCGCCGGTGACGTCTTGTTGCTCGATGACGGGCGCCTGGTGCTGGATGTGCGCAAGGTCTCCGGACTTGAGATCGTTACCGCAGTCCGGGTTGGCGGCGTGTTGTCAAACAACAAAGGCATCAACCGGCAGGGGGGCGGACTGACGGCCCCGGCGCTGACTGCCAAGGATATGCAAGACATCCGCACGGCGGTGGAGATGAAAGCGGATTTTCTCGCCGTATCCTTTCCCAAGAGCGGTGCCGACATGTACATGGCGCGCGAGTTGATGCGGGCGGCCGGCGGCCATGCTGTCATCATCGCCAAGATGGAACGGGCCGAAGCGGTAAATGCCATGGACGACATGCTCAAGGCCAGCGATGGCATCATGGTCGCGCGAGGCGACCTCGCGGTGGAAGTCGGTGACGCGGCGGTACCGGGGCTGCAGAAAAAGCTGATCCGCACCGCGCGCGACCACAACAAGCTCACCATCACCGCTACGCAGATGATGGAGTCGATGATAACGAGCCCGGTGCCGACCCGCGCGGAAGTCTCCGACGTGGCCAACGCAGTTCTGGACGGCACGGACGCCGTGATGTTGTCGGCGGAAACGGCGGCCGGCAAGTACCCGGTGGAAACGGTGGAAGCGATGTCGCGCATCTGCCTGGAAGCGGAAAAGACCGATGAGGTGACGCTGGATACGCATTTTCTGGATCGCGTGTTCACACGTGTCGACCAGTCGATCGCAATGGCCGCGTTGTTTACCGCGTATCATCTCAAGGTCAAGGCGATTGCCGCCCTGACCCAATCCGGTTCCACGGCACTGTGGATATCCCGCCACAATTCGGGCGTTCCGATTTACGCGCTTACGCCGGAGATTACGACGCGCTACCGGCTCAGTCTGTATCGCGACGTTTTCCCGCTGATGATCGATTATCGTGGCCACGAACTGGACCTGATGCTGAAGGAAGCGGAAGAAAAACTGGTAAAAGCAGGTGTCGTTTCCCACGGCGATCTGATTGTCGTCACTTTTGGCGAGCCGATCGGATCGAGCGGGGGTACCAACACCATGAAAATCGTAAGAGTCGGCGAGGATCGTCGCCCGTAATTATTCATAACAGGGAGATATTGCAACCATGGCACTGGTCTCGATGAGGCAACTACTCGATCATGCAGCGGAGAACGGCTACGGGGTACCGGCGTTCAACGTCAACAATCTGGAGCAGGTTCAGGCAATCATGCAGGCTGCCGACGAAACCGCCAGCCCGGTAATCATGCAAGCGTCGGCGGGCGCCCGCGCCTATGCCGGCGAACCGTTCCTGCGCCATCTCATTCTCGCGGCCATCGAAGAGTATCCCCACATTCCGATTGTCATGCACCAGGATCACGGCGGATCTCCGGCCGTGTGCCAGCGCTCCATCCGCTCCGGTTTTTCCAGCGTCATGATGGACGGATCGCTCAAAGAGGACATGAAAACGCCCGCATCCTTCGAATACAACGTGGACGTTACGCGTCGCGTTGTGGACATGGCCCACTGCGTGGGCGTGTCGGTCGAAGGCGAACTCGGCTGTCTCGGCTCGCTGGAAACCATGACGGCCGGCAAGGAAGACGGCTCAGGGGCCGAAGGCGCCCTCACCCACGACATGTTATTGACCGATCCCGACCAGGCCGCTGATTTCGTCGCGCAAACCGGTGTCGATGCGCTCGCCATTGCCATCGGAACGTCCCACGGCGCCTACAAGTTCACGCGCAAACCCACCGGCGACATTCTGGCAATCGACCGAATCAAGGCGATCCACGCGAAGATCCCCAACACGCACCTGGTCATGCACGGCTCCTCCAGCGTGCCGCAGGACTGGCTGAAGGTGATTCGCGAGAACGGCGGCGAGATGAAGGAAACCTATGGCGTGCCGGTGGAAGAAATCCAGGAGGGTATCAAGCACGGCGTGCGCAAGATCAATATCGACACGGATATCCGCCTTGCAATGACCGGTGCGATCCGCCGCACGTTCAATGAGAAGAAGGGCGAATTCGACCCGCGCAAGTACCTCAAGCCGGCGACGCTTGCCGCAAAGTCGATCTGCAAGGCCCGGTTTGAGGCATTCGGCACTGCCGGCAACGCCCAGAAGATCAAGCCGGTTGCACTGGAGAAGATCGCCGAGCGGTATGCAAAGGGCGAGTACGCGACCGTGACGGCCTGACTGGCATGCCGACCAAAAGGCGCGTAGCGCGTTATGCGCGTGTTGCGCTCGAGATCGTCGAGAACATCGGCCTGATGGTTATCGGGATCGCAACCGTTGTTGCGGGATATCACGAAGTACTGCTGATGATAAACAATGCGGCGGTCACTCTCGCTGATCTGTTGTTGATGTTCCTGTATCTGGAAGTGCTGACGATGGTCGGGCTGTACTACGAGTCCGGGAAACTGCCGGTGCGGTTTCCGCTCTACATCGCGATGGTTGCGCTGGCGCGCTTCGTCATACTCGACGTGAAGGAACTTGACGTGTGGCATTTGATGGGTGTTGCGGCGTCCATTCTGTTGATTGCCGGCGCGGTATTGCTGATTCGATACGGACATGTGCGCTATCCGTATACCGAAGACACGGGACGGCATAGTTCGAGTTTGCCGAACTTCGGCAAGGAATAGATAACCGGTAGCGGCCGGCGCCACGGAAATTGGCCTGATGATGAAACGAGCAAGCAAATCGAAAGCGCCGCTGGTCGGCGTTGTCATGGGAAGCGACAGCGACTGGAATGTCATGCAGCATACGGCGCTCGTTCTCGACGAGTTCAAGGTGCCGTATGAAGCGCGCGTCGTGTCGGCACATCGCACGCCCGACGAGATGTTTCGCTACGCCGAAACGGCCGCTTCGCGCGGCTTGCAAATCGTCATCGCGGGTGCCGGGGGCGCCGCGCACCTTCCGGGAATGATCGCTTCCAAAACCACATTACCGGTACTGGGCGTGCCGGTGACCTCCCGCGCGCTGCGTGGCCTCGATTCGCTGTTGTCGATTGCCCAGATGCCGAAAGGCATCCCGGTCGCAACATTTGCGGTTGGCGAAGCAGGCGCTGCCAACGCGGCGCTGTTTGCGGTCGCCGTTCTCGCCAACACCAACGCGGCGCTGGCACGCAAACTTGCGGTATTCCGGTCGCGGCAACGAACCCGGGTCAGGGCGATGCAGTTGCCAAAAGCGAAAAAGAAAACACCGGCGAAGAAATGACCCGGGAAGCAAACAATCGATCAGAAATAATCGCCCCCGGCGCCTGGCTTGGTTTGCTCGGCGGCGGCCAGCTTGGCCGGATGTTCACGATGGCCGCGCAAAGCATGGGTTACAAGGTCATGGTGCTCGATCCGGGTGCCGACAGCCCGGCCGGCACCGTTGCCGACCGGCAACTGCAGGCAGAGTATACCGACGGCGATGCGCTGGCCGAGATGGCCGAACACTGTGCCGCCGCGACCACCGAATTCGAAAACGTTCCGGCCGAAAGCCTGCAACGCCTTTCCGAGCGCTGTATTGTCAGTCCCGCAGCCCGGAGCGTGGCCATTGCACAGGACCGGATTCGCGAAAAACTCTTTCTGAACGAGCACGGTTTCGGCGTCGCGCCGTTCGCAGTCATCCGCTCGGAAGCCGATCTGGCCGCAGCGGAAATCGACGGGCTCCTGCCCGGCGTGCTGAAGGTGAGCAGGTTCGGTTACGACGGCAAGGGCCAGGTTCGCGTTGGCTCGCGCGGTGAACTCGAAGCAGCATTCCGCAGCCTTCAATCCGAGCCGTGCGTGCTCGAGAAATTTCTCGCGCTCGACAAGGAAGTTTCGGTGGTTGTCTGCCGTGGTCTTGACGACGAGGTCACCACTTTTCCGGTGTCCGAAAATCATCATGCCAACGGCATCCTCGACGTATCCATCGTGCCGGCCCGCGTGCCGGCCGAAATTGCCGCCGATGCCCGCAGCCGTGCCATCGATCTTGCGAAAAAACTCGACTATCGCGGGGTGCTCTGTGTTGAGTATTTTGTCGTTGACGACGGCCGCTTGCTGGTCAACGAGATTGCACCGCGGCCGCACAACAGCGGTCACTACACCATCGATGCGTGCGTCACCTCGCAGTTCGAACAACAGGTGCGCGTCATGTGCTCGCTGCCGCTGGGCGACACGTCGCTGCTCTGTCCTGCCGTGATGCTGAATCTTCTGGGTGATCTGTGGGCACGGCAGACGCCGCCCTGGGACAAGGTCTTGCGCCACCGGACGGCGAAACTGCACCTATACGGCAAGAGCACCCCGCGTCCGGGCCGCAAAATGGGCCACGTTACGGTGCTGTCGCAGCAAGCAGACGCGGCGTTGCGTACTGCGTTCGAAATCAAGTCCACACTCGTTGCTGCGCGCGCCGAATCGCCGTTGCAGCCGGTCTGAGGAAGCCAGGTCTTTATCATGCCCATGTCCGCCAGCGTGCTCGAAACGAATCTCAAATCGCTGCCGTTTCTGTACCGTGGCAAGGTACGCGACATTTACGAAATCGATGCCGAGCGTTTGCTGGTCGTGCAAACCGACCGCCTGTCTGCGTTCGACGTCATTCTGCCGACACCGGTGCCGGGCAAGGGGCGCATGCTGACGGCCATGTCGACGTTCTGGTTTCACCGGCTGGCGCACATCATTCCGAATCACCTGCTGCCGACTCGTCCCGAGTCGGTCGTTGCGCCGGATGAGGCAGACCAGGTTGCTGAACGCGCCATGGTCGTGCGGCGGCTCAAGCCGTTGCCGGTGGAAGCGATCGTGCGCGGCTACGTCGCCGGCTCCGGCTGGAAGGATTATCAGAAGACGCAGGCCATCTGCGGTATCGCCTTGCCGGCCGGCCTGCGTGAAGCGGAGAAACTGCCGTCGCCGATTTTCACGCCATCGACCAAGGCGGCTGTCGGCACCCACGATGAGAATATCGACTTTGAGGCGGTCGAAAAGCTGGTTGGCGCTGACTACGCGATGCAGGTCCGCGACAAGGCGATTGCGCTCTACAGCGAGGCCGCCGCATACGCAGCCGAACGCGGTATCATCATCGCCGATACGAAGTTCGAATTTGGCGTCGACGCGGCGGGCAAGTTGTACCTGATCGATGAGGCACTCACTTCCGATTCATCGCGCTTCTGGCCACGTGAGCAGTATCGAGTCGGTTCCAGTCCGCCGTCGTTCGACAAGCAGTTCGTGCGCGACTGGCTGGAGGCGCAAAACTGGAACAAGCAGCCGCCGGCCCCGGCGCTGCCCGATGACATCGTGGTCAGGACTGCTGCGAAGTATGAAGAAGCACTCAGGTTACTGACGGAGTGAGCGGTCTGGTGCGGTGACGCGGAGCAGCTCGCGGCGGGTGCGGTGCGGACCCGCTTCGGCACGCTCGCGTCGAATTGGTCAGGCGGGATCTCCGGGGCGTGCCGGAATTGCCACTGCGGAGGAGTTGCGTGATTGCGCGTAGATTTTTCGGTGATTGATTCATGCTGAAAGAAGTCGAAGTTTCCGATGAGCAGATCGAGAAGGCGGTTGCGGTGCTGCGCGCCGGAAAGCTCGTTGCCTTCCCGACGGAAACGGTCTACGGACTCGGTGCGGATGCGTCGAATGTGTCGGCAATCCGGAAAGTTTTTGCTGCCAAGCAGCGCCCGGCCGATCACCCGCTGATCGTGCACCTGGCCGATACGGCTGGCCTGAAGCATTGGGCCAGCGTTGTACCACGCGAGGCGTGGCTGCTGGCTGAAGCCTACTGGCCGGGTCCTCTCACCATGGTGTTGCCACGTGCCGCGCACGTGGCGGGTGAACTCACCGGCGGCCAGAGCACGATCGCGTTGCGCGTGCCGTCGCATCCGGTAGCGCATCGCCTGTTGCTGGCCTTTGATGGTGCGATCGCCGCACCGTCGGCAAACCGGTTCGGCCATTTGTCGCCGACCAGCGCTGCGCATGTTCGCGAAGAACTCGGCGATGCAGTTGACTACATCCTCGATGGCGGCGATTGTCCGGTCGGTATCGAGTCGACCATCGTGGCTTTCCGCAATTCGCGGGCGGTCGTCCTGCGGCCCGGCAAGATCACCGCCGAGCAGATTGCCGAAACGCTGCAATCCGAAGTCGTGCCGCCTGTGGCAACGTCGCCGCGGGTATCCGGGTCATTGCCGTCGCACTACGCACCCCGAACGCCGCTGAGGGTGGTCGATCCGGAAGAGCTCGACAGCCTGCTGCGCCGCGAAGCATCGAATTGCCCGGTTGCCGTATTGGCGCGCCGCGGCCGGCCGTCGAATACGCGCGCGGCCCTGTGGCAGGTTGCGCCGCAGACACCGGAAGAATACGCGCATCATTTGTACGGCCTTCTGCGGCGCATGGACAGCGCCGGGTGCGGGCTGATTATTGTCGAGGCGGTGCCGGCGCTGCCGGAGTGGGTAGCGATTCGCGACCGCCTGACACGCGCGTCGGCAGTAGATGCCGAGGTTCTCAGCATTGCAACGGGAACCTGACCCGCGTTAACGAGCGGCGAGGAACTCCAGTGCCGCACTTACCCCGGCATTCCGGTGCGGAACATTTGCCAGCGACAGGCCCATCTCGACGCCCGCCAGCGTGCCAGCCAGTGTCAGGTCGTTGAAGTCGCCGAGGTGGCCGATGCGGAATACCTTGCCGGCGAACTTGCCAAGCCCGGTTCCCAGCGACATGTTGAAGCGTTCGAGGATGATGCGCCTGAGTTTGTCGGCGTCCTGCCCGTCGGGCAGCATCACGGCCGTGAGCGAGTTGCTATACGCCTCCGGCTGTTGGCACACGATGTCCAGGCCCCAGCCGCGAACGGCGCGGCGGGTGGCCTCCGCATGGCGGGCGTGCCGTGCAAGCACATTGGCAAGCCCTTCTTCGTTCAGCATCAACAGCGCTTCGCGCAGGCCGTAGAGCAGGTTGGTGGCAGGCGTATAGGGAAAAAATCCGTTCTTGTTGGCAGCAAGCATGTCCTGCCAGTCCCAGTAAGCGCGCGGCAGTTTCGCCTCGCCGGAAGCGGTCAGTGCCTTTTCGCTGATGGCGTTGAACGACAAACCCGGCGGCAGCATGAGGCCTTTCTGCGAGCCGGCCACCGTCACGTCGACCCCCCACGCGTCGTGCCGGTAGTCAATCGATGCAAGAGAAGAAATCGTGTCCACCATGAGCAGCGCTGGATGTCCGGCCTTGTCGATCGCACTGCGCACCGCGGCAATATCGCTGGCAACCCCGGTAGAGGTTTCATTGTGGACAACGCAGACCGCCTTGATGGCATGCTTGCTGTCCGCTGCCAGCCGGCTTTCGATCAGGGCTGCATCGACTGGATGGCGCCAGTCGCCGGGAAGAAAGTCGACGTTGAGCCCGAGCTTGCGGGCAAGGTTTTTCCATAAGGTGGCGAACTGCCCGGTCTCCGCCATGATGACCCGGTCACCGGGCGAGAGCGTATTGACCAGCGCCGCTTCCCAGGCGCCGGTGCCAGACGCCGGAAAGATCACCACTGGCTGTTGCGTCCTGAAAACGCCTTTCAGGCCTTGCAGTACTTCATGCCCGAGCGCGGCAAATTCTGCGCTGCGATGATCGATTGTGGCGCGGTCGATTGCCCGCAACACCCGGTCGGGCACATTGGTGGGGCCGGGTATTTGCAGGAAGTGCCTGCCGCTCGTGGAGTGTTGTGCCATGTCTCATGCCCTCGCGATCAAGCGCCGCAGGTTAATCGAAACCGTCAGCGCCAACAACCGGCCGGGTCGGGGGCGGACACCTCCGGTATGATTGATCCGAAACCATGAAGCCCGATGCAGTGAACGCGCCGGCAGGCGCAACCCGGTCCGAGAAGACTCCCGCCGCTGCGGCGCTGGCGGCCAAGCTGCGCGGGCACGTCGACGGAGAAGTCCTGTTTGACGCGTTCTCGCGCGGCCGGTATTCGACCGATGCCTCCATCTATCAGCTCGACCCCATTGGCGTCGTCATACCAAAGAATGAGGACGCAGCACGTGCGGCGATCCAGATCGCCGCGGAACAGGGCGTGCCGATATTGCCGCGCGGCGCGGGTACCTCGCAGTGCGGCCAGACCGTTGGCGTCGCACTCGTTATCGACTGCTCGAAATATCTGAACAAGATTGTCGGGATCGACATTCCCGGCGAGACGGTCACCTGCCAGCCCGGCGTGGTGCTCGACCAGCTCAACGCCGCGTTGCGTCCCCATGGCAGATGGTTTCCGGTCGATGTGTCGACCTCGGCGCAGGCCACCGTCGGCGGCATGGCCGGCAACAATTCCTGCGGGGCACGTTCGATCCGCTATGGAAACATGGTGCACAACGTGGCGGCGATTGATGCCTGGCTTGCCGATGGCAGCAGTGTTCATTTCGGGCCGGTCGGTGGCCAAAGCGGCCCGGGCGTTGGCGATAACGAACTGGTTCGGCGAGTCGAAGCGATCATCGAGCGCGAAGCTGAGGAAATTGCACTGCGCTGGCCGAAGGTGCTGCGGCGCGTTCAGGGCTACAACATCGATATGGTGCATCCGGGAGCCGACTACAACCTTGCGCACCTGCTGGTCGGATCGGAAGGCACGCTGGCGTTTTCCCGGCGGCTGACCTTGCAACTGGCGCGCCTGCCAGCGCACAAGGTGCTCGGGGTCGTGCACTTTCCGAGCTTCTACCAGGCCATGGAGTGCACGCAGCAAATCGTGGCGCTCGATCCGGATGCGGTCGAACTGGTCGATCGGACCATGATCGACCTGGCGCGTGCCAATCCGGCGTTCGATGCAACCGTGCGCCAGTTTGTCGAGGGCGAGCCCGACGCCATACTGTTGGTGGAATTTGCCGGCGACGATCGTCAGGTACAGCTCAGCCGGCTGAAGGAACTGGTCGGCTTGATGCGTGAGCAGGAATTCGGCGTCGTGCAGATCACCGATGCAACACTGCAAAAAGCGGTATGGGAAGTGCGCAAGGCAGGGCTCAACATCATGATGTCGATGAAGGGCGATGGAAAGCCGGTGTCTTTCGTCGAAGACTGCGCGGTGCCGCTGGAGCACCTGGCCGAATACACGCACCGGTTGAACGAGGTATTCGAGAAGCACGGCACGCGCGGCACCTGGTACGCGCATGCCTCGGTTGGCACATTGCACGTGCGGCCGATTCTCGACATGCGTCGCGACGGTGCCGAAAAGATGCGCGCCATTGCCGAAGAAGCCTGCGCCATGGTGCGCGAGTACAAGGGCGCGTTCTCCGGAGAGCACGGCGACGGGCTGGTGCGCTCGGAATGGATCGAGCCGATTGTCGGATCGCGATTGACCGCCGCACTCGGCGAGATCAAGCGCATATTCGATCCCGCCGGCATCATGAATCCCGGAAAGATCGTGCAGCCATCGCGCATGGATGACCGCGCGCTGTTTCGCTACAAGCCCGGCTATGAAGTCGCGCAAATCAAGACGGTGCTGGACTGGTCCGAATGGGGCGGGCTCGGGCCGGCGGTGGAAATGTGCAACAACAACGGCCATTGCCGCAAATTCGACGCCGGAACGATGTGCCCGTCCTACCGGGCGACGCGTGACGAGCAGCACCTGACGCGAGGGCGTGCCAATACGCTGCGCCTGGCCTTGTCCGGGCAGCTGGACCGCGACGCGCTCACTTCCGAACACCTCTACGAGACGATGGCGATGTGCGTCGGTTGCAAGGGCTGCAAGCGCGAATGCCCGACCGGCGTGGACATGGCGCGCATGAAAACCGAGTTCCTGCATCACTACGTGCAGCGTCACGGCGTGAGCCTGCGGCAGCGGCTGGTCGCCTGGCTGCCGCGCTATGCGCCGCTGGTGTCGCGGTTCGGAGGGCTTGCCAACATGTTTGCCGGCCTGCCATTCGCGCGCGCGCTGATGGAAAAAGCCGTGGGCATCAGCCGCCATCGGAGCCTGCCGCAATGGTCGAAACGATCGCTTGCACAACCCGCGGTTGCACCGGCCGGGCAGTTGACGCGGGAAGTCGTATTGCTCGCCGATACGTTCAACCGCTGGTTCGAGCCGGAAAATATCAACGCCGCCATCGCCGTTCTCGAAGCGGCCGGCTACACCGTCAACCTGCTCGCAACGGGCGATGACAAGCGGCCGCTGTGTTGCGGCCGTACCTTTCTCGCCAGCGGTCTGGTCGATCAGGCGCGTCACGAGGCCAACCGCACGATCAAGGCGCTCAAGCCGTATGTCGATCGCGGTTGCCCGGTCATCGGCCTCGAACCGTCCTGTCTGTTGACGCTACGGGACGAATACCTGGTGATGGATCTGGGCGAAGACGCACGAAACCTGGCGCAGCGGAGTTTTCTGTTCGAGGAGTTCATCGCCAACGAAGTCAAGGCGGGCACATTCGATCTGGCGTTCGCACCGATGGCCCGGAAAGCGGTCTTGCACGGGCACTGTCATCAGAAAGCGTTCGATCTGATGAGCGCAACGCGCACGGTGCTCTCGCTGGTGCCGGAGCTCGAGGTCGAAACCATTCAGTCGAGCTGCTGCGGCATGGCGGGCAGCTTCGGTTACGAGAAGGAGCACTACGAGGTCAGCCGGAAAATGGCCGAGGCTTCGCTGCTGCCGGCGGTGAGGAAAGTGCCCGACGAGGGCCTTGTGATCGCCGACGGCACCAGTTGCCGGCACCAGATCCGGGATGGCGCCGGGCGCAATTCCCTGCATGTCGCCCGGATCCTGCGCCGCGCGCTCAAGGCGGAGCGCGCATGAAGCTGAAGCTGGCCCCGGTCCATCGCATGCTGCTCTATTACCTGCCCCTGGCGGTCAATGCGGGACTGGCGGTCTACCTCGGCTGGCAGCTCCTGAAGCTAGCGCCCACTGACCGCGACAGCCGCCTGTTCATGTTTTCGGTCACTTACGGCCTCGGCGGCATTGCGCTGGCGATTTCGGGCGTGACGGCATTCTTTCACGCGACCGCACAGCTTGGCGGGCAGCGCGGCTACTACGCCCTGTCATTGGTGAACATCATCATCCCGACAATACTGTTGTTATTACTCTTATATATGACATAAGACAAAGGACAAAGTTATGGCGGCAAGCAAGGACAAGTGGAAGTACAACGGCGTTCGGGTCGTCAAAGGAACCGATCTCGACACCAATACGCCCCAGACCCCGGGGATGAACCGTGCGGCGGCGATTACGCACGCGCGCTGCGGAGCGGAAAAACTGTGGGCCGGAACGGTGGTGATCCACCCCAACGCCAAGACCGGTGCGCACCACCACGGTCCGGTGGAAAGCGTGATCTACGTCGTCAGCGGCAAGGCGCGCATGCGCTGGGGCGAACAACTCGAGTTCGTCGCCGAAGCCGGCCCCGGCGATTTCATCCACGTGCCGCCTTACGTGCCGCACCAGGAAATCAACGCCTCCGAAGACGAGCCGCTGTCCTGCGTGCTGTGCCGCAGCGGCCAGGAGCCGGTGGTGGTGAATCTGGAGATTCCGGTGGTCGAGAAACCCGAAGAAGTCCATTGGGTGGACAATATTCACCCCGATCCGGAGACGGGGAAGCGGGGGTAAACACTACGCTGACCACTTTGCTTCACGGTCCGTCATTCACTGGCGGATCGACCGAAGTGGGTGTTGCGATGTTTCGCGCGTCTGTTATACGTGTACAGATATCCAGTGCTGTAATGCAAGCTATTGCCGAAAAGCAAGATTTGCCAGTTATCCACAGTATGTTATCTGGCAGGGCGGAATGTTATCCGTCGTTTTTTCCGTATTAATCACATTAGCCGTAC